>CAVRCY010000006.1:0-709385 GCA_963719775.1 uncultured Acidimicrobiia bacterium
GTTACACCACCGCGCGGGACTTGACCCGCTGAGAGCGATCGTGGACGGTCCCGGCTATCGCCAGAACAGTCATTTTCACCCAGATGGCGATCTGGCAGGAGTCGCGCCCAGTCGGCATGGTCTGGCGACCACACGGGGTGAATGAAAATGATCGCTGAGAGCGATCGTGGATGGTCCCGGTTATCGCCAGAACAGTCATTTTCACCCCAGATCCATCCACACAAACCCGAGGAGTGCCGAAGATTCGGGCATTTTCTTGTCATGAGCGAGGGGACGGGCACCGCAGCGTTCGTGCACCCGTCCGAAGAGGCCGTGTTCGTCCAGCTCTACGGTCGCTACCACCGACCGGTCCGCGACTTCTGCCGCCGACGTGTGGCCAGCGATCTGGTCGACGACGCCGTCGCCGAGACGTTCCTCACCGCCTGGCGCCGCCGCAAGGACATCCCCGCCGGCGCCGAGGCGCTGGTGTGGCTGTACGGGGTGGCCTACCGGGTGATCGGTCACCAACAGCGCAGCACGGCCCGGCGGCGACGGCTCGAGGACCGGTTGCGGTCGATGGCGCGCCGATCGGCGGCCGCCGCCGACGAGTCGGTGATCGACGGCGGCCAGTACCGCCTCGTCCTCGACGCCGCCGCCCGGTTGGGTGACAGCGACGTCGAGGTGCTCCGCCTGGTGGCGTGGGAACAACTCTCCGTCGCCGACATCGCCGCCGTGCTCGACATCGACCCCAACGCGGTGAAACAACGCCTGCACCGGGCCCGGCGCAACCTCGGGCGCGAGTACCGCCGGCTCAGTCGCGACCGACCTCAACCCCTGTTGCTGCGAAAGGAGGTGCCCGGTGATCACCGACGACGAGGTGATGCGCCTGTTCGAACGAGCCGACCCGGCCCGCGTCGACGACGCCGCTGCTGTCGTGGATCCCGCGGTGTCCCTCGACACCCTGCGCACGAGGAGCAGCAACGTGACCCTCATCGACACCACACCCACACCCATCCGGCCACCGAGCCGTCACCGATGGCTGATCGCCGCCGCCGCAGCCGTCGTGGCGATCGTCGTCGGCGCCCTCCTGCTGGCCACGCGAGACAACACCAGCGAACCCCAAATTCCCGCCGCCACGACCGTCGACCCCGGCGCGATGACAGCACCCGAGGAGGTCGCCCACGGCTTCGTCGAGGCGTACGGCGCCTTCGACGCCGACCGGGCGTCACCTATCTCGCCGACGACGCCGACATCACCGGGCTGATCGACTTCTTCACGTCCGACGAGGTGCAGGGAACCCGCGACGAGCTGCGAAGGATCATCTCCTTGCTCGAAGCCCACCGGTACCAGCAGATGCTCGACTCCTGTGACGAGCTGAGCAGTTCGGCCACCGGCACCACCGTCCGGTGCACGTTCGACTTCCACGCCCTCCGGTCCGACGAGCTCGGACTAGGCCCCTACAGCGGCAACTACTTCGATCTCACCGTTCACGATGGACAGATCGTGCGCGGTTCGTATCACGATGGCGCCGAGTCGTTCTCGCCCCAGGTGTGGGAGCCGTTCGCCTCCTGGATGGGTGTCAACCACCCGCGGGACGCCGCAATCATCTTCTCGTCGGGGGGTAACGGGGCACGGCTCACCGAGGAGGCCATCCCACTCTGGGAGCAGGACATACAGGAGTACGTGCAGATGGTGCTGACGAGTCGCGAGGCCTACCCGGCCGAGGTTGTCGCGATCTGTGCCACCCAGGCCGCCCGGCTCGGGGGACTCGCCGTGCCCGCCGCGGGCGCGCTCGATCAGGTCGCCGCGTGGAACGCGGCCGCCGCCGCGATCATGGACGAGGCTCATGGGGAGCTGATCGCCCTGGACAAGCCGCTGGCGACCGACACGGGGGCGTACACCCTTTTCTACGGCCGGCTCGCCCGCCTCGTCGGCATCGCGGAAGAGTCGGCGGAGGCGGCCACCGCCGGCGATTCCCCTCGCCTCGCCGAGCTGGACGCCGAGCACCTCGAGGTCCGCCAAGCCATGAGCAGCGGCCCGGCCGGATCGGGCCTCGAGGAATGTCTGGCGAGCGTCCCAAGCTGATGCGGCCACCGAGTCGCCATTCACTCACGCGCGCTCGCCACCCGTTTGCCGGCAGAAGCCGTGGAGCGACCGAATGCGGCGGCGTTGAGCCGGACGAAGCAGGCATCCGCCGACCGGCGTCGATCGCGCGATGTCCCCCCAGCGGCTAATGACGTGGCCACGGCCGACTCGCGGCTTCGGCAGCGGCGGCGGACGAGCCGCAGGCGCCGACCGCCGATCGGAGCGCTCGCGCCCGCAACTACCGGCCGAAGCACGCTCGGGGTGGGCCGCTGCTTACGTGCTGGTTTCGAGTACGAGTAACGGCGAGTGACATAACCGCACATGCTGGCCATCCCCCCCTTACAGTGACCACAACGGGTAGTGCGGGCGAGCACGAACGGCGCCCGCTCGGGCTACAAGATGATGTGGCTGCTGTAGCGAAGGGGATAGCCATCACCGCACATAATCACGGTGTCGACGTCGTCAGGGCCGCTCGACGTCGGACCCTTCCCGAGCGCGCCCTAACAACAGCGGCCGCCGATCGTCGAGGCGGCCCGGCGTGATTACGACGGCAACCGGAGCTAACGCCGGCGTTGCGCCCTGATTCGGTGCTCGGCGCACCCCGACCTCACGGAACGCGGCACCGAACAGGGACTGACGACGTTCGGTACCGACCGTCCGGGCATCAACGTCGTCGTCTGCCGGCTGGTGCAGGACGGCGTATAGGCGCCGCTAACCGACCCAAACAAGCGGAGCCGAACTCGCCATGTGGGAATCGGCGTCACTCGCCTGAGAGTCGAGTCCGCTCGGCTCGGGGGAGTTGGCTGACGACGAGCTCATACGAGTGGTCGATCATCTCTCGAAGGTTGTCGTCCTCGATGGAGCCGTCCAGCTCCACGGTGTTCCAGTGACGCTTGTTCTGGTGGTAGCCGGGGCTGACCGCTGGGAACCGAGCGCGCAGCTCGAGCGCGAGCTCCGGATCGCACTTGAGGTTCACGCGGCCCGAACCCTCATCGAGCGACACGAGGGCGAACATGCGCCCTCCGACCTTGAACACGGCAACCTCGTCTCCGAAGGGGTAGTCCTCGACCGCTGCCGGCAAGCTCTCGCACAGTTCGAGGACCTCGTCTCGCGTCACGCTGTCAACCTAGGCATGCGTTGCCGAATGACACCGACGCTGACGGGATGCGCGGCTGGAGGTGGCGTATAGGCATCGCGACCAGGCGTCATCGGAGGCGTGCTGACACCTCACCGACCCGCGTCGCTGTGGCGCGGGGCGAGAATGCCGGGGCGGCGATCCGAGCCGTCTGATCGGGCGCGCGGCGTCCGGTGGTCGATCCCTGCAGGCGGCGCGCGATTCGCGGCGACTCCCGTACGGGGAACATGAGAGGCACGCCGGTGCCTGGCGGTCCGGGCGTGAGGGAGTTGGCGCGGCGCGGTTTTGAGCTCGGTGGCGGGCGTGACGCCAGGATGCAAGTCTCTGCGGCATGCCCCGGGACTACTTCGGCGAGGACGTCGCTGCGCGGTACGACGAGGGCGCTGGCTCGGAGTTCGACCCCGAGGTCGTCGGCCTCACAGTCGATGTCCTGGCCGAGCTTTCCGAGGACGGCGCTGCGCTCGAGTTCGCCGTCGGTACGGGCCGGATCGCATTGCCGCTTGCGGCTCGAGGTGTACCTGTATCGGGCATCGAGCTCTCCATCGCGATGGCCGAACGACTCCGTGCCAAGGATGACGCGCGGCTCGTCAAGGTCACGATCGGCGATATGTCAACGACGCGGGTCGAGGGCACCTTCCGGCTCGTGTACCTCGTGTTCAACAGCATCGGAAACCTGACGACCCAGGACGAACAGGCGGCATGCTTCGCCAACGCCGCTGCGCACCTCGAGCCCGGCGGCCACTTCGTGATCGAGGTCGGAGTTCCCGACCTGCGCCGTCTACCACCCGGCGAAGACGCTCGGGTATTCGCCCACGTCCCCGGCTACGTCGGTTACGACCGCTACATCGACCTCGTCGCCCAGCAGGCCATGTCACACCACTTCGTCGCCGACGGGTCCGGCATACGCGAGTCCAGGACCCTGTTCCGGTACGTCTGGCCGTCCGAGCTCGACCTGATGGCGAAACTCGCCGGCATGTCACTCCGTCACCGATGGTCCGGGTGGGACCGCTCGCCCTTCACCGGCGAGAGCACCTCGCACGTCTCGGTCTGGGTGCAGTCCAACCCCCAGAGCCCATGAGAGCTGCGATCAAGTTGGCGGCCCTGAAGAGGCATTCGCGGCGCAGTAACTCCCGCAAGCGCGGGCCGTGCCAGCAACAGCCCGCGAACGTTCCGCGACCGAGTCCGCAGCTCGGCTCGGCGCCGAGCGGCCGGGGACCGAACAACGCCAGCGAACAGTTCGGTACCGACCGTCCAGGGCTCACCGACGTCGTGCGGCGGTCGGTCCGGGACGGCGGATAGGCGCCGCTATCCAACCTTCCTTGCGGCGGCTGTCGTGTGGCCCCCGCCTGACTCGGTGCCGGGTGCTCCATCACAATCGGTGTTGCGGCCCAACGCGGAATTTGTCTGTGTTCGCAGGTCACGCACGACTCGGCGGAAATCGCGGACACAAACGAGCGAACCGAACTGCGGATGGCGTCATGGGCGGCCGTGCGGTGGCGGGTCGATCACGCGCCCGACTCGGCGTTACGGCGTGGCTCTCGTCGTGGGCGCTGCGAGCCAGCGGCCTCATGCCCATCGGGGCCGATCCGGCAGGTTGCGGACCGAACGTCCACCTGCGACGTTCTGTAGCGTTGGCGAGCCAGCGGTACAAGACGACGCATGCTCGACTGCCGGTCGGGTTCTTGCGATGCTGAACCCGCCCGCGGTCCTCGGACACCGCAAGCGGCTCGAACTATTGTGGCTCTCCGCCCCGTTCCGTGGGTGAGTAGCTGACCATCCGCGGGTGCACCCCGTTGTCCGGCTTGGCTTTCCGGCTGCTACGGCTGGAAAGAGAGCGAGGGCCAACGGGGTGCAGTCCAAGAGGGTATGGGGACGCGTGGTCGGCGTCGAACGTGACGTGGTCATCGAGGCGGTCGAGTTCGACGATGGCACTGACGAGATCGTGGTGTCGTGTCGGCTCCGCCGGGGTGCGGCGCGTCGCTGCGGTCAGTGCGGGCGGCGCTGCGGCGGCTACGACCAGGGTGAGGGGCGGCGACGGTGGCGAGCGCTGGATGCCGGCACGTTGCGGGTGTTCATCGAGGCCGATGCCCCTCGGGTCGCGTGTCCGGATCATGGGGTGACGGTGGCGGCGGTGCCGTGGGCTCGCCACGCCGCCGGTCACACCCGAGCCTTCGACGACCAGGTGGCCTGGCTCGTCACGCACTGCTCGAAATCGGCGGTGGTCGAGTTGATGCGCGTCGCCTGGCGCAGCGTCGGGGCGATCGCCGGGCGGGTCGTCACCGATGCCCGGGCCGTCCGGGATCCCTTCGACGGGCTGGCGCGGATCGGGATCGACGAGATCTCCTACCGCCGCGGCCACAAGTATCTGATGGTCGTCGTCGACCATGACAGCGGCCGGTTGGTGTGGGCCGCCACCGGCCACGACCGGGCCACCCTGCAGACCTTCTTCGATCTCCTCGGACCCGAACGGGCCAGCCGTATCAAGCTGATCAGCGCCGACGCGGCGGAGTGGATCGGTGACTGCGCCACCGCCGCCTGCACGAACGCGACGCTCTGCCTCGATCCGTTCCACATCGTTCGCTGGGCCTCCCAGGCCCTCGACGTCGTGCGTCGCTGGGCGTGGAACGTGCTCCGTCACCTCGACCTGCCGGGCCACGCCAAACAGCTCAAGAACTGTCGCTACGCGCTGTGGAAGAACCCTCAAGATCTCACCGCCCGCCAGGCCGCCAAGCTGGCCTGGATCGCCCGTCACAACCACCAGCTCTACCGGGCCTACCTGTTGAAAGAACAGCTGCGGCTCGTGTTCCAACACCGCGGCACCGAGGCCGTCGCCATGCTCGACGCATGGCTGGCGTGGGCCCGCCGATCACAGATCCCCGCTTTCGTCGAGCTCTACCACCGGATCAGCAAGCACCGCGCCGGGATCATCGCGGCGCTCACCCACGGCCTCTCCAACGGGTTGACCGAGAGCGTCAACACCAAGCTGCGGCTACTCACCCGCATCGCCTACGGGTTCCGCTCCACCGACAACCTCATCGCCCTGTGCCTCCTCGACCGAGGCGGTCACTGCCCACCACTCCCAGGCCGCCCAACCGCGGCATGACCCACGGACCCAGCAGGAGAGCCACTATTGTCGCCTGGGGTGGACCCGATTTTGCATCTGTCGCTGCCCGTCGCCGACCTCGAAGACGCTCGGCGGTTCTATGTGGATCGGCTCGGTTGTGGCATCGGTCGGGTGCGGGAGGGATGGTTGGATGGCTGGTTCTTCGGTATGCAGTTGACGCTTCAGGATGATCCGTCCCATGTGCTCGACGAGCAGGGCGCTCGCCACTTCGGAGTCACGCTCGACGCGGCCACGCTGGGTGAGCTGCTCGACCGGTTGGAGGCCGCTGACGACGTTCGTTGGGTTCATCACGCCACGACCGACTGCGCCGGCACGCCCCAGGAGCAGTCCAAGGCGAAGATCATCGATCCGAGCGGCAATGTGATCGAGCTCAAGGCGTACGCCGATGCGGGCGCCGCCTTTGAGCAACTCGGCTTGTCGACTGGTTCGGAGCCGGTGCAGTCGCAACTTGGTGCCCTGGCGCGGGCGAGGCCCCGGGGGTAGCTGCCCGGGGCCGTCGCCCGCCAGCGGCGGTGCTGGTTTCATCGCAGTGATCACCGGTTTGAGATCAACGCTGGCAAGCGCGTCACTCCGCCCGTGATGACCCGGTTGCGGTTCGCGGATCGGGCCGCCGGTTCCGGGCCGGGTGTTGCGTCAGGCAGCGATCCGCTTCCAGAACACGTAGTCGGCGGTGTATGGGACCTCGGCGATGGCGCCGACCGATTGGGCGTTGCAATCGTTGGCGTCGGGTGCGAGGCCTCCGGTGGTTTCGGTCCGTTGGATGAAGGATGTGTGGGCGAGTCGGTCGCCGTCGGTACCAGCACTCGTCGAAGCAGCGGCCACCCGCAGCCATGGAATGGCGGTGGGATCGACGGTGACGTCGGCCTCGGCGCGGCCCACGACGCGGCTGCCGTCTCTGGCTTGCCACGTCGGGCCGCCGAAGTGGGTGGTGATGAGCTTGCCGTTGTCGTTGTACAGGTCGGCCCGGGGCGTGACGAAGCCCCACACGAAGCCGCTCGAAGTGTCGTTGCACGAGTAGACCTGGACGCCGACGCCGTGACCGACGAGGAACACCTTGTGGCCGTCGGGAACCTCGATTTTGGTTGGGACGGACGGCTCCGGCGGACCGGCCTGGGCCAGCTGCGTCAACGACAGGGTCGCCGCGGCTGCGGCGATCCCGCCGATCAGCAGTCGGCTGGAACGGATGAATCTCATGTCATTACCTCTCACTGTGTGGTATCGACCCGAGCGTTCGGCCGTGTGCCCGTGTCCTGGCGCGCCGTCATCAACGACAGCGGGCCCGACGAGGTCCTCAGCAGCTTGCTCGAGGTTCGAGGCTGGATGCCTCCGTTGTGGTCCCGGACCGAGCGTTCCTGGGGAAGCTCAAGGGCGGCCACACGCGTCAGTACGAGAAGGGGTGGGGCCTCGGTTCACGCTTTTCGGCCGGTGCGACGTGTGTCACAGCGGCGTCCGGGATCGAATCAGCGAACACTTCGGCTGGCCGCCTGAAGAGCGGCGAGTTCGTCCCGCCCACAGCCCTCAGGAAGTGCGGGCCACGTGCATCGACTCATCGAAGCAGAGCGGACCGGCACCATCACGCCCCCGCCGCTACCGAAAGGTCCGGGATAACGCGGACCGCTCGACCGGCTCGATGTAATCCGCCATCCGCGATCCCGCGGCCACAACGCAGCTTCCGCTTGCTCGTGCAAGCAGGCCGTGTTCGGCTCGGGGCAGCGAGATCGCACACCAACGAGGCCACAAGACCCGACATGGTTACGTACGGCGTTGCTCGACGGAGGGCATCATCGGTTCGTCCGGATGACGTATAGGCGCCGCTATCCGCCGCTCCCGGTGGCGACCGGGGATGAGGACGATGTGCCGGCTCGAGCCGCCGGCACCAACGCCTCCCGGTGGACGAGGTTGTCGCCCGCCGCGTCGTTCTGGAGCGGCTGGAGATGCGTGATCAGCGCTCCGACCCGTCGATCCGTCGCGCAAGGGCACATCGGCGGCGTGGCGTTCTGTTTTCGGGTGTCGAGCTGTCGCTTTCCTGGCTCGTCGTTCGTCTTACTGCGACCAGTCTGGTAGTGACGAGGAGGGAGCGATGAAGTACATCATGGTGATCTATCAGGGCGACGCGCAGGAGCGGCAGGCCGCGCTGTCCGAGGAGGAGCAGAAGCAGGTCTACGCCGACTACCAAGGGATCAATGAGACGCCAGGCGTCACTCCCGTGCCGCCGATGGGCCTGCCCGAGAACGCGACCACGGTCCGCGTCGAGGGCGGCAAGACCCTGACGACGGACGGCCCGTTTGTTGGCATGAAGGAGGCCGTGGGCGGCTTGTTCATTCTCGAGGCGGACGACCTCGATGCGGCCATCGAGGTGGCCGCCCGCGTCCCTGCGGCACGCTATGGCGGTGCCGTCGAGATCCGCCCTTCGGAGGTGTATTGGTAGCGACGCTGGAACAGGTCTTCCGCGAGGAATGGGGCCGCGTCCTGGCCACCCTGATCGGCTTGCTCGGCGACTTTGACCTCGCCGAGGAAGCCGCGCAGGAGGCGTTCGTGATGGCCGCCGACCGATGGCCACGCGACGGCGTCCCCAGTAACCCGCGTGCCTGGTTGATGAGGACGGCTCGGAACCGAGCGACGGATCGCATTCGCCGCGACCGGACCCTCGCGGCCAAGTTCGGCCTGCTCGTCGCGGGCGATCGTGCTGAGGTGCCGATGAAGACCACGACGTTTCCGGACGAGCGCCTAGAGCTCATCTTCACCTGCTGTCACCCGGCGCTGGCGGTCGAGGCGCAGGTTGCGCTCACCCTGCGCACTATCGGTGGGCTCAGCACCGACGAGATCGCCCGTGCCTTCCTGGTACCGGAGCGCACGATGGCCCAGCGGCTGGTGCGGGCCAAGCGAAAGATCAAAGCTGCGGCGATCCCGTTTCGAGTGCCACCAGCTCATCTGCTCCCCGAGCGTCTCGACGCGATTCTCGCTGTCGTCTACCTGATCTTCAACGAGGGCTACGGCGGCCGCGACGAGCTGGCGGCGGAGGCGATCTGGTTGGGACGCGCGCTGACCGAGCTGCTCCCTGACGACCCCGAGATTCGTGGGCTCCTGGCAATGATGCTGTTGCACGACTCCCGTCGCGACGCCCGGTTCCGCGACGGCGAGCTGGTGCTGCTCGGCGATCAGGACCGGTCCCGGTGGGACACCACGCAGATCGCCGCTGGACGCGCCGAGCTCGACCGTGCGCTGGCCCTCGGGCGGCCGCGGGTCCTACGTTGTGCAGGCCGCGATCGCCTCGTTGCACGCCGAGATGCCATGCGACTGGGCACAGATCGCGGCTCTGTATGGCGAGCTCACCCGCCTGACTGCCTCGCCCGTCGTGGAACTCAACCGCGCCATCGCCATCGCCGAGACCGAAGGCCCCGAGGCCGGCCTGCGCATAGTCGACCAACTCGGTCTCAACGACTTCCGCTACCTGCATTCGACCAGGGCCGAACTGTTGCGACGTCTCGGGCGGACCGACGAGGCGCGTGACGCCTATCGACGTGCGAGACAACTCACCGACGACGGCGCCGAACGGCGCTTCCTCGAACGCCGGCTAACGGAACTCGCAGGCACGACAGGCTCGTGTTAGGTCGTCGTTGGGTGCGGCAGCATTACGAACGAAGCACAGACATCTCCACCCGAACTGTTGGAGCCGTCTCGTCTCAGCCGACAGTGCGACCCGCAAGTGGTTCAGTGCCGGTGCGCCGTGAGTTCACCGCGACTCCACCGGCACGACAGGTCCGGTCGGGCGCAGTCGCGGCCGGGCCAAGTTCCCGCGCGCGGATGGCCGACTGGTTCGCTCACCGCCGCGCCCGAATCGGCGCACCCCGCTCGCACCAGGCGATGCACAGAACGGCGCCACAGGTCAGTTCGGTACCGGCCGTCCGGAGACAGAGCCGTCACGGGGCTTCGCGCGCGACGGAGGATAGGCGCCGCTATCTGCCCAGGCTTCTGGCTCCCGTGACAGGTCGCCGGCCCGCCTGCTGGACACCAGACCTGAGGTTGCGCCGCTCGGACGGGAACCCGAGTGCGCAAGTCAGGGACCACCACTCGGGGCCCCCTCTTGGACGCCCTCCGGCGCACGGCACAGTGCCACGCACGTTACCGGACGCACGATTCGGACATCGTGGCTCGACCGCCCGATCGGGGAGGAACGGCACCTATCGGATGCCTCATCCGCCGGCGATCGGAGCATTATCGGCGACGCGGTATCGGACACCTTGCCGACGCACTCCGCCAGTTACGTGGCGTGGTGTGGCTCCCGGAGGGGTGTTGGCGATTGTCCGGCGCGTCGCGATCGCCTTCGCCTTCCCGGCAACCTTGGCGTTGCAGGACTCGGCCGGTCGGCGTGTCCGGCACTCAGGCGTCTCTGGCCGGCGGAATGACGAGCATGTCGACGCCCCGCAGGTCGAGCCATGTTCGCTGGGGGGAGCGCACGAGGCGGAGTTGGACGGAGTGGCAGGAGGCGCAGCGCAGCACCATGCCGGGTGCCCGGAGGTAGGCGTGCAGGGTTGCCACAGGGTGGGTGTGGCGGCAGGTGGCGCAGGTGGTGAGCGCCGTTGTGGCGTCGAAGGTGAACACGTCGGAGAGGTCGCCGGCGGTGGCGTTGCCGTCGAAGGGGGCTGGGCTCATCTCATTCTCCTGTCGGTCCGAATCGTTCGGTCTTGACCCGGGCGGGCTCGTGGCCGAGGTCGACGAGGGCGGCGCTGACGGCTTCGACGAACGGCGTCGGTCCGCAGACGTAGCAGCGGGGTCGATCCGGTGGTGGCCAGCCGAACTCGTCGAGCAGGTGGGTGTTGACGCGACCGCGACGCCCGGCGCATTTTGGTGACTGCTCCCGGGTGAGGGTGAGGGCGACGGCTCGGTGACCGCTGTCGGCCAATGTGGTCAACTCGTCGCGGTAGATGATCTCGTCGCGGGTGCGGGCGGAGTAGACCAGCTGCATCGCTGCGGTGCTGGCGATGCGGGTGTGGTGGCGCATCATCGCCATGAGCGGAACCACGCCCGATCCACCTCCGACTAGTAGCACCGGGGTGGTCTCGTCGCCGTCCCACACGAACCAGCCGCCGATCGGGCCGCGCAGCTCGAACTGATCGCCCACTTCGGCGTCCGTCGTCGGGTACGGCGAGACCTCCCCCTCGTCGATGCGGACCACGGTCAACTCCAGCGGCTCGGCTCCTGGTGGCGACGCGATCGAGTAGCCGCGCTGCGCCTGATATCCATCTTCGGCGGTGAGGCGCACATCGACGTGCTGCCCCGCTCGATGGCCCTGCCAGTCGGGGACGTCGAGGCGTAACGTCGTGGTGCGGGCCGTCTCCACGATCGTCTCCGTGACGGTCGCCACGAGCCACCGCATGACGGTCAGTCGCCCCAGTAGCGCTGCTCACGCCAGGGGTCGCCGTAGTTGTGGTACCCGACGCTCTCCCAGAAGCCTGGCAGATCGTCGTCGAGCAGACGAAGAGCGCGAACCCACTTGGCGCTCTTCCAGAAGTACAGGTGGGGCACCAACAGGCGGGCCGGCCCCCCATGCTCGGGCTCGAGGTCCTCGCCCTCGAAGCCGTACACGATCCACGCCTGTCCGTTCTGCACGTCCGCGAGCGGCAGGTTCGTGGTGTAGTCGCCGTCGCAGTAAGCGAGCACGAACTCGGCACTGGTGTCGATGCCGTCGAGGAGGGTGTCGACGGAGACCCCGTCCCAGCGTGTGCCGAGCTTGGACCACTTCGTCACACAATGGATGTCGACGGTGGGTATCTCCGCCGGCAGCTGGCGGAACTCGTCCCAGGTCCAGCGCGCCGCGACCGAACCCGTCTCGTCGACGATCGAGAGAAATCCCAGTCCTCCAGCGACGTGATCGGTGTCGGCCCCGCCGACAGCACCGGAAAGTCGTCCACGACGTACTGGCCCGGTGGGATCAGCCCGGCACCGGGCTGCCGACGTCGACCCTGAAAGCCACGGCTAACGATGCCCATACTTCTCCCCTCCGCAGGTCTAACGAAACGGCAATCTCGGTTTGACGGCTGGAAGCCAGCGGAAGCGGACAGGGTGCGCCGGCCAGTAGTGGTTGGCGAACGCCCTCCAGATCGCATAGTCATTGTCGATGGCGACCGGGTAGTCGATCGCTCGCTCCTTGATCACCTGCTGCACGCCGTCGATGTCGTGCTCGACGAGAACTCCGGCGTGTGCACGCCGATGACGACCAATCCGTCGTCCCGGTAGACCTGCGACCATGCGCGGACGTTCGGCTCCTGGCGTAGCCCGTTGATGCACGTGAGCGTCCAGAAGTTGACGAGGACGACGTGCGCACACAGATCGGCGGGGCCGAGCGGCTCAGAGTTGAGCCACCCGGTCGCCCCGTCGAGCGAGGGCATGTGCAGACGTTCGAACACGGTCGTCTACCGAAGCGACCGGAACGCGGCGCGCAGCTCCTCGGTGAAGAGCTCCGGCTGCTCCCAGGCGGCGAAGTGGCCGCCTTTGTCGAGCTCGTTGTAATAGATGAGGTTGGGATACGCCTGCTTCGCCCAGCTGCGCGGCGCTTGATATTGCTCGCCGGGAAAGACGCTCACAGCGACCGGGATGGAGACGCCCTTGGCGTTGAAGAAGCCACCCTTGTATTCCCAGTAGAGACGAGACGCAGAGACACCCGTGTTCGTCAGCCAATAGAGCGTGATGTTGTCGAGGACCTCGTCACGTGTCAGTTCGCCGGTGGCGCTCGTCGTCCGGGTCAGTGCCGCGACGACCGCGGCGGCCGGCTGGCCGTCCGCATCGTTGTGGTCGAGAAGCCAGGCGGCCAGGCCGACGGGTGAGTCCGCGATGCCGTACAAGGTTTGCGGACGCGATGCCATGAATCTGGCGTAGTCGACTTGCTTGAACGTTCTGATCAGCTGCTCATAGGCGCGGCGTTCCTCAGGTGAGAGACCGCGTGGCGGCGGGTCGCCGGCCCGGGATGCCGTGTCGACGTCAGGGGGAACGGTGGCCGGCATGTTGGTGTGGATGGCGAGCAATCCGGCGGGTGCCTGCAAGCCCATCTGGTCGACGACGAACGCACCCCAGTCGCCGCCTTGGGCGACGTAGCGCGTGTAGCCGATGCGTGTCATCAGTTCTGCCCACGCTCGGCCCATGCGCTCGGGGCCCCAGCCGGTACTCGTCGGCTTGCCCGAGAACCCGTAGCCCGGCATCGACGGAATCACCAGATGGAAGGCGTCCGCTGCGCTCGCGCCGTGTGCCGTGGGATCGGTCAGTGGATCGATGATCTTCAGCTGCTCGATGATCGAGCCAGGCCACCCATGATTGACGATGAGCGGCAACGCATCTTCATGCGCCGACCGAACGTGGATGAAGTGAATGTCCAGTCCGTCGATCTCGGTGATGAACTGCGGCAGGGCGTTCAGCTTCTGTTCGCACCTGCGCCAGTCGTACTCGGTTGCCCAGTAGAGCGCGAGTTCCTGAGTCATCGCCAGCGGCACACCCTGCGACTCGTCTGCGACGGTCTCCTTCTCCGGCCAGCGCGTGGCCGCGATCCGCCGGCGAAGGTCGGTGAGCTCCTCTTCGGGAACGTCGACGCGGAAGGGACGGATCTCGATGGCGGTCTCGACGGTGCTCATGACGAACCTCCTGTGATGGGTGAGCAGTTGCGAGTGGTGCGCACCCTGTGCGCGTGGTAGGTCGCCCGATCAGCGCAGCGACGTGAACGCGGCTCGCATCTCGGCGGTGAAGAGCTCCGGTTGCTCCCAGGCGGCGAAGTGGCCGCCCGTGCCGACCTCGTTCCCAGTGGTCTGTGTTGGCATGGAATCTTCTTCAGCAGCGAGCCGAAGACGGTGCGTCGTTAGCGCAGTGGGTTGAATGCAGCTCGCACTTCAGCGGTGAAGAGCTGCGGCTCTTCCCAGGCGGCGAAGTGGCCGCCCCTGTCGGCCTCGTTGAAGTAGGCGAGGCCGGGGTAGACCGCCTCAGCCCAGCTGCGCGGGGAAGCCCAGATCTCGCCGGGGAACGTCGTGAAGCCGACCGGAACCGAGACCGGCGGAGGAGGCTGGCCGCTCGCCAGCGCTGCGGCCAGCGCTCGTCCGTCCTCCCAGTACGACCGGGCCGCCGACGCTGCTGTGCCGGTCAGCCAGTACAGCGTGATGTTGTCGACGATGGTTTCCCGGGTGAGGTTGCCCACGGGCTCGCCGTCGACGAAGGCGCGGGAGATCTTGTAGTAGCTGTCCGTGTCGTGGTCGAGCATCCAGGCCGCCAGCGCGACGGGTGAATCCAGCAGGGCGTAGCCGATCGTCTGTGGCCGCGTTGCCATCTCGAGGAAGTAGCGCGAAGCCATCCTGCCGGAACGTCGCGACCGCCTCGGCCGCGGCGCGTTCCTGTTCGGATTCCTTGGGCAGTTGATCGCCGATGGCGAGCACCGCCGTCAGCAGGTTCAGGTGGTAGCCGACCAAACCCTCGACCGCCTGGCGGCCCATCAGGTCCGTGACGAGGGCACCCACGTCGCCGCCCTGGGCGACGTAGCGGGTGTAGCCGAGGCGGTGCATCAGCTCCGCCCAGGCGCGGGCGACGCGGCTGGCGTCCCAGCCGAGCTCGGCCGGCTCAGCGGAGAAGCCGTAACCGGGCATTGACGGCAGCACCAGGTGGAATGCGTCCTCGGGGGTGCCGCCGTGCGCGGTCGGGTCGGTCAGCGGGCCGACGGTCTCCAGCAGCTCGACGACCGAGCCTGGCCAGCCATGCGTCATGATCAGCGGCAACGCGTTCTCATGCCGGGACCTGACGTGGATGAAGTGGATCTCGACCCCGTCGATCTCGGTCGTGAACTGCGGCAGCGCGTTCAGTCTCGCCTCGCACCTGCGCCAGTCGTACTCGCTCGTCCAGTAGCGGGCGAGCTCCCGCATCGTCGCCAGCTGCACGCCCTGCGATCGGTCCGGGACGAGCTCCCTGGTGGGCCAGCGCGTCGCCGCGACACGTTGGCGCAAGTCGTCGATCTGCGCCTCTGGAATCTTGATCTGGAACGACCGGATTTCGGTCGTCGTGTCGACGGTGTTGCTCATGACGCCTCCTCAGCGCAGCGACCTTAAGGCAGCACGGATCCCGGTCGTGACAAGGTCCGGCTCCTGCCAGGCCGCACGGTGGTTCAGGGTTCGATAACAGCCCACGGTTTCACTCGGCCTGGCGGGCGCGAGCCGATGCGCACCGGCCCGCCGCGGGCGATCAGCCGCTCAGCCACGGTGTCGTCCGGTGTTGCCGGTGCCGACGATGACGAGCGTCGTGTTGGTGGGAGGCGTCACGACACCGGGTTCGCGATCGGCTACACGCTGGTCGCTGACCTACCCGACCACGTCGCACGCGCCGAGATCCCCCGGACCCCGGCGCCACGCCGTCGCCGCCCCTACTTGTCCGTCATCCTCAACCGCGGCGCCGGCACGATCCTCGACATCGGATACGTCACCGACCCGTCAACACACCGATCTGTCCCAGAGATGGGCACTGCGGGAGTAGCCACACTTCGACCGCGGTCGGCCGGCTGCTGTCGGCGGCCCACCAGGATCTGCCCACGTGCAGCCACGAAGGAGTTCCCGCCGGCGGCCACGGCCGGTCGAGATGATCGCTTGCGGCGATCCCAGCGGCTGGGAGGTACGGCACTTGGAGGATGCCGTCGCAGCTGCTCGGCCACGCGTTCCCGGACGCGGAAGTCGGACATCGCGTTCGTGTCGTCCGAGTGCGCCAGGATCGGCACTTCGGGGCGATGCCCCATGTCGATATGCCCGCGCGTTCGGGGAACTTCGAGAGGCTCTTGCCGCGCCCCGTATCCGTCGTTCTGTCGCGGATGGGAGTGACCGCCACGCCTAGTCGTCCCGCGCGATGAGTGAGCACGTAGGGCGTCGTGGATGCCCGACGGCGTTCAGCCGGAACAAGCCAACCTTCAGGTGGAGCAGGCCAGAATGATGCTCGGGTGAGGATCGGCGTTTGCTCCGACGTGCACGGTCGCCATGACCGGCTCCTGGCTGTGCTCGGCGCCATGGCGGCAGCCGGGGTCGACGAACGCTGGTGTCTCGGTGATCTGGTCGGAGGCGAGCCGGTCACGGCTGAGCTAGTAGGTGCGGCTCGTCAACTCGACCTACTGATCGCCGGAAATCACGACGCCTGGGCGCTCGGACCTGACCGGGTCGTCGCCCACGGACGCGACGTGTTCAGGTTGTCGAGCCGCGCAAAGGCCAGCCGTCACGGCATCGACTGCTGGCACGGCTCGCCGCGCCACCCCCTGCTCGGGTTCCTCACCGAGGCGTCTGCCGCAAAAGTCCTGCCCGACCGCCCGGTGGGCTCGCTCGGGCTCGTCGGCCATACGCATGAACCGGCGCTCTTCGCCTACGACGGCGCCGCTACGCGCGCGGTGCGGCCCGTTCCGGGCGAGTCTTACGACTGGCTCGCGACCGGCGCCTGCATGGCCAACCCGGGGGCGGTCTGCGGCAACCCACGCGACGCGGCGAGCTGGTGGCTCATCGTCGACATTGACGCCCGTGTGCTGCGGTGGCACCGCAACGAGTTCGAGTCCGGAGAAGCTGCCGCTGGCGGCGTGTGAGCCACGTCGTTCCCATCGTCGGGTGACCCGGGTAGTCACCGGCATACGCCACCAGGATCAACCGAGTTTCCAGGGGGACAACGACACCGTCGGAGCGCACATTCTGTTCCCCAACCCGCTGCACCAGTTCCGTCGATCGGGTCGCCACGCAGCGGCCGGCCAACGTGCCAGGGACAATCACTTCACGCCGTAGCTCGAGTGGGCCGGTATCGCAGGGCGACCGCCCCCGATCGGAACTCACGGCGATGCACGAGCTCGAGCTGGATCCGCTCCTGCAGACCGGCGAGCAGCGTCGGCCCATGGCCCGCCAGAACCGGCTGCACGAGGAACTCGTACTCGTCGATCAGTCCCAGATCCGCCAAGGCCAGGGGGAGGGCCACGCCACCCACCAACAGGCCCTCGCCTGGCTCCTGCTTGAGCCGCTGAACCGTCTGCCCCAGGTCGCCCTGCACCAGTTCGGCATTCCAATCGACCCCGCTCAGCGTGCTCGACACGACGTACTTCTGCGCCCGGTCGATGGTCTCGGCGAACGGGATCTCCCACTCATCCATCCAGTCAGGCCACGTGCCCGTCGCCGGCTGCCGCCACGCCGACTCCATCATCTCGTAGGTCACCCGGCCGAACAGCAGGGCATCGGCTCGTCCCAAAAACCCCTATGGATCAGGCACTTTTGGACCAAAGGTGGACCGTCCTGATCCCGTTCGGGAAGACCTTTAATCCATTGGTTCAGGGTTCGAGCGCCTGGGGGGCACCAGCTCAGCGGCTATTTCAAGTGCCCACTGGGTGGGCGGCGTATCGGAGGCGATTCGTTCCAGACGCGATTGGTCTCAGGAGGCGGTCGTCGCTGCGTGATGGGTGACGGCGGGCTTGAGCACCTCTTCGCGCCATTGGCGGAAGCTCGTCGGGGTCGAGTTCTCCGGGATGCGTGGGACGGCGTTGTCGACGCCGTCGTTCTTGGCGGCGGCCATGTTGGTCATGCCCTGCGCCATCGCCTCGGCAATGCCTCAATCGCACCGCCGTGGAGTTCCGCTGTCGTCGGCGGTGCGAAGCTGCGCCGATGGAACTCCGCGACGTGATGCGAACCACACCGACGACCCGGGAGTTCACGGACGAGTCCGTGCCTGACGATGTCGTCTACGACATCCTCGACAACGCCCGATTCGCGCCGAGCGGCGGGAACCGCCAGGGCTGGCGGGTCATCATCCTGAAGGATCCCGAACTTCGGCGCCACGTCCGCGACCTGTACGTGCTCGGCTGGCGCGAGTACTGGGCCCACGTGACGAACGGCCTCGTCCCATTTGCGCCGCTCGACGACGGGCGCTGGACGGGCCCGGCGATCGATCTTGCACAAGCGCGCGCCACGCCGGCACCGATGCCCTTCGCCGACCATCTCGACGAGGTCCCCGTCCTCATGGTGGTCGTCGCCGAGCTGTCCGCCCTGGCGGTGATCGACAACGGTCTCGACCGACAGAGCATCATCGGCGGTGCATCGATCTATCCGTTCACCCACAATGTGCTCCTTGCCGCGCGGGACAAGGGACTGGGCGGCATCATGGTCACCGTGCTCGCCCGGCAGGAGCCGGCCGTACGGGAGCTCCTGGATTTGCCACGGAGCACGGCAGTCGCGGCGTTGATCGCCCTCGGCCATCCGGCCAAGCGCATCACCAAGCTGCGGCGGGCAGCCGTCGAGCAGTTCACCACGGTCGACCACCTCGATGGGGAGCCGTTCAGGGCCGGGACGTAGAGGTCCGGATCTCACCAACCCCACCATCCGACTCGTCCCCGACCGGTCCGCCCGGACGACGTCGGAGTGACGGCTCGTCGGGCGCCGTGCCACGATGGTGACGGTCGCCGTGGAAGGGAATTGAACATGCGGATGCGCGTGTGGATCGTCGCAGTCGCCCTGGCCGTGATCGCGGGCTGTGGGTTCCACACGATCACCCCGCCTGGTGCGGCGCCGATGCGCTACCGCGACGCGGTGTTCGACGCCGTGAACACCACGAGTGACGTGAGCTTCGGCAGCGCGGTCGACCAGCAGGGCACGATCGTCGACTTGAAGCTCGACGTCTACGAGCCGGCGGGCGACACCAACACGGAGCGCCCCGTAATTGTCTGGGTGCACGGTGGAAGCTTCTCCGGCGGCGACAAGACTTCGGGCGAGATCGTCTTCGAGGCAACCGAGATGGCCAAGAAGGGCTACGTGAGCGTCTCGATCAGCTACCGCCTCTACGGCCCGGGTTGCTCGGCCGCCGGCGGCAACCAGGGCGGTTGTGTGCAAGCGATCATCGACGCCCAGCACGACGCGCAGGCTGCCGTGCGCTTCCTGCGTCAGAACGCCGCCACCTACAGGATCGACACCGACCGCATCGCCATCGGTGGGACGTCCGCCGGCGCCATCACCGCGCTGAACGTCGGCGCGAACGCCGACGACCCGGGCACGAGCGGCAATCCAGGCTTCTCGTCCGCAGTGGGCGGCGCCGTCTCACTGTCGGGCGCCAAGCTGCTCGGCCCACCGCAGACCACGGGCGACGCCCCGACCCTGATGTTCCACGGCACCGCAGACCCACTCGTCCCGTACCAGTGGGCCGTCAACACGCTCAACGACGCGCACGCCGGCGGGGCTCACGTCCTACCTCACCACCTACCCGGGCGAGGGGCACGTGCCCTTCAACCACTCCGAGCAGATCATGGCGCAGACGACGAACTTCCTGTACTGGGTGCTCGACCTCCAGCACGCGTCTGTGTGACCCGCGGTCGCCGGGGCGACGGGGCATCATGCGGTGATGGCGCACGCCGACGACGATGTCGACGAAACCCTTGGGATCGACGATCGCGTCGCGGCCGCTCGGGGCGGTGACGAGTCGGCGTTCGGCGAGCTGTTCGAGCAGTACCGCCGAGAGATCCGGGTGCATTGCTACCGGATGATCGGCTCGTTCACCGACGCCGAAGATCTCGTCCAAGAGACGTTCCTGCAGGCGTGGCGGCGGCTGGACACGTTCGAGGGCCGGTCCTCGTTCCGCGCCTGGCTGTACCGGATCGCCACCAACCGCTGCCTCGACGTCCTCAGGCGACGCCCGCCGCGCCACCTGCCCTTCGATGTGGTCGCGCCGACCGATCCCGACGGGACGCCCGAGGTGGCCGACGGCATCTCTTGGATCGAGCCGTTCCCGGACCGGTTGCTCCCGACCTCTCACGACGAGCCGGGCGCGGCGACGATCGAGTCCGAGACCGTCGAACTCGCCTTCCTCGCCGCGATTCAGCACCTTCCACCCCACCAGCGGGCCGTCCTCGTTCTGCGTGACGTGCTCGGGTGGCCGGCGCGCGAGGTGGCTTCGATCCTCGACACCACCGAGGCCGCCGTGAAGAGTGCCTTGCAGCGTGCTCGGCCGACGCTGCGCCAACGACTGCCGAGTCGGCGTGACGACTGGGCGCCCGAGACCCAGCCCGACGACGCCGAGCGGGTCACGTTGCAGCGCTACATCGATGCACTCGAACGCGACGACATCGATGCCCTCGCCCGCCTGCTCGCCGAGGACGTGCGGGTCGCCTACCCGCAGGTCGGCATCTGGTGCGACTCGCGCGAGGCCTTCATCAACGGCAGCCGCAAGTTCGCCCCACCCGGCGACTACCGGATCATCCCAGCCGCCGCCAACGCTCAGCCGGCGCTCGCCATCTACCTGCGCAGTCCCGGCGAGCGCGACTACTGGATCACCGCCCTCGAGGTCATCCGCATCGACGACGGCCGCATCGTCGAGATCGTCGACTACGACCTGCCCGAGCTGTACCCGGCGTTCGCCCTGGCCCCGACGCTGCCCGGCTGACGCAACGTCGGCGATTCCTTCTCGGCGCCGACGTCGTCACAACGAGTGGCTGCACCTCGCAGCCAGTTCAACGTGGAGACGACAATGAGTAACGACAGCATCCAGCCCGACGCGCCGCCGGCACCCGCGCCGCACCCCGACCTGCAACCGCTCGGCCGCCTCGTCGGCACCTGGCACGTGTCCGGCGGGGCCGAAGGCACAGCCATCTACGAGTGGATGGAGGGCGGCCACTTCCTCATCCAACGCGTGGACCTGGAGCAGTACGGCCAACGCATCCACGGCCTCGAGATCATCGGCCACAACCATGACTTCGGCGCCGATCCCGACCTGGACATTCGCTCGTGCTTCTACGACAACATGGGCAACACGCTGCGCTACGTGTACGAGCCCGACGGCGACACGCTGACCATCTGGGGCGGCGAGAAAGGCTCACCGGCCTACTTCCGTGGCACCTACACGCCCGACGGCGACACCCTCGACGGCAATTGGGTCTACCCCGGCAGCGGCGGGTACTCGTCGACGATGACCCGGGCCCGCTGACGACAGCGACCGCCACGCCGCAACCCCACCCGCACGCAGGCGGGTGAGCGGAGCCATGCGCCGTGGCGGCGAACCGTCATGGACCCGGTCGAGCACCTTCCTGGTTCCACGGATACCCAGTACGGCTGCGGTGTTTGTTGGGCCGTCACGACGACGGTCGGTTGGCGTGGAGTCGTGCCCCACGTGACGCCGCCGTCACCGTCGTCGGCCGGGTGGAGGTGGCCGGTGTGCCGCGAGCCGCAGGGTCGGTCAGGGCGTCGGGGTCGATCGCTGGGCGATGCGGATGTTGTTGCCGAACGGGTCGCGGAGGCCGAAGTCGATCCCGTAGCTCTGCTCAGTCGGCTCCTCTGCGAGCTCCACGCCCTTGCCCTTGAGCTCGGCGTGGGCCTGGAACGCGTCGTCGGTGTTGAAGAACAGTGTGCCGCCGGAGGCGCCTTTGGTAACCATCTCCCGCACAGCGTTGGTCGTGTCCGGGTCGTACACCGGCGGCTTGGGCGCCTCGAGCAGAATCTCGCGCGCCGGGTCGCCGGGCACGCGAACGGTCAGCCAGCGCATGAAGCCGAGGTCGACATCGCTGGCGACCTCGAGGCCGAGCTTGCCGACGTAGAAGTCGAGCGCCTCGTCCTGGTCGAGGACGAAGATCTGGGAGATGGCGAGTGAGGTGATCATGGTGCCGACCGTAGGGAACGGTGCCGGGCGCGCGCTTCTCCGGAACTGCTCGCTTCGGGATGGGTGTGCGTACTCGGCCGAGTCCAGGCCATGGCGAAGCACGTCGGCACCGGGTGCACGACGCCGCGCCGTCGGTAGTCGCTCGGCGAGTCCCCGACGATGGCGGAGAACGTCCGGCTGAACGTCCCGAGGCTGCCGAACCCGGTCTCGAAGCAGATGTCGGTCACCGGGCGATCCGTCGTACGGAGCAGGAACATCGCCCGCTCGACTCGGCGCCGCTGCAGGTAGCGGTGCGGGGTCTCACCGAAGACGGTCCTGAACGTGCGGATGAAGTGGGCCTCGGACACAACCGCGATGGACGCCAGGGCGGGGATGTCGAGCGGCTCCGCGTAGGCGCGATCCATGGCGTCGCGGGCGCGCAGCATCCGCCTGTTGGTGTCCTCCGTCGCCCGGCTCATCGACCATGCATCGGATCACATCGACCATGCGGACGTCCATCAGCACGAACGTCTGGCCCGTCCCTGCGGACCAGCCCGCCACCGCCGTGCCATCCACCGCCTCCCCGACGGCCTCGCTGTCATCTTCGTCGTCGAGGAGCCGCGAGACCAGCACGCACGAGCAGCCGGCGGTACCGGGCACTGCAACGCGCGATGTCAGGCGCCGTCGACGAGCCGTCACGGATGCTGTGGGGCGGGACGGCCAACGGGATCACCGGCGTCCACGAATGGACCTTCGAGGAGACGCCCTCGGGGACCCACGTGACAACCAACGAAACCGTCCTGTGTGGATGATGGCTACTTTTCCCTGGTCACCCGACGCGCCCGGTCGTACCGCGTCGAGGGGCTCATCTCGGTACCTACGATCAGCTCCTGCCGCATCCGGCCTGACAACGTCGGACCCGGCCGAGGAGGCTGCATGTCCGCACCCATCGCGGCTCGCACGGCGATCAGGTCGCCACGGGCTGCTGCCGTCGCCGGGATCGTGTTCTCAATTCTGCTCGCGGTCGCTCTTGCCCTCGTGCGAAGCGTGACTCCGAGCGATCCGAGTGACGTTGGCGACTGGCTGACTGACGGCAGCCGCCGAACGGCGGTCGTGGTGGCGTTGAACCTGCTGCCGTTCGCCGGAATCGCGTTCCTGTGGTTCATCGGTGTGGTGCGCGATCGGATCGGGGAGGGGGAGGATCGGTTCTTCGCGACTGTGTTCCTTGGCAGCGGGTTGCTGTTCGTCGCCATGATGTTGTCGGCGGGCGCGGTCGCCGGTGGCCTCTTGTTCACCGCCGACGACAACGCCAGCGCCGCGTCGCAACTGGAAATCTGGGCCTTCGGTCGCCGCATCGCCAACACCTTGTTGAACGTCTACGCGATGCGGATGGCGGCGGTGTTCAGCATGGCGACCACGACCCTTGCCGTCCGTCTCCGTCTGATCCCCCGGTGGCTCGCCGTGTTCGGCTATCTCACCGCGGCGGCGCTGCTCCTGACAGGCGGGGTCATCCCGTGGCTCGAGCTTCTCTTCCCGGCCTGGGTGTTTGTGGTCAGTGTCCACATCCTGGTCGTGACGATGCGCGCCCGTGCGGCGTCGCCAACGGCTGCTACGTAGAGACACACCGGTTGGCGACCGCCAGCCCGGCAGGTCACCCTGCGCTCGGCGCACGCATATCGGGCGTTCGTCGCAGGCCCGTGGAGACACATGAGGACGAGGTAGTTCGGTCGGGTCGGCGAAGTGCCATTCCTCCCAGCCGACGCGATCTCCACAAGGGCTGCACGAGGCCAACGAGATGTCAGTCGAGGTGTACAACTTCAATGACTCCCCCCAGACTGTCACCGTGTCCCCGAAGGCGTTCGGCGGCTGGTCGATCGGACAGGACCCGCAAACGGTCACCGTCGGTGCCAACGGCCGTGTCAGCATCCCCTTCACGATCCACGCCAGCGACGACATCACACCCGGCGTCGACTACCCTTTCGTGGTCCACGCCACGCTGGACGCCCGCTCCGTCCCACCGTCGGTCTCCCGCACCCAACTCGCCACTGGGGAACCTGGTGATCCCATCGACCTGGCGCCATCGATCACCGAAGTCAGCCCCGGCGAGGGCGCCATCGTCAGGGATCCGAAGGCCACCCTGGCGGCCACCGTCACTGACGCGTTGTCGGGAATCGACGTCGACCGCGTTCGTGTTGAGATCGACGGCACGCCCGTCCGCCATGAGTACGACCCAGCCACCGGAAGGCTCACCGCCGACCTGGGCCTCGCACCAGGCTCGCACAACATCTGGATCCGCGCTTCCAACAACGCTCACTGGTGCACCATCCATTCGTGCGACGCGTTCGACTTGATCAAACGCACGGCGCACCAGTGAGCGTGAAGACCGTAATGCTGATTCGCTCGCTCGAAGACTCGCTCGCTCATGCACCTGCCCAGTTCACCGCCGACATCACCGTCGAAGCGGCGTTGCCGTCGAGTTGACCCGTGACGACGCCGATCGAGCTCGTCCAGCGCCTGATCGGCGACGTCATGAACGGCCGCGACCTCGACCTGCTCGACGAGCTGTGCACCCCGCGACTGGCCCCCAAGCTGCGCACCGCCTTCGCCACGTTCCGTGAGGCCTTCCCGGACTGGCACCAAGAGATCCGCGAGCTCGTCAGCGATGGCCACACCGTCGTCGCCCGCATGCGCTGCACCGGCACTCATCACGGCGCATGGCAAGGACTCGCCCCGACCGGACGCCGCATGCGCATCGACGAGGTCTACTTCTTCCGCATCACCGACCACCGAATCAGTGGCCTCTGGGGCCTCGAAGACACCTGGACCCGCATGCGACAGCTCGCCGGCGACGATGCCCGCCTCGGCGAGCTCGGCTCCCTGAGCTGACCCGGACGCGTGGACCCGGCGACCTGCCGGGGGCATGTCAGAGCGCAGCCGGCTGGTCGTCGTCCGAGGCGTACGCTCGCCCGCGATGGGCTCAGAGCTTCGTCGCATCGCCATCGTCAACCGCGGTGAGCCAGCCATGCGGTTGATCAACGCGGTGCGTGAGCTGCGCCACGAACGCCAGACCGACATCCGGGCGATCGCCCTCCACACGCCAGCAGAGCGGGCGGCGATGTTCGTGCGCGAGGCCGACGAAGCGGTGTGCCTCGAGGACAATGGGGCGTCCGGCGCGGCGAGCCCGTACCTCGACCTCGCCACGCTCGAGCGCGCACTGCTCGCATCCGGCGCCGACGCGGCATGGGTCGGATGGGGGTTCGTCGCCGAACGTCCGGAGTTCGCCGAGCTCTGCGCGCGGCTGGGCGTGGTGTTCGTCGGCCCGCGGGCCGAGGTGATGCGGCGGCTTGGAGACAAGATCGGCGCCAAGCTGCTCGCCGAGCAGGCCGACGTGCCGGTCGCCCCGTGGAGCGGTGGGCCGGTCGGGTCGATGGAGGAGGCGGTCCGCCACGCCGCGGCGATCGGCTATCCCCTCATGATCAAGGCGACCGCCGGCGGGGGCGGCCGAGGCATCCGGCGGGTCGACGAAGTCGGTGGACTCGCCGAGGCGTTCGCCAGCGCCAGCGCGGAGGGGCTGAAGGCATTCGGCGACGGCACGGTCTTCATGGAGCGGGTCGTCACAGCTGCGCGCCACGTCGAGGTTCAGCTGATCGCCGACACGTACGGCACGGTGTGGGCGGCGGGCGTTCGCGACTGCAGCATGCAGCGGCGCAATCAGAAGGTGATCGAGGAGTCGCAGTGCATCGCCTTGACGCCCGACCAGGATCGTGAGTTGCGCGAGGCGGCCGTGCGTCTGGCGAAGCTCGCCGGCTACGAGAACGCTGGCACGGTCGAGTTCCTGTACCAGCCGGAAGAGCGGCGCTTCTCGTTCCTCGAGGTGAACACCCGGTTGCAGGTCGAGCATCCGGTCACCGAGCTGACGACCGGGCTCGATCTCGTCAAGCTGCAGCTCCACGTCGCTAGCGGTGGCCGCCTCGAAGGGGAGCCGCCACCGACCGAGGGGTACGCCATCGAGGCGCGGCTGAACGCCGAGGACCCGCAGCGCGCCTTCGCCCCCGCACCGGGCATCGTCGAGACCCTCGTGCTCCCCGTCGGACCGGGGATCCGCGTCGATACCGGCGTCGCCGTCGGCGACGTGATCCCGCCCGAGTACGACTCGATGGTCGCCAAGATCATCGCCCATGGGCGCAATCGCGACGAGGCGCTCGCCCGGCTGCACAGGGCGCTGTCACAGACGACGGTGCTCGTGCGGGGCGGAACGACGAACAAGTCCTTCCTGCTCGATCTGCTCGACCGCCCGGAGGTTCGTGCCGGTGCCATCGACACGGCGTGGCTCGACCGGCTCACCGCCGCCGACGAGCACCTGCCGACCCGATTGGCCGAGGTGGCCCTCGTCGCTGCCGCCATCGACGCCAGTGCGCTCCAGGCCGAGCGCGAGCGAGCCGCGTTCCTCGGGTGGGCGAGCCGCGGCCGACCGCAGGCAGACACGGCGATCGGCCATGCCGTCGAGCTGCGCCATGGCGGTCAGACCTACCGGCTGGCAGTTCGACGTGTCGGCGCGGCGCGCTACGAGGTCGAGGTCGATGACGTCGTGGCCACCG
This sequence comes from uncultured Acidimicrobiia bacterium, assembly GCA_963719775.1. Lineage (GTDB taxonomy): Bacteria > Actinomycetota > Acidimicrobiia > Acidimicrobiales > Ilumatobacteraceae > JALZMG01. The sequence goes on from CAVRCY010000006.1 coordinate 26,507, forward strand.
TCGACGTCGAGCGGATGGGGCCATCGCGGTCCCGTCTGACAGCGGGCGGCCGCAGCTTCGTCGTGGTCTCCTCGACCCAAGGGAGCGATCACCTCGTCGAGGTCGACGGGGTTGCCCACCGCTTCTCGCGGGATGACGCCGGGATCGTCCGGGCGCCGGCCTCGGCGCTCGTCGTCGGCATCGACGTCGCGCCAGATGACGTCGTGGAGGCCGGCGCCCGCTTGGCGGTCATCGAGGCGATGAAGATGGAGATCGCCATCCCGGCGCCGGTGAGCGGACGAGTGCGCGACGTGTTCGTCGCCCGCAACGTGCAGGTCGACGCCGGCACGCCGTTGTTCCGGATCACTCCCAGCGGCCAGGACAGCACCGATGAGCCGGTCGGCGATCGCATCGACGTCGCCGCGCTGGGTTCGACTGACGCAGCCACCGGCCTGGACCTGGTCCGCGCCTGCGTACTCGGCTTCGACGTCGAACCGGCGACGGCCCGCCGGCTGGTCCGAGCCGGAGTCGACGGGGCGGATGCCGCCGTGCTGACGATCCTGGACGCCTTCGCCGACCTCTGTGCCGTCGCCCCGGAGCGCCGCGAACTGGACGCCGACACCGACGAGGGCCGAGCGCCGCGCGAGCACTTCAACCAGTACCTGCGCTCGCTGGATGTCGAGCACGAGGGCCTGCCGGCATGGTTCACGGAGCGGCTCCGGCGGGCGATCGCCCACTACGGGGTGACCGATCTCGAGCCGAGCCCCCAGCTCGAAGAGACCATGATGCGCATCTTCATCGCCCAGCAGCGGCGCGACGAGGTGCTCCCCATCATCGTCGAGCTGCTCGAAGGCGACCTTCCCTCGACCGCCCGGCGTGAGACGCTCGACCGGCTGATCGAGGCGACGCAGCGGCGGTACCCGGCGATCGCCGGCCTGTCGCGGGCCGTGCGCTACACCCGCTTCGACCGTCCGCACATCGAGCGGACGCACGCCGAGGTGTCGGCGATGATGACCCAGCTCGCCGCCGAGCTGGTCGAGTCGGGCACGCCGGAACAGGCCGATCGGCTCGTCGCCTGCCCGCTCCCGCTCGTGCCGATCCTCGCCGATGCGAACCTGCTCGCCGCCGTGGAGGCACCCGGCGCCCTGCTCGCCGTGCTGAGCCGGCGGTACTACCGGATCCGCGCGCTGCAGACGCCGCGAGTCGAGCGCGTGGAGGACATCGACGTGTGCCGCGCCATCTACGTGCACAACGGCGACACCGTGCACGTCCTCGCGCTGCGCGCCCGGGAGGACGATCTGGCCGCGGCCCTCGACGTCGTCGCCGAGGTGGCCGCGACGATCGCCGCGCCCGACACCGTCACCGTTGACGTGTACGTGCCGTTCCCACCCGCAACCACAGGCGACACCGACGCCTGGTCGATGCGGCTCCGCGAGCTCCTGGCGGAGGCAGGACTTCCCGGTTCGGTGCGGCGGGTGGCGATGATCCCGGCCGGGTCGGATCTGGACATCGTCACGTTCCGGCGCGCCGGCGACAAGGGCGTCCGGCCCTACTGGATGGCGTCGGAGTCCGATCCGGAAACGTTCGCCGAGGACGTCAAGTTCCGCGGGCTGCACCCGATGGTTGCGCGGCGGCTGCAGATGTGGCGTCTGTCGAACTTCGAGATCCAGCAGATCCCGACGCCGGGCGAGGCCCACCTGTTCGACTGCGTCGCACGTACCAACCCGTCCGACCACCGCCTCATCGCCGTCGCCGAGGTCCGTGACGTGACGCCGGTGCGCGACGGCGCCGGCCGTGTCGTCGCCGTGCCGGAGGTCGAGCACATGCTCGTCAGCTGCCTCGACGCCATCCGTCAGGCACGGGCCGAGGTGCCCGGCGCCCGGGGCCTGGAATGGAACCGCATCATGCTCCACGTCTGGCCGGTGGTCGACCTGCCCCTCGACGAGCTCGTCGACGTGGCGCGACGGCTCACGCCGCTGACCGAGGGTCTCGGCTTGGAGCAGGTAGTCGTGAGCGGCCGGCTCCCCGCGCCGGACTCGTCGGAACCGGCGGACGCCGTGATGCGCCTGGCGTACGACCCCAGCCGCGGTCTGACCGTGCGCGTCACCGAACCGCCAACGGCGCCGATGCAACCCCTCGACGACTACACCCGCAAGCTGATCCAGACCCGCCGACGCGGCCTCGTGTACCCGTACGAGCTGGTGCCGTTGCTACGACGCGACGGGGGAACGTTCGTCGAGTACGACCTTGACCTTGAAGATGGCGGTCGCCTCGAGCCGGTCGAGCGTCCGCCTGGACAGAACCGGGCGGGCGTCGTGGTGGGCGTCGTCAGCACCCCGACGGAGCGCTACCCGGAGGGCCTCACGCGGGTTGCCGTGCTCGGCGACCCGACCAAGGCGATGGGGTCGATCACCGAGGCGGAGTGCCGGCGAGTGCTGGCAGCGATCGAACTGGCCGCCCAGATGGATGTACCGATCGAGTGGTTCGCGCTGTCGGCCGGCGCCAAGATCGCCATGGATTCGGGCAGCGAGAACCTCGACTGGGTGGCGCGGGTGCTGCGGCGGCTCGTCGAGCACACTCAGGGCGGCGGAGAGGTCAACGTCGTCGTCGCCGGCATCAACGTCGGCGCCCAGCCGTACTGGAACGCCGAGGCGACGATGCTGATGCACACTCGGGGCATCCTCGTCATGGCGCCAGACGAGCGCGATGGTGCTGACCGGCAAGCAAGCGATCGACTACTCCGGTGGCGTGTCCGCGGAGGACAACTTCGGCATCGGCGGCTACGCCCGGATCATGGGGCCGAACGGTGAGGCGCAGTACTGGGCGCCCAGCCTCGCCGCGGCGTGCGACCTCTTGTTCGACCACTACGAGCTGACCTACCGAGCGCCCGGCGAGCGGTGGCCGCGGCGAGCGGCGACGACCGATCCCGTCGATCGCGACGTGCGGTCGATGCCGCATCGCGTCGAGGGTGTCGACTTCACCACGGTCGGCGACATCTTCTCGGAAACGAGCAACGCCGATCGCAAGAAGCCGTTCGACATCCGCACGCTGATGGAGGCGGTGCTCGATCAGGATCATGCGCCGCTCGAACGGTGGCCGGAGATGGCCGACGCGGAAGCGGCCGTGGTGTGCGACGCCCGGCTCGGCGGGTTGGCCGTGACGATGATCGGCATCGAGTCGCGTCCCCTGCCGCGCCATGGCGTGACGCCGGCCGACGGCCCGGGTCAATGGTCGGCCGGCACGCTGTTCCCCCTGTCGTCGAAGAAGGTGGCTCGGGCGATCAACGCCGCCAGCGGCTCGCGTCCCGTGGTGATGCTGGCCAACCTGTCGGGCTTCGACGGGTCGCCGGAGTCACTGCGCCGGCTGCAGCTCGAGTACGGCGCCGAGATCGGGCGGGCGATCGTCAACTTCGATGGGCCGTTCGTGCTGTGCGTCGTGTCCCGATACCACGGTGGCGCCTTCGTCGTGTTCTCGGCGACGTTGAACGATGACATGGAGGTGCTCGCCGTGGAGGGGTCGTTCGCCTCGGTCATCGGTGGCGCCCCGGCAGCGGCGGTCGTGTTCACCCGAGAGGTCGACGATCGCACGCGGGCCGACGAGCGCATCAGGGCGCTGGAGGCGGCGATCGCCGACGCGCCCGACGACGAAGTCGGCTTCCGGCAGGCCGAGCTCGCCGCGAAGTGGGAGCAGGTGCGCACCGAGAAGTTGGGCGACGTCGCCGCCGACTTCGACGCCGTGCACAGCGTCGAGCGCGCCCGGGCGGTGGGCTCGGTCCACCGCATCATCGCCGCCGCGGCGCTACGTCCTGAGCTCGTCGCCGCGGTGGAGCGCGGCATGGAGCGATTCTCGTCGCGGGGGTGACACCGGCGCCACCGCGCCCGGGTCACGGTCGGCTACGAAGACGGCCGCCGGCGGGCGCGGACGTGCTGGTCCTCGACGCGCAGCTCGTAGGCCGGCTGTGGGGCGGTCGCCGGCCCGCGGGCGACACTGCCGTCGGCGATGCGGAACATGCTGCCGTGCCAGGGGCACCGCACGCAGCCGTCGACCAACTCGCCCTCGTCGAGTGGACCCCCGAGGTGGCTGCACCGGGCGAACAGCGCAGCCGGCGCGGGGTCGCCGCCGACGACGGCCAGCGGCGCGCCGTCGAGGTGGGCGAGCGTGGGCTTCTCGTTGCTGAGCACGCCGTCGACGCTGATCTCGCGCCAATCGGGGGCTGCCGGTGCCGCCTCGGCATGGTTGACCCCAACGGCGCGCCGGAAGGTCAGATGACCGCCGAGGTAGCCGCCGATCGTCGCGGCGGATGCGGCGGCCAGACCGAGCGCCACGCCGACCCCCCGGTGGCCTCGGCGGCGAGCGACGAAGGAGGTGGCGTACAGGGCGGTGGCGGCCACGTTGGAGGCGGCGTGGACGAGACCGATGCGCCGCTCGGGGTCGTCGAGCTCGGACCAGTCGGCGAGGCCGGCGGCGGCGGTGGGCAGGGCCGTGGCGACGCCGATCCCGACCAATGCATCCGCTGCCGGCTGGGCGCGGCGGCCGCCGAACAGGTCGAGCACGAAGGCGCTCGTCCAGAACCCGATCGGCAGATCGGTGAGCGGCGGGTGCAGTGGGTGACCGAGCCAGACGCCGTGCAGCGCATCCTTGAGCCGGCCGCGAGGCAGGAGCCGCTTGACCCTCTCCTGCGCCGGGCGCACCACACGATCGAGTTCCTCGGTGGCGGCAAGGCGTTCCACCAACGTGCCCGGATCGAGGCGGCCGCCTGCCCCCGACCCGAGCGAATGGGTGTCGGCAGTGGCCATCACGGTCGGCCGTACCCACATCGGGGCGCGGCGAACCAGATCGTGTGTCGGCACGCCTGCCCGGGCGACCTACTTCCGGGCAGGCGAGCCGACCGGTTGCCTTCGGCCTCGCCCCCGAGGCGTCAGGCGGCCTCGTCGAGGATCGCCACCGGCGAGGGCCCCGGGGGGTTGCCCGGCGAAGCCTGGGTCGGGTCGTCGGGCAGGAACTTGGAGATGTTCTGCAGGAGCGCCACGAAGGCCGTGACGAAGGCGCCGAGGATCGAGTACCCGATGGCGCTCCAGTAGCTGATCGACAGCACGGCCGAGCCGGCGCTGGCTGCCGGCACGGCGGCGGCGATGCCTTGCAGGAGCGTGCGCAGTGAGCGCAGCAACGCGATCTGGAATCGCTCTCTGGGCGGTCCGGCAGGGGTACTGCCGATGAGAGCCTGGTAGCGCATGGTTCGTCCCTTCCTCGATGAGAGCAGACTCGCCGGCGGCGTGCCCTGCTCGATGAGAAGGAGGGTGGGCGAGGCACCGCTGATGCACCCGTCACGTGTGACGGTCGACACACCCGCGGTGAACGCCGCCGTGGTCAGCTACTCGGCGGCGACGGCGGCGCCGATGTCCGGATTGTCGGTGAAGAACCCGTCCATCCCGGCGCCCAGGAAGACGCGCAGCTCGCCGGCCAGATCACCGACGGCCTCGAGGTCGGCGTTGCTGCGGAACTGCAGCGGCAGGAACCGGTTCTCCCGGCGGAACGTCCAGCCGTGGACGATCAGTCCGGCGGCGTGGGCGTCGTCGATCACGGTCGTCGGCGAGAGGAGGTTGCCGGCCGCGTCGCGGGGGATCATGACGTCCTTGCAGATGCCGACGCCGTCGGCGTAGGTGGCGATCTCCGCCAGCCCCTCTGGCGTCGCGAGGTCGGCGTAGGTGCGCGGATCGCCGGCGACGACCAGGTCGTACGGCGCGCCTGGACAGTTGATCAACTGCACGATCGGCAGGTCGGTCATCGTGTCCAGCGCCCTGAGGTTGCCTGTCTCGAAGCTCTGGATGAACGCCGACGCCCGTCGGCCGCCGTAGCCGTTCGACTCCAGCACGCGCACCAGCTCTTCCTCCATGGGCAGGCCGATGCCGGCGAAGTACGTCGGGTGCTTGGTCTCCGGGTAGACGCCGACGGGCCGGCCGTCGCACGTGCGGGAATGCCGGGCCAGGTCGACGACCTCCTCGAACGTCGGGATCTGGTAGCGCCCGTCGAAGGCCGTGTTGGCCGGACGCGTCAGCGGGGATGCGCTCCTTCGCCCGCAACGTGCGCAGCTCGGCAAGCGTGAAGTCCTCGGTGAACCAGCCCGTGATCGCGACGCCGTCGATCGTCTTCGTCTTCTGCCGGTCGGCGAACTCGGGCTTGGTCGCGACGTCCGTGGTGGCGCCGATCTCGTTCTCGTGGCGGGCGACGAGCACGCCGTCGGCGGTCGACACGAGGTCGGGTTCGATGTAGTCGGCGCACTGCAGGATGGCCAACTCGTACGCCGCCAAGCGTGTGCTCTGGGCGGTAGCCGCTGGCGCCCCGATGGCCGATGACCAGCGCGTCGTCCGACGGTCGCTGCAGGCGCGGCCGGGGCACGTCGAGCACGATCATCTCCGTGTCGTCCGGTGTGCCGGGCACGCGGCCGTTGCTCCCCGGGTAGTTGTTGTCGTTGCCGACCAGGATCTGGCCGTTGCGCAGCTCGACGACGACCTCGACGGACTGCAACGGGAAGGAGAACGGATCGTCGACGCCGAACGCACCCGGCGACGCGGCGACACCGATCTCGTCCGGGTTGGCGATGCGCAGCAGGTCGACGATCGAGCGTCTTCTCGACGAACCCGTCGGCGTCGGTGCGGCGGAGGTCGATCTCGTAGAGCCGCTTCGTCACCGAGGCTGGTCCCTCGAAGTCGTCGCGCTCGATCAGCAGGAGGCGGTGGTCACGAACCCGGAACGCATCGCCGATGACGTTGTCGTCGGTGTCCGTCTCGTACTCCCAGGTGCGACCCGTGTACGTCGCCGGCGCGGGTGTCGAACTCGTAGATGAAGCGTCGCCGCAGGACCGGGTCATCCGTGAACGATCCCTCGACGATGGGATAGAGCATCCGCCCGTTCGACGCCACGGCCATGGCCTCGAAACCTCGGCTGCTGCGGACACGGGCCACCTCGCCGGGCTGCAGGAAGGGGTTGGCCGGCGACTTGCCATCGGGGAACTCGTACGGCGCGGCGAGCACCTTGCCGCTGGCGTCGACGTGCAGCAGGAACGGCCCGAACTCCTCGCCGATCCAGAAGCTGCCGTCACGAGCCCGCACGACCGATTCGATGTCGAAGTCGCCTCCGGTGAGGAGGCGCTCGGGCGTCGCCCCGTGGACGATCGGGAACGGGATCAGCCGATCGGGATCGCGCAGTGAGATGAACTCGCCGATGCCGATCTCGCCGGCACCGCCATCGGCGGTCTCCCAGTCGGGCGTGATGTGGTACAGGCGGAGCAGGAAGTCGGCCGAGTTTCCTTTGGCGCCGAAGCCGTTGTCCGGCATCGCCCAGAACGTGCCGTCCCCGTTGTCGATCATCCCTGAGAAGCCGGGGATCACCTGACCGGGCCATGGCCCGGTGCGGCCGTTGGCCGGCGTGGCCAGCGCACCGGACGGCGGGCCCGGGGCGAGATGGTCGGCGGAGAGGGTCGCCCGGGCGACGAGCGTCGGCTCGGTGGAGCGGTCGTTGTCGGCGAACGACGGAGCGGGCACGGCAACGACGACGATGCCGATCAGGGCGAGTGCGGCCAGAGGTCGACGACGCATGGGGCCGATCAAAGACCAGGCCGGAGACCCCGAGGTGATCCGTGGCCGACGGTGGGATGGCCGGCAGGTGAACGATTGATCGCGCTAGGCCGACACGCCGGCAGCTGACCGGGCGAACCTCGGCGGGAACTTCCAGGCGCCCGCCGACGACCACTTCACCGCGCTTGCGTTCGCCGGCCGCCAGTCCAGTCAGGAGCCTCCCACATGTCACGTCGCCGCCGTCTCGCCGCCGCCATCGCCGCCGGGGCGGTGCTCGCCCTCGTCGTCGGGCAGTCCGCGGCGGCCCACATCTCGATCGATGAGCCCATCCACGTGGCCGGCGCCTATACCCTGCTCACGTTCAGCGTCCCGCACGGTTGCGAGGGATCGGCGACGACCGAGGTACGCATCCAGATGCCCGAGTCGATCCCCAGCGTGACGCCCACGGTGAACCCGAACTGGGACGTCGAAGAGGTCATGGCAACGCTCGAGGAACCGATCGAGGTCGAACACGGAGAGCCGGTCACCGAACGCGACGCCGAGGTCGTCTACACCGCCAAGACGCCGTTGCCGGACGGCTTGCGCGACGCCTTCGAGCTGAGCATGCAGATGCCCGCGGACGCCGCCGGCCAGACGCTGTACTTCCCCGTCATCCAGACGTGTGAGCAGGGAGAGACGGCGTGGATCGAGATCCCCGAGGCGGGACAGGATGCGGAGGAGCTGGAGGCGCCGGCTCCGAGCATCCAGGTCGTCGCCGCCGATGCCGCACCAGACGCCGCCGCCGCAGACGCCAGCGACGCGGCGTTGGCCGACGGGCGCGACTGCCATCGCCGAGTCGGACGACGACGGGGGAAGCTCGAACGGCCTGGCCATCGCCGCCCTCGTCGCCGGGATCGGCGGGCTCCTCCTCGGCGGCGCTGCCGTCTTGCGAGGACGAACGCACTGAGACGGCTCGGCCTCGTCCTCGGCGGCGCGCTGATCGGCGGCCTGACGGTGCTCGGTCCGAGCGCCGGTCTCGTGGCCGCGCACGCCGAACTGCTCGAGGTCCAGCCGGCTGACGGCGCCGTGGTGCCGCAGTCACCAGACGTCGTGACGCTGCGCTACAGCGAGCCGGTCTCGTTGGTCGGTGGATCGGCACGGGTGCTCGACGACGAAGGTGCCGTCGTGGCCGACGATGCCACCGCCGCCGGCGACACGGTGGCCATCCCGCTGCCGCCTGCCCTCGGCGACGGGACGTACACGATCGCCTGGCAGATCATCTCGCAGGACTCCCACCGGATCTCCGGTGCCTCGGTGTTCCACGTCGGCGCGCCGTCGCCGGGAGGGGCCGGCCCGGTCGTGCCGTCGGCCGACGGTGACCTGCCGTGGTCGCTGCGCTTCGGGACGACGGCGCTGACCGCCTTCGCCTACGGCGCCACGCTGCTCGCCGTCGGGGTGGCGTGGTTCGCCAGGTTCGTCGCCCGTCTCGGTGACCGCGAGGCCACGGCGTGGCCCGTGCTGGTGCGCAAAGCGGCCATCGTCGGCATCTGCGCCTTGCTCGTCGGCCTGCCGGCGCGGACGGCCCGCCTCGGAGGTGGCGTCGACGCCCTCGGCGACGGGGAGTTCGTGGCGGAAACGCTGCGCGGGCCGATCGGCGCTGTCGACCGCCGTCACCGGCGTCGCATTGATCGCCCTCATCGCCCTCGTCAGCGGCCGGCAGCGCGGACGGTCCGTGCCCGTTGCCCTCATCGGTCTCGTCGCCCTCGCCGGGTTCACGATCGAGGGGCACACCAGGAGTACGGAGCCACGGGCGCTGATGGTGGCCTTCGACGTCCTCCACCTCGTCGCCGGGGCGGTCTGGCTCGGCGGGATCGCCGGACTGATCATGATCTTCCGATCGCGGATCGATCCCGCTCGCGTGGGTCAGATCGTGCATCGGTTCTCGACGGCCGCGCTCGGATCTGTCGTGGTCGTCGCCGCGGCCGGCATCGGGATGTCGATCATCGTGCTCCCGGCGGTGTCGGACCTCTGGTCCACGAGCTACGGGCTGGCGCTCCTGACCAAGGTCGCGCTGGTCGCCGTCGTTGTGGCGCTCGGTGGCTACAACCGACGTCGCCTCGTCCCCGCCCTCGACGCCGGCGCCGCGGCGTCCCCGTTCGACGTCCGCGACCGCATCGCCCGCAACGTCAGCGTCGAGCTCGGGGTGCTCGTCGCCGTGGTCATCGTGACGGCGGTCCTCGTCGGCCGATCTCCGTCGCAGTCCGATGCCGCCTCGCCGGGGACCGGCCCGGATGTGCCGACGACGGGAACGCCGCAGACCGTCGATGTCGAGCTGTCGAACGCTGCGGGAACCGTCTCCCTGACCCAGCTGCCCACGAGCACTGGGGACTTCGCGAGCGGCTTGACGCTCCGGGATGCGGGCGGCAACCCCCTCATCCCGGTCGAGGTCCCGAGCGTGGCGCTGCGCGAGCGCGAACTGCAACTCGGCCCGCTCGAGCTGGAGGTGCACGAGCTCGGCGCCGGCGAGTACCACGTCATCGGCGACGTGCCGGTCCCCGGGACCTGGGAGCTCGAGGTCACCGTGCGGGTCAGCGATTTCGACCAAGCCACGGCGACGGTGACGACCGCCGTGGCCGGCTGAGCTCAGTTGATCGTCGCTGGGTCGACGACCTCGAGGTCGATGCGCACCGGGTCGACGCCTTCGAACGTCAGCACGAGCACGACACGTTGGCCGGGCCGCAAGGGCTCGTCGAGCCCCTCGAGCATCAGGTGGGCGCCGCCCGGGCGGAACTCCGTGGTGCCGTTGGCGCCGATGTCGTACCGCTCACGCCGGCGCATGAACGTCATGCCATCGCGTACCTCCGTGGCATGCAACGTCACGTGGATGGCGTCGGCCGACGAGGCGCCGATCAGTCCGACCTCGCCGCCGTCGTTGACGATCGTCAGGTACGCGGCGGTGCTGCTGCGCCCGTCGCTGGCGGCGGCGACGCCGCTGACGGAGGTCAGCTGCGCGGCCGGAGGCATGTCGCTGCGCGTCACCACGACGACGCCGATCGTCGCGGCGACGAGCGTGCCCACCGCCACCGCCACCGCCGCGGCCGTCAGGAAGCGCGGGCGGGAGGACCTGGCGGGACGCCCGCCGGCCGCCAGCACGGCGTCGACCAGGTCGGGCACCTCGTCCGCTGCCCGTACACGCAACGACCGGTGCAACGCGCCGGCGTCTGCCTCGAACCGGCGACACGCCGAGCAGCCCGTGAGGTGCCGGTCGACGAGCGCGCCCTCGCCCGGGCGGAGCTCGCCGTCCAGGCGTGCCGAGATCAGCTCGCGAGCCGTCGCGCACTGCACGTGCAGGAGTCGTTCCGGGGTACCCATTCAGTTCCCGGCCTCTCCACGTGCTGGCGCCGAGGCCATCGCCACGAGCTGCTCGCGGGCCCGGGCGACTCGCGACCGGATGGTGCCGATCGGGCAACCGACGACATCGGCGGCCTCGCCGTACGACAGCCCGAGCGTCTGGGTCAGGACGAACGCCTCGCGCCGCTCGACCGGCAGACGGGCGACGAGCAGCTGGAGATCGACCAGCCCAGACGGCGACCGCAGCGCCTCGACACGGGGCTGCAGGCGATCGATGAGCCGGCGATCACGGGTGGCGCGGCGGATCGAGTCGGCGACCACGCGGCGGGCGATCGACAGCAACCAGCTGCGCGCCGGTGCCTCGGCGCGGAAGCGGGAGAGCGCCGGCAGCGCCCGCAGGTAGGTCTCCTGGGTCAGGTCGTCGGCGCGGTCGCGATGGTCGAGCCCGGCGCAGAACCGCCAGACGTCCGCCTGCGAGCGCCGCACGAACGCCTCGAGGGCAAGCTCATCTCCGCGCCCGGCGGCCATCGCGAGGCGGGTCAGCTCGTCCACGACGACAGTCTCGCCGACCTGTTGTCAATCCGGTTCCTCCGGTGAGCCACCCGTGGATACCGTCCGGTGATGGCCGACGACACCATCACGCCCGATGTCAAGGATTGGACGTGGGTGCTGGAACGGCCGTGCCCGGAGTGCGGCTTCGACGCCCGATCGGTCGACCTCGCTGAGGTTCCCGAGCTCGTCCTGGCGAACGCCGCGGCGTGGCGGGACGTGCTCGCCCGCCCCGACGTCACCCAGCGCCCGCGGCCGGACATGTGGTCGCCTCTCGAGTACGCCTGCCACGTGCGTGACGTCTTCCGCCTCTACGACCAGCGTCTCGGGCTCATGCTGACCGAGGATCATCCGCAGTTCGCCAACTGGGACCAGGACGCCACCGCCGTCGCCGAACGCTACGGCAGCCAGGACCCGGCCCGGGTGGCCGACGAGCTGGAGGTCGCCGGCCGGCAGCTGGCATCGTCGTTCTCCGCCGTCGAGGGCGAGCAGTGGTCGCGCCGGGGGCGGCGCAGTGACGGCGTCGAGTTCACGGTCGAGTCCTTCGCCCGCTACTTCGTCCACGATCCCGTGCACCACCTGCACGACGTGGGCTGAGCGAGCGAGTCTTCGAGCGAGCGAAGCAGCGGCGGGGGCGGCAGGCGGAGGGCCGAGAGCTCCGCCGGCTCTCGGCCCACCATCCGCCGTGACGGTGGTACCCGCCCGGACCACCGACGCAAACCCGTCCCTCTTCGGGCTGTGGTCTCATGATGGCGGACGGCGGCCGTGGATACATCGGGGAAACCCCGTGCGTTGACCCGTGCGACCGCCCCGGCCGGGTGTCACGTAGCGTGCAGGGTGATGGGCGACCAGATCCGTGACGCCATCGAACGGGCTGTCACGCCCGATGAGCGGGCGCTGGAGAAGATCCGCGGGCAGGGGAAGCTGACGGCGCGTGAGCGCATCGACCTGCTCCTCGACGCCGGGTCGTTCGTCGAGGACGCTGTTCTGGCCAATGCCACCGCCACGGGGCTACCGGCCGACGGCGTCGTCACGGGGCGCGGCACCATCGACGGCGTCCCGGCCGTGGTCGTCGCCAACGACCCGATGGTCAAGGCCGGCTCCTGGGGCGCGCGGACGGTCGAGAAGATGGTCCGCGCGTCGGAGGCCGCGCTGGCTGCTCAGACCCGCATCGTGTGGTTGGTCGACTCGGCGGGTGCCCGGCTGACCGATCAGGTGCAGCTGTTCCCCGGGCGGCGCGGCGCCGGCCGGATCTTCTACAACCAGGTGCGGTTGTCCGGCAAGGTGCCGCAGGTGTGTTGCCTGTTCGGCCCGTCGGCGGCCGGTGGCGCCTACATCCCGTCGTTCTGCGACGTCGTGTTCATGGTCGACGGCAACGCATCGATGTACCTCGGTTCACCCCGGATGGCCGAGATGGTCGTCGGCGAGATCACGACACTCGAGGAGATGGGCGGCGCTCGGATGCACGTGTCGCAGTCGGGGTGCGCCGACAATCTCGCCGTCGACGATGTCGATGCCATCGACCAGGCCAAGGCGTACCTGACGTACTTCCCGCCCACGTGGCGAGACGCGCCTCCCGTCTACGAGTCCGAGTCACCGGAGGTCGAACTCGGTCCCGACGTCGTCCCGGCCGACGAGCGGGTGCCGTTCGACATGCACGTCCTCATCGACGGCATCGTCGACCGCCACAGCCTCTTCGAGATCAAGCCGCTGTTCGCCCGAGAGCTGATCGTCGGACTCGCCCGCCTCGACGGCCATCCGGTCGGCATCGTGGCCAACAACTCGGCGCACCTGGCGGGCACGCTGTTCGTCGATTCCGCCGACAAGGCGGCGCGCTTCATCTGGTGCTGCGACGCCTTCAACATCCCGTTGATCTTCCTGGCCGACGTGCCCGGGTTCATGATCGGCTCGGCGGTCGAGCGCCAAGGCATCATCCGTCACGGGGCCAAGATGGTCACGGCGGTCAGCGAGGCGACGGTGCCGAAGATCTCGGTGATCGTGCGCAAGGCGTACGGCGCCGGGCTGTACGCCATGTCGGGTCCGGCCTTCGAGCCCGAGGCGACGATCGCCCTACCGACGGCACGCATCGCGGTGATGGGTCCGGAAGCGGCGATCAACGCCGTGTACGCCAACAAGATCGCCTCGATCGACGACCCGGCGGAGCGCGAGGAGTTCGTCGCCGAGCAGCGGGCCATCTACGAGACCGATGTCGACCTTCTGCGCCTCGCCTCCGAGCTGGTCATCGATGCCATCGTCGAGCCGCAGGAACTGCGCGCCGACCTGATCCATCGGCTCGCTCTGGCCAGGGGCAAGGACCGCCATTTCACCGACCGCCGGCACGGCGTCCCCCCGGTCTGAGGAGTTCCAGTGACGATCGAACGGGTCATCGCTCCCCGCCGGCGCAGCATCGGCGCATCGGAGGTCGACCGCCTGCTGCCCTTCCATGCCCGACGCATGGTCGGGCCGTTCATCTTCGCCGACCTCATGGGACCCGAGGACCTGGCCCCGGGCACCGGTGCCGACGTGCCGCCCCACCCGCACATCGGGTTGGCCACCGTCACCTACCTGTTCGACGGCTCGATGGTCCATCGCGACTCGACGGGAGCCGTGCAGACCATTGTCCCCGGCGGCGTGAACTGGATGACTGCGGGGCTCGGCGTGGTGCACTCCGAGCGCACGCCCGACGACGCCAGGCCGACGGGGAGCTCGCTGGCCGGCCTGCAGACCTGGGTCGCCCTGCCCGAGGAGATGGAGGACGACGGGCCGTCGTTCCAGCACGTCACCGCGACCGACATCCCCGAAGCGACCGACGGCGGGACCTCGGTGCGGGTGCTGGCGGGAACCGCCTTCGGTGTGGCGTCACCCGTCGGCGGTGGGTCGCCCTTGTTCCATGCCGATCTGCGGATCGCCGGAGGCGGCCGCTTCGCCGTTCCTCGCGATCACCCCGAGCGGGCGGTGCTCGTCATCGACGGCGACGTCCAGGTCGACGGCACGCCGATCCCGGCCCGCCACCTCGCCGTCGTCGGGCCGGGGGACGCCATCGTCGTGGCGACGAGCGATGCCCGCGTGATGTCGTTCGGTGGCGCCCCGATCGGTCGCCGCCACATCTGGTGGAACTTCGTGTCGTCCAGCCCCGAGCGCATCGAGCAGGCCAAGGCCGACTGGGCGGCCCACCGCTTCGCCGACGTTCCCGGCGAGACCGAACGGGTGGAGCTCCCCGGCAGCTGAACTGCCCGCTCAGGCGCCCACTCAGGCCGTGGCGGCCAGTCGTCGGAGGTTGGCGGCGACGTCGGTGGCGATCTCGATCAGCTGGCTGGCCACCGGCGAGAGCGTGCGATCGCGACGCCACACCAGGCACACCTGCCGAGGCGTGATCGGCGGGCCGAGCGCCCGCACGTCGATGCTCGGGTCGTCGACGTCCACCGCCAGCAACGGCATGACGGCCCAGCCCATCCCGGCCCGCACCATGGCGATCAGGGCGCCGTTGTCGTTGGTGCGGAAGACGAAGGTGGGGTCGGGGCCGAGCGACCGCAGGCCATCCTCGATCTCCTGCTGGCACGGGTTGACCGGATAGCCGACGAGGGACGTGGTGGCGAGGTGCTCGGTCGGGTACGGCCCGGGCGGCAGGTCGCCGCGCTTGGCGACGAGGACGAACGGGTCGTCGAGCAGCACGAGCGATTCGAGATCGCCGGAGCGCTGGCCGACCGTGAACGTGAGCTCGAGCTCGCCCTCGAGCACCCGCCGACAACCCTCCTCCTTCGATTCGTCCTCGAACAGGCGGATGTCGAGGTCCGGGTACTCGTCGCGCAGGCGGGCCACGATCGCCGGGAGCAGCACGTTGGACACGCTCTGGAACGTCCCCACGTCGATGCGCCCGGAGTCGCCGGCGAAGAACCGCTCGATGGCCTCACCGGCGGCGTCGACCCTGCCCATGATGTCGCGGGCGTGGGCCAGCACGAGCTTGCCCAACGGCGTCAGCTCGACCGGCCGTGGGCCGCCCGGCCGATCGAACAGTGACCCGCCGACCAGCCGTTCCAGCGCGGCGATCTGCTGGCTGACGGCCGACTGCGTGTAGCCAAGACGGATCGCCGCCCGGCCGAACGTGCCCTCGGTGGCGACGGCGTCAAGGGCGACGAGGTGACGCAGCTCGAGGTCTCGCAAGTGGCGCATGTCCATCAGCGTAGCTGATCATCAGTATGAAGGATCATCGCTAGTGCTGGACCACCGTCGTCGTCATGATGAATCCATGAGCACGATCCACCGCATCCCCCCGAGCGATTGGCAGGCGCTGGCTGCGAACGTCGCCGAGGACGGGTTCGAACGGCACCAGCCGACCGTCGTGGAGTTCGCGACGGCGGCGCGGGGCGCCGGCCTCTCCAACGTGTTGATCGACGTCGTGAGCGATCCGGCCGAACCGGAGGTCGCTCGCCTGCGGGCCTTCGGTCGCCTCGCCGTGGCCCTGGCCGCCGGTGCCGGCGACGGCCGCCGGCGCAGGGTTCGCCCTGCTGCCTGATCAACGTGCGCCCCGTACTGTCGGCTGGGTGAGGGTCCGCGCCTCGCTACCGGGCCACTGAGCAGGGTTTGCGTGGAGATTTCTGCTCGCTTGGGGTTTGTTGGTAGTACAACCGTTCGATAGAGTGTGGCGATGGGGACGGTGTCCGACGAGCTCGACGCAGCGATCACCACGCTGCTCGACGTCGAGCGCGCACGACCTCTCCGACGACGACCTCGACGACGCCGTGGTGACGATCCAACGCCACACGTCACGGTTGGCCGCCGCCCGGGCCAGGCTGATCTCGGCCTGGGACCACCGCCACCTGTGGGCCACCGACGGGTCCCGTTCGACGGCCGCCCGGCTGTCCCGCGACGCCTCGATCGCCCCGCCCACCGCCACCGCCGAGGTGCGCCGGGCCCGGGCGTTGCGCACGATGCCCCACACCGCCGCCGCGTTGGCAGAAGGTGCGCTGTCGCGCGACCATGTCGACCTGCTGGCCCACGTCGACACCGGGTCACGGCACGGTCGTGTTCGCCGACCACGAGGAGACACTCGTCGCGCAGTGCGGGCTGTTGCGCTTCTCCGATGCCTGCCGGGTGGTCGCCTACTGGCGTCAACGGGCCGACGCCGAAACGATCGAAGACGAAGGCCAACGCCTGCACGAAGGGCGCACCGCCTCGGCTGCGACGACCATCGATGGGGTCGTCGACCTGCGGGCGGTGTTCGACCCGCTCGGTGGCGCCGAGTTCCTCACCGAACTGCAACGCCTCGAACAGTACGAGTACCTCGCGGATCTACAACCCGACGCTACGTCCCGCACGCCCGGGCAACGCCGCCTCGACGCCTTGGTCGAGATGGCCCGCCGCTCCCGCAGCGCGCACCACGGCGGGCTGCGACCGCGCCCGCTGCTCACCGTGCTCGTCGGCGAACAGACGTTGGCCCGGCTCTGCGAGCTGGCCACCGGCACCGTCATCGCCCCCGGCCTGATCGTCCCCTTGCTGGCCGACACCGACATCGAACGGGTCGTCTTCGACGGCCCCGACCGGGTCATCGCCGTGTCCCACAAGCGTCGCTTCACCGGCGCCTTGCGCCGAGCGATCGAAGTCCGTGACCGGCGATGTCAACATCCCTCCGGCTGCGACGAACCGGCCACCACCTGCGACATCGACCACATCCACCCCCACAGCGAAGGCGGCCCCACCTCGCAGGACAACGGCCGCCTCGAATGCCGCGCCCACAACCGCCACCCCGACAAGCACAACCCCAACCCGAACCAAACCACCCGCCACGCGAACCAGAACCCGAACCGGAATTTTCACGCTTACCCGAACCCGACGAACCATGACGACGATCGGCACCTCCGCAGCTCGGTATCCGGTGGTGTCGCCGGTGCACACGCGAAAGCATCGGCGCTGGTGGAGCCCAGAAGCTCCGCCGCCCGCTCGACTCCACCCGTATGATCCTTGCGTCTCCGGCGAGCGTTGTGACGGAGATCCAAGCCGTCAGTGCGTGTGAACGGGGGCCGACGATCGTGAGCGTGGTCATGCGCGATGACCTTGCCGAGGCGCACCGGCTCGCATGGGAGCACATCGCCGCCCCGGGCAGCTGGTGGTCGGGCGCAGAGCGAGTCGAGCTCGCCGGTACTGTCCTGCTGGCGGTCGTCGACGCCGACCCGCTCGCGCCGTGGGTCGGCGTCACCTCGACCGGACGGCTTGGTCACGCGCTCGTCGCGCCGCTTGCGGCTCACGACGTCGCCTACCGTCTCACCCGCCACGCCGGCACCATGACGCTCGACGTGTACCGCGCCGCCGCCGATGAGCTCGGCGAGCTCCCGTACGTCGAGCTGTGCGCCATCGTGTCGACCGTCGCTGCCGTCGCCCATTTCTGTCGCAACATCGGCGTCACGGTGCCGCCGCTGAAGACGCCGATCGGCGGTCGACCGACGGGGCGCCGCCCCGCGCGTTTGGCACGGGCACAGTTCAACTGGGTGCCGGTCGCCGAGCCAGCCGATCAGGTGGCGGCGGTTGTTCAGGCCTACACAGCAGTCCCCGATGAGCAGCTCAACACCTGGCGCATGGCCGACGCCCAGTACATGCCGCAGCCAGAGATGGTGAACCCCGATTGGTCGCGCCGACCTGGAGGGCTGTCACGAGCGCAGATGGAGCTCGTGGCGGCACGGCTGACGAGGCTGCGCGACTGCTTCTATTGAGTGGCTGCCCACGCCAGCATGCTCAGTTGGAGCAGCGCAGAGACCGGTCAGCATCTCAACCTGGCAGCCGTCGCCGACGGCGGTCCGGGGGTCGGCCTCGAGCACGGTGACGCCCTGCTGCGCTTTGCGGGCGCGTGTGGCGGCACCGACGACGTCGAACTCGCCGCCGCCCGAGCCGCGCTCGTCGCGGAGACCGACGAGGCGTTCATGGTCGACGCGGCTGCCGTCGCCGCCAACTTCGAGATGTTGACCCGCCTGGCCGACGGCACCGGTGCGGCGATGCCCACGGAACGCGTCCAACGCTCGTCGGAGGCGATCGAGACGATGGGGATCGGGAGCCTCACCAGCCGCCGCTGACCGTAGGAACGCGACGCAGAGTAGCTCGTCGCGCGCGCTCACCGTCGCGGCTCCTAGAGTGCGGCCGACCGATGAGGCCGCTGCGGGGGGCGATGTGACCAACTGGACGCTCACGCTCGGCGGGAGTACCTACCCCGTGGTCCTGCCGAGCACCCGCGATTCCCGACTGCACGTCGCTTCCGTCATCATCACGATCCACGTCCTCGGGCAGGTCGGGCTGCGCTTCCAGGTCAGCGTCCCGCAGATCCTCGCGGCGATCCTGACCTGCGCGGTCCTCGAGGTGGCCCTGACCTTCCGAACGAGCCGGTCCTTCGTGTGGCCGGCCAGCGCGATGTTGACCGGCAGCGGCGTCGCGCTCATCCTTCGCGTTCCCGGGACGCCTCCGGGCGACCCGTGGAGCACCCACGCGTGGCAGGTGTTCGCCGGGGTCGCCGCCTTCTCCCTCCTGACGAAATACGTCATCCGGTATCGCGGCTCCCATCTGTTCAACCCGTCGAACATCGGGCTCGTCATCGCGTTCATCGTGCTCGGTAGCAGGCGGGTCGAGCCGCTCGACTTCTGGTGGGCTCCGCTGAACGGCTGGATGATCGCGGCGTACACCGTCATCGTCGTCGGTGGGTTGCTGATCACGGCGCGCCTGCGCCTTCTCGCCGCGGCGGTGACATTTTGGATCTCCCTGGCGGTCGGTGTCGGTCTCCTCGCCGCTCGCGGACATTGCATGACAGCGCGCTGGTCGTTCGCGCCCGTCTGCGGATTCGACTACTGGCGCGTGATCGTCATCTCTCCGGAGGTGCTGATCTTCATGTTCTTCATGATCACGGACCCCAAGACGGTGCCCGCCGGGCGTGTCGGCCGTGTCATCTTCGGCCTCCTCGTCGCGGCGGTGAGCACACTCCTGATGGCACCCCAGACCGATGAGTTCGGGACCAAGGTCGCCCTGCTTGGCCGGCCTGGTCCTCGTGTGCGCGGCGCGTCCGATCCTGGACCGGCTGGTGCCCGAACCACGATCAGCGGCCGACCATCTCGGCCGGTTCGCGACCCGGCTCGCCACCGGCGATCAACCCGGCGCCGGCATCCCCCGCGCGGTCCTTCGGACAGGGCTGATCGTGGCCGCGGTCTGCGCCGTCGGGATCGGCATCGTCGCCGCCGGAACACCGGCCCGTGGGGTCATCGTCCCCGGGGCGGCCGACGTACTGGGTCGTGTGCCCCTGGACCTCGACCCGACGACCCTCCCGACGATCACTGTCGAGCAGGACGTCTCGGACTGGAACCACGAGATCGCCGGACCAGGAGCCCAACAACTCGTCTTGAACCTGGTCGAGAACCTCGAGCTCGAGAACCAGGCGCTGCTCCGGGCGGACGCGACGATCCTCGAGGCCGTCGACCACGGCGACCGGCTCGAGGAAATGCAGGATCGGCTCCAACAAGCCGTGACGACCGGCACGACCGTCATCGAGCGATACCAGATCGATGACGTGAACGTGACCTTGCTGGTCCCCTTCGGGAGGCAGGACAGCCTGAGCCTGGGCCTCGACTCACGAGGCACCGTGACGAAGGAGACCTACGACTCCGACGGGCACCTGCAGACCCGAGCGTCATCCCCGTTCGCCACGACGTTCGCCCTCCGCCAGGTGACCGGCGGACGTTGGCTCAACGTCGGCGTGCTGCCACCGGGCGCCGGCACCTGACTCGGGACCCACCACGCGGAACGCCCAGACGGCTCGCCCAGGTGGCTCGAACTGTCGAGCGCAAACGGCGGACATCCGCTGCCTGGAGTCACAGCTCCGGCTGACCCGAAGGCGTCGGCGCTGTCGATCCGTTCGGCGAACCGCGACCTGACACGTCATCGGGCTCACGTCGCCGCCTCGTCGCGGTCATCCGGTGGGACACCGTCGGCCACCCTGTCACTGGTGAGGGGGCCGGGGATCGCGAGCATGGCGACGCCGCCGAGGTCGAGCCACGCCCGCTCGGGCGCCCGAACGAAGCGGACTTGGACGGCGCCGCAGGCGGCGCAGCGCAACACCATGCCTGGTGCCCGGAGGTAGGCGCGCAGCGTGGCGACCGGGTGCGTGTCATGACAGGCCGCGCAGGTGGTGACGGCCGCCGTGACGTCGAAGGCGAAGACGTCGGAGAGGTCGCCGGCAGCGGCGTTGCCGTCGAAGGGCGCTTGGCTCATCTCATTCTCCTGTCGGTCCGAAGCGTTCGGTCTTGACCCGTGCGGCCTCGTGTCCGAGGCCGACCAGCGCGAGGCTGGCGGCTTCGACGAACTGCGTCGGTCCACAGACGAAGCAGCGGGGTCGCACCCGTGCCGGCCAGCCGACCTCGCCGAGCAGGTCGGTGTCGACGCGACCGCGATGCCCCGTCCACTGTGGCGACGCTTCGCGGGTGAGGGTGAGGGTGACGTCTCGGTGAGCGCTGTCGGCCAAGGCAGTCAATTCGTCCCGATAGATGACGTCATCGATCGCGCGAGCGGAGTACACGAGCCGCATTTCGGCTGTGCTGTTGACGCGGGCGTGGTGGCGCATCATCGCCATGAGCGGAACCACGCCCGATCCACCCCCGACCAGCAGCACCGGGGTGGTCTCGTCGCCGTCCCACACGAACCACCCGCCGATCGGGCCGCGCAGCTCGAACTGGTCGCCGACGTCGGCGTCCGTCGTCAGATACGGCGAGACTTCGCCCTCGTCGACGCGGACCACCGTCAAGTCGAGGCGGTCGGCTCCCGGTGGCGAAGCGATCGAAAAGCTCCGCTGCGCCTGATAACCATCCTCGGCGGTGAGGCGCACATCGACGTGCTGCCCGGCTCGGTGGCCTGGCCAAGACGAGACGTCGAGGCGCAACGTCGTGGTGCGCGCCGTCTCCACGATCGTCTCGGCCACGGTCGCCACGAGCCACCGCACGACGGTCAGTCGCCCCAATAGCGCTGCTCACGCCAGGGGTCGCCGTAGTTGTGGTACCCGACGCTCTCCCAGAAGCCCGGCAGATCGTCGTCGAGCAGACGAAGAGCGCGAACCCACTTGGCGCTCTTCCAGAAGTACAGGTGGGGCACCAACAGGCGGGCCGGCCCCCCATGCTCGGGCTCGAGGTCCTCGCCCTCGAAGCCGTACACGATCCACGCCTGTCCGTTCTGCACGTCCGCCAGCGGCAGGTTCGTCGTGTAGTCGCCGTCGCAGAAGGCGAGCACGAACTCGGCACTGGTGTCGATGCCGTCGAGGAGGGTGTCGACGGAGACCCCGTCCCAGCGTGTGCCGAGCTTGGACCACTTCGTCACACAATGGATGTCGACCGTGGGTGTCTCCGCCGGCAGCTGGCGGAACTCGTCCCAGGTCCAACGCGCCGCTACCGAACCCCGTCTCGTCGACGATCGAGAAATCCCAGTCCTCCAGCGACGTGAACGGTGTCGGCCCCGCCGACAGCACCGGAAAGTCCTCGACGACGTACTGGCCCGGTGGGATCAGCCCGGTGCCGGCCTGTCGACTGCGACCCCGGAAACCCCGGCTCACGATGCGTGACCTCATGAGATCTCCTTCAGCGTCACGGCGTTCTCTTGACGCCACCATGCTCCTCGCATTCGCTCGTCCATCGAACCCGTGGTTGTCACTGGTCTTCCTCCGTACCACAGATTGGGACCAGTGCGTGGGCGTGCCGGCCGGGGCTTTCCCGGTCGACAACGGTTCTCATGCGTGTTCGTCTGCACGCCCACGACACCGAACGTTCACGTTCACGCTACGCGTCGACGACAGCGGCGGCCAGTTCGCCACCCGCCCGTTCACCATCACGATCACATCCTGAGTCAGGACTCTCAGGGCTTGCGCACCACGTAGTGCAAGTGCGTGACCCGAGTCCCCTCCGTGACGGTCGGGCCGTCGAGGAGGATCGGGGCGGTCTTCACGTGGTCGACGTACGGGACGCCGCCACCAAGGAGGACGGGCACCATGTCGAGGGTGATCTCGTCGAGCAGCCCGAGCTCGAGGCACTGCCTAGCGATGGTGCCGCCGTTGACGCCAACGTCTTTGTCGCCCGCGATCTCGCGGGCCCGTTCGATCGCCGCGGCCAGGCCGTCAGTCATGAATGTGAATGGCGCCCCCGGATGCGACTTCACCCACTCCTCGGGCACGTGGTGGGTCACGACGACCACGGGCCGGTCCAGCGGATGGATGCCGCCCCACCCGTCCGTCATGTCGAACAGCCGTCGACCGACAACGAGCACACCGATGCGGTCGACAAAGTTCATGAGGTATGCGTGATCGCGCTCCGACAAAGCAAACGGAATCTCGGGGTGCGTGCTCGGGAACACGGCGTCCCCGGCGCTATACCACGCGAACAAGTGCTCGAAGCCGGACTCCTCCGGCCCGGCGATGTACCCGTCCAGCGAGACGCTCGCGCCGGTCAGAACCTTGCCCATTGCTCCTCCTTCGGTCGAAGCGGTCGTCGAGTCGACCGTGCTCACGCTGCGAACTCATCGGCGCCAGCCGGCCGACCAGGTTGGCACGCGGGCTCGCCGGCGCCGGATGAAGCACGGACACTCGGCGTTCACGGGCCTCGCCGCGGTGGTCAGCCACCCGGTTGCCGAAGTCGTCGGTCGCTGACAGGGTGTCGCGATGGCGATCGAGGTGCTCCCGGCCACGGAGTTCGACGACGTCAAGCTGATGCTCGGACCAAGACGACCCGATGCGAACGTGTGCTGGTGCCTGAGCTATCGCCTGACCTCCTCGAAGGAGAACCGTGAGCTGATCGGTCGCGCCCGGGGCGAACATGTGCGACAGCTGGTCCGGCAGAACCCGCCGCCCGGAGTGCTCGCCTACGACGGCGACGAGGTCGTCGGGTGGGCCGCCGTGCATCCGCGGGCCGACACGAGCTTCGCCCGCAATCGCAAGATCCCGCACGTCGACGACCTTGATGTGTGGTCGGTGTGGTGCATCCGCGTGCGGCCGGGCCATCGCCGCACGGGCATCTCGCACCACCTGCTGGCGGGCGCCGTCGAGTTCGCCCGCGCCAACGGCGCGCACGCGATCGAGGGCTATCCGCTCGACAACAAGGGCGCCCGGATCGACCTCACGATGGCCTACGTCGGCACCATGAGCTTGTTCGAGCAGGCCGGGTTCACCAAGGTGGCTGACACCGACTCGGTGCTGGACGGGTTCCCGCGCGTGCTGATGAGGCTCGACCTGCGCCAAGCGGGCAGGTGACGACGAAAGCAGGGCCCGGGCCGTCTCTGCCAGCTGTCCTCTGGGCACATTCCCGCCAACGCCTGTCGGAGATCGCGCCGAGTCCGGTGCGGACACCGCCGATGACGACCGCTGGCGTGTGCTCGGCCGTGCTCGGTCATGCCGCACCTGCCGCGACCTGCTGCTGGCACCACGCGTACAGGGCGTCGTAGACGAAGGACGCCCGTTCGAGGAGACGGTCGTCGTCGGCCTCGACGTCCAGGCCACCGAAGGCGAGCGCGAGCAACGCCGGGGCGAAGGGGTCGGTGCCGATCTCCGATTCGATGTCGGCGGCGTGCACGATGCGAGCGAGCCGCACAAGGGCGGGGTCGCCGGCGAGGGCGTATTCGTCGATGAGGACCTCGAACGTGCACTTGTTGCCGCGGTGGTCGTAGGTGGCGCCGGCCGCGTCGAAACCGTGGGCGCCCGTCTCGTCCTGGACGGCGACGACCTGGTCGGTGGGGACGTAGAGGATCTCGGCGTCGGGGTCGATGAACCGCCGGATCAGCCAGGGGCACGCGATCCGGTCAGTCTTGGGACGGGCTCGGGTGACCCACTTCACGGCAGGACCTCCAGGGGCAGGCACGTCACGGTGTAGCCACCGATGACGTCGTGACGGACGAGGGCCCGTAGTCGACGGTACGGAGGCACACGATCATCTGGTCACCTCGTCGGGGAGCGGGACGGTTCGGAACCAGCGCCACAGCACGAGGTCGTAGGCGCTCTTGATCGACCCCGCGATCACGAACGGCGCGCCGATCGCCGCCGAAGCCACCACACCACCAAGCACGGCGCCGGCCGGGCGGGTCACGTAGCGGGCGCTGTTGGTCGTCGCCGCGGCGGCGGTGCGTTCTGCGGGGGAGACCAGCGCCATCACGTAGGCCTGGCGGGTCGGGACGTCCATCTGCGACAACGCCACCCGGGCGAACAGCAACGCGACGGCGATCTCGAAGCTCGGTGCGAACGCCAACGCCGCGAGCAGGACGTTGGAGGGAAGGTGGGTGCCGACCATCGTTCGCAGCAGCCCGAACCGTTCGGCGAGGCGCCCGGCGGCCAGGAATGACAGGGTCTGCAACACCCCGACGACCGCGAACACGACACCGAGGGTGGCCGTGGTGGTGTCGAAGCGGTGGGCGAACCAGTACGCGATGAACGCGCTGACGGTGAACCCGCCGGCGAACGAGTCCACTGCGAACAACCCGGCAAGGCGGGCCACGACCGGACGCGACGGGCCCAACGCGCGTCCCGTTGCGTGCGGCTCGTGGTCGGAGGGCTCGGGCTCCATGGCCGGTGAGAGCGACCGGGCGATCGCCGCACCGGCGAAGGCGATCGGGACCAGCGCCAGGAACCAGCGCTGATCGGGCGGCGCGCCATCCCAGGCAGTGCGGGCGACAGCGGGAAGCGCAGCCGCCAGCGCTCCGAGTGAGCCGGCCGCGGCGGCGACGGCGTTGTAGAGCGAGAACCCCCGGGCAAGTTCGTGGTTCCGAAGGTCGGTGGCGAGCATGGCCTGTTCGAGCGAGGTGAAGGGCCCGGACTCGACGACCTCGGTCGACATGGCACCGCCAAGCGCCACGATCGCCAGAACCCACCACTGCTCGGCGAACGCGAACACGACACCCGGTCGCGGCGAGCAGTAGGTAGAGACCGCGATAGGTGCGTCGCCGCCCCCACCGGTCGCCGTGGCGGGCGATCACGAACGATCCGGTCACCGCACCGGCGACGACGGCGGCGAGCACGAGACCCGCCCGGACGGGCGATACGTGGAGCTGATCGAGGGTGGTGCCCAGCAGCACCGCGCCCAGCCCGTACGCGAACGCACGCAGCGCCTGTGCGCGCAGCACGCGTCGGGCGTCCTTCGACAACGGTCGACGAACCGGGATACTGGTCGTGGTCATCCCGGGCGGTCGCCGCGCAGGAGCTGGCGTCGATGCTCGTAGAGCCCGTCGAACATCGCCCGCGTGACCTCGAGGTTCCGCTCGTCGTCGAGCACCAAGGTCAGGCCCCGGCAGATCGCGTCGAGGCCGGGAGCGCCGGGCTCGTCGAAGCGCTCGTCGGCGAGGTCGGCCTCGTGCACCAGCCGGGCCAGGTCCCACAGCACCGGGTCATCGAGGTCGTAGCGGCGCAGGATCGTCTCGAAGCTGCAGTCCCCGTTGTGATGGGACAGGTCGACGCCCCGCATGTCGAACGCCGTCGCGTCAGGGGGCACATCGGCGGTGTCCTCGACGAACACGAACTCGGCGTCGGGGTCGACGAAGCGTCGCAGCAGCCACGCGCATGCGGCACGGTCGAC
This sequence comes from uncultured Acidimicrobiia bacterium, assembly GCA_963719775.1. GTDB lineage: Bacteria > Actinomycetota > Acidimicrobiia > Acidimicrobiales > Ilumatobacteraceae > JALZMG01. The sequence continues at coordinate 52,497 of CAVRCY010000006.1, forward strand.
ATGGCAGCCCGGCCGCGTCGCCCACCTCACCGGGCCGCCGCCTCCTGCTCCGCGGCGTCCAACCGCGATGCCAGTCGCTCGAGCGCAGATCGGGCCGGTTCTCGTTCGGGCACGCCGAAGCGGTCCCGCGCCTCGATCGCTCGCAGCTCGCGACGAAGCCGATCCACCGTCCGCCGCGTCGGCTCGACGCATCCTTCACGTCGGCGATCAGTGACCGGTACTCCTCGACCACCGCCGCAGAGACCCGCTCACGCAGCGCCGTCTGCTGCTGCTTCGAACCCGGCTGCGCCCGCCACGTCCACGCCTCGCCGCCCGCCTCGATCACCTCGTCGGCCAGCCAGTCGAACGCCTCCACCGTCGCCGGGTCCGCCGGCAACGCCACGAAGCCGTCCACCAGCTGCACCGCACCCAGTCGACGCAGCTTGCGCCACACCGCGATGCGCGGCGTCGACGGCTCCCGCGGCATCCGGTAGGCGAGCAGCACCCACTCCAGCTCCGGCACGCTGCCACCCTAGAACCTATGTAACCACGGTTGCAACCACCGTGCCGGGGCCTCTATGGTGCAACCACGGTTACAAACAGTCTGGAGAATCTCATGAGCTTCCTCACCTCGATCGCCGTGCTCACCGGCGTCTACCTCCTCGTCGGCCGACTCGAACGGCTGCCAGCGCTGCGCTTCCGTGAGCTGTCATCGCCGCGCCGGTACCTCGCCACCGACGTCGCCTGGTACGGCGTCGCCATCGCCGCTACCGCGGTGTCGGTCTTCGTCTTCCGGCCGGTGCTCGCCGACCTCGCCATCGCACCCGTCAGGGACGCGGTCGCAGGGCTGCCGTTCCTGGTCAAGCTTCTCATCGGGGTCGTGCTGTTCGACCTCGTGTCGTTCCTCGTCCACCGGTGCCTCCACCGCTACGACGCGCTGTGGAACATCCACAAGGTCCACCACTCGACCCTCGAGCTCGACGGGTTCGCCACGACCCGCACCCACATGGTCGAGAACATGCTCCGCTTCGTCCCAAGCCAAGCCCTGTTGTTCCTCATCGGCATGCCGGTGAGCGTCGTCGCCGCAACGGTCGCGATCGCCGCCATCTACGGCGTCTCGAACCACAGCAACCTCGGGCTCGATCTGCGCTGGGTCGAAGCCGTGTTCGTGACACCCCGCCTGCACCGGCGCCACCACGTCCCCTCGACCACACAGACCAACTACGGCGGCATCCTCACCATCTGGGACCGCCTCGCCCGCACCCTCGTCCGCGCCGACACCGACAGCGACGAGCGCTACGGCGTCCCCGGCGAGATCGACACCTATCCCCAGCGCTTCGCGGACGCCTTCCGTCAGCCGTTCAAGCGACGGGTGAAGGTCAGGTGGGTGACACCGCTCGGAGACGAGACCGCCTCGATGTCGTAGCGCTCCTCGACGCCCTCGATACCGTCCCACAGGCGAACGCCGCGGCCGAGCAGGATCGGCACCTGCACGACGTGGAGCGTGTCGATGAGGTCGGCGGCGAGGTAGTCGCGGACGACCGTCGGGCCACCGCCGATGCGCACGTCGAGGTCGCCGGCCGCCTCCCGGGCGAGCTCGAGCGCCTCCTGCGGGCTGGCGTCGACGAAGTGGAACACAGTGCCGCCCTCCATCTCGATCGACGGGCGCGGGTGGTGCGTGAGCACGAACACAGGCGTGTGGAACGGCGGGTTCGGTCCCCACCAGCCGCGCCACTCGTCGTCGGCGCCGACATCGGTCCACGGGCCGGTCTGTACGCCGAACTTGCCCCGCCCCATGATCTCGGCACCGATGCCCAGGCCATGGCGAACGGCGAACGAGTGGTCGACACCTGCGGTGCCACCGGTATCGCCGACCATCGACCGCCAGAATCGGGTGGCGAACATCCACTCGTGCAGGCGTTCCCCGGCGTGACCGAACGGGGCGTCGAACGTGATGCCATCGCCGGTCCCGAACCCGTCCAGGGAGATCGAGAAGTTGTGGACACGAACCTCGGACATGACTGCCTCCCAATGATCGACCCCCAAACTCGTCGTTTCGCACGAGATCGTCCACTCGGAAGTTCGCCCACCCTCGGCGCCAAGTTGGGAGGACCATCTCGCCGAGCAAAGCCCGGGCCGCCAGTCCCTGAGGTGCCGTTGGAGAGCACTCCACGATCGCGCCCTCACGCGGCCGGGCTCACCGGAGGGTAGCGCGAACCTCGGGGTGTCCTTCCTAGCTGTGAGTTCCCACCCATCGCCAAGCTCGGCATCACCTCATCACAGGCGCCAGCAGCCCATCCGCAGGAACAGCCGCCCGCAGACACTCGCCTACAGCTTCGCTGACTCCCCGGTCGGCCAACTCGCCTGGGTTGTCGAGAAGTTCAAGGAGTGGGCCGATCCGGCTGCGGAGCTGGATCGCGACCGTGTGCTCACCGACGTGACGTTGTACTGGTTGACCAACACCGGCGGATCATCCGCCCAGCTCTACTACGAGGCAGCGAACGACCCCAGCATGTGGGGTCCGAAAAGAGCGCGGCACGGTGCCAACCGGTGTCGCCGTGTTCACCCAGCACGACATCGCCATTCGGCCGCTCGCGGAGCGTGATCACAACGTGGTGCATTGGTCAGAGTTCGACCGCGGCGGGCACTTTGCCGCCCTCGAGGCGCCCGACCTGCTCGTCAACGACGTGCGCGAATTCTTCCGTGTCATCCGGTGACTGGTGCGGCAATCCCGGATCAGGGCTTCCGCAGGGCGTCCCGCCGGAACCCGGCGGCCAGCGGTGCCGTCGAGGGCTCGATGACTGCTGTCCGGAGGCTGGTGTGATTGTCACGCTGCTACGGGTCGAGTGCCGCGACAACGCGGCGGCCGCCGAGTTCGACGAGCTCACGGCAAAGATGTTTCAGCAGGTGAGCGACCATGAGCCATGCACGCTCGTCTTTGCCAGCCACCGAGTGGAAGGCCAGCCGCTCACCCGGGTGTTCTACGAGGTCTACTGCGATCAGGCAGGCGCCAACCTCCACGCCCGAGGCGAGCCCCTCCGCGAAGTCCTCGCACGGCAGAATTCGTTGGTGGCCGGCGTCCAGATAGAGCAACTCGCGCTCGATCAAGCCAAGGGCCTGCCATTCGACGCCGGCTGAGCGTGGCGCGACGCCGGACTGCTGATCGACGACATCCAACAGTTCTTCACCTCAGTCGATTGAGCCCAGCGACCTGCCCGGCGGCCCTGAACCGCGGCACACCCCTCGGCCAGGCGGTGGTGGCACCGTGAGGCGCTGGCTGAGGGGTGTTGACGGCAGGGGTCTCAGGGCACGTTGAGGACTGGGTCGCAGGTGCCGACGACGCTGTCGTCTTCGGCCCACCCAGCAGCGACGCCGGTCCCTCCGTCGCAATAGTCCTGCCCCGCGCCGGGCACGAGCACGTCGGGGCCGCGCTCGCCGTAGAGGTGGTCGTCGCCACCTTCGGCGTAGAGCCAGTCGTGGTAGCCACGGTCGTCGTTCGGTCCGCCGTAGATCCAGTCGTCGCCATCGCTCCCATTGAGGACATCGAGGCCCTTGCCGCCGTCGACGCGGTCCTCGTCTTCGCCGTCGTCGCCGCTGGTGAACTCGCCGGTGACCGGCGAGCGGTCCGGTACGTGGCCGCTCTCCACGTAGTCGTTGCCGGCAGCGGCACAGATGCGATCGTCACCGCTGAGACCCCAGATCGAGTCGCTGTCGTCGCTGCCGATGATGATGTCGTCGCCGGCCGTGCCCCACGTGTACTGGTCGTTGGGATCGGCGTAGATCACCGAGGGGTCGACCGAAGAGTACGAGCCGAAGCAGTCGCCGATCGTGGGCGCACCGGGCGGGACGGTGTTGACCGTCGTATCGAGCTGCGTCCCGTTCATGATGCGCATCGCGGTGGCGACAGGGTCGTCGGTCTGAGGATTCTCGGCGGCACTGGTGCCCGCGGCCGGGACGACGAACGCCCCGGCGACAAGCGGCACGGCGGCCAGCAAGGCCCACAGGCTGAAGGGACGGGTCGTCGGGTTCATGATCTGCTCCTCGGTGTTGAGTGCCCGAACGATCCCTGCGGCCCGCTAGCCGAGCGCTAGCCAGCGCCAGCCGCCCCAGGGGACCAATCGCCCGTTCGTGCGCCGCGGACCGGGTCGAGCGTGATAGATCGCTGGTGACGGGTCAGGCGACGCGCGGGCAGCCGTGGCGGCGTACGGGCCCCAGCCCCACAAGGAGGAAAGCGCAATGGTCGAGCCAGCAGCGGCAGGAGGTGGTCCAGCGACGAACCCGGGGGACCGAGGTCCGATCGGTGACGTGCTGGTGATCTTCGGGATCACCGGGGACCTGGCCCGGGTGATGACGTTCCGGTCGTTGTACCGCCTCGAGCAACGCGGCTTGCTCGACTGCTCGATCGTCGGCGTCGCGGTGGACGACTGGTCGCTCCCTCAACTTGTCGAGCGAGCCCGCGACTCGATCGCCGGCGCCGGTGAGACGATCGACCAGACCGTCTTCGAGCGCCTCACTGGCCGGCTGTCCTACGTGCAGGGCGATTTCACCGACCCGGCCACCTACGACAAGGTCGGCGATGCGATCAGCGGCGCGAGGTGCCCCGTGTTCTACCTCGAGATCCCGCCGTTCCTCTTCGCCACCGTCGTGAAAGGGCTGTCCGATCGGGGTCTCGTGTCGACCGGGCGCGTCGTCGTGGAGAAGCCGTTCGGCCACGACCTGGCTTCGGCCGGCGCGCTGGCCGCGGAGCTCCACCAGTACGTGGACGAGTCGCAGCTGTACCGGATCGACCACTACCTCGGCAAGATGGGGCTCGAGCAGATCCTCTTCCTGCGCTTCGGGAACACGATGCTCGAGCCGGTCTGGAACCGCAACTACGTCGACTGCGTCCAGATCACGATGGCGGAGAACTTCGGGGTCGAGGACCGCGGACACTTCTATGACCCCGTCGGTGCGCTGCGTGACGTGGTGGTCAACCACCTACTGCAGCTGCTGGCGGCGGCGGCGATGGAGGCGCCCGCCGGCGGTGACCCGGAGACGTTGAAGGGTGCCCAAACGGCGATCTTCCGGGCGATCGCCACCGCCGATCCCGGCCAGTACGTCCGTGGCCAGTACGAGGGGTACCGGTCGATCAGCGGTGTCGCCGCCGATTCGGCGACCGAGACGTACGCGGCGTTGCGGCTCGACATCGAGAATTGGCGCTGGTCAGGCGTCCCGATCTACATCCGCACCGGGAAGCGCCTCCCCGTCACCCAGACCGAGATGCGGCTCGTGTTCAAGCAATCGCCCGTACTGGGGTTCCACCTCCGTCCGGAGGGTGTCGAACCGGACCAACTCATCGTGCGGCTGGATCCGTCGACAGGTGTCCGCCTGCTGCTCATCACCCGGCGGGCCGACGACCCGACACCGGCCCCGATCCACCTCGACATGGAGTTCGCCGAAGAGGGTGGTGAGGGTCCGACGCCATACGAAGTCCTGCTCCACGCTGCGATGATCGGCCAGAACGCCCGGTTCTCGCGCCAAGACACGATCGAGGAGGCATGGAGGATCATGCTGCCGCTCATCGACCAGGCCCCGACGGTCCACACCTACGCATCCGGCTCGTGGGGTCCCGAGGCCGCCAATGCGCTGGTGGCGAACAACGGCGGCTGGCGCCAACCGTGGATTCGATGACCGGGCGTTCGCCGCGACTCGAGGCCTGAGGGTCGACATGGGCGAACCCGCCGCTGCGGTGCCGCGTACGACCGAGCAGACCGTGCTCGGCGAGGGCGTCCGATGGGATGCCCGACGAGAGGAGCTGCTGCGGGTCGACATCCTGGTCGGACGCGTCCATCGGGACCGAGTGCTGGACGACGGCCGCCTGGAACCGGTCGCCGTGTACCAGGTGCCCGGGACCGTCGGCGCCATCGCCCCGGTGTCTGGCGACGACGGTTGGGTGCTCGCCGCCGGGCGAGGGTTCACGTACCTGCGACCGGACGGTTCCCGACGCCTCCTCGCCGAGGTCGCCCCGGAAGGCGTCCGTATGAACGACGCCGCCTGCGATCCCCAGGGCCGGCTGTGGGCCGGCACGATGGCCGACGACCAACGCGAAGGCGGAGGAGCCCTCTACCGGCTGGACGCCAGCGGCCGGACCGAGCTCGTGCTCAGCGGCCTGACGATCTCCAACGGCCTCGGCTGGAGCCCCGACGGCCGCACGATGTACCTCATCGACAGCGGTCCCGGAGTGGTGCACGCCTTCGACTTCGATGGCCGACACGGCACGATCGCTCGACCACGTGCGATGGTCACCGTGGACGAAGACGTCGGCGCGCCTGACGGGATGACCGTCGACACCGCCGGCGACCTGTGGGTGGCGATCTATGGCGGCGGTCGCGTCCAGCGCTACTCCCCGGACGGCAACTTGCTCGAGGAATGGTTGCTGCCGGCCGAACAGACCACCTCGTGCGGCTTCGCCGGACGGGGTCTGCACCGGCTCTACGTCACCACCGCCACCGAGCGCTGGACGGACGAGCGGCGACGGGCGGAACTGTCGGCCGGACTCGTCTACTCGTTCGAGACCGACACGATGGGCCGGCCGGCGGAGCCGTATCGACCCGACGCCACGTGGTGGTCGGCGGCCATCGGTGACTGACAGGGTTTGCCCGGCGAGCTGCCTCGATGACACCGGCGACTGACCCGAACCGGTGGTGCTTGGCGTGCGTACTGCCTTTGAAGAGGCTCGGGCACGTCGAGCCCGGGTTCATCCAAAGGAAACATCATGAGACCCTCCACCAATGCGCGACGGCGACACGCCAATCGGCTCACGGCGTTCCTGGCGGTGATGATCACAGTGTCGGCGATGGCCGTGACCATTGCGTCCGTGGAGTCCTCACCTCTCTCGCTGGGCAGACCCAATCCAGAAGGGACTTCCATCTAGCTTGGCCGTCGGCGCCACGTCAGTTCACCGCTTGGTGCGATCAGCCGTTGGAGTCGATGATCTCGCGGTGCAGATTGAGCAGGGTCGGGATCTCGTCCCGTTCGGCGCGCGCCATGCCGCACTCGGTGCAGATGCCCCAGGCTCGGTCGCCGAGGTGCCCATCGATCAGGCGGACCTGCTCCTCGGTCGTCCCCTCCGCTTGGTTCTCGGGGTGGTATGGCACGAGGGCGAAGTAGAGCTCGGTCCCGGCCTCGACGTCGAGTGAGGCGAGCGGCTCGAAGTAGCTCGCCTCGCGCTGGTATTGCGGCACGGTGAAGGCGATGAAGTCGATCGTCCGGCTCACGCCGGCGCCGACCCGGTTCACCACGTCCACCTGCATGGCCAGCGATTCCGGCTCCTTGAAGTGCTGGTGGTGGTAGTCGCCGTAGCACAAGTGCAGCCCGACCGGCACGTCGTCGGGCACGTGGTCGACGCAACGGACGAGCCGCTCCACGATGTCGCCCAGGCTTTTGGCACCGGGGAACGACATCTCGAGCATGCCAAACTCGACGGCGACGTCCCACTGGACCGCGATTCGGTCGTGCGGCACGATGCCGAGCAGGCGGCTGAGATCATCGAAGAGCGCCTTCTCGTAGGACGGCTCGAGACGGTCCTGGTCTTCGTCGACCAGCCAGGCATTGATCGACGCCAGCGGCGTGGGGTACTCGACCTGGAACCGCACGCCCGAGGGGATCACCCCATTGGCTTGAAGCTCGTCGAAGATGGCGAACGAGTCCTGGTAGACGTCGGCATAGCCAAGGTTCGGCCACTCGATGTCGCCGGCGTCGACGGTCAGGCGGACCTTGGGCATCCGCACGTACTCTGACTCGGCGGCCAGGTCGACTGGCTTGTCCGACTCGAGACCGGGCGTCTGCAGGAACTTGTCGAGCTGGAACCAGATCCAGTTCTGGCGGTCCCCGGTCTCACCATCGGGGATCCGGCTGACCCCCTTCGGCACCCTCGATGCGATCTCGCGCATCACCGTTTCGGTATCGGCCAAATTGACCCCACCGTTGAAGTGCACAGTGGTCGGCGGCATCGTCCACTCCTCCCTGGCGGCTGAGCACTCGACAACCTACCCCGGTCATTGGGGCCTGGCGGTGGGATGGGTGCGTCGCTTGATGTGGGCGGCGGCATGCGTCGGGTTCGTCCACACGTCGGGACGAGGCGTGGCCAGCGATGGCGGCTGTTCTCGGGCAAGGGCTTCCCACGCCTGGAGGAGATCGAGCAACAGGAGGTCGATCATCCGGCGGCTGAGGTCGATGCGCACGACGACGCGGATGAGGTGCACGTCATCGGCATTCGGCGGCAGGCTGTAGGCGGGGACGATCCAGCCGTTCTCCCGCAGTCGGGCCGACAGGTGGTAGACGTCGAAGCCGGGATCGCCCGTGAGGCGGAACGTGACCACCGGTTCGGCGAGACCGGGGTTGAGGATCTCGAACTTGCCCGTGCCCTCGAGCTGGTCATTCAGGTAGCTGGCGTTGGCGAGCATCGACTGCACGATCTGCGTGTAGCCATCTCGGCCGAGGCGTAGGAAGTTGTACATCTGCGCCTGGACCATCGCCGATCCGCGCGAGAAGTTGAACGTGTACGTCGGTTGCGCACCGCCCAGGTAGTTGACGCTGAAGACGAGCTCTTCGGGAAGCTTCGTCTTGTCGCGGAAGATCAGCCATCCGACGCCCGGGTACACCAGGCCGTACTTGTGGCCCGAGGCGTTGATCGACCACACCTGCTCGAGCCGGAAGTCGAACTCGAAGTCGGGATCGGCGAACGGCGCGATGAACCCGCCGCTGGCGCCGTCCACGTGGAGCGGGATGTCCCATCCGCGCGTCGGGCGGCCATCGAGCATCAAGGCGGTGCGCAGCAGCTCGTACGCGGCGTCTGGGTCCATGCCCTTGGCCGGAAACACGAAGGGATCGATCCCGTGCTGAAAGGCCGACGTGGCATGGATCGGGACCCACGTCCCTTCATCGATTCGATCACCGGTCATTGGCCACTCTCCCTCGATGCGGACGTCCGACCACCCCTGAAGGCGGTCCTCTTTGCGACGCGAACGCTTCTGCGTCCACCCGCGGCATCGACGCTACCAATGTGGGCCGGCTGACGTCATCGCCCGGATGGCATGAACGCACACGGGTCATCCGGTTCGGGTGATGACCCGTTCGCCACGCCGGCGTCCCTCCCAACCTGGAACGATGGCGCCTCAGCTGACGGCCGCGCAGATGTCGGTCGTTCGACTGCGCGTCTTGGCCGTGTCGACGACGAAGTTTCCGGCGCCATCGTCGCTGTAGGTCACGAGCCCCACGTGTAGGGTCGTCGACGGGCCAGCGGGAACATCGGTTGGGAAGAGAATGAGGATGTTCCAGCCAACGAGATACACCGTCTTCGAACCGTCGGGATGGGTGATCGTTGTGGTGGCGGATGACCGACGCGGTACGCCGTTCGTGTCATCGAGATCGACGGATCTGCGTCGATTCCGATGACACGAACGTCCATGTCGAGCGCACCTCCATGTCCGTGACTGCTCGGCGCGGGTCGAGTGGGCTTCAGTGCTCGTCGCCGGCGGATACGAGTTCGTCGAGCATTTGCCCCATCGCCCCGAGCCCGATCGAGAGGTGCCCTTCACCAGGTTGGAGGTGGGAGGTTGCGGCGGGGAGCCGTGACGCCAGCCATTGTCCGTGCGCAAACGGGACCATGAGGTCCGCCGAGCCGTGCCAAATCATGACCGGGGTCGAGATTTCGGCCAGGTCGAAGCCCCACGGTCTTGTGAATGCGAGGTCGTCGTCGAGCCAGCCGTCGATGCCGATGCGCATACCTTCACGGAACGAGGCCGCCAAGTCCTCGCCGAACTCGTCGGTGAGGACGGCTCGATCGACCGGGGACAACAACGACGAGAACAATTTGATGATGCCGGCGACCGTCAGCTCCTTCTGCTGCTCGCGGACTGGGTCCAGGAACGACCGCAGCGCGTCCTCTCCTTGCAGGGCGGCACCGAACTCGGCGACGTTGTCCGCTCCCATGCCCGCCATCCAATCGAGGCCAGCCGTCTCGTAGGGCGCGACGCCGGCGATCACCAGCACCGCCGCGGCCTTCTCCAGACGGCCCGCGCACGCCAGCGCGTGAGGTCCGCCCCCTGACCATCCGGCGACCAGGCAACGCTGCGCTCCGAGCGTGTCGAGCACCGCGTCGGTGTCAGCGACGACGTCGGCAACATCGCGCCCCGGGTGGCGCGTCGAACCCCCATATCCAGGCCGAGATGTCGTGACAAGCAACAGGCCCCGTTGATGTGCGGCTCGCTCGAGGTATCGGAACGGAGTCAGGGCGCCCGGCGTGCCATGGTGAAAGACGAGGGGGATGCCGTTGATTGGCCCGCTCGTTCGAACTTCGAGCCGCCGCCCATCAGCGAGCCTGACGACGTCCGGCATCACCCCGACGGTACTGCTTCCACGAGTCAGGAGACCGCAGGACGCCGTCGACGTCGGCGCCACGTACGGTGGCAGCCGTGAGGTTGTTTCTCGTTCAGCATGGGCGGGCCACGGCCGAGCACGAGGACCCTGAACGGCCGCTCACAACCGACGGCACCGACGACGTCGCCCGAGTGGCTCGTCGGGCAGTCGAGTTGCTCGCCGTGCGTCCTCACCGGGTGTTGCATTCCGGCAAGACGCGGGCACGCCAGACGGCCGAGATCTGGTGTGGACTGCTCGATACCGATGGCGAGCAAGCCGACGCGCTGGCACCCAACGACGACCCGATGATCTGGGTGGGACGCCTGACCGAGGAGCACAACGACCTCATGCTCGTCGGCCACCTCCCCCACCTCAGCCGGCTCGCCTCGCTACTGCTGACTGACGCCGCCGACGATCCTGTCATCCAGTTTCAGCAAGGCGGCCTGGTCGGGCTCGAACGAACCGGCACCGGATGGGTCGTGGAGGTGGTGCTCCCGCCGCAATCCGCCTGACTGCGGGGACCGATCGCGGCGGCCTTCAATACCACCACGGGCGGCGCTCGCCTGCGACCGATCCGGCGCGACCTCGCAGCGCACGCGCTTGCGGAACCGCCACCTCGGGCGCGACGAAGTCGTCGCTCCCATTCGTTCAATCCTCAGCGCCGAATCCGGGACCACCATGATCGAATGACGACTGACATCACCAAGGTACCGATCCACCTCGGACGTGGTGGCACGGCGCACCCGGTGGAGGACTTCGATTGGTCCGCCGATCGCCTGGCCGCCTACGACCGGTCGACGAGGGCCGACGGCGCCGACGGACGCATGGTGATGATGTTCCACATGTCGGGTGCGTGGACGTCCTGGGAGCGCCACCCACTCGGGGCCGAAGTGGTGATCGCGTGTACGGGCACGCACCGCTTCGTGCAGGAGTTCGACGACGGCGAGCGAGTCACCGAGATCTCTGCGGGCCATGCACTGATCAATCCACCAGGTGTGTGGCACACCGCTGACAGCGTCGAAGGCGGCTGGATCGTCACCATCACGCCCGGCCTGGACACCGAGCACCGACCTCTGTGACGACGGGCCTCCGCCGCCATGACTCGTTCTGGGCGTCCGTCTCGATGTGAGCGATGAGCGCTTGGGCTATGCTGTCGATTGCCGTCGCACGCCGTGTGCCGCCCGTTGCCCGATTGTGTCACCGTGCCCGGCGTCGACCGCGGGTCGGTGAGCGATCGCTGAATGGGACGGAGGACGGCGTCGCCGTCCAACAGGGCGAATGTCTGACACCGTCTAACCGGGGCTGACCGAGAATTCGTTGCCGTCGGGGTCGGCCAGCTCGACGCCGCCGTCCCGGTCGCCGAGCTCGGTCGCACCGAGCGCGACCAGTCGCTCGACCTCCGCCGCGAGGTCCGTCGCAGCGAGGTCGAGGCGCTGCCGGTTCCTCCCATTCTTGGGGGCCACGGGCGGACCGCCCCACGAGACCTTGGTGCCGCCGCGCGGCGACTGGACGGCGGTCTCCTCGTCCTGGTCCCACACGAGCGGCCACCCGAGTGCGTCGCGCCAGAACAGACCGACCTCCCGGGTGCCGTCGCACGAGACCTCGCCGAGGAAGCCGCAGCCGGCGAGGAAGTTGTTCCCCGGGCCGATCACGCAGAACTCGTTGCCGCCGGGGTCGGCCAGGACGACGTGGTCCTCCTCCGGGAGCTGCCCCACGTCGAGGTGGCGGCCGCCGAGCCGCAACGCCGTCTCTACCGTGTGCCGTTGGTCCTCGAGGGTGGAACTGGTCAGGTGGAGGTGCAGGCGGTTCTGTCCGGACTTCTCCGTGGCGGCCGCGACGAACCGGAGCCCGACCTGCGTGTCGTCACCCGGCAACAGAGCGCCGCTGGCCTCCCCGACGATCTCTCGGCCGAGCAGGCCGGCCCAGAACGCCGCCAGGCCGGCCGGGTCGTGGGCGTCGAAACTGACCGCCACCAGTCGCATGGGCATCCCCGCACGCTAGAGACGACCCAGGAACAGCAGCGCACGGTTTTCGACCAGCGCCGCGGCGTCGGCGTCGTGCGACGGCAGCGGGGAGTCGACGCACAAGCGCTGGTCGTCGCCATGACCGTGGCCGCCGCATCGAGTGGCGGGCTCGGCTTGGTCACCAAACTGGCTGGACGGTCAACATTTCGCGGTGACCAAGAGCGATGAGCAGACTCGCCCCGCGCCTCTGGACCGGCCGGCCGCTCAGAGCAGCGCCCGTAGGGCGGCGTCGACGGCCGTGGAGATCGTCCGTTTGGCTTGCGCTGGGGAGGTCGTGGTCGCGCCCCGAAGCCACGATCCGGCCCAGTGACGGCACGGCCCGAACACGATCGCCCAGCGCATCGCCGGTTCGAGATCGGGCAGCTCGCCGCCGGCGACGCGATCGGCGAGCCACTTCGCCGCACGCTGGTGGACGTCGCGGTTGAGCACGTCGATCGTGCCTTCCTCGCCCTCGAGAAACGGTGCGTGGCGCATGGCGAACAGGAACCGGGCCATCGTGGGATGCTCGACCACCCAGTCGATGTAAGCGCTGACCTGGGCGGCGACGCCGGCTCGGGCGGTCCTGGTTCGCAGCATCGCCTCCAGTCCTGCGTTCTGGGTCTGGCGAACACCGTCGAGGTACAGGCTGGCGGCGATCTGCTCCTTCGACCCGAAGTGGTGATAGATGCTTCCAGTGCTCGCCCGCGCCCGTTGGCGGATGTCGGCGAGCGTGGTCTGGTCGTAGCCGAGCATGGAGAAGCACTCCAGGGCGGCGTCGAGGATCGCTTGGCGCCGGCGGCGGGTTGCATCGGCGCGGACGGCGGTGCGGGTGGGGGGTGTCATGGGCTCAGGAGCGTCGGTCGGATGTCACAGCCGTCCGCGTTGACTAGAAAATCGTTCTAGAACCACACTCTAGATGTGCTTCAGCTCACATGTACAGCGCCGGGCATCATCGAGTGGTGTGACGTTCCCGAACCCGAGCTTCGCGACCCGACTGACGCGCTGGTCCGTCCACTGGCGGTGGCTCGCTGCGAGATCGACCCGTTCCTCGTTCTCGCCGGGCCGACGCGCGCCGACCGCTTCGCGCTCGGGCACGAGGCGGTGGTCGAGGTGGTGGCCGTCGGCGATGATGTCCGCGCCGTCGGCCGCGGGACGATGGCATTGCCGTCGTTCCAGGTCAGTTGTGGGTCGTGCCTCCAGTGCCGCCGCGGCAAGTCGGCGATCTGCGCCGAGTACCCGATCCTGTCGGACTACGGGATGGAGCCGCTCTCCGGAGTCGAGTACGGCGGGATGCTGTCGGACCTCGTACGTGTACCACACGCCGACACGATGCTGACCCCGCTGCCGGCCGGACTCGACCCGGTCGCTGCCGCGAGCGTCCCGGACAACGTGCTCGACGGCTACCGCGCCGTGGCGCCGCACCTCGAGCGCCGCCCGGGCGCTGACGTCGTGGTCGCCTGCCATGGCAATCCGAGCATCGGGCTCTACGCCGCCCAGGCGGCGGTGGCGCTCGGCGCCGGCAGCGTCACCGTCGCAAGTGCCGACGACGCCGTGCTGGCGCTGGCCGAACGCGTCGGCGCGCAGCCCCGCCGTGTGGACTTCGCGGAGCGGCCATCGGAGAAGTGGGCCCTGGCGATCGACTGCGGCCTCGACCCGAACGGCTTCCAGTGGGCGGTGCGGGCCACCGAGCCCGAAGGCGTGTTGCACTGCGTCTCCAGCTATCTCGACGACGCGATCCCGGTGGCGCTTCGCCGCCTCTACACCCTGGGAATCGAGCTGCACATCGGGCGGGCGCACTCGGCCGCGCTGCTGCCCGAAGTGACCGCCCTCGTGGCCGCAGGCCACCTCCGGCCAGAGTTGGTCACCACGGCCGTGATCGGATGGGACGACGCGCCACAGCACTATCTCGACCCGACGGTGAAGCTCATCGTCGATCGATCCTGAGCGGCCGAGCCGAGAGCGCGACGACCATCGCTACGGTTCACTCGTTTGGGCTTCGCAGCCGAACGAGAACTTGGCCGCAGCGAGGAGCCAGGCCCGTCAGCTGAAGCTTGAGGAGGATGATGAACACCGTCCAGTACACGATCGCCGATCGTGTGGCCACCGTCGTCATGGACGACGGCAAGGCCAACGCGTTGTCCCCGACGATGCTCGCCGCGATCAGCGAAGCGCTCGACCTTGCAGAGAACGACAACGCCGGCGCCGTCGTGCTGGCCGGCCGCCCCGGCCGCTTCTCTGCCGGCTTCGACCTCGCCGTGCTGCGTGCGGGCGGCGATGAAGCGGCAGCGATGGTCCGCGGCGGCTTCGAGCTCGCCGAACGGCTCCTCGGCTTCTCGCGGCCTGTCGTCGTGGCCTGCACTGGTCACGCGATTGCGATGGGTTCCTTCCTCCTCTGCGCCGGCGACCACCGCATCGGCGCCGCCGACGGGTTCAAGATCCAGGCGAACGAGGTGGCGATCGGGTTCACGATGCCGTACCCCGCGGTCGCACTCCTGCGCTACCGGCTCACGCCGGCCGCGTTCGATCGTGCCGTCGGCTTGTCGGCGACGTTCTCGCCGGACGATGCGATCAGCGCCGGGTGGCTCGACGAGGTCGTCGCGCCAGACGATGTGGTGACAGCGGCGCAGGCCGTCGCCACCGGTTTGGCCACGCTCGACTCCACGGCCCACGCAGCGTCGAAGCGACGAGCCCGCGCCACCGTGCTCGCCGAGGTCCGACGCGGGATCGAGTCAGGCGAATAGAGCCACCGGCCACTTCGAGGCTGACGTCACGACCACCGAACGCGACCGCCGAACGACGCCCCGGCGTCATCGAGCGCTCACCGCCGGCGCACATCCGCCGATTGCGCATGTCGAGCCGTTGGCGCCGCAAGCTGTCGAAGTCTCACCGATTCGGCGAAATGTACGATGCGCAGAATTCGCAATCCGTGCCGAGGAGACGCAGCGCGTGATCGGACTTTCCATCCCCTCCGGCTCTCGCTCACTCGCCGCGCATCTGGTCGAGCCGAGTGGTCCCGCCTCGGGCGCCGGCCTGCTGTTCGTTCACGGCCTCAGGAGCGACCAGAGCGGATATCTCGAGCGGGCGGCGACGGCGGCGGATGAACTCGGATGTACGAGCGTGACGTTCGACCTCAGCGGCCACGGCGCCAGCCCGGCGGAGTGGTCGGAGTTGTTCGTCGAGGACAGCGTCGAGGACCTCGTCGCGGCGTACGACGTCCTTGTCGAAAGAGGTGGCGTGGACCGGGACCGCATCGGCATCTGCGGAGCGAGCTACGGCGCCTACCTGACCGGCCACCTGATCGACCGACGACCCGTCGCCCGGGTGCTTCTACGCGCGCCGGCGCTGTACGGCGACGATGTGCTGAAGACGAGACTCAACCAGCTTTCCGGATCGGATGCCGATGTGTCGGCGAGCCGCTTTCTCGCCAGCCTCAGCGCGTTCGACGGAGAAGCTCTCATCGTGGAGTCCGAGCGAGATGAGGCGATTCCTCATCGAATCGTCGAGCACTACCTCGAAGCATTTGTGCACGGTCGACACCACGTCATCAAAGGTGCGACGCACCAACTCACTCGTCCGGCGTGGCGTCGAGAGTTCATGCAGCTCATTGTGGACTGGTTCCGCCCGCTCTCGCGACCCTCGAGCTGACGACACCAACGCGCTTCTCGATGTTGCGAGGTCGGCTTCAGATGGCGATGACGTCGACCCCCTTGGCACGGTCGGCATCTCCGCGACAGGGCAGCATCGCTGCGCAGCTGACGGGCTCACTGGTCGGGGTGGTCGGAGCTCGACGGGCGGTGGTGGCTGTGCAGGTCGAGGAGGTGGCCGCGCAGCAGCCCGTCGAGTGCGATGTGGTGGGCACGCGGACGGATCTCGACCGTGCTGGCCTCCGCGCCCGATGCGGTGGCGTCGGCCGGCCGCCGCCAGAACACCAGGGCGATCACGCTCGCGACGACCACGATGCTGCCCGACAGCGTCAGCGCGTCCCAGACGTCGCGGCGATCGGCGAACTGAGCGAGGGCGAAGCCGCCGAGCGGGGCCAGGACCGTGTAGACGATGGCGTACAGCGAGAAGACGGCACCCGCCATCTCTGGTTTGACGCGCCGCTCGACGCCACCTGTGAGCACCGATTGGGCGAGTGCCAGCAGGAGGCCAAGCGGAACGAGTGACGCCAGGACGACGACCCACAGCGCCGCGCCGTCGAGCGTGTCCCCGGTCAGCCCCAGCACGACGAGCACCACCCCCGCCACGAGAAACGTGAGGTTGAGGATGGAGACGTTGGCGTGACGGGCCTTCAGCCGGCTGATCAGGTGGGCGAGCACCAACGCACCCACGGCGAACGCTCCCGTGAGGACGCCGAGCGACGACGAGCCGGCGGAGAGCTCGTCGGCGACGGCGGGCAGCAGCTGCGACACCGGCGCGACGAAGAGGCTGAGAACCGCGATGCGCACGAACGTCCGCCGCATCGGCGGCTCCCCGGTGATGTACTGGATCGCCTCGCGCAGCGTGGTGCGATGCGTCGTGGTCGTCTTCGATTCCCGCGGATGGGCGCGGATCAGCACCCAGATGAACCCGAGGTAGCTCAACGCGTTGACGACGAACATGGCCCACGGTCCAGCAGTGCCCAGCAGGACGGCACCGACGATGGCGCCGACCACGGCGGCCGCACTTGCCGCCGCGCCGATGACCGCGTTGGCCTCGTCGAGTCGGTTGGCGGGGATGACGTCGCGCTGGAACACCATCCATGCCGGAGCGTTGAAGGCGCCCAGGACCCCGGCGATCACGCTCGTCACCATGAGCCCGGGAATGCCGAGCTCGCCGGCCGCGGCGAGGACGGCCATCCCGAGATAGAGCGCCGTCTTCAGCACGTAGAGGACGAGCAGCATCCGTCGGCGGCTGGCCCGTGCTGCGATGCGTCCGGCGTACATGCCAAGGACGGCCGTCGGCAGGCTGTAGGCGGCTGACACGAGCACTGTGTGGACGACCGATTTCGACTCGTCGTAGGACAGGAAGGCGATGGCCAGCGCGACGACCGTCGTCCCGACGCTGGAGAGGAACTCGGCGACGGTCAGCCCCCTCATCAGGGGGAGACGCAGGACGGGTACCGGGCTCCGAGCTTCCGGCGTGGCGACGATGGCGACGATGGCGACGTGGTCATGCGAGCAGCGGCAACGACCCTATTCGCACGAACGGTTCACCGTGGCCGGGGGAACCGAACTGACCCAAAGTCAAGGCCAGAAATGGCCGTGAATTCCACGAAGAACCGCCGCCGCACCTGCTCGGGAGCTAGCCGCCGCTCACTCACCGTTCTCCCCGGCGGCGATGTGAAGTCGGCGAATGGCCCGAGGTGCGTCAGCTTGTCGGGGTTGACGATCCCGCTGATGCTGGTGATCTGACCGTCGGCGATGTCGAGCGCCAGCACGCCGATCAACCGCTGCTGTGCGTCGAGCAGGAGTGCTCCCGGGCCGGCGTTGACTTCGACGGGGCGCAACGACACGCCCGGAGCGCTGGCGATGACGCGGGCCCAGTAGTTGATCACCGTTCGAGCGACGCGGGTGCGTCCGCGCAGCGACCGCGCGAGCGCCGGAACCTTGCCGCCGCCGTCGGCGGTCAGCGTCACGTCGCGAGCGAGCAGCGCCTCGAGCCCAGCGAGATCGCCGTGCTCGGCGGCGGCGAAGAACCGTTGTGCCAGGTCGTCGTGCTGCTCGCGCGTCGTTTGGAAGCGGGGCCGGTGCTGCTGGACGTGGCGTCTGGCGCGGGTGGCGAGCTGGCGCACGTTGTCCTCGCTCTTGCCCACGATCGCCGCGATCTCCGCATACCCGTAGTCGAACACATCGTGAAGCAGCAGCACGGCTCGCTGCTCAGGCGAGAGGCTCTCCAGCAGCACCAGCATCGCCAGCGACAACGAGTCGGCCGTCTCAGCGTGCTGGGTTACGTCATCGCGGCCGTCGGTGATGATCGGTTCGGGCAGCCACTCGCCGACATAGCGCTCGCGACGGGCGCGCGCGGAGCGCAGCTCGTTGATCGCCAGCCGGGTGGTGATGGTGGCGACGAACGCGCGCGGCGAGGCGATCTGCTCGCCCGCATCTAGCGCCTGATGCACCCGCAGCAGCGCTTCCTGCACCACGTCCTCGGCCTCGGAGACACTGCCGAGCATCCGGTAGGCGATCGCGAACGCGACAGGCCGTAGCCCGGCGAGCAGTCGCTCGCGATCGGTCATGCTGCTGCGAACCCCTGCCGCCAGCTTGCATGCTTGGGCTGCCACCCCAGCTCGCGCTTGGCCTTCGCGTTCGACGCGCCGCGGATCTCGGTCATGAAGACTGCCCCGGTCTCGCCTGCGAACATCCGCCCGACGAACCGAGGCACGCGCATCGGGTTCTTGGCTCCGAGCTCCTGAGCCAGCGCCGGCAGCCACTGCGCGACCGGTGCCGGATCGTCGTCCACGACGTTGTAGATACCAGGCCTGCCGTGGTCGACCGCCGCCACCGTCGCCTCGGCGGCGTCGGCGATGTGGACGAACGACCACACCCCGGCGCCATTGCCGACCAGCGGGAACTTGCGCTTTCGGACCATCTCGAACTGCTCGCCGCCCGCAGACATCGACGTGCCCGGACCGTAGAAGGCGCCGTAGCGCAGCACGATGCCCTCCGTCCACTGGGCACTGAGCACCGCCTCCTCCAGATGCCGGACCGCGGCCATGGTCTCGCGGATCTCGCGCGGGGGTGAGGGATCGAGCGGGTCCTCCTCGCTCTTCACCGCACCGCCGGTGCGCGCGGTAGAAGCCGTACACCGCGCTCTGTGCCACGAACCGTCGCACCCCGACCGCCCGCCCCGCCGACAGCAGATGATCGGTGCCCTCGGTCCGCAGCCGGTTGGTGAGCGCGAAGTCACGGTCGAAGTGGCGCATGTCAACCGACCCGATGGCGGTCAGCTGATGCACGATCACCTCCGGGTCCGCCCGGCCCACCGCCTCGGCGACCTGATCAGGAGCCAGCGCATCAGCCACCACCGGCGTCGCTCCCAGCTCACCGACCAGACCCCGGTTGGACTCCTTGCTGGTCATCCCGACGACCTCATGGCCCGCGGCCACCAACCGTGGCACGAGCTGCTTTCCGATCGCTCCCGTGGCTCCAGCCACAAACACTCGCATCATCAACTCCTTGTTCGAGGATTCTCTCAACCCACAACGACAAGACAGCAGCCCCGGCTGTGACACCTCCGAGCACCCGGCACGGGAGGCCGGAAGTGCGTGGACAGCAATTCGGCACACGTCGTGCCGTTCACCCGTTCGGAGTGCAAGCATGCGCTGATGACGGAGACTTCGATCGAGCTGATCCGTTGGACGGGTCCATGGTCGGACGACGACCCTGACGCGAACTTCAAGGCCGATGTGGCGCTGTACACGATGCTCGATCCGTTGGAGACGCTGGGTCCACTCAGCGCGGCGACAGGGATCCCGGTCGGAGCGCTCGTTCGCTACGTCCTCGCGCGTTGGGCATCGGCTGGTTCGGAGTCGCTACTCAACGCAGGTCCGTCGATCATCGAGAGAATGTGGGCGACGTTCTCCGAAGCCGAGCAGACCGATACCACCGAGGGACGCTTGGCTGCCTACGAGGTCGTTCGGCAGATGGTCGCCTGGCTGCGTGCACCGCTCGACACCTGACGCCCGGATTCGGGGCGGGGTACGCCACCGAACGAGCGGGCGGGATCGTTTGCGGTGGGTCCGGTGGGATCAGCCGAGGGCGGTAGCGAAACGGTCGTGGTGGGCGTCGAACCACGCCCGCCGGCGGTCGAACTTGGCCATGCCGCCGATCGCCTCGACCATCTGGCGGAACGCCTCGTTTCCCTCGTCGAGGCGGCGTTGCACGAACTCGCCGCCGCGCTCCACACCGTTGGCCAGCGCCTGCAGGAACTCGCCGCGACCCGGCGGCAGGCCGTAGGCGTCGGCGACGATCCGCAGCCGCCGCACAGGGTCGAACGGACCGGAGCGTCCGAGCAGGGCGGCGTCCTCGTCACAGTCGATCGGAACGTTCATCCGGGCGAAGGTGGCGAGGTCGTGGACACGCCGGCCGGGCGCGGCGAAATCGAAGTCGAGCAGTCCGACGGCCACCTGGTTGCGGTAGACGAGGTTCTCCAGGCACACGTCGTTGTGGCAGATGACGAGGTCGGCCGCAGGCAGGCTGCCGGCGTCGGGGTCGGCCATCTCGGCGCTCCAGGTCGTGCCGGACGGGGCGACGAAGCGGGCGCTGACGTCGTGCAGGCGGCGCAGCAGGGCGGCCGCCGTCGCTAACGCTATGTCGGTCTCGGCCCACGCCGGGTACGGCGGGACGGCGACGTCGCCGGGGATGAACGCCAGCCGCTCGCGCCCATCGGGATCGATGCCGATCGGCTGGCTGGCGGCCTCGAAGCCCTCGTCGCGCAGGAAGCGGAGGAACGCATGGATGGTTGGCGTGCGCGAGCTCGACGGTCGCAGCACGTGATCGCCATCGCGTACCACGGCGCCGGCGTTGGCGACCCCGCCCTGCAGCACCTCGATGTCGGCCACGCCGGAAAGGCTACGGAGCGGCTGTGCCGCTGCCTGTCGGCCGCCCAGGCCTCGCGCTCGCGGACACGCCGCGGCCACCGGGCTGGAGCTTCAAGACCCGCTTCATCGAGCTGGCGGTCACCTACCTTTGGGCAATGGCGGTCAGCCGGAGTCGCAAGGCCAGGGCCGCCCGCAGGCGCAAGCTCCGCATGGGTCGCGTCGAGCACGATCTCTGCGATGAGCAGTGGACCGCGCTCAAAGCCGCGTGGGGTGGCTGCGCGTACTGCGGCCTGTCGGACAGGCCGCTGCAACGCGACTGCGTGCTGGCGCTCTCCCGTGGTGGGCGTTACACACTCGACAACATCGTGCCGGCCTGCCGTTCCTGCAACACCAGCAAGTGCAACGACGAAGTCACCGGTTGGTTGCGGAGGAAGCGGCTCGACGAGCGCGCCTTCCTGCTGCGCCACCTCGAGATCAGCTCGGCGCTCGTGCTGCGGTTCCGAACATCACACGGGTGACCGGACCAGCGCCACCTCGCGACAGGATCAGGTTGATTGGGTGTAGTCCCGGGCGGTGGTGCCGAAGAGCAGGTAGCCAGCCACCAGCGCGTAGAGGACGAGCGGGACGATGCCCTCGTACCAGTGCACCTTGTCAAATGAGGCGAACACCCAGATCGTGCCGACCAGCCGAACGAGCGCGATGATGCCGATCAGGATGCGGGCGAACGCGCTGCCCCGCCACAGCATGAAGCCGACCACCATGGCGATCACCCCAAGGATGATCAGACCCGACCCGAAAGCCGTGATCTCGCCCTGCGACGCCTTCACCTCGACGAGGAGCTCGTTGTCTCCGCGGATCGAAACGCTCAGGATCCCGGCAAGCACGTCGAGCGCACCGGCGATGATGACAAGGATGCTCAGCAGGCTGATGCCTAATGGTCGTTGCCTGACTGTGACGGTCATCGTCTGCTCCCTCCGGTCGTCGACGCAGGCGGATCGTACCAAGCGACGCCTCAGCGTGGCGGGATGACCTTGGACGCTCTCGCCGCTCGTGCGCCCTGCGTCGAGACGCTGCTCCCCTCGGGCTCACGCTGGGGTCGGCAAGCGGCGCCAGCCACCGGTCGCGCAAGGCGGCCTCCATCCGAGACGGCGATCAACCCCTGACGTCGCGAATCGCGTCGACGACGAGCTGGGGTTGGTCGCGATGGATGTAGTGGGAGGCATCGGTGTCCGTGATGTGTTCGGCGTCCGGGTACGTCGCCGCCAGCTCGTCTTGTGCGGCGAGCTGCGCCGACCAGAGCGCGTCGGAGAACTCCTGGTCGACGAAGTCCGGGAACACGCCGGCGGCGATCAACTCGGGCGTGATCAGCCACGTGTCGGCGGTCAGGATGATCATCGGAACGTCTGGCATCGGTCCCGCAGCTTGCATCTGCTCGACGAGCGTGGAGTACTCGAATCTCTCGGCTCCTGGCGGACGGCGCTGGACCTCCGGGCTGTTCAACTGCTCGAACAGACCTAACTGCTCTGGCGTCAGCGGGTCGCCCAGGTGCTCGGACAGGGCGTCGTCGAGGACCACACCGGCGACGGTCGACGGGTACTCGCCGGCGTAGTACCGGACGATGGGACCGCCGAGCGAGTGGCCGACGAGGACGTAGGGCCCGGCTTCACCCGATGCCTGCAGCAGCGCATGCAGATCCGCCGCCGCGTCGGCGGGGGTGATCGGTTGGGCCACGTCGGTGGATGCCGTGACCTCCCACTCCTCCGACGGTAACTGAGTCGCGGTTCCGGGGCGGTCGTAGACGCAAACGCGGCTGAACTTCGCGACCTCGGGAAAGACGCCCGTCTGGTCCGGGCTCGCCGTGGCACTCCAGTTCTCCCCACGTTCGCCGCCACCCGCGACGAGCACGACGGTGGGACTTCCGCTGCCCCGACACTCCAGGTACATCTCGCGGCCGCCCCCGTAGCGACCCGTCGAGGGTGGCGCCGACTCTGACAGGCGGCCGTCATCATGAGGGCACCCCCCTTTCCTGGGGCGACCGCATTCCGTTCAGCACGCGGAATCGGATCCCCGCAGCTGCGTACTACCGCTGGACAATTGCCCTGTACCGACGGCCCGACGCCGGCATCGAACGTCCGACAATGGGCTTCGTTCAGCTGAGCTGTTCGGCCAGTCCGACGATGATGCCCTCGGGGCCGCGGACGTAGCAGAGCCGATGGGTGTCCTCGTACTGCGCCAGCTCGCCGACGAGTTCGGCGCCGTGGGTGCGCAGGCGGGCAACGACGTCCTCGATGTCGTCGACGGCGAACATGATGCGGCGTATGCCCAGCGTGTTCGCCGGCGCATCCTTCGGCTCGGGCCTGATCGCCTTCGGCGTGTGGAACATCGCCAACTCGATTCGGCCGTGGCCGTCCGGGGTCCGCAGCATCGCGACGTCCTGTCGGACGTCGTCGATCCCGATGACACGCTCCACCCAACAACCAGGTCCTCTGAGGCCTTGCCAATTCACGGCGGGCGCACCCGATAGGTCCGCGCGGGCGACGACGCGGGGCGCCGCGGTGAACGCCTTGCGGTGGACGCCTGGGTGGGTGGTCAGACTGAGGCGGTGACCGATCTCGAGACGCTGGCATGGGGCTACGGCCTGGTCGAGGGACCGCGCGTCGACGATGCCGACAACCTCTACTACTCCGACGTACACAAGGGAGGGGTGTACCGCCGGGCGCCGGATGGCACGATCGACATCGCCGTGCCCAAGCGCCGTGGGGTGGGCGGTATCGCCCTCCACGTCGACGGCGGCATCGTGGTGACGGGGCGCAACCTGTGCCACGTGCGCGACGGCGAGAGCCGCGTCGTGTTCGCCCCCGACGCTCCCGGCTTGAACGATCTGTTCGTCGACGCCGCCGGGCGCATCATCTGCGGCACGATGCGCAGCGACCCGTTCGACCTGGACGCGCCGCGGGCGCCGGGCGAGTGCTACCTCGTCGACGCCGAGGACCACGCCATCGAGTTGTACGGCGACGTCGGGCTGACCAATGGCATCGGGTTCTCCCCCGACGGCTCAGTGCTGTACCACGCCGACAGTGTGCGGGGCGTGTGGGCCCACGACTACGACGATGGGTCGGTGAGCGGCAGGCGCCTCTTCGTCGCCTTCGACGTCGTCACACCCGATGGCCTGGCCGTCGACGAGTCGGGCACCGTGTGGGTCGCCGACGTCGGCGGCTCATCGGCGGTGCGGGGCTTCGGGCCCGACGGCAAAGAGCGCGGTCGAATCCCGGTCCCGGCGACGATGGTGACGAGCGTCTGCTTCGGCGGCGCCGACCGCCGCGACGTCTACATCGTCACCGCCGACAACACCGAGGACCCCGACAAGCGCGGCAGCGTCTTCCGCACCCGGGCCAACGTGCCCGGTGTCGCCGTGGCCAAGGCCAGCGTTTGACCGTTGCGTTCGTGGCTCGGGAATTCCGCTCCATCCCGGTCGACATCACCGCGACAAGCCGTGTTGGCGGCATGCCAGGATCGGCGGGCCTCGAGGGGTTGGAGGAGCCAGTGCATGTCGCAGCACACGAGAGGCCGAGCTGGGTCTCGTCGGGGATCACGGGTCCCGTCCGCGGATGGTGAGCATCCAGTCGGCGGCGGCGACGGCGGACCGTTGGTCCGACGTCGTGAGCGTGTTCGGTCGCCGAGGTGACGACCCTGGGTGGTGCTGGTGCCGCCGGTTCCTCGACCCACCGCCCGACGCCATCGATCCCGGCGACAACCGGGAGGCCCTTCGACATGAGATCCACACGGCGCTGGTGGCGCCAGGTGTCATCGCCTACGTCGACGGGGCACCGGCGGGCTGGACGAGGGTGATGCCGAGGTCGGCGCTGCCCGCCGTACTGGCGAATCGGGCGTTGCGACGCGTGCTGACCGAGGATCCTGGCGCCTGGTGGGTCACCTGCTTCGCGATCGACAGGCGCTCTCGCACCCGTGGCGTCGCGACCGCCCTCCTCGACGCCGCAGTGGCGCACGCCCGAGAACACGGCGCAACCGCCGTCGAGGGACATCCGGTCGACACTGACTCGCTGACGGCTCGGCAGGTGAGCGGCTCGGCCTTGTTCACCGGCACCATGCGCATGTTCCTGGCCAACGGCTTCGCCGAGATCGGACGGACCTACCCGAGCCGCCCCGTCATGCGGCGCGCACTCTGACGCTGCGACCCTTGCGCCCAGGGCCGTCTGTTGTCGTTCTCGTGCCCGCTTCGACGATCCATGTGCCGACCGCGCTGCGTCGAACTCCATCTCGGCGCTGTTCTCGTCCCCCAGCGCGCGGCAAGCAACCCCCCTCAACACCCGGGCACGCGCCGCTTCGTACGACCCCCCCAGTCCGCTCCACACCGTCCACGCCCGGCGGAGCGAGGCGAGCGCGGTGCGGGCCTCGCCCTCGGCCAGCAGCACCGACGCGGTCGCATGCGAGGAGAGGGCGGACAGATACGGCGTGTTCCATTCGGTGGCGATCCCGGACAACTCATCGGCGGCGCCGCGTGCGGCAGCCACGTCGCCACCGGCAAGCAGCATGTCGACGTAGGGCGCCAACATCCTGCATCGCGTCACCGTGTCTTCGGCCTCGTCGAGAGTCCGGCGGGATGGCGCCGCAGGCCTCTTCGACGTGACCCTGGGCCAGCCGTATCTGGGCGAGACCGGGTTGTGGCTGCCGTCCGTACCGGTGGGCCTGCCGATAGGCCTGCTCCGCTTCGGTGAACTCGCCCCGCAGGCGGTGGAGTTCGGCGCGCACGTAGAACGCGGCGCCGAGCGCACGCTGGCTCGTCGGTTGGGCCAGCCGGTCGCAGGCCCGCTGCACTTCCGCCACGGCGTCCGACCACGCACCGCAGAGCAGCATCAGTTCGGCCCGATGGACCAGGCACTGGCCGCGGTAGAGCACCAGCTCTGGTTGCGAGTCGCACCAGCGGCTGAGCGCCGCGGTCCACTCCTGGGCGCGGCGCACGTCGCACACCTCCTGGCACCCCTCGATCACCGTGCAGTAGACGTCACCGACCGCGGCGGGGACACCTCCTGCGCCGTGACTGCCACCATCGCCTCGTCGAGCAGTGCCATGCCCGCCGCGATGTCGCCGCGAGAGATGAGGCACCGGCCCTGCCCGACCCGGGCCAAGGCGACGAGCTCCGGGTCCCCGAAACGATCACCACACCTGGCTGCCTCGGCGAAGCCAGCCTGGCCGGCCTCGACGTCGCCTTCGAACACCAAACGGAGCGCAGCGCAGTAGCCCAGGTAGCCCTGCTCGACACAGCCCAGCTGACCGTCGTCCAGCAGACGCTGCGCCCGGTGGACCCACCCGCCGCCACGCGCCAGATCACCATTGTTCAGGAGAACGAAGGCCAGCCAAAAGGCGCAACGGGCGGCTCGGGCGACATCGCCGGCGCGCAGGTGGTCATGGTGGGCACGCTCCCATGCCTCGAGGCTGTCGACCACCCGGCCAACGAGGTACGCAGCCGCCGCGAGCCGCGCCAGATCCTCCGCCTCCAGATCGGAGTCGCCCTCCGCGGCCGACAACTGCGCGAACGCCTCCCCCACGCCCGCCGGCCAAAGGCCTCACGACCCCGATCAATCGCGTCAGCCACGGCCACAGTCTCGTCCACGTTGGGGGAGAGTGCAGTCGCCGCCGCGGGCGAGCATCGGCGTACCGTGGGTGACCTTGTGGCCCTCAGTGCGTTCCCCGGCCACGCAGGCCGTTGCTGGCCGCTCCCTCGCTGCCGCTCGGCCGCCCGCAGCCGGCGTGCCGGCTGGCGCCCGTTCGTTCGCATCGCCGACAGGGTCCCACCCGTGACCCGCCCGCTGCCGGATCGGGTCGTCCACGGCCCGCGCCTCGCCATCGTCGACCCGGCCGGTGAGTGGACGTTCGCCGAGATCGACGACGACGCCGTACGCCTCTCGGGCGCGCTCGAGGTCGGGCACGGCGATCGAGTCGCCGTCTTGTGCACACCCGGTCACGACGTCGTCTCTTCCGTGCTCGCCTGTTGGCACGCCGGCGCGGTCGCCGTCCCGCTCCACCCGCCGAACCCCGACGCCGAGCTGGCCTACGTGCTCGCCGACAGCGGCGCTGCGGCGATCGTCGCCTCGGCCACGCACCACGACGCCGCTGCTCGCCTGGCTGCGTCAGCAGGGATCCGTGTCGTCGACGTGGCCGCCGGCGGGCTCGTCGATCGGGTCTCGCCGCAGCTCGATCACCCGGCTCTGATGATCTACACGAGCGGCACGACTGGCCGCCCGAAGGGCGCCGTGCACACCCACCGCAGCCTCGCCGCGATGGTCGACGGGATGGTCGACGCCTGGGGCTGGTCGGCCGCCGATCGCACGGTGCTCGTCCTCCCGCTGAACCACGTCCACGGTCTCATCAACGTGACGTTCACGGCACTGGCCGTCGGGGCCTGCTGCGAGGCGCCCGGTGGGTTCGACGCCGCTGCGCTGTGGGAGCGCTTGAGCTCGGGCGCCGTCACCGTGTTCATGGCCGTCCCAACGGTCTACGCCAGGTTGACGTCGGCGTGGGAAGCCGCCGACGGGGTGACTCGTTCACGCTGGTCGGACGGCGCGGCGGGGTTGCGGTTGATGGTCTCGGGGTCGGCGGCGCTCCCGGTGTCCACCCTGGAGCAGTGGCGCCAACTGACCGGCCACACCCTGCTCGAGCGCTACGGGATGACCGAGCTCGGCATGGTCCTGTCCAACACGCTCGACCGCCGGGTGCCAGGGCATGTCGGCGAAGCGATGCCGGGCGTCCAGGTGCGCCTCGTCGACGAGGCCGGCGGAGCGGTCCCCGACGGTCAGCCGGGGGAGTTGCTGGTGCGCGGGTCGCAGGTGTTCGCCGGCTACTGGGAACGGCCCGAGGCCACCGCCGAGGCGTTCGTCGACGGCTGGTTTCGCACCGGTGACATCGCCGTCCACGAGCCGGGCGGCTACCGCCTGCTCGGCCGGTCATCCGTCGACATCATCAAGACCGGCGGCGAGAAGGTCTCGGCTCTGGAGATCGAGGAGGCCTACCGGACGCATCCGGGCATCGTCGACTGCGCCGTCGTCGGCCTCGACGACATCGAGTGGGGCCAGCGGGTCGCGCTCGCCGCCGTGCCGGCAGTCGACGCGTTGCCCGACGGCGACGCCCTGCGCGCCTGGGGCAAGCAGCGCTTGGCCGCCGCCAAGGTCCCGACGCGCTTCGCCTTCGTCGAGGAGCTGCCGCGCAACCCCGTCGGCAAGGTCGTCAAGTCCGAGGTCGTCAAGCTCTTCAGCTGAGGTCCACGGTCGGGGCGGGCCGCGGAGTTCACCGGGGCCCGCCGACTGAGAGTCACGCCGCCGCCGCGACGTCTTCGGCAGGCTCCTGCGACGCGTCCATCACCTCCACCGTCCACGTCAGCGTGAGCCGACGATCGGCGCCGAGCTGCCATTGTGCGGACAGCCGGACGCTGCGGTCTGAACTGTTGGATGTGTCTGAACTGTTGAGTAGGTCCTCCATGGCACGATGATGAGCAACGCGTGACCCCGACGCAGTCCGGCGATCAGCCGATTCCGTGCCTGAACTGGATCTCGCCAGGTGGCTGACAGCCCCCTCCACCGATCGGTCGACGCCAGGAGGCACACGTGTCGGGGTGCGGCGCGAACCTGTTCGCCGGGCCTGATCGAATGGGCCACCATCGCCGTTGGAGAGGAGACCACTGTGGATGTCAACGAGCTCATGAAGCAGACGAGAGACGCGCTCACCGTGACCCGGCTGTTCGGTGAGCCCGTAGAACGCAACGGGGTCACGGTGATCCCGGTCGCTGCCGTTCGAGGCGGAGGCGGCGGCGGCCACGGCGAGGGGCCCCGGCCAGATGGCGTCGGGACCGGGTCCGGTTCCGGCGGCGGGTTCGGGATCGTGGCCAAGCCGGCTGGCGTGTACGTCATCGAGGGCAACGCCGTGAGATGGCGCCCAGCGGTCGACGTCAACCGGATCGCCCTCGGCGCCCAAGTCGTGATGACCGTTGCGCTGTTGGTGCTGCGCAGCCTCCTCCGCCGCCGCTGACGAACCGTGGGGACCGTGTTCGACCGGCCGACCGGCGAGGTCATTGCGTCGGTCCTCGCCGACCACCCCGATGTGAGCAGCTCGCTCGAGGCGGCGCGGCAGCGCGGCGTGGGAAGCGGTGGACCCTCTGCTACTGGAGCTGTGTCGGCTGCGCATCGCCAGCCTGCTCGGCTGTCCCGCCGAGCTCGCCTCGCGCACGCCCGCCGCTGTCGCCGCCGGACTCGACGAAGCGCGGGTCGTGGTGTTGTCGCAGTGGCCGACATCTCCCCTCTTTGGGTCGCGTGAACGCGCCTGCCTGGCGTTCGCCGAACAGTTCGTCATCGACGTCGCCGGCCTTGACGACGCCACCGCCGGTGCGGTGCGCGACGCGCTCGGCGAGGAAGGCCTCGTCGACTTCGTCAACGCGCTGCTGGTCGTCGAGCAGCGCCAGCGTCTGCGCCTGATCTGGGAGCAGCTGTTCGGAGACGTCTCATGAGCAGGTCGCGTCGCGTGCGCCGACGGGATCCGGGCCGCCGTCCCGTTGCGGCAGGCGCTGGCCAGCTGGCAGGCCGCTGTCGTGCGTCTCGACGCCGTCGACCCCGTCACCACCGAGCTGGTCAGGCTGCGCTGCGCCCGCTACCACGACTGCCACACTTGACTGTCCCTGCGTCTGGCAGTTGCCAGGGATCAGGGTCTCGACGAAGCGACCATCGCCGACGCCGATGGCCGCGGCGCGACGCTGTCGGCCCGCCACCGGGCCGCACTTGCCCTGGCCGATGCCGAGATGTCCCAACCCGGCGGCCTCCCGCCTGCCGTTGTCGCCGACCTGCGAAGACACTTCAGCGCGGGTGAGCTCCTCGAGCTCACCCTCGACGTGATGAAGTGGAACTACCAGAAGGTGCCCGTCGCCCTCGGCGTCGACGACGAAGTGCGGCCGGGTCAGCTCACCGACCTGGCGTTCGACGCTGACGGCAACTCGGTGCGGTGACCGGAGCTCGTCGCCAGACGACCGACGACCGTGGCGGTGCAGCGGGCCGGTCTGCGGCGGGGGTGGAGTTCCTACGATGCGCTGAATGGGTCTCGACGACTTTCCTCGCGTGCCACTGATGTTCGGGCCGTCGCCGATTCACCCGCTGCGGCGCCTCAGTTCAGCGCTGGGCGGCGACGTGGAGATCTGGGCCAAGCGTGAGGATTGCAACTCCGGCATCGCGTTCGGTGGCAACAAGGTCCGCAAGCTCGAGTATCTCGTGGCCGATGCCCTCGCCCAAGGTTGCGACACGCTCGTATCGATCGGTGGCGTCCAGTCGAACCACACCCGCCAGGTCACCGGAGTCGCCTGTCACCTCGGCATGAAGTCGGTGACGGTGCAGGAGCACTGGGTCGAGTGGCCGGACCCGAGCTACGAACGTGTCGGGAACATCCAGCTGACGCGCATCATGGGGGGCGACATCCGGATGGCCGACGCCGGTTTCGACATCGGCGTCCGCGACAGTTGGCAGGCCGCGCTCGAGTCGGTGGAGGCCGCAGGCGGCAAGCCGTATGCCATCCCAGCTGGCGCCTCCGACCATCCTCTTGGTGGGCTCGGCTTCGCCAACTGGGCCCGAGAGCTTGCCGCCCAGGAGGCCGAGCACGAGGTCTTCTTCGACCACGTCGTCGTGTGCACGGTCACCGGATCGACGCATGCCGGAATGATCGGCGGGTTTGCCCTCCAAGGTCGCGGCGACCGCCGAGTCATCGGAATCGACGCCTCCAAGACACTGCAGCAGACCGTCGCCCAGGTGACACGCATCGCCAACGACACCGCCGAGCGGATCGGTCTCGGTCGAGCTCTGCGACCTGAGGAGATCATTGTCGTTGACGGCTATGCCGGACCGGCCTACGGCATCCCAGACGAGCAGACCATCGAGGCAATCCAACTCGTCGCCCGCACCGAGGGCATGCTCACCGACCCGGTCTACGAGGGCAAGTCGATGGCAGGGCTCATCGGGATGGTCCGCTCGGGCGAGATTCCCGCTGGGGCACGGATCCTCTACGCCCACCTGGGCGGTCAGCCCGCCCTGTCCGCGTACGCCCTCGCACCGGGCCTCGGCTAGGACGCCACAGCCGTTCATCCTGTGACGGACCGGCCGTCGGCCGATCACGTCGTCGTCGCCGCCCGGTCGGGCAGGATGAGTGGATGGAGAGTCCCTTCGACGACCATCCCGCCGACTCGACGCAGGATGGCAGTCCTGGGCCGGGTTGGGCGTGGCAGGCCGGCGCCGCCTTCGTCGGCGTACTCAGCGCGGCCGTCACGAGGTGGTTGCTCAACAAGGGCCGCAAGCGGCTCCTCCGCGGCCGGGACGCCGACGCGCCAAAGAAGGGGCGGACGACGGTGCTGTGGACGGCGACCATGGCGGCCGGCGCGGTGGTCGGACGGAACGCTCTCGCAGCGGGCACTGACGGCGCTGTGGCGGCGGCGGCAGGCGCGGGCTTCTGGGTGAGCCGGACTACGGCGCGGTGACCGCCGACGGACCGGCGGTGCGCACCGGGGCGTCGAACGGCCGCCACAGGTAGCGGCGGGCGATGTCGGTGTAGCCCCGGTAGAGGCCGGCACCGGCGGCAGCTTCCTGATCGCTGTCGAGCTGGCGATGGACGGCGGGAAGTCGGAACCACGGTTCGGCCGGCCGCGCGTGGTGCGTGTGGTGGAGGTTGTTGTTGAGGAAGAGCAGCGCCATTGCCGGCCCCGCCTGGATGACCGCCGACCGGGTTCCGCTCTCGGTCCAGCGATGCTCGGCGAACGAACGCAGCATCGTCAGCGCGCCGCCTCCCCATGCCACGCCGACGACGAAGACCCACGGCGACATCCCCGCCGCCACCACGATCGCAAGGATGACGCCGACGGCGGCGAGGTGGAAGATCAGCCGCCGCGCCCCGACGGCCGTGCGGGCATCCTTGAGGAGACGCGCCCAGCACAGCACGGTGGCCAGCAACGGACCGAGGATCATTCGACCGGACAGCGTGCGGAGGAACCGCAGCACGCTCCGGCGCAACGGTCCGCAGCGGGCCCACGTCTCGGCGTCGACGTGGAAGCTCTCCGGATCGAGGAGCGGGTCCGTGAGCTCCGGCGACCGGTGGTGTTCCAAATGGATGTCGCGATAGGTGGCGAACGGCATGACGAGCCCCACGGGCACGGCGGCGAACGCAGTGTTGACGTTGGCCCAGGGCGTGGGGTGCCCGTGGATCACCTCGTGCTGGAGTGAGCCGTACCACGCGCTCGATGACGGCGAGCACGACGACGACGACGATCGTCGGCAGCAGCGCGTGCACGGCGAGGACGGCGGCGAAGCCAGCCCAGATCGCGACGGCCACGGCGACGGTCGGCCACTCGACGCGAGCAGGGTGCACAGCCATTGTTGTACCAACTACCGCACCGCCCGAGGCGCTGGATCACGGCACAACTGTTGTGCCTATGCTCATCCTGATGGAATCTCGCACACTGCCACCTGCGCTGTTGCACGAGCGGCTGGCCGACGCCATCCAGCGGACGGGGATGACCAAGAGCGAGTTCGCCGAGCGGGCCGCCGTCGATCGCACGACACTGTCGCAGCTGCTCTCGCCGACCAACCACCGGCTGCCCCGCGTCGACACCTTGCTCGCGTTGGCCGCCACTCACGGGCTGTCGCTCGACTGGCTCGTCGGGTTGTCCAACGTCGGTCCACTCGAGGCCGCGCTGCTGCCGCAGACCTCGTTCGAGGCGCCTGGGCCGACGCCGACGGACGAGCGGCTGCTCGGATGGCTCGACGAGGCCGCTGACTACAAGATTCGGTACGTGCCGTCGACGCTGCCCGACCTGTTGAAGTCCGACGCCGTCATCCGCTTCGAGCGGTCGCGGTCGGAGGGCCCCAACGCAGCGCAGACGATCGACACGACGGCGGCCCGGCTGTCCTGGGCACGGCACCCGGATACGGAGATGGAGTGCTGTTCATCCGTGCAGGCGTTGTCGTCGTTCGCCCACGGCGAGGGCATGTGGAGCCGCCTCGGCGGAGAGGCCCGGCGCGAGCAGCTCGACCGCATGATCCAGCTCGTCGACGAGCTGTACCCGACGTTCCGCTGGTTCCTGTTCGACGGCTCCCGGCGTTACGCCGCCCCGGTCACGGTGTTCGGCCCCAAGCGCGCCGCCCTGTACCTCGGCCAGCTGTACCTCGTGCTGACGTCGGCGGAGCACGTGCGCACGCTGAGCCGGCACTTCGACACGCTGATCCGCGACGCCGACGTCCAGCCGACGTCGATGCGCACCCACATCGACCGCCTGCGTCGGCGGCTGTGAAACCGCCGGAGGGTTTCGTGCGCCCCCTCCGGGACGGAACGCCCCGGGTGCCGTGAAAGCCTCGGGTCGGGATTGTCAGGGGTTGGCGCCGATCTGGCGGAGGTAGCCGAGCGAGTCCCAGTAGTCCGTGCGCCGACGGATCAACCCGTCGCCGACCTCGAAGATCATCACGCCGCGCACCTCGACCGGCTGGCCATCGCTCGTCGCCGTGAGCCGGTAGGCGATGGCCACCTCCTCGCCGTCGGCGATGACCCGTTCGACCTCGTAGGCCAGACCCGGGAACTGCTCGAGGAAGGCAGGCAACCGGCGGGCGTACTCCTCCCGCCCGGCGCAGCCACTGCCGAGCGCCGACGCGTGCTCGTTGACGAAGTCGACGGACACGTGGGCGGCGATCGCCTCCGGGTCCCGCCCGGCGAACGCCGCCAGGTAGGCCAGCGCCGTTGCCGCCGCCGCCGGTTGGTTCATCGGGACGAGGCCACGCCCCAGACCTCCCTGGCCTTGGCGTACACGCCTTGGTCGTAGGAGAACTCGACCATGTTGCCGTCCGGGTCGCGCAGCATGCAGATGTAGCCGATCGGATCGGGCATCTGGCGCGGCGACATGGCCAGGCACCCGGCCTCCTCGCCGCGCGCCGCCACGGCGTCGATGTCGGCGCGCTCCGGCAGCTCGATGCCGAAGTGGGCGAACGGCGCGAGCACCTCCTGCGGGTAGTCGGCGAACGGGTCCGACCCGGGCAGGAACTGGGCCAGCACCAAGACAAAGGGCTTGTCGACCGTGTCCGGCTGACCGAGCCAGGCGCCGTACCCGTCGTCGTCCTGGTGGCGGTCGAGCAGCTGGAGCGGCGTGAACGCCTCGTACCACGCGATGGAGGCATCGAGGTCGTGGACGCGCAAGGCGATGTGGGTCCATCGTGGTTCCGGCGGGCGGATGGCGTTGAGCGGCTGGTCACTCACGGGTGAAGTCCTCCGGGATCTGGGGATCGGCGCCACCCTTGACCCACAGCACCAACGTGTTGCCCCACGGGTCGCGGAACGCCGAGTTGAAGCCGTTGAACTCGGCCCAGAAGTGCTTGCGCCACAGGATCTCGGCGCCACGCGATTCGGCCTCGTCGAGGATGCGCTCGACCGAGTCGTCGTCGCTGACGAGGATCCAGATGCGCACCGTGCGGCCGTCGGCGGCGAGATGACGGGGTTCGACACCCTCTGGATCAGGGTGTGGGCGGGCGTTGGCCACGTTGTAGATGCCGAGGTGGAGGTTGCCCGTCGGGCCGGGTGCCCCGTCGTCGAGCAGGAAGTGGTTGCCCGGCACGATGCGGTGGAAGACCCCTTCGGGGCGCGGCTCGACCCCCCAGCCGAACACGGCGGCATAGAACTCGGCCGACGCCGCCGGGTCGGTCGACGGGAAGTCGACGAAGATGAGGGTGTTGGGATAGCCCATCGCCGTGACCCTAGCGTCCACCGCCGGTCGGATGGTCAGACCAACAGGCCTTCGCACCGGTGCGACGGCGAAGTCATCCCGGCGTCGGCAGCCCGCCGTTACAGTGGATCGGCGGACCGTCCGTGCGCCCATGATGAGCGAAGCCGCCACCTCCCCCGAACCGACCGCCCTGCGCGATGGCATCGTCTTCGAGCCCATCGCCCGGGAGACCCTGAGCGCCCTGATCCGCGATCGCCTCGTCGAGCGGATCACCAGCGGCGAGCTCGAGCCGGGAGCGCGGCATGCCGTCCGAGCGACTGTTGTCCGAACAGTTCTGCGTCGCCCGCACCTCGGTGCGCGAGGCCATCCAGGGCCTGCTCTCGCTGGGCGTCATCGAGCGCAGGGGCAACCGCTCGTACGTGTCCGAGCGCCTCCCCGAGGTCCGGGTCGACGGCGACGTGCGTGACGATCGCAAGGAGTTCGTTCGCCAGCTGTTCGAGACCCGGCGCACGCTGGAGTTGCCGATCATCCGGATGGCCGCCGAGCGAGCCTCCGACACCGACCGTGCCGAGATCACGGCGTTGGCCAAGGGCTTCCGACGGGGCATGGCGCTGAACGACTTCCGGGCGCTCGACCGGACGTTCCACGCCGCCATCGCCAGGGCCTGCGGCAACCCGCTACTGGTCGAGCTCTACGGCAAGGTGCTCGGCCGGCTCTTCCGTTCCGACGACTTCGCCTCGCTGCTGTCGGCCGACGCCAACCAGGCGGAGGTCGAACGGATCGTCAACCAGTCGATTCGCCACCACGCCATGATCGCCAAGGCCGTCGCCCGCCGGGATCCGGTGGCTGCCGTGCAGGCCGGCACCCGCCACCTGGACGCCGTCGAGCGGGGGATGATCGACCGCCTGGTCTGAGAACGGCCCACTGGTATGGTCTGACCATCAGACCCACCGGCTTCAGCAACCAGTACTGCCACTTCTTCGACGACGACGCGTTCGACGAGACGGACCGGCCTGGATTTCGCCGGCGGGTGATCAACGGGTCGGACCTCCAGCTGTGCTTCTGGCGCATCTCCGGCGGCGCCACCGGCTCCTTCCTCCACCATCACGACGCCCACGAGCAGCTCGGCATCGTGGTGCGCGGCCGGCTCGACTTCCGCATCGGGGACCCCGACGACGAGCGACGGGTCGTGCTCGGGCCGGGCGACGTCTACCTCGCTCCGCGCGATGTGTGGCACGGCGACTCGATCTTCGTCGGCGACGACGAGTACGGCGAATGCTGGATCCTCGACGTCTTCGCGCCACCTCGGCCGGACCTCACGACGTGAGCGCCGACTGGCGCCTGGCCGTCGACATCGGCGGCACCTTCACCGACGTCGTGCTGCTCGACGCGGCGACCGGCACCGTCGTCGTCGACAAGACGCTGACCACGCCCGCCGATCCGTTGGAGGGTGTCCGCCGCGGAGTCGAGCAACTCCTCGCCCACGCGGGGATCCGACCGTCGGAGATCCGCGCCCCGATCGTCCACGCCACCACACTGATCACGAACGCGCTGATCCAGGGCAAGACGGGACGCGCCGGACTGGTGACGACTGCCGGCTTCGGCGACACGTTGCTCATCCGCGACGAGCACCGCTACGACATGTACGACCTGCAGATCGAGTTCCCGCCACCGCCGATCGCCCGGGAGCTGACGTTCGAGCTGGACGAGCGCACCGGCGCCGAAGGCGTGGTGCTGCGGGCACCGTCGCGGGCCGGCCTCGACGCGCTGACCGCCGCCCTGCGCGCCGCCGACGTCGAATCGGTCGGCGTGTGCCTCCTCAACTCCTACGTGGACGCGACGAACGAGCGAGCGACCGCCGAGCACCTCCGTCGTGAGCTGGGACTTCCGGTGTGCATCTCGGCAGACATTTCACCGCAGATCCGGGAGTATCCACGCATGGTGACGACGGCCTGCAACGCCGCCACGATGCCCGTCATCGGGCCCTATCTGGACGAGCTGCAGAAGTGGCTGTCGAGTGAGGGCTTCGGTGGCGCCGTGCTGATGATGTTGTCGAACGGCGGCGTGGTGTCCGCCGACGACGCGGCGCGCGCACCGATCCGCCTCGTCGAGTCGGGCCCGGCCGCCGGCGCCCTCGCCGGCAGCTGGTTCGCCGGCCGCCTGGGATTGGACCGACTGCTGTGCTTCGACATGGGTGGGACGACGGCCAAGGCGTGCCTCATCGCCGACGGCGAGCCGGCCCTGACGACCACGTTCGAGGTCGGCCGGGTGTATCGGTTCAAGAAGGGCTCCGGCTTCCCCGTGTCGGTCCCGTCGGTCGACCTCGTCGAGATCGGCGCCGGCGGCGGGTCGCTGGCCCGCGTGGACCGCTTCGGCCTGCTGAAGGTCGGTCCCGAGTCGGCCGGCGCCGAGCCGGGGCCGGCGTCCTACGCCCGCGGTGGGACCGAGCCGGCCGTCACCGACGCCGATGTCGTGCTCGGCCTGCTGGACCCGGCCGCGTTCCTCGGCGGCGACATGCCGCTCGATGGGTCGCTGGCCACGGAGGCTGCCGCGGCGGTCGGCGCCTCGCTCGGCCTCGATGCGGTCGCGACGGCGGCCGGCATCCACGACATCGTGGCCGAGAACATGGCCGCCGCCGCTCGCATGCACGCCGTCGAGCAGGGTGTCGACCTGCGCGGCGTCCCGCTGCTGGCCTTCGGTGGCGCCGGGCCTGTGCACGCCTGCGCCGTGGCCGAGCTGCTCGATTCCGATCACGTCGTCTTCCCGGTCAACGCCAGTGTGCTGTCGGCGTTCGGGTCGCTGGTGTCTCCGATGCGCATCGACCTGGCCCGCTCGATGCCCCGCCGGCTCGCCGCCGTCGATCCCGGCGAACGCGACGCCCTGCTCGACGACCTCCGGACCGAGGGCCGCCGGGTGCTGGCCGCCGCCGGTGCGGCCGAGGAGCAGGTCCGCTTCCGCTACGGCTTGGACGCCCGCTACGTCGGGCAGGGCAACGAGGTCACCGTGGGGTGGGCGCGGGTGGGTGGGGGGTGACGGCGCGAGTGGGGCGGGGGTGGACGGCGCGGGTGGGTGTGGGGTGGACGGCGCGGCGTGGCCGGCCGACGACGCCGCCGTGCTCGCTGCCTTCGAGGGCGAGTACCGGAGGATCTACGGGCTGACCATCCCCGACGTCGGCATCGAAGCGGTCACGTGGCGACTCTCGGTCGTCGCCGACGCCGTCGACGTCGAGCCGCAGGGAGTCCCGGCGGGGGGCTCCGCCGAGCCCAGCGGGCATCGCGCGGTGGCCTTCGACCGTGGTGCCGACCCGGTCACCACTCCCGTCTACCGCCGCCGCCAGCTCGGCGCCGGAGACGCCTTCGACGGTCCGGCCATCGTCGAGGAGCGCGAGACGACGACCGTGATCCGCCCCGGCTGGACCGTCAGGGTCGCCGCGGACGGGAGCCTCGTGGCCCGTCGCATGGAGGCGGCCGCGCCATGAGCCGGCACTTCGACGCCATCGAGCTGGAGATCTGCTGGCAGAGCCTGATCGCCACGGTCAACGAGCAGGCCAAGGCGCTGCAGCGCGCCGCGTTCAGTCCGATCGTGCGGGAGGCCGGCGATCTCGCCAACGCCGTGTTCGACCGCCGCGGGCGGATGGTCGCCCAGGCCGTGACCGGTACCCCGGGGCACATCAACAGCTTGGCGATGGCCGTCGTCAACATCCTCGCCGTGTACCCGGTCGACGACCTGGAGCCCGGCGACGTCCTGATCACCAACGACCCGTACCAGACCGCGGGGCAGCTGCTCGACGTCACGGTGCTCGTGCCCGTGTGGCGCCATGGGCGGCTGATCGCCTTCTTCGGCTCGACGATCCACCACACCGACGTCGGCGGGTACGGCATCGGCGCCGGCGGGCGCGACGTCTTCGAGGAAGGCCTGTGGATACCAATCGTCAAGCTCATGAAGCGTGGGGCGCGCAATGACGACGTGTGGCGGTTCATCCTCGCCAACGTCCGCCAGCCCGACCACATGGCCGGCGAT
Organism: uncultured Acidimicrobiia bacterium; assembly: GCA_963719775.1. Lineage (GTDB taxonomy): Bacteria > Actinomycetota > Acidimicrobiia > Acidimicrobiales > Ilumatobacteraceae > JALZMG01. The sequence continues at coordinate 91,159 of CAVRCY010000006.1, forward strand.
CTGCACGCCCAGATGGCCTCCGGGGAGATCGGCGCCCAGCGGCTGGCCACGCTCTGCGACCGTCACGGGCTCGACGACATCGAGGACCTCGCCGACGAGATCATCGAGCGCTCCGAGGCGGCCACACGGGCCGGGATCCGCCAGCTCCCGGCCGGCACCCATCGCGCCAGCGCGTTGCTCGACCTCGCTGACGGCAGCCTGATCGAGATCGTCTGCGCCCTCACGGTGGACCCCGAGGGCGGCCGCATCGTCGTCGACTACACGGGGTCGTCGCCGGCCAGCCCGTGGGGCATCAACGTGGTGCGCAACTACACCCACGCCTACACGACGTTCACCGTCCGCTCCGTCCTCAGCCCGGACATCCCCAACAACCACGGCAGCCTGGCGCCGATCGAGGTCGTCGCTCCGGAGGGCACGATCGTCCACGCCGTGTCGCCGCAGCCGTGCACCGCCCGTCACGTCGTCGGGATGTTCCTGCCCAACGCCCTGCTCAAGGCGCTGGCCGAGGTCCGTCCAGAGCAGGCCATGGCGGAGGGCAGCGGCGCCGTGTGGACGATGCAGGTCAACGGGACCCACGACGATGGGCGCCCGTTCATCACGGCGATGTTCACCTACGCCGGCGGCGTGGGCGGGCGGGCCGAGAAGGACGGCCTCGACGCCTGCTCGTACCCGACGGGCGTCGCCGCCGTACCGATCGAGGTGGTCGAGGCGTCGGCACCGATCCGCTTCTCGACCAAGGCGCTGCGGCACGGTTCCGGCGGGGCCGGCCGTCACCGCGGCGGGATGGGTCAGACGATCGAGTTCCGCGTCGACACCACCCGGCCGTGGCAGCTCAACGCCGTGACGAGCCGGCTGACGGAAGCGCCGCAGGGCATCTTCGGCGGTGGCGATGGCTCCGCCGGCCGGTTCAGTGTCAACGGCGAGGCCGTCACCACGCAGACCCGCATCACGTTGCAGCCCGATGACGTCGTGCGTCTGGACCTGCCCGGCGGCGGGGGATACGGCCGGCCTGGCTCGCCGAGCGGGTGAACGATGGAACGGCCTGACACGTTCGCCAGGATCTGGGCGGTCGCCGTTGCGGACCACGGCGACCGCCCGTTCCTGGTCTTCGAGAACCCCGGGGCGGTTCATGTGAAGGAGGCGGCGTCGCGATGACGAGCGTGGTGAACGAACAGCTGCTGAATGGCCTGCTCTCGGAGCTCGACGCGTCGATCGCCGACGTGACCACGGCCCGCACGCTGCCGCCCGAGCTGTACACCTCCGCCGACGTGCTGGCGTTCGAGCGCGACGCCGTGTTCGGTCACGACTGGCTGTGCGTCGGGCGGTCCGCTCGGATCCCGCAGATCGGCGACTGGTTCACGGTGACCCTGTGCGACGAACCAGTCATCGTCGCCCGGGACAAAGCCGGCACGGTGCGCGCCTTGTCGGCGGTCTGCCAGCACCGGGCGATGCAGGTGTGCGACGGCTCCGGCAACGCCACCACGTTCAAGTGCCCGTACCACCACTGGACGTATGCCCTCGACGGACGCCTGCTCGGGGCGCCGGCGATGGAGCGCACGGTTGACTTCGACAAGGCCGAGTGGGGGCTGCCGCAGCTGCGCGTCGAGGAGTGGCAGGGCTTCGTGTTCGTCAACTTCGACCCCGCTGCCGCCCCGCTCGGCCCGACGCTGACCCGCTACGAGCCGTACCTCGAGCACTACGAGCTGGCCGACACGGTGTGCCCTGGCACGTTCACCCTCCCAGACCTGCCGTGGAACTGGAAGGTGATGTTCGAGAACTTCAACGACGGCTACCACGCCAACCGATTGCACCAGTACATGCAGGACTTCGCCCCCAGCAACATGAGCGGGTTCCCGGTGCCGTGGGACGACTCGTCGAACGTCATCTTCCGCACCGCCGGGTACACCCACATCGACGGTGGCTTCAACGCCACGCACCGCGCCATCATGCCGGTGTTCCCGCAGCTCACCGACGAGGAGCGGACGAGGTCGACGTTCGCGCTGGTCCCGCCGACGCTGTGCTTCGGCACGGCACCGGACCAGTGCTTCTTCTTCCTCGTGCGGCCGACGGGCCCGCAGACGATCGATCTCGAGATCGGCTACCTGTTCCACCCATCGGCGCTCGACGACCCGCTGTTCGAGCACAAGGCCAAGCTCGTCGATGTCGGGGTGCAGGTCTTCGTCGGGCAGGACCAGGACGCCACCACGAAGGTGCAACGGGGTCTGCGCTCGCGGTTCGCCCGGCGCAGCCGCTACTCGTGGCAGGAGGAGAGCCACGTGCAGTTCAACCGCTGGTTGGTGCAGCGGTACCGCCAGCACGCCAAGCGTACGTAGTGAAACCTGGGGTCAGGCGCGCCACCAGCGTGAGCGACGCGGCCCCATGTTGACGATCTCCACGGCTGGGTTGCTCTTGAAGTGGGATGTGCTGTCGTCGCCCGACGCGACCCGACCGATCTGGGCGCGGACCGTCTCAAACAGCCTTCTGGGCGCGGAGCGTCCCATAATCGAGAACCTCCGCGCCCAGATAGCCGTCTGCGACGATTCGCGCCCAGTTCGCGGGCACACGGTCGATCGCGTCGCGCGACAGGACCCACCATCTCTTCAAGAGCTCTTCGACCACGATGTTGTCGGCGTTGCCGGCGTCGTGGCGGAACGACCTTCCGGGGCCCCGGGTCGGAACGTCATGACCCCACGTCCTCGAACTCGTCGGCCGCGAGCGGTGTCGCCACGTCGGCGCGCACGAGCTGCATCACGTGCGCGGCGCGCCCCTCCCAGACCGTCGGCGGACCGACCCGGTAGAACGGCGAGCGGAGGTTGGCCATCAGCCGGATGACCATGTCCGTGTCCTCCGCGTTCGTGAGCTCCAGGTTGGCAACGTCGGCCTCCTGTTCCTCCGGCGACTTCCCGATGCCGTAGATCCGCGACACCAGCCGCGTCCGGTCGGGCGCCAACGGATCGGCCCGCACGAGGATCAGCATCGTGGCGTACGGCAGCGGCGTCAGGTTGGGGTAGATGAAGTCGGCGTAGTGACCGTCCCGCACCTCGTCGGGCAGATCGGTGCGCCCGCCGGTCGTGTCGTAATGGTCCGGGTGCGGCTTGTACCCGCTGCACGTCCGCCCGCCGAAGCGCACGACCGTGTCGAGCGAACGGCGCTCGGTGTTGAGGCGGCGATGGACGAAGCGGACGTGGTAGTCGTCGTTGGAGTTCTCGACGAATGCCTTCCAGTTGATCGGGTACGTCTGGACGAGCTGGCGCGGATAGCGGGCGAACGTGCCGATCCGGTATCGGTCGTAGCGGTCGGCGAGCGGAGCGATCCACTCCCGGAACGACGGCGCCCGCCGAGAGAGGCACCCGAACACGAGCTTGTCCCACGCCACGTCGATGCGGATCGGCACCAGCCCGTAGTCCTCCATCGGGATGCCCTCCGGGTACATCCGCTGGCGGTCCGGGATGCCGATCAGCCGGCCGTCGAGGTCGTACGTCCAGTTGTGGTACGGGCACGTCATCGACGCTTTGCAATGACCGGACTCCGCCGTCAGGACGGGCGAGGCGCGGTGGCGGCAGTTGTTGAGGAAGCCCTTGATCTCGCCGGCCGCGGTCCGCACCACGATGACGCTCTGGTAGCCGATCGTCGCGGTGACGTAGTCGCCGGGCTCGGCGAGGTCCTCGGTGTCGCCGAGCCACACCCATGACCGCCCGAACACGCGGATCATCTCGAGGTCGAACAGCTCCGGGTCGAACACCTCCCACGGCTGCAGCATCGGCGTCGGCATCGGCGCGCGCACCAGGCCGCTCGTCTCGTCGAGCAGCTGGCGACGGCGCTCGACGGCTGCCGTGAGCTCATTCTCCGTCACTTGAGCCCTCGGACGAACGGCCGGGCCAATGCTCCCGGCTGGCGCACCCGCTTGGCGAAGACGGCCATCGCCAGGATCGTCACCACGGCCGGCGCGATGGCGAGGAAGGCGGGATCGATGGCTTCGTAGCCGAGCGAGGGGATCGTCAGGGCGAACGATCCGACGAGCCCGAACAGCACGCAGCCAGCGACGGTGCCCTTGAGCGTCCAGCCGCCGAAGATCACGGCGGCGATGGCGATGTAGCCGCGGCCGCCGATCAGCGAGTCTTCGAAGCGGCCGGAGCGGGCGAACAGGAAGTACCCGCCGCCGATGCCCGCCGTGATGCCGGCGAGGTAGATGGTCTGCCGGCGTAGCCGGTTGACGTCGACGCCGGACACGTCCGCGGAGTTCGGGTCTTCGCCGACCGCCCGCACGGTGAGCCCCCAGCGCGTGCGGTACAGCACCCACCAGATCGCCGGGATCAGCGGGTACACGAGGTAGAGCACCCATGGCTGGTCGAACAGGGCCGGTCCGAGGAGCGGGATCTCGCTGAGCAACGGGATCTTCACCCGGTCGACGACCGTCGACTGCGGTTCGAGCTCGCTGGTCAGGAAGCCGACGACGCCGAGCACGAGGACGTTGAGCACCAGCCCGACGACGAACTGGTTGGCCGTCAGGCGGTGGCTCATGTTGGCCTGCACCCAGGCGACGAGCAGGCCGGCGCCGCCGGCCATGAGCAGGGCGACCCACGTCGAGCCCGTCAGGTCCGCACCGGCGGCCGCCGTGAAGGCTCCGCCCAGCATCATCCCCTCGAGCGAGATGTTGATCGTGCCGGCCTTCTCGGCGACGAGCTCGCCGAGGGCGGCGAACATGAGGACCGTCGCGGCGATCATCGCGTTGCGGTAGGCGCTCTCGTTGGTGGCGATGTCGCCGAGCGCCGAGAGAAAGTCGGTCATCGCTAGACCCTCGCCGTCGTGGCGGACAACGCCCGTCGGCGCTGGCGGACGAACAGGAAGGCCGGGGGCAGCAGCAGGGCGAGGACGAGCAGGCCCTGGACGACGTCCGAGATGCGCCCGGAGACGCCCGTCGCCCGCAGGAACCCGGACCCGGTGCGCAGGCAGCCGAACACGAAGGCGACGAAGATCAGCACGAGGACCCGCTGCCTGGCGACGAGGGCGGCGAGCAGGCCGGCGAACCCGATGCCGGCGCCGAAGTTGGCGACCAGCTGGTAGTTGCCGAAGTCGCCTCCGGCCAGCATGACGCCGCCGGCCAGACCGGCGAACCCGCCGGACACGAGCATCGCGCCGACGCCGTAGCGGCGCTCCGACACGCCGGCCCGGCGAGCGGTGCGTGGGTTGCGGCCGAGCATGCGCAGCCGGAAGCCGGCGATCGAACGACCGAGGACGACCGACATGACGAGCGCCAGCGCCAGCGCCAGCAGCACGCTGATCGGGAAGTCGTTGCCGAAGATCGTGATGCGCGGGAGACGAGCGTCGGTGCGGAGCGGCTCGCTGACCTGGTTGCGGTTGGCGCGACCGGCCGCCGGTGCGAGGAGGAGCCAGCGCTGGCGCAGCCCGTAGCCCATCAGGTTGGCGGCGACGGCAGTCATCAGCAGGGTGGTGAGGACCTCGGGGACGTTGCGCCAGTAGCGCAGCACGCCGGCGATCCCGGCCCAGATGGCACCGCTGATGACCCCTGCGATCAGCGTCACGGCGAGCGCCAGGGGTCCGGGGCCGCCGAGCCGGGACCCGACGTAGGCGGCGAAGGAGGCACCCATGACGAGCTGGCCCTCCTGGCCGATGTTGACCAGGCCGGCCCGCCCGCTGACGATCGTGCCGAGACCGACGAGCAGGATCGGCGCCGACACGGCGAGCGTCAACCCCCACCGGCCGGGCTCCCCGATGCTGCCGTCCAGCATCGCCTGGTAGACGTCGGTCCACGATCCGCCCGTCACCGCGACCAGCAGGGCGGCCAGTGTCAGTGCGCCCCCGAGGCAGATGACGTAGAGCACCACGACCTCGGTCGTGGCGCGCAGCCGCGAGCGATCCCGGGCCTCGGCGACCTCCTCTTCGGCCTCGGGCTCCGTGAGGATCGGTTCGCCGAGCACATCACTCATCGGTGGCCCCGCCGCATCAGCATCCCCAGCCGATCGATGTCGACGTCCCCGCGCGGCATCTCGCCGACCGCCCGGCCGCGTGACATCACCACGATGCGGTCGGCGAGATCGAGGACCTCCTCGAGCTCGGTCGAGATGAGGAGCACGGCGACGCCATCCGCAGCGGTGGCCCGCAAGCGAGCGGACATGTACTCGATCGCTCCGACGTCGAGGCCCTCGCGTCGGCTGGGCGGCGACGAGGACCCGCGGACCGTGCGACAGCTCGCGGGCCAGCACGACGCGCTGCTGGTTGCCGCCGGAGAGCGACCACATCGGCGCGTCGGCGGCGGAGCAGGAGATGTGGAAGCGATCGATCAGCTCGGTTGCCTGGTCGCGCATCACCCGATGATCCATCAGTCCGGCGCGGGCGACGCGCTCCGGCTCGGCGATGAAGAGGTTCTCGGCGACCGTGAAGTCGAGCACGACGCCGGAGTCGTGGCGGTCCTCGGGGATCACGGCGACGCCGGCCGCCGCCATGGCGCCAGCCCGGCCGGTGACGATCCGGCGGCCGTCGACCTCGACGTGCCCGGCGTCCAGGGCGCGCAGGCTCGACAGGACGTCGCCGAGCTCCCGTTGCCCGTTGCCCTCGACGCCGGCCAGCCCGACGATCTCGCCGCTGGCGACGTCGACGGAGAACTCGTCGAGCAGCAGCCGTCCATCGCGGCTGCGCAGCGTGGCGTCGAGAGATCCGAAGCATCGGGGTCGTGCTGTGCACCACGGCGACATCTACCGCGCTGTCGCTCGGGGCGGCGCTGACGAGACCGAAGGCGGATCGCTCGCGTCGCAGCGACACCTCGCGTCCGACCATCGCCCTGGCCAGCGAGGCCGCGTCGCTCGATGCCGTCGGCCGGCTGTCGACCACCCGGCCGTCGCGCATGATCGTGATCTCGTCCGTCGCCGCCAGCACCTCGGGCAGCTTGTGGCTGACGAGCGCGACCGCCTTGCCCTCCTCCTCGACCACGCGCCGCAGCGCCGAGAAGAGGAAGTCCGACTCCTCCGGGGTCAACACGGACGTCGGCTCGTCGAACACCAGCACCTGCGGATCGCGCCGGAGGCACTTGATGATCTCCACCCGTTGGCGCATCCCGGCGGGCAGGTCGGAGATGCGCTGGTCGGGATCGATGCGCAACCCGTACTGCTCGCTGATCTCCCCGACCCGCTCCCGCACCGCCCGCGGGTCGAAGCGGCCGACGTCGCCGAGCGCGACGTTCTCCCACACCGTCAGCGCCTCGACGAGGCTGAAGTGCTGGTGGACCATGGCGATGCCGTGGGCGGCCGCCTCGACGGGATCGTCGATCCGCACCGGCACACCGGCGAGGCGGATCTGGCCGGCGTCGGGCAGCACGAGCCCGATCAGCACCTTCATCAGGGTCGACTTGCCGGCCCCGTTCTCGCCGAGGATCCCGTGCACCTGCCCGCGCTGCAGCGTCGAGGTCGACCCGGTCACAGGCCACCACCCGGCCGAAGCGCTTCGTGATCCCGATCAGCTCGACGGCGGGCGGGGAGGTGGGGTCCCCGCCCGCCGGCTGCTCGAGACGAGGTGTCATCAGCCTTCGGCGAAGGCCTCCGCGGCGATCGCCCCGAACTGCTCGGCGAAGTCGCCGGCGGCGATCTGTGCGTACACCTCGTCCATGGCCGCCTGCTGCTCCGGCGTCGGATCGCAGATCACGGCGCCCGGCTCGGGGTCGATGCCGACCTTGAACTGCTTGATGTCACCCTCCTGGAAGGAGCCGTCGATGATGCCGGCCATGACGGCGCGGACGTAGTCGCCGCCGTCGAACTTCACGGCCATGTCGTAGCTCGAGCTCCTCGTCCGGCCCGCAGACCGTCGAGTCTCCGGCGCTCATCGTGATGATGCCGGCCTCGTTGGCCGCCTGGACGACCGGGCGGTGGGCGCCTCCGAGGTACGGGTACACCGCATCGGCCCCGTTCGTCGATGGCGGTCTGCAGCGCCGCCGTGGCGTTGGCCGTGTTGTCGAAGTCGAACGGGAAGTCGCCGGTCGGCACGTACGTCACGGTGTAGGCCGGATCGACGGCCTGCAAGCCGAGCTCGAAGGCCATGAACGCCTGCTTCTCGAAGCCGAGGTCGCAGCAGCCGATGAACGAGACGGAGTCGCCGCCGCTCTCTTGCAGCAGCAGGCCGGTCGCGTAGCCGGCGGTGTAGCTGATCTCGGCGCCGTCGTCGGTGCTCTGGGCGAGGCCGGGATCCTCCGGGAACCCGGCACCGCAGTTGCAGTACCAGTAGATGTCCGGGATACTCGGCGATCAGCTGCGGCAGCGGTTCGGCGATCTCCGACGCACCGACGATGATCACGTCGACGCCCTGTTGGGCGAGGTCGCCGATCGCCGTGGCGGCGTCCGCGGCCTGGATGTTGTCGACGACGATCGGCTCGGCGAAGCCGTTCTCCTCGGACAGCTCCCGTGCCGCGTCGACCACCGCCTGGTAGTAGGCGCCGTCGTCGGCCGGACCGGCGGCGGCGATGCCGAACCTGACCTCACCGTCTCCGTTGCGGTCGAGCTGGCTGTCGTCAGCGGCGGTCGCGTCGGTCTCATCCGTGGCCGTGGTGTCCGCGGATCCTCGGTCTCCGCTGGTGCCTCGGTCTCCGCTGGTGCCTCGTTCTCGGCGGCCGTCTGCTCGGTGCCCGGTGCCTCCGTCGACGTCGCATCGTCGTCGTCATCGCCGCAGGCGGCGGCGAGCAGCATCGCCGCGGCGACCATCGCGACCCACCGGGCCGGTTGCTTCTTCATTGGTTCCCCCTACCTGGTCGGACTGATGGTCAGACCAATCTGCACACTGTACCTACTGACGTGCACGGGTCATCGCCGGCCACCGCGGCCGCCCGCCGCCCGTAGCGCTCAGCCGAGCACCTGCTCGACGGAGAACTCGACGTTGTTGCCGTCGGGATCGGTGACCACACAGATGTAGCCGACGACCTCGTTACGGTACATCGGCCCGAGCAGCAGGCACCCGTCAGCCCTGGCCATCTCCGCGACTCGGTCGACGTCGGCCCGGGAGTCGAGGGAGAGCCCGATGTGGCTGATCGAGCGGAGGAAGCCGTACTCCTCCTTGATGTCGCCGGTGACCTGCTTGGGCAGCGAGCCGCAGATCAGCACGATGACGAAGCGGGCCGCGCCACCGACCCCGACGTCGCGCTCGTTGGCCAGCCACACGGTGCGCAGCCCGGTCTCCGGGTCTTCTCGCTGATGGATGTTGACCAGCGTCGTGTACTTCTCGTAGAAGGCCAACGTTGCGTCGAGGTCCCGCACGGGCAGGGCGATGTGGGTGAGGAGCGTGGGCGGCGGGAGCAGGTCGGTGGCCATCGAGCCCAGTCTGCAATATGGTCTGACGATCAGTCCAGAGCCGCTCGTCACGTCGGTCGTCGCGAGACCGGTCACCCTGGTCGCCGGCAGGGAGGCGATGTCGTTCCTGTTCGTCCAGATCGGCATCGACGCCGGCATCGTGGGTACGGGCGAGGCGTGCGACAGCTACGGATGCTCGTACGCGTCAGTCGTCGCCAACGTGGTGGAGGAGGTCTTCGCTCCGCTGCTGGTCGGGCAGCCCGTGACCGCCGTCGAGCCGCTGGTCGAGCGCCTGCGCCTGCACACCCGCAGGCGCCTCGGCGAGGGTTGGATCGCCGCTCACGCCCGCAGTGCCGTCGAGCTGGCGTTGTGGGACGTCATCGGTCGCGCTGCCGGCCGGTCGGTGTCCGCCCTGCTCGGCCGGGTGCGCGACGAGGTGGAGGTGTACGCGTCGAGCGTCTTCCTGGAGGAGGGCCCGGCGTCATTCCACCTCGACCTGCTGGAGCCACTCCTCGCCCAGGGCGTCACGAAGGTCAAAGTGCGTGTGGGGCCGGAGTGGAGAGCGGACCTCGAGACGCTGGCTTCGCTGCGGGCCGCGCTCGGGCCCGGCGTGGAGCTGATGGTCGACGGCAGCGAGATCTTCACGCTCCCGACGGCGATGGAGGTCGCCAGGAGGCTGCACGAACTGGGCGTGGTGTGGTTCGAGGAGCCGTTGCCGCAGGGCGCCCGCGCCGGCATCGAGACGCTGGCGTCGGCGTCGCCCGTGCCGATCGCCTACGGCGAGCATCTCTTCGGCGTGGACGAGGCGATCGACGCGATGCGCGGCGGCCGAGTTGCACGTGCTGCAGCCCGACGCCTCGACGTGTGGCGGTCTGGGCGAGGCGCGGAGAATGGCGGCCGCGGCGGCGGGGTTCGGGGTGCGGGTGGTGCCGCACGTGTGCGCCGGACCGATCTCGCTGGCGGCCAACCTCCACCTCGCCGCCACGGTGCCGGCGATCCGCCTCGTCGAGTACCCACCGACGCTGTCCGAGGCGTGGTCGACGTTCGGGCGCGGCATCGAGCTCGGTCCGAAGACGATCGTCGACGGCAAGCTGGCCGTTCCGGACGGCCCGGGACTCGGCGTCGAGCTCGATGAGGACGCCGTGGACCGCAACCCGTACCGTCCGCCTGGGAGTCCGTGTCGCCGGCACGGTGGGCGGCCTGCCGGACCGTTTCGTCGGTGACCGATGACCATCGTGACAGGAGGAGTGAGGATGGGAGATGGGACGTACGCCGGGTCGGTCGGCCGGAGCATGGCCGAGTTCAGCGAGGAGTACATGACGTACATCGAGGGGCACCTCGAGGAGGACCTGACCCACGTACCCGACCGCATCCTCGGCGTGCTGCGATCGCTCGAGCAGCTGCGCCAGGGGTTCGCCGTCGACCAACTGGAACACTGCCTGCAGACCGCCACGCGAGCCGAGCGGGCGGGTGCCGACCTCGACATGGTGGTGGCGTCGCTCTGCCACGACATCGGGAAGTCGATCAGCAACGCCAACCATCCTGCCATCGCCGCCGAGATGATCCGGCCCTGGGTGTCGCCGGAGGCGTACTGGGTGGTCCAGGTGCACCAGGACTTCCAGGGATTCCACTACTACGAGCGCATCGGCCTCGACCCGCTGGCCCGGCGCCGTCACGCCGACCATCCCGCCTACGAGCTGGCCGCCCGCTTCGCCGACGAATGGGACCAGACGGCGTTCGATCCGGACTACGACACCCTGCCGCTCGAGCACTTCGAGCCGATGGTCCGCGAGGTGTTCTCCCGACCGCCGCGCCGTGGCTGATCCGTCTGCGCTCGCTCACGAGGCGGAGACCACCTTGTAGGTGCCCTTGTCGCGCCAGAGGCAGATCTCGGCACCCCACGGGTCGCGGAACGCCGCGTAGCGGGCGCCGAACTCGGGCCACTCCCGCTCCTCCCACAGCACCGTCGCGCCCATCGCCACCGCCCGGGCCAGGAACTCCGGCGGCTCGTCGACCATCACGTAGACCCTCGGCACGGGCCCGTCATCGGCGTGTCGTTGCGGTGGATGCCGAGGTTCGGCTTGACGCCCGGCAGGATCTCATGGAACTCGCCCGCCGGCCGGCGGTTGAAGGTCCACCCGAACAGCTCGGCGTAGAACGTCGACATCGCCTCGGGATCGGGGCACGGGAAGTCGACGAAGATCATCGGGTTGACGCGATCGGCCACGTCGCGAACGGTACGCCGATGGAGCTGATCGTCGCCCACGGGGACGTCGTCACGATGAACCCGGCTCGGGAGGTGCTCCTCGGCGGCGCCGTGATGATGGCCGATGGCGTCATCGAGGCAGTCGGCTCGTCGAGCGAGTTGCTGCGCTCCAGGCCGGGCGCCGAGGTGCTCGACGCCAGTCGGTGCGTGGTCACGCCGGGCATGATCAACGCCCACCAGCACCTCACCGGTGATCCGCTGGTCCGCAGCTGCATCCCCGATCTGCTCCCAGCCGGTGCGTCGATCTTCGAGTGGTCGGTCCCGCTGCACGGCGCCCACACCCCGGACGACGACGAGCTGGCCGCCATCCTGTGCGCGCTGGAGTGCGTGCAGAACGGAGTGACGACCGTCGTCGAGGCCGGGACGGTGGCCCACCCCGAGCGGGTCGTCGCCGGGCTCGAGGCGGTCGGCTTGCGTGGGACGATCGGCACGTGGGGCTGGGACATCGAGGAAGGACCGTTCGCCGCGCCGACCGACGAGGTGCTGGACCGGCAACGGGCCGTCGTCGAGCGCTGGCCTGCAGGAGGGTTGGTCACCGGGTGGGTGACGCTCGTCGGCCACGACCTCGCCTCGGACGCCCTGCTGGCGGGCGCCGCCGACCTGGCCCGCAAGCTGGGCACCGGGATGACGATGCACCTCTCGCCGACGTCATCGGATCCGGAGCGCTACCTCGCCCGCACTGGGCGTCGCCCGGTCGTCCACCTGGAGCACCTCGGCGTGCTCGGACCGCACTTGCTGCTGGCCCACGGGGTGTGGCTCGACGACGAGGAGCTCGACCTCGTGCTGGAGAGCGGCACGGCGATCGCCTACTGCCCGTGGGCCTACCTTCGGCTCGGCCAGGGGGTCACCCGCGCCGGGCGGCACGCCGAGCTCGTCGAGCGTGGCGGGCGGGTCGCCCTCGGGTGCGACGCGTCGAACGCCGGCGACGTCGCCGACATCCTGCGGGCGGCGGCGGCCGCCGCCGGCATCGCCCGCGACGCGAGGATCGACCCCGAGCGCTTCGGCGCGCACACCGCCTTCGAGCTGGCCACGATCGCCGGTGCCGAGGCCGTTGGGATGGCCGAGCAGATCGGGTCGCTCGAGCCCGGCAAGCAGGCCGACCTCGTCGTCCACCGCGCCGATGGGTGGGGCTGGTCGCCGCGCGGCGACGTCGGACTGCAGTTGGTGTGGGGCACCGACGGGCGGTCGGTCCGTGACGTCGTGATCGCCGGCCGGCCGGTGATCCGCGACGGCCGCTGCGTCACCGTCGATGCCGAAGCGTCGTGGCGCGCCGCCGGCGACGCGCAGCACGACCTCCTCCGCCGCGCCGGGATCACGGTTCCGCACCGCTGGCCCTACGTCGACGCGCGCTGACGCAGGAGGTTGGGTTGAAATGGTTGACATGACGGCCGGGGAGATGCCGTATCGGCCGCTCGGGCGGACCGGGATCCGGGTCAGCACGCTCGGGCTCGGCGCGATGGTCCTCGGGGCGTGGGGCAACACCGACCGCGCCTCCTGCCGGCGGATCATCCACCGCGCCCTCGATGCCGGCATCAACCTCGTCGACACCGCCGACGTGTACGCCCACGGCGAGAGCGAGGAGATCGTCGGCGAGGCGCTGCAGGGACGACGGGACAACGTCGTGCTGGCCACCAAGTTCCACGGCGGGATGGGACCGGACCCGAACGAGCAGGGCAACTCGAGGCGCTGGATCAGCAGGGCCGTCGAGGCCAGCCTGCGGCGGCTGAACACCGATCACATCGATCTGTACCAGATCCACCGCCCTGACCCGGACACGGCGATCGAGGAGACGATCGACGCGCTGACCGACCTCGTGCGGGCCGGCAAGATCCGGGCGTGGGGCACGTCGACGTTCCCGGCCGGCGAGCTCGTCGAGGCCTGCTGGGCCGCCGAGCGACGGGGCGTCGCCCACCCCCACAGCGAGCAGCCGCCGTACTCCATCCTCGCCCGCGGGATCGAGCGCGAGGTCCTCCCGGTGTGCGCCCGCCACGGGATCGGCGTGCTCGTCTGGAGCCCGCTCTCCGGCGGTTGGCTGACCGGCAAGTACCGCCGCGACGTCGCCGGTGCCGAGCGGTTCGCGGGCCGAGACCAACGCCGAGCACTTCGACGGCGGCAACGCGGCGAAGTTCGATGCCGTGGAACGCCTCGAGACGATCGCCGCCGAAGCCGGGCTGCCGCTCGCCCACCTCGCGCTGGCGTGGGCCGTGGAGCATCCCGCCGTGACGTCCGCCCTCATCGGCGTGCGCACCGAGGAGCAGCTCGACGCGCTGCTCGGCGCGGCGGAGGTCGAGCTGGACGATGCGACCCTCGACGCCATCGACGACGTCGTCGCCCCCGGCACCGACCTCAACCCCGCCGACGCCGGCTGGACCCCGCCCGCCCTCGCCCCCGCGGCCCGCCGCCGCCCCCCCTGAAATCTGGGCGCGATCCTTCCCACGGGCGGATCTGGGTGCGAATTTTTCCGACAGTCGCGAGAGATCGCGCCCAGATTTCGATCAGCGCAGGGTGATCGACGACGAGCCGCTCTACTTCGCTTGATCTCGGCGGGCGCGGGCACGTCGCTTGCCCTCGTGCATGGCGGCGACGCGGCCGACGGGGATCTCGTGGCCCTCGGCGATCAGGTCGGCGGGTATCCGCTGTGGTGCAGGTAACGCATCGGCCCACGGATCCCGGTCGCCGAGCTGCTCGGCGGCGGTGAGGATCGTGAAGTCGGCCGGCTTGACGCTGGCGAGATCGTCCCAGGCGACCGGGAACGACACGGGCACGCCCGGACGAGCACGCGGGCTGTAGGCGGCGACCACCGTGGCCCCGCCAGTGCGCGTCGCGTCGACGAACACCTTGCCTTCGCGGTCGGCCTTGACGAATGCCGTCGTGGCCGTCTGCGGGTCGATGCGCTCGGCCCGCTTGGCGATCGCCCGTGTCGCCGCTGCCGCCTCCTCCATCGTCGCCTGCTCGTCGATCGGGACGAACACGTGCACACCTTTGGCGCCGCTCGTCTTGACGGCGCCGGCGAGGCCGACGTCATCGAGCGCTTGGCGCACGAGATGGGCGGCCGCGACGGCCTGCGCGAACCCGGCGGCGTCAGGCGGGTCGAGGTCCAGGACCAGCTGGGTCGCTCGGTCGAGGTGGTCGGCACGGGCCAACGTGGGGTGGTACTCGATGGCCCGCTGGTTGGCGAACCACAACAGCGTCCGGCGGTCGTTGCACAGCGCGTAGGTGACCGTGCGCTTCGACGCCTCGGCCCACAACGCCACCGTCGCCACCCACTCGGGGGTGTACTTCGGCAGGTTCTTCTGCATGAACGGCGCTTGGCCCCGGGTCACCCTGATCACCGACAGTGGCCGATCGCGCAGCTCGGGGAGGATCCGGTCGTGGACGTGGTCGAGGTACTCGACGAGGTCACGCTTCGTCGTGCCGGCACCATCGAACAGCGGCTGGTCGAGGTTGGTCAGCTCGACCCCGTCGCGCGACTCGTCTCCGCTCGAGCCGGCCATCAGCGCAGCGTCAGCCGGACGATCGGGCGCTCCGGCTTGCGCCGGGCGACCTCGGTGAAGCCCAAGGGCTGGAACATCGACGGCGTCCCCGTGTAGAGGTCGCCGGAACCACGCTTGCCGCCCGGCGCCACCGGGATGGCATCGACGGCCGGGGCGCCGTGCGCCTCCGCCATCGCCACGGCCGCGGCGACCAGTGCCGTCCCAACCGCTCGGCGACGCATGGTGCGGTGGATGAACAGGCACGACACGGCCCACGACGGCGTGTCGTCCACGGGACCGAACGTCGGGGAGGACTGCATCCGCGGATACTCACGCCGTGGGGCGACGGCGCACCAGCCGACGGGGCGATCCTCGACGTAGCCGAGCACGCCGGGTGGCGGTCGATCGGCGAAGCGCTCCGCCAACGCCGCCTTGCGCTGCGTCGAGTCGGCCGCCCGCCACTCGGCGTTGCGCTGCCGCCAGAACATGCACCAGCAGCCGTCGGGCCCGCCCCGCTCGCCGATCACCGCCGGCAGGTCGGCGAAGCGCGCGGCGGTAGCCGGCTGGCAGCGCAGCTGTTGGCCGTCTCCGAGCGTCACCGTGACGCCGTTCCACCGGCTCATACGGCGCAGCCTACGGCAGCGCTCGGCGCGGGCGGAGGCCGCCGTCGGACGTCGCGGGGTCAGTAGTGTCCGGAGCCGGATGGAGCCATCGCACGCGGTGCCCGTCGACGGGGCGCGCCGATGCACGGTGGTGGCGGCGGCGGCGGTCGCACTGCTCGCCGTGCCGTTGATCGTGATGATCGTCGTCCAGTGGCAACCCCGCTGGTATCCGTTGCTGGACCAGGCGATGATCGAGCTGCTCGTGCGCGACGTGGCGACGGCGGACAGCCCGACGACCGGTCTCGTCGGACGCTTCCTCGTCGACGGCGCCCAGGCCAATCATCCGGGCCCGCTGAGCTGGTACGTGCTGTGGCCGTGGCATCGACTGTTCGGGGGCTCGGCGTCCGGGCTGATCGTCGGCACCGTCGTGACCAACCTGCTGGCCGTCGGTGTCCTGGCCTGGATGATCGCCCGCCGACGCCGCCTCGAGCTGGTGCTGGTCGTCGTGCTGGCCATCGTCGTCGTGGCTCGCGGCTACGGGATCATCGTGCTGAGCGAGGCCTGGAACCCGCACTTCCCGGTGCTGTGGTGGCTGGTGGTCGTGTTCGGCACGTGGTCGGTCCTGGTCGGCGACCGAGCGATGCTCCCGATCGTCGTCTTCGCCGGTTCCCTCTGCGCCCAGACGCACATCTCGTACGTCGGGCCCGTCGGCTCGCTCGTGGCGTTGGCGCTCGGGGCGATGGTGCTGGATGCCATCCGCACGGGCCTCCAGGCGGGACGACCTGACGTGGCTCGCCGTCGGCCTGGCGCTGGCGGCGGTGCTGTGGCTCCCGACGTTGTACGACGAGTTGACGAACGACCCCGGGAACCTGTCGTTGCTCTGGCAGTACTTCACGAGTGGCGAGCAGACGATCGGATGGCGCGCCTCCGGCGACGTGCTCCTCCAACATCTCAATCCGTGGCGCCTGGCGACCGGCGAGCTCTGGGGCGATCGGCAGTCACCCGTCGCCGGATTCCCATCCGGATCGATCATTCCCGGCGCGGTCGTGCTCGGCTGCTGGATCGTCGCCGCCATCACCAGCATCCGCATCGGAGACCGCCCGCTCCGTCGCTTCCACGTCGTCACCGGCGTGACATTGCTCAGCGCGTTCATCTCGGCGAGTCGCGTCGTACCACCGGTGTGGTACTGGGTCGTGATGTTCATGTGGGGCATCACGGTCGTCGTGCTGATCGCCATCGGGTGGACGGCGGCGGTCCTCGTCGGCCGGCTCACCGCTCGGCACGAGCAGCAGGCGCGACGAGCTGCGCTTCGCGGTGCGCTCGTGACCGCCATCGTGGCGACGACGGTGGTCTTCGTCGTCGAGACGATCGACGGGCCGCGCCTGCAGGATCATCCGCAGTCGGAATCGCTCGGTCGGCTGGTCACGCCGACGATCGCCGCGCTCCACGACGGCGTCGCCGCCGGCGGCGGTGACAGCGGCCGCTACCGAGTCCTGTGGAACGACCCGGTGGCATTCGGTATCCAGGGCTACGGGCTCCTCAACGAGCTCGAGCGCAGCGGCTTCGATGTCGCTGCGGATCCGTTCCTCGCTCCACAGGTCCGCCCGCATCGGGTCGACACGGAGGGGTTCACGGCGGAGATCCAGCTGGCCGGGGGCGTCTTCATCGATCGGGCCCTCGCGCTCCCCGGAGCGGTGCAGGTCGCCTACGACGATCCGCGCACCGACGCCGAGCGGGCCGAGTTCGACCGGTTGCACGACGAGATCATCGCCCTCCTCGGCGAGAGCGGTCAGGACGACGCGGTCACCCAGGTCGATGAGGACCTCGCCGCGATCCCGTTCCGTACCGACGTCGAGCCCGCCGTCATCGAGCGTGCCGAGCGCATGCTCGAGATCGGCGTGCCGATGGCCGTGATCGTCACTCGTCGAGGATCATGAACGGCACACTGTCGAGATGGCCGTGTCCCTGCACCACATCGTCATCGACACCCACGACCTTCCCGTGCTGGCCCGGTTCTGGACGCAGGTGCTCGGTTGGCGCATCCTCTCGGAACGCCCACGCGAGATCGTCATCGGCACCGATGAGAACGCCCCGGTCGGCATCTGCTTCATGCCGGTGACAGACGAGAAGACCGTCAAGAACCGGCTGCACCTCGATCTCAACCCGGACCCTGTGGGCCGGGACGGCGAGATCGAGCGGATCCTCGCGCTCGGGGCCCGCAGAGTGGAGATCGGGCAGACCGGCACCGAGTCGTGGACCGTGCTCGCCGATCCCGAGGGCAACGAGTTCTGCGTGCTGCGTCCGAAGGCGACGTTGATCGGCTAGGACGGGCGGCGCGCCAGCACGCAGAGGAGGTCATCGTGGAGCTGCACATCGTGCCGATCGACAAGCCCGACGACTTGAACGTGATCGTCGGCCAATCCCACTTCATCAAGACGGTGGAGGACGTCCATGAGGCGCTCGTCGGGGTCAGCCCGCACCTTCGCTTCGGCATCGCCTTCTGCGAAGCGTCGGGACCGCGCCTCGTCCGCCGCTCGGGCAACGACGACGAGCTCGTCGAGCTGGCCACGAAGAACGCCCTCGCCGTCGGGGCCGGCCATGCCTTCTTCGTGTTCCTGCGCGAGGGCTATCCGGTCAACGTGCTCAACCAGCTGCGGCGGGTACCGGAGGTCTGCGGCATCTTCTGCGCGACCGCCAATCCGTTGGAGATCGTCGTCGCCGAGTCGGATCAGGGTCGAGGCATCATCGGCGTGATCGACGGGTCGGCCCCGGCGGGGATCGAGACCGACGCCGACGTCGCCGACCGCATGCAGCTGCTCCGGACGATCGGCTACAAGCTCTGATCGACGCTACGGGTGCGTGCCCCGGCGCGTCTTCAGTCGGCGCACGGCACGATGCCGGCCGCTGACCCACTCGTCGACGACCACGAGGACGACGACCAGCACGAACGTGCCAAGCGCCAACCACGGCATGCCGGGATCGTAGATCGCCCCGCCGAACCGCTCGCCACACAGCGCGTTCTGTAACAGCACTGCCATCTACTCGTCATGAGGAACCGCCGCGGTGGGATGGTTGCCGACGAGCGATTGGGCTAACGTTCCGGCCGTCGGACGGCGACGTGGCGGGTCGCACCGACGTGTGCCCTGGAGGGTCTCGATTGGAGCGGGAGCGGAACGCCCCGGTCGAGGCCTCGCCAGGGTCCCCCCATCGGGCCTCGTGCAGCGCGGCATCAACCTGGGGAATGCCGTCGAGGCACGAGGCGATTACCTGACTAAAGTCAGAGGATCGACGAGACGCTGATCGCCCAGGTTCGGCGGTTCAACCGGGTCGTCACCCAGCGCGTCGGCGCCCTCGACGACCACTTCCTGGCCCGCGGCCGACCGCTCGGCGAGGCACGGGTGTTGTGGGAGATCGGTGCCGCCGGGTGCGACGTGCGCGTCCTGCGGTCGCGGCTGGAGCTCGATTCCGGGTACCTCAGCCGGCTGCTGCGATCGCTCGAGGCGGACGGACTGATCACGGTCGGCTCCCGCGACGATGACCGGCGCGTTCGCGTCGCCCGCCTGACGAAGGCCGGATCGGCCGAACGCGCCGAGCTCGACCGCCGCAGCGACGAGCTGGCCCGGTCCTTGCTCGACCCGCTCACGGACTCGCAGCGTCAACGAATGGTGGCGGCGATGTACCAGGTCGAGCTGCTGCTCACCGCCGCCCTCGTGCACATCGACGCTGTCGACCCCTCGCATCGCCACGCCCAGCACTGCATGGAGCAGTATTTCGCCGAGCTCGATCGACGCTTCGACGTCGGCTTCGACCCTGCGGCCAGCCTGCCCGCCGAGGTCGACGAGCTGCGGCCCCCGGCCGGGCTGTTCCTCGTCGCCACATTGCATGGTGAGCCGATCGGCTCGGGCGCCCTCAAGTTCCACGGCGCTGAGCCGACCGAGCTCAAGCGGATGTGGGTCGCCGCCAACGCCCGCGGCCTCGGCGTCGGTCGCCGCTTGCTCATGGAGCTGGAGCGGCGGGCAGCCGCCGGTGGCAGCGACACGATCCGGTTGGAGACCAACCAGTCGCTCACCGAAGCGATCGGCCTCTACCGCACGGCCGGCTATCGGGAGGTCGAGGCCTTCAACGACGAGCCCTACGCCCATCACTGGTTCGAGAAGCGGCTGAACATGGAGTAGGCCCAGGCGCGTCGCCGTGGTCAGAACTCCACGAGACCTCCAGCCCTCCTCCACGCGCGGGGCGAGTCAACGGTTCATCATCGAAGGGCTCGCGCCCGTCGGCGCGGGTGCTCCCGACCCCCCGAGGACCGATGAAGATCCTGTTCAGCACCCGGCCGGCGTACGGCCACGTGTACCCCCTGATGCCACTCGCCCTCGCCGCCCGTGAGGCTGGCCACGACGTCCGCTTCGCCACGACCGGCCAGTTCCTCGGCAAGCTCGACGCGCTGGCTTTTTCCGCCTACGACGTCGGGTTGACGATCGAGGAGGGCCGTGATGCGCTCCTCGCGTCCCTGCCCGTCGATGGGATGCCGAAGGGCGATGACGGCCGTCCCGACCTCGAGGTCGGTGCCCAGATGTTCATCGACGTGCTGGGGCGGCGCACGGCCGCCGACTTGGTCCCGCTGCTCGAACAGCTGGCCGTCGATCTCGTCGTCTACGAGCAGTACGACCTCGGTGCCGCGGTCGCGGCGCACGCCGTCGGCATCCCCGCCATCTGCCACTCGCTCTCGCCGCGCATGCCTGCCGAGGTGATCGAACGGATCGCCCGCCGGCCACTCGCCCGATTGTGGTCCGAGCACGGCTTCGACTCGCCCACCGTGGACGTTTTCACGGGCGACGCGTACCTCGACATCTTCCCCGCCGTGCTGCAGGAGCCGGCGGTCCTCGCCGACCCGGCGCGGCATACCGATGCGCTCGATCTCGTTCGCCGAGCCTGGCGCCGTCGTGCCGTCCTGGATTGGAAGCACGGACCGCCCACTCGTGTACCTCACGCTCGGCACCGTCGTCGCCACCGACGAGGTGCTGGCGCCGGTCATCGATGGCCTGTCGGCGCTCGATGCGGACGTCCTCGTCGCGCTCGGGTCCGCCGATGGTGCAGCGCTCCGCAACCTCCCGGCCAACGTCCACGTCGAGCAGTTCGTCAACCAGCCAGCGGTGCTCGATCTCGCCGACCTCGCCGTGCACCATGGTGGCAGCGGCACGCTCCTCGCCGCGTTGGCGTCCGGCATCCCGCAGCTGCTGTTGCCGAAGGGAGCCGACCAGTTCTTCAACGCCGACCTCGTGGAGCGGGCGGGACTGGCGCCCGTGCTCGAGCCGGCACAGATCACCCCCGTATCGGTTGCCACCGCCGCAGCGGACGCCATGCAACCGCGCCGCCCGGCAGCCGCTGCGGTGCGCCAGGAGATGGCCGAGATGCCCAGCCCGCACGAGGTGCTCGAGCTCCTCGTCACCCGGTTCGGTCGAGGTCAGAACGCTCCGACCGCCGCGGCCTGAGCCGAGCGCGCAGGGACGACGCTCGCTCAGCCCGATTTCGCGTCGAGGTACTGCAGTAGGTCGTGGGCAGCCAGCTCGACGGCCTTGTGGCGCCATTCGGCCGCCCGGTACACGCAGGCGATCAGGCCCATGCGGTGGACCCGCCGGAGGTCGCCGTAGACGAAGGCGTAGCGAGCTTTGGTGTGGTCCTTGGCGCCCTCCGTGAGGCCCAGGTGCCAGGCCGCATACTCCTCCCACGGGTGCGATTCCAGGTAGGCGTTCTGGTCCTCGGCCGTCGGCTGGACCTCACCCCATTCGCTCCGGAGGACGTACTGGCGGGCGTCGATCAGCCGGCGGGCATTGGCGACGGCGGGCTCGTTGACGACGTAGGTGGCCATCCGGACACCGACGCTAGGGGATCGCCTCGTCGAGACCGAGGTTGGCGGTGCGCAGCCGCTTGGCCACGCCGATGAGGAGCTTGCGGGCCAGCGCCGACGAGTCGTACACGAGGAGGGAGAAGTCGCGCTCCTCGATGACCCGGACCACGAGGTCCGATGTCGCCGTGACCGTCGCCGTGCGGGGACCTCCGTCGAGCAGGGCCACCTCGCCGAAGAAGTCGTCCGGCCCCAGCCGGGCGACGACCTTCCCCTTCACGGAGACCTCGGCTGTGCCCTCGGCGATGACCATGAACTCGTGACCCATCTCGCCTTCGCTCGCCAGCACGGTGCCGGCGGTGAACGACAAGGTGCTCGAGGTGGCGGCGACGCGGCGCAGCTCGTCCTTGGAGCAGGCCATGAACAGCGGGATCGCCTTGAGGCGGCCTTCGAGCGCGTGGTCTCTCCTCACGGTGCTCCTCTCCGAGCGACGTCCCTGGGCAGCGTAGGCGGGCCCACGGGGGCATCTCTCCGCCGAGAGCTTCAGCGCAGTCGTTGCAGCGCGTCTCCCCAGGACGGACGGCCGTCCGCGCCGTTGATCGTCCAACGCACGAACCTGGTCGGCCCCATCTCCGGCGCCAACCCGGTCATGAGGTCGGCGTGCGGTTGCGCGGCGGCGAACGCAGCCAGGGCGGCATCGTCGACCCACACGGACAGGGTGGCGTACTGCTTGCGCAGCGGCCGAGCCAACAGCGAGAACCCGACGACACCTGGAGTGGCGGCGAGCTGCTTGCGGACCATGCTCGACCCGCGGAACAGGCGCCACGTCGAGGACATCGAGCGCGGCGGGATGCTGGAGGCGAGGACGAGGTACTCGCGATCGGGCTCGAGCGTGGCGAGCGTCTTCCACGGCGATTTCATTGGGCTCCTCCCTGCACGAGCACTGTGGTGACCGCCCGCCTGCGTTGTCAACGGCTGGCGATCGTGGGTCGTGATCATGGGTCGCCGGGCGGCGGGTCGGGGCCAACCCGCCGCGTAGTCTTGGGGGATGAACCGGCTCGACCGGCTGTATGCGCTTGTCGAGGAGTTGCGCGCCGCCGGGTCGCCGGGCCGCAGCGCGCGCCGCCTGGCGGAGCGCTTCGAGGTGAGCGTGCGGACGATCGAGCGCGACATCCTCGCCCTGCAGCAGGCGGGCGTGCCGATCTCGGCGCAGCTCGGCCGGCGCGGTGGCTACGTGCTCGACCGCTCGATGACGCTGCCGCCGCTCAATTTCACCTCCGCCGAGGCGGTGGCGATGGCGGTCGGGCTGCGGCGGCTCGACGACACGCCGTGGGCCCGTGACGCTCGCACCGCGCTCCTGAAGGTTGTCGCCGCGATGCCGGAGAGCGCAGCCGCCCGGGCCCGCACGCTGGCCGACGGCGTGCGCTTGCTCGTGCAGCCGCTCACGGCGCCGGACCAAGCGATCGCCGACGCCGTGGTGCGCGCCGTCGAGGGCGCCACGCCGGTCCTCATCGACTACCTCGACGTCGGCGCCCGCCCGACCTTGCGCGAGGTCGAGCCGCACCACGTCATGCTCGGCCCGAACGGCTCGTACGTCACCGGCTGGTGCCGGCTTCGCCAGGACGAGCGCGTCTTCCGGATCGACCGCATCCTCTCGGTCGAGCCGCTTCCCGGCGCGTTCCAGCAACCCGTCCAAGAGTTCGGCGTCGAGGACTACGAGACGCGCACGCCGGCGTGGGAGTAACGAAACGCCGACGAAACACCGACACAGTGTTGTCGCCAGGCACGTGCACTCTCAGGCGTATGACCAACGCCTTCACCCCCAACACGCTCGGCTGGTTCGAGGTCGCAACCGACGACCCCGACACCGCCACCTCGTTCTACGCCGAGCTGTTCGGCTGGACGTTCAGCCCCTTCTCGGACCCGGAGACCACCGGCGTGGACTACCGGGTGGCCGCGCTTCCCGGCAGCGACGCCCCGTTCGGCGGCATCGTGGCGACCGGTGGCGCGATGCCTGCCCACGCGGTGTTCTACATCGCCGTCACCGACGTCGCCGCCGCCTGCGAGGCGGCCGAGCAGCTCGGCGGCAAGATCGTCAGCAAGGAGCTCGACCCGCCGGCCGGGCCACCGTCTGCCTACCTGCGGGATCCCGTCGGCAGCCTGTTCGGTGTCTTCACGCCGCCTGCGTGAGACTCTCGGCGTGAGCGACGCCCGCGAGTTGTACGACGAGCTGACCGACGACCTGCTGTACGACCCGGCGGTCGGGCGCTCGACCATGATGGGCTATCCCTGCGTGCGCCGGTCGGGCCGCTTCTTCGCCTCGTTCGATCCGCGGACCGATGCGCTCGTCATCAAGGTGCCGCGCGAGCGCGTCGCCGAGCTGATCGCCGACGGCACCGGCGAGCCGTTCGCCCCGAACGGCCGCGCGTTCGGCGAGTGGGTGACGATCACCGAGCCCAACCCGGACGTGTGGGAGCAGCTGCTCATCGAGGCGCGCGACTTCGCCGCACCCGCCCGGCTCGTGTCCGTGGGGTATGACGAGGATCTCGCCGACCGAATTCGCGAGGTGCTGTCGGACCTGGGTGTCGACGGTGTGCGCGAGCAGAAGATGTTCGGCGGCCTCGCCTTCCTCGTTGGCGGCCACATGGCTCTCGCCGCCAGTCGCGGGGGCGGTGTGTTGCTGAGCATCGACCGCGACGACTCCGACGTGCTGCTCGACAAGCCGCACACCCGACTGATGATGATGCCGCGGCCGCGAGGTGGCGGGCTGGCTGCGCGTCGACCCCGAGGGCGTGCGCACCAAACGTCAGCTCGCCCCCTGGGTGAGGCGCGGCGTCGACCGCGTCCGCTCCCTGCCGCCGAAGTAGAGCCGGCTGGCCACCGGATCGCGGCGCGCCACCATGGACGGCGGCGCTCGGCAGCCACCGATGACGGTCGCCGTATGCTGCGCGGCGTGACCGCCAGCGCGTACGTTGCCGCCGACGACCGCTACGACGCGATGCAGTACCGCCGTTGCGGGCGCCGCGGCCTCCAGCTCCCCGTCCTGTCGTTGGGGTTGTGGCACAACTTCGGCCACGACCGACCGTACGAGACGCAGCGGGCGATCGTCCGGCGGGCCTTCGACGTCGGGATCACACACATCGACCTGGCCAACAACTACGGCCCGCCGTACGGGTCGGCGGAGGTCAACTTCGGCCGGATGCTCGCCGACGACCTGCGGCCGTACCGCGACGAGCTGGTGATCTCGACGAAGGCCGGCTACGACATGTGGCCGGGGCCGTACGGCGAGTGGGGGTCGCGCAAGTACCTGCTGGCATCGCTCGACCAGTCGCTGGCGCGGATGGGCCTGGACTACGTCGACATCTTCTACTCGCACCGCTTCGACCCGGAGACGCCGCTCGAGGAGACGATGGGTGCGCTGGACACCGCCGTGCGTTCAGGTCGGGCGCTGTACGTGGGGATCTCGTCGTACAACTCGGAACGCACCCGGCAGGCGGCGGCCATCCTCAGCGACCTCGGCACGCCGTTGCTGATCTCCCAGCCGTCGTACTCGATGATCAACCGCTGGATCGAGGAGGACCGGCTGCTGGACACGCTCGAGGAGGTCGGTGCGGGGTGCATCGCCTTCTCGCCGTTGGCGCAGGGCCTGCTGACCGACCGCTATCTGGACGGCGTGCCGGCCGACTCGCGGGTCGCCACGGGCGGGGCGATGGGCCAGGACATGCTCACGGAGGACCGGCTGGCCCGGGTCCGGGCGCTCAACGAGGTCGCCGCGAGGCGCGGCCAGAGCCTCGCCGAGCTGGCACTCGCGTGGGCCCTGCGCGACCCGCGGATGACCTCGCTCGTGATCGGCGCCAGCAGCGTCGCCCAGCTCGACGACAACGTCGCCGCGCTGCAGCGGCTCGACCTCACCGACGAGGAGCTGGCGGAGATCGACCGCCACGCCACCGACGCCGACATCAACCTCTGGGCCCGCTCCAGCACGGCGTGACGGCGTCGCCAGTCCCATCTGGCGGAGCAGGTCTGACACCCCAGTATGGTAGGACAGACAGACCAAAGGGAGCCGAGCTCGGCGTGACGTCATGACCAACGAGGTGCTCACCGGCCACGACGCGCTGCGGGACTACTGGTACGTCGTGGGCGAGGGAACGGACGTGACCCCGGGCCCGCGCTCGGTGCGGCTGCTCGGGCGTGACCTCGTCGTGTGGCGCTCGCCGGACGGCACCGTCGTCGCCGCGCCGGATCGCTGCCCCCACCGCGAGGCACCGCTGTCCCTCGGGCAGGGTCGAGGACGGTTGTCTCGTGTGCGCCTACCACGGCTGGACGTTCGGCGACGGTGGACGGTGCGTGGAGGTGCCCTCGTCCGCGCCAGGTGTCCCGGTGCCGCCGAAGGGCCACTTGCCGGTGGTCTGCGCCGCCGAGCGCTACGGGTTGGTGTGGGTCTGTCTCGGCACGCCGCGTGCGCCGATCCCGGTCATCGCCGAGGAGGACGATGCGGCCTATCGGCGGATCAACTCCGGCGTCGCCGAGTGGAGGACCTCGGTCACCCGGATGACGGACAACTTCCTCGACATCGCCCACTTCCCGTACGTGCACACCGGCACGCTGGGGCTGGCGGCCAATCGCCAGGTGCCGAAGTTCGAGATCATCGAGCTCGATGGCCACTTCGTCGGCTACGAGTACGAGGTCGAGGTGGGCAACGAACTGGGTCGTGTGGCATCCGGGCTCGACGCGCCGGTCATCCGGCGCCGCATGACGACCGGGTTCGCGTTGCCGTTCACCGTCCGCAGCACGATCCACTACGAGAACGGCCTCGATCACATCATCCTGCTCTGCAGCACGCCGATCGACGATCTCCGGTCGTACTTCACGTTCGTCGTCTGGCGCAACGACGACCACACGGTTCCGGCCGAAGAGGTCATCGCTTTCGATCGGGCGATCGGAGCGGAGGACAAGCGGATGTTGGAGCTGGTGCCTGGCGTGCTGTCGCTGGAGCCGACGGCGACGGTCAGTGTGCAGGCCGACCGGGCGTCGGTCGAGTGGCGTCGCCGGCTGGCTGCCGCGCTCGGCCTGAGTCAGCCACCGATGGCGGTGCGGGCCAGGGCATCCTCGTCCAGGGTGCAGCCGAGGCCGGGGCGGTCGGACAGGGTGATCCAGCCGTCGCCGTCGATCTCCACCGTCTCCGTCAGGATGTAGTCACGACGGGCCGTCGTCCACTCCGGGGGATCGAAGGGGAACTCGATGAACGGCGCGCCGACGGTCCCGGCCGTGAGGTGGACGTTGGCCAGCAGCCCGATGCCGTTGCCCCACGTATGCGGCGTGAAGACCTTGCCGGCGGCGACGATCTCGGCCGCCAGCCGGCGCAGGCCGGTGATGCCCTGCGTGCACACGCAGTCGGGCTGGAACACGTCGAGGCACTCGCCGGTCAGCAGCTGACGCAGCTCGTAGGCCTCCCGCGTCAGCTCGCCGCCGGCGATCGGGACGGCGGTCCGCCGCCGCAGGGCGGCCATCCCGTCGTAATCGCCGCGATGAAGTGGTTCCTCCATCCACGTGACGCGCTCGGCGGCCAGCGCCTCGGCCACCTGCGTGGCCCGATCGACGTCCCACGGTGGCCGCGTGTCCCACGGCATGCGCCAACCCTGGTTGCAGTCGACCATCAGCTCGAGCACGCCGCCGAGCCCGTCACGGATCGCCCGGACGACGGCGAGGTCGTCGTCCAGCGAGGCCCGCCCGAACCGAACCTTGAGCGCGGGGAAGCCGAGATCGGCGGCGCGCCGGGCGGTGCCGACCATGTCCGCCGCCGAACGGTGGACACCCGACGACGCGTAGGCGCGGACGCGGTTGCCGCTGCCGCCGACGAGCGACCAGATCGGCCGGTCCTCGATCTGCCCGGCGAGGTCCCACAGCGCCACGTCGAGCGGCCACGGCCGGCCGGCGTGGAAGTCGATGTTCGACAGCACGGCGGCGTGGCGATCGAGATTCGAGCGGATCCTCACCGAGGAAGTACGACTCGTAATCGGCGAACCCGTACATCGCGTCACCGGACCCGACGCCGACGTGCCCGGCGTCATCGTGGACGCGCACGATCGTGGCCGGGAACAGCGCCCGCGGCTGGGGATCCCATGACGCCGGGAACGGGGGGTCGAGCGGCAACCGGTGGTGACTGATCTCGATCCGCGTGATCGCCCTCATGCCGAGGCGAGGAGCTCGTCCCACAGCCGCAGGGTCGAGTCTGGCGAGGCCGAGCCGTTCGTCGTCATCGGCGAGCCGGCAGTTGTTGCGGTACATCGGCAGGTTCTCCTCGGCGACCATCGTCTCGGCCAGCTCCTCGGCCGTGACCTGCAGGTGACCGACGCGTTGAACTACGGCGGGAAAGCGCACGGCGGCCAGCAGATCGGCGTAGACCTCGGCCAGCTCGCCGGCCGGTCGGCCGACCGAGCGGGCGACGGCGTCGAACGCGTCGGGCTGGCCGGCGACGTTCCACGGCAGGGCGGCAGCGAGGCCGACGGCGACGGCCGCGCCGTGGGGGACGTGGGCCCGCGTGCCGATGGCGTGCCCGATGGAGTGCGCCATGCCGGTGCCACCCCCGTCGATGGCCATGCCGGCGAGGAGCGCGGCTTCCTGCATCGCCTGGCGGGCGGCCAGGTCGGCGCCATCGTCGACGGCGCTCGGCAAGTGGTCGAGCACGAGGCGGATGGCGTGCAGCGCGGGTGCGGCGACGAGCGAGTTGCACCGGCGACCGGTCACGGCCTCGACGGCGTGGACGAAGGCATCGAGTCCGGTCGCCGCCGTCACGTGGGGTGGCATCGTCGACGTCGCCGACCGCGTCGAGTACGACGAGGCGGGGGACCAGCTCGTCACCCCACGTCCAGACCTTGCGCCCGGTGGTGGTCGTCAAGATGCACGTGCGCGTGATCTCGGCGCCCGTGCCGGCAGTCGTCGGGACGGCCACCACCGGCGGGCCGACGGGGAGCGGATGGGCGCCGAGGGCGTAGTGCTCGATCCCGTTGCGAGCGCCGGCGATGGAGGCGGCCTGCTTGGCCGTGTCGAGGGCCGTGCCGCCGCCGATGCCGATGACGACTGCCGCGCCGGCGTCACGCACCAGCGCGGCCGCGTCATCGACGGAAGCCGCCGTCGGCTCGTGGCTCGGGACGACGTGGACCTGGACGACCCGACCGCCGGCAGCCAGGGCATCCGCCGCCCGCCCGCAGACCGCCGAGTCGGCCAGCGCGGCGTCGACGACGACGATCGCCGTGCCGCCATCGACGCCGTCCAGATCGGCGACGTGGTCGATGCTGCCGGGCCCGACGACGACCCGCGGGGTGCCCGGCCAGGCAACGTTCACAGACCCTTGACAGTACCGCCGGACCGCGAACCGCCACCGACCCTCCGTTCCGATGGTGTGGGCGGGGTGGGTGGCATTATGGTTCGGGGCGGGCGGGGGCGCCCGTATTGGACACGCCGGGGGAGGAACCCATGGATTGGAAGCGTCTCGATCGGGCTCGTCGTGAGGTTGGGCCCGTCCACCTCGATCTCATCGAGTCGTACGCGCAGGGCAAGGTCAGCCGGCGGAGCTTCATCCGCCGGGGCACGATCATCGGGCTGTCGATGCCGCTGATCGGCGCCGTCATCTCGGCCTGTGGGGGCGATGACGACGACGATGACGGCACCGCCGGTTCCGGGACGGGCGGCACGGCCGGCGCACCGGGCACGACCGCGTGCGCCGGGGACGACCGGCGCCGGGCAGGCCGGCGGCATCATCAGGATCGCCTACCAGACGCCAGCCGCCACGCTCGACCCGATCGCCATGCAGGACCTCGGCGCCTACGGGCTGACGGCCCAGAGCTTCGAGTTCCTCGTCACGCTCGGTGAGGACGGCGAACTGGCGCCTGGCCTCGCCGAGTCGTGGGAGCCCAACGAGGACGGCACGGTCTGGACGTTCACCCTGCGCCAGGGCGTCAAGTGGCAGGACGGCGGCGACTTCACGTCGGCCGACGTCGCGGCGACGATGGACCGCCTGGTCGTGGCCGCCAACGCCGGCCTCGCCGGGGTCATCGCCGAGGGCGCCGTCGACACCACCGATCCCAATGTCGCCGTCTTCAACCTCGAGGGCGCCAACGGCAACTTCCCGTACCTGGTCTCGGTGTTCAACGCCCAGACGCTGATCACGCCGGTCAGCTACGAGACGGGCACAACTCTGGACGGCACACCCAACGGAACGGGGCCGTGGAAGCTGACCCGCTACGACCCGGCCACCGGCGCGGCGTTCGAGCGCAATCCGGACTGGTGGGGCGGTCAGACCCCGCTCGACGGCCAGGAGATGCAGTTCTTCGACGACGTCGGCACGATGGTGACGGCGATGCAGGGCGGTGCCGTCGACGCCCTCGTGCAGTTCTCCGTGCTCGGTGGCGACGACCTGCTCAACAGCCCGGACTTCACGGTCCTCGAGGTGGAGTCCTCGACGCACCGCCAGATCTGGATGCGGTGCGACACCGGCCAGTTCGTCGACAAGGCCGTGCGCCAGGCCCTGGCCTTCACGTTCGATCGGGAGCAGATGGTCCCGACGCTGTTCCAAGGTCGGGCGGTGATCGCCAACGACCACGTCTTCGCGCCGTTCATGCCGTTCTTCAACGAGGGCGCCGTCGAGCAGCGCACCAAGGACGTCGAGCGAGCCAGGTCGCTGCTGGCCGAGGCCGGCCTCGAGGATGGTCTCCAGGCGGTCCTCCACGCCGCCGAGCTGCAGGAGATCCCCGAGCTCGCCCAGCTGATCCAGGCCGGCGCCGCCGAGGCGGGGATCAACCTCGAGCTGGCCATCGAGAGCCTCGACACCTTCTACGGCTCCCAGTGGTGCCCGGAGGAGCCCGCCGATCCGCCCTGCTCGGGTGCGGCGGAGCTGGGCATCGTCGACTACGGCCACCGGCCGACCCCAGACGTGTTCTTGAACGCCGCACTGAAGACCAACGGGGTGCTGGAACTCGTCGCAGTACTCCAGCTCGGCGCTCGACGAGGGCTTCACGGCGTTCCAGGAGGCGGTCGGGGTCGACGCCCAGATGGAGGCGGCCGGCACCCTGGAGGCCCTCCTCAACGACGAGGTCCCGATCGGGCTGCCGTTCTTCTACGACTACCTCTCCGGTCACTCCAACAACTTCCAGGGCGTCCGGGTGTCGGCGCTCGGGACAGATGTTCACCGAGAAAGCGTCGCAGGCCTGAACATACGAGGCGCGGGCCAGCAGATGAGGCGCTACGTCATCCGGCGGCTGCTGCTGTCGATACTCACGCTGTTCCTGCTGACGACGATCGTCTTCCTGATCGTCAACGTGTTGCCGGCCAACCCCGGCCGCAGCATCCTCGGGCCGTTCGCGTCACAGGAGACAGTCGACGCGCTGAACGAGGAGATCGGCGCCAACGATCCGATGATCCAGCAGTACGGTCGCGTGCTGAAGAGCGCGGTCACGTTCGACTGGGGCGACTCGAACCAGTTCGGCGTGCCGGTGACCGACCTGCTGTGGCCGGCCTTCTGGCGTTCGGCCAAGCTCGCCGCCGTCGGCCTCGTGATGACGATCCCGATCGCCATCGCCGCCGGGATGTTCGCCGCCCGGCGACGCAACACGCTGGCCGATCGGTCGATCGTCACCCTCGGACTGGCCAGCTCGTCGATCCCCGACTTCGTGTCCGGGGTGACGCTGCAGTTCTTCATCGGGGTCCAGCTGGGCTGGTTCCACGTGCTGGCGCTGGCGCCGGAAGGGTCCTCGATTCCTCACCCAGATCGACTACCTCATGCTGCCGGCGCTCGCCCTGGTCGTCGTCTACTTCGGGTACATCGCCCGGATGACGAGGGCCGGCACGATGCAGGCCCTCGACGCCGACTACACGCGCACCGCGGTGATGAAGGGCCTGCCTCGCGGCCGGGTCACCCGCGGGCACCTCATGCGCAACGCGCTGCAGCCGACGGTGTCGGTGATCGGGGTCCAGATCGGCTACATCCTGAGCAGCCTGATCGCCCTCGAGCTGATCTTCAACTACCCGGGGCTGGGCAGCCTGATCCGCAGCGCCGCGTTGGCCAAGGACTTCCCGCTCCTGTCGGCCGGCGTGATCCTCGTCGGCATCATCTACATGCTCTGCACGCTCGCCGCTGATCTGGTCATCGCCTGGATGAACCCACGGGCCCGCCTCGAGGCGAGTACGGCATGAGCATGGATGTCCCACCCCCGGAGCCGGGGTCGGCGGCGGCCATCGTCGAGGCCCATGCAGAGGAGACCATCCTCGAAGAGCTCGGCGCCGAGGTCGACGCCGGGGCCGTTCCGATCGACAGGCGGGCCGAACGTCGCCAGGTCCGCAGGGAGCGATGGCGGCTCCTGCTGCGCCGGCCTGGCTTCCTCGTCGGCGCGCTGATCCTATTGGTCTGGATCGTGTGTGCGATCGGGGGCGATCGGATCACGCCGTACCCACCCCTGGTGCCGGAGTTCCAGCCGCTGCTGTCCCCGAACTCGACCAACCTGATGGGGACCGACCAGCTCGGGCGCGACGTGCTCTCGAGGGTGATGGCAGGATCCAGGGACGTGCTGATCGCCGCGCCGATCGCCGCCGTCCTCAGCGTCGCCGCCGGCACCCTGCTCGGGCTGCTCATGGGCTACCGCCGCGGCTTGGTCGACGAGGTCCTCGGCCGGCTGGTCGAGGCGTTGCTGGCGATCCCGGTGGTCCTGATGGGCATCCTGATCGCGGCGTCGCTCGGGTCGTCGACCACCATCGTCATCCTCACGGTCGCCGTGCTGTTCACGCCGATCGTCACCCGCACCGTGCGGGCGGCGGTGATCTCCGAAGCGCAGCTCGATTACGTCACCTCGGCACGGCTGCGGGGGGAGTCGGGACTGTTCGTGATGACCAGGGAGATCCTCCCCAACGTCTCCGGTCCGATCGTCGTCGAGCTGACGGTGCGCATCGGCTACGCCGTGTTCACGATCGCCACGCTGTCGTTCCTCGGGTTCGGGATCCCGCCACCGTCGCCCGACTGGGGGCTGACCGTCAACGAGACGTACCGGTTCATCCAGAACGGCCAGTGGTGGCCGACCCTCTTCCCGGCCCTGGCGATCGCCAGCGTGGTGATCGCCACCAACCTCGTCGCCGACTCGATCGAGGCGGTGCTGGCCGCATGACCGAGACCGCGATCACCGCGACGACCACGGCGCACGCCCTCGCCGTCGAGGACCTCGAGCTGGCGTACAAGGTGCGCGGCATCCCACGCGAAGTCCTGCGCGGCGTCACGTTCCACGTCCGTCCCGGTGAGGCGTACGGGCTCGTCGGCGAGTCCGGGTGCGGCAAGTCGACGACGGCATACGCCGCCGTCCGCTACCTCCCGGCCAACGGGGTGATCACCGGCGGACGCATCCTCGTCGGTGGTGCCGACGTGACCAAGATGTCGGAGCGCGACCTCCGGCGGTACCGTGCTCGAGACGCGTCGATGGTGTACCAGGACCCGGGAAGCGCGCTCAACCCGACGTTGCGGATCGGCAGCCAGGTCGTCGAGGCGTTCACGGTCCTCGGCCACGACCGGCGCGAGGCCCGCCAGCGGGCGCTCGCCGCGCTCCGCCGCGTCCGTATCGCCGATCCGGAGCGGGTCATGGAGCGCTATCCGCACCAGCTCTCGGGCGGCATGCAGCAGCGCGTCGTCATCGCCATGGCGCTGGCGTGCGACCCCAAGCTGCTCGTGCTCGACGAGCCGACGACCGGCCTGGACGCCACGGTCGAGGCCGAAGTGCTCGACCTCGTCCGGGCGCTGCGGTCCGAGACCGACGCGGCGATCCTGCTGATCGCCCACAACCTCGGCGTGATCCGCTCGATGTGCGACCGCGTCGGGGTCATGTACGCCGGCAAGATCGTCGAGGAGGGGGACGCCGTCGAGGTCTTCGAGGCGCCAAAGCACCCGTACACGATCGGGCTGCTGCAGTGCCTGCCGCGCCACGGCGTGCGCAAGACCGAGCGCGCCCTGTTCACCATCCCCGGCACGCTGCCGCAGATCGGGACGCCGCTGCCGACGTGTGTGTACGTCGACCGCTGCGCGCTGGCCGACGAGGTCTGCCGCACCGAGGTGCCGCCGGTCGTGCACGTCGACGTGGGACACGCCGCCGCTCGCTCCGACGCCGCCCACTTCACGCGGTGCCACCACGTCGACCGTCTCGGTGAGATCCCGGAACCGGCGGCCGACGAGAGCGAGAACCTGCTCGGCGGGCGCATCGTGATCGAGATGCGGGACGTGTCCAAGACGTTCCACCAGCGGCGCCAGGACGTCCCCGCCCTGGTCGGCATCCAGCTCGGGCTCGGGGATGGCGAGACCGTCGGGCTCGTCGGCGAGTCCGGATCGGGCAAGAGCACGCTGGCCAAGGTGATGCTCGGCATCTACGAGCCCGACGCCGGCAGCGAGATCCTCCTCGACGAGCACCTCCTGGCCGGCAAGGCGGAGCAGCGGGGAACGGACGACATGCGGGCCATGCAGATGGTCTTCCAGAACCCGGACAGCGCGCTGAACCGGAAGTGGAGCGTGCGCCGGATCCTCAAGCGGTCGGTGACCAAGCTCACGCGCGTCAAGGGCCGCGACGCCGACATCCGGGTCGAGACGCTGGCCGCCGCCCTGAAGTTGTCGCCCCGCCACCTCGACATGCGGCCGCGGCAGCTCTCGGGCGGGTTGAAGCAGCGCGTGGCGATCGCCAGGGCGTTCGCCGGCGATCCGCGCATCGTCGTCTGCGACGAGCCGACGAGCGCCCTCGACGTGTCGGTGCAGGCGGCCATCCTCAACCTGCTGTCCG
Organism: uncultured Acidimicrobiia bacterium; assembly: GCA_963719775.1. Lineage (GTDB taxonomy): Bacteria > Actinomycetota > Acidimicrobiia > Acidimicrobiales > Ilumatobacteraceae > JALZMG01. The sequence continues at coordinate 125,429 of CAVRCY010000006.1, forward strand.
AGCTGCAGACGACGGAGTCGACGAGCTACCTGTTCATCAGCCACGACCTCGGTGTCGTGCGCTACCTCGCCGACCGCATCGTCGTCATGTACCTCGGCCGCCTGCAGGAGGAGGGCACGACCGACCAGATCTTCGACGGGCCGCACCACCCGTACACGGAGGCGCTGCTCTCGGCGGTGCCGTCGGTCGACGGGGAGCCGTCGGACCGAATCCACATCCAGGGCGAGATCCCCAGCCCGGCCGACCCGCCGCCCGGGTGCGTGTTCCACACCCGTTGCCACCGGTTCATGGCAGGGACCTGCGACGTCATCGAGCCGCCGGTGGTCGAGATCGAGCCGGGCCACCGCATCCGCTGCCACCTGCCCGTCGAGGAGCTGGGCAGGACGCAGGTCGCGGTCTAGGCATGGCCCGGCGGCCGTCGGGCGGTCGGGCAGCCCGGCTCGAGGCCCGCACCGGTGTGGGTGCCACACCCGTTGCCCCGGCGTTCATCCGCCGCCGGATCCCCAACTACGAGCTGGTGGGGGAGGAGGGGCTGGCGCTCATCGAGGCCAACGCCGACCAGCTGCTGGCGGAGATCGGGATGGAGATCCGCGACGACGTCGCGTTGGGACTGTTCGCCGCCGCCGGTGCCACCGTCGACGACCAGCGGGTGCGCTTCGACCCCGGCCACGTGCGGGCCCTGTGCGCGACGGCACCCTCGGTGTTCACGCAGGTCGCCCGCAACCCGGCCCACTCGGTGCAGATCGGCGGCGACGCCGTCGTCTTCGCCCCGGCGTACGGCTCCCCGTTCGTCCGTGACCTGGCTGGCGGCAGGCGCTACGGCTCGCTGGCCGACTTCGAGAACTTCGTCAAGCTGGCGTGGTCGGTCCCCTGGCTGCACCACTCCGGCGGCACCGTGTGCGAGCCCGTCGACGTGCCCGTCAACAAGCGCCACCTCGACATGGTGTACGCCCACCTGCGCTACAGCGACAAGCCGTTCATGGGATCGGTGACCCAGCCGATCCGGGCCGCCGACTCCGTGGAGATGGCGCGCATCGCCTTCGGACCGGACGTCGTCGATGCCAACTGCGTCGTGATGGGCAACGTCAACGTCAACTCGCCGCTGGTCTGGGACGGGGCGATGTCCGGTGCGTTGCGGACGTACGCCGCCGCCAACCAGGCGCCGGTCGTCACGCCGTTCATCCTCGGCGGTGCGATGGGCCCGGTGACGCTGGCCGGAGGCATCGCCCAGTCCCACGCCGAGACGCTCGTCGGCGTCGCCCTCGGCCAGCTCACGCGACCCGGGTCGCCGGTCGTCTACGGCAACTTCCTGTCGTCGATGGCGCTGCGCTCGGGGGCGCCCACGTTCGGCACACCCGAGCCGGCCATCGGGTCGCTCGTCGTGGGCCAGCTGGCCCGGCGGGTCGGCCTGCCGCTGCGCTGCTCGGGCTCGTTCACGACGGCGAAGGTGCTCGACGGCCAGGCGATGTTGGAGTCGGCGGTGTCGATGCAGGCAGCGATCCTGTGCGGCGCCAACTTCATCCTCCACTCGGCCGGCTGGTTGGAGGGCGGGCTGGTGATGGGCTACGAGAAGTTCATCGTCGACGCCGATCACTGCGGCGCCCTGCACACCTACCTGCGGGGCATCGACCTGTCGGAGGACCAGTTCGCCCTCGACGGGTTCCGCGAGGTCGGGCCCGGCAAGCACTTCTTCGGGGCGCAGCACACGCTGCGCCACTACGAGACGGCGTTCTGGGACAGCTGGACGGCCGACAACGCCAGCTTCGAGCAGTGGCGGGACGCCGGTGAGCGTCGCGTCGAGGAGCGGGCCGCCGACAAGGTCGCCCAGCTGCTGGCGGCCTATGAAGCGCCGCCGATCGACGCCGCCGTCGACGAGGCGTTGGGGGAGTTCGTCGCCCGGCGCAAGTCCGAGATGCCGGACATGTGGTACTGAGGAGCTGCGCTGACTGGTTCACCTCGTTCGGTCGCTGGTTGGTCGAAGAGCCCTTGAAGTGGGCGTGACCCGTTCAGCGCGAACGCGACCCGGCCGATCTGGGCGCGGACGTTCTCAAATCGCCATCTGGGCGCGGAGGTTCTCGAAAATGGGATCCTCCGCGCCCAGAAAGCGAAATGAGAAACCCGGGGATCGAGCGGGTGAACTGTCCACCATTCCGCGGCTGCTGCCGACGGGCAGCTACATCTCGGGGTTGATGTGCTGGCGTGACCTCGACGTCGGCGCGCTCGTGGGGCCCGACTTCACGCCCGTGGACGTGATCGGCGTCATCGGCCGGTTGCTGGCCACCCACGAGATCACCCACTTCAGCTACCGCGACGAGCGCGGCGATCGATCCCCGACGGGCCAGCGGCGCGACGAGCGCTACCACGTCCCGTTCGGACTTCCCTGGTCGGGCAATGAGTGGCGCGTCGATCTGACCTTGTGGCTGCACGACGACCACGCCAACGTCATCGAGTTCCACCGCCGCCTGGCGCAACGGATCTCACCTGCCGAACGCCGGGCCGTCCTGCGGATCAAGGACGTGTGGTGCCGCCAGCCCAACTACCCCGATGAGATCGGCGGCGCGGACATCTACCGTGCGGTGATGGAGGACGGCGTCCGCACACCCGACGAGTTCGGTGTGTGGGCGACCAGTCTGCCCTGATGCAACCCGACGACACGTACACCCACGGACACGACGAGTCGGTGCTGCGTTCGCATGTCTGGCGGACGGTCGAGAACTCGGCGGCGTATGCCGCCCCGTACTTCCAACCGGGTGTCGACGTGCTCGACGTCGGTTGCGGGCCGGGCACGATCACGGCCGACATCGCCGGCCGCGTCACCCCCGGCGTCGTCGTCGGCATCGACCGCAGCGATGAGGTGATCGATGCGGCGCGGGGCATGGCCGAGCGACTCGACGGGCTGCGATTCGAGACCGGCGACATCTACGCCCTCGATTACCCCGACGACAGCTTCGACGTCGTGCACGCGCACCAGGTCCTGCAGCACCTCTCGGACCCGATCAGGGCGCTGCGGGAGATGCGCCGGGTGTGCCGCCCCGGCGGCGTGGCGGCTGCACGCGACGCCGACTATGCCACCTTCGCCTGGGCTCCACTCGACGACCGCCTCGATGACTGGCTGGCCACGTACCGCTCGGTGGCGCCGCGCCAACCGCGGCGAGCCCGAGGCCGGGCGCCATCTGCTCGGTTGGGCCCACGGCGCCGGCTACCGCGACGTGCAGGCCTCCGCGTCGGTGTGGTGCTTCGCCACGCCCGACGAGCGCGCCTGGTGGGGCGGGTTGTGGGCCGACCGCATGCGCGTCTCGTCGGTGGCCGTCCAGGCCATGGACGGCGGCCACGCCACCCGAGCGCAGCTCGACGCGATGGCCGACGCCTTCGAAGCGTGGTCCCGGCACCCGGATGCCTGGTTCGCCGTCCTCCACGGCGAGATCCTCGCCCATCCCTGACGCCACGCCACCTGCCATCTGGGCGCTGGAGCGTCTCAAACGACGATCTCGGGCGCGGAGGTTCTCGAAAAGGGACCCTCCGCGCGCAGATCGACCATCTGACCGTGGAGGTGACTCTCGACATCCCGCCATGAACGCAGCCGACGCGTTCGCCAGACTGGCGGCATGAGATTGGATTCGGTCGACGACCTTCGTGGCATCTACCGCCAGCCGGCACGAGGGCCGATCGACAAGGTCATCGACCGACTCGACGGGCACTGCGCAGACTTCCTGGCCAAGTCGCCGTTCTTCGTCCTGTCCACGGCCAACGCGGCGGGCGTCTGCGACGGGTCGCCGAAGGGCGGGCCGCCCAGGGTTCGTCCGGGTGCTCGACGAGCAGCGCTTGGCGTGGGCCGACTACTCGGGGAACAACCGGCTCGACTCGTTCCAGAACCTGGTGACCAACGACAGTGTGGCGCTGCTGTTCCTCATCCCCGGACTCGACGAGACGCTGCGGGTCAACGGCACCGCCGAGCTCGTCGCCGACGCCGCGTTGTGCGAGGAGTTTGCTGTCGCCGGCAAGCCGGCCCGCGTGGTCGTCGTCGTCAGCGTGGTAGAGGCCTACATCCACTGCGCGAAGGCGTTGCGCCGTGCCGAGTTGTGGTCACCGGATTCCTGGCTCGGCCCGAGCGAGCTGCCGTCGGCGGCCTGCATCATCAAGGACCACGCCAGGATCGAGGCCGACCTCGCCGTGATCGACGAAGCACGCGACGCGGACCTCCGCACATCGCTGTGGGAACCGGGCGGCATCAACGGGCCCGGCCAACGCTGACCCGCTGCCGGCCTCTTCAGGCTTCGAGCTGAGACTCCTCCATGTCGAGCTCGCGCTCGATGAGGTGCATGACGTCGTTGCTGATCTGGCCGGAGTTGCGCAGCTGGACCAGCGCCCGTCGCTGGGCCCGCAGCACCTGACGCATCACGCGTCGCCTCGCCACCGCATCCTCGTTGCGCCCGTCGTCGATGATGCCGGCGCGTGTGGCGTCCCGCCGCTTGCGTGCCTCGAAACGTTGGCGCAGCCGGTCGACCGTCTCCGATGGTGGCGCGTCCTCCGAGTCGTCGTCGGCGATGGCCTCGAGCTCGGCGAGGGCCGCCTTGGTGGCCACCAATCTGGCGTGCAACTCCGCCTCTCGTTCGCTGTCGGCACCGGCCGTGGTCCCCATCCGCCTGGCCAGGTACGGCAGCGTCAGACCCTGACCGACGACCGTGACGAGCACCACGACGAACGTCACGAACACGATGAGGTGGCGCCCCGGTAGCGGTCTGCCCGCATCCGTCACCACGGGGAGCGACAGCGCAGCCGCCATCGAGACCGCGCCGCGCATCCCGCTCCACGCGATCACCACCCTGGGGCCGGCGCCGACCCGGCGGGCGCGCTGGCCCGGCCGGCGATCCAGGAGCCGGACGAGGTAGGGCACGGTGAACACCCAGGCGAAGCGGACCGCCACGATCGTGACCGTGATCAGCAGCGCGTCGAGCGTCAGGCGCAGCAGCGACTGATCGACGAGGCCATCAATCACGACGGGGAGCTGCAGCCCGACCAGGATGAACAGCGTGGCGTTGAGGAGGAACGTCAGCACCTCCCAGACGGCCGTCCCCCGCAACCGCACGGCGGGCGAGGCCAGCTCGTGTGAGTACCATCCGAGGTAGACCCCAGCAGTCACCGCGGCGAGGACACCCGACACGCCCACCGCCTCCGCAGGCACGTAGGCGGCGTAGCCGGACAGGAGGCTGACGGTGATGCTCGTCAGCGGATCGTCGATGCGCACGCGGACCTGCCGGACCAGCCAACTGACGGCGAGGCCGACGGCGACGCCGCCCACGGTGGCCACCACGAACTCGAACGTCGCCTCGAGCAGCGAGAAGGTCCCTGCGACCGCCGCCGCGACGGCGACGCGAAGCGACACGAGGGCGGCGGCATCGTTGATCAGGCTCTCGCCCTCGACGAGGTTGACGATGCGCCGCTGCACACCCAGTCGCCGCATGATCGCCGTCGCCGCCAGCGGGTCGGTGGGCGAGACGATGGCTCCGAGTGCGAAGGACATCGCCCACGTCAGCCCGAGGACCGCGTGGCCGACCACGGCCACGACCACGACCGTCAACAGGACGAGGCCGATGGACGTCAGCGACAGCGCCCGGATGTCGCGCCGCAACGCCGGGAGGTCAGCGAAGAACGCCGCCGAGTACAGCAGCGGTGGCAGGAACACGAAGAGCACGAGCTCGGGGTCGAGCTCGACCTCTGGCATCCCCGGCAACAGGCCGATCGCCAGCCCACCGAGGACGAGGACGATCGGGTACGGGATCGAGAGACGGCTGGCGATGGCGTTGAGCGCGGCGATCGCCACCAGGAGGGCGGCAACGGCGACCTGGCTGCCATCCATGGGCGTTCAGCGATCCAGCCGGAGGGCCAGCACGACGTCCTTCGACGGCATGCCCGGTGTCCGCAAGGCGTTCCACAGCCGCTCGCCGAGGTCGTCACGGTCGGCGGCGATGCCGCGCCGGATCAGCTGGACGAGCGTGCCCGTGATCATCGCCACGGCGACCTCGGGCGCGGCTCGGACGCCGATCGCACTGAAGGCCGTGGCGATGTGGCCCTGGAACGCCTGCTTCTTGGCCCGATTGGGATCGTCGAGGAACGCCTCGTGCGTGTGGCCCTCGATGAACACGACGCGGCTCTGGATGGTGGGCGGCGAACGCCCACGTGCGGTGCCAGAGCTCGAGGAACTGCTGCTTGGGGGCCCGCGCCTCGAGCGGCGCACCGGCGATGGCCTCGAAGACCGAGTCCTGGGCCCAGCCGAACACGTCGTTGGCCAGCGCCGGCTTGTCCGGCCAGCGTCGGTAGATCGTCCCGACGCCCACGCCGGCGGACTCGGCGATCGCTTCGACGGTGGCGCTGCCGTACCCGCGCTCGTTGAACAGCCGGAGCGCCGCTGACCGGATGCGCTCGGCCGGGTCGGCGTTGGGTGTCTCGGCCATTTCCTCCTCGCCGGCGAACGGGGTAAACGAGGTAAACGGAGCTTGCAATGCGGAAGATTTCTTCCTACAGTAGTGCGGAAGATTTCTTCCGCAGCGGTCAACGGCCAGGGGACGACGATGAGAACAGACCTGAACGGACAATCGGTCGACTTCGAGCTGCGCCCTGGTGACACGGCGATCGACGTGATCCGCGAGCAGGCCGGGCTGACCGGCACGAAGCTGGTCTGCGGGGCTGGGGTGTGCGGTGCGTGCACGGTACTCGTCGACGGCACCCCGATGACGAGCTGCCTGCTTCCCGCGCAGCAGCTCGAGGGCCGCCGGGTGCAGACCGTCGAGGCCCACGCGGCGACGGAGCTACATCCGGTGCAGAAGGCGTTCATGGCGTCGGACGCGCTGCAGTGCGGCTTCTGCACGCCCGGCTTCGTCAACGAGTCAGTGGCGTTCTACGACGGGTGGCGGGCGAACGGTGGCGGTCGCGTCCCGAGTCGCGAGGCGATCGCCGCAGCCCTGGCGGGACACCTCTGCCGCTGCGGTGCCTACGTCGGCATCCTCGACGCCGTCGCCCGCGCCTGTGCGGGCGAGTTCGACGGCGCCGTGGAAGCGACGGCACCTCGCGTCGACGCCCTGGCCAAGGTGACCGGTCAGGCCACGTACACCGTCGACGTGCACTACGAGGGCCTGCTGGAGGCCCGCCTCGTGCGCTCCACGGCGGCCCACGCCCGGGTCACCAACGTCGACCTGTCAGCGGCGCTGGCCGCCCCAGGCGTGGTGGCCGCGATCGACGTGCTGGACGTCGACGACAGGGTCGTCCGTTACGTCGGGCAACCGGTCGCCGCCGTCGCCGCGGCGACGACCCGAACGGCCGAGCACGGGGCGGGGCTGGTCGCCGTGAGCTACGACGAGCTGGGCTTCGTCGTCGACCCGGATGCCGCCGAGGCCAGCACCTCGGCGACGGCCTACGAGGGGAAGCCGAAGAACGCGCCGAACACCTCGGAGGGACCGATCCCGCCGGCTCGATTCGACGGCAACACGCGGCGGGCGCGGGGCGGCGCGCTGCTGTCATGGAGACCGGGCAAGGCGAAGCGGATCATCGCCGACGCAGCAACGAACCCCGAGCTCGAGCTGGTCTCCGGGACGTGGCGAACGGCGGACCAGATCCACACGGCGCTCGAGCCCCACGCCGCGGTCGCCGTGTGGCAGGGTCCCGACAAGCTCACGTTGCACGTCTCCACGCAGACCGTGGATCTCGTGTGGCGAGAGGTGGCCAAGCACTTCAACCTCGAGTTGCGCAACGTCACGGTGCACGCTCCCTTCGTCGGAGGAGCCTTCGGCGCCAAGCAGGGACTCGGGATCGAAGCGATCGCCGCCATCAAGCTGGCCAAGCAAACCGGCACGGCGGTGCGCGTCGCCAACGACCGGCTGGCCGAGATGGTCGGAGGCGGATACCGCCCGGCCACCCGTATCGAGCTCGACGTCGTCGCCGATCAGTCGGGCGACCTCAAGGCGATGCGCGTCGATGCCGCCGGCTACGGCGGCGTTGGCGTCAACTCCTCGGTGGCGCTCCTCGGGTGGCTGGTCTACCCGAAGGTGCCCAAGATCCTGCGGGATCGAGACGTGCTGACCAACCTGCCGCCCGGCAAGCCGTTCCGGGCACCGTTCGCGCCACCGTTCTGCTGGGCCCTGGAAGGCTCGGTCGACGAGACCGCCTCATCGCCTCGGCATCGACCCGATCGAGTTACACCGCCGTTGGGACCACCACCGGCTGCGGCCACACTTGTACGACTGGGCGTCACAGCTCGAGGTCTGGCGCACCCGGGGACCGGCCGGTGGCAGAACGGGTCGATTCCGGCGCGGCGTCGGTTTCGCCATGGCGACGTGGATCAACATGTTCTACGCGGGGACCGTTGTCGAGGTTTCCACCTCGGCCGACGGCATCCGTGCCCGCACCGTCGTCCAGGACATGGGCAACGGTTCGCGCAGCGTGATCGCCGTCGCGGCAGCCGAGGTCTTCGGCATCGATCCGCAGGAGATCGACGTGGACATCGGCCACTCCGGCGGGCCCCGAGGACCCGCGTCGTCCGGCAGCCGGACCACGAACTCGGTGTACGCACCGACCAGGCAGGCTGCCACCGAGGTCCGCGACCGGCTCCTCGCTGCGGCGGTCGACGAGCTGCACCTGCTGGAGGCGACGGCCTCGGACGTCGGCGTCCGCCACCGCGATGGGCTGATGCCGTGGACCGAGCTCGCCGCCAAGGTCAAGCCGGTGCGGGCGACCGCCCGCCGAGGCAGCAACGGCGCGCTCGACGTGCTCGGCAAGCTGCCGTCGGGCAACCTGAGCATGAACCTGGCCCGGGGCACCACCAGCGCCATGTACGTCTGCGAGGTGGTGGTCGACACGCGCCTCGGAACGGTCAAGGTCGACAAGGTGTGGGGAGGGCTGGCGGTCGGCAAGATCGTCGTCCCGGCCCTCGCCCGCAGCCAGGTCTATGGCGGGGTGATCCAAGGCATCGGCTATGCCCTGTACGAGGAGCGCCACGTCGACCCGCACACCGGCACGGTGCTCAGCCTCGGACTCGAGGAGTTCCGCATCCCGGGCATCGGCGACATGCCCGAGGTCGAGGTGTTCTTTCACGAGGACGGTTTCGAGGAGATGAAGGGCGGGGCGGCCGGACTCTCCGAGGTCGCCACCATCCCGGTCGCCGCCGCCGTCGGCAACGCCGTCTTCCATGCCACCGGCCACCGCTACCGGGAGCTCCCGCTGCGACCCGACCGCATCCTGGAGGGTCTGCGCTCATGAACCTGACCATCGCCACCACCGCCGGCGACGTCACCGGCGACGCCGAGATCCTCGCCGGCGGGACCGATCTCTCCGAGCGGTTGCGCAGCGGGATCGACCGCCGACCGGTGGTCGACATCTCCCGACTGCCAGGCCTCGACGCGATCAGCGGCACGGGCGACGAGCCGACGACCATCGGGGCGCTCGTCACGATCGCCGCGGTGGGTGCGAGCGACCGCGTGCAACGCGACTATCCCGCCCTCGCCGCGCCAGCCCAGACGCTCGCCACGCCGCAGATCCGATCGATGGGGACGATGGGAGGCGTCCTCTGCCAGCGCAGCCGATGCTGGTACTACCGCCATCCGCACCTCCGCTGCTTCAAGAACGGCGGCGACTCCTGTCCGGCGCGCGACGGCGACAACCACTTCGGCGTCGCCTTCGACCTCGGCCCGTGCGTCGCGGCACACCCGTCGTCGATCGCGCTGGCGCTCCTGGCCTACGAGGCGACGTTCGAGACCACGGCCCGCCAGGCCGTCCCGATCGCCGAGCTCTACGGGGATGGGAGTGACCCGAGCCGTGACCACCAGCTCGACGACGGTGAGCTGCTGACCATGGTCACCCTCCCTCGCCCCACGCCGCAGGAGCACGCTGGCTACGTGCGGCTGATGAGTCGGGCCCGGGCCGAGTGGCCGCTCGTCGAGTGCGTGGCCCGGCTGGTCGTGGCCGAGGACACGATCCGGTTGGCCCGGGTCTGCATCGGCGCCGTGGCCAACATCCCGCTCCGGCTGCCGGAGGTCGAAGCCCAGCTCACTGACCGCCCTCCGACGCCGGCCACGTTCGAGGCGGCCGCCCACCACGCCATCGACCGGGCCAGCCCGCTCGAGCAGACGCGCTGACAAGCTGCCGATGATCGTCGGCACGGTCCTCGAGGCGCTCGAGCGGGCCACGAACCGCCAGGCGTCAGCGACGGGTTGACCTCGACCGCACTTGAAGTCATACCCTGCAGGGCGTGCTGCTCGCCGGGACCGACACCGAGCTCCTGGACCTCGACGGCGGCACCCACCTGGTCGCCGGTCGGGTCACCGCGCTGGCCGGCCGCGGGCCTGACATCGTCGTGCTGCTGGACGGCCGGCGCGTCGTCCGCATCGACCCGTCCGGGCCACAGGTCCTGGGTCAGCTCGCCGCGGCCGATGGGCAGAGCCTCGTCGTACTGCCCGGCGGCGACCCCGTCGTCGGGCTGCGTGGGGGTCACCTCACCCGGCTGCGTGCAGGCAGCTGGGAGCCGCTGCCTGGTTTCGAAGACGTGCCGGGGAGGGACGACTGGGAGAACCCCGCCGGTCCCGCACCCGACACGCGGTCGATGGCCGTCGGTCAAGACGGCCGGCTGTGGGTCAACGTCCACGTCGGAGGGGTCTGGTCCTCTGACGACGAAGGCATCACGTGGCGCGGGGCCGTCGAACCCGCCGCCGATGTCCATGAGGTCGCCGCCGACGGCAACGGCCGCGTCGCGGTGGCCGCTGCCGTCGGCTTCGGATGGAGCACCGACGGCGGCGCGACCTGGGCCTGGAGCACCGACGGGCTCCACGGCTCCTACCTGCGAGCTGTTGCACTCGACGGCGATGACGTCCTGGTCAGTGCCTCGACGGGGCCGTTCACGCGGCAGGGCGCCGTGTACCGCGCCGCACTTGGGCACCGATTCGAGCGTTGCCGGCATGGGCTCCCGGAGTGGTTCCCGGGCAACGTCGACACCGGCTGCCTTGCCGCCTCTGGCGGGCGCGTCGCGCTGGGCACGGGCGAGGGGACCGTCTACACGTCCGACGACGGTGGCGTCACGTGGGACATCGCCGCCAAGGGCCTCGCACCGGTCCGTATCGTCGCGCTGCGCTGACCGACTTCGCCGACCTGGCCGGCGCGGTGAGAGGCTGGTGTCGGTGACCGCCGACGATCCGCTGCTGCAGCCGTTCCAGCTCAAGCACCTGACGCTGCGCAACCGCGTGTTCTCCTCGTCACACGAGCCGGCCTACTCCGAGGACGGGATGCCGAAGGACCGCTACCGGCTGTACCACGTCGAGAAGGCCAAGGGCGGCGTCGGCATGACGATGACGGCCGGCTCGGCGGTCGTCGCGGAGGACAGCCCGCCGGCCTTCGGCAACCTGCACGCCTACGACGACGCCATCGTGCCGTGGATCAGGCGGATGAGCGACGAGGTCCACGAGCACGGTGCGGCGTGCATGATCCAACTCACCCACCTCGGACGGCGCACCGGTTGGGCCCAGGACGACTGGCTGCCCGTGCTGGCTCCGTCGCCCCTCCGCGAGCCGGCCCACCGCGCCGTGCCCAAGCAGGCCGAGGTCTGGGACATCGACCGCATCGTCGGCAAGTACGCCGACGCCGCCGAGCGCATGCAGGCCGGCGGCATGGACGGCATCGAGATCGAGTCCTACGGCCACCTCTTCGACCAGTTCTGGTCCCCGCTGACGAACCGTCGCACCGACGAGTACGGCGGCTCCTTCGAGAACCGGCTGCGCTTCGGGTGGCGCGTCCTCGGCGCGATCAAGGAGCGTGTCGGTGGCGACTTCGTCGTGGGCATCCGGATGGCGGTCGACGAGCGGGTGCCCGGCGGGATCGACGCGGAGACCGGTCTGGAGATCCTCGCCCGGCTGGAGGCCGACGGGCTCGTCGACTTCGTCAACGTGATCCGCGGGTACATCGCCGACGAGCCGTCGCTGACCGAGGTGATCCCGATCCACGGGATGCCGTCGGCACCCCACCTCGACTTCGCCGGGCGGGTGCGGGCGGCGACGACGCTGCCGGTGCTGCACGCCTCGAAGGTCGACGACGTTGCGACCGCCCGCCACGCCATCCGAGAGGGCAAGGTCGACCTCGTCGGCATGACCCGCGCCCATCTCGCCGACCCGCACATCGTGCGCAAGATCATCGAGGGCCGGGAGTCCGAGATCCGCCCGTGCGTCGGCGCGACGTACTGCCTGGATCGCATCTACGAGTTCGGTGAGGCGCTGTGCATCCACAACGCGGCGACGAGCCGCGAGCAGACGATGCCGCACGAGATCGAGCGGGCGCCGCAGCGCCGTCGGGTCGTCGTCGTCGGCGCCGGTCCGGGCGGGCTGGAGGCGGCCCGCGTCGCCGGCGAGCGAGGCCACGAGGTGATCCTGCTGGAGGCGATGCCGTGGGCCGGGGGCCAGATCCAGCTGGCCGCCCGCAACCCCCGGCGGCGCGACCTGCTGGGCATCGTCGAGTGGCGGGAGCGGGAGCTGGCCCGGCTCGGTGTCGACGTCCGCTACGACGTGCTCGCCGAGCCCGACGACGTGACCGGGCTCGATCCCGACGTCGTCATCGTGGCCACCGGCGGGCTGCCGCAGCTACCGGAGCTGGAGGCCGGCGCGGACCGGCTGGTGACGAGCTGGGACGTGCTCGGCGGTGACGTGACACCGAGCGGCGACGTGCTGTTCTACGACGACAATGGCACCCATTCGGCGATGTCGGCGGCCGAGATGATCGCCCGCTCGGGCGCCCGTCTCGAGATCGTCACGCCGGAGCGGATGCTCGGCATCGAGGTCGGCGGGATGAACCACGTGCCGTACGCCCGCGCCTTCAACGAGACCGACACGCGGATCACGCTGAACCAGCGCGTCCGGGCGGTGCGTCTCGAGAGGCTGGGCGGCTGTGCGTCGAGATCGGCAGCGACCACAGCGCCCACCGCTCCGTGCGGCACGTCGACTGGGTCGTCGCCGATCACGGGACGGCGGCGACGGCGGAGCTGTACGTGGAGCTCCAGCCGCGATCGACGAACCTGGGCGCCGTCGATCATGCGGCGTTGCTGCAAGGGCGACCACAAGCCGTGGTGACCAACCCGGACGGTACGTTCCAGCTGTTCCGCATCGGCGATGCCGTCGCCAGCCGCAACATCCACGCCGCCATCTACGACGCCCTGCGGCTGCTCAAGGATCTCTGAGCGCGATTTCTGTCACGTCGGCAATCCTTTCGGCTCTTTCTTTCGAACCGCGTGTGTCTCTCCAACGTAGAGGTGAGCAGGGAAGGCACAGGCCGGACAGCACGGGGAATGGAAGGAGTTCGTGATGATCGAGATCCATGCTGACGAGCTCCGAGCGGGCGACGTCATCGAGTACGGCGGACAGGCCCATCGGGTGACCCACGTCGTGCGGGGGCCGGGATGGGCGTGGCCCGTCGCCGCCGACGACAACGGCTGGGCGATCGCCCTCGACCACCACATGGTCGCCGTCTGGCGTGACGCCGCCTGAGGGCGAGCGGCGAGCAGATCTGGGCGCGAAATATTCGCGACACCTGAGAATTCCTGCGCCCAGTTCAGCTTCTGGGAAGGAACACGCCCAGATGTTCGCGGCGCGACGGGTTCAGTCGTCGGTCAGGAGGAGGTCGTCGAGGCGGTGGAGGACGTCGTCGCTGATGCCGAGTGAGCGCACGAAGCCGCGCATCGAGCCGTAGTCACGATCGACGTCAGCGAGCAGGCGGGACATCGCCACCGGGTCGGCGGCGAAGAAGGCCGGCGGCGCGGTGTCGATCGACTGGGCGATCTGCGGGTTGTCGGCCACCGCGGCGGCGAGGAAACGATCCATCGACTGCTGGGTCAGCGCGTAGTCGGCGACGATGTCGTCGTCAGCGACGCCGAGGGCGCCGAGCAGCAGGGCGGCCAGCAGGCCGGTGCGGTCCTTCCCGGCGGCGCAGTGGAAGACGGCGGGCAGTGCGTCGGCGTCGGCCAGCACCTCGAACGCCGCGGCGAAGCGCGGCCCGCCGTCGACCAGCATCTGACGGTACGTGCGGTGGAGGAAGTCGGTCGCCGGCAGGTTCTCCCGCACGACGGCATCGCGATCCCACGTCTGATCGATGACCGACAGGTGGTGGAACGTCACCGCATACGTCTCGAACGGGAAGCGGCCGCGCTCGTCGATCTCGCGCGCCGTGCGCAGGTCGACCACCGTCCGCAACCCGATCGGGCGCAGCCGTTCGAGGTCCTCTGGCGTCAGGCGGCCGAGCCCGTCGGCCCGGAAGATCGTCCGCCAGCGCACGGTCCGTCCGCTGGCCGTCTCGTATCCCCCGAGGTCGCGGAAGTTGAAGACACCCGTGAGCTCGAGGTTGCGGGTCGGGAGCGCCGTCGTCACACCTTCGACCGTAGGGGTGACACGTTTCGTTGCCTCGTCACAAAGATGAGCATCAGATGAACGGGCGCCGGTCGTTCGTCACGCCAGCGTGGGGTACGTTGCCCTCCGTGACCGCCTACCGGGTGCGCTACGAGGGGCCACAGGAGCTGGCGGTGGGCGTGGCGACGGCGTTGGCCGACGCCGTTGGCGTGGACCTCACGTCGTCGGCTCGACCAGAGCGCACGGCCGGCCGGGTCGTGCTCGAGCTCGTGGTCGAGGGCGATGCCGACGCAGTGCTCGACGCCGTCGGCGTGGCCCGCGGCACGCTGCCCGCCGACGCCCGTATCGAGCTCGACTCGACGACATGAACGCGACATCCCGGGTCTGGGACTGGCGGGTGGAGGTCGAGCCCTCGATCTACGCCGCCGACTTCGCCCGGCTCGGCGAGCAGCTCTCGACGCTGCTCGAGGTCGGCGCCCGGGTGTTCCACTACGACGTCGGTGATGGTCACTTCATCGAGAGCATCACGATGGGGCCGGTCGTGCTGGCCTCGATCGCCGAGTTGATCCACGGCCGCGACGGCCGGTTCGACTGCCACCTGATGGTCGACCAACCCGAGCGCCACCTGGAGCAGCTGAAGGCTGCCGGCGCCGACAGCGTCACGTTCCACCTGGAGGCCGTCGACCACCCGGCCGGGCTCATCGAACGCGCCAGAACGCTCGACCTCGAGGTCGGCGTGGCGTTCAACCCGGAGACGCCGGTGGAGCGGGCGGCGGCGGCAGCGGCGGGGGCCGACGTGGTCACCTGCATGAGCATCCACCCAGGCTTGTCGGGCGAGGAGTTCATGCCGCAGGCGCTGGGTCGCATCGAGACGCTGCGCCGGCTGCTCCCCGACGCCGTTCCGATCCAGGTCGACGGCGGGATCAAACTCGGCGAGGTGCGTTCAGTCCGCGACGCCGGCGCCACCAAGCTCGTCTCGGGGAGCGGCGTGTTCTGGGGCGACGACCCGGCCGCTGCCTACCGGGCGCTGGTCGCCGAGGCCCGGGCTGTCGGGACCGCAGGCGTCAACGACCGTCCGGCAGGGACCAACGGTGGGGGGCGATCAAGCCCGTGATCGACGCCGGGCCCCATGAGCCGGGCGCGTACGTCTCGACGGGCGGTGCATGGTCGAGCAGCGGTGTGGCGACCTCCCACAGCCGCTCGATGCCGTCGGCCCGTGTGAACAGCGCCTGGTCGCCGAGCATGGCGTCGAGCAGCAGGCGCTCGTAGCCCTCGAGCTCGTGCTGGCCGGCGAACGACATCCCGTATTGGAACGTCATCTCGGCCTCGCCGATCGTCATCGCCGGACCTGGCACCTTGGCCAGGAACCGGGCGGCGATCCAACCCGGATCGTCGAAGTCGATCATCAAGTTGTCTGCCCGATGCTCCGCGGCGGTGGAGAACAGCCGCAGCGGCGGCCGCTTGAAGGTCAGCGTGATCGTCTGGCGACGCTCGGCCAGTGACTTGCCGGTGCGGAGGTAGAAGGGCACGCCGGCCCACCGCCAGTTGTCCACCTCGACGCGCAGCGCGACGAACGTCTCCGTGTCCGAGCTCGGATCGACGCCCGGCTCGCGGCGATAGCCGTCGTACTGGCCGCGCACGACGTGCTCGACGTCGATCGGCATCAGGGCCTCGAAGACCTTGCCCTTCTCGTCGCGCAGCGGCTTGGCATCGAGCGACGTGGGCGGCTCCATCGCCACGAACCCGAGGACCTGGAAGAGGTGGGTCACGACCATGTCCTTGAACGTGCCCGTCGCCTCGAAGAACGCCGCCCGGCCCTCGATCCCGATCGACTCCGGTACGTCGATCTGGATGTGGCTGATGTGGTCACGGTTCCAGATCGGCTCGAACAAGCCGTTGGCGAACCGCAGGGCGAGCAGGTTGTCGACGGACTCCTTGCCCAGGAAGTGGTCGATGCGGAAGATCTGCGACTCGTCGAACACGGCGTGAAACGTCGCGTTGAGCGCCTGGGCCGAGGCCAGATCGGTGCCGAACGGTTTCTCGGCGATGACGCGGCCGCCATCCGGCCCCTTCGTCGCCAGCTTCGTGTCGCCGAGCAGCTGGACGACGGATGCCGACGCGGCGGGCGGCACAGCGAGGTGGAAGAGCCGACGGGGCCGGCCCCCGATCGCCGTCTCGGCGGCGGCGACGGCCTCCACCAGCGGCGTCGGGTCGTCCGGGTCGGCGGCCCCGAAGTGCAGCGTCTGCACGAAGGCGTCCCAGGCCGGGCCGGTCGGCTTGGTCATCCCGAACTCGTTGACGGCATCGAGGGCGTGTTGGCGGAACTGGTCGTCGGTGAGCGCGTACTTGCCCGGAGCCGAGCCGACGATCCGGTACTTGGCCGGCAGCAGTCCGGCGTTGGCCAGGTGGAAGAGCCCCGGCAGGAGCTTGCGCTTGGCCAGGTCGCCGGTGGCGCCGAACATCACGATGACGTGGTCGTCCGGCGTGGGCACACCGGGGTGGGCGGTCATCGGCCCATCCGCCATGCGCCGGCCGTGCACACTGGTCGCATGACGTGTCGGACGGGATCATCGTGAACGTCGAGCAGGAGAAGCAACTCGCCGCGCAGGCGGCGGCCATGCTCGTCGAGGACGGCATGACCGTCGGCCTCGGCACCGGGACGACCGTGGCCCATTTGCTCCCGGCGTTGGCCGATCGCCGGCTGTCGATCCGCTGTGTGGCCACGTCGCCCCGCACGGAGCAGGCGGCGCTCGCCCTCGGCCTCGAAGTCGTGGACTTCGGCACCATCGAGCGCTTCGACATGACGATCGACGGCGCCGATCAGGTCGCTCCCGACGGTTGGTTGGTGAAGGGCGGCGGGGCCGCCCACACGAGGGAGAAGATCGTGGCCACCGCCGCCAACCGCTTCGTCGTCATTGCCGACTCGACGAAGGTCGTCGAGGCGCTGCACGCGCCGATCCCGGTCGAGTTGCTGGAGTTCGGACTCGCCGCGACGAGGGCGCGGCTGGCGCCGACGGCACTCCGGGACGCGCCGCGGAGTCCCGACGGGGGAGTGATCGCCGACTACACGGGGCCCGTCGACGATCCGGCCCGGCTGGCCGCTCGGCTGTCGGCGACGCCGGGGCTCGTCGAGCACGGGCTGTTCCCACCGGAAATGGTCGCCGTCGTGCTGATCGGCCGCGGTGACGCCGTCGAGCGGCGCGACCTCCGCTGAAACCGCCAGGGCCACCACTCAGCCCTTCTTCTCGGCGTGCCCGCCGAACTCGCTGCGCATCGCCGAGAGGACCTTGTCGCCGTACTCGCCAAGCCCCCTGGACTCGAACCGCTCGGTCAGCGCGGCGGCGATGACCGGTGCCGGGACGCCCTGCTCGATCGAGGCCACCACGGTCCAGCGCCCTTCGCCGGAGTCCGAGACGATGCCCTCGAAGTCCTCGAGCTGCGGTGATCGGGCCAGCGCGTCGGCGGTGAGGTCGACCAGCCACGACCTGACGACGGAGCCGCGCCGCCACACCTCGGCGACCTCGGCCACGTCGATCTCGTACTGGTAGTCCTGCGGGTCGCGCAGCGGCGCGGTCTCGGCGTCGACCGGGCGGCCGACGGCCCCGATGTCGGCGTGCTCGATGATGCTCAGCCCTTCACCGATCGCCGCCATCATCCCGTACTCGACGCCGTTGTGGACCATCTTCACGAAGTGGCCGGCGCCGTTCGGGCCGCAGTGGAGGTAGCCGTCTGGCGCGGTGCCGCCGGTGCGTGTCCGCCCGGGCGTCGGCTCCACGCTTCCGGCCCCGGGGGCGATCGTCTTGAAGATCGGATCGAGGTGGCCGACGGCATCGTCCTCGCCGCCGATCATCAGGCAGTAGCCGCGCTCGAGCCCCCAGACGCCGCCCGAGGTCCCGCAGTCGACGTAGTGCAGCTGGCGCTCGGCCAGCTGCTTGGCCCGGCTGATGTCGTCGCGGTAGTACGAGTTGCCGCCGTCGATGACGATGTCGTCTGGCTCGAGCAGGCCGGCGAGCTGGTCGAGCGTCGGCTGGACGATCGCCGCCGGGAGCATCAGCCACACGGCGCGCGGCTTGCTCAGCTTGCCGACGAGGTCCTCGAGGGAGCTGGCGCCGGCGGCGCCCTCGCCGGCCAGCTCCTGCACGGCGGCGTCGTTGACGTCGTAGACCACGCGCTGTGCCCGTCGCGCATCAGCCGACGGACGAGGTTGGCGCCCATCCGGCCGAGGCCGACCATCCCGAGCTGCATCGGCTTGTCGGTTGCCATGGCGTCTCCTACTGGTGCTTGAGGGTGCGGTAGCGGCGGATGAGCGCGTTGGTCGAGGAGTCGTGGGCCAGCTCCGGCTCGGCCTCGCTCGTCAGCTCGGGGATGATCTGGACGGCGAGCACCTTGCCCAGCTCGACCCCCCACTGGTCGAAGGAGTCGATGCCCCAGATCGTGCCCTGGGTGAACACGCTGTGCTCGTAGAGCGCGACCAGGGTGCCGAGCAGGCGAGGCGTGAGCAGCTCGGCCAGGATGACGTTCGTCGGGCGGTTGCCCTCCATCACCCGGTGGGGCACGACGGACTCCGGGGTGCCCTCGGCGCGCACCTCCTCGTCGGTCTTGCCGAAGGCCAGGGCCTGGGCCTGGGCGAACACGTTGGACGACAGGATGTCGTGGTGGTCGCGCAGCGGGTTGAGGGACTTGCCGAAGCCGATGAGGTCGAGCGGGATCAGCCGCGTGCCCTGGTGGATCAGCTGGTAGAAGCTGTGCTGGCCGTTGGTCCCAGGCTCCCCCCAGTACACGGGCCCGGTGTCGTAGTCGACCTCGCTCCCGTCGAGCGTCACGTGCTTGCCGTTGGACTCCATCGTGAGCTGCTGGAGGTAGGCCGGGAACCGCTTGAGGTACTGCTCGTAGGGCATCACCCCGATCGTCTGCACGCCGAAGAAGTTGACGTACCACACCGCCAGCAGCCCCATCAGCACCGGCAGGTTGCGCTCCAGCGGGGTGGTGCGGAAGTGCTCGTCCATGGCGTGGAAGCCGGCGAGCATCTCGTCGAACTGCTCGGGCCCGATGGCGATCATCGTCGACAGCCCGATCGCCGAGTCCATCGAGTACCGCCCGCCGACCCAGTCCCAGAACCCGAACATGTTGGCGGTGTCGATGCCGAACGCGGCGACCTTCTCGGCGTTGGTCGACACGGCGACGAAGTGCTTGGCGACCGCCTCCTCGTCGCCGAGCGGGCCGACGACCCAGTCGCGCGCCGACGTCGCGTTGGTCAGCGTCTCCAGCGTGCCGAACGTCTTCGAGGAGATGATGAACAGCGTCTCGTCGGGCTGCAGATCACGGGTGGCCTCCACGAAGTCGGTCGAGTCGACGTTCGACACGAAGCGGAACGTGAGGTCGCGCTGGCTGTAGTGGCGCAGCGCCTCGTAGGCCATGACCGGGCCGAGGTCGGATCCGCCGATGCCGACGTTGATGACGTTGCGGATCGGCTTGCCGGTGTGGCCCTTCCAATCGCCCGAACGGACGCGCCGGGCGAACGCCGCCATCCGGTCGAGGACCTCGTGCACCTCGGCGACCACGTCGACGCCGTCGACGACGAGCGAGCTGCCCTTCGGCATGCGCAGCGCGACGTGCAGCACGGAGCGGTCCTCCGACACGTTGATCCTGTCGCCGCGGAACATCATGTCCCTGCGCTCCTCGAGGTCGCACTCCCTGGCCAGGTCGACGAGCAAGCGCATCGTCTCGTCGGTGACGCGGTTCTTCGAGTAGTCGAGGTAGAGACCGACGGCCTCGGCCGTCAGGCGTTCGCCACGTGCCGGGTCGTCGGCGAACAGCTCGCGGAGGTGGCTCCCGGCGATCTCGGCGTGGTGCTGCTCGAGGGCCTTCCAGGCCGGGAGGGCGGTGCGCGAGGTTGGGCATCGTCGTTGTGGCTCCCTCAGGCCAGTGCGGTGCTCTGTGTGGTGATCCTCGACATGAGGTCGTTCCAGGCGTCGACGAAGGAGGACGCGCCGTCGCGCTGGAGCTTGGCGGCCAGTGCGCCGACGTCCACGCCGGCGGCGGCGAACTTGGCCAGCACGGCATCGCAGTCCCCGCCGTCGGCCGGCAGCGGCGCATCGACCTGGCCGTGGTCGTAGAACGCCTCGAGCGTCCCGTCCGGCATGGTGTTGACGGTGAACGGCGCGGCCAGGCCGTGGACGTACAGCGTGTCGGCGGCCTGCGGGGTCCTTCGTCCCGGTGCTCGCCCACAGCAGTCGCTGCAGGCGCCCACCGGAGTTCTCCAGCCGCTGCACTCGGTCGGAATCCATCAGCTGCCGGTAGGCGCGGTACGTGTCCTGGGCGACCGCCAGACCGAGCCGATCCTTGAGGTCCGCCTCGACCTCGGCGGCCACCGCGACGTCCCACCGCGAGATGAACACCGAGGCCACCGATCCGACGGCCGGGTCGAGGCCCTGCTCGATGCGCCGCTCGACGCCGTCGAGGTAGGCGCCGGCGGCGGCGCGGTAGTGGTCGGCGGAGAACAGCAGCGTGACGTTGACCGGGACGCCCGAGGCGATGCACTCGGTGATCGCCGGGAGGCCCTCGGGCGTGCCGGGGATCTTGATGAACAGGTTCGGCCTTCCGGCGCGGGCATGCAGGGACTTGGCCGCCTCGACCGTTTTCGCCGTGTCGTAGGCCAGGAGCGGCGAGACCTCCAGGGAGACCCAACCGTCGACGCCGTCCGTGCGCTCGTGGATCGGCAGGAAGAGGTCGGCGGCGCGCCGCAGGTCCTCGATGGCCAGGTCGAAGAACAGGTCCTCGCTCGATGCCCCGTGCCGCGGCGCGGATGGCATCGTCGTAGGCCCCGGAGCCGATCGCCTTGTCGAAGATCGAGGGGTTCGAGGTCAGGCCGGTGACGGAGTACTGGTCGATGTACCGCTGGATCTGACCGTTGTCGAGCATCGTCCCGCGTGATGTTGTCGAGCCACAGGCTCTGGCCGAGCTGGTGGAGGGATTCCGAGGCTTTCACGGCCGCTCCTTTCCGGCCGCCACGGATTCCTTGGCGACCTCGACCACCCGATCCGGCGTGAACCCGAACTTCACGAGCAGCTGCTTCAGCGGCGCCGAGGCGCCGAACGTGTGCATCCCGACGATCCGTCCGGCATCCCCGACGTAGCGGTCCCAGCCCAGTGTGGACGCCTGCTCGATGGCCACCCGCGCCCTGACGGCCGGAGGCAGCACCTCGTCGCGGTACTCCTGCGGCTGGCGGTCGAACAGCTCCCAGCAGGGCATGCTGACGACGCGGGCGCCGATCCCATCGGCGGCCAGCTCGTCGCGGGCCGCGAGCGCCAGCGACACCTCGGAGCCGGTGGCGAGCAGGATCACGTCCGGTCGACCCGACGCCGCGTCGGCCAGCACGTAGGCACCCTTGGCCACTCCCGAGGCCGGAGCCAGCACGCTGCGATCGAGCGTCGGCAGCGCCTGGCGGGAGAGGATCAGCGCGGCGGGCTCGTGGCGCAGCGCGGCGATGATCCGCCACGACTCGACGACCTCGTTGGCGTCGGCTGGACGGAACACCAGGAGACCCGGGACGGCCCGCAGCGATGCGAGCTGCTCGACGGGCTGGTGCGTCGGGCCGTCCTCACCGACCCCGATCGAGTCGTGGGTGAAGATGTGCACGACCGGGATCTCCATCAGCGCCGACAGCCGGATCGCCCCCCGGGCGTAGTCCGAGAAGATCAGGAACCCGGACCAGTACGGCCGCAGCTTGGTCACCGACATCCCGTTGGCGATCGCCGCCGAGGCGTGCTCGCGGATGCCGAAGTGGAAGTTGCGGCCGCCGCGGTCGTCGGGCTGGAAGTCGCCGGCACCCGGGAACGAGAGGTGCGTCTTGGTCGACGGCGCGAGGTCGGCGGCACCGCCGAGCAGCCACGGCACGGCCTTGGCGACGGCGTTGAGGACCTGTCCGGAGGAGTCCCGGGTGGCCAGGCCCTTGGCGTCGGCGGGAAACGTCGGCAGCGCGGCCTCCCAGCCGTCCGGGAGCTCGCGGCGCTGCATCCGATCGATCTCGTCGGCGCGATCGGGATGGGCCGCGCGATAGCGACCGAGCATCGCTTCCCACGCCTGGCGGGCCTCGTCGCCGCGCCGCCCGATGCCGCTGGCGAACCATTCCGACACGCCGTCCGGGACGTAGAAGTCGGCGTCCTCGGGCAAGCCGAAGAAGCGCTTGGTCGAGCGCACGCCCTCCGGCCCGAACGGCTCGCCGTGGGCCTGCGGGGTGTCCTCGACCGGCGAGCCGTAGCCGATGTGGCTGTGCACCAGGACGAAGGTCGGCCGCTCGTGCTCGGCCTTGAAGCTGTGGAAGGCGCGGGTGATGGCGTCCAGGTCGTTGGCGTCGGCGACGGTGGTCACGTTCCAGCCGTAGGCCAGGAAGCGGGCGGCGACGTCCTCGGTGAAGGTGATGTCGGTGTGCCCCTCGATCGTCACCCGGTTGGAGTCGTAGATCCAGCACAGGTTGGACAGGCCGAGGTGGGCGGCGAGGGAGGCGGCCTCCGACGAGATCCCTTCCATCATGCAGCCGTCGCCGGCCAGCGCGTAGACGTCGAAGTCGAACATCGGGAACTCGTCCGTGTTGTACCGCGCCGCCAGCCACTCGCCGGCGATCGCCATGCCGACCGAGGTGGCTACCCCTTGGCCGAGCGGGCCGGTCGTCGTCTCGACCCCGCTGGTCCAGCGGTACTCCGGGTGGCCGGGGCAGTGGGAGTCGAGCTGGCGGAACGTCTCGAGGTCGTGCATCGTGACCGCCGGGCGGCCGAGCAGCTCGTAGTCGGGATCGACGGCCTGCACCTTCGTCAGGTAGCAGCAGCGACCACAGCAGCGCCGAGGCGTGCCCCTCGGAGAGCACGAAGCGGTCGCGGTTCGGCCAGATCGGGTCGGCCGGGTCGAAGCGCAGGAAGCGCTGCCACAGGGTGTAGGCGACCGGCGCGATGCCCATCGGTGTGCCGGGGTGGCCGGAGTTGGCCCGCTGGATCGCGTCCATGCACAGGCCGCGGATCGTGTTGATGGAGAGCGTGTCGAGATCGGTCACCGAGTCTCCTGGGGGGTCGGCGCGAAGAGGGCGGCCCCGACGATGCCGGCGTCGTTGTGCAGCTGCGCCGGCACGATCTCGGTGCGCAGCGTGATGTGGGACAGGAACTTGTCGGCGTTCTTGCTGACGCCGCCGCCGATGACGAACAGCTGGGGCCACAGCAACCGCTGCACGAGCTCGAGGTACTCCTCGAGGCGGTGGGCCCACCGCTTCCAGGAGAGCTCGTCCTTCTCGCGGATCGACTCGGCGGCCCAGTCCTCGGCGTCGCGGTGGTGCAGCGGGAGGTGGCCGAGCTCGGTGTTCGGGACGAGCGCGCCGTCGATGAAGACGGCACTGCCGATGCCGGTTCCGAGGGTGAGCAGGACGACCACGCCGCCCCTGCCTCGACCGGCGCCGTAGCGGACCTCGGCGATGCCGGCGGCGTCGGCATCGTTGACGACGCCGACCGGGCGGCCGGTCGCTCGACCGAACAGCTCGGTGGCGTTCGTCCCGATCCACGTGTGGTCGATGTTGGCGGCCGTCTCGACGATGCCATCGCGGATCACCGCCGGCAGTGTGATGCCGACCGGGCCGGCCACGCCGAGCTGGGTGACGATCCTCCCGACCACGTCGGCCACCTGTTCCGGGGTCGCCGGCGACGGCGTCGGCACGCGCACCCGGCTGGCGGCGAACGTCCCGGCGACGAGGTCGACGGGTGCGCCTTTGATGCCGGACCCGCCGATGTCGATGCCGACGACCGGGAGGGCGGCGCCTGTCGGGGGAGTCGCGCTCGGCACGGTCGTGGGAGGTTAGTCGCTCGTCCGAAGGGCCCGCGCGAGGTTGGCGGCGGCGCGCACGAGCGCAAGATGGGTGAACGCCTGCGGGAAGTTCCCGAGCTGACGCTGGGCTGCAGGGTCGTACTCCTCGGCCAGCAGGCCGACGTCGTTGGCCAGGCCGGTGAGGCGATCGAAGAGCGCCCTGGCTTCCTTGAGCCGCCCCTGCTGCACGTACACGTCGACGAGCCAGAACGAACAGGCCAGGAACACGCCTTCTCCCGGCGGCAGTCCGTCGTCGACGTGCTCGGTGCGATAGCGCAGGACGAGCTCGCCGTGCAGCAGCTCGCGCTCGATGGCCGTGACGGTGCCTTCGACCCGCGGATCGGTGGCCGGGAGGAACCCGACCATCGGGATGGCGAGGAGCGAGGCATCGAGCTGCCGCGAGCCGTACGCCTGCGTGAACGATCCGAGCTCGGGGTCGAAGCCCTCGCGGCACACCTCGGCATGGATGGCGTCGCGCACGGAGCGCCAACGTTCCACCGGACCCGGGAGCTGGAACCGTTCCGCCGAACGCACGGCCGAGTCGAAGGCGACCCAGGCGGCGACCTTCGACGCGGTGAAGTGCTGGCGACCGCCACGTGTCTCCCACAACCCGTCATCTGGCTCGTGCCAGGCCTCGTCGAGGAAGTCGAGCAGGGCCAACTCGAACGGCCACGAATCGTCGACACCCAGTTCAGGGACGATGCTGCGCATCAGCGCGAGGGAGCCGAGAACCTCGCCATACACGTCGAGCTGGAACTGTCCGCTGGCGGCGTTGCCCACGCGCACCGGCGCCGATCCCTCGTACCCCGGCAACCAGTCCAACTCCCACTCGTCGAGATGTCGCTCGCCGCCCAGGCCGTACATGATCTGCAACTTGGCAGGGTCGCCGGAGGCCGCCCGCAGCAACCAGTTGCGCCAGGCGATCGCTTCGTCGTGGAAGCCGGCGGCCATCAGCGCGTCGAGGGCGAGCACGGAGTCGCGCAGCCAACAGAACCGGTAGTCCCAGTTGCGGACGCTGCCGATCCACTCGGGCAGGGATGTCGTGGGGGCGGCGACGATCCCCCCGGTCTGGGCGAACGTCAGCGCCTTCAGCGTGATGAGGGAGCGCAGCACCGCGTCGCGCAGCGGTGCCTCGAAGGTGCACTGCTTCGACCAGCGACGCCACCACGCCGCCGTTGCGCCGATCGCCCGGTCGGCATCGATCGAGGCCGGGGCCCGCTCGTACGAGGGATGCCAGGTCAAGACGAACGGGACGCGCTCCGACGCGCTGACCACGAAGTCGGCGACCGTGGCATCGCCGGCGCCTGCGGTGCCGATCGGCGTGGCCAGGACCAGCGCGTTGGGTCCGGAGGTGGCATGGAGGCGGCCGTCCCGCTGGACCACCCACGGCAGCACGGAGCCGTAGCCGAAGCGGATCCGCAGGTCCATGTGCATCGGCACGCGGCCGGACACACCTTCGACGACCCGCACCAGGTTGACGTAGCGCTTGCGGATCGGCATGCAGTCGATGACGCGCACCACGCCACTGTCGGTGTGGAACGTCGTCTCCAGCACCAGCGTGCGGTCGCGATAGCTGCGCTCGACCCGTTGGATCCCGCCGGCCGGCGCCAGCAGCCATCGACCGTGGTCGGCCCCGCCGAGGAGCGCGGCGAAGCAGGCAGTGGAGTCGAAGCGCGGCAGGCACAGCCAGTCGATCGAGCCGTCCCTGCCGACGAGCGCGGCGGTGTGCGTGTCGCCGATCAGCGCGTAGTCCTCGATCCGACCCACCATGGTGACGGCCCGGACCATACTGCTCACCGAACTGCTCACCGATCGGCCTGTGGACGGGAGGAAGCTGACATGCCACCCGCGTGGCTGGAGGCTGTGGCGTGGGTCTCGTTGATCCTCGCCGCGGTGTGCGCCGTGATCGTCGTCGTCGACATCCGCGTCGGCGGCTACCGCCAGCCGATGGGAGTGATGGAGTGGGTCTGGCCGATCACCGCCCTCTACCTCGGACCCTTCGGTCTCGCCTTCTACTGGTTCGTCGGCCGCCGCAGCTCGGTGGGCTACGTCGCCGACCACGGTGAGCCGCACTTCCCGCGGTGGGTGCGCGTCGGCGTGTCGGCGACCCACTGCGGCGGTGGCTGCACGATCGGCGACGTGTTGGCAGAGACGCTGATCTACGCCTTCGGGATCACGTTGTTCGGCGCCGCGATCTGGGCCTCCTTCGCGCTCGACTACGCCTTCGCCCTGGTCCTCGGGATCGCCTTCCAGTTCGCCGCCATCCGGGCGATGGCCAGGCTCTCGTTCACCACCACGGTGCAACGGGCGGCGAAGGCCGACGTGCTGTCGCTGACGGCCTTCGAGGTGGGCCTCTTCTCGTGGATGGCGCTGATGTACTGGGTCTTCTTCCCCGATCCCCATCTCGAGCCCGACCACGCCTCCTACTGGTTCCTGATGCAGGTCGGGATGGCCATCGGGCTGGCGACGTCGTACCCGATGAACGACCTGCTGATCCGCGTCGGGATCAAGGAGGCCATGTGATCTGCTAAGAGTCAACGGATGGCGACCCCGTACGGCCAGGCCTCCGTCGTGATCGTCGGCGCAGGGTTCGCCGGCGCCGCGTGTGCTCGGCGCCTGGGCGAGCACGGCGTGCACGTGACGCTCGTCGACCAGCACAACTACAACCAGTTCCAGCCGCTCCTGTACCAGGTCGCCACGGCCCAGGTCAGCGCCACCAACGTGGCGCGACCGCTGCGCGACATGTTCCGCCGCAATCCGATGGTCGAGGTGAAGATGGCGCTGGCCACCGACGCCGACCCGGCCACCAAGACGGTCACCTGCGCCGACGGGACGACGTTCACGGCCGACTACCTCGTGCTGGCGGCGGGCTCGCGACCGAACTTCTTCCACACGCCCGGCGCCGACACGTCGGCGTTCCCGCTCTACGCCTTGGCCGACGCCGAGCGGCTGCGCTCGCGGATCTTCGGGGTGTTCGAGGACGCCGATCGCGACCCCGCCCTGATCGCCAAAGGGGCGCTGAACATGGTGGTCGTCGGTGCCGGGCCGACCGGCGTCGAGACCGCCGGTGCGCTGGCCGACCTGGTCAACGACGTGATGCCCGGCCGCTACCACGACCTCGACGTCAGCGCGGCCCAAGTCACGCTGGTCGATCCGGGCACGGTCGTGCTCGCACCGTTCTCGACGCGGGCCCACGAGTATGCGGCGCGTGCGCTGCAGGGCAAGGGCGTGCACCTCGAGCTCGGCGTCAGCGTCACGGCGATCGGCCCCGACCGCGTCACGCTTTCCGACGGCCGCGAGATCCTGACCCGCACGGTGGTCTGGGCGGGGGGCATCCAGGCGGCGGCCGTCGTCGCACGGGCCGGCGTCCCGCTCGGTCACGGCGGTCGCGTCGACGTGTTGCCCGACCTCACGGTGCCGGGGTTCCCGGGCGTCTACGCCCTCGGCGACGCGGCGAACATCCCAGGGCCTGATGGCAAGCCGTTGCCACAGCTCGGCTCGGTCGCCCTGCAGGCGGGTCGGTGGGCGGCGACGAACCTGCTGGCCGACATCGAGGGCCGCTCCCGCTCGGCGTTCCACTACCGCGACAAGGGGATCATGGCGATGATCGGTCGCAACGCGGCGATCGCCGAGGTCGGCCCGCGGCGTCGAGAACTGCACGGCGTGCTCGCCTTCGGATCCTGGTTGGGCGTGCACGTCTGGCTCCTGAGCGGCTTCCGCGAACGAACGATGGCGTTGTGGTCCTGGGGGTGGGACTACTTCACGAGGAACCGAGCGCCATCGATCATCGCTCCGGACGCCGCCCGGATCGACTGGGACGAGCAGTCCTCGAACTCCTCGAAGGTCTGACGGCGCGCCTGTTCAGCTGTTCAGCCGTGGCCGCCCTGGCGGCATCCGTCGGGCGACGATCACCGCGACCCCGGCGACGGCGGCAGCGACCAGCGTCGAAGCGTCGGCGAGCCGACCGCCGGGTCGATGCACCCCGAGCGGTCGCCGGTCTGGTCCTCGAAGCCTCACCGACGACGCTCATGGGCGAGAGCGGACTGGAGGGTTCGTCGAACGGCTCGTGTCGAGTCTGGAGGATCCGATCGACCCCACCTTCGCTCGTTCGGTCCTGACCGACACCTCATCGGACCAGCTGCCACCAGAGCTTCTCGACAAGCTGGTCGACGAGCTCGTGAAGGTCCCGGCACGCGTGTGGAAGGAGATGTTCGCCGCACTCCTGTGCTACGACGACCTGGCGGAACTCGACGGCATCACCGTGCCGACCGTGTTGGTGTGGGGTGACGCCGATGGTCTGGTCCGGCGACACATGCAGCACACGCTGGCCGAGCGGATCCGCGGCGCCGAGTTGTGCGTCTATCAAGGCGTCGGTCACACGCCCCGCTGGGAGGACCCCACCCGCTTTGCTGGCGACGTTGCTACCTTCATCGAGCGATTGCCGAACCCGTAACCAGCTGCGCGTGTCGCCGGCGCAGCGAACAGGGGATAGCGACGAAGCCTCTCGTGATGATCTGCTCAGAGTCTGCGATACAGGGCCGGATACACCTGGATGTGGTTGGCCGCCAGGTTCGGACGGACGAAGCGGTGGAAGCTTGGTCGGAGGAACTGGTGGGCGGCGATGGCGAGCGGGCCGGCGTCCCAGCGGGCGTGGTTGACGAAGGCGAAGTCGTCGTCGTCGATGGGCTGTAGCACGGTCGAGTTCTGCAGTCCGGTCTTGGTCTGGAACCACGGGGCGAGGTGGTCGAACACCTCGAGCGCGGTCGATCGATCGGCTGCCGCCCAGTAGTTGAAGAGGTACGTGCCAGCTGCACGCTTGTCGACGTCGGCGATCGCCTTGATGCACCGCGCCCGCATTTCCTTCAGCCGTGAGGCCGAGTCGTGGATCAGGGCCCGCAGCGCCGTGACGGGCGGTGACGCGGCGACCTCGGCCAGTGAGTCGGGCGAATCGGTCTCGACGAGTACGGTCACGTCGAAGCGTGGCGGCTCGAGGTCGGGTCGGAACTCTGGTGGGCGAGCGGGTGGTATGACGACGGCTCGATAGCCCGTGGCGCGCACGACCAGCGCGAGTTGCGCGACTCGTTCGAGGTGCTCTGAGACACGGGTCAGAACCGCTTGACGCGTGGCGTCTCTGCGAACGATCGGCGGGCCCTTCGGTGGCGTCACGGTGGCCCCGAACAGCAGATACCCGTACGGCGGCGGCTTGACCAGCCGGGCACCACCAACATCGTGTCGGGGGTTGATGATTGTTGCGGTCATTGATTGGCTCCTTCGCCGCGTCCGTGATGCGTCGGGGCTCACCGAAGCATCGGTCTGCAGCCCGCTGGGCCGGTGTCGGGTGCGCGGCGTAGCTGAGGTGCCCGAAGGCGACGGGCAGGGAGGGTGCGGTGGCCACGCCCGATGTTCATGCCACCGGGGGTGGCGCGGGCGGCGACGTGAGGCTGAGCTGCATGCCGGCGATCGTCCACCGCTGGTCGCGGCGAATGAACAGGTGGCTGATCCGGAAGTCGCCGTTCGTGGGGGAGCCCTTGTAGGTCGCCTTCTGGGTTTGCGTGCCGATCGCCACGGCGGCGTCGCCGTAGTCCCGGATGTCGACGTCATGCCAGGTCAGTTCGGTGGCGGTGAAGTCCCCTGAGCGGTAGCGGTCGAGCCATTGGTCTTTGTCGAGGACGAACCCGAACGGACCGACGAGGCGGAAGTCGTCGGTGACGATGGATTCGAGGGTGTCGGTATCGCCAGCGATCTCGGCGGCGATCCATCGGGCGCCGAGATCGTGGAGCTGGTCGGCAGTGGTGGTGGACATGGTCGCGACTCCTGGTCTGGCCGGTCGTCAGGCGGTGGCGGGAGCGCGGGTCGGCGCCATGCCCTCGCCCTGGCGGTACATCTGGGGTGGCTTGTTCCCGGCCAACTGGCCGCCATCGACAGGCACGGTCGCCCCGGTGACGAACGACGACCGCTCCGAGCACAACCACAACACGACGTCGGCGACCTCCCGAGTCGTGCCGATGCGGCCCATCGGCACTGACTGGCCGGCGAGGCGTTGGGCCTCGGCGCCGGCCCGTTGGAGGTGGTGGGTGAGGATCGGGCCTGGCGCCACGACGTTGACCCGGACGCCGCGATCGGCGTAGTCGAGGGCGGCGACCTCGGTCAGCCCGATGATCGCCGCCTTCCCTGCGACGTACGCGGCGAGGTTGGTCATGGCCCGGACTCCGGCGACCGACGCCATGTTGACGATGGCCCCGCCACCGCTGTTGAGCATCGCTGGGATCTGGTGTTTCATGCCGAGGAACGTGCCCCGGACGTTGGTCCGGATGCCGCGGTCGAACTCGTCGGGATCGATCTCCGCGAGCGGCGCCGGCATCGGCCCGTCGGCGGCGTTGTTGAACGCGGCGTCGAGACGGCCGAAGGCGTCGACGGCGAGCTCCACGAGAGCACGCATCGAGTCGTCGTCACCGACGTCGGTGGCCGCAGCGACCGCACGGCCGCCAGCCGCCTCGATCTCACCGGCCACGTCACGCAGCGCTCGGGTATCGCGTGCGCCCAGCGTCACGGCGTAACCGGCGGCGGCGAACGCCTGGGCGGTGTCGGCCCCGATGCCTCGGCTCGCACCAGCGACGAGTGCAACCCGTGCGGCGGCGGTGCCGTGGTTGGTGGTGGACATCTTGACCTCCTTCCCATCCGCCCAGCCTCAAGCTTAGATATCGAATCATTAGACGTCAAGGCGTCATGCTACGCTCAACCTGTGCCTCCCGCGACAGAGCCGATCGGCCTCGAGGTGACACGAACCGGGCGACTGCTCAACCGGGCGTTCGACGACGAACTCGTCGCCGCCGGGGGTTCGCTACCCGCCTGGCTCATCGTCACCGCGCTCAAGCGCGCCGACCACACCATGCAGCGCGACATCGCCGCCGCGATCGGGATCGAAGACGCCACCCTCACCCACCACCTCAACCGCATGGAGAACGCCGGGTACATCACCCGGCATCGAGCCGCCGACAACCGCCGCACCCAGCGCGTCGCTCTCACCGACGCCGGCGAAGCACTCTTCTCGCAAATGCTCACCACCGTGCTCGCCTTCGACCAGCGCCTCCGCCAAGGCTTCACCGACGACGAACTCGACCACCTTCAGGCACTGCTCCAACGACTACGGACCAACGTGGCCGCCGCACCGCAGTCGAGCTGACACCGTCGAGGTACTCGACGGCGACCCGGCCCATCTGGGCGCGGACGTTCTCAAATCGCCATCTGGGTGCGTTTCTTCGCGACTGTCGGGAAAAAACGCACCCAGAAAGCAAATGAGACGCACCGCGCCCAGATCGACGGCTACCGCGCCCCATCGATGCAACACCCGTTCGATGTGGAGCTCATCGAGCCGTCGCGGCAGACTCCAACGATGGCGATCGTCTCGTTTCCCCGCCGCCTCGCTGAGCTTGCCGCGGCGGCGCCGGGCCGGGTGGCGGTGACGTGCGATGGCGTGTCGGTGAGCCGAGGCGAGCTGGAGTCGCGTGCCAACCGCTTGGCCCGGGATCTTGCTGGTCGAGGCGTTGGGCACGGCGACTTCGTCACGGTTGCGCTGCCGAACTCGATCGAGTGGTTCGTGGCCTACGTCGCCTGCTGGAAGCTGGGTGCCGTGCCGCAGCCGGTCTCGGCCAAGCTGCCGCCCCCCGAGCTGGCCGAGATCGTCGCCCTGGCCCGCTCGAAGGTCGTCCTCGGTGCCACGCCGGGGGCGCTGGCGGTACCGGTGTGCCTGCCGGTCGGGTACCGCCCGCCCGACGACGTCGACGACGACCCGTTGCCGGACGCCACGTCGCCGGCCTGGAAGGCGCCGACCTCGGGAGGATCGACCGGCCGGCCCAAGCTCATCGTGTCCGGCGATCCCGCCGAGCTCGACACGGCCACCCCGCCGATGTTGCTGCTGGCGTTGGACGGCTGCATCGTGATGCCGGGTCCGCTGTACCACAACGGGCCGGCCGTGTGGTCGTGTCAGGCGCTGCTGGCCGGCAACCACGTCGTCGTGCTGCCGCGCTTCGACGCGGAGGCGACGCTGGCCGCCATCGAGGCACACCGCGCCGACGTGCTGTACGTCGTCCCGACGATGATGAAGAGGATCTGGCGACTGCCGGATGAGGTCCGGCTCGGGTACGACGTCTCGTCGCTGCGCGCGGTCTGGCACCTTGCTGAGCCGTGCCCGATGTGGCTGAAGGAGGCGTGGATCGACTGGCTCGGCGCAGAGAAGGTGTTCGAGCTGTACGCCGGAACCGAAGCGCAAGCGGTGACGATCATCAGCGGGCCCGAGTGGCTCGCCCACCGAGGCTCCGTCGGCCGGCCGAGCAGCGGTGAGTTCATGATCACCGATCTCGACGGCAACCCGTTGCCGCACGGTGAGCAGGGCGAGGTGTGGCTGCGCAACACGTCGGATCG
The DNA here is from genome assembly GCA_963719775.1 of uncultured Acidimicrobiia bacterium. Lineage (GTDB taxonomy): Bacteria > Actinomycetota > Acidimicrobiia > Acidimicrobiales > Ilumatobacteraceae > JALZMG01. The sequence goes on from CAVRCY010000006.1 coordinate 158,056, forward strand.
GGCGACCTACCGCTACCTCGGCGCGGAGGCGCGCACGCTCGAGGGTGGATGGGAGTCCCTCGGCGACATCGGCTGGTTCGATGAGGACGGCTACCTCTACCTCGGCGATCGGATGCAGGACATGATCCTGTCCGGCGGCGCCAACATCTATCCGGCCGAGGTCGAGGCCGTGCTGCAGGAGCACCCGTCGGTGCGCTCGGTCTGCGTGATCGGACTTCCCGACGAGGATCGCGGCAACGTCGTCCATGCCATCGTCGAGGCCGATCCGCACCTCCTCGATGCCGCCGAGCTGCTGGCCTTCGCCGGTCAGCGCCTCGCCAAGTACAAGCTCCCGCGCACCGTCGAGCTCGTCGACACGCCATTGCGCGATGACGCCGGCAAAGTCCGCCGCTCTGCGCTGCGCGCCGCACGAATCGCGAAGCAGTCCGAGGCGTCCAGTCCGGCGCGCTCAGAAAGGGACGGTGTCGGGCCTCGTCTCGTCCGCCCAACCCTCCCCGCACCATGGGCCGCTGGAGGCGTCGCGGTCGACGGGCACGTTCGGGGTCATCGTGTTCCTCGCCTCGGACGTCATGTTGTTCGCCGCGTTCTTCGCGGCCTACTTCCTGCTGCGGGCGACCGACCAACCGTGGCCTCCCGCTGACGTCGAGTTGGACACGCCGCGGGCGGCCGTCTTCACCGCGGTGCTCGTGGCGTCCTCGTTCACGCTGGTCGCCTCGGACCGGGCCGCCGAGCGACCGGACGGGGGCCCGACCGTCCGCCGCTGGTTGCTCGTCACGATCCTGCTCGGAGCGGCGTTCCTCGGCAACCAGATCGCCGAGTACACGACGCTGTCCTTCGGCGCCGATGACAACTCGTACGGATCGGCCTATTGGCTCCTCACGGGCCTCCACGCCTGCCACGTGACGGCCGGCCTCTGCGCGATGGCCGCGCTGCTCGTGCGTTCGGCGCGCAGCCGTAGCCCGGCGGCGATCGCGTCGTGGACGGGCGGTGTCTCCCTGTTCTGGCACCTCGTCGACGTGGTCTGGGTCTTCGTGTTCACCACGATCTGGGTGCTGCGGTGAAGCTCTCCGTCGTGCTCGCTGTGCCGGCAGTCGCTGCGGCGATCGTCGGTTTCGCCTCGTTCGCCGCCTCGGGCGCGGACGACGCACCCGCCGCCCAGGATCCAAGGCTCGGTGCCGAGCTCTTCGAAATCCACTGCTCGTCGTGTCACGGCACCGACGGTCAAGGGGTGGAAGACCGGGGCCCGCCGCTGGAGGACGAGGGCGAGGCGGCCGCCGATTTCGTGCTGCGCACCGGGCGCATGCCGATGGCCCACCCGCACATGCAGGCCAACCGCGGCCCCGTGCGCTTCTCGGAGGAGGAGATCGTCGCACTCACCGAGCACGTCGGTTCCTTCGGCGACGGTCCGCAGATCCCGGACGTCGACCCATCCCGCGGCGACGTCGCCAGCGGCGGAGAGCTGTTCCGGATCAACTGCGCCGCCTGCCATGTCGCGTCCGGCGCCGGCACGGCGATCGGAGGTGGCCGCCGGGCGCCGTCGCTGATGCCGTCGACGGCGACCGAGATCGGCGAAGCGACCATCGTCGGCCCTGGCGCCATGCCGGTGTTCGCTGGGTTCTCGGAGGAGGACCGCGACGGCCTCGCGGCGTACATCCGCAGCCTGCAGGAGGAGAACGAGGACGCCGGTTGGCGCAACTTCGGCGGCGCCGGGCCGGTGGCCGAAGGGCTCGCCGTGTGGCTGCTGGCGCTGATCCCGCTGGTCGCGTTGACCCGCTGGATCGGCTCGCCCCATCAGGGTCGCGACACCGGCGCCAACCCCGACCTCATGGATCTCGAACAATGAGACCTGGCAACCAGCGGGCGTTCGTGGCGTCCATCGTGGCGTTCGCCGCCGCCGTGATCGGCGGCATCGTCGCCGCCGTCGGTTACGCCACCGAGCACACGGACCTCATGCTCGGTCTCGGGCTGGCCGTGGCGCTCGGCGGCATCGGCTTCGGGTTGGCCGCCTGGGCCAAGTACCTCGACCTCGACGAGCACGCCATCCAGGAGCGCGAGCCGCTCGACATGACTCCCGCCGACCGGGAGGCGATCCACGAAGAGGTCGAGCTGACGAAGCAGACCGTCGGTCGCCGCAAGCTCCTCGTCGGGCTGTTCGGCGCCTCGTTCGCCAGCATGCTCGTCGGGTTCGTCGGCCCCATCGGCTCGTTGGGACCCAGGCCGCGAGGCGAGCGCCAGCGCACGTCGTGGAGGCCGGGGTCGCGGCTCGTCACCACCGACGGCGTGCCGATCGACAGCTCGACGGGACGCGGCGATGTGCTCGTCACCGTGTTCCCGGAAGGGGCGATCGGCGTCGACGACTCGCAGGTCGTGCTCCTGCGCATGCCTCCCGAGCTGCTGACGGCCCGCACGATCGATGGCGGGGCCGTGGACGGCTGGGTGGCGTACTCCAAGATCTGCACCCACGCCGGGTGCTCGGTCGGGCTGTTCGGCATCGACAACCGCCCGCCGGACACCCTGCGCCAGCTCGTCTGCCCGTGCCACCAGTCCGTGTTCGATCCGGTGGACGCCGCCCAGCCGGTCGGCGGCCCGGCATCCCGACCGCTGCCGCAGCTGGCCCTCGACATCGACGACGACGGGTTCCTCGTCGCCCGCGGCGACTTCGCCGGTCCTGTCGGCCCGATCGCCTGGAACGAGGGATGACGATGGCCGAAGAGTCGCGCCCGCACCGCCGTGGTCTCGTCGAGCGCTACGTCGATTCGGTGGCCGGGCGGGTCGGGGCCGGCTCGGGTCTGTACAAGGCGTTGCGCAAGGTCTTCCCCCACCACTTCTCATTCCTCTGGGGTGAGATCGCCCTGTACTCGTTCGTGGTGCTGCTGATCACCGGCACCTACTTGACGCTGTTCTTCGAGGGCTCCCAGGAGGTCGTCAACTACGACGGCTCGTACGAGCCGCTCCAGGGCGTGCCCGTCACGGCGGCCTACGAATCGGTGCTGCGGATCTCCTTCGACGTCAAGGGCGGGCTGCTGATCCGCCAGATGCACCATTGGGCGGCGCTCGTGTTCATCGGGGCGATCGCCCTGCACATGGCCCGCATCTTCTTCACCGGCGCCTTCCGCAAGCCGCGGGAGGTCAACTGGGTCATCGGCATGACCCTGCTGCTCCTCGGTCTCGCCGCCGGCTTCACGGGCTACTCGTTGCCGGACGACCTGCTCTCGGGCACCGGCCTGCGGATCACCCAGGCCATCATCCTCGCCCTGCCGTTCATCGGCGAGCGCCTGACGTACCTGATCTTCGGTGGTGAGTGGCCGGGCACCGACATCATCGGGCGGCTGTACCCGGTCCACATCTTGCTCATCCCGGCGGCCATCGTCGGCCTCCTCGCCGCGCATCTGGCCATCCTCTGGCGCCAGAAGCACACCCAGTTCACGGCCCGCGGCGCCACGGAGCACAACGTGGTGGGGGAGCGGATCTGGCCGACGTTCGCCATGAAGTCGGTCGGCCTGCTGTTCCTCGTCGCCGGCGTGGCGGCCGCCATGGGCGCGCTGTTCGAGATCAACCCCGTGTGGTTGTACGGCCCCTACGACGTCGGCGCGGCGACCTCGCTGTCGCAGCCCGACTGGTACATCGGCTTCCTCGAGGGGGCGTTGCGGCTGTTCCCGCCGTGGGAGACGCAGATCGGCCGGTACGTGATCAACAACCTGATCTACTCCGGGGTCATCGTCACGGGGCTGATCTTCGGCCCGCTGTTCGCCGTCCCGTGGATCGAGCGACGCCTGACCGGCGACACCGCTGAGCACCACCTCCTGGACCGCCCGCGCGACGCGCCCAAGCGCACGGCGACGGGGGCGGCGGCGATCGCGTTCGTGACCGTGCTGTTCCTCGGTGGTGGCCAGGACGTCATCGCCGACGTGCTGCGGGTGCCGATCAAGGGGGTCACGATCTGCCTGCAGATCCTCGCTCTCGTCGGCCCACCGATCGCCTGGTACGTGACGTGGCGAGTGTGCCTGGCCTTGCGTGACCGCCCCGGGCCGGAGCGCACTGAGCGGGCCGGCGCCGTGCGGCGCGACCCCATCGGCGGCTACCACGACGTCGAGTCCCACGATGTCGAACCCGCTGAGGATCGCATCCCGACCGGGGCGGTGGGCGAGTGACCGCCCGTCATCGCCTGCCCCCGCCGCTCACGGAGCAGGCCGAGGACATCGATCGGGTGTGGGACGGCTTCCTGATCGCCGGCCTCGCCGTCGGCGCCCTCGTCGCCGTCCTCGTCGTGCTCATCCTCCTGCGCTTCCGCCGCCGTGGCGACACGCTGCCCCGCCAGGTGCGCGAGAACATCCCGTTCGAGGTCTCCTACACCATCGTGCCGCTGCTCATCGTGATCGGGCTCTTCGCCGTCACGTTCGCCACGGTTCGCGCCATCGACGAGGACCCCGAGTCCGACGCCGACGTCGACCTCGTCGTCGAGGTCATCGGGTTCCAGTGGCAGTGGCAGTTCATCTATCCGGCGTCCGGCGTCGTCGTGACGGGGACGCCCGATGTTGTGCCCGAGCTCGTGCTGCCGGCGTCGTCGACGGTCCGCTTCGACCTCCGATCGGTGGACGTCATCCACTCGTTCTGGATCCCGGGGTTCCGCTTCAAACGCGATGTCTTTCCCGCCGAGACACAGTCGTTCCAGGTGGACGTCAGCGACACGACCGGGACGTTCGACGCGGGTGGAGTGTGCGCCGAGTTCTGCGGCCTTGATCACCACAAGATGTTCTTCGACCTGCGCATCGTGACGCCCGACGAGTTCGTCGAGTGGACGGAGGCGGGATCGTGACCACGCTCGATCGCCGCGACTTGGTCGATGTCGACGCCTTCATCGCCGGCCCCGACGTCGAGCCGCGCGGCCTGCCGAGGTCGCTGATCGGGTGGCTGACGACGACCGACCACAAGGCGATCGGCATCGCCTACGCGGTCACGGCGCTGGCGTTCCTTGCCGTCGGCGGCACCCTGGCGGGGCTGATGCGGACGGAGCTGGCGCAGCCCGGCCTGCAGTTCGTCGACGAGGCCACCTACAACAGCCTGTTCACGATCCACGGCAGCGTGATGGTCTACCTGTTCGCCGTCCCGTTCGGTTTCGCCCTGGCCAACTACCTCATGCCCTTGCAGATCGGCGCCCCCGACCTGGCGTTCCCCCGCCTCAACGCGCTGTCGTACTGGCTGTACCTGTTCGGCGGCCTGATCATGCTGACCGGCTTCCTCACCGATGGCGGTGCCGCGGCGTTCGGCTGGACGGCCTACCCGCCGCTCGCCGGACCCGGTGGGTCCCCGGGTCTCGGCGCCGACCTCTGGATCGTGGCCGTCGTCCTCACTGGCACGTCGGGCACGCTCAGCGCGGTCAACATCATCACCACCGTCACGATGCTGCGGGCCCCGGGGATGACCATGTTCCGGATGCCGATCCTGACCTGGAACGTGTTCCTGACCAGCTTCATGGTGCTGCTGGCGTTCCCGGTGCTCAGCGGCGCGCTGATCATGCTGGAGGCCGACCGCCGCTTCGGCACCCACTTCTACGAGCCCAGCGGCGGTGGCGTGCCCATCCTCTATCAGCACTTGTTCTGGTTCTTCGGGCATCCGGAGGTGTACATCGTCGCCCTCCCGTTCTTCGGGGTGGTGACCGAGATCTTCCCGGTCTTCTCCCGTCGTCCGTGCTTCGGCTACAAGGGGCTCGTCCTCGCCACGCTGACGATCTCCGCCCTGTCGACCTCCGTGTGGGCCCACCACATGTTCGTCACGGGCCAGGTGGTGCTGCCGTTCTTCGCCGCCACGTCGTTCCTCATCGCCGTGCCGACCGGGGTCAAGGTGTTCAACTGGCTCGGCACGATGTGGGGCGGCTCGATCAGCTGGCAACCGCCGATGCTGTTCTCGATGGGGTTCCTCGTCACGTTCGTCGCCGGCGGGATCACCGGCGTGATGCTCGCCTCGCCGACGCTCGACTTCCACCTGTCCGACACGTACTTCGTCGTCGCCCACTTCCACTACGTGATGGGCGGCACGGTCATCTTCGCCCTGTTCGCCGCCATCTACTTCTGGTGGCCGAAGGTGACGGGGCGGATGCTGTCGAACCGGCTCGGCCACGTGCACTTCTGGATGACCCTCGTCGGGTTCAACCTGACGTTCTTCTTCATGCACCTCCTCGGGCGCGACGGCATGCCCCGCCGTGTCGCCGACTACCAGGACGTCGACGAGTTCGAGTTCTACAACCTCCTCGCCACGCTCGGCTACGTGATCCTCGTGCTCTCGATCATCCCGTTGGGGATCGCCATCGTGAAGTCGTTCCGCCAGCCGATGACGGCTGGTGCCGACCCGTGGCACGCCAACTCGCTCGAGTGGGCCACATCGTCGCCGCCGCCGGTCCACAACTTCACGTGGCTCCCACCAATCCGCTCCGAACGTCCCGTGTTCGACTGGCGGTGGATCAATCACGCCGACGTCAGCGCCGTCGGGACGCAGGCGGCATGGACGGCGCGCCAGGACCACGACTCGCACTGGCTTCCGCTGCACCCCTACACCGGTGCCCACGGTGAGGAGCCACTGGCCGACTCCAGACCACAGGAGGAGCCGGCCGCCGCCGATGACCACGACGATGAAGGTGGCCCGCCGTGAGGCTGGAGTTGATCCTGTGGACGGGCGTGGTCGTCTACTTCACGCTGATCGGCGCGCTGTACTGGCTCGTCAACGGTGACGCCGCCGGTGCCTCGCTGCTCCTGATGGCCACCGGCCTCGGTGGGCTCGTGGCAGGGTGGACGTGGGACTGGCGCCGCCACCACGACCACCCACGGCCAGAGGATCGCACCGATGCCGACGTCGTCGACGAGGCCGGCGTCGTCGGTGTCTACCCGGCGGCCAGCGTGCGCCCGCTGGCGCTCGCTGTCGGAATCACGGCTGCAATGCTCGGCCTCGTCCTCGGGTCGTGGATGGCACTGGTCGGTGTCGCCATCGTCGCGTCGCAGGTCGCCCTGCTGGTCAGGGACGCCGATCGCTGATGTTGCTCGCCCACTCCGGCATCGACCACGTGCTCATCGGCCTCGCCGCGGCCGCCGCCGTCGGCGCCTACGGCTGGGCCTGGGTCCGCCAGCCGGCGCCCGTGGCGTGGCGCCTGTGGGCATGGATCGGCGGCGTGGGTGCCGTGCTCGTCGCCTCGTTGCCCTGGATGGAGGCACTGGCCGAAGAAAGCTTCACCGGCCACATGGTGCAGCACCTGTTGGTGATCGTCGTCGCCGCGCCGTTGCTCGTCGTCGCCCAGCCGGTGCACACCTTGGGTCGTGCCGGGTGGCTGCCGACGGCATCGCGGATGGGCCCGACCGGGCGGCGGTGGGCGGCGGTCTGGCGGCGGTATGCGCCGGTGCTCGGACCGCTGTTCTTCGTCGGCGTGCTGTTCGTCACCCACCTCACGTCCATCTACGACGTCGCCCTCGATGACCGCTTCGTGCACGAGCTCGAGCACGGCGCCTACCTGTTGGGCGCCGTGCTGACGTGGAGCGCGGTGCTCGGTGCCCGGCAGCTGGGAGCGGCGGCGCGCGTCGGTGCGGTGTTCGGTGTCGGCGCCGGGGGCGCGCTGCTCGGCATGGTGCTGCTGTCCGCGAAGACTCCGTTGATCCCCACGTACGAGGCGCAGCTCGGGACCGAGCGTGCCCTGTCGGATCAGCAGTCGGCGGCGGCGCTGATGTGGATCGGCGGCATGGCGACCACGGTCCCGTTGCTGTTGATCGCGGTGTGGCGATGGGCCTCGGCGGAGGAGCGCATGGCCCGCCGCGCCGAGGCCCTCACCGATGCGGTCAGTGGTGCGCCGGTGTCGCCGCCGTCGATCGCAGGTCCAGCTCGGCGAGTTGGCCACCCGTGACCTCGACGGCCCGCAGATCCTCGCCGTCCGCGTCGAGCACCCAGTAGGTGCCCTCGACGAGCTGGCAGAACAGCGCCGTCGTCACGTGCCCGCCGCCGAGGTGACGGGTCCAGACGCCGGTGTGGATCGAGAACGCCGGGTCGTCCGACCGCAGGTACAGCTCGCCGCCGGCGGCGCCATCGTCGAGCACGACGTTGAGGGCGCCGACGTCGCCACCGATGTCCAGCACGGGCGCTCCGCCGTGGGCCTGATGGGCGTGCCCGCTCATTGGTGCACCATCGACTCGTTCAGACACTTCGCCTCCTCGATCATGACTGGGCACCAATGAGCGAGAAGACCGTGATGCTGGTTCGCTCGCTCGAAGACTCGCTCGCTCACGGGTTCATGTTGGAGTCGGTCAACGGACGCACCTCGTAGCCGCTGACGGGATGGTCGAGGTATGGGAACGTGCTGAGGTACGTGACGTCGTTGAGCACCTGCGTCCCGTCGTCGATGGCGCCGGCCGCAGCGTCGGCGGTGTAGTTCGAGTTGACGAGCGGGTAGGTGGCCCCAGCCACGGCGCGCAGCTCGATGGTGACGATGTTGTCGAACACGCGCCGCCCGTTGGGGAAGCCGGCGAGGTCGCCGCCGAGCAGGCCGAGGGGGCTGGGGTTCGATGTCGTCGGCGGGATCGCCACGTTCAACCGCAGCAGGTCGGCCTGCGTCGTCCCAGTGAAGTTCTGGAAGTTCGGGATCAACCCAGCTGGGATGCCTGTCAGCAGGATCGCCAAGAGGTCGGCGCGGTCGGTGTCCACGAGCGTGGCCAGGTTGGGGAACACGCCGGGGTAGAGGAAGGGGAGCAGCCGGCCGAGCTCGGGTCGCGCCACGTACTGGGCGAACTCGTTGTCGCGCCGGGGCGACTTGCGGTTCCACTCGTCCTTGCGGGCCATCGGCACGATGACCTCGTTGAACAGCGGGTTGCCCAGACGGGAGATCTGCGTGAACGGGCCGATGGAGTACGTGCGCTCCCCGTCGCGGAACGTGCCCTGCTGGCGGTGCGCCGCACCGTAGACGCCGATCGTCGAGTTGGCGGCGAACCGATCCGTCGGCACCGTTCCGTCGCGGGTCAGGAGCTTGATCGGGATCTGCATGGCGATCGTGTGCACACTGAAGGCCCGCAGCACGTTGACGCCGGCGGCGGCGGCGGACGGGATCAGGTGCAGGTGCTGGAACGGCCGCAGCGCACCGAGGTCGAAGATCGAGCCGAGGTCGACGAAGAAGCCGTCGAGGCGCTGCCCGGCAAAGACCTTGATGCCGTTGCCGATGTCGAAGATCGCCGAGTTGGCCAGCGCCGGGTAGTTCGGCGTCGAGCGGAAGCCGACGTTGCACGGCGGCGACGGCAGATCGGTGGCGATCCGACGGCTGCGCCGGCGGCCCCGCCGCTCGTTGATGGAATAGAACTGCGGGCGGTTCCAGTCCTGGTCGTCGACTGACGTGATCTGCCCGGTGTTGTAGAGGAACGTGTTCGGGTTCCTGATCACCGTCTTGAACCGGAACTCGTAGGCGACGTCGGCTTGGCCGTCACCGTCGTTGTCGATGTTGATCTCGTAGAGCACGTCCTCGCCGAACTCGAAGAAGTTCGGCCCGCCGGCGGGGTCCTCGAGCGGGATGTAGTTCGTGATGATGGTGACCGTGTCCGGTCGGTCGGGGCTGACGAAGGCGTAGGTATCGGTGTTGTCGGCGACGGGATCCTGGGAGATCTCGGGCGCCTCGCGGTGTGATGACATGGCTCTTTCCTCGGATCCCTCAGACGGCCCGGCGGATCTGGGCGGCACGGACGATGCGGTTGACCAGCTGACGGTCGCGGACGAGGACCTCGTCGGTGCCGTGGAGGATCGAGACCTCGCCCTTGCTGACGTCGTGGACGCAGAACATGACGGGACCCTTCACGTCGAGGTCGACGTCGGCGGCTCCCTCGGCGGTGGCGGTGCCTCTGGCGTCGGGCGCGGCGCGGCCGGCGCCTGCGGCGAGGCCGCCCGACGACGCGCTCAGCGCGCCGATCGGGACGGCGATCGCGGCGGCTCCCGCCGACGCGCGGATCAGGTCCCGGCGTGACATTCCGGACATGTGTGCCCCTTCCGTCGTGAGGACCGGCGGACTCGGATCCTCTTGGCGAGAAGTTCGTCACCGACCGGCCGGGAGATTGGTGAACATCTGGGAACGCGGTGAGTGGTGAGCGCGCTCAGCGCGCTCACCGCTCACCTCGGCCTACTGGCACTGCGGCAAGACGGCCCCCGTGGTCTGCCCGGAGTAGGCCCGGGACACCTCGACGAGGATGCAGTCGAGCGTGTTGTCGAACGGCGTGTAGTCGTCGGTCAGGTTGTCGCCCTCGTTGATGAACGAGGCGTACACGGCGACCTGCCCGTTGGCGAACACCAGCCGCCCGGCCTCCGAGCGCTGGATGTGCGGGCCGAGCTGCGGCCGGTGGGCGTAGTCGCCGACCGCCGCCGTCGCCGCCCACGGCGTGACGGACTTGTCCCATCCCCAGGCGTTGCTGCCGGGCTTCTCGAAGACGGTCACCGGCGGCGGCCAGGCGTCGCCGACGCCGGCGTCGAGCACGGCATCGTCGTCGGAGCCGTTGAGGGCGAGGAGCTCCCAGAACGTGTCGTAGGACCCGTCCTCCAGCAGGCCCGGGTTCTCGTGCATCGTGGCCAGAAACGTCGTCCACTCCCGGGGCGTGGTCACGTTGTCGTAGCCGGCCTCATAGTCGTCGCTGGCCCCGCTCGTCCCGTGCGCGCTCGGCGAACCGGTCCCCGTCATGTACCGGTTGAGCCGCGTGTGCTGCAGCCCCAACGGCTCGGCCGCCAACTCGTCGTTGATGCGGTCCATCGTGACGTAGTTGATGAGCACGTTGGTCGCCCAGTTGTTGCTGTTGTCGATCATCCTGCGGGCCAGGTACTCGATCGTCTCGTCGTTGCCGATCTGCAGCGGTCCGCCGTCGGGGCCACCGAGGTCGGGACCCTGGTTGCCGCCGATCTGGGCCGGCAGGTCGAGCAGCGTCTGCAGGCTGGTGCCCTCGGCGTCGAGCTTGCGCAACAGGGCGTAGAGGATGGCCGGCTTGATCGTGCTCGAGGTGCTGAAGATCTCGTCGGCGTGGGCCATCACCGAGTGGTCGTTGGTCAGGTTGACCACCGCCGCACCGGCCCGCCCGGCGGCGCAGTTGACCTCTTCCATCACCTGCTGATCGAGCGGTGAGCCGTCATCGATGGCGTTCGGCGCGTTGAACGTCCAGATCGCGCCGAACCGGGCACCGTTGCCGTTGTCGGTGGCGTAGAAGTTGGTCGCCGGCATCCCGGCGCACCAGTAGTTGTTGTCGAGCCGCTGGAACAGGTACATGTCCCGGTCCACGTTGACGCCCCAGTTCGGTCCGTCCTGCTGCCACCAGATGGCGTGGTAGGTCATCGTGTCGTCGACGACGGTGGCGTCGACGTGGACCTGGCGGTAGCCCTGGCCGGCGTAGGTGGCGAACCGCTCCTGGTACTGCTCGAGGGTCAGCGACGAGTGGATCACCCCGGTGCACTTGCGGGCCCTGATCCACGTCGCCACGAGGCGCAGGCCGCCGTCGGTGCCGCGGTACCCCTCGACGCGCTCGGGCACGAAGCCCTGGGTGGCGTAGTCCTTGGCCAGGGCGTCGAACTCGTCGACCGGCACGTCGAAGGCGACCCGCCAGTCGACGCCGTCGACGTTCTTCTCCCACAGCGCGTTGTAGCGGACACCGGCGGGGGTGTTGTAACCGCTGATGTCGGTCATCCGGAAGGCGTCCTTCCAGGTCTCGTACTCCGCGTTCAGCTGGGCCAGCGAGAGGTCCGAGCGCGCTCGCCACGGCGGCCCGGCGGCGTGCACCCACCGCGTGGCGAAGCGCACCTCACCGCGCTGCTGGTAGCCGGTGAGGCGCAGCGGTCGATACCCGGCGCCGGCCAGCCCGGTCTCTTCGTCCATGAAGTCGGACTGCAGCGCCTCGGGCGTCAGCGCGGAGCGGAAGGCGTAGGGCGCCCGCAGCTCCTCGAGATCCACCGCCGGGCACCCGCCGCGCTGGCGGCCCGGCGGGTCGTCGCGCTCCCCGGCCGAGGCCACGCCGGCGAGGGCGGGCGAGAGCGCCAGCACCGTGGTCGCGGCGACGACGAACGATCGAACCTTCATGATCACGTCTCCCTTCGGAACCCGGTCCACGGTGGACCGGCGTCCCGACAGGAGCGATGACGTGCACGCCGCTTGCACTTTCGTGGGTCACTCGGACGTTTGTGTCACCGTTTCCGCCCGCCGGCGTCGGTTGAGGTGACACAAACCTCACCGGGCGACGAGCAGCTGCTCCATGCGCGCCAGGCCGACTTCGAGGGCGTCGGTCAGGCGACGGCGTTCGCCGGTGGCCAGGAGGTCGACGACCAGCCCGGTGAACATGGCCTTGACCAGCGACGCCTCCATCTCGGCGTCGTCAGGCGGGAACCCCTCGGCCACCAACCGCTGCTCGATGTTCATCCGCCACGTGCCGATCTGCTCGGCCCGCACGTCACCCGGGAGGCCGCTGGCCGTGGCGTCGAGCGCGGCGGCCTCGATGCCCAGCCGCACGAGCGCCAGGTTGGCGGGCGACGCCAGCATCCAGCGCCACCACCGTCGCAGCAGGTCGGCCTGCGAGAGGTCGGGCTGGCGCAGCAGCCAGCGGTCGCCGACGAGCTGCTGCACCTCGTTGGCGCGGTGCAGCGCGGCGACCACGATGGCCTCCTTGGACCCGAAGTGGTGGACCAGCGCGTTGACGCTGACGTCGAGAGCCGCGGCCATCGGGCGCAACGACACGTCGGCCACGCCGTGCTCGGCGAGGTAGGCGACGACACCGTCCAGCAGCTCGCGGCGCCGCTCGACGTCGGGGAGGCGGCCCACTCAGGCCCGCATCCGCGTCCCGGCGGGATCGAGCACGGGCTCCGTGAGCAGGCGGGCCGGACGGCGATGGCCGATGATCTCGACCTCGAACTCGGCGCCGGGTTGGGCCAGCGCGGCCGGCACATAGCCGAGCGCCAGCGACCGCCCGCTGTAGTGGGCGTAGGCACCGGACGTCACCCACCCGACGACGTGTGCACCCTCGGGGCCGTGATGCCAGATCGGCTCGTCGCCGATGACGTCGGCCGGCTCGTCGGGGTCGGGGTCGACGTCGAGATACACGATCGAACGCTCCGGTCCACGCGCCATCTCCGCCTCGAGCGCCGTCCTCCCGATGAACTCGTGGTCGAGCTTGAGGTACCGGTCCATGCGTGCCTCCAGCGGCGTGTAGATCGGCCGGTACTCCCGGAACCACGTGCCGAACATCTTCTCCATGCGCATCGACATCAGCGCCCGGAAGCCGAACAGCGCCATGCCGTAGGGCCGGCCGGCGCGCCACAGCAGGTCGAACAGCGACCGCTGGTGCTCGGGGGCGACCCAGATCTCGTAGCCGAGGTCACCGGTGTAGGTCATCCGGCCGACCCAGGCTGGCACCATGCCGATGTCGATGCGGCGGAACGTCATGAACGGGTAGTTCTCGGTCGCCAATGACGTGGCGGTGAGCGACTGCAGCACGTCGCGGGCGTGTGGTCCGGCGACCGAGAGGCCGACGAGCGAGAGAGCCAACACCTCGAAGCGAATCGGCGATGGCGTCGGAAGGTGAGCGAGGAACCAGCGGGAGTGGTGGACCTCGGCGGCCTGCGAGCCGAACAGGAAGAACTCGTCCTCGCCGGTGCGGGCGACGGAGAACTCGCCGACGATGCGGCCGTCCGGGTTGAGCATCGCCGTGAGGGCGATGCGGCCGACCTTCGGCAGTCGGTTGGTGAACAGCCCCTGCAGCCAGTCGGCCGCGCCCTCGCCCGTGACCCGGTACTTGGCGAAGTTGGAGCACTCCGTCAACCCGACCCGCTCGCGCACGGCGCGGCACTCCTCGGCCACGAGCGGGAAGGCGTTCGAGCGGCGGAACGTCACGTCCTCGATCGGCTCCTCACCCGGGCGCTGGAACCACAGCGGGTGCTCGAGGCCGAACCCGGCGCCCCACACGGCGTTGTGCTCCGTGAAGCGGTCGTAGACAGGTGTCGTGTGGAGGGGCCGGGCCGCCGGCAGCTCCTCGTTCGGGAACGTGATGCGGAACCGCCGGCTGTAGTTCTCCCGCACCTTGGCGTTGGTGTAGGCGAGGTTGGCCCAGTCCCCGAAGCGGGCCACGTCCATCGCCCAGATGTCGAGCTGCGGGTCGCCGGTCGTCATCCAGTTGGCCAGCGCCAGCCCGACACCGCCGCCCTGGGACAGGCCGGCCATCACGGCGCAGGCGACCCAGCAGTTGCGCACGCCACGGATCGGCCCGACGAGCGGGTTGCCGTCGGGGGCGAACGTGAACGGCCCGTTGACGATCCGCTTGATGCCGGCGGTGGCCATCGCCGGGTAGTGCTTGAAGGCGATCTCCAGCGACGGCGCGATGCGCTCGAGGTCGGGCGGCAGCAGCTCCATGTCGAACGTCCACGGCGCCTGCTGCGGGGACCACGGCACGCAGGCCTGCTCGTACGTCCCCATCAGCATCCCGCCCTGCTCCTGGCGGATGTAGATCTCGCCCTCGAAGTCGAGGGCCATCGGCATCTCATGGCCCGCCGCCGCGTTGTGCTCGACGACCTCGGGCATCTCCTCGGTGACGAGGTACATGTGCTCCATGCCGAGCACCGGCAGCTCGAGCCCGATCATCCGGCCGACCTCTCGGGCCCACAGCCCCCCGGCGTTGACGATGTGATCGGCGTGGATCTCGCCCTTGTCCGTGATCACGTCCCACGTGCCGTCGGCCCGCTGGCGCAGGTCGCTGACCCACGTGTGGCGATACACCTCGGCGCCCTGCTGGCGGGCGCAGATGGCGTAGGCGTTCGTCACGCCGCTCGGATCGAGGTGACCCTCCACGGGATCGAACAGCGCCCCGACGAAGTACTGCTCCTCGAGCAGCGGGAACATCGCCTTCGCCTCGGCGGCGGTGATGATCTCGAGATCCATCCCGAGGTAGCGACCGCGGGCTTGGGCCATGCGCAGCCAGTCGAGGCGCTCGCGATCGTTGGCCAGCATCAGCCCGCCTGGCAGGTGGATCGAGCACTCCTGGCCCGATCGCGCCTCGATCGTGCGGTACAGCTCGATGGTGTACTGCTGCAACTTGGAGACGTTGGGGTCGCCGTTCAGCGTGTGCATGCCGCCGGCCGAGTGCCACGTCGATCCCGCCGTCAGCTCCTTGCGCTCGACGAGCACGACGTCGGTCCACCCGGCCTCGGTGAGGTGGAACAGGACCGAAGCGCCGACGACGCCGCCGCCGATGACGACGACCTGTGTCTCGTTTTTCATCTTGCGAGTGCGCTCCTAGAAATCGGTGGCAACGCCGCCCTCGGCGACGCGGCGGGCGACGAAGGCATCGAGCTCCTCTCGCACGGCTGCGTCCATGGCCGGGGGCTGGTACGCCTCGAGGAACAGCTCGGCCAGGTGCGCCGCCTTGCCGGCGGCCTCCGGCCTCCCTGCCTCGACCCACGTCTCGTAGTTGCGCCAGTCCGAGATCATCGGTCGGTGGAACGCCGTGCGGAAGCGCTCTTGGGTGTGGCCGACGCCGAAGAAGTGGCCGCCCGGCCCGACCTCCCGGATGGCCTCGACGGCCAACGTGTCCTCGTCAACGACGATCGGGTCGAGGAACGCGGCGACCATCCCGAGGAGGTCGGCGTCGAGCACGAACTTGGCCGCCGACGCGTGCAGCCCACCTTCCATCCAGCCGGCGCCGTGCATCAGGAAGTTGACACCGCCCATCACGGCGCCCCACAGGGAGAAAACGCTCTCGTAGGCCGCCTGGGCGTCGACGGCGTTGGCCGCCGAGACGTTCGACGAGCGGTACGGCACCCCGTAGCGGCGGGCCAGCTGGCCGCCGAGCATCGCCGTGCGGACGTACTCGGGCGTGCCGAACGCCGGCGCCCCGGACTGCATGTCGACGTTCGACGTGAAGCCGCCGTAGACGACGGGTGCGCCGGGCCGCACGATCTGCGTGAACGCCATGCCGGCCAGCGCCTCGGCGTTCTGCTGGGCCACCGCGCCGGCCAGCGTCACCGGTGCCATCGCGCCGGCCAACGTGAACGGTGTCATCACGACGACCTGGTTGCGGGAGGCGAACTCGATCATGCCCTGCAGCATCGGTCCGTCGAGCCGCAGCGGAGACGACGAGTTGACGACGGTGAACACCGACGGCTCGCGCTGCAGCTCGTCCTCGTCGATCCGCCTGGCGATCTTCGTCATCTCGATCACGTCGCGGTTGCGCTGGCGCCCGAGGCTGTAGCTGTGGGGCACCTTGTCGGTCAGCGTCAGCACGTCGAGGGCCGCCTCGAGATGGCGCACCGACCAGTGCAGGTCGATCGGCTCGACCGGGTACCCACCGACGAAGTGCACGATCTCGAAGACCTGGCACAGCTTGAGCAGGTCGCGGAACCCGTCCCTGGTGCCGGGTCGCCGGACGCCGTCGAGGCCGAGCAGGTTGGGCGGGCTGCCGACCGATCCGAAGGCGAGGTGGTCGCCGCCGATGGTCAGCGTGTGTTCCGGGTTCCAGGAGTGGAGGCGGAACTGCGCCGGGCAGGTGCGGATCACCTCCGTCACCATCTCCGGATCGAAGCGCACGCGGTCACTGTTCGCTTCGACGTCGGCGCCGGCCTTGGCCAGCAGCTCCCTGGCCTCGGCATCGAGGAAGTTCATGCCGATCTCCGACAGCACGCGGAGTGAGGCGCTGTGGATGGCGTCCAGCTCGTCGGCCGACACGACCTCCGTCGGCGCATACCGCAGTCGCGGCTGGCGGAACGGCCGCTGCTCCGGCAGCCGGGAGCGCTCGGCGACGCGGCTGCGCCCACGACGGCGGGTCCCCGACACCTCCGGCTCCGTCACCGCACCCCTCCCTCCGGCGCAACCGCCGGAATTCCTTGTACGAACGTTCCGACATTACCGCCGCGAGGCAGCCTCGCCGCGACCCCGTCCATCTGGGCGCGATCCTTCCCACGGGCTGATCTGGGTGCAGGAATTTCCAACTGTCGCGAACGGAACGCGCCCAGTTCGTCGACGAGCGCTCGCCGCGCTCGCGCTCACCGGGCGCGGTAGGCCGTCGCCAGCGGCTTGACGGGCCGGGCGAACCACAGGGGGCGGCGCAAGCCGCCGGGACCGGGGCCCGGGCGGGCCTTGGCCAGCCACTCGCGGTACACCTGGCGCGAGCGCTCGGTGTCGACGACGACGTCGCCGTAGCGGTCGTCCGGCTCGGCCGGCGCGACGGTGACCCGCTGCAGCCAGCAGTGCATCCCGGAGATCGGGTCCGGTTGGACGGGGAACGTGAGGTTCTGGTGCACGCCGGGGTCGCTCCACCACACCCGCTCGCTGTCGGGGTCGGTCGACGCGAACGGGCGGACGCCGGCGACGTGGCGCAGCGTCCACGCCCCGCCGGTTCCCGTGGTCGAGGCCCGCGGGCCGTAGCCGCCGTCCGGGCCGTCGATCGACGTCAGCCCAGACACGTAGCGCGGCGTGCCGGCGTCGTCGTCGAGCCGCCAACGGCCCATGTGGTGCGACACGCCGACGACGCCCGGCCGGATCCCTTCGGTGCGCCACGCCCGGATCACGAAGTGGCCGATGCGCGTCGTGATCCGGACCAGCCCGTCGACGGCGATGCCGAGCCGCTCGGCGTCGCGACGGGTGGATCCACAGCGGGTGGCCGTGGCTGATCTCGTTCAGCCACTTGGCGTTGACCCGACGCGGGTGTGGATCAGCGTCGGGATGCGGAACGTGGGGATCAGGATCCGCTCGCCGCCGTCGAAGTCGAGGTCCTCCCAGTGGACGTGGCTCTGGATCACGTCGGGCATGGCGTACTCGGGCCAGCCCCAGTCGCGCAGCACGTCCGAGTACAGCTCCAGCTTGCGCGACGGCGTCGGGAACCCGGTGCGCACCGTCCCCGTCGACGTCGACCCCGAGCGACCCGTCGCCGATGAACGGCATG
Source organism: uncultured Acidimicrobiia bacterium (assembly GCA_963719775.1). Lineage (GTDB taxonomy): Bacteria > Actinomycetota > Acidimicrobiia > Acidimicrobiales > Ilumatobacteraceae > JALZMG01. The sequence continues at coordinate 175,959 of CAVRCY010000006.1, forward strand.
TGGCCCTGGATCTCGTCGAGCGAGCCGTGCAGGCCCGCCGTCCCCGGCACCCGGTAGCACGCCGTCGCCGTCGCGCCGCGCGCCGACGCGGGCCAGCTCCTCGGCGGGCACCGGCGTCTCGTGGACCGCCGTGCTGGTCGCCGGGGATGGCGAACGCGCCATGGCGCCGCATGTACTCCAGCGGTGTGCGGCCCTCGGCCGCCGCCGCCTCCGGGAGTCCGGGGATCGAATGGCGTGAACAGGTGGTCGTAGTACTCGTCGATGCCGATCGGCTGGCCGGGGTGCTCGATCGACTCGAAGTGCTGGCGGATGCCGAGCGAGCCGTCGGGGTCGATGTGCCAGCTGAGGTCGATCCAGAACTCGTTCTCCTCCCACACCTCGCCCGGGTTGGCCTCCCAGGTGCGCGCGACCGGCCGTCCCTCGCTGCTCGGCGTCGACGTCGCAGCACCGGCTGGCGGAAGCCGATCCAGCGCCCGGCGTGGGTCTCGTAGCGAGGCGACGTCGTGGCGCTCGGCGCCGACGCCCATCGGCAGGACGTAGTCGGCGAACCACGCCGTCTCCGACCACGTCGGCGTCAGCGCCACGTGGCAGCCGACGAGCGCCTCGTCGGTCAGCACCTCGAGCCAGGAGAAGCCGTCGGGGTTCGTCCACACCGGGTTGTAGACGCGGGTGAAGTAGGTGTCGATCCGGCCGCGGCCCTCGCGCAGGAAGTGCGGCAGGAGGAACGACATCTCGTGGTGGGCCAGCGGGTACTCCGCCGGCCACGTCAGCGTCGTTCCACCGCCCGTGGGGGTGCGCGGCCTGGGGTGGGACGGGGATGAACTTGTTCCAGCCGTTGGGGCTGGTCCCGCCCTCCGTGCCGACCGAACCGGTGAGCACGTTGAGGAACCACAGGCAGCGGGCCACCTGCCAGCCGCCCTCGTTGCCGGCCGCCGCGGCGCGCCAGGTGTGCGAGCTCGAACCTGCCCGGCACCGCCGACGCGACGACGGCGGCGATCTCGCGGACCTGCTGGCGTCGAGATCCCGCAGACGTCGGCGGCGTACTCCGGCGTGTACTCGGCGTAGTGCTCGATCAGCGCCGGGCCGACGGTTGGCGAACGACGGCTCGAGATCGGGACGGGTCTCGCGTAGGAACGTGCTCCCAGTTGACCCAGCGGCGGACGAACTCGCGGTCCCACGTCCCGTCCTCGAGCAGCAGCCGGGCGATGGCCAGCAGCAGCGACGGCCTCGGTCCCCGGCCACGACGGCGAGCCAGTGGTCGCTCATCGAGGCCGTGTTCGACAGTCGCGGGTCGACGCAGATGACCTTCGCCCCGCGTGTCTTGCCCTCGATGATCCGCTGCGCGTGGGGGTTGAAGTAGTGGCCGGCCTCGAGGTGCGACGAGATGAGGAAGATCACCTTGGCGTTGGCGTGGTCGGCCGACGGCCGGTCGAACCCCATCCACGCCGCGTAGCCGAGCCGTGCTCCGGACGAGCAGATGTTGGTGTGCGAGTTGTGGCCGTCGATGCCCCAGGCGTGCAGCACGCGCTCGATGTAGCTGTCGTCGCCCGGCCGGCCGACGTGGTACATGACCTCGTCGTGGCGGCCCTCGCGGAAGGCCGTGCCGATGCGCCCGCCGATCTCGGCCAGCGCCTGGTCCCACGTGATCCGCTCCCAGCGCCCCTCGCCCCGCCGTCCGGCGCGCCGCAGCGGGTACAGGATCCGCTCGGGGTCGTGGACCTGGTTGATCGTCGCCGGGCCCTTGGCGCAGTTGCGCCCGCGGCTCGCCGGGTGGTCCGGGTTGCCCTCCAGCTTGGCGATCTGCCCGGTGTCCTTGTCGACGTAGGCCAGCAGCCCGCAGCACGCCTCGCAGTTGAAGCACGTCGTCGGGATCAGCCGGAAGCGGCGTTCGCGGCGCTCCCCGTGGGCCCACGCCTTGGCGTCGTACTCGACCCAGTCGTCCCAGCGTTCCGGCGGTGGGTAGTTGGTCAGCGGCGACATCTCGTCGCTCACGACAGCGGACCGACTGGCCGGCCCGCACGAAGGCGTCCTCGTACAGGCGCGATGCCGATCGATCGCCGCCGACGACCGGCGGCGAACGCCGAGCGGCGGTCGACGTCGACAACGCGATGCTCCGCCACGGCGAGCGCGGCCGCGGACTGCCCAACCCGACGACCACGCCGGCCCAGAAGCGTCCGTCGATACGCGGCCGCGACGTCATCGCCCGCAGGGCCAGCTCGACGTGCAGCGGTGCCGGCGCTCGTCAGCTCCGATGGCGAGCAGGAACGCCAGCGCGGCGACCCCGCCGAGCAGCAGCCCAGCGCATGCGTCGGGCAGGGCGTCGGGCACGTCGAAGAGCGGGCGACGAGCAGCAGGCCGACGGCGCCGCCGGCAGCGACGGCCTGGGCCAGCAGCATCGGCAGCAGCAGCGGCGTCTGCCAGAGGTCGCGGCCCTCGCACTGGCCGAACAGGAACGCCGTGTAGCCGGCGGTCGCGGCGGCGAGCAGCGACCGCCGGCAGCGGCCACGACCTGGATCAGGCCGGGCGAGTCGAGCAGCCCGCCGAGCAACCACAGCGAGCCGACGACCGCGCCGTAGGCGAGCAGGATGCACGCGCCCCGCGACGAGCCACGACCGCCATTGCGGCCGCGGTGAAGATGTAGTGGAAGCGCGCGCGGCTGCTTCAGGTCGGCGATCAGCAGCACGCCGGTCAGCGCGGCGAACACGAGCGCCACGAGCGGGCAGCGGCAGATGCCGACGAGCGCCCGCTCGTCGGCGTGGCCGGCGAGCACGGCGAGCGCACCGGCGAACAGCAGGCGCCGGCGCTGACCGCCTTCGTCACCAGGTAGGCCGAGACCATGCCCTTCCACGGCATCGGGATGCGGCGGTCGTGTAGGTCGTGCGGGCGACCACCTGCTGGCCGTCGGCCCGGCGGCTCGACGGGCAGCGTCGGGTGGTCGGGGTCGGTGTCCGCCCAGATCATCCCGTCGGCGGCGATCGCTCGTCCGCAGCGGGTCGAGCGCCGCCTCGTCGGCGCCCTTGTAGAAGACGCTTGCGGCCGCGTGCCCTGCTCGGGCGCCCGCACGTGCATGTCGTGGCGGCCGAGCATCACGCGTGATCCGGCTCGTCGGGTCGTCGAGGTCGCCGGCGACGATCGACTGCGTCGGGCACACGATCACGCAGCTCGGCTCCAGCCCGACCTCGACGCGGTGCGCGCAGAAGTTGCACTTGTGCGCGGTCTGCGTCGCCGGGTTGATGTAGAGGGCGTCGTACGGGCAGGCGTTCATGCACGACTTGCAGCCGATGCAGCCGGAGTCGTCGAAGTCGACGATGCCGTCGTCGCGGCGGAACAGCGCCGTCGTCGGGCAGATCGTCACGCATGGCGCGTCGTCGCAGTGGTTGCACCGCATGCACCGAGAAGAAGCGGCGGGCGTCCGGGAACGCGCCCTTCTCGATGTACTTGACCCACGTGCGGTTGACCCCGAGCGGCACGTCGTGCTCGGCCTTGCACGCCACGGTGCAGGCGTGGCAGCCGATGCACGTGTCCTGATCGATCAGGAACGCGTACCGCGTCACTCGCTCCCCTCACCCCGCCGGGACACTACTGCCGGGTCGGTGCCCGCTTGGCGTCGATGGCGGCCTTTCCGATCACGGCCATGAAGATGATGGCTCCGCCGATCACCGACATCACGGCTGGTCGCTCGCCGAGCACGAGGAGCGCCCAGACCGGCACGAAGAGCATCTCCGTCTGGGCGAACACGGCCATCCCGACGGCGTGGATCTGGCGGGAGGCGATGTTGAACAGCAGCGTGCCGGCGACGATGAACACGCCGCCGTGGAGCAGGGCGAGGCCGACGTCGCCCGCCGGAGGGACGAGGGCCTTGTCGTTGGCCAGCGTGATCACGGTGCACAGCGCGATCATCATCACGGCGTAGCCAGGCAGGACGGGCGACCAGTCGCGTCCCGGATCGGTGCGCACGCAGACGGCATAACCGGCGAACCCGACGGACGAGAGGAGCGCGGCGACGTTGCCCGCCGGGTTGCCCGCATCGAGATCCCCGCCGACCGTCACGAGCAACCCGACGAAGCCGACGGCGACGGCGATGATCGTGACGGGCGTCAGCGGCTCCCCGAGCGTCACCTTGGCCAGCAGCACGGCGACGAGCGGGGTGATCGAGCTGAGGAAGGCGGCGTTGGCCGGCGTCGTCGTCTTGACCGCGTACACGAAGGCGATCGAGGCCAGGAGCAGGCAGCCGCAGGCCAGCAGCATCGTGCCGCCGGAGCGGTAGGCCCGCCACGTCGCCGATCGGCGGCGGGTGGGCAGCGCCACGACCTCGATCACCACGATGATCGCCACCGACCGCCAGATCAGGTATTGGAAGGCGTCCGCGCCGTCGGCCATCCGCGCCAGGACGGCGCCGAAGCTCCACACGACGCCGGATGCGAGCGCGGCGATCGACGCCAACCACCGGGTTCGGTGGGCGGTCGGGCGCGTGCCGGCGCCCGGCGAGTCGAGGATCGCCACGCTCAGGCCCGGCGGGCCAGGTAGGCGTCGCAGAGCTCGACCAGTCGTTCCCGTCCGAAGCTCGGCTCGTGGCCTCCGTGGACCACTGTCACCGGCTGCTCCCGCAGCCGGCGCATCGTGGCCACGTAGGCGTCGATGTCCGAACCGTCGAGCTCGTCGAGCAGCGGGCCGTCGTACACCGCGTCGCCGGAGAAGAGGATGCCCGTGGCCTCCTCCCACAACCCGATGCTGCCGGGGGAGTGGCCTGGGAGGTGGAGCACCTCGAACGCCCGGTTCCCGAGGTCGATGACGTCGCCCTGGTCCAGTGGCCGGGTGAGGGGGGCGGCCGTGGTGGTCTTCGTCGCCGCGGCCAGCCCGCCGGGTGGCACGGCATCGATGAGCAGGTCCGGGATGTCGTACCCCGCATCCCGATACGGGCCGAGGACGCCGTCGCCGTAGACAGTGGAGTCGACCGTGGAGAACCCTTCGGCAGCCAGCCGCTCGACCTCCGATTGATGGGCCGCCCGGTGCTCGAACTCGTGCAGGCCACCGACATGGTCGCTGTGGCTGTGCGTGGCCACGGCCAGCAGCTCACGGCCGGTCTCGACGCAGGCCCGCAACGGCGCCAGCCCGAGGGCCGTGTCGACCACGAGGTCGCGATCTCGACCCGCCACGTGCCACACGTTGCAGCGCAGCAGGGGGTGGACATGCGGCTCCGTGACGAGCGTCACACCTTCGCCCGCCCGCTGCCGCACGAACCACGGGTCCGCAACCGGGAGATCGAGCACGCCCGCAGCGTAGGTCGCCATGCCTGCGCGACTCCCTGGCGGGGTAGGGAACATCCGTCCGGATCTGCTGGTTGTAGTACTCGCAATGACTGACTCCATCGGTACCTATCTCAACGACATCGGCAAGGTTGCGCTGCTCACCGCTGAGGACGAGCGCCGGCTGTCGCAGGTCATCGAAGCCGGCCGCGATGCGGCCGAGCGCTTAGCCGCGGGCGAGCGCAGCAGGGCCCTGCGCATGGCCGTCGCCGACGCCGCCGAGGCCAAGGATCGTTTCATCCGGGCCAATCTCCGCCTCGTGGTGAGCATCGCCCGTCGCTATCCCCTGCCGCAGGGCATGGACCTGGGCGACCTCATCCAGGAGGGCAACCTCGGCCTCGAGCATGCCGTCGACAAGTTCGACTGGCGGCGCGGCTTCAAGTTCTCGACCTACGCCACGTTCTGGATCCGCCAGGCGATCGGGCGGGCCCTCGATCAGAAGGGCAGCCTCATTCGCATCCCCGGCGACCGGGCCAGCAGCCTGCGCTCTGCGCTCCGTCAGGCCGGAGGTGACGTGGAGGCGCTCGACGCCATGAACGCCGAGCTGCACCTGCTGACCTCGACGGCCTCACTGGACAAGACGGTCGGTGACGACGGGGATGCCACGCTCGGCGATCTGCTGCCGAACAGCGAGGTCAGCCCCGAGGACACGGTCATGTCGATGATCGACGGCCAGCTCATCGACGAGCTGCTCGGCACCCTCGACGACCGGGCTCGGTACGCCGTGGAGGCGAGGTTCGGCCTCGTCGACGGCGAGACGAAGAGCTATCGCGTCATCGGTGAGGACCTCGGCATCACGTCCGAGGCGGCCCGCCGACTCGTCGGGCGGGCTCTCCACGGGTTGCGCAGCGACGCCGTCGAGTTCCTGGCTGCCTGACGAGCCAGGGGTGGGCGCGCGGGCGGCCTGACGGGGGGCCACCCGCAAGCGCAGTCCCTACCGCGAAGCGGTCAGGTTTCATCACGCGTCCTTGGTCGCGGCTCGGGACGCGGTCGTCAAAGGTCCCGGTTTGGGTGCAAGCCCGGACGGTTAGGTTCGTGACGGGCGCTTCGGATGAGGAGGCAGCCGTGCTGCGAGAACGGCAACGAGGCGGCAGCGAGACGGCCGTCGACCCCGGCGACCGGGCGGTGGATGTTGGTCGTGCGACGATCCACTCCGACGTTGGCGACGAGTACCAGGTGCCCGACGATCCGCGACGGATCAGGGACGATGGAACCGTCGTCGGCGACGAGTTGATCTGGGGGTCTCAATCGGGTGTTGCCGTCAGCCCGACAACCGAGCCGACCGCAGCCCAAGGAGTGTCTGCCCGGCGTCGGTTCACGTGGGGTCAGATGCTGATCGTGTTGGCCGGCGTGTCGTCGCTGGTGTGGGGGATCGGTGCTGTGGCGTTGGCCGGAGTGGCCGGTTCGGTCACTCAGCCGGTGGTCGAGGTGTTCACGTTTGACCACACGCCGCTGCTCGGCTTCATCGAGATCGCGGCCGGGGCGGTGCTCGTGATTTCCGGTCTCGTTCCTGGCGGTCGCTGGGTGGCCGGGCCCGTCGGTGTGGCGGCGATCGTCGGTGGCTCGCTCGTCCTCGCTGAGCTCGACTGGACCCAGACCGAGCTCGCCGCGGAGCGACGGTTCGGCTGGGTGCCGATCACGATCGGCGCCGCCGCCTACCTCGGCGCGATGGTCCCGGCGAAGAAGCGCCCGACTCCGACGCGCTGACGAGCTTCGGCTCTCTCCGGCTCGGCACCGGCGCGCACACCCCGGCGGATCTATCCATCGCTACTGCGACGGCCGAGCTCGGGCTGCCAGCGACGTTACGCTGTGGCGCGTTGGTCGTCCGCTGAGCGCCGCGTGCGGAGCGTTACACCCCACCCGACAGGCAAGGTTCTTCTTGGCTGACTGGGCCGTCGTGCGCCATGATCAGCCGGCGCCGAGGACTGCCACCGCGAGGATGGCGACGCCCGCTACGGCGGCGACGACGTACAGGCTCTTGGTGGCCCGTTCGCGACTGCTGCGGCGCCCAACGCGAAGGCTTCGCCACACCCTGGCCGTGAACCGCTGCGAGCGCCGCAGCGTGGCGTACTGGACGACAGCGATCGCGACCGCAGCTGCCATCCAGCCCCATTGGCCCCAGAAGAGGGCGGCGCCCGCGACAGGCGCGGCGAGCAGCAGGTACGCGAAGACCACGCCGCTCAGCAGATCATCCCTACTTGGCGACGAGCACCGGAATGTCGGCCCGCTTGACGACCTCGGCCGACACGGACCGGGAGAACAAGCGCGAGAGCCAACTCCGCTGATGCGAGCCGACCACGACGACGTCGACGCCGTGCTGATGGTCCGCGTCCACGATGGCGTGGGCCGGATCACCGATCTCGCCGATGAGCTCCGTTTCCTTCAGCCCGGCGCGTTCGGCGGCCACATGGGCTTCGCGCTCGGCGATGTCACGCTCTGTGAGCTCCGGTGCGTCTCGTCCCGGTACCGGTTCGCCGGGGCCGCCCAATGCCGGACTCGGTCTTGTCGGAGGAGCGCAAGCGGAGGGCCGACGAGTTCCGCCGCGAGCTTCAGCCTCAACGGCCGAACTGGGCGAGATCGGAGGACCATGGCCCGAACTGGCCGCGTGGCCCGAGGCGGGTTCGGGACCTCGCAGCCGAGCAGGGCATGACGCAACGCTCGCTGCTCGAGCTGTGCGACGCGCTCGGGGTACCGGCCCGCGGCAAGGACACGCGATTGTCCGAGCCCTATGCCGACATGGTGCGTAGGCGCGCACGCCGTGACGGGCTGGCACGGACCGGCTCAGAGCCGACCTGAACTCAGGCCGTCGCTGCCATGTCCGCCAATTGCCCGACGCCCACGCTCGGGCCTGTAAGCGCTCGTGATGTCCGATAGTCACCGGCTCGGTGCCGAACCGTCCGGGAACGAGTCGGCCTCGGTGTCGAGTACATCAATGCCAGTTCTGGCGCGCCGGTAGCCACGGCAGCGTCGTCATTCGGTGCGCGTGTTCGGTGTGTCCTCGAACGGGATCACGTGTCGGACGCTTCCGCTGCCAACAGAGGGTCATGCTCACGTGCCGTCGACAGGCCCACCGCCGGGCGGGGAAGGACCGTGCTTTCTCAGCGGTCCCCGACGAGATCACGAGGCAGGCGTTTTGACCCGTGGATGTCGTGGCGGTCGCCCGGATGGCATCGCAGTTGTGGGGCGCACGTGGTCGAAGGCGTCGAAGTGCGGCGCGAGACGATCGAGGCCCTCGCTCAAGGTCCGGGCCAACGGTCGACGGGGGCGGTTGATGAGTTGGGCTCGGCCGGTCGCACGGAGCACTCCGACTGATGCATTGGCGATCATGCGGAGTTCGACCAGTTCAGGGGACACCTCGTAGCGGTGGGAGAGTTCGCGGACGATGGCCGCCTCGAGCGAAAGCACGATCTCGACCATCGTCCGGCTGAGCTCGGGTCCCCAGATGGCGCGGGTCCGGTCGGGCTCGATGCGCAGCATGTCGTTCAGCTCGACCCCGAAACCGGTCAGCCCTGCTCGGACGACTTCGATGGGTGGAGCGTCGGCGGGCGCCGAGGCCATCGCGGCGCGTGCGCTCGCGGACACCTGGCGGAAGCCGGTCAGGAAGACGTCCATCTTCGTTGGAAAGTGCCGGAAGAAGGTCCGCTCGGTCACCCCGGCGGCTGCGGCGATCTCCGCCGCGCTCGTGGCGCGGTATCCCTGCTCGGCGAACAGTCGCAGTCCTGCGGCCAGGATTCGTTCGTTGGTTTGTTTCCGCTTCTGGTCGCGCAGTCGGTCGGCCATCAGCCTGACCTTACCCTTGACGTCAGTCCCCTGACATGACTATCGTGTCATTCGACTGACACGATCTCCGTTCGGAAGTGGGGCCGGGCCACTCCCGCCGGAGGTTGCAGTGTCACGCGTCGTGACAGGAGGGAGGTCTCATGCGGGTCCATCGCGTGCCCGACGGTCGTCGGCGTCACCGTTGTGGCGGCTCTGTTCGCCGCCTGCGGCAGCGACACCAACAGCTTCAGCACGGCACCGTCGGCGAGCGGCAGCAGAGCACCGTCGGCCAGCAGCAGTGCAGCGGCCGGCGGCTCGACGCCCTCGGACCTGCGCGACGTTCGCTACTGCGAAGTGATCCCGTCGGTCACCGAGGGCGACACGACCACCACATACGTCTACAACACGCTCGGATTGAACGACTGCCCAGCTGAGCTGTGGAACTCGTTGACGGAGGCCGACGTCAACCAGGAGTTCGGTTCGCAGTCAGCGCAGCTCAACGGCCCCCGCCACTGGGTAATGGACGCGATCTCGGCTTCCGGCGCGTCGACGACTGGGCAGACGTTCACGTTTGGCGGAATCGAGATGAATTTGAGGGCGACGCTCACGACCCCGGCCGGTCAGCCAACGGTCGGTCAGCAGTTCTACGTCCCCAACCAGGTACAGCGCGACACGACGTTCACCTACAACGCAGGCCAACCGATCTTCCAGCTGACCGACCCGGACGGCAACGTCTACGTCATGCAGTCCTACGCCCAGATCGTCGACAAGACGCTGACCTACGACCAGCTGCCGTCGCTCGCCAACAAGCTGAATCTTCCCGCGGGCTGGACGTACTCGACCGAGACGCTCCAACAAGACTTCCAGCTCGTCGCCACGGGCATCGCGCACGTGGTCAACGACGACCTCGCGAACTCCTACCAGCGCCGCGGCCAGGCCCCGGCCTTGCCTCCCACGCGCTGACCCACGTCGTCCCGACCGTCGCCCAAGCGGCAACAGGTCCGTTGAACCTTGTTCAGTACCTGTAGCACCGCCGGCCGCAGCGTCGCCGCAACGCAATTGGAAGACCGACATCGAGCGGGCATAACCAGTGAACCGGCTATCGGCCACCCAGGTCGACGATCTCGGCGGGGCCCACACGCACAGATTGCGGTAGGGAGCAGCTTGTGGAGCGCGACCGAACTTGCAACCGATCGGGACCCTGCATGTCGTTCGGTGTCGGTGTGCGCCGGTCCGATGGGGTCGTTCGGTGCTGGTGTTCGGTGCGCTTTGTCGATGTGCCGGGGGTGCGGAGGTGTCCTCGGGTCATGAGATTTCGCGCCGCCCGCCGGGTGTGTCCGATGAGCTTGTCTGGCGGCTTGCGTCCCACGGTCCGGTCGGGCGTTGGGCACTTGCCGCTCACGCCGGCTCGTCTATGGCGCGCGGGTCAGCCGATGAGTGGGAGACGCGGGTCGGCGTGTGGGGCGCGACCGGCGGCGGCGCGGATCCAGGACATGTCATCGCTGAGATCGGTCGGGCGACCGGCGACGGTCCGTCTCGCCAACAGGTCATCGAGGAGCGCGGCGGTGAAGGCGACTCCGTCAGGTGTGGCGATGGTCTCGCGACCGATGGCGTCGGTAAGGTCGATCCCGTGGACGACTGCCTCGACGATCCGGCTGGCGACGAACTCGTCGAGCCGCATCAGCGCGTAGTACCCGGACCCGACTGTGTCCGCTGGTAGTGCCCGCGACTCGGCGATCGACTGGGAGAACGTCTCGGCGAGCACGCCAGGCATCTCCGAAGGCGTCTTGCCTTCGACCATCGTGTAGGCGTAGTCGTAGACGGCGGGGGCGACCTCGGCGCGGGGAAAGATGAAGAAGCTCACCTGATCACGGCCGGGCTGACCGGCTTGTTGATTGGCGATCAGCATGCGGGTGAGTCCGATGGAGATGTCGAAGTGCCCAGCCAACTCGAACACTGTCCACCGCGGCCGACCAGCCTCGAACGGCTGGAGTTTGGTCTCTGACCGCCAGTCGGGCTCGGACAGGCTGGCGAAGGTGTCACTGACACGCTGCAACTCGCGTTCGAGCAGGTCGAGCGATTGTTCGTACGGCCCCATCGCGCCCCCTTCTGCGATTGGCTGAGTGTAACGCTGGCAGCCGGGAGGTAACCGCTGATGCATTTCGTCATTCACTGTCTCGACCGACCGGGCGCACTCGCGACGCGCCTCGAGCACTACGAAAGCCACAAGGCCTACCTCTCATCAGCTCCGGTGGCGATCGTCATCTCGGGGCCGCTGCTCGCCGACGACGGCGAGACGATGATCGGCAGTCTGTTCGTCGTCGACGCCGCCGACCGGGCCGCAGTCGACCGCTTCCACGACGACGATCCCTTCCTCCAAGCCGGCGTGTGGGAGCACATCGAGATCCATGCCTTCCTCACGCGCATCGACAATCGAGGCTGAACCGCCCGGGCATGTCAGTCGCCGCGTCCGGCGGACCTCATCGAGCGAGGCCGCAATTCACTCATGCCGTTCGGCGTGCCCCACCAGGGAACTGAAGGCGTCATTCGGGCGCGATGTTTGGTCGCGCTATGCGCCGGCTAGGTGCCGGACATGCTCAGCGAGATGCAACATTCGTCTTCGCGGAGACGTACACCAGGCGGAACCTGACGCTTCAGCAAGATGAAGCCCTTTTCCATGCCCGACAGCCAGTTCGAGGCCTTGTCGTAGACACCCACCAACTCCCAACCCTGCGATGCGGCCGCTCCAAGTGGGTTGGGACACGTCGGCATCGCTACCGGCGATGAGCGAGGCGGTTGGCTGTACAACGACAATTACGCAGCAGACATCATCTCGCCTACCGGCACGACCAAGTTGGGGAACGAGTCGATGGGCCCGATCGTCACGAGAGGCGTGATCATCGACGTCGTCGGCCTCAAAGTTGCCACCGGCGCGACGGCCCACTTTTTCGTGGTGAATGGACAGCCGGTCTTGCGCGACAACTACCGCGTGACGATCGATGACATCGAGGCCTGTCTGCGCCGCCAAGGGGTGCGTCGACCCATCGGACCCGGTGACGTGCCCATCCTCCACACCGGCTGGACGCATCTCGTGCCGGCCGACCCCGCCGGTACCTTGCCCAAGAGCCTGGGATCTATCTCGCCGAGGCTCGCTATCTGGCCGATCGACGCGTCGCCATCGCGGCATCCGACAGCTGGGGGCTCGAAGTGCTCGATGCCGCCGTCACCGGCGGCAATGCCTTTCCCTGTCACCAGGAGTTGCTCGGCAAGACCGGTATACGCATCGGCGAAGGCTTCGTCAGCGACGACGCAATCGCCGATCACTGTTACGAAGGGGTCCTCGTCGTGACACCTCAGAACGTTCCAGGTGCGACGTGCGGCTCGACCCCACCGGCGCTACTCGGTCAACCCGGACGACCAATCCGCGACTGATCTGCAGGCAAGCGACGGGAACGACATGCCCATCGGCATCGATGAGGACCGGTGCCACGGCGTCGTTCGGGCGCGCGGTTCGGTCTCACTCGATCGGTCTTCGTCGGGTGGAGACGACTATCACGGTTCAGCCAGACTGGCGATCTGTGCCCAGCAGGCGACGACCGAAGTCACCGACGCTTGAGTCGCAGGACCCGATCGAGCGGTTCACGGCGAACTTGCGGGAATCGGCGGAGCGTCGAGCGGCTCCACGCGATCGTGCCCGGCTCGAGCAACAGCGGGCTCGCGATGCCGCGCATGCCGCCGCGGAGCATGCCGCCGCGCTGGACGATGCTCGCCGGGAGCTCGAGCAGGCGATCGCAGACGCACGCGCCGCCCGGCGAGCGGGCGCAAGTGTTGCCGCCGCCGACGCAGCATGGCGCCGCGCGAGTCGCGACTCATCGAGTTGGAGACTGGGGCGCCGCCCGACTGGGCGCACGACCCCGAGGCGCACGACGTCAACGGCACGAGCGGCGATCTGTAGCAGGGGCGTCGGAGCGTGACGCCTCGGACCCGATCTCACGCGCGCAATCCGTGCGTCGAGTGCGAGCCTGCAAGTCGAGAACGAAGACACCATTTCCAGGCGCGACGTTCGCAGTCGGCAATGACAGTCGGGCTGATAGTCGGTGTTGCTCGGGGTCATCATGGTGGGGTGGGTGCTGAGGTGTCGTCATCGGTGCCCGGTCCGGCGCGACCGGTCGCCGAAGTTGATGTGGGCGGCGTGGCCGAGGCTCTCGGCGACGCCAGCGGTGAGACGTCGTGGTGGTACGACCCGGCGACGGGCGAGGTGGAGATGGGTGTGAGCGAGTCGCTCGCTGACGATCTCGACGAGCACGACGATCCTGTCGAACGGGGCCTGGTCCCGATCGAGGCGGACGGCTCGCGGGAGGCCTATCGGGACATGGAGGTCTTCGCTGGCACCGTCGCCGACTCCCGCGCGGCGAACCTGCTCAGCCGGGCCTTGGAGGGTCGAGGAGCGTTCCGCCGCTTCCGTGACACGCTGGTCGAGTTCCCGATGCTGCGGGAGCACTGGTTGCGCTTCGCCGCCGCGTGCGCCGAGACTCGGGCGATCGGCTGGCTCGTCGACCGCGGATACGTCACCGAAGAGGACGCTGCCGCCGGGGTTGCAGTCCGTGACACCATTGTCACGGCGGTGGTCGACGCCGTCGGCCAGCCCAGCGGGCTGCGCATCGAGGTGTCCGCTGTGGGCGGTCGATGGGACGACATCGTGGCGGCCATCGATGCTGGCCACACCGTTACGTTGCTGCGTGACGGCACGACGTGGGCGCTGATCACGCCGTCCTGATCGGGCTGCGCTCACGGCACCGATCATCACCACACCGGAAACTCGCGGGCACGCTTCCGGACGATCACACGCTGATCGAGTGGGGGTGCCAAGCATCGATGCCGCTCGGTCGCGACGAGGCTGGGGTCGTGCCCGATGTTCGGTGTTGTCGTTCGGTGGGCGCTCGAGCCACGCTGTCGTCCTCGGCGCGAGTGTGCAGTACGGGCGAGGCGACGTTTCGGCGGCAACGTGGCCTCGACCTTTGCGGAGGCCCGCGGCCGATCGTTGGTTCGTGGATCGCTTGGCCCTTCGTCGCACGCCGTGACCGGAGTCTCGGTCTGGAGCGCAGCGTGCCGGGCAGGTGGCGCAAGTTCACGGCGACGACCGAGGGATCACGCCGTGGCCGTTCGACGACGCCTTCGGCGTCGCTGCCGGTGGTCGGGCGTGTCGGAACCGGGCGCACTGGCCCAGGCGAGTCGGTCACGGGTTACTAGGGTGCGGCCGTGACCATCGACGTCGGTCGGGTCGGCATCTGGAGCGCGGCGTTCGAGGCCCACTCCTCGTCCCAGGCCCGGGAGGCTGCCCAAGAGCTCGAGGCGATGGGTTATCCCGTGTTGTGGATCAACGAGGCGACCGGTCGGGACCCGTTCGTGCTGGCGACGCTGCTGCTGTCGGCGACCTCGACGCTGAAGCTGGCGACCGGCATCGCCAACGTCTACGCGCGTGACGCCATGACGATGGCCGCTTGCCACAAGACACTGGCCGAGGCGTTCCCTGGCCGGTTCGTTCTGGGTCTTGGGGTGAGCAGCCCGGTTCTGGTCGAGAAGGTTCGCCGGCACTCCTACGGCAAGCCGCTGTCGTATCTGAGGTTGTATTTGGCGGCCATAGACGAAGCGATGTTCAATGCTGTCGGGCCCGCCGAGGACCCGGGGCGGGTGCTCGCGGCGCTGGGGCCGAGGATGCTCGAGCTGTCGGCGACGCGAGCCAACGGCGCCCATCCCTACCTCACCACACCTGAGCACACGGGCTACGCCCGGGAGATCATCGGCCGTGACGCCCTGCTCGCGCCCGAGCAGATGGTGGTGCTCGAGGCGGACCCGGAACGGCGCGAGCGATCGGTCGGGCGGCTGTCGGCTTCTACCTCCGGGCGCCTGGTTACCTGGCCAACCTCCGCCGCCTCGGCTTCACCGACGAGGACTGGGCCGACCCCAAGGCCGCCTCTGACCGCCTCGTCGATGCCGTCGTGGCGTGGGGCGATGTCGACACGATCGTCCGGCGCGTCGCCGAGCATCACTCCGCCGGCGCCGACCATGTCTGTCTCCAAGTGCTGCGGTCCGACCGTGACCTACCCGTCACCGAGTGGCGTGAGCTCGCCGCCGCGCTCGTCTGAACGACATCGCCCTGCGCCCGACAACTCGCACCGGCAGCCGGCGACTCTGGCGCCAGAAATAAGTGCTCCTGAGGAGGTGGTGATGAAGCCTGGCGTCGATCTCGCCGACCTCGCCGCTGCTTCGGGCATCGGCAACCGCCGCCTTCTTAACGCCATTCGCGTCGTCCCTCGCGCCGACTTCGTGCCGCCCGATCGGATGCATCTCGCCTCCTCTGACGAACCGGTATCGATCGGTCACGACCAGGTGACCACCCAGCCGACGCTGATGGCGGCGATGATCGACGCGCTCGACCCGGGCGACGACGACGTCATCCTCGAGGTTGGCGCCGGGTTCGGCTACCAAACGGCGCTGCTGGCGCACCTGGCCCGCTTCGTCTGGAGCATCGAGCGGCTGCCTGGCCTCGCAGCGGCGGCGCGCAGCAACCTTGCGGCGGCCGGCATCGTCAACGTCGACGTCGTCACCGGCGACGGAACCCTGGGACTGCCCGAACACGCCCCGTTCAACGGCATCGTCGTCGCTGCCGCCTTCCCTCAGGTGCCCTCGCCGCTCGTTGAGCAGCTGGCGCCGAACGGCCGCCTCGTGCAGCCCATCGGGCCTGGCGGTGACGAAGAAGTGGTCCTGTTTGAAAAGCGCGACGACACGTTGCACCGGGTTTGCCAGGTCACCCTCGCAGGCTTCGTCCGTCTCGTCGGTGCCCACGGATACCGCACCACAAGAGGGTCCGAACGTTCGTGACCCCAAGACTCAACCCTCACTACCGCCAGCGGCCGCGCAGCATGAATGCGTAGATGCCCGTTCGGCGCTCCTCGCCGGCCGCGTGCGGGAGTTGTTCGGTGTGCGCGTTCGGGGCGGATGCCGGTCGACGCGCTCGGCGCCGAGGTCACACCGATCGCCGAATCGGTACGCCGTCGCGCTCGCATGTGAGCTCTCGTGCTCGCGAGAGTTTGCTGCGCCCCTACCGGCACCTCGGGGCGATGCCCCACGTCGATATGCCGGCACGTTCGGGGACACGTCGCGACGCCGTTGCCGCGCCGTATCCGTCGTTCGGAGCGGGTGCCCCGAAGAGCCGCACGAACCGAGTGCTCGCGATCGCGAGCACGGGCTGCGGGGACACACGGCACCTATCGGATGCCCCGCGAGCCATCGCGACGCGCGGTTCCGGACGCGCGTTGTGGATGCTCGTCCCGGTCCACTCAGGGCGTCTCGGACCGGAGCTTCGATCGCTGGTCGGCCGAACATTCACCCCCCTGGTGTCAAGCGTTCCCGTCGCGCGGTTCGAGAACGATCACCGGCGTCTCGGTCGACCGTCGGCCGGCATGGACCTCGATGTTTGGATCGACCGAGACCCAGCGCTGCCACAGCCGATCGCGCTCCTGCCCGGCGGAAGAGCGTGCGCGCACCGGGCGCGGCTGTTGGCCAGCCAAGCGAACGACCGCGTTCGGGTCCGCCTTGAGGTTGAGCCACCACGATGGATCGCCCTCGTCGAAGCCGTTCATCGCCAGCGTGACGAGGTTCGGACCGTCCTCGATGTAGCCGATGATGACGCTGCGCTCTTGCCCGGACCTCCGCCCGATGGTCGTGAGGCGCAGCGCTCCCCAGCCGCGCTTGTTCGACGTGGTCCACAGGAACCGGCCGCCACTGAGTCGATACAGCACGCGATGAACACGCCAGGCCGTGTGCACGAACCACTTCGGCGGGTGCTTCGGAGATCGAGTTGTCACATCGCTCAAGGCACTACCTCCCTTCGAGCAACGATTCTTTCCGACCAGCGCATAGCCGATAGGTACGCCCATAATCCCAGGCCCTGCGCGTTCGCCAACGCCGGCTCGCCGATGCCGATCGACGCGGGCGCGGGTGGGGTACCCGCGGCGCGACGGCAGGGGGCGTGGGCGTGTCGGCATCGGCGAGGAGCAAGCTCGCCAGCATCGATGCGATGGCCCGGCCGATCGCCGAACCGGTTCAACTCCGGGTGAGCGCCTCGATCCGTGTGACCGCGTCGCGAGCGTCTGGCATTTCGTGGATCTCGGTCTGGATGCGTTCGGCGGAACGCCGGTAGCTCGCATCGTCGAGCACGGCGCGCAACGCGTCGCGTACGGCGTCGACCGTCAGGTCGTCCTTGAGGAGTTGCAGACCGGCGCCCGCAGTGACGATGCGCTCGGCGTTGCGTACTGGTCGGCTCCCTGCGGGAGGACCAGGAGGGGAACACCGAAGGCGAGCGCCCCGAGGGTCGTTCCCGATCCTCCGTGGGTGATCACGGCGTCGCAGCGTGGCAGTAGCACACCTTGGGGGATGTATTGGTGTACGAGCACGTCGTCGGGTTGGGGTCCCAGACTGGCCGGATCGTTGTGGCGGCCGACGGTGACGATGAGGGCGATGTCCTCGTCGCGAACTGCGTCGATCACCGTCCGGAAGACGTCGAGGTTGCGGTTCCATACTGTCCCCATCGTCAGGTAGACGATGGCGGCCGAGTCGAGCCGATCCAGCCAATCTGGTGGATCGACATCGGGGCGTTCGGCGGCGGCAGGCCGAAGTCGCTGCACCGCAGCAACTGCTGCGATCTCCGGCGACTGCAACGACGGCGGGCACGTGTCGACGTACAAGTAGCGGAACAGGCCGGCCACGGGATGCGGTTGCAGTCCTCGAGCCCGCCAGTGCGGAGCTGCTGCCTCGCCGGCCGCCCGCAGCAGTGATGACCCGATCAGCGACCCGTAGCTGAGGTCGACGTAGGGGATCCCGTGGGTGGTGGCGACGAGCGGCGCGGCGAGCTCGGCGACCTCGTGGACGATGACGTCGGGTTGCCAGAGTCGATGGTCGAATCGAGGTCGTCGGCGCGTGGCACGAGCTCGAGGTTGGCGAAGATCTCGGTGAGGAAGAAGTGCCGTTGGGCGTCGCCCACCAGCTGATCGAAGCCGGGAAACCGGGGCGCCCACTCCTGTCTGAACCCTTCGTCGGGACCGGCGTGGAAGGCGTCGAACCCGGCCTGGCGGGCCCGACTGGTGTACGGCTCGCCGGTCGCGAACGCGACCGTGTGTCCCGCTGCCCTCGCCGCGACCGCGAGCGGCACGAGCGGCTCGAAGTGGCCAGCGAGCGGTCGGCTCGTGAACAGCATCCGGGTCGGCGCCATCGGGCGATCCTTGCCGATGCCCGATCCCTGGGACGGTTCGCATCCGCGCGAGGGTGCTGTTCAGGTGACGCGATGCCGTCGGAGGAAGTCTGCGATTGCCTCGGCGACGGGCTCGGGACGCCCGCCGTTGCCACGCCGAGGGTGAGTCGGTGTGCCAACTCGTCGGCGACTTCGCACCGCCATCGGCCGCACAGGGCACCGTAGCGAACTCGGCTACTGCGCGGCGGAGCGCATGCCGACGATGTCGCTGGTGTGCAGGGGCTTGCCGGCGATGCCCCAGTCCCACTGGCGACTTCGTCGATGGTGACCGATGTGACGGGCCGCATCGCTTCGCCCTCGACGCTGACCATGGCGTCGGTCAGCTTTCGATGATCGTTGCCTTCTCGGCTGCGTCGAAGACGCCTGCGATGAGCTTCACTTGATAGGGGCGTGGTTCCTCGTGGTTGGTGTTGGTTGTGGGGGGTTGTCGATCGACGGGAGATGTCACTCGGCGAGGAAGTTCGTCACCAGCTGGTTGAAGTCGTCTGGGCGTTCCAGCGGCAGCACGTGTGATGAACCGTCGCCTGTGACGAGTTCGAACCGGGCTCCGGGGATCCCGTCGGCTACCTCACGGGCGACCCACGGCGGTGTCAGCAGATCTTGCTCACCGACGATCACCATCGTCGGGGCTGTGATCCCGCCGAGCCGATCGAGGGCGTCGAACTGCAGGTACGCCTGAGCCTGGCGATCGTAGGCCTCCGGCTCGACCGGGTTGGGATTGCTGGCCAGCAACGTGATCGTGTCCTGCACCGCCTGTTGGTTGCGCAGGAAGGTCGAGGAGAACAGCCAGGTGAACTGCTGCGCGCCGAACACCGCTCCGCCGGGGTCGTTTGCCTTGACCCAGTTCCAGATGGAGATCGGGTCGACGGCGCTGCGAGCGGGCGCTGCACCCGGTCCTGCGAGTACCAGCCGATCGAGACGATCCGCATGCCGCAGCGCGAACTCCATCCCGATCATCGCGCCCATCGACAGGCCCAGCAGATGGGTGCGTTGGATCTCGAGCGCGTCGAGCAGACCGGCGACGTCGTCAGCCATGTCGGCGATGGTGTACGGGTGATCGGTTCGGGAGCTGCGCCCGGCATCGCGGTTGTCGAGGAGGACGACACCGAACCGGGTGGAGAGTTCGGGGACTTGTTGCAGCGTCCACAGCGACGAGTCGTATCCGATCCCCATCACCAGGACGAGCGGGGGGCCGTGTCCGTGGATCTCGTAGAACAGCTCCTGCCCGTTGGTGTGGACGGTTCCTGATCGCGGGACGTGGTTGATGTTCGCGGACGTCGGGTCCTGGACCGATGCGGCGGTTGCGCTGTTCATGAGTTCTCCTCGGGAGTGTCTTGTTGGTTCGGGGATGTCGTGGTCTCTATGACAGGTGCGTGAGCGAGACTGTTACGGCGGTAACCCTGACGGTTACGTTCGGCGCCGGTTGATCCCGGTTCCGATCGGTCACGGATTCGGGAGGCGTGCGATGAGCGATGCCGCTGGTCTTTGGCTCGTCGAGCGTGCACGTGACGCGTCCGCCCAGGGAGACTGGCGGCAGGCGTTCGACCTGCTCATGGAGGCGGACGCGGACGACCTTCTGGTCCCCACCGATCTGCCGGTGCATGGTGAAGTCGCCTACGCGGCCGGCCATCTCGATGTGACCGTCGAGGCGTGGGACCGCGCCCACGCCGACTGCATGCAGGCCGGTGATCGGGAGGAGCGGCGGTGGCGAGTCGGTGTCCGACGAATCGCCCAGTCGGACATGACCAGGGCCTTCATTGCGCTCCCACCTTGAAGGCTTGCGGCTGATGCCGCGCTCTCGGGCCGAAGGATCAGGCAGTGGAAGAGCGTTCAAATCGTCTCATGCGGTGCTCAGACCAGCTCGCACACTTCGCCTTGATGTAGGCGTTGGACCGCCCCGACCGGTACCGGCTGTCTCGGCTCTTTGATCACGACGCCCTCGGGCTGCAGCTGTTCGCAGTACGCCAGCAGGACCTCGACGTCCACGCCGGCGAAGCTCGGCACGATGGGGAGCACTCCGTCGGCGAGTAGCGCGACGTGCTGGAGGAGCCGCCGGCGCTCCTGGTGGGCTGGGCCATGACGCTGACCCCGTGGCATCCGACGACGTCGGACGCGACGAAGGCGAGCGCGTCGTGGCGTCGTCGGGACGCCATGGCGCCGGCGAGGTTGTAGAACTCCGCCGGCCGGCCGGCGGCGCTGATGATCTCGCCGTCCAGCACGAGCTCGCACCCGAGCCGGTTCAACGTTCGCAGCTCGGGGAGCGGCCTGCGCCGTGTCGCGCTGGATGCGACCGCTTGTTGGTTAGGTGGTCGTCAGCTTGGCGAGGATGTGGTCGATGACGGGTGTGTGTTCGGCCTGGGGGCTGAACAGGATCAGCTCGGCGTCGCGGTCGACTCGAACGCTGTGGCCAGGGGGCCAGTGGAAGACGTCGCTTGTGGTGCAGTGTTCGGTGGTGCCGTCGCTGTAGGTGACGACAACGTCGCCGGTGATCATGTAACCCCAGTGGGCGGCTTGGCAGGCGTCGCCTTCGAGTCCCTTTGAGGAGCGGCGCGAGGTCCGTTCCTGCGCTCATCGTGAAGTACTCGGCTCCGATGGTGCCGGAGGCGATGCCGAAGTCGGGGAGTCTGGCGGGCGATGGCGCCGGGGGCGTTGATCTTGACCGGGATGTCGTCCTTGGAGAGGTGCATGTGTCTGTCCTTTCGGGTTGTCGGGAGACTGCTGTGAGCGGCGGCTCGTTCAGAGGGCACGGCCGCTGAACGCGACGAGACGTTCGATCTGGGCTGGCGTCTGCGGGGGCGGTGGTCGCTTCCTTGAACGTGTCCCCGTCGCGCATCTGGGAGGTCAGGGCGCCACGGGCGAACTCGTCGACCGCTGCGATCACGGCGGGTGGCAGCTCGTAGTCCAGCCCGGTGGCCGAGGCGAGATCCCAGCCGTGGATCAGGCCGTCGAACGCCACGAACTGGGCGAATGTCGAGCCGGGCATCTCACCGACGGGCGCGGAGATGGTGCGTTCCATCGCGCCGGGGGACTTGACGGCGTCGAGCAGGTCGTCCATCGCCTTTCGGAACTCGGCGGCCGGTACCCAGCCATAGACGGCGGGCGCTCGTATCTCCGGGGTTTGCTCGCCTCGGAACGAGTAGGCGAACGAACCACCGAGCACGATCATGTGGTCGAGCACGTCGTGAACGGTGAACTCGCTGCACGGCGTCGGCTTGTAGAGCTGTGTGGGTCCGATGCGGTCGACCATGGCGCTGAGGGTCGGCAGGATGTAGGTGAGCTGTTCGGTGGGTTCCATGAACTTGCCTTTCGACGGGTCGTTGTCGGCTGAGCGCTGCGGCGAACCGGGGCGACATCGAAGAGGCGTGACAAGTGGTGTCACAATGCGACAGTGGCCGGAGTTCCAGCGCGGGGTGGGGCGAGACGGCGGAACTCGTCGGGAGGATCGGGCCGATGAGCGGCCTCGATCCGCTCGACGAGGCGCGGGCGGCGGTCGAGCGAAGAGATTGGCAACTCGCGCTCGAGGTGCTCGCCGCCAGCGGATCCGAGGCGACCAGTGCCGAGGGTTTCGAGCTTCGAGCGCGGGCGGCCTACGGCAGCGGAGACTTCGAAGCGGCGGTGTCTGCGTGGGAGGACCTGCACTCGCTGCTCGTCGCGGCAGGCGACGACATCGGCGCGGCGAGGGCTGCGGCGATGACAGCGATGTACCTGATGATGGACACGGGGCTGATGGCGCCCGTGCGCGGGTGGCTACGGCGCGCCGAGCGGCTACTGGAGGGGCATGGCGAGGCCCCCGCCCACGCGGTGATCGCGATGGTTCGCACCTACGAGCGTGTCATGTGCGGCGACATCGATGGGGCGCGCACGCAGTCGGCGTTGGCGATCGAGCTCGGAGGCCGCCTCGGGGTCGTGCCGGCGGTCGTGATCGGGCGGGTCGCCGCCGCCCGGGTGAAGATCTTTGACGGCCACGTCGATGAGGGACTCGACCTGCTCGACGAGGTCGGTGCGCTGTTGATGTCGGGCGAGGTCGACGCGCTCGACGACGGGGATGATGTACTGCGAGTTGATCTGCGCGGCGCAGGGACTCGCACTGCACGACCGGGCCAGCGAGTGGACCGAAGTGATGGACCGCTGGCGGCATGGTGTCGCGTTCGGTGGTATCAACGGCCGATGCCGTGTCCACCGCGCTGAGCTTCTCCGAGTCACCGGACCCTGCGACCTCGCCGAGGAAGAAGCACTCGCGGCGTGTGACGAACTGCGCCCATGGATGCGCCGCGAGTTCGGCTGGCCGCTGGCGGAACTCGGCAACATCCGGTTACGCAGGGGCGACCTGGCCGGGGCCGAAGAAGCGTACGTCGCAGCTCACGAGCACGCCTGGTCACCCTTTCCTGGGCTCGCCTTGTTGCGATTGGAGCAGGGTGACGTCGACTCGGCATCGACGTTCATCGCAGACGCGGTTGCGCATCCGTTCAACATTCCCTCGAAGGAACGGCCTCCGTTCGGCGACCTGCGTCTGGCCCCGCTGCTCGATGCACAAGCCGAGATCGCCGCCGCTGCGGGTGATGTCGACACCGCTCGACGGGCGGCAGACGCGCTGCAGTCGATCGCGGACTCGTACTCGAGCCGTTCCCTTCGTGCATGCGCTGCGCTGGCGACGGCGCGGGCGGCGCTGATCAGTGGCGACCTCGGGCAGGCGATCGATGGGTGTGCAGCGGCCATCGCCGCATGGGCCGCCATCGGTGCACCGTTCGAGACAGCCCGGGCGCGCATGGTGCTCGGCGAAGCGCATCACCGATCGGGCAACATCGATGGGGCACGAATGGAGTGGCGGGCAGCCCGAGAAGCATTCGAAGCCTTCGGTGCGTTGCGCTGGGCCGAGCAAGCAGAACATCTCCTCACCGGAGCACCTCCCATCCCGACCCCGTCCCCGCGCAGGGTGGCGACGGCGACATTCAGATGCGACGGCGACACGAGGACCATCTGCTTCGGAGAACTCACCGTCCTCATGCGTGACCTCAAGGGATTCCGCTACGTCGAACGGTTGCTTGCCGACCCCGGTCGAGAGTTCCACGTGCTCGACCTCGTGGCTGTGGAGAGGGGCACACTCCCAACCGGTCCAGCGATCCACCACGGCTTGGATGCCGTCGCCGAAGGCATCGGTGCGGGCCTCCCCCTCATCGATGACGAGGCGCGCGACGCCTACCGCCGCCGTTTGGCTGACGTCGACGATGACATCGAGGAGGCCACCCGGACGAACGACATCGGTCGTTGCGAGCTCGCACAGCGCGACCGGGACTACCTGGTGGCCGAGCTGGCGCGAGCCGTCGGGCTCGGAGGGCGTCACCGATCAGTCGGCGGCACTGCCGAGCGCGCCCGAACCAGCGTGACTCGGTCACTCCGCTACGCGCTGGGGCGGTTGGCCCCGCATCACCCGGCACTCGCGGCCCACCTCGAGCAGAGCGTGCACACCGGGACCTACTGCGTCTACACCCCCGACCCACTCGCGCCGATCCGCTGGCACATCTGACGTCGCGAAGGTCAGAACCGTTCCTGCGAGAGTGCGGTGATGGGTGTTGTGACGCTTCGTGACCGACGTGGGGTCTCACTCGCCGAGTTCGAGGTGTCGCCGGGGACACCGATGCCCCGCGCCGCCTCCGTGTGGTTCACCGAACGTCACGGTGAGCAGATCGTCGACGCCGTCAGCAACCGGTTCGTCGGACACCAAGTGGCCGTCTTCGATCGGGGCGACGTGGCTGAGGGACTGCTCGCGCGCGGTGGAGTCCCCGGTCGGCATTCGCTGGTGATGACACTCGACCTGACGGGTCGGCTCCCCGCCGCATCTGCGTCGGCACAGGTCTCGATCGGCCCGCTGTCGAGTACGCGGACGGCGGAGTACGGGGCGGTTCTGTGCCGGGCGTACCCGCCTGACCACCCCGACCACGAACCCGGCGATGCGGACCCCCGCGCGGCGGCGAGCACCATCGACTCCTACCGTCCGCGGCGAACAGGTCGGTGCCTGGATCCCGGACGCATCGTTGGAGGCTGCCGATCCAGCGACGTCGCGTAGTGGGAGCGATCGTGATCTCGGAGGTCGATGCGAACCTCGCCTTCACGGGAGGGCCATGGATCACCGACGTCTTCGTCGATCCCGAGTTCGCCGGGCTCGGCATCGGACAGGCAACTCGTCGCGGAGTCTGCAACGCGTCTGGCGACACAAGGCCGGCCGACGCTGGGCTTGGCGGTCACGGCGAGCAGCCCGGCCAGACGGCTCTACGAGCGGATGGGCTTCGTCAAGCGCCACGAGATCTGGCAGATCGCGCTCCCCGCCTGAGGCACGCCGATGGCCGGGACGAGGTGGCCAGGTTCGCGACCGGCTGCGCAGTCTTCTGCGCGCCGGCCACTTCGACTCCTCGGACAAGCGGGTCTTCCTCGCCCTCGCCCGGTTGTCGCCGGTCGACGTCAAGATCTCCATTCGGCGGGGGTTCGAGGGTCGGGCATGTAGGCGCAATAGGTGCCGGTGTGGATGGTTCGGCTGAGATGCTCGCCGAGCGAGGGATGGTGCTCGGCGATCCGGGTGATCGCTTGGCGGACGGCGCGGGTCACACCAGCGCGGGCGCGCTCGGACGCGGATGCGGCTCGTCGATCGCGACCGCTCAAGCCAACGGCACGCGAGAGTTCTCGAACCAGGAAGTCGCGTTCGGTGTCGGCCTGTGCGGCGCGCTCGCCGTCGCCGACGGCGTGCGCCTGTTCGATGTCGTCGTCGATCTCGGCGAGACGGCGCCGGTAGGCGTCCTTGGCTCGCGGCATCGAGCATCTCGCCGGCGTCACCGAGCACCGAACGCGGCAAGCCGGCGGCGTGGCCGCGGTCGAGGTCCGTCATGCTGCCGGACTCGGCGGCGACGAGGTCCAGCACGTGGAACTCCCGGCCCGGGTCGGCGAGGAGCCGCGCGAGGTAGTGCATGCCTTTGAGGTCGCGCACGCGGACGGTGCGCCCGTCGAAGATCACCGTCCAGTAGTCGCCCTCGCGCCGAAAGACGTTGACGCTCGCAGCCGGCTGCTCGTCGAGTGCGTCGTGGTGGGCGACGTCCGCTGCTGGGGACACCGTTGGGGCGGCTTCGATCTCCTCGAGGATCGTGCGGGCCGCGTGACGCTCCAAGACGGCCCGCTGCTCGCTGCCGCTGGCGTGGTGGGCGTCGGCGAGGCCGAGGCGGGCGATTGCCGCCTCGTACGGGGCGCCGACTTCGTTCCATAGTCGCACCGCTTCGGAAAAGGACTGTTCCGCGCCCGTCGCATCGCCGTCGGCGAGCCGCACTCGTCCTCGCGCGAGGGTGGCGCTGGCGACCAACGCTTTGCTCTCGAAGCGGGCGGCAACGAGCTCCAGCTCGTCGGCGGCCGACCGCGCCCGGTCGATGTCGCCGGCCGCGATCTCGATCTCGACCTGCGCCTCGAGCAGCGGTGCCCGCTGCAGGTCGGTGTTCGGTGGTCGCTCCTTGGACGGCACCCGCAAGGGGCGCTCGAGGGCGTCTCGTATCGAGGCAGCCGCCGTGGCCACGTCGCCTTGGGCCAGACGCACCAGCGCGAGACCCGGTTGCGGATCCCACCCGGCGCGATGAGCGCCCAGCAGGGCTTCCTCGGCGCCGGCGATGTCTCGCTTGTGCAGTCGGATCCGCCCCAGCTCGTTCAGCGGCCACCCCAGCTCGCGCCGCAAGTAGGGGCGCAGCTCCTCGCAGGCCACCAGTGCCTGACTCTCCGCCTCGTTGCACGACCCGCGCAGCCTGAGGATCTCGGCGCGATGGACCCGGCAACGCCCGTGAAGGCTCCCGATGGCGTTCGTCTCGCACCACCGCTCCATCGCCTCGGTCCACTCCTCGGCCACGTCATACAGGGCGAGGCCCTGCAGGGCGCACACCAGCTCGCAGTAGACGACCCCTGTCGAGAGCGGATCGAGATCCCCCGAAACCGTCGCCACCCCAGCTTCGTCGAGCAACGCCAGACCTTGGGGCACATCGCCGTCCAAGATGAGCAGCCGGGCTTCGGCGACCCGTCCGATGGCGCATGCCGCCGGGTCACACGTCGCACCCACCTCGATCGCCCGCCGGGCCCACTGCCGGGCGCCCGGCGTGTCGCCCGTCAGCATCCGCTCATAGCTGCGCACGACCGCCAACCAGGCGTGCGCCGGCGTCTCGCCCCGACCTTCGAGAAGCCGCTCCGCTCGTGCCAACCAGCCGCGCACCGGTGCCATCAGCGCAGTGTCGAACAGCACGTGCATCGCCACGCGAACAGCCGCACCCGCAGCCGCGACGTGGTCACCGGCCTCTAGGCACGCCGCGTGGGCCCGCTCCCACGCCTCGATGGTCACGTCGAGATGGCCGGCCGCATAGGCCACCTCGCCAAGCAGCGGCAGATCGGCGGGGGCCAAGGGGCCGACGACGTCCGCCTCCATGAGGAGGTCGAATGCCTGCTCCCAGGCTCCCCGCGCGGCCGCGTCACGTGCCCGCTCGACGACGCCACCACCGGCTCCATCGCTCATCGCACGCTTCCCCAATCCATGACCGATCGGAGTCCGGGGTCAGCCGGCGCCGAACGTAACCGTGAGAGTTACCGCCGTACCAGTGTTGCTCACGCCTTGGGGTTGCGTGTCGAGACTCGACGCGAGGAACAAAGGAGACGGCTGTGCCGTTCGTCAACGTCAAACTGATCAAGGGTGTCTTCACCCCCGAGCAGAAGCAGGAGATCATCGCCAAGGTGACCGACACCATGGTCGGGATCGAAGGCGAGTCAATGCGCCAGGTCACGTGGGTCACAGTCGACGAGGTCGAGAGCGGAGACTGGGGCATGGGCGGCCACTGTCTCACCACCCAGGATGTGAAGGATCTCCAAGCCGGCACCGGCTGAGCGTTCCCATGAAGCGAAAGCTGTACGGAATCCTCGGAGCGACCGCGCTCACCGTGGCCCTCGGGTCGGCTGCGGTGGGCGGGCCGTCATCGGCGCAAGAACCGCCCCCGCCGATCAGTGTCGAGGTGCTGACCCCACGCAGCCAGTTCACCGACGACGTCGCGATCAGGGTCAAGATCAAGCTCGAAGGCGGCCGCCGACCCAGCCGGACGACCATCAACATGGCCGCACCGTCCAAGACGGTGGTCGCGAGGATCACGGTCCAACCCGGCGCCCACTTCCCGTGGCACACCCACGCAGGGCCCGTCATCGTCAACGTCACCACCGGCACACTCGTCTACGTGCACGCCGACGACTGCCTGGAGCGGACCTACTCAGCCGGAACGGTGTTCGTCGATCCTGGACGCGGCAACGTCCACACGGCGTTCAACCCGGGCGCCGAAGCCACCGTGCTGTACGCGACGTTCTTCGAGGCGCCCGCATCCGGGCCCCTCACGATCACCGACGGCGTCGAAGCCCCCGATGACTGCGCCGTCGAAGTCGGAGACCACGCCGGCCACTGAGCAGCGGATGCCCGAGTCGCTGGGCCTGCCACCCAGCGACTCGAGCACGCTCGCCTGGTCCTCGAACTCGACAGCGAGGTCCTGAGCGGTATCTGGACGATCTGCTCGGGCACCGGATCCCAGCGCGACGGAACGTTCCCGGGTGTGGTTCGCTACAGCCGATAGCGGGCGGCCAGTTCGAGCGAAGATCGGTCTGCTGCTCGCGCTCCGGTTCAGGCACGACGCCGACTTCTGACGACCAGGCGTGTGCCCGTGTCAGCGGGATGATCGACGGAATCCTGCCTCATGGAGCCAGCCGCACGCGTCGATCTCAACATCGTCGTTCGCCGTCGCGGCGCACTCCGCCGCCAGTTCGGCGTCGGCCGCCGGCCGTACCGATCCGAGACGGGGCCGAACGGCGGGCGGCCGGCCCGCTTTCGCGAGCAAGCCGAACCGACAATAGGCAGCCCGACTGCTTGCAATCGCGAGCACCGGTCGCGGCCCGACTCGGCGATCTGCTTGGAGCGCGCGAGCACCGAACGATGTCCCAGAATGCGCGGCGAGACGAGCGTGTGCAGGTAGCTCCAAACGCCGGGACCGTGACGTTCGCGCGGCGTCGCTCATAGGCACATGGGTGACACTCGAGGAGACCGCTACGACAGACGTTATGGGGGCACCAAGGTGCACAAGAGGCCGGATATGTAGTGGTCGGGGCGCTTCTTCTCGCCTGCTGCTATGCGCGGTGTGAGCTTGTCGGGCGGAGTCAGGCGGCCGTCGGGCCAGGACCGTACTTGCGTTGCGCGGCTGCTTCGAGACACCGAGCATGGCCGCGATCTCTGACCAGCTCCGCCGGGCCAGACGCGCCCGGCGGACGGCCTCGGTGAGTTCGGGTCGACGACCACTCGCCGTTCGGCGAGCTCGGCGATATCTCGAAGGGTGGACATGTCGACTTCACGCAGTTCATCCTCGGCACGTTGTCGGCCCACCGTTCGAGTACCGCGGCCCGGTCCGCTCGGCTCGTCACGGCGCCCACCATCCCTTCAGGAGCTCCGGTCGTCTAGCGTGCGTGGCTGTGCTGACGCGTCGGGCCGCCGGGCACGCACAGGCTCATCCGACGAGGTAGGTGTCGTAGGTCACGCCGGCGGTCTGGCGGCCGGCGACGCTGATGAAGACGCCTTTGTTCAGCCAGTCGAGCTCCGGCTCGGCCGTCTCGATCTGGGTCGAGGTGCGGAACGTGTATTCGCTCGCGTCGACGTCCTCGCCACGCGCGAGACGCTCGAGCACGTCGGCGCTGCCGTGGCGGACACCGTGTGATTGGACGTAGAGCAGAGCGCCGCCGTCGGTTTGGAGCGTGTAGCGGATGTCGCCAAGGGCCGTGCCGTCCGGGAGGACGATCTGCCAGTCGGCACTTGCGCCCGGGAGCAGCGTTCCTTTGAGCTCGGGACCGGTGAATGTCCCGCCCGTCAGGGGCACGATGCGCCGGTGGCCTTGGGCGGTCTGGCCGAGATCGAGTGGCTGGGCGAGGGTGGCCTCGAGGCGGTAGACCCGGCTCAGGGAAGGATCGGGAAGCAGGGCGCTCATCGAGAGGCCGTCGCGGGATCGTTTGCGTGCGCCTCGAGCGGCGTGACCATGACACGCAGCCAGTCGGCGAGAGGCAGGGCGCCGAGCAGATCGTCCAGCTCGGCCTGGCTGTCGGCGCGGTACAGCCCGATCGCGTCGCCGGCAAGCGGCCGTCTCCAGAGCCGAACGAGATGCCCGTCCTCCGCGAGCTTGGCGGCGGCGGTCGACTCGGCCCGCTCGCGCTGCTCCACCTCCGGTTGAGGCGTGCCGGCGGGAACCTCTAACTCGAACTCGACCAGGAACTCCATGATGTTCTCCTCCTGCTGATCCAGACTCGTCGGCGCGACGCCGGCGAGTGGCGTCTCGACCCGGCATTTGGCGACCGGGGTCGAGACGCCGCTGTTCTTCACGCCGCTTGGTTGACCGCGCTTGCCATGACGGCCTCGCGAATGACGCCTGCGACGAGGTCCGGCTGCGACCTCATGAGGAAGTGGGAGGCGCCTTCGACCTCGGTGACCGTCGAGCCGGCGCGGTCGTAGGAGAAGCGGTGGAGCTCCGGAGCGACCGGGTAGTCGGCGGTGCCGAACACCGCCCAGGACGGCTTCGTCCGCCAGGCGGCGGCGGTGGCGGGATCGTCGAACGCCGTGGCCGAGACCGTCCGCTGCGAGATCGCCATGAACGCCGCGTCGGCGGCCGGAATGTCGGCGCAGAAGACATCGTGGAACCGCGCCGGGTCGATCGACACCTCCACAGTGCCGTCGGACAACGACAGGGGGTGCACGAGCGGGCCCATCGCGAGCGACGGAAAGCGCCCCTGGAGGTCGTTGACGGACTCGCCCTCGTCGGGCGCGACGCCGGCGACGTATACGAGCCCGGCGACCTTGTCCGAGCTGCCGGCAACCGTGATCACGGCACCGCCGTACGAGTGGCCCACGAGGAGGACGGGGCCGTCGAGCTGGTCGATGACCGACGCCGTGTATGAAGCGTCGTACGGGAGCCCGCGCAGCGGGTTCGGCGGCGCGTGAACGGTGTGACCTTCGCCGACGAGCCGCTCGAACACCGGCTGCCAGCTAGACGCGTCTCCGAACGCGCCGTGAATCAGAACGATTGTCGGACTAGCCACGACGAATTCCTTTCTTTCGGTGGGCGAATGGACGCCCGTTGCTGGGACCTCAGGCGACTCTTTCGAGGTGGCCGAGGCCGAGGGCCTCGACCACGTTGGCCTGCACAGGCGCAACGTCCTCGTTCGCCTTGTCGGAGCCAAACGGCGCTCGCCAACGATGGTGCGGGCGGCGCGGCTGCCCTTGGACTGACCGACGAGCGTGGCGACGGCCTCCGCGACGTCGTGCGGATTCGGGGCGTCCTTGCCCTCGAACGTCGACATCAAGGTCTTGACCATGGCGTCGGGGATTTCGCCGACCTCGCCATAGGACTTGGTCACTTCGGTGCGGGCTGGGGTCTGAATGCCGGTGAGGAAGTTGGTCGGGTAAGTGCTCGGCTGCACCACCACGACCTCGACGCCGAGCTGCGAGACTTCGTACCGGAGGCTGTCGGTGAGCGCTTCGACCGCGAACTTGCTCGCGCCATAGATGCCGAGGAAGGGAAACGTCACGCGGCCGAGGATCGAGCCGATGTTGATGATCAGCCCGTCGCGCTCCTGGCGCATGGAGGGGAGCACGGCGCGGGTGACGCGAAGGAGCCCGATGACGTTCGTGTCGAAGATGACCTTCGCCTGCTCCGCGGTGAAGGCCTCGGTCACGCCGGCCGACCCGACGCCGGCGTTGTTGACCAGCACGTCGATCTTGCCGGACTCGGCCAGCACGTTCTCGACGCCCGCTTCGACCGACGCGTCGTCGCTGACGTCCAATTCGACGGTCTTGATGCCGAGCTTGCGCAGCGCCTCGGCGGCCTCGCGGTTCTTGCCCTGCGTACCGCGCATCGAGGCGTAGACAGTGTGGCCGGCGCGGTGCAGGGTCTCCGCCGTGTCGCGGCCGAAGCCGCTGCTAGTGCCGGTGATCAGGATGGTTTTGGACATGACCTGTGTCTCCTTGAGTAGTGAGCCCGCTAGCGGCCCGGGACCATCCTCTGTTGGGTAACCCGGCCGGCGTCGATGAGGCGTGCGAGTCGGGCGCGGGCGGTTCGGGTGCCGTTGATCTGGGCGCGGTCCTGGCGGGTGGCGGCGTCGAGGTGGAGTTGGCCGCGGAGGATCGCCGCCGCGGTGGGGCCGTCGCAGGCGATGCGTACGTCGGGGTGGGGTGCGGTACCGAGTTCGGCGTGGAGTTGGCCGTGCTCGAGGGAGAGTGTGATCGGTTCGTCGTCGATGTCGAGTGCGACTTCGAGGGGGTCGGCGTCGCTGACGTCGACGTCTGCGAACATCGCTCGTGCTGCCTGGACGAACCAGCGTGATCGGACCTCGTCGGTCTCGTCGGCGTCGGCGAGCAGCGGGGCGCCCCAGGTGACGAGCTCGTGGAGTGCGGGGAGGAGTGCTTCGCCGCGCTCAGTGAGCCGGTAGAGGGTGGTCGCGACGGGAGGTGGGGCTGCCTCCGCGGTGATGACGCCCGCGGCTTCGAGGCTCTTGAGGCGGTCGGCGAGCAGGTTGGTGGCGATGCCGGGCAGGCCGTCGCGGAGGTCGGTGTAGCGACACGGTCGTACCGACAGCTCCCGCACGATGAGCAGCGTCCAGCGGTCGCCCACGACGTCGAGGGCCTTGGCCAGCGGGCAGAACTGTCCGTATTGCCTCATACCCGGGAGCTCTATCAGGAACCGCTTTACTTTTCTACCTAGACACTTTACTTTCTTGTCCATGACCGCTACGCGAAGACCTCCCGTCGGGGCGCCGCCCTCGCGGTGCTGTGCCTGGCGGCGTTCACGATCAACCTCGACACGACGATCGTCAACGTGGCACTTCCGTCGCTCGTCCGTGAGCTCGGTGCCACGACCAGCGAGCTGCAATGGGTGGTTGACGCGTACCTCCTGTCCTTCGCCGCGCTCGTGCTCGCGGGCGGGAGTCTGGGCGATCGCTTCGGCCGCAAAGGCGCG
This sequence comes from uncultured Acidimicrobiia bacterium, assembly GCA_963719775.1. Lineage (GTDB taxonomy): Bacteria > Actinomycetota > Acidimicrobiia > Acidimicrobiales > Ilumatobacteraceae > JALZMG01. The sequence goes on from CAVRCY010000006.1 coordinate 208,367, forward strand.
CTGCTGTCGGGATTCGCCTTGTTCGGCACCGCCTCCGCTGTGGGTGGGCTCGTGGACACACCCACCGCACTGGCGGCGGTCCGGGCGCTGATGGGCGTCGGGGCCGCGCTGATCTTCCCCGCCACGCTGTCGATCATCTCCAACCTCTACACCGAGCGCCACGAACGGGCCCGCGCCATCGGGATCTGGGGCGCGATGACCGGGTTGGGGGTCGCCGTCGGTCCGATGGCTGGAGGCTGGCTGCTCGAACACTTCTGGTGGGGCAGCGTCTTCGTCGCCCTGGCTCCCGTCGCCGCCGTCGGCCTGCTCGCGACCGCGCTGTTCGTGCCGACCTCCCGGGACCCGTCGACACCCCGAATCGACCTCGGTGGTCTCGTGCTGTCGACGGCCACCTTGGGCACGCTCGTGTTCACGATCATCGAAGCGCCCGATCGTGGCTGGACCGCGCCCGCCACCATCGGTGGGTTCGCCGCCGCCGCGATCGGCGCGATGGCCTTCGGCGCCTGGGAGCGACGGCGCGCGGACCCGATGCTCGACATCTCCTTGTTCCGCAACCTGCGCTTCACCGCCGCCAGCGGTTCGATCGCCGCCGCCTTCTTCGCCCTCGGCGGCTTCACCTTCCTCATCACCCAGTACTTCCAGTTCCTCAAGGGCTACTCGCCCTTCAGCACGGGGCTGCGGGTCATGCCCGTCGCGCTCGCGGTCGGGGTCGGCTCGATCACCGGAATCAAACTCTCGGTGCGCATCGGCAACAAGGTCATCGTCGCCGCCGGCCTGACCATGGTCGGTATCGGCTTCGCTTGGGTGTCCACCGCCAGCACCGCAACCCCCTACCTCGAGATCGTCGGCCAGATGATCGTGATCGGGCTCGGCATGGGCTTCACCACCGCGCCGGCGACCGAGGCGATCATGGGTGTCGTCTCCAAAGAAAAGGCCGGCATCGGCTCTGCGGTGAACGACGCCACCCGCGAGCTCGGCACGACCCTCGGCGTCGCGGTCATCGGCAGCATCTTCGCCTCGCTCTACGCCTCAGGCGTCGACGCCGCCCCCGCGTCAATTCCCCCGTCCGCCGTCGACGGAGCGAGCGAGTCCATCGGCGCCGCCATCGCCGTCTCAGACCAGCTCGGCCCCGCCGGGAACTCGCTGCTCGACGCGGCGCGCGCCGCGTTCTTCGACGGCTTCCAGGTCGGCTGCCTTGTTGCCGCGGGCGTGCTGCTCATCGGCGCCGCCTTCGTCGCCCGCTTCTTGCCCGCACGCCCCGAACCGCCCCTGGACCTGTCCGATCTCGAACACGAGCTCGCCCTCGAACCCCTCACGACCACGCCCAACCACGAACACGACTCCGGGATGATCCATCCAAGCAATGACTGACGCCCATACAAGGCAAACCTCGGGGGCGTTGTTGGCTGGGCGGCTGGACTTCGGCTGGTGGGCGTCCAACGGCCCGACCGCCGGCTACCTCGTCAGCCTCGTCTTGGAGAGCGTCGGCCGGCTACCTGGCCTGGATACCGTGACCCCTCGCAGCGTGGACCTGCGCGTCGTTCGCCTCGCGGCAGCCGACGACTTCGACGTCACCGCAGTGTTCGCCCAAGCCGCCGGGGGCGTCGCGACGGTCACGGTGACCTTGGCTCAACGCGAGCCTTTCGCAGCAGCGTCGGTCCAGCTCGGACGTCGCCTGGCCGAGGAGTCGATTGTGAATCGCCCTGGGTTCGTTGGAGGCTCCTGACCTTGGAAACGAGGATGGAGTCATGTCACAGGAGATGTCGCCTGGGAAGCCGACGACGCGGCAGGTACAGCGAGGCGGAGAAGGAACGAGCGGTGCGGATGGTTCGCCAGCTGCGCAAGGAGCTCGGCCATGATCACGGGACGATCGGGCGGGTCGCCGAGCAGCTCGGCATCGGCACCGAGTCGCTACGCAGCTGGGTCCGCCGGGCTGAGATCGACGACGGGGTCAAGCCGGGAGTGACCTCGGCGGAGGCGGCGAGGATCAAGGAGCTGGAGCAGGAGAACCGGGAGCTGCGCCGGGCCAACTCGATTCTTCGCTCGGCGTCGGCTTTCTTCGCGGCGGAGCTCGACCGCCCACAGAAGTGATGGTCGGCTACATCGATCGTCATCGTGACGAGTTCGGGGTCGAGCCGATCTGCCGGGTGCTGCAGATCGCCCCGAGCACCTACTACGCGGTGAAGCGCCGCCAGCTGTCGGCGCGGGCGCTGCGTGACGTGGTGATGATGCAGCTGCTGATGGTGTTGTGGGTCGCCAACCGCAAGGTCTACGGGGCGCACAAGCTGTGGAAGGCGGCCCGCCGGACCGGTCACGACGTGGGCCGCGACCAGGTCGCCCGGCTGATGCGTGAGCTGGGCATCCGTGGCGTGTCGCGCCGCTACAAGGTGTTCACCACCCGCCCCGATCCCGACGCCGTACGGGCGCCGGATCTGGTCAACCGCAACTTCTGCGCCGACCGGCCCGACGCCTTGTGGGTGAGCGACCTGACCTATGTGCCGACGCGCTCGGGGATGGCCTACGTGTGCTTCATCGTCGACGCCTTCTCCCGCCGCATCGTCGGCTGGCGCGTCGCCGCCAACATGAAGACCCAGATGGTGCTCGACGCGTTGGAGATGGCGAGACGCTCCCGCGGCGGGCGACGACTGGTCGGGCTCGTCGCCCACTCCGATGCCGGGTCGCAGTTCACGTCGGTGCGGTTCACCGAACGCCTCGACGAGATCGGCGCCCGACCCTCGATCGGCACCGTCGCCGACTCGTTCGACAACGCCCTCGCCGAGACGACCAACGGCCTGTACAAGGCCGAATGCGTGTACGGGCCCGACACCAACGGCTGGAACGACGTCGACGACCTCGAGTTCGCCACCCTCGCCTGGGTGCACTGGTTCAACGAGCACCGGCTCCACAGTCACTGCAACGACACGCCGCCGGCAGAGTTCGAAGCAGCGTTCTACGCTGCCCAACAGGCCGACCCCGCCGGGGTTGGAAACCAATAGCCCGAGCCTCCATCAAACCCAGGGCGGTTCTTGCGCCATCGCACCGCCTCGGCGCCTTCCCACCTGAAGTGTATGCGGAGATGGAAATGGGCCGACCGGGCCTGCCACCGGTCACTGGCCGGTTCACGTACCGTCCGGCCACAAACCCCGACGGCACCAGCCCGCAGCCCGGCTGGGACCTCGTGTGGATCAGCCCGCGCTCTGGTCAGTACTCCGGGCACGAACACACCGCCAAGGTCCTCGACTGCTGGTACCCGGCCAGCTACATGCGCGCCGTTCGCGAACACCTCGGTCGCGCCCAACCGCCAAGTGAACTCACTCAGCCCGCGGCAACGAACCTGCTCGGAGCCCACGTCGAGTTCACCTCCCCCGACGAGGCCTACGCCGATCTCAACAACGCGCTGCTGGCGAGCCGTCTCAAATCCTCGGCCGACGGATACCAGTTCGAACAGCAAGAGATCTGGTCCGATCGAGGCGACCTGCTCGTCGACGCCCAGATCGTAAGACGTCAAGAGAGGCCACAGGTGGCCCGCTCCGCCGAGAGGCGACCATGATCGGGCCATTTCCGATGCGTCGCGTCCCATAATCGCGGCCGACGGCATGGGTTCTGACTGACCCGAAACGCCGGGACCGTGGCGCTGACCGTGCGGGTACCTCCGCACGGTGAAGTAGCGCATCACGCCAGCTAGGGCGCGATGAGCGTCTCACCGTCCTCTGACAGCGTCAGCGACAGAGACTTGCAGCACCCTCCGGACAACGTTCCCGATCCCTCGAAGCTGCGAACTGCACCGCCTGCCTGATCCACGAGCTCAAGGCGAACATGGACCTCGTCGTTAGCGGGCGTTCCACTCCATCCGAAAAGGTTCGTTCTCATCTCAAAAACCTCACCAGCACAGCGGCCGTCCACACAGAGCCGAAGAAGGCGTGCGTTCGATGGTGCGACCTCAGGCGGCAACTCGACCATCACCGGTGGCGGGCAGCTAGGCCCATTAGGGCCACTGCAGTCTTCGCTGCATGCCGTGACCTCACCGGTTGCGAAGAACGCGACAGATCCGACGAGTATCCCCAGACACCGGCGACGGGGCGTGGGATTCGCGCTCGACCTTACGGCTCAAGAATGCTCCGTAGAGAGCATCGGCACCAACCAGGCCGCCCGACGCTCGCACACCGATCGACGGCCACACGCCAGCGTTGCTCCACGCGCCAGCCGCCGTCCGGCACTAGGCCCGGTAGGAGCGCGGCTCGCAACCCGCCGTCGCGCACAGATCATCCGATCTGTAGCTGCCCCAGACCGCCGGGTCCGTTGCGTGTCGCCCGACGCTTCGGATCGCGGCAGGCTCATGGTGTTCCGGTGATGTCACTGGTCACGCTCGGCCCAGGTGTGACCTTGTCGTACTCGGATCGTGGCAGCATCGGCGATCCGACGGTGCTGTTTCTTCCCGGTCCGACCGACTCGTGGCGATCGTACGACCCGATCGTTACTCTGCTGCCGGAGGGTCTTCGTGTCGTCGCCGTGTCGCTTCGTGGGCACGGCGACTCCTCGAAGTTGCCGACCGGGTATGCCATCGAGGATCTGGCCGTGGATGTCGTGCCGCTGCTGGACGAGCTGCACATCGAGCGAGTGGTGCTCGCCGGTCACTCGGGGTCCTGCTTGGTCGCCCGAAGGGTTGCAATCGATGCACCCGAGCGAGTCCGAGGCCTGTTGCTGGAAGCGTCTCCCACAACCTTGCGTGAAAGCGCCCAACTCATCGAGTTCGTCAGCGCGGTCGTGTCCGAGCTCACCGATCCGATCGACAGGGAATTCGCACGGTCCTTCATCGCCGACACGTCCACGGATTCGCTCGATCCCAATCTGGTCGAGCGCCTCGTCGACGATCTGGTGAAGGTTCCCGTCGTCGTCTGGACGGAGTTGTTCGGGTCGCTGCTCGACTACGACGACACCGCCGAACTCGCCACCGTGACCGCACCGTCGCTGTTGGTATGGGGTGACGCCGACTCGCTGGTGTCCCGATCGATGCAGGACCAACTCCTGCGGCTGCTGCCACGGGCCGAACTGGCCGTTTACCAGGGTGTAGGTCACACACCACGATGGGAGCAGTCTGAACGTTTCGCGAGCGATGTGGCGGCGTTCACCCTGCATGCCCTTCAGTAGCTCCGAAAGGCATGCCGGCGAGACACTGCCCCATACCGCCGGGACGGAGCCGTTCCCGCGGCTCCGTCGTGAGCGTGGTAGCAATCCAACGAGGAAGCTCTCCCCCCAAATCGCGTTCACCCTTTGGCCAAGCGAGCCGACGCACAACAATGTGCGCATGGCTTTCGCCGACGACGAGCTCGACTACCTCCGATCCCAGCCGCTGGCCCGCCTGGCCACCGTCGCCCCGGACGGCCAGCCCGATGTCACCCCGGTCGCCCTCGAGGTCGAGGGCACGACTCTGTGGATGTGCGGGGCGGGCGAGGCGGTCCTGCGTACGCGCAAGATCCGCAACATCACTGCCGGCCACCGCCAGGTCGCCCTCGTGGTCGACGACCTGCCGTCCTTGGAGCCGTTCATCGCCCGGGGCATCCGCATCTACGGGACAGCCGAGGACCCCATCGACCGAGTCGGCATGGTCGGCCCCGGCCACTACGTCCGGGTCACGCCGACGATCTCGTGGAGCTGGAACCTTGAAGGTGCTCCCGCCGGCGACACCTGGTACAAAGCGCGCCGCACCGTCCACCAGCGCGCCTGAGGGGCACCAGCGCCGCGACCCCCAGAAGGACATACGCGTTCTGCCGGCGACGAGCGCGGCGGTCGGCGTGCATCGAGCTGGCGACCCCAGGCTCCGTCCACCGGCAGACCGCCCCTGCCGAGATCGGTTACAACGCCGGATCCGCACCAACGCTGCTGTGGCCCGATTCCGTTTCGACCCGCCCTTGAGCTGGCCGTGTCTCCGTGCCGAGAGGTGGATGAGTGGGTGGGGGTGAATTGCTCGGTCTTCCGTCTTATGGGCGTCAGGGATTGAGATTTGAGGCGGCGTTGAGGCGTTGGAGTGCGCTGTCGACGTAGGCGTGCTGTTCTGTGCGCATGGAGTCGGCGGTGATGTCGGGCCGTCCGTGCGCGGCCATGTCGCTTGCCCACAGGCTGCGCGTGTCGGAGGCGTGCCGCACGAACATCGAGGATCTCGGGTTCGAGCGCGGACACCGCACCCTGCGGATTATCGGCAAAGGCAACAAGCCCGCCATCATCCCCCTCGTTCCGCGCACCGCACGCACGATTGACCTCGCAGTCGGCGAACGTCATCAAGGTCCGATCCCGCGGCGACACGACGGGCAGCGCCTGGACCGACGGACCGCACACCGCTGGGTGCGATCGATCGGCAAGCGGGCGGGTCTCGGCGAAGTGCACCCGCACATGCTTCGCGCTGCGTTCATCATGGCCGCTCTCGACGCCGGCGTCCCGCTACGCGACGTTCAGCTCGCCGCCCGCCACGCGGACCCGCGCACCACCACGATCTACGACCGCCGCTGCCAGAACTTCGACCCTCATGCGGCCTACGTCGTCGTCGCCTTCGTCGCCAGCGGATCACTGACGCACCGGGACCTCACGGCACGTTGAGGATGCTGTCGGGTTCAGGGGCGTCGTGGTGATCGGACGGCCGGCGCGCCGAGAAGAACGGCAGTGCATCGCGTGTCTCGCCTTTCATCCGCCCCTCCCGATGCCAGGATTCGACGATGGAAGCACCCGACGACGCCCGCGCAATCGAAGCGGCGATCGCGATCGCCGTGGGGCTTGACCTGTCAGCTGATGACGCGACCCTTCTTCAGAAATCGAACAAGCTTGCGCTGCGGCTGCTGCCGTGCGACGTCTTTGCCCGAGTCGCACCTGTGGGGCGCGAGCACGCACCGTTCGAGGTGGAGCTTGCTCAACGGCTCGCCGAGACCGAGAGCCCTGTGGCTGCCCTGGAGCCGCGAGTGGAGCCGCGCGGCTACGAGCGGGACAGCTTCGAGGCCACGCTGTGGACCTACTACGAACCGGCGACCCCTGAGATCTCACCAGCCGCCTACGCCGACGCGCTCGAGCGGCTGCACGCCGGCATGCGCAAGGCCGACGTCCCGACGCTAAACTTCACGGATCGAGTGGACGAGGCCGAGCAGCTCGTCACGAGTCGTGATCTCACACCGGAGCTCACCGACGCGGACCGGGAGATGCTCGCCAGCACACTGCGACAGCTGCGACGAGCGATTTGCGACCACGGGGCTGCCGAGCAGCTGCCTCACGGCGAGCCGCACCCAGGCAACGTGCTCGGCACCCCGCACGGACCGCTGTTCGTTGACCTCGAGACGTGCTGCCGCGGGCCGGTCGAGTTCGCACGTCGCTCTCCTAATCGCTCGCCGTCGAGTGACGTGGGCCGCGATGTTGCCCGCGCCGGCGGCCTCGCGCCACCCCCAACCGACCGGTCCATTCGGGCGCTTGTTCGACCGCCGAGCCTGACCGACCTCGCGCGGTGCCCGTCGGCCGACCGCGACCGAGGCGCTCACGGGGGGTCCGATGAAGGAGCGACGCCGGATGTCCACCTCCAACTTCGGGTCAGAGCTGGGAAGGGCGGTGGCGCACTCGGGTCTCTGCCACCCCGGGCATCGACCGCGGACATGACGTTCGGTGCCGGCTCGATTCGTCTGCGGACGGTCTGAACGGGGGTCTCGAGGTGATCGCGAGGCGCGGTGAGGGAGGGACGTGACCATGCGCGGCTGGGCGCAGGCCACTACTCACCTTGGGCGTGCCGTCGCGCGTTGTGGTATCGAAATCCCGACCGGGTAGGAGAGATCCGTGAGCGAGTCCATCGCAGCCAAGAGCTCGCACGGCGGGGGCGGGCACGGCTGGCGAAATGGTCGAGTGCTCAGCGATGGCACGGTGCTGCATTGGTGGAAGCAGATCATCGCCGTGCTCGTCGTCTACGGCCTGTTCGAGCTCGTCCGCAGCCGGCTCGTCTCAGCCGCCGACGTCGCATTCGACAACGCGCTGCTCATCATCGACTGGCAGCAGGCCCTCGGCATCAACCACGAGCAGTCCATCCAGCAGCGGTCACTCGAGTGGATGCCCCTCATCGTGTTCAGCAACTACTTCTACGGCTCGACGTACCTGCTCGTCACGTTCGCGACCCTCGCGTGGCTGTACCGACAACGATCCGACGCCTACCTACTGTGGCGCAACACGCTGGGCCTCATGACCGCCATCGGGCTGATCGGCTTCGCGTTCTTCCCGCTCATGCCGCCGCGATTGCTCGACCTCCTCGGCGACGGGCGGACCTTTGGCTTCGTCGACACAATGGTCGAGTACCCGACCTTCTGGACCGTCGACTCCGACGGGACGCGGACAGTCTCGAACCCGTTCGCCGCGATGCCGAGCCTGCACTGCGCGTGGGCGATCTGGGTTACCTGCGCCTGCTACCCGAGGATGCAGAGCAACCTGGCCCGGGTCCTCGTCGTGCTGTACCCGATCGTCACCGTCTACACCGTGGTGGCGACCGCCAACCACTACTTCCTCGATGCCGTCGGAGGGCTGGTCGCGTTCATCGTCGCCTACCTGCTCGCCCGCCTCGTGACCCGTACCGGACGGGGCAGGCCGACCCCCACGCCCTACGCACCCGGCCCGCGCTCGGTTGGCCCGAAGACCACCGCCGCGTAGGCCGAGACGCGTTCCAGCTGGCCACCGGCGGCCACTCGCGGCGGAGGCGGCGACTGGCCATCACACGCTGTCGCGCAACCGTGGCCATTCAGAGAGGCAACCCACGCTCGCGCCTCGTCGGAACGTACCCATCAACACGGCAACGGCGAATTGGGAGCCGGATGACCCACCGCCGGACCGGAAGTCGACTCGCGATCGGTGGGAGCGATTCAGCCAGTGCGGTTGCCGATGCTGCCGGCGTCGTTCGTGGTGCTCGCAGCGTCGGCGTCCGACAGCTGAGCGGCGACCATGGGGAACTCAACAACGACGGAGTCGATGCAGTTATGCCGATATGGCGCGTGACGAGGGGTCTCGGATTGGGCGTTCGGTGCTCACGTTCGGGCGCGTCAACGGCGAGTCGATCGGCGCTTCAGAGGGATCTGGAGCGTCAATTCTCGCCCTGCACTCGCTCCCGGCTGATGAGCCAGATGTCGTCCATGCCGTGTCCATCAGCCCGATTTGCCGAGAAGTAGAGGGTCTCGGCGTCGTCGGACAGATGAGCCTGGATGTCGTTGGCCGTCGTGTTCACGCCGGATGAAAGGTTGATGGGGCATGACCATGGATCGCTTGGTGAAGCTCGAGTGGAGAACCAGAGATCCTGGCCGCCGACAGGTGGATTCGTCGGGTCGGGGCAAGCCGACTGCGCCAGGCTGCGGTTGGAATGAAGGAACAGCTCAAGTCCGTCGAGCCGGATCGTCGGACGGTCATCGGATCTCCGTCGGCGATGGCCGTGCAGTTGGCCGCCATCGGCAGGTCCAGCCGGGCCACGGTGTGGGCCAGCACCTCGTTGCCCCGATCGGTGCCCGGCGCCAGAACGACGTCGGGACCGACGCGGCCGACCGCCTCGGCGACCACCACACCCCACGCCTCCGGCCCGTAATCGACGAGCACGTCGTCGTGCGCCTGGTGCACCGACGTCGCACCCAGCGCCGCCAGGCTGTCGGCCAGACCGTCCGCATCAGATCGACGGCCAGCTCATCGACGAGCTGCTCGGCACCCTCGACGACAGGGCGCGGTACGCCGTCGAGGCGAGGTTCGGCTCATCGACGGCGAGACGAAGAGCTACCGCGTCATCGGTGAGGACCTCGGCATCACGTCCGAGGCGGCCCGCCGACTCGTCGCGCGGGCACTCCACGGGCTGCGCAGCGACGCCGTCGAGTTCCTCGCTGCGTGACGAGCCAGGGTCGGCACGCGGGCGGCCTGACGGGGCGACAATGATGGTGTGGTCGCGCATCATGAGGCCTGGCGGCTGCCCAAGACCGGATCGACCACAGCGGCGAGGTGCGCCGCTGGGACCGGCTGGTCGACCCGAGGAGTGGATCGCCGACCTCGCCCGCCGGGACTTGTGCGTGGACCGGTCCACTCCGCGCCGATGCCGGCACCCACCGACGCGGTGGCCGCCCCGGCTGGGGATCACCCCGCTCGGGTGCTCCGCGGGGTCAGCGGCGCAGGACGTCGCCCATGCGCTCGGCGAGCATGATCACCGAGAGGTTCGTGTTGGCGCGCGGCACGGACGGGAGCACCGAGGCGTCGACGACGCGGAGGCCGTTGACACCCAGCACGCGGCAGTCGGGATCTACAACCGTGGACCTGCCGGCGGGATCACCCATCGGGCACGACGCGACCAGATGGGCGACATCGCGGACCACGGTGGACGTCCAGCGGTCCATCTCAGGGTCGGACATGCGCTCGATGTCGGCGAGTGGTGTGGCGTCTCGCGCCTGCGGCTCTGAAGCGATGACCTCGCGGATGATGGGCTCGCGCAGCAGCCCGCACAGATCGCGCAGGATCCGTCGGAACCGGATCCGGTCGCGTTCGTCCCCGAGGAGATTGAGGTCCATCGTGGCACTCTGGGTCGGGTCGGCGGACGCCAGTCGCAAGGAGCCGCGCGCCAGCGGTTGGTTGAGCCACACCGTCACTCCGCCGCGCTGTTCGTCAGGTGCGAAGGGTCCGCAGGCGGCGATGAAGGCGTCGTCGGCACCTCCCTCGGCGAGGCCGGTCGTGAACCGCGCGCAGCACGACGGCCGGTAGGCGCCCTGGCGGGGATCCGGTTTCATCTCGAAGCTCAACGCCACGTTGGCGTGGTCCTGCACGCCGAGGCCCACGGGCAGGGAAACGACGACGGGGATGTCGAGCTCGCGCAGCTGATCCGGGGGGCCGACGCCGGAGCGGAGGAGGACGGCCGCCGACCCGACGGCGCCTGCGCAGAGCACGACCTCGTCGGCGTGCACGACCTCAGACCGGTTGGGACCCTGCAACTGCACGCCGACGGCGCGGGTCCCGGCGAACAGCACGCGGTCGACGAGCGTGTGGGGCCGGATGGTGAGATTGGGTCGGCCCCGGGCCGGCTCGAGGTAGGCGTCATTGGTGCTGACGCGCACCCCATCTCGGCCGTTGAACGGATACGGGCCGCACCCCGTGCTGCCCGGCGCGTTCAAATCCGGCTGCCACCCAATGCCGCGGTCGAGCAGCGAATCCCGCACCGCGAGATCGAGGGAGCTCCAGTCCTCGACGGCGATGCGAGTCACGGGAACGGGCCCACCCCGTCCGTGAAACGGCGCGTCCCCGAACGAACCGTCGTCCTCCAGGCGGATGAAGTAGGGCAGCACCTCGTCCCACCCCCAGCGTCGGCATCCCTCCTCCTCCCACCTGTCGAAGTCACCGGGCGGCGGTCGGAGAGCGACCTGCCCGTTGATGGCAGAGCTCCCGCCCACGCCCTTGCCCTGCCAGTAGAGCTCGGCGGGCTGGTCGGGCGTGCGCCGTGCTCGGAGGTCGAGCCAGTAGTACTCGCCGAGCCTGTCGATCTGGAGCGAGGGCGACATCGCCGTGCTGCGGATGGCTTCGACGGTGTCGGCCGATCTGTAGTCCGCACCCGCCTCCACGAGCACGACCCTGGTCGACGGGGCCTCGCTCAAGCGGCCGGCGAGCACGGCGCCCGCCGACCCGGCACCCACGACGACGACGTCGGCCTCGTGGACCATCGGCACCTACGCGGGCGTGTAGCCGTACTCGACAGCCAGCTGGACCAGTCCCGTGCCGTCGGGATGAGCGCTGATGTCGGCCCACGTGAGGTCGGCGTGCTCGGATCGGCGTCCCACGGCCGTGCCCACGCGATGCACGGCCGCCGAGCAGGCTTCGGGCCCAGGGCGCTCACCCGACAGGAACTCGACAACGTCGTCGAGCACCACGGGATCGGTCGAGATGTCCTCGACCCGACGACGCGCGTATCGCAGGTGCGGCCGCTCGCTCGGCGTCCGGTCGAGACTGCGGTTCCATCGTTCGACGAACAGGAGCGTGCGTCCCAGCTCGTCGTGGGCGTCGGCGAAGACGTCGGGCATGTGTTTCCTGACGAAGTTGCGGATGACGTGTTCGCGGTGGTCGTCGGCAAGCTTGTTCTCTCCGAAGCGGGCGTTGACGACGGCCCGGAGATCGCGCACGAGGTGCAGCACGGGCGTGTCCGGCTCGAGCACATGGAGGTGCGTGGCCGCCGGCCATGAGCTGTCGCCGCGCACACGGCCCCAGGCCGGGACAGTCACCGGGTGGTACTCGAGGATCCCCTCGTGTGCAGTCGGCACGCCGAGCTCCTCCAGCACCGCCTGCATGAAGTGCGTGCCACACTTCCCGGAGCCCGTGACGACGAAATGCTTTCGCGCCTGCGCCCCCCTTGGCATCGCCCGCAGCGTACGACGACGAAGAAGCGGCCACATCGCGTGCCCCGATCGGTAATCTCTGCCGCGTGGTGCGTCCCTGATGGAGACCCGCGCACCGGCGGCTGACCACGAACCGGAGGCGGCTCCGCCGTCGACGTCTGAGTCCACGCTCGAGCCGCGCCCGACCCGCCAAGCGGGCAGCGATCGGTTCGACGAGGCAATCGTCGTTACCCGTACACGGGCGTGGATCGGTCTTGGTTGCGGCCTGGCCCTGATCCTGGGGATCGTGGCGTGGGCCGTGACGACGAACGTCGGCGTTACCGTCAAGGGGCCCGGGATCGCCCTGGTCAACGGGTCGATCGCCACCATCGCCAGCCCCGTCACAGGCACCCTGCAGACGATGAACGTCAAGGTCGACGATACGGTCACGGCCGGCGAGGTGATCGGGACCGTGGCCGACCTCCAGAACACCGCATCTGCCCTCATCGCGCCGGTCTCCGGCCGGGTCCTCAACGTCGCCGGCGACATCGGCTCGACCGTGCATTTCGGTGCCGACGTGGTTTCGATCACCCAGGAGAGCGGGCCCCTCCTCATCCGCATGTTCGTCGCGCCCGACGACGCCCAGCAGGCCGACCTGGCCACCGAGGCGATCCTCAGCTTCCCCGAGCAGCCTGACATCCACGGTCAGGTGACGGCCATTGGGAAGCTGCCGATGACGAAGGAGCAGGCGGCCGACTCGATCGGCAGTCCGGCGCTGGCGAACGTCCTCGTGCACAGCGATGCCGTCATCAACATCACGGTCACGCCGGACGCCGATGGCTTGAAGATGGTCGCCATCAACAGCGGTGACGTCGGCGACATCACGCTCATCGTGGGCACCAACCGCCCGATCGACTACATGATCTGACGGTGAGCAGCGCCGCGTCCCACCGTCGTGTCCACACGCCCACGGTGCTGCAGATGGACGCCACCGAAGGTGGTGCCGCAGCCCTCACTGCGGTCCTCAACACCTTTGGCCGGGACGTGCTGCTCCAGGACGTGCGTGAGGCGTGCAGTGTCACACGCGACGGCGTGAACACGCGGAACATGGTCATCGCCGCCGACAACTACGGCTTCCAGTGCGTCGAGGCGCACCCAAAGGCCGCCGAGCTCTCCGGCCTGCCCGTGCCGTACATCGTGCTGTCAGGCCAGAACCGCTTTCTCGTGGCCGAGGGGTTCCGCCGGCGCAAGGTGTACGTCAACGACCCGGCGGCCGGTCATCGCACGCTCTCGGTCGACGACTTCACGAAGCGCTATGGCGGCACGGTTCTCACCGTCGCACCCAAGCCGGGCTTCAAGCCTGATCCGCGCCGGCAGCGGCGCCGGCCGACGATCGAGCTGCTGCGGCTGCTCACCGGCTCCACAAAGGCTGTCACCTACGCCACTGTCACCGGGGTGGCGCTTGTGGTTCCCACGACCGCGGCTGCCGGACTGACGGCGATCTTCGTCGACCAGGTGCTGAGCGCCGGGAACGAGAACTGGGCGACGACGGTCGTGGCGCTGGCCGCTCTCGTTGGTCTACTGCAGTTCGGCCTGAGCTTCTTCCAGCAACGCATCCTGCTCCGCCTGCGGATGAAGTTGTCGATCCAAATGTCGGCCACGTTTCTGTGGCACATGCTCAGGCTGCCGATCCGCTTCTTCGACTCGCGCTCGCCCGGTGGACTCGTCACGCGAGTGCAGTTCAACAACTACGTCGCCTTCCTGCTGTCCAAGCAGCTGGCGACGGCGGCCATCGGTCTCATCACCATGACGCTGTTCGCCGTCATCATGGTGGTCCTCAATCCCATCCTGGGAACCGTCGCCATCGGCGTGGCCGTGTTCAACCTCCTGGCCTTGCTCGGGGTCTCCCGTGCCCGGACGTCCACCAACCAGGAGCTGCAGCAGACTCTCGTGCGGCTGAGTGGCTACACGTACTTGGGCATCAACATGATCGACGACATCAAGGCGACGGGCTCGGAGGACGAGTACTTCGCCCGGTGGACGGGCATCCAGGCCCAGGCCGTAAACGCCGGGCAACGCCTCGGCTCTCTGACCCAGGGACTGCTGGTGGTCCCCGGCTTCCTGATGATGTTCAACGTCGTCGTGATCCTCGCCGTCGGCGGGTCGCTGGTCATATCGAACGATCTGACGCTCTCCACCCTCATCGCGTTCCAGGTGCTGGCGTCGTCCTTCTTCGCACCGATCGCCCAGATCGTCGTCGTCGCCAGCCGGTTCCAGGACGCCCGGGCGTGGATGCAGCAGATCGGCGACGTCATGGACCAGCCCGAGGACGCGGCTGTGGCCGCGGCCACGGGGCCGCTCGGGACTGCCAACGGCCACCGCCGGCCCGCCCAGCAGCAGCCGCCACCGCCCCGTCCCCGCCTCAACGGACGCCTCGAGCTCCGCAACATCACCTTCGGCTACTCGCCGAACGAGCCTCCGCTGCTCAAAGACCTCAGCGTCGTCCTCGAACCAGGCATGCGGGTCGCGTTCGTCGGCCCCACCGGCAGCGGCAAGTCCACCGTCGCCAACATCGTCGCCGGCCTTCTCCAACCGTGGTCCGGGGAGGTGCTGTTCGACGGCCAGCCTCGCCACGGCATTCCCCGGGCGGTCCTGTCGGCCTCCCTCGGCAAAGTGGACCAGTCGATCCTGCTCTTCAGCGGGACCGTCATCGACAACATCCGGTTCTGGGACGAGGCCATCCTCACTGCCGACGCCGTGCGCGCCGCTGAGGACGCATGTATTGCAGCCGATATCCAGGCCAAGCCTGATGGCTTCGGGTACCGGCTGGCCGAGGGCGGCAGAAACCTGTCGGGCGGCCAGCGTCAGCGGCTGGAGATCGCCCGTGTCCTCGCCACCAATCCCAGCATCGTCGTGCTGGACGAGGCGACGAGTGCGCTCGACGCCATCACCGAAGAAGCCGTCGACACCAACCTGCGCCGCCGGGGCTGCACGTGCGTGATCATCGCCCACCGCCTGTCGACGATCCGCGACTGCGATCAGATCCTGGTGCTCGACCGCGGACAGGTCGTCGAGCGAGGAACGCATGAGGACCTGATGGCCCTCGACGGCTTGTACAAGGAGCTGGTCTCGAGTGCGTGACGCGGTCGAAGCGGCGATGGTCGACCACGGCGAACGGATGACCGTCGGTGCCAACCATCCGATCGTCCTCGCGGGCGACGACGCCTTCTACGTCCGCAACGGCGCTCTCGACATCTTCGTCCAGCCCGTCTCCGCCGCCGGACCTGGAAAGCGTCGCCTGGTCGGGACGGCCGGCGCCGGCGCGTTGCTCTGGAACGGGGCGTCCCTCCAGGAAACGCCGAGCTGGCGTCTCCTGGCCGTTGGCCGGCCGGGCACCGAGCTCGTCCGGCTCGCCGGGGCCACGCTGCTGTCGCTGGTCGACGAGCCCGCGGTGGCCGAGCGCGTTGCTGTCGCCGTCGATGCCATCAGCCCGAACGCCGACGGCCGGCAGCGTCCCTCCGTCGCCGTGCCGGCGCGGCTCTCGGACGCGCAGGCGGCATTTGCCAGCGTTGTAGGTGCGGCCGTCGAGGCTGCGGTCAACGACGACATCGCCGACGCCGAACGGCTCAGCTCCGAACCGCAGCGGGCCCGCCGTGGTCTCGACCGCGCCCTCACCGATCTGGTCGACGTGGTCGACCGTCGTGGAGACGCGGGAGCGGTGCCCGACGATGTCATCGGCCAGCTCGACCTCGCGCTGGCGCGCATCTGCCGCGAGCTCGGCGTCGAGCTGCCGGAACGGCGCGGCATCGACAGTGGCGGCGACCCCGTCGCCATCCGCCTGGCCACCGCCCGGTGCCGGAGCCGTACGGTCACACTGGGCCGGGTTTGGTGGTCGCAGGCCGGCGTTCCCATGCTCGGGTTCAGCGGCGACGACAGACGTCCGGTCGCCCTCATCCCTCGGCGGTCCGGTCATGTGGTCTATGACCCGTCCACGGGCACGACCCGACGCGTCGACGCGGTGATCGGCGGCGAGATTGCCGAGCGGGCCTACGCCATCTACGCGCCGCTCCCGGCCGACGCCGCGTCGCCCGGCGCCCTGTTCGGCTCGGCCCTGCGGCGGCTGGGCAGCGGCATGGCCCTGCTCTTCGGTCTCGGCGTGCTGGCCGGGCTCGTCACGCTCGTGACGCCGCTGGTGACGGCGCTCGTGTACAACTCCGTGCTCCCGCAGGCCGACCGGACGCTCCTCGCCGACATCTGCGTCCTGCTCGGCGGGGCGACCGTGACGTGGGCTCTTCTCGTCCTTTCCCAGAACCTCGTGCTCGTTCGCGTCGAGGGACTGGTGCAGGGCCGGCTCGAGCCGGCGCTCACCGATCGCCTCCTGCGACTACCGAGCGACTTCTTCCGCCGCTATGACACCGGCGATCTGGCGACCCGCGTCGACGGTCTCGAGATCATCCACGAGCAGCTCTCGGGGGCCGTCGCTACATCGTTCCTGACCCTTCTGTTCTCGGTGTTCAACGTCGCCCTCTTGTTCGTTTTCTCGGTGCCGCTCGGCGCCGTCGCCCTCGTCGTTCTCGTCGCCGTGATCGTCGTGCTCATCGCCATGAACGTTCGGGAGATCCGTTACCAGAAGGGGATCTACGAGTCCACGGGCGAGATTGCCTCGGACGTCTTCCAGATGATCCAGGGCATCGACAAGGTGCGCGTGGCCGGCGCCGAGACACGCCTCATGGCGCGGTGGGCCTCCCGCTACCGGATGCAGGCCACCGACATCTACATGGCGGGGCGAATAGAGGCGTGGATCTTCGCCATCATCACGGCCCTTCCCGCCGTCCTCGCCGTCACCCTCTACGGCACGACGGTGACGGTGTTGAACAACGACATCTCGCCCGGCGCCTTCATGGCGCTCCTCACTGCCCTGGGCCAGTTCACGGCCGCCATCACGGGCATGGCTCTCACCGTGGGTCCGCTCTTCACGATCGTCCCCCTGTGGCGGCGGCTCGTCCCTCTCCTCGAGGAGCCGCTCGAGGAGGCTCCGGCCGGTGACCCGGGACCGCTGCGCGGTCACATCGAGGTGCGGGACGTCAGCTTCGACTACGGGGGCGATCAAGGTCCGATCCTGCAGAACGTCAACCTCGACATCCGCCCCGGTGAGTTCGTCGCCATCACCGGGCCATCGGGCGCGGGGAAGTCGACGCTCTTGCGGCTGCTGCTGGGCCTCGACCAGCCCACGTCAGGGACGATCCTCTATGACGGCAAGGATCTCCGCAGCCTCGACGCGTCGGCGGTGCGCCGGCAGTTCGGTGTCGTGATGCAAGGGGCACGGCCGCTGCCGGGCGAGATCCTCGCGACGATCCTCGGTGACGGCCCCGGCGACGAAGCGGCGGCATGGGCCGCGGCGGAGACGGCAGCCTTGGCCGACGACATCCGCCGGATGCCGATGGGCATACACACGATCATCGGCGAGGGTGGCCTGGCGTTCTCCGGCGGGCAGCTACAGCGCATGATGGTCGCCCGGGCCCTGGCCCGGAAGCCGCGGCTGCTGTTCTTCGACGAGGCCACGAGCGCGCTCGACGATCGGGCACAGGACGCGGTGTCGCGGCACATCGACCAGCTCGACTCGACCCGTGTGGTGATCGCACACCGGCTGAGCACGATCCGCCACGCCGACCGGATCTACGTGCTCGACGGGGGTCGAATTGTCGAATCCGGCAACTTCGATGAGCTCATGGCCGCCGACGGGCTCTTCAAGACGCTGACGTCACGCGAGCTCGTGTAGCCCTGATACGTTCGGCAGCCATGGGAGCCCCAGGGAGTGCGCGGGTTCTGTTCGCGATCGTGCACGAGGGACGGATCACGCGACGCCGGATGCTCTTCGGCGCTGCGAGGGCCGTCAGCGCGGCGGCGATACTCGCCGCCTGCAGCGGCGATGACGACGATGAAGCGGATCCGGCGCCAGAAGCCAACAGCGCACCGGAGCTGGAAAGCACCAGCGCACCGACGCCAGAAACCACCAGCGCGCCAGAAACCACCAGCGCGCCAGCAACTACCAGCGCACCAGAAACCACCAGCGCACCAGAAACCACCAGCGCCGGCGTGTGGAGCCCGCAGTCGGGTCAGCCACTGGTCGAACCGGATCAGAAGTTCCCCGACAACGGGACGCTCCACGTCGACCTCGACGTCAGCACCCAGAGCATCGACGTCTCCGGGTCACCGCTCACGGCCCGGCCGTGGAACGGCAAGCTCATCGGTCCGACCCTGCACGTGAAGCCGGGCGACACGCTCGACGTCACCTTCATCAACGGCACCGACGAGAACACCAACATTCACTACCACGGGATGCATGTGTCACCGCTCGACGAGGGCGACAATGTCTTCCGTACCATGGCGCCGGGCGGCACGTTCCACTCGGCCATCCAGCTCCCCACGAACCACGACACGGGCACCTTCTGGTACCACGTCCATTTCCACGGGGTGGCTGAGGGCCAGGTCATGGGAGGTCTGTCCGGCCTCCTCATCGTCGACGGTCTCGAGGACCGGCTGCCGCCGGAGCTGCGCAATGTCACGCAGCGGCAGCTGGCCATCCGAGACGTCCGCACCAATGGCGACTCCATCGTCCTCAACCCGGCCGACAACACTTCCAACGACACGTTCACGCTGTTGGTCAACGGTCAGCTCAATCCCACGTTCTCCATCGCCTCGCGTGAGACACAGCTCTGGCGCCTCGCCAACATCGGCGCAAACGCGTTCTACGACGTCAGCCTGCCGGGCCACAACTTCGTGGTGATCGCCGAGGACGGCGCCCCCGTGTGGCGGGTCGACACCAAGGCCGATCTGGTGATGCCCCCTGGCAAACGCTTCGACGTCCTCGTCACGGGCGGCGCGCCGGGCACGTACGACCTGCAGACCGCCGGCTTCCCCTCGCCATGCCCGGGCGATCCCCCCAACGCGTCATGCGCGGCGCCCAAGCCGCGCGATCCCGCAACGCTCGCCACCGTCACCGTCACGGATGGCGGAGGCGCTGGCGGCGGCGTCGTGATGCCGACGACGATGATGACGCCGGAGGAACAGGCGGCGCAGGATCTCTCCAGCGTCCAGCCCAACTCGCCGCCTCAAACATGGACGTTCTCGTTCGGGCCATGCCCCGACGATCCGAGCAACACGTGCTCGCTGATCAACGGCAGCGCCTTCGATCCGGACAGCATGCCCGCCGTGGCGCCAACCCTCGGCGATGTGTCCGACTGGACGCTCGTCAACCCGACACCCGGACCGCACCCGTTCCACATCCACGTGAACAGCTTCCAGGTGCTGCAGGTGTCCGATCCGGCGAACAACAACGCCTTGACGCCGTACGACGCGTCTGGGCTGGTGGACGTCGTGACGATCCCGTCGGCGATCGGCAGCGGCGCCACCGCCATCCCCGGCCAGGTCGTCATCCGTAACCGGTTCGTGGACTTCCCCGGCTGGTTCGTGTTCCACTGCCACATCCTCAGCCACGAGGACGGCGGGATGATGGCGACCGTCCAGGTGCTGAACCCCGGTGAGCAGCCGAGCCCGCCACCGCACGACGACGCACTCACGGCCATGGACATGGAGCTCCTGCCGCACACGCTTGAGTAGGCGCCGGCTGCGCACGCTCGATGTGCGCGGCCAGGCCGACGTGGTCGCCCACTTCGACCGGGCGGCATCGAGTTACCGCGAGGGCCACGGCCACGCCGCGGACCTCCTCGCCTACCGGCTGGCGGTCATTCGTGACGTGCTCCACGGCGCTGGCCGGGGCGTGCTCCTCGAGCTCGGCTGCGGGCCGGGCATGCACCTGCTCGCCCTGGCCGAGGAGTTCGATGTTGCGATCGGCACCGACCTGTCGCCGGAGATGATCCGCGTGGCGACCGAGCGGGCCGCGGTGTCGCCGTGGCGCGAGCGGGTGTCGATGCGGGTGGATCCGGCGGAGACGCTTTCGACGATCGATGACGAGTCGGTCGACGCGGCCTTCTGCGTCGGTGCCCTCGAGCACATGCTCGACCGACCGGCCGTGCTCGGACAGGTCCGGCGAGTGCTCCGCCCCGGTGGTCGCCTCGCGTGCCTCACCCCCAACGGCGGCCACTGGTGGTACCGGCATGCGGCGCCACTCATCGGGCAGGACACACGCCATCTCTCGACGGACAGGTGTCTCACGCCGAGTGAGCTCGCGGCCATGGCTGCCGCCGCCGGCCTCGACGTCGTGTCGATGGGCTGGTGGCGCTTCGTGCCTCGCGCCGACATGCCCAGCGCCGCGGCCGCGCTGTTCGACGTCGGCGAGCGGCTCGGTGCGCGTGTGGGTGTCGGCTGGCTGCGCGGCGGCATCGCCCTCGCCGCCGACCGCGCTCGCCTACCCGCACCGACGCTGGAGGAGCTCGCGCAGGGGGCGCCAGCCGATCACGTGGATGCCGACCCTGCGTACGTGGGTAGCGAGGGCCTCGGTCCCGAGCCCGTCGGCGTCGGCCACCCGCTGCCGCCAGTCGGTAGCCACGGCGCGCAGCTCGGGGGTATCCCGCGCCGGATGGGTGATCAGATAGGTAAGGCCCGGAGGCAGGTCGTCGAAGATGGCCATCGTCACCCCGAGCCACCCGGCCGCCGGTGCGTCTAGCGGCATCTCCCGCAGGTGGTCGAACACCGGCAGTCCGCCTTCTTCCCATTCGGCGATCGCCGCTTCCGAGAGGGTGTCGACCCACTGGGGCTGGCGGGTGAGCAGGACGGGCAGGCCGCGGGCGAGGCCGAGATCAACGTACCGACCGATCAGGTCGGGGTGCAGCATGGCGAACATGTGGCAGTCGAGGTGGGTCAGGTCGACGCCTGCCGCCACGGCCCGGTCGACTTGGGCGCCCATCTCCGTCCCGGCGGCGTCCGGATCGAGACGGGTCCACCGGTCGGCGTTGCGGAAAAAGTAGCCCTCCTCGTCGATCAGGCCGGACCGTGCGTCACCGGTCGAGAGTGGTCCCCACCGGTAGCCGTCCCACTCGCTCGTCAGCGTGAGGTGCACCCCGATGTCGACTTCCTCACCGCGCTGTCGACAGCGGGACGCCACGGCCGGAAACCACGGGCACGGCACCATCGCCGACCCCGATGTCGTGAGACCGTGGTCGAGGAGGTCGAAGTAGGGGTCGATCGTCGCCTCGCACATGCCGACGTCGTCGGCGTGGACGACCACGACGCGGTCGCCCTCGTCGAAGCCGAGCTCGCGCAGGGCCGGGTTGCACCTCATCGGCACGCCTGCAGTGCGTACACGGTATCGGTGACGGCGGCGACCTTGAGCGGGAACAACGTCTCGAGTGCGACGAGGTCGTCGTAGGTCAGCCGCCAGCGCGAATCGTCCTCTACCGTGAAGTCCATGCCCCGTTGGTCGGTCAGGATGCGGCCACCAGGCTGCATGCACCACAGGTAGTTGTCGAGCATTCGGTAGAAGTGGTACTTGCAGCAGGCGAAGCTCGCCAGGTTGTTGTCGACGACGTAGTCATAGCGGTTGTCGATCACCTGAAGGAACTCCCGGCCGTACTTGCTCAACAGGTGCACGGTGTAGTTGGGGATCTGCAGCGAATCAGCCATGTTCTTCTCCGTCTCGCTCACCGTCAGCCCGTCGATGAGCGCCACCCGTGTCCCGAAGCGCTTGGCGAACCCTGAGTTGCCGACGCCGACATGGAGGATGCGGCGCCCCTCGAGCTGCATGCCCTCGAGGGCGTCTTCGATACGCGCCTGGTCGATGGTGGTCTCGTCGCGGGTGTGATCCACCCAAATCGGCGCGTCGGTGGCCAGGCCCGGATGGTCGAGCCTGCCGCAGACCTCGCGTACCTCGTCGAACCTGTGCTTCATCCGTTGTCTCGGGCGAGGAAGAGGCGGTAGTGCACGTCGCCCGAGCCGTGCAGGCGCTCGAGGGCGATGCCGCCCAGATAGGCGGAGACGACAGTCCGTACAGGCGTGACGGGGAGCAGGCGGTGCAATCGCATGTATCGCGTGTGCAGATGGTCGAGCACCTCGCCGCGAGCGCGGTCGCATCATTGAGCTGAGGTCCTCTTCGTGCGCGACGACAAGGCCGGCCTGCACGATGGCGTGGCGGTAGGCGCCGGCCGTCGGGTACGTCGCGCAGCCCCAGTGGCGGCGGAGGAGTTCGGCTTCGGCCGGGCGGGCGCCGTCGAGGTCGCCCTCCGCCATGTCGTCGACGATCGCCAGTGTGCCCCCGGGGCGCAGGCCGCGCCGCAGGTTCGCCACGGTCCCCGCGAGATCGGGCGAGTGGATCAGCGACTCCACAGCCACGACCACGTCGTAGTTCGCGTCGACAGGCTGGTCGTAGCTTCGGAGGTGGAACCGGCAAACGTCCCCCAGTGCTCGCCGCTGCGCCTCGCGGCGGGCGGCGTCGAGCTGCACGCGGCTGAGCGTGAGCCCGTCGTAGGTGCCGCCCGCCCGCGCCTGCCAGTGAAAGATGGTCCCGCCGAAGCCGCATCCGGCGTCGAGGATGCGGTCGTCTGCTCTCGGGGCGACGAGATGGAGGAGACGCTCGTTGACGTACGACAGCCCGGCCGCCTTGCTGTCGTCGTCGGGGGCGGCCAGCGTCTTGTGCATCGTGAGTCCCGCGAATCGGTCGCGGGGTACGCGAGCCAGTTGGCGACCTGCACGTAGCGGGACAGCCAGTCATAGAAATCGGGGATCTGCTCGTAGGTGATCATGGCGCTGTCTCCCGCGTTGCCGTCTGCGGGCGTCGATCCACGAGCGACGTCAACAGCGCACGGACGGTCACCCACCTGTCCACCTCAGCCCGCCGACAGCATCGTGGTCGAAGAGCTCTTGAAGAGAGGGTGGGTCCTGCGCGCGAGGCGATCGACAGTGTGCCGGCGAACTGGGCGGGAATCGTCGCCAACGGCTATCTGGGCGCGGAGGTTCTCGAAAATGGGACTCTCCGCGCCCAGAACGCCGTTTCCCCCAACCGTGGGCGACACACCCCCAGTGGAGATCGTCAACCTCGGCCGCGTCGCTGACGAGATGGCCGCGCCTGGCCCCCGGATTCACGGCGCTTCAACCTTCCGGGACACTAGAGGTGGGCATCGACGAAGTGCACCACCGCCGGGCGCCCAGTGCGGACAGAGTACTGCATCGCCCAGTCAGAGCCGTCGATGCGGACGTCGCCGGCGAGGGCCTGGGCCACCAGTTCCACGATCGAGCCCTCTTGCCGTGTGATGTTGCCGTGAACACGGGGTCGCAGCTCAGCTTCTGCGAAGCCCGAGTAATGACCGTTCACGACACACGTGGTGCCGCAGGCCATCGCCTCGATGAGCGCCATGCCGAACCTCTCGTGTGGAGACGAGGACACGAAGAGTCGCGCCCGGTTGCACAGTTCGGCGATCTCTCGCGCTGGGAGCCAACCGCTCGTCGCCGACGGGCGGTCGGCGTCGACCGTCGAGATGACGCTCACCCCGTCCACATGGCCGGCCACCGCGTCGTAATAGCCGGGATCGTCGACGCCGCCGACGAGGTGCAGCGGCAGTCCGAACGGCTCGAAGACCTGCTCGCGGTAGGACCTGACCAGGTCGAGCTGGCCCTTGTCGGGATGGATGCGCCCGACGGAGAGCACGAGGTCCTCGGCGGATCGAGGGACACGCGCCGGGCGGAAGACTTCATCGTCGAGCGAGCCACCGACCAGGAGAACGTCGGGGGTGTCGAGGGCACCGCCGTCGAGGCGGTGGGACAAGATCCCGCGGAAGAGGTGTCCAGGCACGTCAGGATGCGGGAAGGTGTCGGTGAGGCAGAACGACGGCACGGCCGTTGCCAGAGCGCTGGTGAAAGGGTTGTCGTGGAACCCGATGAACAGCGCGAAGTCGAACCGGCGGGCGACGACGGCGTCGACGTCGAGCGCCGCGGCGGGCACCTCCCTGCCGTCGTGGAACAGCCCGACCGGAGTCCACGACCCCGGTCGGGCGGCCAGGAACCACACGTCGTGCCCGGTGAACATGCGCCGCTCGTAGTCGCTCACCAGTCGAGCGCAGCCGTTCGTGACCACGGGGTACGGGCTGGCGGTCGAGACGACCAGGGCCCGCTTCGTCACGAGGCCACCCGACGTGCCTCGATCATTGCCAATTGAGCTCTCGACCGAGATGGTGTTGCAGGCGGTCGTTGTGCGGACGATACAACTCGGCGAGCGCGGCGCGCAGCGGCGGGCTCATCCTCGCCGGTCGCGCCCAGTTGAAGCGGCGACCGAGGAGGGCAGTGTCGTGTCGTGCCTGGGGGAGGTCCAAGTACGACTCCAGGCGGCGCAGGCTCGCCGCTGCGGCGGCCGGGTCGGAGAGATCCTCGGTGGTGAGCACATGGACCCGGTCGCGGCCGTAGATCGCCTCCCACGCTTCGAGCAGATCGATGTAGATCCCCGGCGCCAGGTAGCGGGTCGGCTCACCGCGCTGGTTGGCCTGCAGTTCGGCGGCGATGTCCGTGTCGAAGTCGCCGACCGGCCCCTCGCGGTCATAGCCCCCCTCGTAGAAGCGGCGGTACATGCGATGGTGTGAGAAGGCCCGCTCGACGGGGTCCCGCAGCACGACGATCAGCTTCGTGTCGGGAAGGTACTCATGGAGCAGCGCCGGCGAGACGTCGTGGAACGTGCTGGCCGTCGCCTCACCGGTGATGTACGAGCGCTCGGGTCGCCGCTCGATCGTGAGCACGGTGTGGCGATCGCCGCCCGCCTGGTCCGACGCCTCCCACGCCAGCGTCACCGGCCCGGTATCGGCGACTGTGGGAAAGAGGCCGAAGTAGTCGTCGATGTGGCGGGCGATGTACTTGGGATCGTGCTCGCCGAAGAAGTTCGGCTCCTTCTGGGCGCATGGCAGCACGAAGGGATGGGCCACGAGGTATCGGTAGAGCGAGGACGTGCCGCACTTGTTGGCACCGATGATGAAGAACGTCGGCCGCATGTACTCCACGGTCACGCTGAGAACGTAACCACGGATGCCATCGGTAAGGTGACGGCATCGGCAAGCGTGCGGGCCGCGCGGCTCGTTCCCTTCTGGTCACCGTGCTCCTGGCGGCGATGCTGCCTGCCTGCGGCGGTGGGAGCAGCGGGCCCCTGCGCATCGGCGTCATGCTGCCGCTCACCGGCGCCGACGCCGTGGGCTACCAGGGACCGCTCGAGTGGGCGCGCGACAACGTCAACGCCGCAGGTGGCGTGCGGGGCCGGCCCATCGAGCTCGTCTACCGCGACATCGGCCGCGAACCCGTCCAGTCGGTGGCCGCCTCGCTCGCCAACGACTCGTCGATCGTCGCCGCCATCGGTCCCGACACGTCCGGGGCGGCCCGCAGCGCGGCGGGCACGTTCACCACCGCCCAGAAGGTGATGGTCACACCCTCGGCCACGTCGGCCGACCTCTTCCGCGCCTTCCGGACGAACAAGCCGCAGTACGTCTGGCGACCAGTCGAGTCGGACATCGGACAAGTGCACGCCATGCTCGACGTGGCGGCCGCCGGTGGCGCCGAATCGGTGGCGCTCATCGCCGGCGACGGTGACTACGGCGCCACCTTCTTCGACTGGCTGGGGTTTCTCGCAACTGAAGACAACGTGCGGGTCGCGGCGACCGTTCGCTACGACGAGGAGGAGCAGTCGTGCGAGGGGCCGTTGAACGAAGCCCTGGCCGGCAACGCCGACGTCCTCCTGGCGGTGCCCGATGACGCCGAGAACGCCGTGTGCATGGCGACCGCCTGGCGGGCGGCAGGGAGCCCGGGCCGCCTCCTGTTCTCCGATGCAGGCGAGAACGCCGCGCTGATGCAGTCCCTCGGCCCCGGTGCCGAAGGACTGGAGGGCATCGGCCTGGCACCCGACCCGAACAACGGGTTCACCGAGGCCTTCCAGGCCCGCTTCAATGCGGCGCCGACGCCCTACGCGGCGAGCTCCTACGACTCCCTCCTCCTGATCGCCTACGGACTGCAGCAGTCGGGTGGGAGCGGCGGAAAGGCGCTGGCCGACGCGATCGACACCGTCGTGCGCGGAACCGGTACGCCGCTCGGGTGGGACGAGCCCGACGTCGCCGAAGCGCTCCGGTCAATCGGTGCCGGGCGTATCCCCGCCATCCGGGGTGCCGTCGGGTCCTGGACGTTCGACAAGAACGCGGGCATCGAGCTGACGTCGTCGACGTACGAGCACTGGCAGGTCAGCAACGGCGCCTTTGCCGTCACCGAGTACATCTCCACCTCGGACTCGCCGACCGCCCAGCAAGGCGTGTCGCAGCACGATCCGTCACCGACGCCCGGCCGAGCGCAGACCACGGTCGGCGGGACCTTCCAGCCGAGCGACAAGGCAGACACGTGGGCCCTGCTCGTCGCCGCCTCGTTCGGCTGGGAGAACTACCGCCACCAGTCCGACATGCTCGCCCAGTACCAGCACTTGCGGGCCAACGGCGTTCCCGCCGACCACATCGTCGTCGTCATGGCCGACGACCTGGCCCGCAACCCCAAGAACAAGAAGCAGGGCACGGTGATCAACGTCGTCGGTGGACCGAACCTGTACCACGACGTCAGCGCCGACTACTCACCGACTCAGATCAACGCCGATCAACTGATGGGCATCCTGCAGGGCCGCGTCTCGCCGACGACGCAGAAGGTGCTGCAGAGTGGGCCGAACGATGACGTGTACGTCTACATGGCGGGGCACGGCAACCACAACGGGCTCTATCTGGGCTTGGGCGAAGTCGTGCCGTCGCCGAGCCAGCACTACTCGATCGTCACGCCGTCGGCGCTCACTCAGGCCGTCGACGCCATGGCAGCCGCCAAGCAGTACCGGCAGATGTTCATCGCCGTCGAGTCGTGTCAGGGCGGGGCCCTCGGCGCGGATCTCAACGCGCCCGGCGCCATGCTCCTGTCAGCCGCCAGCCCCGTCGAGAACTCATTGAGCGCGAACTACGACGCGAGCTTGGACACGTGGTTGGCCGACGAGTTCTCGTTCGAGTACTGGAACGCGTCACAGCCAGTCACCAACACCATCGATTCGGTGTACCAGCGCGTCTACCTCGACGTCGACGGCTCCCACCCGAGCACGTACGGGCCCCAGTTCGGGAACCCAGCTGCGGTCCCGGTCGGCGACTTCCTGGGGACCGGCTGAGCGCGCTCAACCACCGCCGCCGCGACAGAATTCGTTGCCCGAGAGTTTGCCAGTACGTCCAGGGACACCGCGCTGATCGAGGTCCTTCAGCTCGGGTCCGATCTCGGCGATCGCTCGTCACGTCGGCCGAGGTACATGGCGGCGGTCCGGGCCGCGCCCAGAGCCGATCGGTGCAGGCGGGGGTACGAGGTCGTCTCGTGTCGTGGCGCTGACGCTGACGCCCCCTTGTCAGTCTGGGGGCATGAGTTCGGAGGCCGCATTGGAGGATCTGTTGGGGTCCGTCTCTGCGCTCGGCGCCGATCTGGACGGCCTTGGCGGGCAGGAATTGGCGGACCGGTTGGTGGCGTTGGAGCGGGTCATCCGGCGGGCCGAAGCCGCCGTTGTCGGCGTGCTCGACATCGTCGAGCAGCGGGGTTCGTGGAGGGCGGACGGTCATGCTTCGGTGCGGGGCTGGGTGCAGGGCCACGGTGCGCTGGTCTGATGTCGAGGTCCGTGACCGGGTCCGGTCGGTCACGTTGTGCCGGGACGCACCGCAGGTTGCCGCCGAGGTGGCCGCCGGGCGTCTCGGGGTTGCCCAGGTCCGCGAGTTGGGCCGAGCTCGAGCCGAATCGCGTGTCGGCCCGCAGGTCGTCGACGCCCTCCCGTTGTTGGTCGAGCACGCCGAGTGGTTGTCGTTCCACGAGTTCCGGATCTGCGTGCAGCGTTGGGAGTCACTGGCCGATGTCGACGGCACCCACCGTGACCACGAGGCGGCCCATGCCGGTCGCTCGGGCATGGCCTCGATCGTCGGCACGAGTTCCGTTCGATGCTGACGGCGGTGTGCTGGATGGGTCGGCGATGATGGAGATCCTGTCGCGGTTCGAACGAGCCCGGTTCGACGCCGAGTGGGATGACTGAAGGCCCGCTTCGGTGACGACGCCTGTCCTCGCTGCTGGAACGGACGGCTGGGCAGCGCCGCTTCGATGCCCTGGGGCGATCTTCGAACGGGCCGCCTCGACGGCGCCCGGGGCCGGCCCGCCGGAACCGGTCGTCAACTTGGTGATGGACTAACCGCTGTGGGAGGCCTGGTTGGCCCGCATGTCGGGCGACGATCCCGACGCCCCGTTGCCGGACCCCGCCGACGTCGACCTGCGACGTTGCGAGACCGTCGACGGCGTCCCCGTCGACCCGGCGGCCGCCGTCATGGTGTCGTTCGTCGGGCACGTCCGCCGGGTCGTGTGGAACCGGGCCGGAGTCGTCATCCACCTGGGCCGCAAGAGCCGGTTGTTCACCGGGTCGGCTCGGGAAGCCGCCAAGCTGCAGGGCAGTCGATGTTTGTGGCCCGGATGCGGGCGCCCCCGAACCCAGATCGACCACACCATCGAGTGGGCCGCTGACGGTCTGACCGACCCCGCC
Source organism: uncultured Acidimicrobiia bacterium (assembly GCA_963719775.1). GTDB lineage: Bacteria > Actinomycetota > Acidimicrobiia > Acidimicrobiales > Ilumatobacteraceae > JALZMG01. The sequence goes on from CAVRCY010000006.1 coordinate 237,194, forward strand.
AACGCCGGACCTGGCTGTGATCGCCACAACCTCACCAAGAACCGCGGTTACACCGTCCACCGCGACGAGGTCGGCCGCTGGCACACGATCCGACCCGACGGCACCGAGATCGAAGCCGCCTGACGTCGACGTCGATGTCGACGCGGCTCCGCTCCGCCCGTCACTCCTGTTCGCGGCGCCGGCGGCGGAGCTCGGCGGTGATCGCCGGGACGACCTCGTGAAGGTCGCCGATCACGGCGTAGTCGGCCTTCGTGACCATGTTGGCGTCGGGGTCGGTGTTCACGGCGATGATGTGCTTGGCGGCCATCGCACCGACCCAGTGCTGGATGGCGCCGGAGATGCCACAGGCCAGGTAGACGGTCGGGGCGATCCTCGTGCCGGTCTGGCCGACCTGGTCGCGGTGGTTGCGCCAGCCGTTGTTGGTCACCACGCGGGAGCAGCCGACGACACCACCGAGCAGGTCGGCGAGCTCCTCCAGCGAGCTGAACGCCTCCGCCGATCCCACGCCGCGACCGCCGCCGACGACGACGGGTGCCGTGGCCAGCGTCACGCCGGCGACGCGTTCGACACGGTCGCGGACGAGCGTCCTGGCGAGGGCCGGATCGAGCTCCGGGACGAAGACAGCCGTCGTGCCGGCACCCGGCGAGGCGGGCTCGGAACCGTCGAAGGCGTGCGGGGCGACCGTGAGCAGCCGCACCGGCGCCTCGATCGTCGCCTCCTCGAGCAGCGAGCCGCCCCAGCGCAGCCGCGTCACCGTCATCGGATCTCCGTCGGCGATGGCCGTGCAGTTGGCCGCCATCGGCAGGTCCAGCCGGGCCGCGGCGTGGGCCAGCACCTCGTTGCCCCGATCGGTGCCCGGCGCCAGAACGACGTCGGGACCGACGCGGTCGACCGCCTCGGCGACCACCGCACCCCACGCCTCCGGCCCGTAGTCGACGAGCAGGTCGTGGTGCGCCTGGTGCACCGCGGTGGCGCCGAGCTCGCCCAGGTTCATTGGCCAGCCCGTCCGCCGCGACGCCGATCGTCAGGGCGTGCACGGTGGCGCCGATCGACCGGGCGGCCGTCATCGCCTCCTTGCTGGCATCGGCCATCGCTCCGCGATCGTGATCAATGACGACCAAGGCATTCATCGGACGACGCCCAGGGCGACGAGCACGTCGACCACGGCCGGCGCGGCGTCCGCACCACGGCCGAGGATGGTCGTCTCGGACACCTGCTCCACCGGGCGGGCCAGGCGGATCAAGCGCGGCCCGCCGGGCTCGGCGGCGACGTCGGTCCGCACGACATTGACCCGCTTCGATGCCAGACGGCCCTTCATCGTCGGGTAGCGCGGCAGGTTGATGCCCTCCTTCACGCCGACGGCCGCCGGCAGCGGCAGCTCGTAGGTCTCCTGGCCGGCTTCGGCCTCTCTCCGCACGCGGACCGCGCGCGTCGAGGACCTCGATGCCCTTGGCGCCGTTGACGATCGGTCGGTCGAGAGCGTGGGCGACACGGATGCCGACCTGGAAGCCGCCGGCATCGGCCGACTCGTTGCCGAACAGGATGAGGTCGAACGGCCCGTCGTCCGCCTCCAACGCTCCGATGGCCGTGACGATCGCCCGGGCCGTCCGCTGCGGATCCCAGTCCGGACCCTCGATCGGCACCAGCACGGCCGCCGCGGCGCCGACGCTGACCGCGTACCGCAGCTGCTCCTCGGCCTCGGGCGGCCCGAGCGTCAGCACGGTGACCGTGCCGCCATGGGCCTCGACGAGCTGCACCGCCGCTTCGACGGCGCACTCCTCGTGCGGGCTGGTGGTGAACCCGAGATGGCTCGTGTCGATGGCCTGCTCGTCGGCGGTGAGGTTGATGCGCGCCCCCGGCGCCGGCACCCGCTTCATGCAGACCAAGATCCTCATGACTTCATGCGGGCGTCATCCGGATCGAACAGCGGGCGGCTGCCGACGCGGGCGACGCGCACGGGGAACAGCTCGTCCATGTACTTGACCCGCAGCTCCGTGCCCTCGACGGCGCGCTCGGGCGGCAGATAGGCCATCAGCAGGTACGTGCCCAGCGACGGCGCCGCGCCGGCGGCCGTCACCCGCGAGACCCGGCCCTTGGCATCGACGATCCGCTCGCCGTCGATCGTCAGGATCGGCTCGTTGCCGCCGGTCGGGAAGCGATCGATCCCGGACGCGCTGGCGTGCGACAGCATCTCCAGCGTGCACAGGGTGGCCGCCGGTTGGCGGTCCCGAGCCGCCAGGTAGGCCTCCTTGCCGATGAAGTCGGCCGCCTTGACCTTCGGCCTCGCCAGGCCAGCCTCCACCGGGTCGTACTCGCTCTCCAATTCGGCGCCCATCAGCCGGTAGCCCTTCTCGATGCGCCCCGTGACGGCGTACACGCCGATGCCGACCGGCACGATGCCGTGCGGCTGGCCGGCGGCGAAGATCACGTCCCACAGCGCCAACCCGTGCTCCATCGGCGTGTAGATCTCCCAGCCGTTCTCGCCGACGTACGAGATGCGGAACATCACGGCCGGGATGCCGTCGATCAGCACTTCACGAACCGAGCCGTACGGGAAGCCCTGCTGCGACAGGTCGAGCGGCCGGTCGGCGCGACCGTGGCGGTCCGTCACGAGGCCGTCGAGCGTGGCCATCGCCTGCGGCCCCCAGACGCCGAGCGTGCACCACGCCGACGTCACGTCATTGAACGTCACCGACCCGACCGCGTCATCAGAGGAAGGCGGCAGGTGACGGCGGAACCAGTACTGGTCCCGGCCGCCGTCGAAGGCGCCGGTGACGACCCGGTAGTGCTGTTCGCCGAGGCGCATGATCGTGAGGTCGGCGCGGAACCCGCCGGCCGGTGTCAGCAGCGGCGTGTAGATGGATCGTCCGACGGCAACGTCGACGTTGTTGACGCAGAGGTGCTGCAGGTACTCGACGACGCCAGGCCCGGTGAGATCGAACTCGTTGAACGCCGTGAGATCGACGACGCCGACCGAGTCGCGCATGGCCAGGTGCTCGGCGTTGGTGATCGGCGACCACCACCGGCTGTCCCACTCATGGGGACGCTCGCCGGCGGCCGCCGGGTAGCGCTCCAGCAGCGCGGCGTTGGACTCGTACCACTGCGGGCGCTCCCACCCGCGGGCGTCGAAGAACACCGCCCCGAGCGCCTCCTCGCGGGCGTAGAACGGACTGCGTCGCATGCCTCGCCGCGACGCCCACTGCTCGCGGGGGTGGACGATGCCGTACGTCTTGTTGTAGTGCTCGGCGCAGCGGGCGAGGATGTGCTGCTCCGTCCGCTCGTGGGGGTAGAAGCGGCTGATGTCGGAGGAGTGCGGGTCGCACACGTGCGGGTAGCCGTACGTCATCCACTCGGCGACGAGCTGGGCGATGCCGGGGCCCTCCTTGATCCACACGGCGGCTGCCGACCACAGGTTGCGGACCTCGACGGTCTCGCCGAGCACGGGCATGGCGTCGGGCGTCAGCGACAGCAGGCCGTTGATGGCGTACTTGATCTCGGCGTCGCCCAGCATCTCCATCAGGTCGATGGCGTGCTCCATCTGGTCGTCGAAGTCGTCGGCCGTGAACGGCAGCTCGGTCGGAGACATCGCCGACTCCTCGTTCGAGGGGATGTCGTCGGGGTGGTGGAAGATCGGCCGGTGGGCGTAGGAGCCGACCTCCATCGAACCGGCCGTCTGGCGCTCGTAGCAGAACGTGTCCATGTCGCGGATGATCGGGAAGGCCACCTCCGTGCCGCTCTCGACGAGCACCTCGATCGGCCCGACGTCGGCCATCTGGTGGACCGCCGGCGTGAGGGGGATCGTCGCGCCAGCCATCGCCGCCACCCGCGGGCTCCACACGCCGCAGGCGATGACGACGTGGTCGGCCTCGATCCGTCCCTTGTCCGTGACGACGGCGGCGACAGCGCCGTCGACGACGTCGATGTCGAGGACCTCGGTGTTGGCCAGCACCGTCAGTACGCCCTTGTCGATCGCCTCCTGGCGCATCAGCGTGCCGGCCTGCAGGGAGTCGACGACGGACACGCTCGGCGTGTAGAAGCCGCCGAGGATCGCGTCGTCGTTGACGAAGGGCACGAACTCCTTGACCTCGGCCGGCGTCAGCAGGCGGGCGTCGATGCCCCATGCGGTGGCCGACGTCATCCGCCGCCGGAACTCCTCGAGGCGGGCGTCGTCGCGGGCCACCTCGATGCCGCCGCTCGTCGTGTTGACGCCGAGCTCGACGTATTGGCGCTGGCTCTCCAGCGTCAGCAGCGCCATCTCCTTGTTGTGATCGGTGGGGAAGATGAAGTTCGAGGCGTGGCCCGTCGACCCGCCCGGGTTCGGCAGCGGGCCCTTGTCGACGAGGACGAGATCGGACCAGCCCAACCGGGCCAGGTGACCGACGAGGCAGTTGCCGACGATTCCCGCCCCGATCACAACGCAGCGGGCGCGGCCCGGCAGATCACTCAACTCGCACCTCCCGTGATATATCATCACCGTATCACTCTCGGAGCCCGCGCGCGTACCAGGAGATCAGACGGATGATCGTCAGTCTCGAGCTGGCACCTGGCGCCGTCGTCCGGGAGGACGAGCTACAGCGCCGCCTCGGCATCGGGCGCACACCGATCCGCGAGGCCCTGCAACGACTGGCCCAGGAGCAGTTCGTCACCGTCTTGCCCCGCCGAGGCACGATCGTCACGAGCATCGATGCCACCGAACTGTCGCTGCTCTACGAGACGCGCGCCGTGCTCGAGCCGTACGCCGCTCGTCTGGCCTGTGTGCGTGGCGCCGATCGCCACTGGGAGGCGATGGAGGCGGCGCTCGCCAGTGCCGGTCGAGTGGACGTCGCGCCGACCGAGTTGCTCGACGTCGACCGCACGTGCCACGAGCTGACGTGGGCGGCCGCCGGCAACCGGTTCCTCACCGCCACGCTCGACACGTTGTACGCCCAGAGCGACCGCCTCTGGCACCTCTACCTCGCCGACGTCGCCGACATGCGCCACGCCGTCGACGAGCATGCCGAGATCCTCGACGCGCTGCGCGGCGGCGACGCCGACCGTGCCGCCGCGTTGGCCGAAGCGCACGTCCGATCGTTCGACGAGCAGATCCGCGCCGCTGTCACCCGGCGGCTCGGCCCGCCCACTCGCCGGCCGCTGACCGGGTCAGGAGCCGATCTCGCCCCCGTCGTCCTTGGTGATGACGATGCAGGCCGAGCGCGGCCGGCCACCAGCGTCGCCGTCGGGCCAGGAGCTGTAGCGCTTCGGGTTGGCCGGGTCGTTGGTGCCGGTCGGCGCTTCGCCAGGGTGCTGGATCCCCACGAACATCGTCCGCTCGTCGGGTGTCACGGTGCAGCCCGTGATCTCGCAGACGCTCGGCCCGACCAGGAAGCGGCGGGTCTCCTTCGTCGTCGGGTCGGCGCAGAGCATCTGGTTGTTGCCAAAGCCGGCGTAGGCCCCGCTGTTGATCGTGCTCCCCGACACGTCGGTCTGGATCCACAGCCGCCCGCTGGGGGCGACGAAGAGCCCGTCAGGGGAGCCGTACTTGTCGCCGACGATGGTCGAGCCGTTGGCGGGGTTGGCCGGATCGCCACCCAGGGCGAAGATGTCCCACCAGAACGTCGGCTCCGTGAAGTCGTGGTCGTAGCCCCAGCGGACGATGTGGCCATAGGGGTTGGGGGTCCGCGGGTTGGCGGCGTCAACCCCCGGGTTGGTCCCGGTGCCGCGACTCGTGTTGTTGGTCAGCGAGGCGTACGCCGCCAGGTGGTCCGGGAACGTGTCGATCCACTCCGGGCGGTCCATCTTCGTCGCGCCGGCCAGGTCGGCGGCCGCCCGCGTGTTGATCAGGATGTCGTTCAGCGTCAAGTGCGCCAGCGCCGGGTTGTCCGGGGTCAGCGGCAGCCACTCGCCCGTGCCGTCGGCGTGGAACTTGGCGACGTACAGCACGCCGTCGTCGAGCGGGTTGATGCCGCGACGCATCGCCTTGCGCCACTTCTGGTTGGACACGTACCGGTAGATGTACTCGAAGATCTGGTCGTCGCCGGTGTACACGACGATGCGCCCGTCGCGGGCCTCCTGGACCCAGGCGCCCTCGTGCTTCAGCCGGCCCAGGGCGGTGCGCTTGACCGGCGTCGAATCGGGCCGGAACGGGTCGATCTCGACGACCCAGCCGAAGCGGTTCGGTTCGTTGGGCTCGATCGTCGACCTGGAACCGAGTGTCGGTCGTGTGCCAGACGAGGAGCGGCGGACGTCACAGGGATCCCATAGCGCTGCTCGAGCGGGGTCGGCGGGGCGGTCTTGCGGAAGTAGCCGTTGAAGTTCTCCTCGCAGGCCAGGTAGGTGCCCCACGGCGTGAAGCCCATGGCGCAGTTGTTGATCGTGCCGAGCACCGTTGAGCCCGTGCCGGGTCGGCGCTCGTCATCATCCGCGGGTCGCCGGCGACCGGACCGCCGATGTCCATCGGGGTCTGGCCGGTGATCCGCCTGGCGTAGCGCGACGGGCGAACCACCTCCCAATCGTCTCGGCGCCGGCGCCGACGGAGGTGGATGACGTTCACGCCGTGGGCGTTCTGCGACTTGGCCGTCTTCTCGGCGTTCCAGTTCGCCGTCCCGTCTGGGAACAGCAGCACGTCGTCGGTGTACTCGCTGTTCTGGACCAGGAGCCCCTCTTTGGACCCCTTGATCGGGAAGTACACGACGCCGTCGTTGTGCATGCCCCACTGCTGGGCCTGATCGGCGGCGCTGTTGCTGGCGTCCTGGGCGAACGCCGGCCCGTCCGACACCGGGTCGCCCCAGGCGATCAGCACGCGCGCCGTGTAGCCCGGCGGGACCACCACCGTGTCGGCGCTGGAGACCGCGATGCCGTCGAACCCGAGGAGCTCGTCGTCGTCGTCGTGCGCTCTTGCGGGCACGGCATTGACCAGCGATCCGACGCCGCTGAGCACCGCGGCGCCGGCGATGCTGCCGCCGATCAGGCCGCGTCGCGACATCCGGGCGTCGACGACCTCGCGGAACGTCTCGTTGCTCGACGTGTTGACCACGCCTTCGTCCTCGAACACTGACATCGTGAAGCCCCCTGTGCAGTTCGGGTCCGGCCCCAGCCGACCGGCGCGCGCGACGCTCCCAGAATGGGGCGACGATCAGGGTGACGTCAAGGTGAACGGCAGGCGACGAGTAGGGGAAAGTCCGCTCAGGCCGGCGTCGTGCCTGGGCGTGGAGGCGGCAACGGCTCATCCGTCAACGTCGTGTCTGGCCGGGCGGCGACGATGACGGCGTACGATCCAACGGCCCGCAAGGCTGGCCCGGCGATGGTGCGGCCGTCGTCGAGCAGGAGAGTTGGTGACCGTTCCGTCGGCCTCGACGTCCAGATCGGCCAGATGGCCGAGCTCGTCGCCGTCCTCGTCCAGCACCCGCCGCCCGAGAGGCGAGTCGGCGCGGTCATCAACGAGCCGCGGGACGCCGTCGTAGGTCACGGCGTCGCCCTCGAAGCTGCGGATCGCCGTGGCGTCGATGACGCCGTCGCCCGTGTGCACACCCGTCACTCTGGGGCCGTCGAGCTGGACGCCCGTCACCCGGCCGGTGCGCTCGGCGTCGGCCAGCGAGATCGTCGGCTGGCCCATCAACTGGCTCAGGCGGATCATGACGTGGCCCCGCGCTCGATCTCGATGAGCTCGCCGGCGAGGCCCGTGAGGTCGGTGCGGATGCGGTTCTCGAAGCTGTCGGGGACGATCAGCGTGCTGGACGACACGGCGCTGTGCGTGTCGATGGGGACGAAGCCGTTGCCGGCCGGGCCGCCCCCGATCTCGAACCCGACGACGCGCGGACGGGGGCCGCCGATGAGGATGACGTCACGAACCTTGCCCAGCTGGCGACCGGACTCGGTGATGACCATGTTGTCGGTGACGTCGGCCGATCGATCCACCTTCGCCACGGGCTGCGCCCCTGGCTCGGTGATGGAGTCGGCCGAGTCGACCGTCACGGCGTGCGTCCCGACAGACCGGATCCTCTCCACCGGGAGCACGTGCTTCAGTCGCCGACCGAAGATCCCTCGCTTGGCCAGCGTGAACCCACCGATCCCGCCGCGGCCTGGATCGAAGATCAGGTCACGGATCTCGGCGATGTCCTCACCGGTCGACAGGTCGACGACCGGCAGGCCGGACACGTCCTTGCCGCGCAGCAACGCGCTCATCGTCGACCTCCCTGGTCGGTCTCGGACGGTCGACTGATCAGCAGCCGCCCGCGCCTGGCCCGCCTCCTCAGGACAGCGATCACCGCCAGCACAACGAGCACGGCGATGACGACGAGCACCACGACGAGCCAAGCGGACATGACCACCTCCCGCCTCAGTGCTACCACCGTCGCGGTGCGCCGCAAAGGGTCGGCGTGGCCTGGTCAGGGTCCGTATTCCACAATGCGGCACGATGCCGTATGGTGGAACTCGTGACGTTCCCGAGTGATCTCGCCATCGCCAGGGCAGCCAGCCCCAAGCCGCTTCCCGAGATCGCCGCCCAAATGGGTCTCGGCGAGCACCTCCTCGAGCCGTACGGATCGACCGTCAGCAAGATCCGCCTCGAGGCGATCGACGAGCTGGCCGATCGCCCGAAGGCCAAGTACGTCGTGGTCACGGCGATCACGCCGACGCCGTTGGGGGAGGGCAAGACCACCACGACGGTCGGGCTCGGTCAGGCGATGAGCCACATCGGCCGCCAGGCGGTGATCAGCATCCGCCAGCCGTCGATGGGCCCGACGTTCGGCATCAAGGGCGGGGCGGCCGGCGGCGGGTACAGCCAGGTCATCCCGATGGAGCTGCTCAACCTCCACCTGACGGGCGACTTCCACGCCGTGACGGCGGCCAACAACCTCCTCTCGGCGATGGTCGACAACCACCTGCACCAGGGCAACGACCTCGACCTCGACATCCACAACATCACGTGGCGGCGCGTGCTCGACGTCAACGATCGTGCGCTGCGCAACGTCGTGATCGGGCTGGGCGCCAGGGAGGACGGCGTCGTTCGCCAGAGCGGCTTCGACATCACGGCGGCGTCCGAGGTGATGGCCATCATGGCGCTGGCGACGTCGCTGGACGACCTGCGGGCGAGGCTCGGGCGGATCGTCGTCGGCTACACGAACGGCGGCCGGCCGGTCACGGCCGAGCAGCTCACCGTCGCCGGCTCGATGGCGGTGATGATGCGCGAGGCGATCAAGCCGAACCTGTTGCAGACGCTCGAGAACACGCCCGTCATCGTCCACGCCGGACCGTTCGGCAACATCGCCCACGGCAACTCGTCGGTGCTCGGAGACCTCATCGGCATCCACGGCGGCGACTACCTGATCACCGAAGCCGGCTTCGGCGCCGACATGGGCGCCGAGCGGTTCTTCAACATCAAGTGCCGCGCCTCCGGGCTGGTGCCGGACGCGGCGGTGCTCGTCGCCACCGTGCGGGCGCTCAAGATGCACTCCGGCAAGTACCGCATCGTCGCCGGCAAGGCGCTCCCCGAGGAGCTGTTGCGGGAGAGCCCGGAGGACGTCGAGGAGGGCGCCGCCAACCTGCGCAAGCAGATCGAGAACGTGCAGATCCACGGTGTCACCCCGGTCGTCGCCATCAACGCCTTCCCGACCGACCATCCGTCGGAGCACGAGGCGATCCGCCGCGTCGCTGAGTCGATGGGTGCCCGCGTCGCCGTGTGCACCCACTTCGCCGATGGTGGCGCCGGTGCCGCCGAGCTCGCCCGCGCCGTGGTCGAGGCATGTGAGGAGCCGAGCGGGTTCCACTTCCTGTACCCGGACGACGCCTCGCTGGAGGAGAAGATCGAGACCGTCGCCACGAAGATCTACGGCGCCGGCATGGTCGAGTACATGCCGCAGGCGGCCAAGCAGCTGGAGACGTACGAGCGCAACGGCTTCGGTCACCTGCCGGTGTGCATCGCCAAGACGCACCTCTCGATCTCGGCCGACGCGGCGCTGAAGGGTGCGCCGACCGGGCACGTCATCAACGTCCGCGAGGTGCGGGCGTCGGTCGGCGCCGGCTTCGTCTACCCGATCTGCGGCGAGATGCGCACGATGCCAGGCCTCGGCACCCACCCGGCAGCCTCCGTGATCGACCTCGACGACGACGGCGAGATCATCGGCCTCTCGTAACGCCCAGATCGGTCAGGCGGCGACGGTGGCGAACCGCTTCGATGGCGTTCGCTCGGCCACACTCTCGCAGGCGTCCATCAGCACGGGCACGAACTCGTGCGGGGCGGTCGTGCAGACGGCGTGCCCTCCGGGCACGCGGTGCAGCGTGGCCTGGGGCAGGCTGGCGGCCAGCGCCAGCTGGCGGTGGACCGGGACGACCTCGTCGTCGTCCGTGACGACGACTGCCGTCGGCGCCGACAACCCACCGATCCAGCGGCGGGAGTCGAAGCGCAGCGTGGCCCGCCCGGCCTCGACGATCTCGCTCCAGTCATGGCGGGCCACCTCGTCGAAGCCCCACCAGGGGCAGCCGCGACGATCGCGCCAGCGGTTCCAGGCCGTCAGTGCGGCGGTGGTCATGCGCTCCAGCGGCAGCGTGCCGGCGAGCACAGACGTCCCGGTGGCCACGCCGCCGAGCAGTCGCTCGCGCACCGAACCGGTGAACGTGCTGCTCGTCGCGCAGAGCACGAGGCCCTCGACCAGCTCGGGATGACGGCGCCAGAGCAACTGGGCGATCGGTCCACCCATCGAGTACCCGACGGGGATGAGGCGAGGGATGTCGAGCTGGCGGGCCAGCGCGGCGACGTCGTCGGCGCACTGCTCCAAGCGGAACGGCTCGACGGAGCGGATCCCCCGGCCGTGCCCCCGATGGTCGAGGGCGAGCACGCGGAAGTGATCTGCCAGTGGTTCGAAGCAGGCGTACCAGTTGAGGTCGGCGGTGGCCGTCCAGCCGTGGAGGAGCACGAGCACGGGGGCTCCCGGTGGTCCGGCCAGCTCACGGACGAAGGTCTTGCCGCGACCCGGCAGCCAGACGTGACGGCCCGGCGGCAGGAGAGGTCGCATGTCCTCCCTGATCCCGCCTGTCCCGCCCATCCGACCCTCCTTCGCCCCATGTGGAGCCGGCCCGCCACCACCTGATACCCGACGGCACCAGTTCGGGGCCGAGGGTGGACGTGGTTTGTGTCACGTGGCCGTCGAAGGCAGTACGCCGCAACGAGCGGAACGGTTCGTCAGCGGCTCAGCCGTCGGCGTACATCTCCTCGATCTCCCGCCCGTAGCGGGCGTGCACGCCGCGCCGCTTGAGCTTCGAGGTCGGGGTCAACGTCTCGGAGTCCGGCAGCCACTCCTCGCCGATCAGCGTGAACTTCTTGATCTGCTCGACCTGGGCGAACTGCTGATTGACGCGATCGACGCCGGCCTGCACCTCGGCGAGCACGACGGCATCGCGGGCCAGCTCGACCAGCGGCACCGCCTCGCGGGAGTTGGCCTTGGCCCACACGGCGGTGCTCTCGGGGTCGAGCACGAGGAGCGCCGACACGAACTTGCGGTTGTCGCCGATGGCGCAGGCCTGGCCGACGAGGGGGATCGTCTTCAGCGCCGCCTCGAGGTTGGCCGGCGAGATGTTCTTGCCGCCGGACGTGATGATCAGCTCCTTCATGCGGTCGATGATCTTCACGAAACCGTCGTCGTCCATCACGCCGACGTCGCCGGAGTGCAGCCAGCCGTCGATCAGCGTCTCGGCCGTCTGCGCCGGGCTCTTGAAGTAGCCCTGGAACACGTTGTCGCCGCGGCAGATGACCTCGCCGTCCTCGGCGATCCTGACCTCGCAGCCGGGGATCGACGGGCCGACGGTCCCGGGCTTGATGCGGTCGGGATGGGCCTCCCAGGTCATCGGTCCCGTGGTCTCGCTCATGCCGTAGATCTCGGTCAGCGGGATGCCCAGCGCGTTGAACCACTCGAGGATCTGGCGGGGGATCGGCGCCGCGCCGGTGATGCCGAGGCGCAGCGCGTCGAGCCCGACCAGCCCGCGCACGGTGGAGAAGGCGACGGCGTCGAGGAAGTCCCACGTCTCCTGCTGCTCGGCGGTGATCGTGCCGCGCCGGCGGGCCTCGGCGATCGGCAGCGCGGCGGCGACCGCCTCGTCGAACTTCTGCTTCTTCTCCGGGTCGGCCGCCAGCGCAGCGTTGACGCCGAGGTACACCTTCTCCCACACGCGGGGGACGCCGAACATGACCTCCGGATGGACTTCGCGGGCGTACGTGGCGATCTGTGCCGGGTCCGGGCAGCACGTGACCGTGAACCCGAGGCGCATCCCGTTGTAGTGCGAGGAGAGACGTTCGGCGATGTGGGCCATCGGCAGGTACGAGATGTAGCGCAGGCCCACGCCGTGGCCGTCGCCGAGGGCGTGCTCGTAGCAGCGGGTCAGCTGCTCGGACGTGTGGACGACGTTGTGCTGGTCGATCATCACGCCCTTCGGCGGACCGGTCGTGCCGGACGTGTAGATCAGCGTGGCGAGGTCGGCGGGGTCAGTCGCCGCACCGAGCGCGTCGAGGTCGGCGGTCCCGCCGGACAGCAGGTCTGCGTACGGCGCCACGTCATCGGGCATGCCGTCGGCCGGCGGGTCGATGACGAAGATCCGGCGCAGGCGGGGGAGCTCCTCGCGCACCTTGAGGAACCGCTCGAGGAAGCCGCTGTCCTCGATGACGGCGATCTCCGCCTCGGCGTGGTGGACGAGGTACTGCAGTTCCTCCGGTGACGACGAGTTGTAGATCGAGACCGGCGTCGCCCGCAGGAACGTGGCGGCGAGGTCGACGACGTGGAACTCGGGCCGGTTGCGCATCATCAGCACCATCCGCTGGCCGGGCTGCAGGCCGGCGCCCTGCAGACCCGCGGCGACGCCCGCAACCTGCTCGCGCAGCTGGCCGTACGTCGTCTCCTCCCACCCGGCCTCGCCGACCATGCGCCGCAGGGCGACCACCCCGGGGTTGGCCGAGGCGGTGCGCAGGAAGGCCCGCGGCAAGCGTGTCGTCGCCGACGAAGGCGTTGATGTCAGCCGACTCGGCGGCGTAGTCGCGAACGGTCATGGCGGGCCCCCCTCTCCGTGCCAGGCATTCTCGCGCGCCGCGATGAGCGGTGAGCGGTGAGCGGTGAGCGCTCCTGGCGCGCTCACCGCTCACCGCGCCGCCGAGCGCTCAGCAGCTGAACAGGGTGTCGACCCCGGGCCCGCCGTTGCAGAGGTCGGCGTTGGGGCCGCCGTCGAGGTAGTCGTCGCCGGCTTCGCCCCACTCCAGGTCGTCGTGCAGCTGGCCGTACACGGCGTCGTTGCCGGTGCCGCCCTGACCGCGGTCGTCACCCTTGCCGAGGCACAGGACGTCGGGGCCGCCGAGGCCGTCGACGTCGTCGTTGCCGGCGTAGGCCCTGAAGAAGTCCGGCCCGGGGCCGCCGATGAGGACGTTGGCGAAGTCGTCGCCGTCGATGACCGTCCAACCGGCCGCCGCGTAGGCCGCCGCGTAGGACTCGCAGTCGGCGCCGCCCGGGGGGATCAGACCCAGCGGATCGCCGGGCTCGCCGTGCCCGGCGGACGCCGACGCGGTCAGCACTCCGCCGACGAGGGCGGTGGCAAAGACCGCCGCCCCGGCAACTCGGATCGTGTGGTGCTTGAACATGGGGGTGCTCCTTCTGGCTGTGGTCGCCTCCCGACGAGGCGACGCGCTCATCACACGGCGGCGCCGTTAACTCGGCGCTAGCGGCGTTCGGCGCGGGCGTCGGCTAGCACGCGGCTAGCGGAGCGTCCGCAGTGTGCCTCGCAGTCACGGCGAGTGTCGCCGTCTCGTCCGAGGAGGACCATCAACCATGAAGACCAGAACCATGCTCGCCACCGCGGCGATCGTCGCCGCCGTCAGCGCCGTTGCCGGTGCCGGCGAGGCGTCGGCGTCTGCCGGTGCGGGGCTCAAGGACTACTGCACGGACACGGCGTCGGCGCTGGCCGACGGCTACACGGTGCTACGCGTGCCGGACGGCGGCTCGCCGTTCGACGGCACCGACAACGACGACGTGATCATCGGCAGCTCGGGAGCCGACGACATCGATGCGAAGAACGGGGATGACGTCGTGTGCGCCATGTTCGGCAACGACGAGGTCAACGGCGGGCGAGGTGAGGACTCGCTCTTCGGCTACATGGGCGTCGACGACCTCGACGGTGAGGACGGAGCCGACTACATCGAGGGAGGCAAGGGTGACGACGAGCTGCACGGTGGCGATGACCCTGACGTCTTGGACGGCGGCGAGGACGACGACACCTGCAACGGCGGGCTGGGCTCGGACACGTTCACCTCCTGCTGAGCACCGGGATCTGGGGAGGCCGGCCGCACGGCCGCGCCTCCCCAGCGCTCAGCGGCCCCCGCCGGCGCGCAGCAGATCGCGCGTCAGCTCCAGCTGGCCGTGGTGCTGCGCCAGCTCGTCCAGGGTGTGGATCAGCGCGGCCTCGTGGTTCCACGTCCGTGCCACGTCGTCGGCTGGGTAGCGCTCGCCGTCGGCGATCGGCTGGCCAGGGTCGTAGGCGGCGAGGTCGTCGTGGAAGCGTTGCTTGACGCCGGTGACGGCGTCGGCCAACTGGTCGACGGTGCCCGTCGCGGTGAACTCTTTGGGGCGGTCGCGTTGGACGTCGCGCCCGGCGATGTGCTTGCCGATCCACCAATCGGTGACGCCGACGCAGTGGGTCACGATGGCGAACGGACTGTTGGCGCCCGGCAGCGGCGGTGTCACGATGACCAGATCGTCACCGAGCTCGCCGGCGATGGCGACCATCTCGTCGAGGTGGGCATCGATGAACGGGACGATCTCGGGGTGCGTGGCCACGACCGGTGCCTACCACGAGCCCGTGGGGCAGCGAACCGTCACGTCCCCAGTGCCATGTTGTGGAACTGTCCCGCATTGTGGAACGCTAGGTGGGTGTCCGGAGTGCAATCCGTCGAGCGGGCGTTCGCCATCCTCCGCTGCCTGGCCGGTGGAGCGGCCGGCGTATCGGAGGTTGCCGATCGCGTCGGTCTGCCGAAGAGCACGGTCTCGCGGCTGCTCTCCACGCTGCAGGTGCTCGGTGCCGTCGAGCAGGCCGGGACGGGGAACGAGTACCGCATCGGCGAGGCGATGTTCGACATCACGGCGGGGGCCCGACCCGGCCGCAGCCTGATCTCCCTCGCCCGCCCGCACCTCAGCGAGCTCGTCGATGCGCTGGACGAGGTGGCCGGGCTATCGGTCCTCGACGTCGGCGACGTCGTGTACCTCGACCAGGTCGCCGCCGACCATCAGGTCCAGGTCCGCGACTGGACGGGGGAGCGGATCCCCGCCCACATGGTCTCGTCCGGGCTGGTGCTGCTGGCCCACATGTCCGAGCCCGAGCTGGACCGCTACCTCGATCGACCGCTCGAGGCGTCGACCGACCACACGATCACCGACCCGGCGGCGCTGCGTCAGCGACTGGCGGCGATCGCCGCCGACGGCTACGTCTGGACCCGGGACGAGTACGTGCCCGGCATCAGCTCCGTGGCGGCGCCCATCTTCGGGTTCGACGGTCGCGTCGTCGGCGCCGTCCATGTCCACGGTCCGTCGTACCGGTTCCCGGAGCCGGGACGGGCCGATGACATCGCCAAGACGGTGGTCGAGGCGGCGCGGCGGATGTTCCGCGATTCTTGGGAGAGTTGATCCGGCTGAGCGGGATCAACTGTCGTCAGAATCTGTACTGCGGGCCGGCGTAGGCTGGTCGCAACGGTAGGGATCGACGTGATTGACCTTGCGGCCAGCACCGTCCCGACCGTCTACTGGCACACGCTTGCCGACGGTCGGGTGCAATGCGACGTGTGCCCGCGGGCGTGCAAGATGCGCGAGGGCCAGCGCGGCATGTGCTTCGTGCGGGCCGTCGAGGGCGGCGAGGTGGTGCTCACGACCTACGGCCGTTCGTCGGGGTTCTGCGTCGACCCGATCGAGAAGAAGCCGCTCAACCACTTCCTGCCCGGCACGCCGGTGCTGTCGTTCGGCACGGCGGGGTGCAACCTGGCCTGCCGCTTCTGCCAGAACTGGGACATCTCCAAGTCGAAGGAGGTCGACACGCTCGCCGATGCCGCCTCCCCGGAGACGATCGCCGACGTCGCCGCCCGCCTCGGCTGCCGCAGCGTGGCGTTCACGTACAACGACCCGGTGATCTTCATGGAGTACGCCATCGACGTTGCGGACGCGTGCCGGGCGCGGGGCCTCCATCCCGTGGCCGTCACGGCCGGCTACATCTGCGACGAACCGCGCGTCGAGTTCTACCGCCACATGGACGCCGCCAACGTCGACCTCAAGGCGTTCACCGAGGAGTTCTACAAGCACGTCACCGTCGGTCATCTGCAACCGGTGCTCGACACGCTCGAGTACCTGCGCCACGAGACCGACGTGTGGTTCGAGATCACCAACCTCGTGATCCCCGGGCACAACGACTCCGATGCTGAGTTCGAGGCGATGGCCGCCTGGATCGCCGAGCACCTCGGCCCGGACGTGCCGCTGCACTTCACAGCGTTCCATCCGGACTTCAAGATGCTCGACGTCCCCCACACGCCGCCGCGCACGCTGACCCGCGCCCGGGAGATCGCCCGCCGTCACGGGCTGCACTACGTGTACACCGGCAACGTGCACGACAGCGCGGGGTCGAGCACGTACTGCCCGGCCTGCGGACGCCGCGTCGTGGAGCGCGACTGGTACGTGCTCGGCGAGTACCACCTGACGGGTGACGGACAGTGCCAGTTCTGCGGCACGGCGATCCCTGGCCGCTACGACGGCCGGCCGGGAACGTGGGGTGCCCGGCGCCAGCCGGTGTGGTTGGACGCCACGGCCGAGGTCACGTGGCGGGCGCGAGGAGACGCCCGGCGGCGACGGTCGCCTGGGGCCGTGCCGTGAGGAGCAAGGTGCGCCGCGCCGCCGTGGCCGGGCGGTTCTACCCAGGCGAGCCAGCGCTGTTGTCGCGCACCGTCCACGAGCTGCTCGCCGAGGCCCGTCTGCCCGAGGGCGAGACCATCACGCCGAAGGTGATCGTCGCTCCGCACGCCGGGTACCGCTACTCGGGCCCGGTCGCCGCGACGGCGTACGCCGCGCTCGCGGCAGCCCGGGGGACCGTCCGCCGCGTCATCATCGCCGGCCCCGCCCACTTCTCGCCCCTCGCCGGGGTGGCCGTGCCCAGTGCCGCGGCCTTCGCCACACCGATCGGTCCCGTCACCGTCGACGACGACGCCCGCCGGCAGGCGCTCGACGTTCCCGGCGTCGCCGTCGACGACCGGGCACACACCGGCGAGCACAGCTTGGAGGTTCACCTGCCGTTCGTCACGGCGGCGCTCGGCGATGTGTCCGTGCTGCCGCTCCTGGTCGGAAGGTCAGGCGGCGGTGTGCTGGCCGATGTGCTGGACGCCCTGTGGGGCGGTCCCGAGACCGCCGTCGTCATCAGCACCGACCTCAGCCACTACCACGACTGGCACGTCGCCACGCGGCTCGACCGCCACACGGCGGAGATGATCTGCCGGCTCGACCCGCCGCCCGCCGACGCGGCGTGCGGCGCGGCTGCGGTCGAGGGCGTGCTGCTCGCCGCCCGCCGTCACCGGCTCACGGCGCGGCTGCTCGACCTGCGCAACTCGGCCGACACGTGCGGGGATCCCGAACGGGTGGTCGGCTATGGCGCCTTCGCTTTCTCCGAGCCCGCGCGGTGACCGTTTCGGGCCACGTCGACGTGCGGGCCTACGCCGAGCTGAACGACTTCCTCACCCCGGCGCTCCGCGGCACCACGATGCGCCGTCCGTTCCGCAGCCACCAGACGGTCAAGGATGTCATCGAGGCGGTCGGCATCCCGCATACGGAGGTCGATCTCATCCTCGCCAACGGCGAGTCGGTCGGGTTCTCCCACCGTCCGACGAGCGGTGACCGCCTCGCCGTGTACCCGGTGTTCGAGTCGCTGGACATCACCCCCGTGGGCCGGCTGCGCCCGACCCCGTTGCGCGACCCGCGCTTCGTCGTCGACATCAACCTCGGCCGGCTGGCCCGTCTCCTGCGCCTCGTTGGCTTCGACGCGCGATGTGACCGCCACCTCGACGACGCCGCGCTCGCAGCGATCGGCGAGGAGGAACACCGCATCGTCCTCACCCGCGACCGCGGTCTGCTCAAGCGGCGGCAGGTCACCCACGGCCTGTTCGTGCGCGCCGACCGGCCGTTCGACCAGATCATCGAGATGCTCCGCCGACTCGACCTCGGCCGCCAGCTGGCACCGTTCAGCCGCTGTCTGCGCTGCGGCGGGCCCCTCGCCGCAGTGCGCAAGGCCGACGTGCTCGACCGGCTGCAGCCGATGACCCGCCAGCACTACGACGACTTCGCCCGCTGCGGCAGCTGCGGCCACGTGTACTGGAAGGGCTCCCACCACCGCCGCCTCGAGGAGCTCGTCGACAGCATCACCGCGGCGCTCCGTGGAGATCTCGGCGGGACCTTCCGCAGGGCTTCGTGTCAGTTCGTTGCGCAGGTACTGCTGGACCGACATGCCCGCCGCCGCCGCCTGCTCGCGAGCCGCTGGCCCACACCATCGTCGAGGTCCTTGATGTTGAGGTCCATGAGGGCGATGATACCAAATCGGTAGAAGATGCCGAGCGAAGCGATCGGCGCCCAGATCGACGAGCGCTCGCCCGCTCGGCATGATCTGCGCCATGTACGACGTCGTGATCGTCGGGGGAGGATCGGCTGGTTCCGTGCTGGCCAACCGGCTCAGCGCCGATCCGTCGACGCGGGTCCTCGTCCTCGAGGCCGGCCGCCCGGATCGCCGGTGGGACGTGCTGATCCAGATGCCGGCGGCGTTGATGCTCCCGATCGGCAACCGCTTCTACGACTGGAAGTACGAGTCGGAGCCCGAGCCGTTCATGGGCGGGCGGCGCATCTACCACGCCAGGGGCAAGGTGCTCGGCGGGTCGTCGAGCATCAACGGGATGATCTTCCAGCGCGGCAACCCGCTCGACTTCGAGCGCTGGGCGGCCGACCCTGGGATGGCGGCGTGGGACCACGCCCACTGCCTCCCGTACTTCAAGCGGATGGAGGACTGCCTGGCCGCCGCGCCCGACGACCCGTTCCACGGTCACGACGGCCCGCTCGAGCTGGAACGGGGACCGGTCGCCAACCCGTTGTTCGACGCCTTCTTCGAGGCCGTCCAGCAAGCCGGCCATGCCCTCACGAGCGATGTCAACGGGTACCGCCAGGAGGGGTTCGCGGCGTTCGACCGCAACGTGCGGCGGGGCCGTCGGCTCAGCGCGTCGAAGGCCTATCTGCACCCGGTGATGTCCCGCCCGAACCTGGAGGTCGTCACGCGGGCGATGGTCACCCGCCTGATCGTCCAGGGCCGGCGGGTGACCGGCGTCGAGTACCGCCGACCCCCCGGTCGGCGCGAGGTCGTCTCGTGTGGCGAGGTCGTGCTGTGCGGCGGCGCGTTCAACTCGCCGCAGCTGCTCCAGCTCTCCGGGATCGGCGACGCCGACCACCTGCGCGCCGTCGGCGTGGACCCCGTGCACCACCTCCCGGGCGTCGGGCGCCACCTCCAGGATCACCTCGAGGTCTACGTCCAGCACGCCAGCACGCAGCCCGTCTCGCTCAACCCGCAGCTGCAATGGCGGCAGCGACCCTGGATCGGCCTGCAATGGCTGGCCCGGCGCGGGCCCGGCGCGTCGAACCAGTTCGAGGGCGGCGGCTTCCTGCGCAGCAACGACGACGTCACGTATCCGAACGTGATGATCCACTTCCTCCCCATCGCCGTGCGCTACGACGGCTCGTCGCCGGCCGGCGGCCACGGCTACCAACTGCACATCGGTCCGATGTACTCCGACGCCAGAGGGTCCGTCCTCATCACGTCGCCCGACGCCAGGGTCAAGCCGGCCCTGCGGTTCAACTACCTGTCGACCGACCAGGACCGGCGGGAGTGGGTCGAAGCGATCGGCCACGCCCGCCGCATCCTCGGGCAGCCGGCGTTCGCCACGCTCGACGGCGGCGAGCTGTCCCCCGGTCCGGAGGTCCAGACGGACGACGACGTCGTGGCCTGGGTCGCCGGCGATGCGGAGACGGCGCTGCATCCTTCGTGCACCTGCCGGATGGGCGTCGACGACCTGTCGGTGCTGGATCCGGCGACGATGCGCGTCCACGGCCTGGGTGGCGCGCGGGTCGTCGACGCGTCCTCGATGCCGTACGTCACCAACGGCAACATCTACGCGCCGGTGATGATGCTGGCCGAGAAGGCCGCCGACCTGATCCTCGGCAACGAGCCGCTGCCGGCGGAGCCGGTCGAGTTCTACCGGTGGGATAGGTTTCGGCGATGACCAGGCGGGGCGGCGGACGGGCCGGCCGCCAGGAACTGCGGGCCGCCGCCGTCATCGCCCGGCAACCGTTCCTGACGCCGCTCGCTGCGCCCGGTGGAGCTCGTCTCGGAGGAGGGGCTGGAGCTGCTCGAGCACAACGCCGAGACGATCCTCGCCGAGGTCGGCATCGAGGTCCGTGAGTACCCGAGCGCGGTGGCCCGCTTCGCCGATGCCGGCGCCGACGTCGACGGCACCCGGGTGCGCTTCCCGCGTGGCCTCTGCCGCCAGCTCGTGGCGACGGCGCCGGCCGTCTACACCCAGCACGCCCGCAACCCGGCCAACGACGTGCAGATCGGCGGCGACGCCACCGTCTTCGCTCCCAACTACGGCTCCCCGTTCGTCCACGACCTCGACGCCGGCCGCCGCTACGCCACGCTGGCCGACTTCGAGAACTTCGTGAAGCTGGCCTACCTCCACCCGCACCTCCACCACTCGGGCGGCACCGTCTGCGAGCCGGTCGACGTCCCGGTGAGCAAGCGCCACCTCGACATGGTGTACGCCCACCTGCGGTGGAGCGACAAGCCGTTCATGGGGTCGGTGACCGCCGGCGAGCGGGCGGCCGACAGCGTCGAGCTGGCACGCATCGGCTTCGGTGGCGACCTCGCCGACCGGACGGTGATCACGAGCCTGATCAACGCCGCCTCGCCGCTCGTGTGGGACGCCACGATGCTCGCCGCCGCCGAGGTCTACGCGGCGGCCAACCAGGCGACGATCATCACGCCGTTCATCCTCGCTGGGGCGATGGCGCCGGCGACGTCGGCCGCCGTCGTCGCCCAGACGCTGGCCGAAGCGCTGGCCGGCATGTCCTTCGCCCAGCTCGTGCGCCCCGGCGCGCCGGTGGTCTTCGGCTCGTTCGCCAGCTCGATGTCGATGCAGACGGGCGCCCCGACGTTCGGCACGCCGGAGCCGGCGCTCGTGCTCTACACGGTCGCCGCGCTGGCCCGGCGACTCGGGGTGCCGTTCCGCTCGGGCGGGTCGCTGACCGCATCGAAGCTGCCGGACGCCCAGGCCGCCTACGAGAGCGCCGCCACGTTGATCCCGACGCTGATGGCCGGCACCAACTTCGTGCTGCACGCCGCCGGGTGGCTGGAGGGCGGCCTGGCCATCGGCTACGAGAAGTTCGTCCTCGATGCCGACCAGCTCGGGATGATGGCGACGTTCTCCGCCGGCCTCGACCTCAGCGAGAACGGCCAGGCGATGGACTCCATCAAGGAGCACACGCCCGGCCTCCACTTCCTCGGCACGGCCCACACGCTGGCCAACTTCGAGACGGCTTTCTACCGCTCCGAGACGGCGGACAACTCGAGCTTCGAGCAGTGGCTCGAGGACGGTTCGTTGGATGCCGCGCAGCGGGCCAACCGGCTGTGGAAGGAGCGCCTGGCGGCCTACACGCCCCCGCCGATCGACGACGCCGTCGACGAAGAGCTGCGCGAGTTCGTCGCCCGCCGCAAGGCCGAGCTGCCGGACACGTTCGCCTGACCGTGCTCGTCGACGTCCGCCCGACCTCCCGGCTGCGCGGCGAGCACCCGATCGACGTGACGGCGGCGCTGCGGCCGATCGTCGACGCGCTGCGCGAGGACTCGTTCGACCTGTCGCGGGTGCGCGTCGTGTGCGACTGGATCCAGTACCGCCACAACTTCCGCCCGGTCGTCGACGTGCGGGCGATCCTCGGTCGCAACGACGGCGGCGGCGAGGTCGAGGTCGCCGTCGATCTGCGCCGGGCCGACGCGCCGGACCTGGCGGCGCAGGCTCGGGCGGCGTTCGCCCACCACCACGACGGCGGCGACGGTGACCGGCTGGTCCTCGAAGCATGGCGTCCCACGCGCGAGAGCTGCATCTGGGACTTCAACCGCCTCTACTGGCAGGCCCTCGATCGGTGGGAGGCGGCGACGGGTCGGATGTACGAGTCGGCGTTGCCCGGCGGCGCCAGCGACGCCCGCAACATCGCCTCCGTGCGCGAGCTGATCGCCGAAATGTTCGGCTCGTGGGACCGGCTGGTCGCGCGCAACGCGCTGCCCGACGAGCTGTACGTCATCGAGCTCGGCGTCGGCAACGGCAACCAGGCCAGCACGTTCCTCGACACGTTCGTGGTCATGGACGCCGAACTGGGTCGTGACTACTACCGCCGGCTGCACTACCTGATGTGCGACTACTCGCCGCACGTGCTGGAGCAGGCCCGCCAGGCCGTCGCCACGCACGATGCGCACGTCAGCTCGTTCGTCCTGGAGGCGACCCGGCCGACGACCGCCCTCGGGTTCCTCAGGTACAAGGTCTTCCTCGTCTACGTCTCCAACGTCTACGACAACCTGCCGACCGACGAGGTGGCCCGACTCGGCGGCCACAACTACCTCGTCGAGTCGCGGGCCTACCTGCCGCGGTCAACCGCCACGGTGATCGCCGACGACATCGGGGCGGACGTCGAGGCGCTGCCGGGGCTGATCGAGAAGCTCCTGCGGCTCGGTCCGACGCTGCTCGCCGAGACCGTGCCGGGCTGCTTCGACGGCGTCGACGATGCGGTGCGCTTCTGGCAGGCGGCATGGGAGGCGCTGCGCCTCGAAGAGCGCTACGCCCCGCTGGCCGGGCTGGACCTGTACGAGCTCGCTCCTGGCGTCAGCGGCGAACTGCTGCGACCGCAGCTGGAATCGGGCAACGACATCCGGATGCACGTCAACAACGGCGCCGTCGCCAGCTTCGTCGACACGCTGCCGCTGCTCCACCCGTACGGCCGCCTGTGGTGCCACGACATCGTCGTCACCGACACGCATCGCTACCGCACGCAGTTCCTCGGCCCGGGCAAGTACGACGGCTCGGTCGTCAACTGGGTCAACGGTCCGCTGTTCCACCGGGTCGGGCACCGGCGGGGGTTCGAGGTCGAGTTCGCGCCGTTCCGCCACCGCCAAGGAACGAGCATCGTGACGATGACGGCCCGGGTGCGAGACTGACGGCGATGCCGGCGCCGTGCCTCCCGACGACGGTCGTCGGTTCGTACTCGGTGCCCGAGTGGTTGGAGCGGCTGAAGGACGACTACCACCAGCGGCGGTTGAGCGCTCACCACCTCGCCGAGATCTGCGACGTGGCGATCAAGGCGGCCCTCAAGGACCAGGAGCTGGCCGGCATCGACGTGGTGTCGGACGGCGAGCTGCGCCGTGACAACGACGTCGACTACCTCCTGGCCCGCATCCCCGGCATCCACGTGCTCGACGGCTCGAAGGCCTACTACTACGACTACTACGAGACCGAGGTCGTCCAACCGTTGCGGCCGGACGACGGGACGGCGCTCGGGTTGGCCGACGAGTACCGGTTCACGGCCGCCCACACGGATCGGCCGGTCAAGCTCTCCTTCACCGGCCCGTTCTCGTTGTCCCGACGGGTCCACAACCGCGCCTACGCCGACGACGCCGGGCTCGTCCTCGCGCTGGCCGGCGTGCTTGAACGCCGAGGCGTCACGGCTGGCCGCCGCTGGCGCGACGCGGCTGCAGATCGACGAGCCGTTCCTTGCCGGGTATCCCGAGCACGTCGACCTGGCGATCGAGGCGATCAACGTCGTGACGGCCGGCGTCGACGTCACATGGGGCCTCCACGTGTGTTACGGCAACCGCTATGCCCGCCCCGTCTGGGAGGGGCACTACGACTTCCTGTTCCCGGCCGTGCTCGATGCCGCCGTCGACCAGCTGCTGCTCGAGTTCGCCCGCAAGGGCGACGGGGACCTACAGCTGATCGGCCGGTACGGCTGGGACCGCGACGTCGGTGTCGGCGTCATCGACGTGAAGTCGGACGACGTCGAGCGGGAGGACCTCATCGCCACGCGCATCCGGCGAGCCCTCGACGTCGTCGCCCCGGAGCGGCTGATCGTCAGTCCCGACTGCGGTCTGCGCCACGTGCCAACCGCGGTGGCCCAGGCCAAGCTCCGGGCGATGGTCGCCGCGACCCACGCCGTCCGCGACGAGCTCTGAGCCGTCGCAACCCCGCCACGGTCAGCGCCGGGCCGTCGCAAAGGCCGTGCTGGTAGCGTCGTCCCGCACATGGGCACCAGCCGCCGCACGCCTAGTGCCTCCTCTTCCCGGGCCGTCGGCCCCGACGCGCGGGAGCGGATCATGTCGACGGCCTACACCCTCTTCTGCCGTCATGGCATCCGGGCCGTTGGGGTCGACACGATCATCGAGCGCTCCGGCGTGGCCAAGATGACCGTCTACCGCCACTTTCGCTCGAAGGACGCGCTCGTGCTTGCCGTGCTCGATCGTCGCGAGCAGGTGTGGACGCGCGGCTGGCTGGAGGCCGAGGTGCGGCGGCGCGCCGTGCTCCCGGGGGAACGCCTGCTGGTCATCTTCGACGTGCTCGACGGCTGGTTCCGGCGCCGTAACTTCGAGGGCTGCCTGTTCGTCAACGCCCTCCTCGAGTTCGACGACCGCAAGCACCCGATCCACCAGGCGTGCCGGGACCAGCTAGCCCGGATCCGCGAGTTCGTCGCCGAGCTGGCCGCCGCGGCCGGGGTCGCCGATCCCGACCACTTCGCCCGCCAGTGGCACATCCTGATGAAGGGCTCGATCGTCTCCGCCGCTGAGGGTGACGTCGACGCCGCCCTCCGGGCGCAGGAGATCGGCCGCCTGTTGCTGGCCGCCGCCGTCCCCGTCCCGGCGTGACATCGCCCGGACGCCCGCACGGCGGGATGCGAGGCTTTCGTGCGCCCCCTCCGGCCCGGAACGCCTCCGGTGCGTAGAAAGCCTCGGGTGGAAACACGATAAGGTTCCACGATGCGGGCGAGTTCCGCATCATGGAAACCATCATCTTCGTCGCGGAGACACCACAATGAGCGAGCAGGACGACATCGACCTCGCCGGTCTCGACGACGCCGACCTCGTGCAGCAGATGCACGACGACCTCTACGACGGGCTGGCCGAGGAGATCGTGGAGGGCACGACGATCCTCCTCGATCGCGGCTGGGGCGCCGACAAGGTCCTGGCCGACGCTCTGGTCGAAGGCATGCGCATCGTCGGCATCGACTTCCGGGACGGCATCCTGTTCGTCCCCGAGGTGCTCCTGTCGGCCAACGCCATGAAGGCCGGCATGCAGATCCTCCGCCCGTTGCTCGCCGAGACGGGGGCCGAGTCGATCGGCAAGGTCGTCATCGGCACCGTCAAGGGCGACATCCACGACATCGGCAAGAACCTGGTGGCGATGATGATGGAGGGGGCCGGCTTCGAGGTCGTCGACATCGGCATCAACTCTGACGTCGACAAGTACCTCGCCGCCCTCGCCGAGCACGAGCCCGACATCCTCGGGATGTCCGCCCTGCTGACCACGACGATGCCGTACATGAAGGTCGTCATCGACACGCTGCGGGAGAAGGGCATGCGCGACGACTACATCGTCCTCGTCGGCGGTGCGCCGCTGAACGAGGAGTTCGGTTCGGCCGTCGGTGCCGATGCGTACTGCCGCGATGCGGCGGTCGCTGCGGAGAAGGCGAAGGAGCTCGTCCAAGCCCGCCGCCTGCGGCGGGCCGAGCCGCCTGGGCCCTCCGTTGCCTGAGCCGCTCGTCGTCGCCTGCGGCGCCCTCGCTGCCGAGCTGCGCGCCGTGCTGCCAGGGCTCACGGTCCACTACCTGCCGGCGCACCTGCACAACCGCCCCGAGCGCATCGTGCCAGCCGTCGCGCCGTTGCTCGAAGAGGCCGCGGCGGCCGGCCGCCCGGCGTTCGTGGCCTACGCCGACTGCGGCACCGGGGGCGCCCTCGACGCCCTGCTGGCCGACCATCCCGGAGTCCAGCGGCTGCCGGGCGCCCACTGCTACGAGTTCTTCGCCGGCGCCGAGCTGTTCGCCGCCCTCCACGACGAGGACCCCGGGACGTTCTTCCTCACCGACTTTCTCGCCCGCCACTTCGACGCGCTCGTGTGGCAAGGCCTCGGGCTCGACCGCCATCCGCAGCTCCGTGACGCCTACTTCGGGAACTACCGGCGTGTCGTCCTGCTCAGCCAGAGCACCGATGTCGCCGTCGTCGACGCCGGTCGCCACGCTGCCGAGCGGCTCGGGCTGGCCTTCGAACACCGCCACGTCGGTCGCCGCGGGTTGGCCGACGCTGTACCGGTGTCGATCGTCCGCGTGCGGGTGGCCTGATGCCGCGGGGTGGCAACGAGGTCGTCGTGATCCTGTGGCGGGACATCCCGGCCCAGGTCAACGGGCAGGCCGGGCGCCAACGTCATCAGGTCCTGCTGTCGCCGAAGTTCCAGCGGGCCATCGACCGGGCCAAGCGCAAGGCCAAGATCCACACCGCCCACGAGGACGTCGCCCAGTGGCGGCGGGTCAGCATCGAGTCGAGCGGCGACGTCGCCGCGGCGGCGCAGGCCGAGGCCGACCGCTTGGAAGTCGCCTTCGACACCGAGCGCCTCGGCTTGCTGGCCTTCGCCGGTGGCTGGGAGCGCGACGTCGTGGGCACGTCACGGACCGCCAACCCCGAGGAGCTCGCCGCCCTCGAAGAGCTCAGGGAAAGGAGAACTCATGACCCAGACCGTCGTCAGCTCGGCCACGCGGGAGGTGGTCATCGGGTTCGACCGCCCGTTCGTCATGATCGGCGAGCGGATCAACCCGACCGGTCGCCAGCTGCTGGCCGAGGAGATGAAGCGCGGCGACTTCAGTCGCGTCGAGGCCGACGCCGTGGCGCAGGTCGAGGCCGGCGCCCACATGCTCGATGTGAACGCCGGCATCCCGCTGGCCGACGAGCCGGCCATGCTGGCCCGTGCCGTGCAGCTGGTGCAGGCCGTCACCGACGTACCGCTGTCGATCGACTCGTCGATCATCGAGGCGCTCGAGGCCGGCCTGGCGGTGTACCAGGGCAAGCCACTCGTCAACTCCGTGACGGGCGAGGACGAGGTGATGGAACGCGTGCTGCCGCTCGTCGCCCGCCACGGCGCGGCGGTGGTCGCCATCTCCAACGACGAGACCGGCATCAGCGAGGACCCGGACGTCCGCTACTCCATCGCCAAGCGCATCGTCGAGCGGGCCGCCGACCACGGCATCCCGTCCCACGACGTGGTCGTCGACCCGCTCGTCATGCCGATCGGCGCGATGGGCACGGCCGGGCAGCAGGCCTTCACGCTGATCCGTCGACTCCGCGAGGAGCTGAAGGTCAACACGACGTGCGGGGGCTCGAACATCAGCTTCGGGCTGCCCAACCGCCACGTCGTCACGGGGACGTTCCTGGCCATGGCGATCGGCGCAGGGATGACCTCGGCGATCATGAGCCCGCTGCATGCGGAGGTCCGCTCGGCCGTGATGGCCGCCGACGTGCTGTCCGGCGCCGACAAGGACTGCATGGCCTGGATCCGGGCCAACCGCGACCCCAACGCCCCGGCCGGTGGTCGTGGCGACCGTAGTGACCGGCGCCGGCGCCGGGGTCAGGGCGACCCCGCGTCGTGACACTGCACCGTGTCGTGTTCACCCCGTCGGGGCTGGAAGGCAAGGTCGTCGACGGCACCAGCGTGCTGGAGGCTGCCCGCCAGCTCGGGGCCGACCTCGACACGGTGTGCGGCGGTCGGGGGATCTGCGGCCGCTGCCAGGTGACCCCCAGCGTCGGCCGGTTCGCCAAGTGGCGGATCGACGCCACCGTCGATGCGCTCGGCTCGCCGGCTCCGATCGAGGTCGACTACCGCGGCAACCGTCCACTGGCTCCCGGGAACCGGCTCGGGTGCGCCGCCCGCATCCTCGGCGACGTCGTGGTCGACGTGCCGGCGACCAGCCAGGTGCACCACCAGGTCGTCCGCAAGGACCTCGATCTCGGCTCGGTCGTCGTCGACCCGTCGTTCACGCTGTTCTTCGTCGAGGTCCCGGCGGCTCGCCTCGGCGACGCGACGAGCGCCGCCGGGGCGCTCGCCGCCGCCGTCGCCGACCAGCACGGGCTGCCCGTGCCGGAGGTGCACCGAGAGCTGCTGGCGGGCATCCATCGCCTGCTCGCTGCCGACGAGGGCGCGGTGACCGTCGCCCTGCGACGAGACCGTGGCGTCACGGACGGCGGGGCGATCGTGGCCGCCTGGCCCGGCTACGTCGACGCCGCGTTCGGCGTCGCCATCGACGTCGGGTCGACCACTGTCGCCGGGCACCTGTGCGATCTGTCCACCGGCGCGGTCGTCGCCACCGTCGGTCGCATGAACCCGCAGATCCGCTTCGGCGAGGACCTCATGAGCAGGGTGTCCTACGTGATGATGAACCCGGGTGGTGAGCGGGAGCTCACGGCGGTCATCCGCACCGCCATCGACGGCCTGGTCGGCGAGCTCGTCGCCGCCGCGCACACGGCGCGCGACCGACTGCTCGAGGTCGTGCTGGTCGGCAACCCGATCATGCACCACATCGTGCTCGGCATCGATCCCACACCGCTCGGCGCCGCCCCGTTCGTCCTGGCGACGTCCGAGCCGGTGAGAGGCCCGGCGCGTGCGCTCGACCTCGACCTGCCCAACGCCTCGTTCTACGTCGGGCCGTGCATCGCCGGGCACGTCGGCGCCGACACCACGGCGGCGATGCTGGCCGAGGGGCCGCACCGCGGCGCGGCGATGCAGCTGCTCGTCGACATCGGCACCAACGCCGAGATCGTCCTCGGCGATCGGGAGCGCCAGTTCGCCGCCTCCAGTCCGACGGGACCGGCCTTCGAGGGAGCCCAGATCAGCTGCGGGCAGCGGGCCACGACCGGCGCCATCGAGCGGGTGCGCATCGATCGCCAGACGCTGGAGCCGCGGTACAAGGCGATCGGCACCGCCGCATGGTCCGACGACCCGGGCTTCCCCCACGACACCGTGATCTCGGGCGTCTGCGGGTCGGGGATCATCGACGTCATCGCCGAGATGTTCCTGGCCGGGATCGTCGACGCCGACGGCACGATCCGCGGGGAGTTGGCGGCGGTGACGCCCCGCGTCGTCCCCGACGGCCGCACGTTCGCCTACGTCCTGCGCCAGCCGCTCGACGGATCGACGCGGCTGGCCATCACGCAGAACGACGTCCGGGCGATCCAGCTGGCCAAGGCCGCGCTGCGCGCCGGCATCGAGCTGCTGCTCGAGCATGCCGGGCACCCGGACGTGACCGACGTCCGGCTGGCCGGTGCCTTCGGGGCGCACATCGACCCTGTCAACGCCATGGTCCTCGGGCTCGTCCCGGACTGCCCGGTGGCCGGCGTGCGGTCCGTCGGCAACGCCGCCGGTGCGGGAGCCGTCCAGGCCCTGCTGTCGAACGAGCGGCGGGCCGAGATGGAGATCGCCGCCCGCGACGTGGTCAAGATCGAGACGGCCACCGAGCCGCGGTTCCAGGAGCTGTTCGTGGCGGCGATGGCGTTCCCCCATGCCACGGCGCCGAGCCCGCACTTGGCGACGGTCGTCGAGCTGCCCGAGCGCCTCGCCCCTGCGCCACGCCAGCGAGCCGGGCGACGGCGCCAACGGAGCGGTCGCTGATGTTCTCGCTGTTCCGTCGCCGTTCGGCAGAGCCGCTCGCGCTCAGCGAGGCCGTGCACTCGCTCGTCGCCACCACCCGCTTCGAGCTGGTGCCGATGAAGGGCGTGGACGAGGCGATCGCCGACCTGCCTGCCGGCGCGCCGGTCTCGATCACCTGCTCGCCGAAGAAGGGGCTGCCGGCGACGCAGGAGTTGGCGGCCCGGCTGCTCGACCTCGGCCACGACGTCGTCCCGCATCTTTCGGCGCGCGTCGTCGAGGGCCCGGAGCACGTGGGGGCTCTGGCCGCCTGGATCCGCGACCACGGGCTGCGCGAGGTCTTCGTGATCGCCGGGGACGGCGACCATCCGGCCGGGCCGTACGCCGACGGCCTCTCGTTCCTCCGCGCTCTGCTCGACCACGACACGGGTCTCACCAGCATCGGGGTGCCGGGGTATCCGGACACGCATCCGCTGATCGACACGGCCGTGCTGCGCGAAGCGCTGCACGCCAAGCAGGCGCTGCTGGCCGACGCCGGGCTGGCCGGGTCCGTGACGACGCAGATGTGCCTGGACCCCGCCCGTGTCCGTCGCTGGCTGACCGACGAGCGGGTCCGTGGGCTGGCCGTGCCCGTCGACCTCGGCGTGCCTGGGGTGGTCGACCGCGCCAAGCTGATGTCGATGGGTGTGCAGCTCGGCGTCGGTGCGTCGCTGCGGTTCCTGCGCAAGAACCGGTCCACGATGATGGCGATGCTCGCCCCCGGTGGGTACGACCCGACGGATCTGGTGGTCGCCCTGGCCGGTGACGCCGAGCGGCTGGGGATCAGGGGGCTGCACTCGTTCACGTTCAACCGCGTCGGCACGACGCAGGCGTGGCAGGAGCGCGTCCTCGACTCGTGAGTCGCTACGACGCGATCATCATTGGGGCCGGTGTGATCGGCTCGTCCGTCGCCTTGGAGCTGGCTCGCGGTGGGCGCCGCGTCGTGTGCGTCGACAAGGGGCCGGCCGCCGGTGCCGGGTCGACGAGCGCATCATCGTCGATCATCCGGTTCAGCTACTCGACTCCCGACGCCGTGCTGACGGCGTGGGAGTCGGCGGCCCTGTGGCGCGAATGGTCCGGGCACCTCGGCATGGAGGACCCCCAGGGCATGGCCCAGTTCGTCGGGGCCGGCAACCTGATCCTCTGCACCACCGGCTACGACGGCGTCACCGTGATGGCGTTGTGGGACGAGATCGGCATCCCGTACGAGTGGTACGACTCGGTGCAGCTGCAGGAGCGCTTTCCGGGCCTGGACATCGGGCGCTACTACCCGCCGAAGCGGATCGACGACCCGGCCTTCGCCGAGGAGGCCACGGGAGAGTTGACGGCGATCTACAACGCCGACAGCGGCTACATCGACGACCCGATGCTGGCCGCCCACAACCTGGCCCACGCCGCTCGCCACCACGGCGCCGAGTTCCGGTTCCGCCAGGCCGTCGTCGAGATCGAGAGGCAGGGCGGCCACGTCACCGGCGTCGTCCTGGAGAGCGGCGAGCAGATCTCGGCGCCGGTCGTCGTCAACGTCGGCGGACCGCACTCCAGCGTCATCAACCGCATGGCCGGCGTCGAGCAGGACATGCGGATCCGCAACCGTGCGTTGCGTCAGGAGGTGTTCGCGGTGCCGGCGCCGAAGGGGTTCGCCCTCGACGAGGGCGGTCCGGTCGTCGCCGACCTCGACATCGGCCAGTACTTCCGACCTCAGGCCGGCGGGACCCTGCTCGTCGGCGGCACCGAGCCGGAGTGCGACGTGCTGGAGTGGATCGACGACCCTGACCACTTCAACGAGCACACGACGATCGAGCACTGGGAGACGTACATGCTGCGCCTGGCCCGGCGACTGCCGGAGTTCGGGGTGCCGACGAGGCCAGTGGGGCTGGCCGCCCTGTACGACGCCTCGGACGACTGGGTGCCGATCTACGACCGCTCCAGCCTCGACGGCTTCTACATGGCCTGCGGGACGAGCGGCAACCAGTTCAAGAACGCGCCGCTGGCGGGCCAGTTCATCCGCGCCCTCGTCGATGCCGCCGATGCCGGCGTCGACCACGATCGGGAGCCGATCCAGTTCACCGGGCCGCTGACCGGCCGGACGATCAACCTCGGCGCCTTCTCCCGCCGGCGCTCGCCGTCCATCACGTCCGGCACCGTGATGGGCTGAGACGTTCCCGCCGATGAGGGCGTCGAGGGGTTCGCCTCGTCGGGTCGCTGGTTGGTCGAAGAGCTCTTGAAGTGGGGGTGACCCGTTCAGCGCGGACGCGACCCGGCCCATCTGGGCGCGGACCTCCTCAAACGGCCATCTGGGCGCGGAGGTTCTCGAAAATGGGACTCTCCGCGCCCAAAAGGCCGTTTGAGACGCTGCGCGCCCAGATGGAGGGCTACTTCGCCGGGTCGCGTCGCCCCGCAGCGCCCTCCACCTTCTAGAGCTGCTTCGACCAACCCGGGGATCGAGCGGGTGAACTTGTCCACCGATCCGCGCCCAGGTCCTGAGGCGAGGGACAACCACCTCGCCGCGAACGGTGAGCCGTGGAGGCAGATTCCTGCTTGGAGCGCTCACGCCTCGCACCGGCAGCGGACTGGGACCGCGGCGGCGCCGCCGGCCAACATCCGTTCCACGAGCTCTTCGCCGAGCGGCCAAGCCGACGAGCTCCTACTGACGGGTGCTTGTGCACGAAACCTCCACCGTCACGGGTGTGGTACGACGTGCCGCGATGCAGACCGTGCCCGACGACGTCCTGGTGGCCGCCGCCGAGCACTTGCGCGAGCTCGCCGATCACGATGCCGAGATGTTCGGCGCCCGGCTCGTCCGCTGGTGGCCCGACGTCGCCGAGGGCCTGCGCCAGGTGTACGAGCCGGACGTCGCCGGCGAGGTCGGCGTGCGGCTGGCGGGCCTCGCGGCGGCGGCGTTCGCGTCCCGCGCCCGGGACCTCAAACGCCTGGACCTCGAGCGGATCCTGGAGCCCGACTGGTTCCAACACCCGCGGATGCTCGGCTACTCGGCCTACGCCGACCGGTTCGCCGGTGACCTGCGTGGCGTCGGCAAGCACGTCGACTACCTGCGCCAGCTCGGTGTCACCTACCTCCACCTGATGCCGTTGCTCGAGCCTCGGCCGGCGCCCAACGACGGCGGCTACGCCGTCGCCGACTACCGCACGGTGCGCGGCGACCTCGGCACCGTCGATGACCTGCGCGAGTTGGCCAGGTTGCTGCGCCAGAACGGCATCAGCTTGTGCCTCGACGTCGTGCTCAACCACGTGGCCCGCGAGCACGCCTGGGCCGAGGCGGCGCGAGCCGGCGACCCGCACTACCGGCGCTACTTCCACGTCTACCCCGATCGCCGGGTCCCCGACGAGTACGAGCGCACACTGCCCGAGGTGTTCCCCGAGTTCGCGCCCGGCAGCTTCACGTGGGACGCCGACCTCGACGGCTGGGTGTGGACGACGTTCAACTCGTGGCAGTGGGACGTCGACTGGTCGAACCCGGACGTCATGTGCGAGTACGCCGACATCGTGCTCTTCCTCGCCAACCTCGGCGTGGAGGTCGTCCGTCTCGACGCCATCGCGTTCATCTGGAAGCGGCTGGGGACGACGTCGCAGAACCAGCCCGAGGTGCACGCCATCACCCAGGTACTGCGGGCCGTCGCCCGCATCGCCTGCCCGGCGGTCGTGTTCAAGGCCGAGGCCATCGTGGCGCCCGCGCACGTGATCCAGTACCTCGGCGTCGGCGCCCGCTACGGCAAGGTCAGCGAGCTGGCCTACCACAACAGCTTGATGGTGCAGATCTGGTCGATGCTGGCCAGCCGCGACGTCCGCCTCTCGGTCCACGTGCTGCGGGCGATCAGCGACGTGCCGTCGACGACGGCGTGGATCACCTACGTCCGCTGCCACGACGACATCGGCTGGGCCATCGACGACGCCGACGCCGCGGCCGTGTACCTGTCCGGGTGGTCGCACCGCCGGTTCCTGTCCGACTTCTACTCGGGGGACTACTGGCAGTCGCCGGCGCGTGGGCTCGTCTTCCAGGACAACGAGGTCACCGGCGATCGCCGGATCAGCGGGATGACGGCCAGCCTCGCCGGACTCGACGCCGCCCTCGAGGCCGCCGACGAGGCTGCCGCCCAGACCGCCATCGACCGCATCCTGCTGGTCCATGCGATCGTCCTCGGCTGGGGCGGCGTACCGGTGATCTGGATGGGCGACGAGCTGGCGTTGCGCAACGACCCCGACTGGGCCGCCGACCCGGCCCACGCCACCGACAACCGATGGGTGCACCGGCCGCGGATGCCGTGGGACGTGGCGGAGCGACGCCCCGGTTCGATCGAGCAGCGGGTCTTCGACGGGCTCGTCCACCTGGCTGCGGTCCGTGCCGGCCTGGTCCACCTCCACGCCTCGGTCCGCGCCGAGCCGCTGGAGGCGACCGATCCCGGTGTGCTGGCCGTCCTGCGCCGCCATCCGCGTCGGCCCGATGCTCGGGCTCTACAACGTGACCGACACCGAGCGGCCATTCCCGGCGTGGCGGCTGGCCGACGTCGGCCTCGAGCCGTCGATGGTGCTCGACGTGCTCAGCGGTGAGACGCCGAACGTCGACGAGAACGGCAACCTACGCCTGCCGCCCCACGCGTCGTGGTGGCTGCTCGACGCGACCTGACCTCGGGCGTCACTCGAGGTCGTACTGGACGGCCGCCCGTTCCTCGAGGTGGGGGGTGATGCGCTCGTCGATGACTGCCCGGTGCAGCGGGTGGTCGCGGTAGACGACGTAGTCCTCGACGTCGGCGAAGTCGGCGACGACGGCGAAGTCGAAGTTTCCGACGTTGATCCCGAGGTCGTGTCCGATCCGGTACTCGCGGATCTCGGGGATCGCCGCCGGCAGCCCGCCCAGTCCCTCGACGACGGCGTTGACGTCGGCCATCGTCGTGTCCGGTCGCCAGCGCAGCAGCACGATGTGGCGCAGCATCACGCCGTCCGCTCGTCGAGCACGGCGATCAACCGCTTCGGCGCCACATGGCGATACGCGTCGGCGCAGATCTCGGCCATCTCGTCCCAATCCGGGTCGGCGTCGAGGCGGACGCCGAGCCAGCCCCGACCGCCGACGTAGGGCGGGCGGAAGAAGCGCTCCGGCTCCTGCTCGACGAGTTGCTCCTGGACGCCGGGCGGTGCGGCGCACCAGATGGCCAGACGGCCGTCCTGGTGATGGTCGTCCAGGAACATCACGAACGTCTTCTGCCCGCGCACGAAGAACGTCGGCGACCCGTGGCTCAGCCGCTCCGTCGCCTCCGGGAGACCGAGGCAGATCCGCCGGATCTCGGCCAGCGCCGTTGCCGCCGTCGCGTCGTCATACACCGGCTCAGTGTCCCACGGCGCGCTCTCACTAGGTTGCCAACATGGTGCGGCTGTGCTTCCAACCGGTCATCCGTGGTCGCCACCACCTCGTGCTGCGATACGCCGTCGACGACCTCCACTTCAGCACGACGTATTGGTACGACGACGTCGACTTCACATCGCTCGAAGCGCGGTACGGCACCGACTTCATGCGCGCCGTGGAGTTCCACCTGCTGGCTTTCGAGGCCAACAAGGCGGCCAGCCTGGCGCCGACGGAGATCGACGTCGGGCCGTACGGCGACCTCGTGACCGACGTGTTCTGGGAGCTGTGGTCGACGCTGTTCCACCACGTGTGGGGTGTGTGGCGGTACGAGAACGACCTCCCGGACTACCGCCTGCGGCGTCCACGCGCCGCGGCACCGGCGGCACCTCCACCCGTCGAGGTCGGCGACGGGCGATCCAAGCTGTTGATGCTGTGCGGCGGTGGCAAGGACAGCCTCGCCGCCATGAAGCTCCTCGAACGCGCCGGGGTCGAGTACGACGCGTTCGTCTACTCCCACTCGACCTACGGCCGGGGTGATCGGCAGCACCAACTGATCGACGGACTGGTCGCCCACTGCAAGGTGCGGGAGATGCATCGGGGCTGGGTCATCGACGACGCCTTGGAGGCGCCGATCGCCGCCGCCGCTCCCGAGTTCGGCATCCGGCGGATCCTCGCCGCCGAGACGGTCAGCTCCTACTGGACGGCCCTGCCGGTCGCCCTCCAGCACGGCTTCACGGAGGTCGCCCTCGGCGTGACCAGCAGCACCGATGAGCACAACCTGCACTGGGACGTCACCGGCGAGGACATCAACTACCTGTGGGGGATGAGCGTCGAGGCCGAGCAACTGCTGCACGACTACGTCCGCCGCCAGCTCGTTGTTGACCTGACGATGTTCCACCTGTTGCGACCCGTCTACGACGTGAACGTGTTCGCCCTGCTCAACCGCGACCTCGGCGCGGTACCGAGCACTCATTCCTGCGCCCAACACAAGCCGTGGTGCGGACGATGCGCGAAGTGCATCTACGTCTGGATGAACTACGTCGCCTGGCTCCCCACCGAGACTGTCGCCGCCTGCTTCGAGGCCAACCTCTTCGACGTTCCGGAGAACCGCCAGCTCCTGCGCAAGATGCTCGGTCTCGAGAGCTACAAGCCGACCGACTGCGTGGGCACGGTCAGCGAGGCGCGGCT
Organism: uncultured Acidimicrobiia bacterium; assembly: GCA_963719775.1. Classification (GTDB taxonomy): domain Bacteria; phylum Actinomycetota; class Acidimicrobiia; order Acidimicrobiales; family Ilumatobacteraceae; genus JALZMG01. The sequence continues at coordinate 273,501 of CAVRCY010000006.1, forward strand.
GGCGTTCGCCATGTGCCGAGCCAAGGGCGTCGGGGGCGTCATCGCCGACGACATCGACGACGCCCCGATGCGGGCGGAGGCACGTGCCACGCTCGAGCACTACGCGCCGGCCCGCCCTCCGGGACGCACCTATCCGCCACGCCTGGTCGCGCCGATCGGCGACCAGTTCCGGCAGCAGGCCGATCGGACGCGTGCGCTGGCGCTCGATGTCCTGCGGATACTGGTGCGGTGAGCAATCGGCGCCCGCTGAGCGCTCATCGCTCGACGCGTGATCGACGCGCCGGTCTGGGTCGCGCTGTGCCGGCGGCGGTAGGCGGCGACGTGCTGGCGGTTCCCGCACTGCGTGTCGCAGTACCGCCGTGACCGGTTCTTCGACAGGTCCACGAGGACCCGCCCGCAGCCTGCCGACTCGCAGATCCGCAGCCGTTCGAGCCCTCCGTCGCGCACGACGATGGCGAGGGCCACCGCCATCTCGGCGCCGAGCCGCTGGTCGAGAGGCGCCTCCGACGGGGTGAAGTGCAGGTGCACGGGCAGGCCGTCGTGCTCGACCAGCCGCGGGACGGCCCCGTTCTCGGCGATCATCCGGTTCAGCGCAGTCGATGACATCGTCGCGGGCGCCGCCGTGGGCCAGCTCGAAGATCGTCCGCAGCCGATCGCGCAGGCGCCGAACGGCGCGCAGCTCGGCCGTCGATCCGGCCCGTGAGCCGCTGATGCGGAGCTCGGTGACGAACTCGGCCGACGCGTCGACGGTGTCGAGCGTGTCGAGTCCCGCTGCGCCGGTCGTCACTGTTGACGAGCGGGACGGCTTCCTCGATGGCCGCTGCGCTGTCATGGTCTATATGCACTTGACTCCTGACGAGCGAGCCGCTCTAGTGTCAGTGAGCATAACGCACCTTCACCCCTGACATCGCCCCGCTCGCCGCGGCGCCAGCCGATCGGCCACGCCGCCGCTGCGTCCCGCTGTCGGGTACGCCCAGGTTCTCGGCGGAGCAGCGCTGTTCGGCGTCAGCGCCAGCGTGTCGAAGGTGGTGTTGGACGCCGGCGATCGAGCCGGCCCGGCTGGCGGCGCTGCGCTGCACTGGCGCGGCGGTCGGTGCTCCTGCTGCGTGCTCGTCGCCACCCGGCCCGCGCGGCTGCGGGTCGCCTGGCGCGAGCTGCCCGCAACTGGCCGTGCTCGGCCTGGCTGGCGCGGCGCTGATCCAGTGGCTCTACTTCGTGGCCATCGACCGCCTGCCGGTCGGCATCGCGCTGCTGCTCGGAGTTCACCGGGCCGCTGTTCGTCGCCGTGTATCGCTGGTCGTGCTGCGCCACGTCGTGCAGCCGCCGGGTGTGGCTGGCGCTCGGACTGGCGCTCGCCGGTCTGGCGCTGGTCGCCCAGGTGTGGCGCGACGCCGGGCTCGATGCCGTCGGCGTGGCCGCCGGCCTCGGCGCCGCCGTGTGCCTGGCCGCCTTCTACCTGCTGAGCAAGCACGCCCTGCAGCGGCACCACCCGATGACGCTGTCGTTCTGGATGTTCGCCTTCGCCGCCGTGTTCTGGGCCGTCGCCCAACCGTGGTGGGCGTTCGACGCGTCGGTGCTCGGGAGCGTCGACATCGCTGCTCGGCAGCCTCGACGGGGTGCTCGTGCCGGTCTGGGTGGCGGTGGCGTGGGTCATCGTGCTCGGCACGCTGATCCCGTACGCCCTGGAGATCGCTGCCCTCCACCACCTGTCGCCCACACGACAGGCGTCGTCGGGATGAGCGAGCCGGTCCTCGCCGCCGCCGTCGCCTGGGTCTGGCTGGGTCAGACGCTGAACGCCGTCCAGCTCGTCGGTGGCCTCGTCGTTCTGCGTGGGTGTGGCGCTCGTGCAGACCGACCGGACGGTGCAGCCGGCCTGATCAGGGGCTGACCCAGATGCGCTGCAGTCCGCTGACTGCCGCCATCCGCCGCTCGGCGAGGCGGTCGGCCACCTCCTGTGGTGTGACGCCCTCCTCGGCGGCCGACGCCAGCACGGCGAGCGTCGTGTCGTAGATGCCCTCGGCCTTGGCCTTGGCCCGTTCGAACTGGAACCCGTGACGTTCATCGGCGACCTGGATGACCCCGCCGGCGTTGACGACGTAGTCGGGGCAGTACGTGACGCCACGGGCGGCCAGCCGGTGAGCGATGCCGTCGTGGACGAGCTGGTTGTTGGCACCGCCGCACACGATGGCGGCCTGGAGCACCTCGGCGACCTCGTCGTCGATCGCTCCACCCAGCGCGCAGGGGGCATACACGTCGATGTCGGTGCGCACCAACGTCGTCCGCATCGGCGACGACGCGCACGCCTGGGTGGACGGCTGTGATCCGTTCGACGGCGGCGGGGTCGACGTCGGTGACGACGACCTCGCCACCGTCGCCGAGCACGAGCTCCGTGAGGTGGCGGCCGACCTTGCCGACGCCGGCGATGCCGACGCGCCGGCCGCTGAGGTCGGCGGCGCCCCAGCGATGACGAGCCGCCGCCCGCATGCCCTGGTGGACGCCGAAGGCCGTCAACACGCTGGAATCACCGGCCCCGCCGTTGGCCACGCTGCGACCGGTGACGTCGTCGGACTCCAGCGCGATCACATCCATGTCTTCGACGTACGTGCCGACGTCGCTGGCCGTGACGTAGCGCCCCCCGAGGCCGCGCACGAAGCGCCCATAGGCCCGCAGCAATGGTTCGGTCTTGACGGTCGCCGGGTCACCGATGATGACGGCCTTGCCGCCGCCGTGATCGAGCCCCGCCACGGCGTTCTTGTAGGCCATTGCCTTGCTCAGGGCCAGCACGTCGGCCAGCGCCGCGGCCGGCGACGGATACGGATAGCAACGGGTGCCGCCGAGGGCAGGGCCCAGCGCCGTCGAGTAGATGGCGATGATCGCCCGCAACCCGGTCTCGGCGTCGTGGCAGAACGTGACCTGCTCATGGTCCCAGGCCCCCGTCACCGAGCCCACCCTATGGCGGTCAGCTGGAGCGCACCAGCTGCCCCGGGTCGGCACGACCAGATCATCGAGCGGCCCAGCTCACCGGGTGCCGTGATCGGCTTGTCCTCGATGCGATCGAGCGTGTAACCGAGCCGGCGGGCCACGGCGGCACTCGGCTCGTTGGCCACGTCGCAGTGGATCTCCATCCGCGCGATGCCCGGCAGCGCGAAGCCGGCCAGCGTCAGCGCCGCCGACCACGTCGTCACCAGCCCGCGGCCGGCGGCATCGACGCGCCGCCAGTAGCCGATCTCCAGCGCCTCGGCGCCGAGCCGACCGTGCAGGCCGGTGCCCCCGAGCACCGAGCCATCGGTCGAGGTCGGTCACGACGTAGCCGAAGTCCTTGCCGGCCTCCCAGTCGGCGACGGATCGGGCGAGGAACGTCGCCGTGTCCTCCCGCGACTGGTCGGCCCACGGCATCCACGGGCGCAGGTGGTCGCGGCTCATCTCGATCGCCGCCTGCACGGCGTCGAGGTCGTCCAGCCGGTGGCGACGCAGCAGGGCTCCCACCGCCGGCAGGTCGATCCGCTCGGGAGGTACCCGGGTCGTCTCGGGTCGGCGCCCCATCCACGCATGATCGCCGATCAGCCGGCACCGCTCTACCCTCTCGGCGTGGACCTCGAAGTCGATCGCTCCGACCTGCGCCGCACGCGGATCGCCGCTGGACGTCCGCTCCCCGACGAGCCGAGCACGGGCAGCGTGCTGTGTCGCATCGACTCCTTCGCCCTGACGGCCAACAACGTCACGTACGCAGTTGTCGGCGACATGATCGGTTACTGGAAGTTCTTCCCGTCGACGGACGAGGGGTGGGGACGCGTGCCCGTGTGGGGGTACGGCGACGTGGTGGCGTCGTCCCACCCGGAGGTCGCCGCTGGCGAGCGGTACTACGGGTACTGGCCGATGTCGAGCCACGTGCTGCTGGAACCCGCGGCGGTCGGCCCGCCCGGCCTGACCGACGGCACCGCCCATCGTGCGTCGTTGCCCGCCGTGTACAACCGCTACCAGCGCGTCGCCGAGGACGGGGACGACGAGGCCGAAGCGCGCCAGGCGCTCTTGGCCCCGCTGTTCGCCACGTCGTTCCTGATCGACGACTGGCTCGGCGAGCACGATCTGTTCGGCGCCGGCGTCGTCGTGCTGTCCAGCGCGTCGAGCAAGACGGCGCTCGGCCTGGCCCACCTGCTGAAGGAGCATCGGCGCGGCGAGGTGACGGGACTGACGTCGGCGGCGCACGTCGACTTCGTCGCCTCCACCGGTGCCTACGACCACGTGCTGCCGTACGACGAGCTGCCGGCGGGGCTCGGTGACGGGCCGGCGGTGTACGTCGACATGGCCGGCGACGCCGGCGTGCTGGCCGCCGTGCACCGCCACTTCGGCGACCGCCTGCAGCGCAGCGTGCGGGTCGGCTTCACGCACCACGACGCGCCGGCTGCCGGCGGTGACCTGCCCGGCCCGGCCCCGGAGATGTTCTTCGCTCCGGATCACGTCCAGCGGCGGTCGGCCGATTGGGGCGCCGCCGGGTTCGCCGAGCGCCTGGCCGCGGCGCGCAGTGGGTTCGACCGCGGCACGGGCTCGGCCCTCGCAATCGTGCGCCACCACGGTGCCGACGAGGTCGTCGCGGCGTGGGTCGCCGCCGTCGAGGGACGCACCGATCCGGCCGTCGGCGTGATCTGCTCGTGGTAGCCGCGCCGAGCGTCAGCTCGTGGCGGCGGTGTCAGCTGGCCTGCTCGGCGTGGGCTCGCTGGAACTCGAGCCAGCGCCTCGTCGCTGAACAGCACGAACCGCACGTCGGTGACGTCCGTCGGCGTGCTGCGTACCGTGCGCACGGCGACATCGGCGGCGTGTTCGATCGGCCAGCCGTAGATGCCGGCCGACACCGCCGGGAAGGCGACCGAGCGGGCGCCGAGGTCGTCGGCCACGGCCAGCGCCTCCCGATAGCACGACTCGAGCAGGTGGGTGCGGTCCTCCGATCGGGCGTACACCGGGCCGACGACGTGGATCACCCAGCGGGCCGACATGTCGCCGGCGTCGGACGCCGCGGCGCGGCCGGTGGGCAGCGAACCGATGCGCTCCACGAGTGCCTGCCGGGCGGCTCGCTGGGCCGGCCCGCCGGCGCGCAGGATCGCCCCGTCAACGCCACCACCACCCATCAACCCGCTGTTGGCGGCGTTGACCACGGCATCGACGTCCTGCTCGACGATGTCGCCACGCAGGATGGCGATCTCCATCGCGTTCGGGGCTCAGACGGCGGCGCCGACCTCGGCCCGTTCCACCGTGGCGGCCGGCGGGCGGGTGCGGGCACAGATCACCTGCATGTCGGCGATGGCGGCGGCCAGCAGCTCGCACAGGTGGCCGTCGGGGTCAACGACGCAGGCCTCGGAGATGGCCGGCACGGCGTCGCGCACGATGCTCGGCGCGCTCGTCCGGAGGAAGCGGTTGACCGGCACGCGTTGGTCGCCGGCGTACTGCGCGGCCCACCGCGCGGCGAGCGGGGCCGACTCCAGCGCGGCCCGGCTCTCGGGCAACAGCTCGTCCGGCGGTCGCCCGTCGAGGTCGCCGAGCACCCGGTCGGTCACCAGCACGGCGACGGCCAGGGTGTTCTGCCGCGACGCCGACGCCACGGGCAGGGCGGCGATGGCGCAGCGCCAGGCGATGCGGGCGTCGGCCCGGGGGTCGTCGGTCGTCAAACCGATCACCGATGGGATCAGCGCCACGAGGTCGGACCGGTTGGTGTCGGACATGTGGTCGTTGACCGAGCGGGCCAGCCCGGCCAGCAGCGGGTGTGTACAGCGGGGACGGTCGCTCCAGCGCTCGCCGGCGAGGTAGGACGCCATCTCCATGAAGCAGGCGCCCTTGCGCGGGCTGCGATGCTTGCCTCTCGACAGCGTCGGGACGAGATCGGGCGGGTGGTCCAGGCGCTTGGGCATCGCATCCTCCGGGCGGGGTCGACCAGATACCAGTGTGCCAAATCGACCGCCCCGTTGTCAGCTCGGCGCATCTGGGCGCAGATGTCCCGGAATCCGCGACGAACTGCGCCAGTTGCCGGACGGGCGATCAGCGCCCGTCGTGGTGGTGGGTGGCCTCGCGTGGTGGTGGGCGCCTCGTCGTCGGTGTTGACCTCGGTGTCCTCTGTCTCGGGCTCGCCCGCGGGGACTTCGTCGGGGGCGACGTGGCGGTGGCGGAACCCCTCGTTGACGAGCTCGGTGATCCGTGCGGTGAGTCGCTCGATGCGCTCCGCCGCCTCGGTCTCGTCGAGTCGACCGTCGGCGATCGCCTCGTCGACCTGCTCCTGGACGGCGGCCACGATGGCGTCGATCACTGCCTGCGCTTCGACCCCGTTGGCCTCCGCCACCTCGGCCAGCGTCTGGCCGTCGCGGAGTGCCTCGAGCAGCGCCTCCTCGGTGATCCCGATCGCTTCGGCGGCCTCCGTCAAGCCGCCCGGCCCGCCGAGCTTGCCGCCGAACCAGGGGCCGCCGGGACCACGGCCGGGACGGAAATCGGGCCGCGCTTCCCGCAGCGCCTCTTCCACGGCGTCGGCCTGCTGCTGGGTCAGGGTGCCATCCTCGATCAGGCCGCTCAATGCCTCGTCGACCCAGCCGCTGCCATCGTCGTCTTGGGCCACCGCCCGCAAGGGCACGGCCAGCAAGGTGCCCGCGCCGAGCACGGCGGCCCCGCCGAGGGCCAGCCGCCGGCGGGTGCTTCCGTTGCGTCGATCCATCGTCGTGCGCTCCTTTCGGGTGATGTGACGCGATCGTGACGACGCGACGTAAGAGTCGAGCCAACCTGGGGTGTGGCAGGCGCCAAGATTCGCTGTGAGCGAGCGAGTCTTCGAGCGAGCGAACCACGGTGACGGCGCTGGCGATGTGTCGCCCGGCCGGCGTGTGGGAGCATGGGCCGATGGCCGCGCCAGGGCCGCTCGCCGAACTCGAGGACTTCGCCCTCCACTTGCCAGGCGCCTTCTCCGACATTCCGTGGGAAGACGATCTCGTGACCAAAGTCGGCAAGAAGATCTTCGTCTTCTTCGGGACGGCCGAGCAGTTGAGCATCGGCGTCAAGCTGCCGGAGTCAGCCGACCACGCCCTGTCCGTGCCCGGAGCCGAACCGATGTCGTACGGGCTCGGCCGTCACGGCTGGGTGGTCGTCCCCGTCGGACGGCCGGAGGCCCCGAACGACCTCCTGCAGGACTGGATCGAGGAGAGCTACCGCTCCGTGGCGACGAAGAAGTTCGTCGCCGAGCTCGACGCCCGTCCCCGCTGACGCTGCGGCCCGTGCTCAGCCGTAGTCGCCGGCGAGGTCTCGTCGGCCCTGGCGGCTGGCATGGGCGGCGTGGCCGAGGATGTTGCGGGCCATCGAGGAGGTCTGCTGGGCGCTGCGGGCGTCGTACACCTCGGCGCGCACCTCGTGGGCCTCGGCGGAGCCTGGCTCGACGAGGACGGCGAACTCGACGAGGTGGCAGGCCAGGCGGTGGTTGCCGTCGGCGGCCAGCTCGACGAGCCCGCGCCAGCACGGCCTCCAGGCCGCCGGCCAGGGCGACCCACTCCGCCGCCTGCTCGGCCCGCGGCGCCGGCAGGAGGTTGTCCGGCTCGCCGTCGTACCAACCTCCGTAGCGCCGCCACACGTTGCGGACGAGGAACTGCGGGTGGTCGTAAACGGGCTGCAGGTACGGCAGCCGGCGCAGCCGTTCGGGCACCTCCACCTCGTGCAGTACCCGATCGAGCGGAACTCCTCTGTTCATCAACGTCAGTGTCTGCGTCTCGATCTGCGTCGAGCAGCTCGGCGGTGTCGGTGAGGGCCTGGCGGATGCGGTCGGCGCCGAAGATCGGCACGCCGTGGCCGCAGAGCAGCAGCTCGGCGCCGCACCCGGCCATCTCCCGGAGCGCCGTCGCCCAGTCGCTGGCGAAGCGCTGCACCTTCTGCGGGTTGCCGGCGTTCGGCACGGCCCAGATGAACAGGTCGCCCGGGTGCAGCACGCCGAGCTCGGGGACGAACGTCCACGTCGCATCGTCGGTCTCGCCGCGGGCGTGGTGCAGCTCGAACGTCAGCTCGCCCTGCGTGAACGTCACGGCGTCGCTGTACGTGACGTCGGGATCGCGGTACTCGGCGGGCCATTCGGACCCTTCGATCGGGCGGGCGAACTGGCGCTGGTTGATGGCCGTGTTCCAGCCCTGCGTCCGCTCGTAGCGGCGGAAGTGGTCGGGGAGCGCGTCATGGGCGTAGACGACCGGCGGCGGCCAGCCCCGGTCGCCGGCCTCGGCGTCGAAGCGGAGGGTCCCGAAGACGTGGTCGATGTGGTGGTGGCTGTACACGGCGGTGCGGACCGGCGAGTCGGCCCGCCAGCGGCGCACCTCGTCGAAGACGTGGTCGCTGTCGTACGGCCCGCCGGTGTCGAGCATGGCCAACCCGTCACCGGTGTCGATGGCGTTGACTGAGGCGATCGAGATCATCGTCAGGACACCGGGAGCGATCTCCTCGGCTTGCCGATGGAGAGCCGGCTTGACCGGGTGGTGTTCGTGGACCAGATCGGCCTCGCCGTTCCAATGCCGCTCGGCCAGCGCGCGGATCTCGTCCCCCACGTGGCGGATCGTAGGGCCCGGGCGCCAGACTGGCGCCATGGATGCACTCGAGCACTTGATCGTGAAGCGCGACGGGGACATCACGACCGTCACGCTGGACCGACCGGAGAAGCGCAACGCCCTCGCCCTCGACGTCATGGAGGAGCTGACGGCGGCGCTGGTCGAGATCGGCGAGTCGGATGCCCGCGGCGTCGTGTTGGCGGCCAACGGCCCGGTCTTCTCGGCGGGGCACAACTTCGGCGACATGGTGGGGGCCGATTACGACCAGGCCCGCCGCCTGTTCGACGTGTGCGCCCGCATGATGCAGACCGTGCAGTCGATCCCGCAGCCCGTGTGCGCCAAGGTCCACGCCCTCGCCACCGCCGCCGGCTGCCAGCTCGTGGCCACGTGCGACCTGGCGGTGGCGGCGGAGAGCGCCGGCTTCGCCACGCCGGGCGGCAAGGGAGGGTTCTTCTGCCACACGCCGCTCGTCGCCGTGGCTCGCAACATCGGCCGCAAGCGAGCCCTCGAGCTGGGTCTCACCGGCGACACCATCGATGCCGCCACGGCCGCCGACTGGGGGCTGATCAACCGCGCCGTCCCCGACGACCAGCTGGATGCCGCCGTCGACGATCTGATGGCCCGCGCCACCCGCGGGTCGGCGTCTTCCAAGGCGCTCGGCAAGCGGGCCTTCTACGCCCAGGTCGACCTCGACCAGGCACAGGCCTACGAGTACGCCACCCACGTGATGGCCGCCGCGGCGACGACGCGGGACGCCCAAGAAGGGTTCACCGCCTTCCTCGAGAAGCGCCGCCCCGTCTTCTGAAGCGAGTGTTGGAGCGCATCCGAGTGCCGGAGGTCGGTTTCCGCCACCTCCAACACTCGGACGCGCTTCCAACACTCGGACCGGTTCAGGCCACGAGGGCCAGCTGGCGCAGGCGGCTGGCCGTGCGGTCGCGGTGGTTGCGGACGGTGCGGGGGGTGACGTTGCGCTCGGCGGCGACGACGGCGGGTGAGCCGACGCGGAGCAGCTCGCGCACGAGGTCGAGATCGCGGCCGTCGACGCCGGCCTCCCGGGCATCGGCCATCAGCCCCGCCAACTCCTCGCACGCCGACACGACGACGACGGCCGGCGTCTCGTCGAGCGTGCGCGGATCGATCGAGATCTCCGTCGCCGAGCGCCGCCGGCGGGGCGCCGTGAAGGCGCGGTAGCCGGCGTCGCGCACGAGGTTGGCAGCGATCCGCTCCGGCCGTCGCTCGGTGCAGTAGGCGTGGATCGCCAGGCAGGCCGCTCCGACGAGCTCCTCGAAGGAGCCGTCGGCGTCGGCGTCCCGGCGGCGGCGGACGATCGCCAGCAGTCCCGGCATCAGCCTCTGCAGCACGATGCGGGCTGCCAGCTCGTCGTGATGGGCGACGTCGACCAGCCGCCGGAGGACGTCGTTGGCAGGAGCCGACGGCGCCATCCCGTACCCGGCGAGCACCAACAGCTCGTCGAGGTTGGCGAACGGCTGGTCGGTGGCTCCCCAGCGTCGCGCCTCGGCGACGACGCCGGGCGCGGTGACAGACGGTGCGCCATTCGCGGTCGAGACTGCTGGAGAGCGGCCGCCGGCGTCGCGCCACTGCGGCGCGCCGGCCTGGGGATCGACGTGGTGATGACCATGCGGCGACCGTGCGCCGCGGCCATCACCACCCCCATCACCAACTGCATCACCCGCCGGTCACCGCCCGCCTCACCACATGGCTCGCCGTGCCGGTGTGACCCTCACTGCGCCGCTCACCGCCCGCCGTCGCCGCTCACAGGCCCTGGTCAGCCCGGTTCTCGAACGACGTGTTCCGTTTCCGGCGGTGAACCACACCCAGGATGGGCATGGGACCTCCATCGATCCCCACCGTCGAGCTCGAAGGGCCGACCGGCCGTCGGGTGACCGTCGCGCCGAGGTCGCCGGACGACCGGATGGGCGAGCTGGCCGACGCCCTCGGGCTCGATCCTCGGCGCCGCATCGAGCTCGACGGTCGCCCGGTCGGGCGCCACGAGACCCTGCGGCGGGCGGGCCTGACCCGCGGCAGCCGGCTCAGCACCGCACCACCGGGGGAGCCGACCAGGTCCGGTGAGGCCGATCCTTCGGCGACCCCGGCGCCCGTCGTCGTGGTCGTCGGAGAGGCTGGACCTGCATCGGGAACGGCGGTGACGCTGCCCGCTGGCCGCTTCGTCGTCGGCCGCTCGCCCGCCGTCCCCGTGTCCATCGCCGACCCGGCGCTCGAGCCCCATCACGGCCTCCTCCACGTCGACGCGGACGGCACCGTGCAGTTCCTCCAGCTCACTGGTCGGGTGCCCGCCCGGGTCGCCGGTGAGCCCGTGCACGGCGCCGCACTCGTGCCCGACGGGGCCACCATCGTCGTGGGGGCCAGCCGCCTACGCGTCGGTCGGTCGGTCGGCTCGGTGCCGACCGCCGCCGCCGTCACCGTCACACTCGGTGGACCCGTGGCGGCGATCGCTGCATCGCACGCCCCGGGCGCAGCCGCGCTGGGATCCGCCACCGGTCCCTCGCCCGGCGCCATGCGGCCCGAGTCGGTCGCCGAGCGGCCTCGGCGTGACGGCCGCGATCTGCACCCTGATCGGTTCGGTCGTCATCGCCGCCGTCATGCGCTCGCCGCTCTTCCTGTTGCTCGGCGCCGTCGGCGTGCTGGCGTCGTTGGGCATGTGGATCGCCGGCCGCATCGGTTCGTGGCGCGACCGCCGGCGGGATGCGGCGCGACGGGACCGTGAGCTCGTCGCCTTCGCCGCCGCCGTCACCGAGCAGCGGGCGGCCCGCTGGGAGCACCACCTGGCGGCGACGCCGACCGTGTCGCTGGCCGTGGCCGCCGCCACCACGACCCGTGCCGACGTGTGGGCGCGGCGAGCCGCCGACAGCGACGCCTACCGGGTCACGCTCGGCTGGGGCCCGGTGCGTTGGGACGTTGCCGTCGATGACGACCGCGGCGATCCCCTCGATCCCGACCTCCTCACGGTGCTCGCCGCCGCCGAGCGCTTCGATGACGCCCCCGTCCCCGCCGAGCTCGGCCAGGGCGCCGCGCTCGGCGTCTCGGGACCCGGCGCGGCGGCCGTCGTCCGCTCGATCGTCATCCAACTGGCCACGTGGACGGGTCCGGCCGACTGGCGGCTCGTCGTCGTCGCCGACGATCCGGCCGCGCTGGGACTGGTGCCGTTGGCTGCCCCACAGTTCGGCCGTGCTGCCGGCGGACGATCCGGAGCAGCAGGCGACCGCGCTGGCCCGCCTCGACGACGGCGCCAACCGCCACGTCGTCGTCGTCACCGACCGTCCCGACCTGTTGGCCCAACGCACCGGCGCGCTGCGCCGGTTCCTCGCGGCGGCGCCGTCGGTGGCCGTCGTCGTGCGTGTGGCGGCCGGCGAGGCGATCCCGGCGATGTGTCGCAGCGTGCTGGAGATCGGCTCGATCGGTCTCGCCCGCTGGTCCACCGACACGTCCCTGCCGACGCCGTCGACGCCCGTGCACGCCGCCGGCGTGGCCGTCGGCGACGCGGTGCGCGTCGCCAGGGCGTTGGCTGCGCTGCACGATCCGGAGGACCCGTCGGCGGCGGCCGACGCGCTGGCGACCTCCGTCACGCTGGGGGCCCTGTGCGCGCACCACGGTGGCGGGCCGATCGACGACGCCATCGCCATCGCGGCGACATGGCGTTCCGGCGGCCACGATCCCGCGCCCGTCGCGCTCCTCGGCATCACCGCCGACGGCGTCGTCGAGATCGATCTGGTGCGCGACGGACCGCACGCACTGGTCGCCGGCACGACCGGCTCCGGCAAGAGCGAGCTCCTGCGCACGCTCGTCGTCTCGCTCGCGGCGCGGTGCAGCCCGGACCACCTCACGTTCGTCCTCGTCGACTACAAGGGCGGATCGACGTTCGACGCCTGCGCCGATCTGCCGCACACCGTCGGCGTCGTCACCGACCTCGACGACCGGCTGGCGGAGCGGGCACTGGTCAGCCTGGAGGCCGAGGTGCGCCGGCGGGAGCGACTGCTCAGGGCCGTCGGCGCCGCCGACCTCGTCGAGTACCGGGCCGACCCAGAACGACCCGCGCTGGCCCGACTGGTCGTCGTGATCGACGAGTTCGCCGCCTTGGCCGCCGAGCTGCCGGGATTCCTGTCCGCCCTCGTCGGCGTGGCCCAGCGAGGTCGCAGCCTCGGCGTGCACCTCGTGCTGGCGACGCAGCGACCAGCCGGCGTCGTCGACGACCACATCCGGGCCAACACCAACCTGCGCCTCGCTCTCCGCCTGCAGGACGCCGGCGACGCCCGTGACGTCGTGGGCGACGACGAGCCGGTGCGCTTCCCGCGCAGCACGCCGGGGCGGACGATGTTGCGCCTTGGCCCGAGCGAGACGGTCGTGTTCCAGTCGGCCCGCAGCACCGGTCCGGTCGACGCCGCGCGACGACGAGCGGTTGCGTGTCGTGTCCGGCGCCGCGACGTCGATGGGCACGGACGCGACCACGGAGCTGGCCGTCCTCGTGCGGTCGATCCGCCACGCCGCCGCGTTGTCGGACATCGCGCCGCCCCACCGCCCGTGGCTGCCGCCGCTGCCGGCGCCGCTCGCCGAGCCGCCGAGCCCGTGGGGCGGTCGGGCTCGTCGACGTGCCGGCCGAACAGCGCCGCGACGAGCTGCGATGGGCGCCAGCGAACGGCAACCTCGCCCTCCTCGGCGGGCTCGGGGCGGGGACGACGACGGCGCTGATCTCGCTCCTGTTGGCGGCGTGTGATGGTACGAGCGCAGACGTGCGGCACGTGTACGTCCTCGACGCTCGCGGTGACGAGCGACTCGATGGGCTCGGGCGGCTGCCGCACTGCGCCGGCGTCGTGCGGCCCCACGAGCGGGAACGCCTCGCCCGGCTGCTGCAACGCCTCGTCGAGCAGCTCGACCGGCGACGGGCGAGCGGTGGACGGGAGGGCGGGCCGGAGATCATCCTGGCCGTCGACGGCATCTCGGCCCTGCGGGCGACGTTGGACGCCCCGACCGATGCGACGCGCTGGGACCAACTGCTGCGCGATCGTCGCCGAGGGCGCGTCGATCGGCATCGTCTCGGTCGTCACGGCCGAGCGTCCCGGCGCCGTTCCCGCCGCCGTGTTGGCCGCCTGCGCGGATCGTTGGGTCTTCCACCTCGACGATCCGTCGGAGGCGAGTGCCTGCGGTGTCCGCGCCGTGGCCGTGCCGGCGGCGATCCCCGGCCGGATCGTCGTCGCCTCGACCGGCCTCGAGGCGCAGCTCGCCTCGCGTCGTGTGGAACCGTCGCTCGGCGGGCCGGTCACCACGGCGCGGCCCGGCGCCGATCGGCGTGCTCCCGACGATCGTCGACGCCGCCGCGCTGCCGGCAGGCACGGTGACCGCCACCGGCGAGCTCGACCTCGCGGTCGGGCTCGACTTCGAGACGCTGACCGTCGCTCGGCTCGAGGTCCCCGACGGGGAGCATGTGCTCGTCGCCGGACCGCCCCGCAGCGGGCGGACGACGGCGCTGGCGCGGCTCGCCGAATCGTGGCTGGACGCCCGTCCGGGTGAGTCGGTGCGTGGCGGTCGGCGACGCCCGGCGACCTGCCCGCGGCCCCCTCGTCGACACACCTGCCATCGAGGCGGCGGCGGCCGTCGCCGCGGTGGACGAGCTGGCAGGGCGGCCGTGCCTGCTCGTGGTCGACGACGCCGAGCGCGTTGCCGACGCCGGGGGACATCTCGCCGCGCTCGTCGCCGAACGGCGACCCGGCGTGCTCGTCATCGCCGCCGGTCGACCCGACGGGCTGCGCGGGCTGTACGGCCATTGGACGGCCGTCGTCCGCCGCAGTCGCCTGGGCCTGCTGCTGTCGGCCTGCTCCGACACCGATGGCGACGTGCTCGGCGAACTGCTCCCGCGCCACCCGCTGCTGCCGTCCCGGCCGGGACTGGCGTGGATGGTCGGCGGCGGTCGACGGACGCTGGTGCAGCTGGCGATGCGCCCGCAACGTCGGTGACGCGGCGGGTGCTCGGGGCCTCAGCTCGCCGTGACGGCGACCGGCCGCGACTGGATCTCGTTGCGGCCGCGGAACGCCTCGCGCCACGACAGCTTGCGGCCGGTGTGCAGCACCGATCGTTCGTAGATCCGGGCCGCCAGCAGGGCGACGAGCACGATGGCAGCGACGGTCAGCGCCATGCTCAGCAGCATCGCCCACACCGGCGCCGCGCCGATGCCGTACAGCGTCGGCATCGCCAGGACGGCGGTCGGCGGGATGAAGGCGAGGATCCACAGCAGCGTGTTGGCGCCACTGGCCGCCGAGAACGAGGCGATGTAGGCGAACAGCAGCGGCAGCATGATGGGGAACGAGACGCCTTGGGCGTCCTCGACCCGAGCGCACAGCGAGCCGGCGGCGGCGTAGGCGCTGCAGTACAGCGCGTAGCCGAGCAAGAACCACACGGCGCCGATCGCCAGGTCACCGGCGCGCAGGCCGGCCGTGATGTCGGCACCGACGATGCGCGTCGTGGCGAAGGCGACGACGATCAGCACGGCGGCGTGCATCAGTGCCACGCCGCCGATCCCGATGATCTTGCCGACGAGCAGATGCACGGGGCGGATGACGGCCAGCAGCACCTCGACGATGCGCGATGCCTTCTCCCGCGTGACCGCCGTGAGCACCCACGTGCCGTAGGTCTGCAACATCAGGAACAGCAGGATGTTGGTGATCGTCGCCGCGCCGACGCGGCCGGCGTCGATCTCGTCGCTCTTCGGCCTGCAACGCCTCGACCGGCGGCGGTGCCGTGGCCCTGACCTGGTCCGCTTCCTCGGGCGTCAGACCGGCGGCGCGCAGGCCGTTCTGCAGCGCGAGATCGGCGCGCAGCACGTTGACGACCCTCGCCAGTTGCGACGTGCCCGTCGTGTCGACCTCGTTCTTCGTGACGATGCGGCCGCCATCGTCGACCACGGCGACGGCGGCGTCGCCGTCGAGGACGGCCATCTCGGCCGCCGCGTCGTCGGCCGCCGTCGTCACGTCCACCTCCACGCCGCTGGCTTGGCCGAGGGCTTGCAAGGCGCCGACTTGCTCGTCCGCCGCCGGCCCGGCGAGGACGACCTGCGTGGGATCCTCGCCGTTCCCACCGACGAGGTTGGCGATGACGATGATCGCCGCCAGGGCCACGGCGCTGAGGATCAGCGTGATCTTGAAGCTGCGCGTGCCGCGACGCCTCGCGCCACTCACGAGCGGCGACGAGCTGCGTGGGCGACGGCGGGGCGTCACGCGGCATCTTCGTCCCCTGCCTCCTCGACCGGCCGGCCGACGGTGGCCAGGAACATCTCGGCCAGGCTGCGTCGCTCGAAGGCGAAGCGGTTGATCGGCCCAGCCCGACGAGCGAGGTCGAGCAGCGGCTGGGCCCGCTCGGCGGGTGAACCCGGGCCGGGCGCCAGCTGCAGCCGGACGCGCCCCGCGTTGATGCTCAGCACGGTGGCGAGGACGCCGAGCCGACGGGTCCACGCGCCGTCGGGATCCGTGCTGACCTCGATCTCGAGGACCGGATCGCTGCCGGCCGTCAGTTCGTCGATCGTGCCAGTGGCGACGGCTCGGCCCCGATCGACGATCACCGCCCGTTCGCACAGGTCCTCGACGAGATCCAGTTGGTGCGACGAGAACAGCACCGTGGCACCGCGGCGGGCCTCGGCGACGAGCACCTTGGACAGCGCGGCAACGGCCACCGGGTCGAGACCGGAGAACGGCTCGTCCAGCACCAGCACGTCCGGCTCGTGGATCAGCGCGCCGATCAGCTGGACGCGCTGCTGGTTGCCGAGCGAGAGGTCCTCGACCTCGTCGCCGGAACGGTCGGCCAGCCCGAGCCGGTCCAGCCAACTCGACGCCGTGTCCGACGGCTGCCTGCTTGGTCAGACCGCGCAGCTGGCCGAGGAAGACGAGTTGATCGAGCACCCGCATCGTCGGGTACAACCCACGCTCCTCAGGCAGGTAGCCGAAGCGGCGACGATCCTCGAACTCGATCGGCCGGCCCTGCCACCGGACGTCGCCGGCATCGAGGGCGGTGAGCCCGAAGATCGCCCGCATCGTCGTCGTCTTGCCGGCACCGTTGGGACCGAGGAACCCGGTGACCGCGCCTGGCTCGACGGTGAACGTCATGCCGTCGAGGGCGCGCACCGGGCCGTACATGCGGACGAGATCGATGACCTCCAACACGCCGGTCGACGCTACCCACGGCCCGTGGAAACATGCCTCCATGCCACGCACCCTCACGATCGGGGCGGCCCAGCTCGGGCCGATCGCCCGCACCGACACGCGCAAGGAGGTCGTCGAGCGCCTGCTGGCCTTGCTCGTCGACGGGGCCGAACGGGGATGCGAGCTGATCGTGTTCCCGGAGCTGGCGCTGACGACGTTCTTCCCCCGCTGGTTCGTCGACGACATCACGGAGTTCGACCACTTCTACGAGACGGCGATGCCGGGAGCGGACACACAGCCCCTCTTCGACGAAGCGCGCCGCCTCGGCAGTCGGGTTCAGCCTGGGCTACGCCGAGCTGACCGAGCCCGACGCCGACGGCATCCGGCACCGCTACAACACGCAGGTGCTCGTCGACGGGGACGGCTCCATCGTCGCCCGCTACCGCAAGGTCCACCTGCCCGGCCACGAGGAGCACGAGCCCGAGCGGGCGTTCCAGCACGCCGAGCGGTACTTCTTCGAGCCCGGCCCCGATGGGTTCGGGGTGTGGCGGGCCTTCGGCGGGCTCGTCGGGATGATGATCTGCAACGACCGTCGCTGGCCGGAGTCGTACCGCGTGATGGGTCTGCAAGGGGTCGAGGTGATCCTGTGCGGCTACAACACGCCGATGCAGTACGTCCCGGATCCGAGCCAGGACGCCCTGCAGGGCTTCCACAGCGCGCTGGTCATGCAGTCCGGCGCGTACCAGAACGGCACGTGGGTCGTCGGCGTGGCCAAAGGTGGCGTGGAAGAGGGCGTCGACTCGCTGGCCCAGAGCATGATCGTCGCGCCGTCGGGTCAGATCGTGGCCCAAGCGCTGACGTCCGGCGACGAGCTGGTCGTCGCCCGCTGCGACCTCGATTGGTGCCAGCGGTACCAGCGCACGGTCTTCGACTTCGATCGCTACCGACGACCCGAGATGTACATGCGGATCACCCAACAGCGGGGCGCGACGCCGCCTGCGTGACGGCGACGATCTCGGCGGCGACGCGGTCGGGAGCGTCGAGCGGGACGAACGTGCGGGCGCCCTCGACCTCGACGATCTCGGCGTTCGGGAAGGCGGCGGCGAGTCGTCGGGCGAGGTCGAGCGGGAAGTACGGATCGGCGGTGCCCCACACGAGGCGCACCGGCCTGTCGAAGCGGTGCAGGCGAGCTGCCGACGGCCGCGAGGTCGGCGGCGTCGATGGCGCGGGCGAACCGCGCCGCGTCGCGGCGGACAGCGGCGTCCTCTCGGGCCGGCTCCGACCAGGACAGCGTCATCGCCGGATCGAGCGACGTGGCGAACGGGCCGTAGCCGCCGCGGCTGTGACGGACGCGGGTCGAGCGCATCGCCTGGGCGGCGGCGGCCAGCGCCGACGGGTGGCTGGCCATCGCGATGAACTTGTCCAGCGACGCGGGCGGGAACTGCTCGAAGGCGTCGCAGTTGGTCAGCACGAGGCGCCCGATCCGGGAGGCGTCGGTGTCGAGGAGGAACTGGCAGACCGCTCCGCCGGTGTCGTTGCCGACCAGCGTCACATCGGTCAGGTCGAGCGCCTCCATGAAGGCGATGATCTGGCGGGCGACGCCGCGTGGAGTCTGCTCGGCGTCTTCGGCCAGCGGGTGGCGGTGCGACCCGAGCGGGAGGTCCGGGGCGAACGAGCGCACCCCGGCGGTGGCGGCGGCATCGGCGACGCCACCCCACAGCTGGCTGTCGACGAGGAACCCGTGGACGAACAGCGCCGGCGGGCCGGCCGCGTCGGCGGGTCCGGCGGTCCGGTAGTGCACGGTCCCGTGTGGCAGCGTGATGGTCGGCATGACGAGCTCCTTCACTTTCATACAGCCTGTCTGTAAGATACGTACACTGTGTATGGAAGTCAAGAGGTGACCGCCGCACGCGACGCACGCAGGCCGACCGCTCGGCGACGACGCGGCGGGCGCTGCTCAAGGCGGCCCGCCCGTTGTTCGCCGAGCACGGCTACGCCGAGGTGGGGACGGAGCGCATCGCCGCTGCCGCCGGCGTGACGCGCGGTGCGCTGTACCACCAGTTCGCCGACAAGGTCGAGCTGTTCGCCGCCGTGTTCGAGGAGGTCGAGGTGGAGCTCCTGCTCCGGCTCGGCAGGGTGGAGGTCGACGGCGACGACGCGTTGGCCCCGCTGATCGCCGGCGCCGACGCGTGGCTCGACGCGTCGACCGATCCGGTGGTGCAACGCATCGTGTTGATCGACGGCCCGGCCGTGCTGGGCTGGGAGCGATGGCGCGAGATCGGCCTGCGCTACGGGCTCGGCCTGGTGGCCACCGTGCTGGCCGATGCCATGGCCGCAGGCGCGATCCCCGAGCAGCCCGTCGACCCGCTGGCCCACGCGCTGGTCGGCGCCCTCGACGAGGCGGCGCTGTACGTCGCCCGGTCGGACGATCCGGTGGCCGCCCGCGGCGAGATGGGCGAGGTCGTCCACCGCCTGGTGCGCGCCCTCACGGCGCGGTGAGCGGTGAGCCGGCGGCGTGCGCACCGTGCACCTCACGGTCGCTCCGGGTCTTCGCGGTGAGAGATGGGCGTGCCGGGCGCGCTCACCGCTCATCCGTGCGCGGGCGTGACGTCCGTTTGACAGAATGTAAAGCGTGATGGAGCGCACCGAGTTCTCGTTGAACGGCACGCCGGTGTCCGTGCGCGGCGATCACCCGCACCTGCTGGCGGCGCTGCGTGAGGAGCTCGACGTCACGTCGCCGAAGGACGGGTGCTCGCCGTCGGGGCAGTGCGGCTGTTGCACCGTGCTCGTCGACGGCAAGGCCGTCGTCAGCTGCAACCTGCCGCTGACCAAGATCGCCGGGTCGTCGGTCGTCACGCTCGAGGGCATCGACCCTGCGGAACGCCAGCGCTTCGCCGACGCTTTCGCCGCCTGCGGCGGCCTGCAGTGCGGGTTCTGCATCCCGGGCATCGTCGTGCGGGCCAAGGCGCAGATCGACAAGAAGGGCGCCGACCTCGACCGGGTGGCGATGGCCCCGCACCTCGGCGCCCACCTGTGCCGCTGCACGGGGTACGTGAAGATCCTCGACGCCATCGAGTCGGTGGCCAAGGGCAAGACGTTCCAGCCCACCCTCGGCGCCGGCGTCGGGGCGGCCGGCGCCAAGTACGAGGCCGCCGAGCTGACGCTCGGCGATCGTGGCTACGTCGACGACCTGCGCGTCCCCGGCATGCTGCACGCCGCCCTGCGGCTCGCCGACCATGCCCGCGCCGATGTCACCGCCATCGACACCGCCGCCGCGGCAGCCGCCGACGGGGTCGTCGCCGTGTTCACCGCCGCCGACATCCCGGGCGAGCTGCGCGTCGGGATCATCTACAAGGACTGGCCGATCATGATCCCGGTCGGCGGGCGCACGTCGTACGCCGGCGACGTGCTGGCGATCGTGGTGGCCGAGACCCGCCAGCAGGCGAGGGCGGCGGCCGAGCTGGTCGCCGTCGACTACGACGTGCTGGCGCCGGTGACCGATCCGCTGGCGGCCATCGAGCCCGGTGCCGAGCTGGCCGTGTGGGGCACGGAGGACAACGTCCTGTCACGCAGCGCGTACGCCCGCGGTGACGTCGACGCCGCGCTGGCCGAGAGCGCGCACACGCTCCACGAGGTGTTCCAGACCCAGCGCATCGAGCACGCGTTCCTGGAGCCCGAGTCCAGCCTCGCCGTCCCGTCCGGCTCCGGCGACGACCGCCGCCTCCACGTGTACTCCGGCGGGCAGGGCGTGTGGGACGACCGGGACGACATCTGCCGCGTGCTCGGCGTCGATCAAGACCGGGTGGTGGTCGAGCTCGTCTCCAACGGTGGTGCCTTCGGCGGCAAGGAGGACATGGCCAACCAGACGCACGCCGCGCTGGCCGCCTGGCTGCTCGACCGCCCGGTGAAGTGCACGCTGTCGCGGGAGGAGAGCTTCCGCATCCACCCCAAGCGGCATCCCGTGCGCCTCGAGTACTGGGCCGGCTGCGACGCCGACGGACGGTTGACTGCCGTCCGCGTGCGGGCCGTCGGCGACTCCGGGGCCTACGCCTCCGTCGGGATGAAGGTGCTGGAGCGGGCCGCCGGCCACGCCACCGGCCCGTACCACGTGCCCGCCGTCGACGTGGAGTCGGTGGCCGCCCGGACGAACAACCTGATCTGCGGTGCGTTCCGGGGGTTCGGCGCCAACCAGGCGCAGTTCGCCATGGACGGTGTGCTCGATCGGCTGGCCGAGGCGGTCGGGATCTCCGGCTGGGAGATCCGCAAGCGCAACGTCATCCGGCCCGGCGCGCTGTGGGGGCCGGGCCAGCTGATGGACGACGGAGCGGCGGGCGCCGAGGTCTGCCTCGACGAGATCAAGCCGGCATACGACGCGGCGATCGCCGCCGGCAAGGCTGTCGGGCTGGGCCTCGGCCTGAAGAACGCCGGCCTCGGCAACGGGCTGCGAGAAGTGAGTGGCGCGTGTCGTCCGCTTCCACCCGGCGAGCGACGGGGGACCGAGGCCTCGAGGTCAGGCATGGGTGGACCGAGATGGGACAGGGCGTGCACACCGTGGCCCTGCAGGTCGCCGCCCAGGAGCTCGGCATCGACCCGTCGCGCGATCGACGTCATCGTCGACACGACGCGCCAGCTCGGCTTCGGGCAGACGACCGGCTCACGCGGCACGTTGATGGCCGCCGGCGCCGTGCAGCAGGCGTGCGCCGCGGCGCTGGCCGACGGCTGCCGGCCGGAAGTCGACTACCACGCCGAGCACGTCGTCGACTGGACGGCCAAGCTCGGCGATCCCGCCCACCCGCAACCGACGATCCACGCCGCCTTCGGCTACGCCGCCCAGCTGGTCATCGCCGACCGCGACTCGGGCAAGATCGAGCGGGTCGTGGCGGTGCACGACGTCGGCCGCGCCGTCAACCCCGTGCTCTGCGAGGGGCAGATCGAGGGCAGCGTGCACATGGGGCTCGGCTACGCGCTGACCGAGGACTTCCCGACCGATCCCGAGACCGGGTTCCCGCAGTTCTCGACGCTGCGCCAGCTCGGCATCCTGCGGGCCAAGGACGTCCCCGAGATCGAGGTCCAGCTCGTCGAGGTGCCGCAGCCCCGCTCGCCCTATGGCATCAAGGGCGTCGGGGAGATCGGCCTCGTGCCGACGGCGCCCGCCGTCGCCGCCGCCCTCCACGACCTCGACGGCCAGTGGCGGGCGACCCTCCCGATGCGCGCCGGCTGACGGCCATCCGGATCCGAGTGTTGGACCGCATCCGAGTGTCAGACGTCTGGAAAATCGACGTCCAGCACTCGGACGCGCTTCAACACTGGATTCAGTCGCCCATCAGGATGCGCGGGCCGGGGCCGCGGACGGCGACGCGGTCGCCGGGGTTGTAGAGCGAGCACACCGACAGCGAGAGGCATCCGCAGCCGATGCAGCCGTCGAGGTCGTCGCGCAGCCGCTCCAGCCACTGGATCTGCTCGTCCAGCCGGGACCGCCAAGACTGCGACAGCCGGGCCCAGTCCTTGCGGTTCGGAGTGCGGTTGTCGGGCAGCGTGGCGAGTGCCTCTCGGATCTCGCCGAGGCTGAGCCCGACGCGCTGGGCGGCCTGGATGAACGCCACCCGCCGCAACACGTCGGCGTGATACTGGCGATGGCCCGACGACGTCCGCTCGGAGGTGATCAGACCCTGCTCCTCGTAGAAGCGCAAGGCCGATGTGGCGACGCCGGCCCGCGCTGCGACGGTGCCGATCGAGAACCGCTTGACTTCAACCACGATTGAAGTCCTAGCGTCCGATCCCCATGATCTCCAACCTCGACCGCGTCGCCGTCGATCTGGGCCTGGCCATCGACGATCTGCCGGTCGG
This sequence comes from uncultured Acidimicrobiia bacterium, assembly GCA_963719775.1. Taxonomy (GTDB): domain Bacteria; phylum Actinomycetota; class Acidimicrobiia; order Acidimicrobiales; family Ilumatobacteraceae; genus JALZMG01. The sequence continues at coordinate 296,056 of CAVRCY010000006.1, forward strand.
CTCGATGCGCATGGCCCGGGTGGACGGTCGGCGCATCTGCGTGGTGCGCACCGCTGGCGGCGTCCATGCCCTGGACCACGCCTGCCCGCACGAGGGGTACGGCCTGACGCAGGGGACGCTCGACGGTGACCTGCTGACGTGCGCGTGGCACAACTGGAAGTTCCGCGTCGACGACGGCACGTGTGTGCTCGGCGAGGAAGACGTGCGCACCCACCCGGTCACCATCGGCGACGACGGGTCGGTGGCCGTCACGATCAACGAACCGCCCGCCGCCGAGGTGCGCCCCCGGCTGCTGGCCAGCCTCCGCCGCGGCATCGAGCACGACTACGTCGGGCAGGTCTCGCGCGACGTGGTCCGGCTGTTGCGCGCCGACACCAACCCGGGCGAACTCGTCTGGGAGGCCGTCGCCCACGGCGCGCCGAGGGCCGAGTTCGGCTGGGGCCACTCGGTGGCGTCCGCCACCGACTGCCTGGCGATGGTCGACCTCTACGACGGCGATCAGCGGGCGCTGCCGATCGTGCAGGGCATCGTCGGCATCGCCGAGGTCGAGCGCGACCGCCCGGTGAACGCGCTCCCGGACCCGGCGACCGATCTCGGCGCCGATCCGGGCTCGACGTTCCGCGACCTCGTGGAGGCGGAGCAGCTCGCTCCCGCCCAGGCGCTGGTGCGCGGCGCCATCCATGCCGGTTGGACCGCCGAGGAGATGCGGCCGTGGTTCACCGCCGTCGTCAGCGACCACCTGCTGTCATACGGGCACGGCGCGATCTACACCCAGAAGGCGTTCCAGCTACTCGATCGGTTGGGCTGGGAGCGGGCGGACACGGTGCTGCCACACCTCGTGCCGACGATCGTCTACGGCACGCGCGAAGACACGCTGCCGTACATGCGGCCCTTCATCAAAGCCCTCGCCGGCGTCGACCTCGATGCCCTCGCCTCCATCGCTGCCGATCCGACGTGGCGCGACGACGGCCGGTTGGGCGAGGCGATCCTCCGAGGTGGCGATCGCGCCGCGCCGCTGCAGGCGGCGGTCGGCGCATTGCGCGACGGCGCCGGCGTCGATGGACTACTGGATGTCGTCGTCGACGCGGTGGCCGAGCGCATGCTGCGCTACGACCCGTCCGGCGAGTTCGACTACCACGACGACTTCGGGTGGCTCGACATCACGCACGGACTGACCTACGCCAACGCGGCGCGTTGGCACGCCAGTCACCTGCGCCACCCGGACACCGTGCGTCTGGCGCTGTGGTGCGTCTTCCTGGCCCACTGGACCGGGCGCCACGAGTGGCACACGACGGTCGGCCAACCGGAGCCTGTCGATCTGGGGACCGCCGACCTCGTCGCCGCCGGCGAGGCGTTGCAGCGCCAAGCGCTCGACGACACGACGACGGCGTTCATCGTCCACGTCCATGCCGTCAAGACGACGCGGGCGGCCAGCGAGGAGGCGGTGCGCACGGGATCACCCCGCGCGCTGCAGGCGACGGCCCGGTTCCTCGGTGCCCCAAAACTGGAGCGCTTCGTCGCCGCCACCGTCGCCCGCTCGATCGACTTCCTGTCCGGCCGCATCGAGCGCTGACCACCCGAGGCGTTCGCGCACCCGAGGGTCTGCGGACCGGAGGGGGCGCACGAACGCCTCGGGTGACCTGAAAGCCTCGGGTGGGAGGAGGCGGTCAGGCCTCGTCGGGCTCGCCGTCGGGCGGGGGTGTGGCCAGCAGCTCGTAGAGCTCGGCGCGGGTGCGGGCGAGGATGTCCCGGGCGCGGTCCAATTGGGCCGGTGAGCCGAAGCGGCCGAGCTGCCGCAACTGCCCGAAGATCTCGGCGGCCAGCCGGCGGAGGTCGCCGCGCCGGCCCGTGCCGCCGTGCTCCCATGGCAGCTCGTCCTCACCCTCGTGCTCGTCGAGCCAGGTGCGCCCGGCGTCGGTCAACTCGAACCGCTTGCGCCCGTCGTCGTCGATCGACGAGACCAGACCCTCGTCCTCGAGGTGGGCCAGCGTCGGGTAGACGGACCCGGGGCTCGGGCGCCAACGCCCACCCGTCCGTTGCTCGAGCTCGGTGATCAGCTCGTACCCGTGCATGGGCCGTTCGGCCAGCAGCCGCAGGACGCTGATCCTGATGGCGCCACGCCGGGCCCGGTGGCGGCCGGGTCCCCGTTCTCCGTGGCGATGTTGATGCATGTGTCGCATTCTGGTGCCTCGCATGAGGCCTCCCTTCGTATCGAATACAGTAACGATACATCGCTAACTAGCAACGACAACGACCGTGTCGAAGGTCACGAGTACGTTGGCCGCATGGTCGGCACGAAGGCGGCGACGGTCGAGCAGTACCTGGCGAAGCTCCCGCCCGAACGGGCCGAGGTCGTTCGCGCAGTGCGCGGCGTGATCCTGCAGCGCCTCCCCAAGGGATACGAGGAGACGATGAACTGGGGGATGATCAGCTACGAGATCCCCCTGGCCCGCTACCCCGACACGTACAACGGGCAGCCGCTCGGCGTGCTGGCGCTCGCCGCGCAGTCCCGCTACTACTCGCTGTACCTCAGCGCCGCCTACGCCTCACCTGACCTGCTCGCCCGGCTGCGGGCGGCCTACGACGAGGCAGGCATCAGGTTCGACATGGGCAAGAGCTGCCTGCGCTTCCGCAACCTCGCGGGCATCGACCTGCAGTCCGTCGGCGACGTCATCGCCGCCGTGCCGCCCGAGCGCTACATCGCCATGTACGAGGCGGCGCAGGCGTCCCGAGCGAAGTGAGCGCCGTCACGCCCGGCCTCGTCTGCGGGCACCACCACCTCTACTCGACGCTCGCCCGCGGCATGCCGGCCCCGCCCGTCACGCCGCTCGACTTCGCCCAGATCCTCGAGCAGATCTGGTGGCGCCTGGACGCCGCGCTCGACCTCGACATGCTGCGGGCGTCGGCCCGCCTCGGCGCCCTCGAAGCCCTCCTCGCCGGCACGACCGGCATCGTCGACCACCACGAGAGCCCCGGCGCCATCGAGGGCAGCCTCGACGTGATCGCCGACGCCTGCGCCGAGGTCGGGGTCCGCGTCGTGACCGCCTACGGCGTGACCGACCGCCACGGCGCCGACGGCGCCCGTCGCGGGCTGGCCGAGAACGAGCGCTTCCTGCGCGCCGGTGGGCGAGGCATGGTCGGCGTGCACGCCGCGTTCACGTGCACCGACGACACGCTGGCGGCGGCCGCCGGCCTGGCCGCCGATCTCGGGGTCGGCGTGCACATCCACGTCGCCGAAGGCCCGTCGGACGCCGACGCCGGCGCCCGCCTCGCCGCTCTCGCCGCCGACGACTGGTTGATCGTCCACTGCGTCCGCCTCGATCGCCCGCTGCCGGGCACCATCGCCCACAACCCGCGCAGCAACATGAACAACGCCGTCGGCTACGGCCGACCAGCGACGCGGGCGAACGCCGTCGTGCTGGGCACGGACGGCATCGGCGCCGACATGCTCGAGGAGTTCCGCCTGGCCTACGTCGCCCACCGGGCCGACGACGTCACGGCCAGCCCGGAGACGGCGTGGTCGTGGTTGACCAACGGCTACCTCTTGATCCCCGAGTGCGCCGACGACCGGGTGACGTGGTCCTACGACCACGTCGACTCGCCGTGGCACGTCGCCTTCACGCCCGGCACGCGGGCGCTCGACGTGATCGACCGACGATGGCCGGAGCCTCGTCGCCGACGGACGCCCGACCACGGTCGACGTCGACGAGGTCCGCGCCCACGCCGCCGAGCAAGCCGCCCGCCTGTTCGCCCGCCTGTGATGTCGTCAGAATCCGCTCCGGGCCGCGTCAGCCCCCGAGCTGGTCCGTCGTGAAGATCTCGCCGCCGTCGATCGTCCCGGTGAAGTCGCCTTCCAGCTCGGTGAGCGAGGCGCCCGGGATCTCGCTCGTGCGGCCGATCAGCGCGGCGTCGCTGCCGTCCTCCGTCAGACCCGAGCACGTGACGTCCAGCGCGTCGGCGCCGTCGGCAACGGTCGCCTCGCACGCCAGGCCGTCGTCGTCCAACGGGTAACCGGACTCGGCGAACTGCTCCTCGCCCTGCTCGGCGGCCAAGTTGCGGGCGGCCAGCTCGGCGGCGTCGTCGATGGCCTCGCCGGCGGCGTTCCCGACCTCGGACACGATCGACTCGGCGGCGTCCTGGACGTCGTCGACGGCCGAGTCGACCGTCTCACCGATCTCCTCCCCGTCCTCGTCCGAGCACGCCGCCGCGCCCAGTGCGACGAGGGCGACGACACCGACCAGCAGCCTGCGTTCACGGATCATGGGTGGCGGCGTACCCGGCGTCGTCGCGGCGACAAACCGCCGGCTGCCAGGATGAGCGCATGGCCGCCACCACGGACTCTCCCGTCGCGCTGTACCTCCAGGACGCCCACGACATGCGCCAGGGGATCGAGCTCGTCCGGCGCGCCGAGGCGCTCGGCTTCTCCGCCGTGTGGCAGGCCGACAGCCGCCTCGTGCGCGACGCCGTCGTGCCGATGGCGGCGTTCGCCGCGGCAACCGATCGGATCCGCATCGGCTCCGGGGTCATCGACATCTGGACCCGCAACGCGGCCCGCCTGGCGAGCACGTTCTCGACGCTCGACGATCTCGCCCCCGGCCGCATCCTGTGCGGGCTCGGCGCGTGGTGGGACCCGCTGGCCACGAAGGTCGGCATCGACCGGGCGCGCCCCCTGCGCGTCATGCGCGAGGTCGTCACCGCCGTGCGCGGCCTGCTGGCCAACGAGACCGTGTCCCTGAAGGGCCACCACGTCCGACTCGACGGCGTCGAGCTCGACTACGTGTACCAGGAGCGGCGGGCCAAGGACGTGCCGATCTACATCGGCGCCACCGGGATGCAGATGATGGAGCTGGCCGGGGAGATCGCCGACGGGGTCGTGCTCAACTACCTCGTCGAGCCGGCCTACAACCGTGAAGCGCTCGGCGCGCTGGAGCGCGGCGCACAGCGCGCCGGTCGCACGCTGGACGACATCGACCGACCGCAGCTCGTCGTGTGCAGCATCGACCGCGATCGGCAGGCCGCCCTCGACGGCGCTCGGCTGATGGTCACGCAGTACCTCGGTCAGCAACCGCACATCATGAAGGCCTCCGGCGTGCCGCAGGAGCTGCTCGACGAGATCGGCCAGGTGCTGACGTGGCCGGCGACGCACGAGCAGGTGCTGACGGCCAGCAAGCTCGTGCCCGACGAGGTGGTGCAGCGCTGCACCGCCTCGGGCGAGCCGGACGAGGTCGTGGCCAAGGTCGCCGAGTACGTCGCCAACGGCTGCACCTGCCCGATCCTCTACCCGCTCGGGCCGGACGTCGGGTTGATGCTCGACACGTTCGCCCGATGATCGAGATCCGCAACCTGACGAAGCGCTTCGGGCGCGTCGTGGCGGTCGACGATCTCAGCTTCGACGTGCATCCCGGGCGGGTCACCGGGTTCCTCGGTCCGAACGGTTCCGGCAAGAGCACGACGATGCGCTGCATGCTCGAGCTCGATCGGCCCGACCGGGGCACGACGACGTTCGACGGTCGCCGCTACCGCATGCTGCGCCAGCCGCTGTACGAGATCGGCGCGCTCCTCGACGCGGGGTACGTGCACCCGGGTCGTTCCGGCCGCAATCACCTCCGTTGGTTGGCCGCCACCAACGACATCTCGCCGTCGCGCATCGACGAAGTGCTGGCCCTCGTCGGGCTGGCGGAGGTCGCCCGGCGCAAGGTCAAGGGCTACTCGCTGGGCATGCGCCAGCGCCTCGGGCTGGCCGGCGTGCTGCTCGGCGACCCGCACACGGTGATCCTCGATGAGCCGGCCAACGGCCTCGATCCGGAAGGCATCCGGTGGATCCGTGACGTGCTCGTGCACCTCGCCCGAGGCGGGCGCACCGTGCTCGTCAGCAGCCACCTGCTGTCGGAGATCGCGCTGATGGCCGACGATCTCGTCGTCATCGGCCGCGGCCGCTTGATCGAGCAGGGCCCCGTGCAGCACTTCGTCGAGCGCTACTCGGCGCGGTGGGTGCGAGTGCGGACGCCGGAGCCGGCGAAGCTGGCCGAGCACATCCGCCGGGCCGGCGGCACGGTCCACCCGATCGCCCCCGACGGGATGGACGTCCACGGCCCACCGATCGAGTGGATCGGCCAGCTGGCTGCCGACGTCGGCGTCGTGCTCTTCGAGCTCTCCCCGCAGAGCGAGTCGCTCGAAGACGCATTCCTGCGGGCCACGGCGGGGGAGCAGGAGTACCGCTCCGGACAGGCCCTGGCGCAGCCGGCGGTCGGCTCATGATCGCAGCCATCCGCAGCGAGTGGATCAAGCTCAGCACGATCACCGTCACGTGGATCCTGGCCATCGTCGCCGTCGCCTTCCCGTTCGTCGTCACGGTGCTGACGGCGGCGTTCGCCGACGAGCCGTCCGGTGAGACGCTGGCCGGCGTCGTCACCGGCACGACGGTCGTGTCGGGGATGCTGCTCGGGGTGATCGCCAGCATCGGCATCACCAACGAGTTCAGCCACAACACGATCCGCCCGACGTTCGCCGCGATGCCCGATCGGTGGCGTCCGCTGCTGGCCAAGCCGACGGTGCACGTCGCCCTGACCTTCCTGCTGACCGCTGTGGTGGTGGCGCTGTCGTGGGCCGTCGGGCGCGTCATTGCCGGCGACTCGGCGTCCACGGACACGGAGGGCACCGCGGCGGCGCTGATCGGTGTCGTGCTGCTGGCGGTCGGGCTGACCCTGCTCGGCTACGGGTTGGGACTCCTGCTGCGCAACACGGCGGCCACCGTCTGCCTGCTGTTGCTGTGGCCGCTGATCGCCGAGGGGCTGATCGCCGGCTTGCTCACCGCTGTGGGCGCCGAGGACGCGACGAAGTGGTTGCCGTACGGCGCCGGCATCAACATGGCCGTCGTCGACTCGAGCGGCGAAGAGACGCTCGGGCGGGTTCCCGGCGGCCTCTACTTCATCGCCTGGGTGGTGGCGATCACGGCCTTCGGCCTGTGGAGCGCCCACCGCCGCGACGCTTGACTACGTTCCACCGGATGCGCATCACCCTGCCGTCCGGCACCGCCGCGTCGCTGAGCATCCCCGACGACGTGTCGATGGGACTCGTCATCGCCCCCGACATCTTCGGCGTCCGCCCGCTGTTCGACGACTTGGTCGAGCGGCTGGCGGCCGACTGGCAGATGGCGGCGTGCGCCGTCGACCCGTTCCCTGGCCGCGACCTGCCGCTGGAACCCGAGCCTCGGTGGGCGGTGGTTGGCGAGCTGTCCGACGACGACCACCTGCGCGACCTCATCGAAGGTGCCGCGGCGACCGGCCAGGAGCGGGTCGGGCTGATCGGGTTCTGCATGGGCGGCATGTACACGCTCAAGGCGTCGCGGTCCGATCGGTTCGCCCGCCTCGTGGCCTTCTACGGGATGATCCGCGTGCCGGCGGACTGGGGCGGTCCCGGCCACCGGGAGCCCCTCGACCACATCGTCGCCGGTCACCCGGACCGCGTGCTGGCGATCGTCGGCGAGCGCGACCCGTACACGCCGCTGGACGACATCGCCGCGCTGGAGGCGACGGGCGTCACCGTCGTGCGCTACCCCGACGCCGAACACGGCTTCGCCCACGACGCCAATCGCCCGGCGCACCGTGCCGACGACGCCGCCGACGCGTTCGCCCGGGCGCGGGAGTGGCTGACGAGCTAGCTGTCGATCGGCGTCGGGTCGGGGATCGGCCCCGGCACGACCGGGTCCGGGAGCACCGGGTCTGGCAGGTCGGGATTGGGATAGACCGGATCGGGCAGGTCCGGGTCGGGCACGATCGGTGGCGGCAGGGTCGGATCGGTCATGCCTCGGGCCTACCCGCTCTGGGTCGGCGCGATGCCCGTCGGCGCTCAGCGCGCCCGCAGCTCGAGGCGCTCGCGCTGGGTGATCGTGTAGTGCCGGTCGCGCTGGTCGAGCCAACCGAGGCGGATGAAGCTGGCGATCGCCTTGTTGACCCGCTCCCGTGAGGCGCCGACCATGCCGGCCAGCTCCTCCTGGGTCACTGGCAGCGTGAAGTGGTCGCTGCCGTCGGCCAGCTCCAGCAGCCGCTTGGCCGTCCGCCCGGTGACGTCGAGGAACACGGAGTCGGCCAGCGCCTCGTCCATCGCCCGCAGCCGCTGGGCCAGCAGCCGGGTGACGTTCCACAGCAGCTGGGGATGGGCGTCGAACATCGCCAAGACCGGGCCGTACGGCACGGCCAGAACGCCCGACGGTTCGAGCGCACGGGCCATCGCCGAGCGCGGCCGGTCGTCGAGCATGCCGAGCTCGCCGAACAGGTCACCGGGCTCCATCAGCGCGACCACGCTCTCCCGGCGGTCGATCGGGTTGGCGATGGCGATCGCCACCCGTCCCTTCGTGACCACGTACAACGCGTCCGGCGGATCACCCTCGGCGAACAGGCTGTCGCCGCGGACGAGCTGGCGCACGGAGCCGGCCAAGGCCAGCGCGTCGAGCGTGTCGTCATCGGCGTCGGCGAAGAAATCGGTACGAGCCAGAACGTCGCGATACACCGAGTGGTCGGGACTCATCGTCGCGGCAGGGTACTACCCTGACCATGTGACCGACGTCGCAGACGCCGGCCGATCGGGCCGCCACGAGCGACCCGACGTCGACGCCGGGGCGGTCTGGACCATCGTCGTCGGCGCCGGCGGCGGGACTCGGTTCGGGGCGCCCAAGCAGTTCGAACGGCTCGGCGATCAGCGGGTCCTCGACGTCGCCGTCGGCGTCGCCCGGCAGGTCAGCGCCGGGATCGTCGTGGTGGTGCCGCCAGCCGACGCCGCCCGGGAGCACGCCGTCGCCGGGGGAGCGACGCGCAGCGCCTCGGTGCGCGCCGGGTTGGCGATGGTCCCGGCCGAGGCCACCATCGTCTGCGTGCACGATGCCGCCCGGCCGCTCGCCTCGCCCGCTCTGTTCGGCATCGTCGTGGCGGCGGTGCGCGCCGGCGCCGACGCGGCCGTCCCAGTCGTCCCCGTGACGGACACGATCAAGGTCGTCGACGCGTCCGGCGTCGTGGTCGATACCCCGGCACGGGATCGACTCGTTGCCGTCCAGACGCCGCAGGCCTTCCGCGCCGACGTGCTCCGGCGGGCTCATGCCGACGGCGGCGACGGCACGGACGACGCCGCGCTCGTCGAACGGGGGGGCGGTGTCGTGGTCACCGTCCCCGGTGAAGCCTGGAATCGCAAGATCACCGAGCCCGAGGATCTGGAGTGGGCCGCCCGGTGGCTGGCCGGCGGATCCTCGTGAGCGGCTTCGAGGTGCGGGTGGGGCAAGGGTTCGACGTCCATCGCTTCGGCGACGATCCGGACCGGCCGCTGGTGCTCGGTGGCTGCCGGTTCGACGGGCTTCCTGGGCTCGTCGGCCATAGTGACGGCGACGCCGTCGCCCACGCCCTCGTCGAGGCGCTGCTCGGCGCCGCGGGGTTGGGCGACATCGGGCAGCGGTTCCCCGACACCGATCCGAGCGTGGCCGGCGCCGACTCGATCGAGCTGCTGCGCCGTGTGGCGGCGGACGTGAGGGCCGAGGGCTGGGCCGTCGGCAACGTCGATTGCTCCGTCGTCTGCGAGGAGCCGAGACTGGCGCCGATGCGCGACGCGATGCAGGCCCGGCTCTCCGATGCAGCGGGGGCGCCGGTCACCGTCAAGGGGCGGCGCGCCGAACAGCTCGGGGCGCTCGGCCGCGGCGAGGGGATTGCCTGCTTCGCCGTCGCCGTGCTGACGCGAGTCGTCCAGCTGAGCCCGGCCGAGGCGGCCGACGAGCGGGGGTGGCGGCGCCAAGCGCCCGCGGCGGTCCTCGCGGCCGCCCTCGTCACGTGCTGCAGGGCGCACCGGTCCGGTGCGCCGCGACAGCGGCGAGTCGCACCCAGCGCGCGGTGCCAAGGGACTCGGGGGCGAGCAGGTCGAGGGCCGTCAGGCGGTGCGTGAGCTACTGATCGCCGGTCGCCGCAAGGTCTACGAGATCTGGCTCTCGACCGAGCTGGTCCACCATGACGGGTCGGTCGACGACGGCGTCACGGACATCGTGGCGCTGGCCGCCGCCAACCGCGTTCCCGTGGCCCACGTCGCCCGGACGAAGCTCGATGCCCGCGCCCGCAGCGAAGCGCCGCAAGGTGTCATCGCGCTTGGCCGCAGCATTGCCGGAGGCCGACGTCGAGGAGCTCATCCAGCCCCGTCGCGGCCGGCCACCGTTCCTCGTCGCCGTCGACGGGGTGACCGACCCTGGCAACCTCGGCGCCATCATCCGCAGCTGCGACGGCGCCGGCGTCGACGGCATCCTCGTCCCACGACACCGCGCCGTGCACGTGACACCGACCGTGGCCAAGGCGTCGGCGGGAGCGATCGAGCACGTGCCGATCGCGCTCGTCTCCGGCCTGCCGGCCACGCTGTCCCGATTGCGCGACGCCAAGATCTGGACGGTCGGGCTCGACGACGCCGCCGAGCGCTCACTGTTCGAGCTCGGCGACCTCGCCACCGACGGTCTCTGCCTCGTGCTCGGTGCCGAAGGGTCCGGTCTGTCCCGGCTGGTGCGAGAGCGCTGCGACCTCCTCGTGCGCATCCCGATGCACGGCCGCATCGGCTCGCTGAACGTCGCCGCGGCCGCCGCGCTGGCGACGTACGAGGTCGCCCGTCACCGGTCCTGACGGATCACGTGTCGGTGGCGATGGCAGGTCCGCCAGGCGGCCCCGGCGACGATCACCATCGTCAAGCGCACGCCGGCACCGAGCACCCGGGAGTTCGACTTCACGTACGAACTGCCACCCGGCACCGCGCCCACCACGACGGGAAGCTGCGACCCGTCATACCCGACAACCTGCATCCCGCCGCCACCGCCCGACCTCGATTGCCGTGACGTCAGCGCTCGGGGGTTCACCGTGCGCCCACCGGATCGTCACGGCTTCGACGCCGACGGCGATGGAGTCGGCTGCGAAGCCGAGGAACGATTCGCACGGCGGCGCGACGAGTCGAGGTCGTTCTCGGGACTGGCGCCCGGCAGGTACGTCGTGACCGAACTGGTGCCATCGGGCTGGCAGCTCGAGCGCATCGAGTGCGTCGACGCCAGCGGCGACACCGTGGTGGGCTCAGGACTCGCAGCCGATGCCGTCGTTGTCGTTGCCGTCGAGCCGGAATGGGTCGGGCGGGAGCACCGGGAAGTTGCGGTGCGGGATCTCCCCGCAGTCGACGTCCACGCCGGGGGGCAAGCACAGTGTCGGGTACGACGGCGCACAGTTGTTGCCGGGCGGCGGAGGGGTGCCGCAGCCATAGCCCACGGGCGACGCAGTGTCGGCGGCAACGTAGCTGGCCTCACGGGCATGCTGCCCGTAGCCGTCACGGCTGTCATAGCGGGCGACGGCCAGGCCTTGCTGGATCAGGTCGAGACCGGCATCGACCGTCGACGTTTCGACGTAGCGCAGCAGCCGGTCGTAGCCGTCACGGTCGTCGCGGGCGCCGGACGTGAGGGAGACGGCGTGGTGGAGCACCAGCGCCTCCAACCTGGCGGCCGCCTCGCCGGAACCGCACTGGCCGGCCTCAGGAGCGTCGATGCCGATCATTCGCACACGCTCTCCGCTGGAGAGATCCACCGTGTCGCCATCGATGACGTCGGTGACGGTGATCGATGCCGGAGGCGGCCCTACGACTGGAGTGCACCCGTTAGGTGCGCACTGTCCGAGGAACACGAGCGGCACGCCGAGGGCGAGCATCTTGGGGGACTTGAACGAGGCGAACCGCCTCGTGCCGACGTCGGTGGGGTGGTTGTTCATGGTGGGGTCTCCGCCGAGGCGTCGTCTGCTGACGCGGTCTGTTGCTGTGAGGTCGTGGGCACGGTCCGGGCTGCGGCTTTCTCCTCGGTGCAGGGCTGCATCGGCAGCTCGCATCGGACCCGACACTCAGTCTGCGGTCAGCCCACGTGAGTCACATAGGGGAAACCCCGTGCTCTGGGCAGAGGCGACCGAACTTCAGCCGGATGCGTTGCCGGGTTCGGCGGGCGGGATCAGTCCGGCCTGTCGGGCATGACCGGCTCGTTTCGGTCCGGTGGAGAGGGCCAGGCCTCTGGCGATGGCAATGGTCGCGGCAGGTCGTTGGCCGCCGAGGGCAGAGGCGAGGCGGTAGACGAGGGCGTCAACGGCGACGGGGTCTGCATCGGGATGCCGGGCAATGATCGTCGGCCATCCGCCCGGGCCGATGACATCGTCGGTGAGGGTGCGTTCGATGAGGTCGGCCAGGGCGAGTTGGTTGATGCGTGACATCCGCACGTAGTCGCGGCCGGCCTGCTCGGTGAGCTTCAGCTGGTGCAGCGTGTGGCGACCGAGTGAGGGGTCCCACGTGATGTCGAGTCGCACGTCGGATGGCGGCTCGTCGGTGACCGAGACGACGAAGCGGTCAGGGATCGTGTGTGTCGGTCCGCGCCCGACCCCTTGGCGGAGCGTCCGGCCTGGCCGACCCCGCAGCTCGATCAGCCGACCAACCTGACGCCCCCCCAAGGGCTTCGCCGTGACAGCGCTCGTGACCGGCATCGTCGGCAGCGTCTTCGGGCTGATCCCACTGTTCGCCCCCATCGCCCTCGCCACCGGGATTGTCGGTGTCGTCCTCGGCATCATCGCCGCCCGCCGCAACAAGCGCACCGGCCACCCCGTCGGCATGGCCCGCACCGGCTGGATCCTCGGCTCGGTCGCCGTCCTGCTCGGCGTCATCGGTTTCGCCATCGTCTCCAATGCCGTCGACGACCTCGACGAGGATCTCGACCGCATCGAGCAGGAGTTGAACGGCTGAGCGCCTCGCCGTCGACTCTCAACCTCCACGCCCAACCCCCCGACTGCTTCCTACCTCGGTGCCACCGCGAGGGCGGCGAGTAGCGTGACCAGGGAGGCCGGGTTAGCTCAGTCGGTAGAGCACTTGACTTGTAATCATGTGGTCGTGGGTTCGATTCCCACACCCGGCTCGCACCGACCCATGCGTCGGCAGCCCTCAGCCCGTTTGCTCGAGCGTCAAAGGGACACCATGTGATTTCGCGATCACATCATGCCTTCGCCGGGACATCCCGCGACCGATCGCCGGCTCTGGCACCCGACCCGTCGAGCGCACCAGCGTTCAACGCGTCGAGCATCGAAACTCAGGAGTCGGCGGCGTTCGGTTCAGCCATCGCTTCGTCGCACGCGGTGGGGTTGGCGGTGAGCCAGGCAGCTACCTCATCGGCTGGACTGGTCGGCTGGCCCTGACGCCAAGCGTCGAGGTAACGGTACGGCCAGATGACACCGCGGCGGACTGCCCATTCCTTGCCAGGACACGGTGGCGATATGCCGAAGTGCGCATGGCACGCCGACGCTCGTCCAGTGTCGCCCATCGTGCCGAGTAGTTGGCCGGCGAAGATGCGCATGCCCGGTTCCACGGTCTCGACGATCGTGTCGAAGTGCGCGAGGTAGTAGCGCACACCGTCCTCACCGAGGATCGAGATCGAACGACCGCCCCGCGTGGCCGGGTTGTCGACCGTCGGGTCGTAGGCGTTCACGCGCCGCACCTCGAGCAGCTCTCCATTCACCGGCGAGACGATGTCGGCGCCACAGTCAACAAAGATGTCCGTAGCGGGATAGTTGGCGTGCGTCGTTCCCCAGCCGGCCGCGGCGACGTCGGCGACTGGGACGACGTACGGGCTTGGCGGCGGCTCGGTCGGCGCGCCTGAGGCGGCGGTCAGGGTGCTCGCCGGCGCGGTGACGGGCGCGGTGCTTGCACGGACGGTTGGCGGCCGCAGTGTCGAGGGCGGACCCGTCGAGGTTGTGGTTGCGCTGGCTACCGAGGGCCCAGTCGTGACTGTCCCCGGCGCAGGGCCGGGCGCCGCCTGTTGGGCTGTGTCCGCCGCAAGCATCGACGGGGTGGCGCCGACCAGCGTCGTCGCCACCGTACCCGCGGGCTCCTGGTCACTACAGGCAACAACGATGAGGGCGACCAGCAGCAACGCCGGGCGGCAACTCAAGCGAAGACGCCTGTGTCGCTCTTGGCGCTGCCATGCGCAGCCCGGTCATCCATTCACGCGGTACACGCCCACCACGTGCTGGTCGACCACGATGACCTCCAGCGCCATCCCGCGGTAGAGACCAGCCACCGGCGCTCCGGTGAAGGCGTCGTAGACGCGCACCCCAGTCGGATCATCCGGCCAGGGCAACTCACGCACAGCAGGATTCTCATTGCGCCAGCCTTCGCCCGGGATGACGTCGGCTCGATCAAAGGTGAAGGAACGACCCGCGGCGTCCACCAGATAGCCGTAGTGGACGCCGTCCTCGATGACGCCGGCGGCCACTCTGGTGTCGTCAGCCGCGACCGGCGCCGGACCTGGCTGCGTCGGATACACAGCTGACACCCGCTGGTTCTCGACGATGACCTCGACGGCCATGCCGTAGTCGAGGCGTGCCCCCGCCATCGGCAGCTCACGCAGTCGAGGATTCTCGTTCGTCCAGTAGCCGTCCACGACGTCGGCTCGGTCGAAGCTGAAGGTTCCAGGCGTTGGAAAGTTGACGACGAACCCGAAGTGACGACCGTCTTCGATGACCCCGGGTGCCACTGCGTTCGGGTCGTACGGTGGCGGCGGCGCAGCAACGGTCGCCGGCACCGGGGTTGGTGCCACCGTCGTCGTTGTCGTGGTCGTTGACACTGTCGTCGTCGATGCTTCCGTCACCGCCGCCTCTGCGGTCTGCAGTGTCGACGCGCTGGCGGCGAGCTCCGCCTCACGCACCGCCAGCTCGCGTTCCCGCAGATCGAGTTCGCGTTCACGTGATCGAGCCTCGTCGTCGCTGCCCCCGCACGCCCCCGCAACCACCACGAGGACGGCCGCCAAGACGGACGCTGCCACGGTGCCACGCCGATAGTTCACAAGAATTCCCTCTCCGCCCAAAGCCGCCTCAGCGCATGGTATCGACCGACGAATTGATTCGCGAGATCCCGCAGCCGGCTGTCCGCGCTGAGGTCGTGCCCCGTACCTCTCGCGACGCCCACGCTCTTGACCTGCGCCGGTCACGGCCTGGTGTTGCCCAGCACCGTCGCGGTATGGCACGGTCGCGGGCGGCAGCACCGGGGCCGACAAGGTGGGAGCGCTGACCCTCCTCGGAAGCTCGTCGGGCACGCCGCGCCAAGCATGGCTCGGTCAGGATCGGGCTCGAACTGAGCAGGAATCGAGAAGTGATGCCCTGGGGGCTGCCGTAGCGTCTGGCAGCACACGCCGTCCGTCCTGATCCCGGAGAGGAAGAGCCGATCATGCCTGCGAAGACCAAGACCGAGTCCGACGGTTTCAGCGCAGAGGAGCGCGCCGCGATGAAGCAGCGCGCCGCCGAGCTGCGCGCCGAGGGGAAGAAGGGGGCCAAGAGGGCCGATGCGCTCCAGGCCACGCTCGACAGCATCGCCGCCATGACTCCGGACGACCGCGCCCTCGCCGAGCGGGTGCACGCTACCGTGACCTCCACGGCTGCTGAGCTGTCGCCCAAGACCTGGTATGGCATGCCCGCCTACGCGAACGAGGACGGCAAGGTCGTCGTCTTCTTCAAGGACGCCGGGAAGTTCAAGTCCCGCTATGCGACGCTCGGGTTCGAGGAGGCCGCGAACCTCGACGACGGTCCGATGTGGCCGACGTCGTACGCGCTCACGGAGTGGACCCCGGCGGTCGAGAAGAAGGTCGTCGCGCTGGTGAAGGCGGCCGCCTCGTAGGCCATACCATCGCGTCGTGCGCCGTACGGACAAGGCGTCGCGCGTGATCGCAGCTCCGCCGGATGCGGTCTACGCGGCGCTGATCGATCCCGAAGCGCTTGCGATCTGGCTCCCTCCCTGCGGAATGACTGGCAGGTTTGAGCGATTCGATCTCCGGCCTGGCGGCTCGTACCGACTCGTGCTCACCTACGCCGACGACTCAGGCGGCCCCGGTAAGGCGTCGGCGGAGACCGACATCGTCGACGCTCGCTTCGTCGACGTCATACCCGGCGTCCACGTCGTCCAAGAGGTGGACTTCGTCTCCGACGACCCTGCCTTCGCCGGCACAATGATCATGACCTGGGAGGTCGTCGCAACCGAAGGAGGGGCCCGAGTGGACATCACGGCAGCGGACGTGCCCGACGGCATCTCTGCAGACGATCACGCAGTTGGGCTTGCATCCTCACTCGCGAATCTCGCCACATACGTCGAGGCATAGCCCGAACTCGGCTGCGGCGCGTACCGCGCCGGGCTCGGTCGCTGCTGATGGAGATCGCATGCGGTGGCTGATGGGTACTGCGTCGTCGAACGCAGTACCCATGGCCGGCGATGGCTCCTAGCGGGCGGAAGTTCTCAGATAACACAGATTTGTGTTTTCTCAGTCATAAGCGTAATCTTGGTGGGGTGCCGACTGATGCCGAGATCACGTTCGCCGACCACGCCGGTCGTCTGTACGCCCGCCAGTACGGCATGGCGCCGATGGTTGGCCGACTGCTCGGCTACCTGGCGATCTGCGACCCGCGGGAGCAGAGCATCACGGAGTTGGCCGAGGCCTTGCTGGCCAGCCGAAGTGCGATCGCCGGCGCGGTCAGCGTCTTGGACAACCTCGACTTGATCAGTCGCACCGCGCTGCGGGCGAACGGATGGACCGCGTTCGCATCGACCTCGCTGGCCCCCGATCCATGGGCTTCGACGTGACCGAGTATCGCGAGCAGGGCGATCTCGCGCGCGAAGGCCTGGCGCTGTTGGCCGACGAACCTCTTGAACGGCGGGCGGTGCTGCTGGAGTGGGCTGCGTTCGCCGACTTCCTCGTGGCGCGACTGCCGGACGTGGAACAGGACTGGAAAGCCCACCGCGAGGCGCTGCGCGTTGCCGGCGAACTCCCCGACAAGCACTGAGGACCATGAACGGAAGCACTCACGCCGTCGAGGTGAGGAACCTCGGTAAGGGTTACAAGGGAGTGCCGGTGCTCCACGATGTCTCGTTCACCGTCGGGCGGGGCACGGTGTTCGCCCTGCTCGGAGCGAACGGCTCGGGCAAGACGACCACGATCAACATCCTGACCACGTTGATCAACGCCGACGGCGGCACGGCGAGAGTCGCCGGGTTCGACGTGGCGGAGCAACCCTCCAAGGTCCGCGAGCACATCAGCCTGAGCGGACAGTTCGCCGCCGTGGACGACGTGCTCACGGCCCGGGAGAACCTGGTCCTGATCGGCGAGTTGCGCCATGTCGCCGATCCCTGGCAGATCGCCGCGGACCTGCTCGACAAGTTCGATCTCAACGAGGCCGCCGACCGCCGCCTGCTGACCTTCTCGGGCGGGATGCGGCGCCGGCTCGACATCGCCATGAGCCTGGTGGGCGAATCACCCATCATCTTCTTCGACGAGCCGACGACCGGGCTCGACCCCAAGAGTCGGACCGACATGTGGCTGACCATCCGGCAATTGGTCGAGAACGGGACAACGGTCTTCCTGACCACCCAGTACCTGGAGGAGGCCGACCGTCTCGCCGACGAGATCGCCATCCTCCACGGCGGCAGGATCGTGGCCAGCGGCACACCCGACGAGCTGAAGGCCACGGTGCCGACCGGGCTCGTCGAACTGGAATTCAGCGACCAAGGCCAACTGGCTGCGGCGCAGAAAGCGCTCGGCGGACAGCACGAGGTCAGCCGGGTGGACTCCAAGCTGGTCGTCGCCACGCCCGGCTCGGTGGCCGAGATGGCCGACATGTTCATTCGGCTCAAAGACACCGGGATCGAGCCGACCGGTTTCTCCAGGCAGCTGCCCACGCTGGACGACGTGTTCTTCAAGATCCTCGACGAAGACAAGGAGGACCGACATGCGAGCGCTCACTGACACCTGGACGATGACGAAACGAAGCCTCCGTCACACGACGCGCAGCCTCGACACGATCATCACGGTCGTCATGACACCAATCGCCATGTTGCTGCTGTTCGTCTACGTGTTCGGCGGCGCACTCGGGGAGCAGACCGGCTCAACCCACTACGTCGACTTCATCACCCCCGGGGTCGTCGTCATGACGGTGGTGAGCGGCATCGCGTATGCCGCCTTGCGTCTCAGCACGGACCTCCAGAAAGGCATCATCAGCCGCTTCCGGACCATGCCGGTGACCCCCTCGTCGGTCCTCAGCGGGCAGGCCCTGTCATCGACGCTGTCCAACCTCTTCTCCTGCCTCCTCGTGGTCATGGTGGCGCTCCTCGTCGGGTTCCGCCCGACGACGGACACAGCCGCCTGGCTCTGGTTCTGCGCCCTTCTGGTCCTCTTCACCCTGGCCACCACCTGGCTGGCCATGTTCTTCGGCCTGCTGGCAAAGACCGTCGAAGGCGCCGGCGCCTTCAGCTACATCCTGCTGCTGCTGATCTTCATCAGCCCCTCGTTCGTCCCGACCGACTCCATGACGCCATTGCTGAGAGGCTTCGCCGAGAACCAGCCGATGACACCGATCATCGAAACCATGCGCTCATTGCTGACCGAGGGCACCACCGGCCCCGACATCTGGGCCGCCCTCGCATGGGCCGCAGGCATCCTCGTCGTCTTCTACACGCTGTCGCTGCGCGTCTATCGCCGCAGTGCACCTGTCCCGCCGCCCAGTGAGGCCAAGCTCAACGGCGAGCCCGTCGTCCGAATCGCAGCGCGCTGTAACGCTGAGGATGAGATCGGGCGGTTCGTCAATTCTGCAAACGCCGAGCTCCGAGTCATCGAAGAAGGTCAGCACTTCCTGAGCGCCACGAATCCTGAGGTGGTCAACACCGCGATCGTGGAGTTCCTCAAGCGTTGGAAGTAGTCACCGACGCCCGGCATGCACCTCAGCCTGCCGACGTGCGCCGAACCACGCGCCCGAACGACGGCCCGCGGAAGCTCACGACCGATACCGATCGGCGTGTCGTCGGCTTCGACCGCTACCCGCTGAGACCCGGGGCCACGGGATCGGCGGAGACGGAACGTTTGGCCAGCAAGGCAGTGCCTAGGCTCGGCTGCAGCTTGCTCGTCGTACTCCTGCTCCTCGCCGCCCCTGTCGCGAGCGCGGCTCTCTTCTGGGGCTCGTGGGGCTGGGTCGCAGCTGCTGTGGCGGTCGCGGGGGTCGAGTTCGCCGCTCTGCAGCGCTCGCAGCAGTTCTCGGCGCGGGTGTGGCGCAGCGTTCGCGTCGGGCGCCGCAGCCGCCGCGAACGGGCCACCGAGAGCTTGTACGTCGTTACCGCCATCGCCGGCGTCATCCTCCTCGCGGTGGCAGTGGTCAGCACCGTCTGATCAACGGTGGTCCAGCGTCTCGTGCGGTCAGCCCCGAGCGACGCGGCGCGACATGGCCACAACTGAACAGCGCGACCGAACGATGCCTCAGGGCCGATCCAGCCGCGCCCGAACGGTTCAGGCGTGCGGATCGGTCGATCTGGGCGCGATCCGTCTCGATGTGAGCGATGAGCGTCGCTACGCCGCGCCGATCTCTCATCCCGCCGTGTGCCCCGTCCGTTGCTCGATCTGTGTCACCGTTTCCGCCATCGACCGCGGTTTCGGTGACGCAAATCGCGAACGCCCCGACTCGGCAGGCAGGTGCGCCCACGCACCGCGCGACCGAACGACAGCTCCGAATCACGGGCGGATGCGTGCCTGAGGCCGCACCGATCGGGATGTCGATGCTGCGAGGTGGGCTCGCCGGCGGCGGTACCGGTCGAGTGCAGACCGTGCGTTCCTCTGCATGCGTGAACCGATCAGCCGCTTCGGAGTTCGACCAACTCGTACAGCTGGCCGTCCGGTGCTCGAAAGTGGACATAGCGGAACCGTTCATTGGCGACAACCTCGGCGTCGACGTCGACGCCAGCAGCGCGCAGCTCAGCAGCGGCCGAGTCGAGATCCTCGATCAGGAATCCGACCGTGCGCTCCCCACTCGGCTCCTCCGACGGCGTCACCGCGAACGACGAGCCGTCCGGGAGCTCGAATACGTCGGCATCGACCCCGGGCACATCGGCGGGCGCGAGGCCCAATATGTCCCGCATGAAGCCGGCCATTTCAGCACGCGCGCCTGTCCGCGTTCCCACGAACACCAACCCGGCGACTCTCATCCAACCCTCCCGTACGCCGCCGACCCTACGGCACTGGTCGAACCGCCGAAGAGCCCGCAATCAGGCCATCGGGACGGCGGCGACCAACGCGGCCCGGACACCGAGCGAGCGAGATCGCCCGCGCTGAACAGCGCGACCGAACGATGCCTCAGGGCCGATCCAGCCGCGCCGGTGGAGTCGGTGACGACAGCCCGGCGGGTGTCGGCGCGGTCGAGAGCGGCGATCGGGTGGGAGATCGCATCGGCGACACCGGGCGCGGCGAGATCGGCGAGATCGGCGAGCCGGCCCAGCCGGGCCGAGCGGGCCACGCGATCCGCCGTCCGGTGGTGGGAGGTAGCCGCTGGTGGCCGGTTCAGGAACACCGGGTTGGTCTGGAGCGGGGAACAGTGTCGCGTCCAGCCCGAGAGGGTCGACCACCATCGTGTTGACTGCCTCAGCGGCTGTCAGCCCGGTGGCCTGCTCGATGATCAGGCCGCCGCCGACACCGGTCGGGGACATCAACCCGCAGTGGGCATGGACGGCCGGCAACATGACCTCGAACATGACCGACCTCACCGCTGGGCTGCGGAACTCGCGGACGGCTCGCTACTGGACCCGGCCACGCAGGCCGAGCGGCTCGACAGTCAACGGTTCACAGGACAGCAGGTCAACCTGGCGTACGGCCTGGGCGTCCTCACGCTCAACGATCTCATCGGTCACAACGGCGCGATCCTCGGCTACAGCACCGCGGTGTTCCGCTATCCGCAGGTCGACGCCACCTCTCGTCATCGTCGGCAACGAGGCAACCAACGAGACGACGCCCACCCTCGACATCTTCCTCTCGCTCGTACGGCAGCTCTACCCGGATCAGGTCAGCTGAGCGTCGATCACGCGAGATCGGCGGCGAGCCGGTGGGATGATCCGCGGCACGGTGAGGGTCTGAGCTGAGTCACGTGTGTGGGCGTAGCCATGCGACGCGCTGGCAGCGGTCCACTCGCTCGCCAGCGATGGCGGTCATGACCACCAGCTGACCGGTGAACGGGGTGCACACCGGGATCAACGCGGCGCGTGTGCACACGTGGCCGATCGGTTGTCCGACGTCGACGTGCGAGCCTTCGGTGGTCAACGGCGTGAACACACCCGCAGCCGGGGAGACGACGACTCGCTCGTCGATGGCGATCGTCTCGCCGACCGGTGGTGCGGGGAGGATCCTGCCCGCGAGATCTTCGTCCTGGCGGTGCATTCGCGGTGGCCGGCGGTCGTCACCAGCGACATCGGCGTCAGGAGTCTGGCCGGTGAGTTCGCCGATGGCCCGCATCACCTCGCTGGTGATGCTCCGCCTGCACTCGCGATGGGTCCCCTGGTGGCGCGCTGGATCGATTGGGACGCCGAATCGCACGACGGCCGGTCTGAATGGGCGTGGAAGGCGTGCGCCTGGTGGCTGGATGCGGTTGGTGCCGACGATCCCGGCCGGCACGACGGAGACCCCGGTGGCCATGCTGAGGTGCCCGACGCCGGTGTGGCCGGCGTGAAGACAACCATCCCGTGAGCGAGTGCCCTCGGGATAGATGGCGAACAACTCATCGGCTCGCAGGACCTCGGCGGCTTGTTCCAACGCACCGAGGGCCTGCCGGGGGTTGTCTCGATCGACCGGAATCATCCCGAGCGCGGGCAGGACGAATCTCGTCTTCCAGCTGTCGAGGTAGTCGACCTTGCCGACGAAGCTCAACCGGCGGCCAGCCGACAGCGCCAACGCGACGTGGTCGAAGAACGACAGGTGGTTGGCGGCGATGATCGCCGGGCCCGTGGCTGGCAGGTGCTCGTCGCCCTCGACGCGCACAGGGAACAACCGACGGGCGATCGGGCCGCCGACAGCGACCAACAGCGCTCGCGGCCAACTTTCGAGTCGGTGGCGCAAGCGGCGGGGCGTCTGCTGTTGGTGACGGCGGTCGGACATGATCTGGCCTCCCGATGGGTTCTGCTTCTAGACGCCAGGCTCGTGTGTCGCCCGGATCGCCGGTAGGCCACCCGCTCGTCTCGATTCAAGCCGCGCCGCATCACGGCGTCAACGCGGGCCCGCGAGAGTGCACGTCAGCGGCCTCCGCTACCGCTTCACACGCTCACAACCAACACCCGGCGAACGACTGAGGCGACACACGAAGCGTCCGAAGGCGGCCCACCGCTCCTCCCCCAAACATCTGTCGTCGAATTCACCGCCACGCCGATGGCCGGTTGAGACGGTGCGTCGCCAAAGACTGGACCTGACGCGACGGGTCTCGGCGGCGTCACGTGCAGGAGCTACACCACCGTGGGGCGGCCAGTACGGTTTCCTTCACGAGCGCCACCGTGCCGCTGCAATGGCCCCTCGTTGGGCGTCACGAGGAGATCGAGCTCTTCGCCGCCACGCTGGCCGATCCGCGGGCGCATGGGTTCGTCATCTACGGCGCCGCCGGGGTGGGCAAGACCCGGCTGGCCGACCAGTGCCTGGCGCTGGCCGACGGGCAGGGTCGCAACGTCGCCCGGGCCACCGCCATCGAGGGCTCTCGCTCGATCCCGCTGGGGGCCCTCGCCCACCTGCTGCCCACGGGCATCGGCGACGAACGATGCGATCTCGTCACGGTGATGTCGGAGGTCCGGCCGGTGCTGCGTGGCTCAGGCGATGAACGGTCCGCTCGTGCTGTTCGTCGACGACCTGCAGCTCCTGGACACGACGTCGGCGACGTTCGTCGGCCAGCTCGTCGACGCCGACCTCGTGTTCCTGGTCGCCACGGTCCGCGCCGACGCGCCGCTGCCGGCCGGGTCTGGACGCGTTGTGGCACCGCGCCCGCGTCCGCCGCATCGATCTCGACGACCTCGATCGGGCCGCCGTCGACACGCTCCTGCACCTCGTGCTCCGCGGCCCGGTCGAGGCGACCACGGTCACCGAGATCTGGACGGCCAGCCGCGGCAACGTCCTGTTCGTGCGCGAGCTCGTGCTCGGCGCCGTCGACGGTGGGCTGCCTCGTCGACCAGCACGGCGTGTGGCGACTCGATCGGCCCGCTCGTCACCACGCCGCGACTGCGGCGAGCTGGTCGCCACCCGGCTCGGTGCATTGGAGCCGGCAGCGGCCGACGCCCTCGACCGGCTGGCGGTGTGGGAGCCGACGGGCCTGTCGGCGCTGGAGAGGGTCGTCGGCGGCGGTCGCGCTCGAGGTGCTCGATCGTGCCGGCCTGTTGGCCGTGCGGGTCGAGGGTCGCCGGCAGATCGTGACGTTGGCCCACCCGCTGTACGGCGAGATCCTCCGCGCCCGCATGCCGGCGCTGACCCGTCGGCGCCTGCTGCTCGAGCACGCCGACCACATCGACGCGCTCGGCGCCCGCCGGCGCGAGGACACCATCCGGTCGGCGATCGCCCGTCTCGAGGCGTCCGGGTCGGCCGACCCGCAGCTGCTGGTCCGCGCCGGCCCGCCTGGCCCGCTACGGCCACGACTTCGTCACGCGTCGAGCGGCTCGGCGCGGGCCGCGCTCCGCGACGGCATGACGTCCGAGATCGGCCTGCTCGTCGGCGAGGCGCTGCACGAGCTGCGGCATCGTTCGCCGAGGCCGACGAGGTGCTCACCGCCGCCGAGGCAGCGGCGGCCGAGGGTGACCCGCTCCTCGTCCACATCGCCGAGATCCGCTCCCGCAACCTGATGTGGGGGCTGTTCCGCGCCGAGGAGGCGCTGGAGGTGAACCGGCTCGCTGCGCGACCGCGTCAGCGACCCGGCCGGCAAGCGAGGAGCTCGTCCTCAACGAGGCGCTGCTGCTGACCTACTCCGGGCGGCCGCTCGATGCCGCTCGCCGTGCTCGAGCCGCGTCGGCCCCCTGACCGATCGGCGGGCCCGCGCCCTGCGGGCGCGTCGCCGAGGTGCCGGCGCTCGTCGCCGACCGGGCGGTGCCGCGACGGCGGCCGAGGCGGCCCGGCACGCCTTCGCCGAGCAGTCCGAGCTACCGGACCAGATCGCCATCCCGCGAGCCCGGCGCCCACATCCTCACCCAGATCTACGCCCTCGCCGAGTGCGGACGCCTCGACGAGGCCGTCGGAGCTGGCCACCGCCGCCTACGAGGCGACGCCGGCGACGGCGCCGCCCGACGGCGCTGATGTGGCTCAGCCACCAGCTCGGCCGGTGCGCGCTGCTCCGCGGGCAGGTCGCGACGGCCCGGCGCTGGCTCGGCGAGGCGCTGGCCCGGTGCGACGCCGACGACATCGTCGGACCGAGCCGGCTGGTGCTGTCCGCTCCTCGCGACGGCCCACGCCTACGCCTCGGCGACGTCGGCCGCGGCGGAGGCGACGGTGATCGAGCTGGACCGGCGCCCGGCGTTCCCGTTCACCCGCCCGGAGCAGGAGCTCGGTCGGGCGTGGGCGCTCGCGGCCGCCGGTGACCTCGCCGGGCGCCCGCCGCGCTGCTGCTGACGGCGGCTGATCTCGCGGCGACGACCGGGTACCGCGTCACCGAGGCGCTGGCTCCTCCACGACGTGGCCCGGCTCGGCGACCCGGCGTCGGTCGCCGACCGCCTCGCCGAGCTCGGCGTCGGTCTGCGAGGGCGACCTCGTCGCCGGCCTACGCCGCCCATGCCGCGGCCGCCGTCGCCGGCCGGCCCGACGCGCTCGTCGACGCGACCGACCGCTTCGAGCAGCTCGGCGCCCGGCTGCTCGCCGCCGAGGCGGCGACCGAGGCGGCGCAGGCGTTCCAGCGCCATGGCGACGGGCGGGCCGCCGCCGACGCTCGAGCGTGCGGGCGACGGCGCTGGCCGAGACGTGCGAGGGAGCCCGGACGCCGGGCCTCACCGCACTCGTCATGGTCGTGCCGCTGACCGCCCGCGAGCGCGACATCGCCACGCTGGCGGCGCAGGGCGAGTCGAGCAAGGCGATCGCCGAGCGGCTGTTCCTGTCCGTCCGCACCGTGAACAACCACCTGCAGAGCGTCTACTCCAAGCTCGGTGTCAGCGGGCGGCGTCAGCTGGCGGCGGCGTTGGAGCCGGCGGGCGTCAGCTCGGACGCGAGGCCCTTGCAGCGCGCCCGTCATCATCGTCTCCGCCGTGAGGTTGTAGGCGAGCGTCCACGCCTCCTCGACGTCGGCGGTCCAGCGCGTCGCCGAGCGCGGCGGCCAGCGTCGCCAGCAGCGCCTCGCCCATCAGGCGGTAGTGGCGCCGCCCGGGCGCCGTAGCCGCGGTGGCGGGCGCCGAGCGCTGCGGCCGACGAGCAGAAGGTGTCGAGCTCCTGGATCGACCCGACGAGCGACGCCAGCTCGGCGGCGAACCGCACCCGTTGGACGGCCGGGTCGGACGTGAACATGGCCGCCACCGCGGGATCACCGGCGAACACCCGCCGGTAGAAGTCGACGGCGAGCGCGTCGAGGTCGAGCGACTCGAGGCGTCTCGGTGACGAGCGCGATCTGGCGAGGGTGTCATGCGTCGATCGAACACGCCGCGGACGCCGGCCGTCCTGAGCAATCGATGCTCATCGTCGCCGATCGACCGTCGACGAGATGAGCAATCGGTGCTCAGGACCGGCCCGGCCGCGGCTCCTTCAGGATGCGCTCGAGATCGGCCAGCTCCGACGGCCTGGCCGAAGGGATCACCGTGTCCACCACCATCGATCGCGATCGCCACGACTGCGCCGACGGCACCTCGACGGCCGCCTCCGGGGTTCGGTGGCGCTCGTCACCGGCGCCGGGCGGGGCATCGGGCAGCTCGTCGCCAGGGCCTTCGCCGACGCCGGCGCCGCCGTCGCCCTGGTGGCCCGCTCCGCCGACGAGCTGGCCCACACCGTCGAGCTCGATCGAGGCGGCCGGCGGCGTCGGCGGCCGCCGCGGTCGCCGACGTCACCGATGCCGCCGAGCCTGGCCGCCGCGGTCGCCGACCTCCGGCACCGGCTCGGACCGATCGATGTGCTCGTCAACAACGCCGGGATCGTCGGGCCGGCCGGACCGCTCTGGGAGATCGACGCCCGACCGACTGGTGGACGACGATGGACGTCAACGTGCGCGGCCTCGTGCTGTGCCACGCAACTCGTCCTGCCCGACATGGTCGCCGCCGGTCGCGGCCGGATCATCAACATCACCAGCCAGGCCGGCGTGCATCGCTGGCCGCTGGTGTCGGCGTACTCGGTCTCCAAGGCCGCCGTCGTCAAGCTCACCGAGAACCTCGCCCTCGAGACGAGCCGCCACGGCATCGGCGTGTTCAGCGTCCACCCCGGGCTGCTCCCGATCGGGATCTCCGAGACCGTCGCCGCCCAGCACGCCGGCGAGCGCCCACGAGGCCCACATCCGGCGCTGGGCGCTCAACGAGCTCGCCGAAGGCCGGGGCGCCGACCCCGGCCGGGCCGTCGAGCTGCTGCTCCGGCTCGCGGCCGGCGACGCCGACGGCCTCTCGGGCCGCCACCTGTCGGTGCACGACGACCTCGACGCCCTGCTCGCCCGCCTGCCCGAGGTCCGTCGACCGCGACCTCTACGTGCTCCGGCCCGGACGCCTGCCGAACCTCGCCGACTGACGCCATCCCACCACCAACCACACCACCCACAAGGAGACCATCCCATGACCACCACGCCACGCACCCGACCCGCCGCGACCCCCGCCTACTACCTGGGCCGTCCGGCGCGTACCTGGCGGAACGCCCTGCGCCGGCCAGCACGGCCTCGGACCGCACGACTCGACGAGCACCGACCGCGACCATGAGGTCGCCCGCCACTCGGAGCAACCGATGAAGATCCCGTTCAACGTCCTCGACTTCCTCGACCGCGCCGAGCACGTCTACGGCGACCGCATCGGCGTCGGTCGACGAGCCCGACCAGCCCGCCGACAGCTGGGGACGACTGACGTGGCGGCAGGTCGCCGAGCACGCCAGGGCGCTGGCCGCCGGTCTCGACGCCCTCGGCATCGGTCGCGGCGAGCGCGTCGCCATCGTCTCGCAGAACAGCGCCCGCCTGCTCGTCGCCCTCTTCGGCGTGTCCGGCTACGGCGCGCGTCGTCGTCCCGATCAACTTCCGCCTCAACGCCGACGAGGTCCGCTACATCGTCGAGCAGTCGGGGGCGTCCGTGCTGCTCGTCGATCCCGAGCTGGACGAGGCACTGGCCGACGTGGACGCGCCGCACCGGTTCGTGCTCGGCCGCGAGTCGGACGCCGCGCTGCTGCGGTTCGACCGCCAGCCGAACCCGTGGATCGAGCCCGAGCGAGGACGCCGTCGCGTCGATCAACTACACGAGCGGCACGACGGCCCGCCCGAAGGGCGTCGAGCTGACCCACCGCAACCTGTACGTCAACGCCCTCACGTTCGGCTGGCACGCCGGCGTCAACGACCGCGACGTGTACCTGTGGGCCGTGCCGATGTTCCACTGCAACGGCTGGGGCATGGTGTACGCCATCACCGGGATGGGCGGCACGGCACGTGATGCTGCGCAAGGTCGACGGCCCCGAGATCCTCCGGCGCATCGACCGCGAGGGCGTCACGTTCATGGGCGGTGCGCCGGCCGTCGTGAGCACGATCCTCACGGCCGCCGCCGAGCGGTCCGGTCCGACGCCCGGGGCAGCGACAGCATGCGCATCGTCGTCGGTGGCGCGCCGCCTCCGACGGCCGTCATCGAACGGGTCGAGACCGAGCTCGGCTGGGAGTTCATGCAGGTCTACGGTCTCACCGAGACGTCGCCGCTCCTGACGCTCAACCGCCGGCGGGCCGAGTGGGACGCGCTGACGCCCGCCGAGCGGGCGTGGCACCTCGGTCGGGCCGGCGCGCCGGCGATCGGCGTCCGCGTCCGCATCGACGAGGCGGGTGAGGTCCTGGCCCGCGGCAACGTCGTCTTCGGCGGCTACTGGGACCAGCAGGAGGCCACCGACGAGGTCGTCGCCGACGGGTGGTTCCGCACCGGGGACGGCGGCCGGCTCGACAGCCAGGGCTACCTGACGATCTCGGACCGCAAGAAGGACGTCATCATCTCGGGCGGCGAGAACGTCTCGTCGATCGAGGTCGAGGACTGCCTGTGCCAGCACCCAGCTGTCGCCGAGGCCGCCGTCATCGGCGTGCCCGACGAGAAGTGGGGCGAGACCGTCAAGGCGCTCGTCGTCCTGCGACCCGGCGCCGACGCCACCGAGGCCGAACTGATCGAGCACTGCCGTGCCCGTTTGGCCCATTACAAGTGCCCGACCTCGATCGAGTTCGACGGCGCACTGGCCCGCACGGCGACCGGCAAGGTGCAGAAGTTCAAGCTCCGCGCCCCCTACTGGGATGGCCGCGAGCGGTTGGTGAACTGACGGTGGAGCCTGGTTCGACCGCACCATCCGTGGGTACGTTCCGGAGGACTCACCGCTCGTCAATCGAAGGAGCGTTCATGGCATCTCGACTCAACCCGTACATCAGCTTCCCCGGCACCGCCCGCCAGGCAATGGAGTTCTACCAGGGCGTCTTCGGGGGCACGCTCGCCCTCAACACCTTCGGCGAGTACGGCGCCGCCGGCACGCCGGACGCCGACAAGATCATGCACGGCATGCTCGAGGCCGACAACGGATTCACGCTGATGGGCGCCGACAACCCGCCAGGGATGGAGTACACGCCTGGCACCAACATGTCCGTCAGCCTCAGCGGGGACGACGCCGAGGAGCTGCGCGGGTACTGGAAGCATCTCTCCGCCAGCGGCAACGTGACGATGCCGCTGGAGAAGCAGATGTGGGGCGACGAGTTCGGCATGTGCCAGGACGAGTTCGGCGTCGCCTGGATGGTCAACATCACCCAGGGCTGAGCCCTCCACAACTGACGCCGGCCCGAGCAGCACCGGGCTCTTGACGAAGAACTCGAGTTGGGCGACGTGCTCCTTCCCGGTGCACGTCGTCCAGCGGAGCCTCGGGTTGGGGCCTGTGGCGTTGAGCACGAGGACGTCGACGGCCGCTGAGAAGATGGCGTCGTGGCGACCATCACCACTGCCGAGCGACGGGCCCGCCTGGCCCGCCGGCATCGCTTGGCGCCCGGCCACCGCGCCGCTGACGTGGAGGAGGCCGCCGAGTCGATCGTCTGCCTGCACGCGACGAACCACGCCAGCGTGCACCTGTCGGCATGGGCCCGCGTCGACGACCTTCGTCGTGAGGACGTCGACCAGGCGCTGTTCGACGATCGCACGCTGGTCAAACAGTTGGCGATGCGCCGCACGTTGTTCGTGTTCCCGCGGGCCACGCTCGCCGCCGCGGTGCGCGGGCCGGGTGTGGCCGTCGCCGGCGGCGAGGCGCGCACGCTGATCCGCGACGTCGAGGCGGCCGGATTGCACGTCGACGGAGCGAGGTGGCTGGGGGAGGCCGCCGCCCAGGTCCTCGAGCACCTGTCGGACGGACGCTCGGCGAGCTGGCTCGAGCTGCGCGGCACCGTGCCGCTGCTGGCCGGCACGATCCCGTACGGCGAAGGCCGAAGCTGGGGGCGGAACATCCCGGTCGGGCCACGTGTGCTGACCGTGCTGTCGGCGCAGGGGGAGATCGTGCGGGCGGGCATCGACGGTGGGTGGATGACCTCGCGGCCGCGTTGGGCATCGATGAGCTCGTGGCTGGGCGCGGCGGTGCCGGAGGTCGACCCCGACCGTGCCCGTGAGGAGCTGGTCACGGCGTGGCTGCGGGCGTTCGGGCCGGGCACGGAGCAGGACGTCAAGTGGTGGCTCGGGGACACGTTGACGAACACCCGGGCGGCGCTGCGGGCCGTCGGCGCCGTCGCCGTCGACCTGGAGGACGGCGGCGAGGGCTACGTGCTGCCCGACGACCTCGGGCCGGCGGAGCCGGTGGGCCCGTGGGCCGCACTGCTGCCGGCCCTCGACCCGGCGACGATGGGTTGGTACGACCGTGACTGGTACCTCGGCCCGTACCGCTCCCTGCTCTTCGACACCGCCGGCAACGGCGGCACGACGGCCTGGTGGAACGGGCGCATCGTCGGTGCGTGGCACCAGCCGGACGGCGAGCGGGTCGTCGTGCACCTGCTGGAGGACGTCGGTCGCCAGGGAACGGACGCCCTGGAGCAGGAGGCCGAGCGGCTCACGGCGTGGCTCGACGGCGCGCGACCCGGCGCCCGCTGGCCGTCACCGCTGCTTGCTGGGCTCCGCGGCGCTTGACACGGCGCCGGCGGGCGGTTATCGAGTGCCTCCTTGTCGATCCCGCGACGCGAGACAGGCGGGCCTCGGGCGAGCTGGGTCTGGCTGGTGGTGTCGGCCGCCGTCGTCGGTTCGGTCGCCGGCGTGCTGGGTGCGGCGTTTCGCGAGGTGCTCGACCTGTGCTCGGACTGGCGCAACGACCTCCTGGGCTGGGCCGACGACACCGGTCCCGGCGCCGCCGTCGTCGTCGTCGCAACGATCGCCGCTGCGGTCGCCCTCTCGGTGCTGCTCGTGCGCCGCTTCGCTACCGAAGCGGCGGGCAGCGGGATCCCCGACGTCGAGAGCGTGCTCCTGCACGAAGGCGCGGCGCCGCGCCCACGGGTCATCCCGGTCAAGTTCGTCTCCGGTGCCCTCTCGATCGGCAGCGGGCTGGCGCTCGGCCGAGAAGGACCGACGGTGCAGATGGGGGGGATCGTCGGCTACGTCGCCGGCGGCATCGGACGGCGCCTGCCGGACCCCGAGATCCTGCTCGCCGCGGGAGCGGGAGCCGGGCTGGCGGCGGCGTTCAACGCGCCGCTGGCTGGCGCCGTGTTCGTCGTCGAGGAGCTGCTGCACCGGTTCTCCACCCACCTGCTCGCCGCCGCTCTCGTCGCGTCGTCCACCTCGATCGCCGTGTTGCGCGCCTGGCTCGGCTCGGAGCTCGACCTGCCGACGGTGGGGCTGGAGCCGCCGCCGTCGGCTGGACTCATCGCCTGCGCCGTGCTCGGACTCCTCGCCGGAGGTGTCGGCCTGGCGTTCAACCGCGGCCTCGTGCTGACGTTGGACGGCGTCGAGCGGATCCGCCGCATCCCGCCCGTCGCCATCGCCGCGCTCGTCGGCGCCGCGGTGGGACTCATCGCGCTGGGCTTCCCCAGGATCGTCGGGAGCGGCTACCCCCTCGCCCAGGAGGCGCTCACCGGCGACCCGGCGCTGTCCAGCATGGCGGCGATCTTGGCGGCCCGGTTCGCGCTCACGCTGGCCTCGTACGGGACGGGCGCCGCCGGGGGACTCTTCGCCCCGCTGCTCGTCATCGGCGCCGAGCTCGGCCGGATCGCCGGCGACGTCGCCCACGACGTCGCGCCCGGCGCCGTGCCGGACCCGGCGACGCTGACGGTGGCTGGCATGGCGGCCGTCTTCGTCGCCTCCGTCCGGGCGCCGCTGACCGGTGTCGTCTTGATCCTCGAGATGACCGGCGCCTCCGGGCTGCTCCTGCCGATGCTGATCGCCTGCGCCGTGGCCTACGTCGTCCCGACGGCGTTCGGCAACCTGCCCGTGTACGAAGAGCTCCGCCAGCGCTCGGCGACCCGCTGAGGATCGGTGAGCTGTCCGTACGGACGTCGGTGCCGCGCGCTCACCGATCTCGAGCGGTCAGCGAGGCTGGCGTCCGAGCACGCCCAGGAGGCGGTCTTGCAACGGGGCTTCGGCGGGAACCTCGACCTCTGGTCCGAACACCACGACGCCGGGACCGAACGCGCCTGGGATGCGCATCTCGTCGGGGATGGACTGCATCGACGGCCACATGCGGGCGACCTCCTCCGGATCCATCGTGTCGTCCTGGCCGGTGGCCTTGGCGAGGTCCCAGCCGTGGATCACCATGTCCAGGCTGACGACGCCGTCGATGTGCTCGGCGATCGTCATCTTGCCCATTGGCGTGTCGCACTCCATGTCGGCCAACGCCGGATCGTCGAGCAGCGCCTCGATGTCGGCCCGGGCCGAACGGAAGGCGGCCAACGGGTCCTCCTGGATGGAGGGCGCTGGGCTGAGCGGGCGGTCGAGCGGCCGCAGCATCACGCCGTGCATGTCGACGATGTGACCGACGACGTCGCGGGCCTGCCACTCGGCACAGGGGGACTGGTTCGACCATTGATCGGATGCCACGTTGGCCGCCTTGGCCTCGAAGGCATCGGCGCGGCGCCGATAGCGGTCCGAGATCTCGCTCACTGGTGCACCATCCATGCGTGCGACGCGCTCGAGTTGATCAACCGCACGGGGCACCAGTGAGCGTGAAGACCGTAATGCTGATTCGCTCGCTCGAAGACTCGCTCGCTCATGCTGTCTTCCGTTCGGCGAGCAGGTCGTCGAGCCGGCTGAAGCCCTCCGCCATGCCGTGCTCCATCCCGGAGGCGAGGGCACCGTCGCGGGCCTCGGTCGAGGCGTAGAGGACCGTCACGGTGACCGTCGTGACGCCGTCTTCCTCGTCGAACGCCGTGGTGTTGAGGGTCTCGCCTCCGGTCCAGTTGTCGTCGAACGACTCGGTGGTCACGATCCGCTCCGGCACGACGATCTCCTGGAAGACCCCGCGCATCACCATTCCGGCACCCTCGGGGCCACGCATGACGTAGCGCCAGGCGCCGCCCTCGCGCAGGTCGATCTCGCACTCCGTCAGCTCCCAGGTGCGCGGGCCCAGCCATCGGCGCAGCAGCTCCGGCGTGGTGTGGGCGTCGAACACGAGCTGTCGAGGAGCGTCGAAGGATCGGATGATCACGATCTCGCGCTCGTCGAGTGGCGTCACGGTCAAGGTCCTCGTCTGGCTCATCATCTGTCTCCCGTCGGTTCGTCGGTGGTGGTCGTGTCCTGCAGCCCGACGAGCAGCTCGTCGAGGCGCTCGTAGCTCTCGGCCCAGAAGCGCCGGTAGCCGTCCAGCCATTCGGTGGCGTCGCGCAGCGCTCGCGCCTGGAGTCGGCACGGCCGCCGTTGGGCATCGCGGCGACGCGACACCAGCCCGGCCCGCTCCAGCACCTTGAGGTGCTTGGAGATCGCCGGCTGGCTCATGGCGAACGGCTCGGCGAGCTCCCTCACGGACGCCTCGCCCTGCGCCAAGCGGGCGATGATCGCCCGCCGCGTGGGGTCGGCGAGGGCGGCGAAGGCGACGTCGAGTCGGTCGCCGGCACCCGTTCGATAACCTTGCAGTTCCATAACCAATCGGTAATGTACAGGCCGGGTGAGCGGCCGTCAAGTGGATCGGGCGAACGGCGCATAGCCAGCGGCAACGGCGAGTAGCCAGCGGTCGCGCTGACACCCCGTTGTTAGGGTCATCATCGATGGTGCGCCTCGACCCGCGGGAGCGAGCCGGCCTGCCGGACCGCGCCTTCGCCTACGTCGACTCACGCGGCGTCCGGCGGCTGCCGATCCACGACCCAGCCCACGTCCGCAACGCGCTGGCCCGCTTCAGCCAGGTCACCTTCGAGGACGAGGCGGCCAGGGAGCGGGCCCGGGCCCGGCTCCTGAACGCGGCGAAGAAGTTCAAGATCGTGCCGGTCGGGTTCATCGCCGGGCAGTTGCAATCCGAGCGCGCCCGCGGTCCGCGGCGTGATGGCACCGTCGTACTGCCGTCGGGCTTCGTGACCATGCTGATGACCGACATCGAGGGCTCCACCGGCCTGGTGCAGTACCTCGGCGAGCGCTATCGGCAGCTCCTCGACGACCTCCTCGAGATCCTCCGGCGGGCCGTCCGCGGCACGAGCGGGTACGAGATCGAAGCCCGCGCCGACGAGTTCTTCGCCGTCTTCGAGGCTCCAACGGTCAGCCGTCGACGCGGCGATCACGATGCAGCGCCAGCTGGCCAGCCGGGCCTGGCCGGATGAGCTCGCCGTGCGCGTCCGGATCGGGATCCACAGCGGTTACCCGACGTCGACGGAGACCAACTACATCGGCCTGGACGTCAACACCACATCGCGCATCTGCGCCGTGGGGCATGGCGGGCAGGTGCTGGTGTCGGCGAACACGAGGGAAGCGGTCAAGGCGTCGGCCGGCGAGGGAGTGCGGTTCAGGGATCTCGGCTCCCATCGCTTGCGCGGGCTGCCCGATGCCGTGCCGCTGTTCCAGGTCGCGGCGAAGGGGCTGGCCACCCGCTTTCCGCCGTTGCGGACGTCGACGCGTCGAACGCCGGCGACTAGACGGTCTTGACCACCAGCACGTCGCACGGTGCGTGGTGCACGACGTCGTTGGCCACCGCCCCGAGGACCCGCTGGACGCCCTGCATGCGCCGGTTGCCGACAACGATCATGTCGGCCTTGACCTTCTCCGCTTCGTCCAGGATGGCCGAGCCCGGCTTCGCCTCGGACACTGCCACGGTCGCCGTGACGCCGGCCGTGCGGTAGACGGCGACCTGCTGCTGGGCGACCTGCTCGGCTTGGTCGAAGCCCGAGATCGAGTAGACGTCCGACCCGACACCGACCGTGGTCGTGCTGCGTCCACTGAAGGCGCAGACGACGTGGATCGTGGCACCCGTCGCCTTGGCCAGCTCGCCGGCTCGCGCCGCAGCCTTCACTGCGGTGTCGGATCCGTCCGTCCCCACGACGTACACGGTCATTGGCGCTCCTCTCCACTGACGCTGCGCCATGATGGCATCTGGGCCCGCACCGTCCCATTTCCCACTGTTCGAGACGTGGCGCGCCCAGATCACCGAGTGAGGGAGGAGCGGGTCGATGGCCCGCCAGCCTGACGGCCTGACGGGCGACCGCTCAGATCACCGGGCGGCGGTCCGCCTTCTTCGCCTTCTTGACCTGCCGCTTCTCCTTGAGTGACTTGCCGACCTTCTGGCTGCTGCGCTTCTGGGGTACCTTGCCGGGCATCGGGGCGTCCTCCTCGCTGACCTCACCCTACTCGTGGCCGCTCGACGACGGTGAGCCCGTGTTCGCCGAACCGTGGGAGGGGCGGGCCTTCGCGCTGGCCCTCGACGTCGTGGAGCGAGCGGGCATCCCGTGGGAGTCGTTTCGACGGCAGCTGATCGCGGCGATCGACGAGGATCCGCACCGCGCCTACTACGCCTCCTGGGTGACCGCACTCGAACGCCTCGTCGTCGCCGAGCAGGCGATCACCGCCGAGGACCTGGTCGCCGCCCGCAACCGCGCCGCTGCCTACCGCTATGACGAGGAAGGCGTCGGTGACGTCGAGGTCTTCCCCATCCAGACGTCCGAGCCGACGCTTGTACGCGCGTCCTCGAGGTCCTGTTCGCCGGGCGGTGGTGGCGGCAGATCCGCTTCGGACCGCTGATCCAGGGCGCCGCCTACGAGCTCCAGCTGCGCCGGCCGGCAACGTTGTCCCTGCTCGACGGCTACGTGACGATCGATGGCGGCGACGGTCACCTCCACCTGTGCATCGGGCCGCACGCCGGATCGCCGGGCCATCCGGTCCCCCCGGCGCTCGCTCGCCGCCGGCGGTGCCGCCACGCCGAGCTGTACCGCACGTGGATGGCCGGCGCCCCGACGTCGTGGGCCTTCCGGATGTTCAACGGCGCCGACGACCAGCAGCTCAACGTCCTGCTGCCCAACCCGTTCCTCGATGACGACGACGCGCTCCTGGCCACGCCGGAATGGGATCGACTGGCGTGCTGGGACGAGCTACGTGCTCGCTTCCTCGGCCTGCCCGCCGATCCCGCCGACCGGTCGGGCCGCGCGTTCCACCACGGCTGAGGCGCCCTCGTCACGGTGCAGGCGCGACGACCGTCGCCGTGCCGATCATCGAGTCGCGGGTCACCAACGCCGCCAATGCTTGCTCGTCGAGGTCGTCGGTTCCCGCCGGGCGAGTCGGCAGCACGAGGTAGCGGATCGCTGCGCTGGCGTCCCACACCCGGACCTCGACCTCGGGTCCGATCTCACAGCCGAACTCGCGCAGCACGGCCCGCGGCTCGGCGACGGCGCGTGAGCGGTAGGCGAAGCTCTTGTACCAGATCGGCGGCACACCGAGCAGCGGCCACGGGTAGCAGGAGCACAGCGTGCAGACGACGATGTTGTGCACGCTCGGCGTGTTCTCGACGACGCGCACGTCGTCGCCCTCCGTGCCGGCGATGCCGAGCTCGGCCATCGCCGCCGTGGCGTCCTCGAGCAGCCGCGCCTTGAAGCCCGGATCGACCCACGCCCGGGCGACGACCCTCGCACCGTGGTGCGGACCCAGCCGATGTTCGATGTGGTCGACGAACGCGTCGATGGCGTCGGTGCTGGCCCGCCCGGCCTCGACGAGGGCCGCCTCGAGGGCCATCGCGCGGATCTCCAGCTCCGACCGGGCCCGGCGGGATGTCGGTCGCTCGTGGTCGGCGTGCCCGGCATGTTCGTCATGATCCTCAGCCATCGACCGCCTCGAGGTACTCCTCGCAGAGATCCACGCGTACGGAGAAGGCCGGTTCGTCACCCGGTCCCCACAGGTCGTGCGACCGGAACGCCACCGTGTACGTGGCCGCCACGTCGTCACGTCCGGCACCGCCCGGGATCGGCTCGTCCCCGCACACGCGCTCGACGGTCCCTGTTGCCCCCCGCACGTACCGCGGGCAGCGATGGTGGCGGGCGGGGTCGCGCAGCCGCCGCACGACGACCCGGTCGCCCGTGGCGAACCGTGGCGCGGCGGCGGGCGGCAGGCGGTCGGGGTGCGTCATGGCGTGCTCGACGGCCTGGCGCAGCCGATCGTCGACGGTCACCGGCGCGGTCGCCGCTTCGTCGGCGGCGAACAGCGGCGCGCCATCGATCGAGTGCTTCCTGCTCGACGACGCCCGTCTCGACGGCGCCGTGCTCGGCGGCCAGCAGCCAGCGCTCGTAGTACGACGCGGCCAGGTAGGTGGCCGGATCGATGCGCTCGATCCACGGCCGCACCGAGCCCGCGAACCCGAACAGCGCCAGGGCCTGCGCCCGCAGCTCCCACCGCTCGTGCGAACCGAGGTGACCATCGGGAGTGACCACCGGCCCGAAGCCGCCCAGCCCACCGAGGTCGTGCGCCCCCTCCACGGCGGCGACGCTATACCAGGCTCCGGCGGCTCCGGGGTGGGGAGAGCCGACGCGGATCGCCGGCCGAGGCTGCGGGGCGGGCGGGCTTCCCGCGTCCTCGACCGGCGACCGCCACGTTGGCCGTCATCATGACGAGGTCGGAGGCGATCTCGACGATGAAGGGCGGACTCCCTCACCGTCGCCAGCCGAGCCTCATCGCTCGGATGCCGCGCACCGACGGACCCCCGTCGTGATGTCGGCTACTGCACCGCGGCGGCGTCCCACTCGCGTCCCACGACGTTCTCGGCCCCCCGTGACCAGGGTCTCCCGATGGATCGGCGCTCCGCCGGCGCGGGCCCGCTCGGTCCCCACGTCCTGCGGGTAGCGTCGTCCCGGAACTCCGATGAGCGAGCAGTCTCGAGCGAGCTCCCTCCGTCCGCGGCCTCCAGGCCGGCCCGACGCGGGCTCCCGGCGGGGGGTCGTCGTGATCGCCGGACTGCTCCTCCCGGCGGCCGAGAGCACCACCGACGAGAACTTCGCCAGCTTCGACGTCCCCTTGTGGGCGTGGGTCGCGTTGGTCGCCGCGATCGTGGCGATGCTCGTCGTCGACCTGCTGCTGGTGCACCGCACGGCCCACGTCATCTCGATCAAGGAAGCGACGATCGAGTCGGCGATCTGGATCTCGATCGGCCTCGCGTTCGGCATCATCATCCTGCTCTGGCAGGGCGGCCAGGCCGGCGGCGAGTACTACGCCGGCTTCCTCATCGAGAAGAGCCTGTCGGTCGACAACGTCTTCGTCTGGGCGGTGATCTTCTCGTTCTTCGCCATCCCGCGCGAGTTCCAGTTCCGCGTGCTCTTCTGGGGCATCTTCGGCGCCCTCGTGCTGCGGGCCATCTTCATCTTCGCCGGCGTGTCCCTGATCGAGCGCTTCGAATGGGTGCTCTACGTCTTCGGCGTCTTCCTGCTCTACACGGCGTGGAAGATCGCCCGTCACGACGAGACCGAGCAGGTCGACTACAACAACAACATCGCCATGCGGCTGGTTCGCCGCGTGGTCCCTACGACCGACCAGTTCGACGGCCAGAAGCTCTTCACGATGCAGAACGCCAAGCGGGTGGCGACGCCGCTGTTCACCGTCCTCGTGCTGATCGAGGCGACCGACGTCGTCTTCGCCGTCGACTCCGTGCCGGCCATCCTGGCCGTCAGCCGCGAGCCGTTCATCGTGTTCGCCTCCAACGCCTTCGCCATCCTCGGCCTGCGCTCGCTGTACTTCCTGCTCGGCGGCATGCAGGGCAAGTTCCGCTACCTCAACGTCGGCCTCGGCGTGATCCTCGCCTTCGTCGGCGTCAAGATGCTGCTCATCGGTGAGCCGTTCGAGGTCCACCTGCCGACGTACGTCTCGCTCGGGGTCATCGCCCTCGTGCTGGCCGTCGCCATCATCGCCTCGCTGCGAGCCGACAACCGCGACCGGGCCGCCGGGATCACCCCGCCCCACGAGCTGTCGAAGCGTCAGTAGCGGTCACGTCCCGGAGAGCTCCCTGACCCTGGCCAGCAGCACGTCGAGCGCCGGGCGGTTGAGACCGCCTTCGGGGATGATCACGTCGGCGTAGCGCTTGCTCGGCTCGATGAACTGCTCATGCGCCGGGCGGACGGTCCGCAGGTACTGCTCGATGATGCTCTCCGGCGTCCGGCCGCGCTCGGTGACGTCTCGCTGCAGCCGGCGGATCAGCCGCAGGTCGGCGTCGGTGTCGAGGTACACCTTGAGGTCGAAGCGGTCGCGCAGCGTCGGCTCCCACAGCACGAGGATGCCCTCGACCACGACGATGCTGGCGGGGTGCACGATGCGCACCCGGCCGCTGCGGTTGTGCAGGGCGTAGTCGTAGACCGGGACGGGCACGGGCGCGCCGGCGGCCAGCGCCGCGAGGTGGTCGTTGAGCAGCGGCCAGTCGAAGGCGTCGGGATGGTCGTAGTTGAACTCCATCCGCTCGTCGAGGGGCAGCGCGCTGAGGTCGACGTAGTACGAGTCGAGCTTGATCAGCGCGAGGTGCTGGTCGCCGGCCAGCTCGGCCAGGCGCTCGGCGACGGTGGTCTTCCCGGACGAGGACCCGCCGGCGACGCCGATCAGGAAGGGCCGATCCGGCAGCGTGTCCACGACTGGCCGACGTTAGCGATCGGCGACTGGGCGCTCCGGCGGCGCGGCGTCGCACGTCGTCCGCATGCTGCTGGGGACCAGGAGGCCGCGACTACGATGCCGCGGCGGGGCGCCCGGGCACGCCCATTGATCTGACCAAGGAGCAACAGCGCATGAGTGAGCGAGTCTTCGAGCGAACGACTCATCATTGCGGTGAGCGGTTTTCAGCGCACGGCCATGATTACGTCTTCGCTCATGGCCGAGACCTGCTTGCTCCTGCTCGGCGTCACCATCCACGGTGAGGTGCTTACATGAGCGACGCACCTGACGATTCGTCGGGCCATCCGTCCGAACGGGGCGGGGCGCGGCGGACGACGAGGGTCGGCGACTCCGGTTCTCCGGTCGGGTCGACGCTGAGCATCATCCTTGCGGTGGCCGCGGTGGTCGCCGGGTTCCTGATCCTGCGGGCGATCACCGACGACGACACCGCCGCCGACGACGGAGGCATCGAGGTCCCGGACGGCACCGAGGTCACGGTGCCGGAGTCGATCGATCCGGGCCTCGTGACGACGCCGACGGCCGTCGTGCCGACGGCTCCGGCAGGTCCCGTCTACTCGGGCGCGACGATCGTCGTGGCCAACGCCAGCGGCGTCGGTGGCTCGGCCGGGTCGATGTCGCTCGGCGCTCACCACGCAGGGCTACCAGGGCGTGGGTGAGCCGGGCAACGGCACCGGCGAGGACATCACCGAGTCGATCGTGTACTACCTCGCCGGCGATGCGGCGGCCCAAGCCGTGGCGCAGTCGATCGCCACCGAGTTCGGCGGTGTGCAGGTCGCCGAACTGCCAGTCCCGCCGCCGGCCGAAGGTGGTGGCGTGGCGGGGGCCACCGTGCTCGTCATGCTCGGTTCGGATGCCGCCGGCAAGACGCTCGCCGAGCTGTCGGGCGGTGCGGCGGCTGGCACGGCCCCGGCGACGGCCGTTCCACCACCGGCGATCATCACCCAGCCCGGCTGAACCGGATCAGCCTGCGCCGAGGGCGTCGGCGGCGGCGTGCTCGATGCACCACCGCGGCTCATCCATCGCCCGCCGCGTCCCGTAGCGCTCGACGAGCGACAGCACGGTGACCGCCTCGCCGCAGCGCTCGGCGATGGCTTCGTCGGTGACGGTCGAATCGACTTCACCGACGATCACGACGACCCGCCGGTCGGCGCCGGCGGCCAGCTGGCAGATCCCGCCGACGACCTTGCCGTCGAAGCTCTGGGCGTCGAGGTAGCCCTCGCCGGTGACGACCACGTCGGCGGCGCGGATGCGGTCGTCGAGGTCGAGCTCGTCGGCGACGAGGTCGAACCCGGCCCGCAGTCGACCGCCGAGCGCGGCCAGCCCGCCTCCCAGCCCGCCGGCCGCGCCACCCCCGTCGAGCTCGGTCACGTCGACGCCGAACTCCTCGCGGTAACGGACGGCCAGGCCGGCGAGGCGGGCGGACAGCATCGCCACCTGGGCCGGCGTCGCTCCCTTCTGGGGGCCGAACACGACGGCGGCGTCCTGGAAGTGGGTGCGCACGTCGCAGGCCAGCTCGAGCTCGACGGCGCGGACGCGGGCCGGGTTGCGCAGCGCCTCGATCGCCCCGAGCCCGCCGTCGGTGGTCGCCGAACCACCGAGCCCGACCACGAGGTGGCGGGCGCCTTGCTCGAGGGCCCGTTCGATCAGTTCGCCGGTGCCCCTCGTCGAGGCCCGCAATGGATCGTTGCCGGCGGCACCACCGACGAGGCTCAGCCCGCTGGCCCTGGCCATCTCGATGATCGCCGTGCGCCGATCGAGGCGCCACGGCGCGTCGACGCCGCCGCCGAGCGGGCCCGTCACGCGTGACGTCCGGTTCGGACCGCCCAGCACGTCGAGCAGGCCCTCTCCGCCGTCGGACATCGGCGCTTCGTCGGCGTCGTGGCCGAGCTCCCAACAGGCGTGGCCCACCGCGGCCGTGGCTTCCCGCGCCGTCGCCGTGCCGCGGAACTTGTCCAGGGCGATCAACACCCGCACGCAAGGATCACCGAATCCGAGTGTCGAGGTCGGGAAAAGCGACTCCAGCCGAGTGCTCCAGCACTCGAAGTGGCGCCAGCGCCCTGGCCCGGCCGCGTCGAACCCGACTGCGCGCGGTAGGGTTTCGCCATGGCCGTGACCGTGCGCATCCCGACCACCCTCCGCCCGCTGTCGGGCGGCGTCCCGACGGTGGCGGTCGAGGCCGGCACGCTGGCCGACGTGATCAGCAGCCTCGACGCCGCCCACCCCGGGTTCGGCGACCGGCTGCTCGACGAGGAGGGCGACCTGCGCCGCTTCGTCAACATGTTCGTCGACGACGACGACGTCAGGTACCTGGACGGCCTCGAACGACGGTCGTGCCCGACGGCCAGGCCGTGAGCATCATCCCCGCCGTCGCCGGCGGCTGAGCACGCGCCGTTGCGGCGCTGGCGCTCCACTCGTTAGAGTGCTAGCACTCACCACGTCCGAGTGCTAACCGCTACCACGTCCAATGGAGGACATCCATGGCCAAGATGATCGCGTTCGATTCCGAGGCCCGTCGCGGGCTGGAGGCGGGCATGAACAAGCTCGCCGACGCCGTCCGGGTCACGCTCGGCCCGAAGGGCCGCAACGTCGTGCTGGAGAAGAAGTGGGGCGCACCCACGATCACCAACGACGGCGTGTCGATCGCCAAGGAGATCGAGCTCGAGGACCCGTACGAGAAGATCGGCGCCGAGCTGGTCAAGGAGGTCGCCAAGAAGACCGACGACGTCGCCGGTGACGGCACCACGACGGCCACGGTGCTGGCGTGGGCGATGGTCCGCGAGGGCCTCAGAACGTCGCCGCCGGGGCCAACCCGATGAGCCTCAAGCGGGGCATCGAGCCGGCCGTCGACGCCGCCGTCGACTCGATCAAGGATCCCTGTCGAAGGAGGTCGACTCCAAGGACCAGATCGCCCAGGTCGCCGCCATCTCGGCCGCCGACGACGAGATCGGGGCGATGATCTCCGAGGCCATCGACAAGGTCGGCAAGGACGGCGTGATCACCGTCGAGGAGAGCCAGACGTTCGGCATGGAGATCGACTTCGTCGAGGGCATGCGCTTCGACAAGGGCTACATCTCGCCGTACTTCGTGACCGACCCCGAGCGCATGGAGGCCAGCCTCGACGACCCCTACATCCTGCTCGTGGCGTCGAAGATCTCGTCGGTCCGCGACCTCGTGCCGGTGCTCGAGAAGGTCATGCAGGGCGGTCGCCCGCTCGTCATCATCGCCGAGGACGTCGAGGGCGAGGCCCTGGCCACGCTCGTCGTCAACAAGATCCGCGGCACGTTCAAGTCGGTCGCCGTCAAGGCCCCCGGCTTCGGCGAGCGCCGCAAGGCGATGCTCCAGGACATGGCCATCCTCACCGGCGGCCAGGTCATCAGCGAGGAGGTCGGCCTGAAGCTGGAGAACGTCACGCTCGACCTGCTCGGCTCGGCCAAGCGGGTCATCGTCACCAAGGACGAGACGACGATCGTCGAGGGCGGCGGGTCGGCCGACGACATCAAGGGCCGGATCAACCAGATCAAGGCCGAGATCGACAACACCGACTCCGACTACGACCGCGAGAAGCTGCAGGAGCGCCTCGCCAAGCTGTCCGGCGGCGTCGCCGTGCTCAAGGTCGGTGCCGCCACCGAGGTGGAGCTGAAGGAGAAGAAGCACCGCATCGAGGACGCCGTGTCGACGACCAAGGCGGCCATCGAGGAGGGCGTCGTGCCCGGCGGCGGCGTGTCGCTGCTGCGCTCGCAGCCGGCCGTCTACAAGGCCGCCGACGCGCCTGCTCGGTGACGAGTCGACCGGCGCCCGCATCGTCGCCAAGTCGCTGGAGGCTCCGCTCAAGCAGATCGCCGAGAACGCCGGCCTCGAGGGCGGCGTCGTCGTCCAGCGGGTGCGCGACCTGTCAGCGGCTCCGAGGGCCTCAACGCCGCCACCGGCGACTACGAGGACCTGGTCAAGATCGGCGTCATCGACGCTGCCAAGGTGACCCGCTCGGCGCTGCAGAACGCGGCGTCGATCGCCGCCCTGTTCCTCACCACCGAGGCCGTCATCGCCGACAAGCCGGAGAAGGAAGCCCCCGCCATGCCAGGCGGCGGCGACATGGATTTCTGAGTAAGAACCGATTCTGACGACAGTTGATCTCGCTGTGCGGGATCAAGTCTCCTGAGAACTGCGAACGGGCCCGGGTCGTGAAGACCCGGGCCTCGTCGCGGTCAGTCGACGGCGTCGTCGATCGTGTCGCGGGCGGCGCGCAGGAAGTCGGTGTCGAGCATCGTGTCCTCCAGCCGACTTTCGTCGAGCAGCAACCACACGAACACGCCGA
Source organism: uncultured Acidimicrobiia bacterium (assembly GCA_963719775.1). Taxonomy (GTDB): domain Bacteria; phylum Actinomycetota; class Acidimicrobiia; order Acidimicrobiales; family Ilumatobacteraceae; genus JALZMG01. Next base: position 339,368 of record CAVRCY010000006.1, read on the forward strand.
TCAGCGACCCGAGCAGCGGGAAGATGATGAACACCCACAGCTGACTGAGGGCGCTGGGGTCGGTGTCGGCGAAGATCGCCGTGGCGAGGCTGCGGGCCGGGTTGACGCCCGTGTTGTCGACCGGGATCGTGGCCAGGTGGATGGCGGCCAGTGCGATGCCGGCGACCAGCCCGCCGAAACCTGGCGCGAACCGCCGGCTCGTGGTCGCCAGGAACACGAGCACGAACAGCGCGGTGAACACGATCTCGACGATCGATCGCCGAGCCGAGCCCGCTGAACCCGTCGCGGTCCCACCCGTTGGAGGCGAACCCGCCGCGTTCCCAGCCGTCCCGACCGCTGGCGATGCCCGAAGATGACGGCCGCCCCGAAGACGCCGCCGAGCGAGCTGGGCGATCCACGGCTGCACGGCGTGGCGCAGCGGCACCTTGCGCATCAGCAGGAAGCCGAGCGTGACGGCCGGGTTGATGTGGCAGCCGCTGACCGGGCCGATGACGTAGAACAACAGGAGCAACGCGAAGCCGAAGGCCGAGCGCGATGCCGAGCACGGTCGATCGCCTCGCCGGCGAGGATCGCGCTGCCCGGCCGATCATCACGAGCACGGCGGTGCCGACGAACTCGGCGGCGACGATCCCGGCGTAGCTCGTGACGACGCCCCGGGTGTCGGCGATGCCCTCGCCCGGCGGGACGAGCACCGGTTCGCCGAGACCCGGCGAGGCGTCCGACGGCGGTGGCGGCGACGGCTCCATGGCCGGACTGTAACGGTGCTGCTGGGCGACGCCCGCGGGCCCCGGTCGGCCACGGGCGACCGGCGGTAGCGTCTCGCCGTGGGTCGGAAGCGGACCGAGCGCCTGATCGTGACACGCGTGACGCCCGACGGCGACGCGGCGCCGGCCCGACGAGCTGATCGTCGAGGAGCCGATGACGATCCAGCTCGACGGCACGGTCGTCTCGACCACGATGCGCACGCCCGGCCACGACTTCGAGCTGGCCGCCGGCTTCTGCTTCACCGAGGGGCTGCTGGCCGGCGCGCCGGTGACCGGCGTGCGCTACTGCGCCAACGGGTCGCCGCCGAGCCGAGTTCAACGTCGTCACCGTCGAGACCGGTGGTCGGGCCCCGACGCCGACGCCCCGGCTCGGGCACCACGTCGTCGAGCTGCGGCTGGTGCGGCAGCGACCAGATCGACGAGCTGCTCGACCGCCTGGCGCCGCTGCCGCTGACCGGCGCCGATCGACCAGCCGTGCTGGCCGGCGTGCCCGCCGCTGGTGCTGGGCGCCCAGGGCCTGTTCGCCGCCACCGGCGCCGTCCACGCCGCGGCGGCGTTCGACCGCGACGGCACCGTGCTGCTGACCCGCGAGGACGTCGGCCGGCACAACGCGGTCGACAAGGTCGTCGGCGCGATGCTGCTGGCCGGCGACGCTGCCGGCCACCGGGCTCGGGCTGTTCGTCAGCGGCCGGGCAGCGTCGAGATGGTGCAGAAGGCGTGGGCGGCCGGGTTCGGGACGCTCGTCGCGGTGAGCGCGCCGACGGCGCTCGCCGTCCACGCCGCCCGGCGGGCCGGGCTGTACCTCGTCGGCTTCGTGCGCGGCGACCGCTTCAACGTCTACGCCGGCTGATCGGCGACGCCGCCGGCCGTAGCCTGCCGCATGCGCACCGAGACCGGCCTGGGCGTCCTGCACCTGTTCTGCAAGCCGACTCCAGCGTCGACCGGGAGGCGGTCGATCGCCGCCGTCAAGCGCCGTCGAGGCCGCCGACGGCCAGGTCGTCACGGCGGCCATGCTCGGCCACAAGTGCGACCTCGCCGTGATGGCGCTGCACCCCGACTGGTCGCGCGCTGCGGACCCTGCAGACGGCGCTCCAGCACGCCGGGCTCGACGTCGTCGACAGCTACGTCAGCATCACCGAGGTCAGCGAGTACGCCAAGGGCATGCCCGAGCACATGCTGCGCGACGCGGCTGCACCCGGTGCTGCCGCCGGCGGGCAAGCCGGCGTTCTGCTTCTACCCGATGACGCAAGCGCCGCGAGGCACACGCCAACTGGTACGCCACGCCGTACGAGGAGCGCACTCGAGATGATGCGCGAGCACGGCGCGAGCGGCCGGACGTTCGCCGGCAAGGTCGTGCAGCTGATCACCGGCTCGACCGGCCTCGACGACTTCGAGTGGGGCGTCACGCTGTTCGCCGACGACCCCGAGGTCGTCAAGGACGTCGTGTACACGATGCGCTTCGACGGGGCTCGGCGCTCTACGGCGAGTTCGGCCGCTTCTACGTCGGCTACGTGGCGTTGCTCGACGACCTCGACTGGACGGACGTCACGCGCTGCGGATCGCGGATGACGCTCCGGGCGCCCGAGCTGTGTCGACGCCCGGCCTCGTCGAAGCGCGAACACCTCGAAGCGGGCCCGCTGCGGATCGCCCTCGGCGCCGATCTGCACGCCGCCGCCGGGCCCCTGGTAGTCGATGTTGCGGTCCTCCGCCAGCGAGCGCGCGCAGTCGGCGAAGTCCGCGCACGCCACGCCGCCGGCGCTGACCTCGACCATCTCGCGCGGCCATCTCCGCCGGGTCGTCCGTGCCGGCCTGGACGGCGGCCAGCGCGATCAGGTTGACGCAGTCGTAGGCGTTCGTGGCGAACAAGCCGGCCGGCACCTCCGGCTGCCCGCGGGCGATCGGCGAGACACCGCGACCACTCGCTCGCGGACCTCCATCGGCAGCGCCCTGGACCAGCTGCGGGGACGACGGTCGCCGCATGGCGTCGTTGACGATGATGTCGGGCGGCGCTCCGTCCTGGAACCGTCCGCGCCGCCTCGCCGATCGCCGACAGCAGCCGGATGCCGTGCTCGGCGTCGCCGATGATCACGACGACTCCGACGCCGGCGTCACCGATCTGCGGTGGCCTTCGCCAGCAGGCTGTCCTCGGTCGGCCACGAACGGCACCGGCTCCTCGACGATGACCTCGCGGGACTCGCAGCGCGGCGATCGTCGCTTCGGCCAGGGCGCGGCCGTACGAGGTCGTCGAGGTAGGCGACGGCGGCCGTGCGGGCGCCCGTCTGCTCGGCCAGCTGGGCGATCGCCGCGGCCTGGAGCGAGTCGCTCGGCGCGGTGCGGAAGAACAGCTCGTATCGGGGTAGTCGTCGAGGGCGAGGGCGGTGGCCGTCGGTGAGCACGTGAGGACGCCGGCGGCCAGCAGATCGCTCGAGCGTGGCGAGGGCGACGGTCGACGACGTCGGCCCGACACGGCGTCGACGTCCGCGCGTCGAGCAGGGCCTCGATGGCGTCGCCGGCCGAGGCGGCCGTCGCCTCCTTCGTTCTCGACGATCAGCTCGATCGCCTCGCCCAGGCACCCGCCCGGCGGCGTTGATGCCGCTCGACGGCGCGCTGGGCGGCCTCGCTGAGCGATTGGCCGATCGCCGCACCGTCGCCGGTCTGGGGCAGCGAGGAGCCCGATGCGCAGCATCGCCGTCGAGCGACCACGGGCACATCGTGGTCGCCGTGACGACCGGTCGACGGGTTCGTCGTCGGCCGTGTCGTCGTCGCCCGTGCAGGCGCTGGCGAGCGCGACGCCGAGCCCGACGGCCACGGGCCACCGCCGTGCGCGTGCACGGCGGGTCCACCACGTCGGCTCGGGCATCGAGCCAATGTAGGCGCCCATCCGACGATCGTGCGCTCGGGCAGCGGCGCGCCGCGATCTCGTACCCTGCGGCGATGCCAACGTCCGTCGGGCCGGCTCGCGACGCTGTGATCGCCGACGCCTCGCTCGGCGGTCGCCAGCTGTGCCGGCGCCTGGCGGAGGCGACCGACGAGGTGCTGGCCGGCCTGTTCGACGACGCCGTCGCAGCACTCCGCTGGCCGGCGCCGCGGCGGGCCGGTCGCGCTGGTCGCCGTCGGCGGGTACGGGCGGGGCGAGCTGGCCCCGCGCAGCGACATCGACGTCGTGCTGTCGCACGACGGCAGCGGCCGGCGGGATGGACGACCTGGCGGCGAGCCTCTGGTACCCGTTGTGGGATGCCGGGCTGCAGCTCGGCCACGCCGTGCGCTCGTTCGACGATCAGCTGGCCCTGGCCGGCGACGACCTGGACACGGCGACGTCGACTGCTCAGCGCCCGGCGCGCTCGCCGGCGACGACGAGCTGTCCGCACGACTGGCCACCGAGGCGCTGGCGCGGTGGCGGCGCAACGGTCGGCGATGGCTCGACGCCCTGCGTTCGCAGGTCCTCGAGCGGCGCCAGCAGGCCGGGGACGTGGCCTTCCTGCTCGAACCCGACCTCAAGGACGGTCACGGCGGGCTGCGCGACGTGCAGACGCTGTGGTGGGCGGCCGACGCCGACCTCGTCGTGCCCGTCCGACGACCTGGCGACCCTCGACGCGGTGCTACGGAACGCTCGTCGACGCCCGCGTCGCGCTGCACCGGGAGACCGGCCGGCGGGCGACGTGCTGCGGCTGGAGGACCAGGACGGCGTCGCCGCCGCGTCGGGCACGGCGTCGGCCGACGAGCTGATGGCCGACATCGCCGATGCCGCCCGTTCGATCGCCTGGATCGCCGACGACGCGTGGCGCCACGTGTCGCGGCACCAGCTCGGTCACGAGGAGCGGGTCGGGCCCGGCCTCCTCGTCGTCGACCGCGAGATCGAGCTGCACCGCGAACGCCGATCTCGGCGGCCGACCCGACGTTGGTGCTGCGGGCCGCCCGCGCCGCCGCCGCAGCGCGACATCCGGTTGGCCCGCTCGACGCTCGACCGCCTGGCCGACGAGGTCGACCCGCAGGCGTGGGCCGGGCGTTGGCCGGACGGCGCGCTCGACGAGCTGGTCGCGCTGCTCCGCCAGGGCCATCGCGCGATCGACGTGTTCGAGGCGCTCGACCAGCGCGGGCTGCTCGTCCGCCTGCTGCCCGAGTGGGCGACCGTGCGTAGCCGCCCGCAGCGCAACGCCTACCACCGGTTCACCGTCGACCGCCACCTGTGGGAGGCGACGGCCAACGCCGCGGAGCTCACCGACCGCGTGACGCGGCCCGACCTGCTCGTCCTCGGCGCCCTGTTCCACGACCTCGGCAAGGGCTACCCCGGCGACCACACCGACGCCGGCATGGAGCTGATGGCGACGATCGGCCCGCGCCTCGGCCTCGCCGCCGGCGACGTCGGCGACGCTGGTCGCGCATGATCCAGCACCACCTGCTGCTGCCCGACACCGCCGTGCGCCGCGACCTCGCCGATCCGGCGACGATCCAGATGGTCGCCGACGCCGTCGGCGACGTCGAGACGCTCGAGCTGCTGCACGCGCTCACGGAGGCCGACTCGCATGGCCACCGGACCGTCGGCGTGGGGGTCGTGGAAGGAGCAGCTCGTCGCCGACCTCGTGGCCAGGGTGCGCCGCCACGTTGCATCGGTGGTGACGTCGGTCGACGGCACGCCACGGGCGCTTCCCCGACGAGGCGACGCTGGCGGCGATGGCCGCCGGGCGGTTCGACGTGCGCGTCGACGCGGACGACGCGAACGGCCGAGGCGACCGCATCGGGTCACCGTCGTGTGCGACGACGTGCCCGGCGCGTTCGCCCGCGTGGCCGGCGTGCTGTCGCTGCGCGGCCTCGACGTGCTGACGGCGCGGGCCTACTCGGCCGAGCTGGGCGGTCCGGCGATGGCCGCGTCGCAGTTCCGCGTGCTGCCGCGCCCGGCGGCGTCGAATGGGAGCCGTCGCTCGAGGACCTCCGCCGGGCGCTGGCCGGGCGAGCTGGCGATCGAGGCCCGGCTGGCGCGAGCGGGCCCGCACGTACCGGCGCCGGAAGGCCGTCCAGGCGGCCCCGGCCGGACCGCCGGCGGTCACGTTCCACGACGGCGCCTCCAGCTCGTCGACCGTGATCGAGGTGCGCGCGCCGAACAGGATCGGCGTGCTGCACCGCATCGCCAGGGCGCTCGCCGACCTCGGGCTCGACATCCGCCACGCCACCGTGCAGACGATGGGGGAGGACGTCGTCGACACGTTCTACGTGCAGGGCAGCAACGGACGCCAGATCACCGACGCCTTCCACCGGGACGAGATCGTCCGCGCCGTCATCTTCGCCGTGAGCTAGCGCCGTCAGCGAACGTCCGAGATGCTGGGGCGCTCGCCAGATCGGGCGCCGTCGGAGCGTGTGCCGACGATGAGGGCTAGTCGTCCGAGCGGCGCGTGACCTCGGCGCAGCAGCAGTGCGGGTGGAGGGTGCACGGCGTCACGATCTCGCCACGCTCCACGAGGCAGCCACACTCGGCGCAAGCGATCAGCATGGCGGCCTCAGCAGTGGCCGAATCCGGCCCGGTACTGCGCTCTGCGCCACCACGGACCCGGCGGAGCCTGGCGGGTCATACGTTCGATCGCTCGCTTGCGCTTGCGGAGCCGGTCGACACAGCGGAAGCAGACGCCGACCTCACGGTGAGCGTCCAGTTGCAGCAGGCTCGCCTGGACCGTCCGGTCTCCGCAGCACCAGCAGCCCGGGTCGGGTGGCTCCGCTACCGCGCCACCGACGGCAGTCAACGTCATGACCGAAGCCTAGGTCGGCAGGCCTCAACCGATTCGGATGTGTTTGCCGCTGGGGTCGGTGAGGAACACCCCACCTGCTGCTAGATGCGCCCGAACCGGATCAGGCAGTCTGTGCCGATCGCCATCGTTCGAGACGTTGATCTCCTTCGCCGCCGCGGACTTGCACTCGCCGGTCTGACCATCGCCTGGAACGTGGTCGAAGCCTTCGTCGCGATCACCGCCGGAGTCGCCGCCGGATCGATCGCCCTGGTCGGATTCGGGTTCGACTCGACGATCGAGGTCATGTCATCCGTGGTCGTCGTCTGGCAGTTCCGCAACGAGGTCCGCTCGGGCTACGACGAGGAACGTGAGCGTCTCGCACTCCGATTGATCGCTGTCAGCTTCTTCGTCCTCGCTGCCTACATCGTCGTCGTGTCCACCAGAGACCTGTTCTTCACCGGCAGCGAGGCCGACGAATCCGTGGTCGGCATCGTGCTCGCCGCCCTCTCGCTGCTCGTGATGCCTGCGCTGGCCATCGCCAAGCGGCGAACCGCCGACGCCCTGGGATCGCCGACGTTGCGTGCTGACTCGAGGGAAACCCTGCTGTGTGCCTGGCTGTCGGCGGCCTTGCTCGGGGGACTGGTCGTCAACGCTGCGTTCGGCTGGTCGTGGGCAGACCCCGTGGCTGCGCTTGCCATCGCCGCGTTCGCTGTCAAGGAAGGTGTCGAGGCGTGGCGCGGGGACGACGACGACGACTGAGTCGAAACCCGAACGCCGATCTTGCTCGCGGGCTGTGTCGCACGGGGATCCCTCACGGGGACGCCTGCTGCGGCGAACGTATGGCGGTTCGGATCCGGCTCATGCCGCCACCACCGCCTTGTGCTGGTGGGGGAGCCATTCGTCGTGGCGTGCGCACATCGCCGACCACAGCGCAGTCAGCGCCGATCGTGGCGCGTCGAGACGGAGGCCGAACACGGAGTCGAGGACACGCCGCAGCTCGCCCAGCGACCCCACCGTGTGCGTCGTCACGGTGTCACGGTCGCTGTCTGGTCAGCACGCGGCCACGCAGCACGTCGGTTCCGGCGGCGTGGCGGCGCTGGCACGTCACGGCCCGCCGGAAGCTCGACGTCGGCGACGTCCGGTTGAAGTGGTGGCGATCGGCGAACACGTCCATGGCCACAGGGGCGGCGACGATGGTCACGCCGGCGAGAGCGCCTCGGGGTCGTTGACGAAGTGCCAGTCGCCCACGCCGCCCGGCCGGTCGCCTCGACCGCCAGCTCCTGCGAGCCCTGCCGGTAGCGGCCGGGGGCGAGCGGCAACGGGTCGTGCAGCACGTCGCCGAGCCCGGCGTCGACGTACCAGTCACTGTCCGGGTGGTCCTCGGACGGCAGTCCATGGACGATCAGGGCGACGTGGTTGGCCAGCGTCGCCGCCGACGGGCCTTCGGCGTCGTGCACGCCGGCGACGTGGCGGGTCACCTCATAGCCGAGCGACGCCAGCAGCGAGGCGAAGGCGCCGTTGAGGTGGAAGCAATAGCCGCCGCGCACGTCGACGTGGCGATGCGCCGAGCGGTCAGCGAAGGATCGATCGCCACGTCCTCGCCGAGGTGCATCCAGAACGTCTCGTACGGCACGCGCTCGACGTGGGCACGGTGCAGCCGAGCCAGGGCAGCGGCCGACGGGGCCTCGGCGCGGCACGCCGAGACGGTGCAGGTAGGGGCCACGAGCTCCGGCGCCAGCTCGGATCGGGGGTGTCGGGGCGGGCCGGCCGTTCGAGGGTCGCGGTGGCGCTCATGGCAGCCAACGTACGGATCGAGTGGTCCTGCGAACAGGGCCAATCTCGCAGCGTTTCACCGGACCACTTCGACCGGCTGGTGGTGCTCGAGGACCTCGCCCAGCACGGCGATGCCGCGATCGATCGCCGCCTCCGACACGTTGCCGTACCCGAGGACCAGCTCGGGGCGATCGGTGGTCGGGGCGATGCTCCGGTAGCGGGCCATCCCGTACACCCGGACCGAACGCTCGGCGCACGCGGCGATGACCGCCTGCTCGTCGCAGCCGGCGGGCAGCCGCACGACGGCGTGGCATCCGGCCGCCAGGCCGGACAGCACTGCATCCGGGGCGTGGGCGGCGAGCGCTTCGACGAGCGCCTGGCGGCGCCGCCCGTACAGCGCCCGCACGTGCCGCAGGTGCGTGTCGAAGCGCCCGGACTCGATGAGCTCGGCGAGGGCGAGCTGGTCGAGCGCCGGCGCGCCCCGGCTCGAGCAGGAGCTTCTCCTCGACGAGCGACTCGAGCCAGTGCCGGCGGGCAGGCGATCCACCCGATCCGCAGCATCGGCGCCAGCGTCTTGGACACCGAACCCATGCCGAGGACCCGGTCGGGGGCGAGGCCCTGCAACGACCCGACCGGCTGCCGGTCGTAGCGGAACTCGACGTCGTAGTCGTCCTCGATGACGTAGCCGTCGACACGGCGCGCCCATTCGATGAGCGCCAGCCGCCGATCCGCCGACAGCACGACGCCCGTCGGGCACTGGTGCGCCGGCGTCACGACGACCGCCCTGGCCCCGCTCGCCGCCGAGCGCGTCGACGTCGATCCCGTCCTCGTCGACCGGGACGGCGACGGGCTGAAGCCCGGCACGTCCGACGATCATGCCGTGCTCCATCGGGCCCGGGTCCTCAGCGCGACGACGGAGATCCATGTCGTCGGCAATGCGCCCGCAGCACGACGTTCAGCCCGTAGCGGAAGCCCGGGCACACGACGAGCGGAATGCAGCATCGATGCTCGACGCCCGTACCCGCCTGAGGTAGGCGGCGAGCGACCTCGCGCAATCGCGGGTTGCCCGGCCCGTGCTCGTCGCCAAGATCGGTCACGGTCGCCGAACGAGTCGCCTCGCCCAACGCCCACGACCAATCGCGCATCGGGAACGAGGCGAGTCGGGGACGCCGTACTCGAAGTCGACCTCGAGCCGAGTCGGCGACGCCGGCCGTCGGGGGTCGCGGACGTAGGACCGGCGCCGCCGCCGCCGAGCGGTAGGCGACCTGCGTGCCCCTGCCCGACGCGCGGCTCAGGTAGCCCTCCGACTCCAGCTGGGCGTAGCAGTCAACGACCACACCACGTGAGACGCCGAGCTGCTGGGCCAGCATCCGGGTTGACGGGAGCCGCTCGCCATGCGCCAGGCGGCCCGCCCGGATGGCGTCGCGGAGCTCGCGCTGGAGCTGAGCGGTCAACGGGTCACCGCTGTGGCGATCGATCGCCACCAGCACCTCGGGGCCGAGTCCCGTCCACACCACCGCCATGTCGACAGTATTCACCGCCGCAGCGGCCGACTCGTCTCAGCCCGAATCCTTCAGGGAGCCTCCTGAGCGACACTTCTGACTCTGCGTCGGGCGCGGCACGCGAGCAGCGCCCTCGAACGCGTGGTTGCGACGACTGCACCGACCGCTGAAATATTGCTCGCCATGCGGCGATACCTGTGGGCGAAGGACGACCCTCCGGGCATGGAGTACGCCGAAGTGGACATCGACACCGGCGGCATGGTGGCAACGTCGACTGCATTCGGCACGGCGCCAGTGCCATACCGGCTCGACCTCGACCTGATAGTGGGCGCCGACTGGATCACGTGCCGCCTCGCCGTGACGGCCAGCGGTGACTCGTGGACGAGGTCGCTCGTCCTGGAGCGGGACGGGGCCGCGGGGTGGACCGGCACAGCAAACGGCAGCGGAATGATGCCCGCCTCGGTCGACGCCTCGGTCCCGACGGAAACGGTCGGCCCTGCGGAGATCCCTTCGGATGTGCTCGATGTTGATGTGCAGTACTCGCCGCTGACCAACGTGATGCCAATACGGCGCCTTGGTCTCGATCGGGCGGGGGCGTCGGGAACGTTCGTGATGGCGTGGGTCAGCGCGCCTCGTCGCTGGCGGTGACACTCGACGAACAGCGCTACACGCTGCTCGGTGTTGATGGTGGAGATGTGTGCGCTCGCTTCGAGAACGGTGACGGGTTCTTCACCGCCGTGATCCGTTGCGACATCGACGGCCTGGCTCACGACTATCCGGGAATCGCACGCCGGCTGCGCTGACCAAGGGGCAGAGTGCATCGCGTAGCATGGGAGTGCGCTGGAGGGCGCAGCCGGGTTCGCGGGCAGGACCGAGTCCACCTCCAGGACCGATTCCGACGGTGTTCACGATGACCTCGTCCTGGTGTCAGCCCGCGGACCGCTGGCCGAAAGGAGACGTGGTGCCACACTTGCCGCCGCCCAGCTCCGCCTCGCCCGTGAATACGGGTTCGCCAGCTGGCCCGCTCTGCAACTCGAAATGGCCCGCCGGCGTGTCCTCGATCTCCACGACGCCGAGGCGCTGGCCGCGTTCATCGCCGAGCACCCGGATCTTGCCACCGCCGAGCTCACCCGCTGGCGGGATCACCCCAAGGGCGCACCGCCGCTCGGGTACCTGGCGATGGCCCGCTACGACACCGCCACGCACACCTGGCGCGACGTCGCAGGAACGGGCGCCGCGGCGCACGTCCTGATCGCCGGGGGCGCCCCCGTCGGCGGCCATCCCGGCGACCCGGAGACGCCGCTGATCACGGCGGCCAGCTACGGCGACGCCGAGGTCGCCGCCGTGCTGATCGCCGCGGGCGCCGACGTCGACGCCACCGCATCGGACATGCCGGCGGCGTGCCTGGCGGATCGGCGCTGCTGCACGCGGCGGTGTTCGGGATGACCGACGTCCTCGACCTCCTCGTCGCCGCCGGCGCCCGCGTTCGTTCGATCGAGGAGGCCGCTGCCTGCGGCGACGTCACTGGGTGGCTCACCGCCGACACACCCCTGCAGGCGCGGCTGCGCGGCTGATCATGGCCGTCGACCACCAACGCCTCGACGTCATCGACACACTCGTCGCCGCCGGCACTCCCGTCGACGCCGAAGACGACGTGTTCGGCCGGCACCCTCTGCGACTCGCCGCCGCCAACGGCCGGCCCGCCAGCGTCCGCGCCCTGCTGGCCCATGGCGCCGATCCCGCCCGCCGTGACCACCATGGCCTGACACCGCTCGACCACTCCCGCCGCGGGCGTGCCGACGCCGACCGACCACACCGCACACGACGAGGTGGAAGCCCTCCTCGACCCTTCCTCTCCGAGGCTGAACGACACATGAGCCAGCGAAGCGAACATCGAGCGCTGCCGTGGCCTCCTGCCGTTCGCTGCTGACTCGAGCCCGCATGCCCGCCCGACGGGTCACTGGCCGTCAGCCAGACTGGGCTGATGGCCAGCTTTGCCGATGTCGAGCGCGTCGAGCCGGACCTCGCCGATCGCGTCCGTGCAATCCTGTCGTCGACGACGAACGCGGTGCTAGGAACCATCCGTCGTGATGGCTCGCCGCGTTTGAGCGGCGCCGATCCGTACTTCCACGACGGGCAGCTCCGCATCTGGTCGATGCCGCAGGCCCGCAAGGGTCAGGACCTGCGTCGCGACCCACGGGTCGCGCTGCACAGCATCCCGTGGGACTCGCGGCAGCTGCGCGACGGCGCGGCGGACGTCGGAGCGGCTGACGCCAAGATCAACGGGACCGCCGTGCTGTCCACCGATGCCGGCGACGTGACCGCGTTTCGGGCCTGGTTGAAGTCCGAGCGCGGCTTCGAGCCACCAGAGGACTGGGATCTGTTCACGATCGACATCGACGCGCTCACGGTCATCTCGGCCGACGGTGGGCAGCTCGTGGTCGACCGATGGTCGACGAGCGACGGCCGCCAGACGACGCGTCGCACCTATCCCGGCCGCAGCGCCGGAGACGCTCCGCTGTGGCTCGCCGCATCCGGAGCGATGCGGTGAGCAATGAGCGCACCTGGTGCGCCGATCTCTCACCGCACAGGGCGGTCAAGGTAGGTCGCTCTCCAAGGTGGCGTCGATCGAGTCGGCCGCGCCGTGGGTGTGGTCCGGAGCGAGCATCTCCCGCATGGCGGCAGCGCAGCCCGCCCGGGTGGAGAAGGCTCGCCAACGTGATCGGTGGTCTGGCCGTTCTGGTGCGTGTGTTGGTGGTGGTGGTGGCCGTTGACGAGGTGGTCGACGTGGAGGAGCGACTTGGCTGGTGAGGCGTTCGATGTGTTCGTTGCGGGCGGCGTAGATGATGTGGTTGCCGTCGCGGGCGCGGACCATGTCGGCGGCTCGCAATTTGACGAGGTGCTGGGAGACGGCGGGGGCGCGTGGTGACGTGGTCGGCGAGCTGGTTGACGGAGTGCTCGCCGTGCAGCAACGCCCACACGATCTTCAGCCGGGTCGGGTCGGCGAGGAGTTTGAGCACACCGGGGGCGACATCGAACTCGGCTTCGCTCGGCTCCACCGCCTGTTTGCGAATCTGCGCAGCCACGCTGCAGGACGATCGAAGCGTCAGCGATCGGTGTGCAGGCGGAGGCGTCAGGTGGTCTCGCGGTGGTTGGTCGGGGTCGGGCGAGCAGTCCGGGTGGCGGGGGGCGAGGCGTTCGAGGATCCGTCGATCGGCGGGCCACGCGTCGATGAGTGCGTCGGGTGGGATGCGGCGGCCGGCGTAGCGCAACGCAAGGGCGATCACGACGATGTCGTCGAGGGGACCGATCACCGGCAAGAACTCGGGGATGAGGTCGATGGGCGAGAGCGCCCACAGGGCGGCGAAGCCGATGGCGACCTTGACGCCGGTCGGGACACGCGGATCCTTGCGCAGGGTGCGGATCGTGGTGACACAGGCCGGCAGCACGCTGGCGAGATCCTTGGCCAGTCCGGGCGGGAGTCGTCTGGCGAGGACGATGATGAGGCCCCACGAGGCGAGGAGTACCCCGATCCCGATCACCAGCCAACGTAACATCCTCCACATCATATATGTAACGTCGGTTACGTGGGAGCTGGATGGTCTGGGTCGGCGTGGTCGGTGCTCATCCCGAGGATGCCGTCGGAACCCTCCAGGCATCGCGTCGCAGTGTGGAGAGAGCTCCGTCGGTGCGGAGCGGTCCAGCTCGGCCAAGGCGTCTGGGCGCTGCCGGCAACGGCGGCACTCGCCGACAGCGTGACGTCGGTCCTCGAGGTCGCCAACCGTCAGGGCGGAGAGGTCCTCGTGCTCGAGTCCCTCCCCGCGGACGGCAGCACCGAGCGTCGCCTGCGTGAGGTGTACGACGCGGCGCGTCGCGACGAATGGAGCGAGTTCGAGTCCGAGTGCGACAAGTGCGTCGCCGAGCTCCGACGGGAGATCGCCAACAAGAAGTTCACCCTGGCCGAACTCGACGAGGAAGAGCAGAACGTCGAGCGACTAGGGCGCTGGCACCGCGAGCTACGTGCCCGCGACGTCTTTGACGCCGTCCCCCCGACTGACACCTCCCAGCGCCTCGATGCATGCATACGAGAGCTGGAACGCTTCACCGCCCTGGTCTACGACGCCGTCGGCATGTCCTGATGCTCTCGGCGAGGGGGAGACCATGTCGTCGATGACGAGCGCGACCTCGGTGCCACCGGCCACCACGTTGCGCGGAGGTAGTCGAGCTCATCAACCGTGAACGCCATGCCGGCACGCTCATGTCCAGCCACCCGCCTCCCGGTCCGACGTGTCAACGACGACCGAACAGGAAGTCACGGGTGCGCGGGTCGCGTGGATCGGCGAACACCTGCTCGGTCGGACCGACCTCGGTCAGCACCCCGAAGCGCTGGCCGTCGTCGAGGACGACCGTCGACAGGCACGCCGTGAAGTCGGACGCCCGGGCCGCTTGCTCGAGGTTGTGGGTGACGAGGACGACGGTGTGGCTCTCGGCGAGCAGGCGGAGCCGTTCCTCGATGACGCGTGTGGCCACCGGGTCGAGTGCGGAACACGGCTCGTCGAGCAGCAGCACCGCCGGTTGTCCGGCCAGCGCCCGGGCGACGCACAATCGCTGCTGCTGCCCGAGTGACAACTGCAAGGCAGGGCGTCCCAGGTTGTCGCGCACCTCGTCCCACAGCCCGGCTTCGATGAGCGCTTGCTCGACGAGCGGTTCGAGGTCCCGCCGCATGCCCTGGGCGCGCGGGCCGTAGGCGACGTTGTCGAACACGGACTTGGCGAACGGGTTCGGTTGCTCGAACACGATGCCGATCACCCGCCGCACGGTCGCCGGGTCGACACTCGGCCCGTACACGTCCTGCTCGCCGAGCCAGACGGTGCCCTCGACCTCGGCGCCGTCGACGAGCTCGACCAAGCGATTGCAGGCCCGCAGCAGCGTGCTCTTGCCCGAACCCGACGGTCCGATGACCGCGGTGACGGCCCGATCGGCAAACGCGACCGTCACGTCGAACAGCCCCAACCGCCCGCCGAAGCGAACTGTCAGGTCTTCGGTGCGCAGTGCCGCGCCCCGCGTCGCGACGTCGAACAGCTCGTCCATGGCGGCAACGACACCCTACGCCCGCCTCGCACGACCAGCAGAAACACAAAGTGCTTGACAAGCAGCCCCCTTCATAGAGAGCGATGAGCGGCCTGGGGGAGCTGATTGCTCACCTCACGCCAGGACTCGAGTCGTGCGGTGAGCGATCGGCGCTCCCAGCGCGCTCACCGCTCACCGCGCTGGCCCACCGTCTCGCCATGGTCGACCTCGCCCGGCGGGCCAGCGGCCTGCTGCGGCCACCCGGCCGACTCGACACCTGAACCGCGGTGGCGTCAGTAGGGGCCGGGTTGCGCCAGCGTCACGCGGTAGAGCCCTTCTCCGGCGGTGATGTACAGGGTGCGGCCGTCGGCGCCACCGAAGGCGCAGTTCGCCGCCCAACCCGGGGGCACGGGGATGACTCCCCAGGGCGTGCCGTCAGGAGCGAAGACCTCGATGCCGCGGTCGGTGGTGACGAAGAGGTTGCCGGCGGCATCGACGGCCATGCCGTCGGGGCCGGGACCCGTGGTCACGAACGTCCGGGCCTCGGACAGGGAGCCGTCGTCGGCGACGTCGAAGGCCCACACCAGGTCGGCCGCCTGGTTGGAGACGTAGAGCAGGGTCTCGTCGGGCGAGAGCGCCACGCCGTTGGGTTGCTCGGTGAGTGGCGCCGCGACGCTCGGCCGTGAGGCTGCCGTCGGGAGCGATCCGAAAGACGCCGTGGAAGTCGAGGTCGGTCGTCCGCTCTCCGTAGTAGGGATCGGTGAAGTAGATGGTGCCGTCGGAGCGCACGGCGATGTCGTTCGGTTGGTTCAAGCGGGACGCCCTCGAATTGCTCGGCGATCGGCGTCACCGTGCCGTCGCTCTCGGTGCGCGTCACGCGACGCGTCGTGTACTCGGCGGCCAGCAGCCGACCTTCCGTGTCGACGGCAAGACCGTTGGCCCCGTCGCTCGGGCGGCGGAACACGGAGATCTCGTCATCGGTCCCGACCTGGAAGATCGCCCCAGCGGCGTCGGTGAACAGCAGGATGCCGTCCTCCTCGATCCACTGCGGACCCTCGGTGAACTGGAAGCCCTCGGCGACCAGCTCGACCTCGCCGCTGCCGACCAACGGGCCGTCGCTCGCAGTCGGCGGTCGTCGCGGCGGGGCTGGGTGGTCGGCGGACTCGACGATGGTGGTCGTCGGCTCGGGCGGAGTCGTCGTCGCCCGCCAGCCTCGTCGTCGCCGCCGCAAGTGGCGACCAGGAGGAGGAGGGAGACGACCCCGGAGAGGGGCACGTACTTGACGGCTGGCACTTCGTGGCCCGTCAGTCGTTGCCGCGGCTGGCGACGTCGTCGGCGAGCAGTTCGAGGTGGCGGTCGCTGCCGCGGGCGGCTTGGACGTGGGCCTCGACGCTGTCGGCGATCTCTTCGGCCTGCAGTTCGAGGTGGCGGTCGCTACCGCTGACGGCGCGGATGCGAGCTGCCGTGCTGTCGGCGATCTCTGCGGCCTGCAGCTCGAGGTGGCGGTCGCTGCCGCGAGCCGCTTCCACTGCGCCGATCCGGTTCGCATCGCTGCCCAGCTGCTCGGAACCGCAGCCTGCCGCAACGGCGACGGCCGTGACGAACAGGACGGCCGGGCGGCCGATCCGGCCTCGGCTGCGGTGGTGGCATGGTGGTTGTGTTCATTGGTCTCTTCCCTTGGTTCGGGTTGGTGGGACGTGCTCGTTGTCGCGCCCCCGGTTCCGACCGGGTCGTCGAGTGGTATCGGCGCGGTATCGGCGTCGTTGACGGGTATCGGCGCTCGGCGCACAGTGAGCCCGTGGGTATCGGCGTGCTCGGTCCGCTGACGATCGAGGGTGATGTCGGTCTGTCGCCCCGCGACCGGGTGGTGCTGGCGGTCTTGGCGCTGCGCCCCGGCGAATCCGTCAGCGCCGAGCGGCTGGCGGACGCGCTGTGGGGCGACCGCCCGCCCGCATCGGGCGCCAAGATCCTGCAGGGCTGCATCGTGCGGCTGCGCAAGTCGTTGGGGGCAGCCTCGATCGAGACGACGTCGCACGGGTATCGCCTCGCCGTCCCGCCCGATGACGTCGACGCCCGTCGATTCGAGCGGCTGCTGCGTCGGGGTCAGGAGCTCGTCACGCTCGGTGAGCCGGAACGGGCGGCCTACACCATCGACGAGGCGCTGCGTTTGTGGCGCGGCCGGGCGTTCATCGACCTCGAGGACTGGGAGGACGGGCGGGTCGAGGCCGGCCGCCTGGAGGAGCTGCGGTTGGAGGCCGAGGACGTGCGACTCGATGCGGCGCTGCGGGCCGGGAACTTCGCGGAGGTGCTGGCCGAGCTGCCGACACGGGTGGCGGCGGCGCCGCTGCGGGAGCGGCGGTGGGCGCTGCTGGCCACGGCCCAGTACCAGGCCGGGCGGCAGGGCGACGCGTTGCGGAGCCTGCACGAGGCCCGCCGGGTGCTCGTCGACGAGCTGGGCCTCGATCCGGGCCCGGAGCTGGTGGCGTTGGAACAGGCGATCCTGCGCCAGGACCCGGCGTTGGTCGCCGCGTCGGCCCTGCCCGAGCCGAGCACGACGTGCCCCTACCTCGGTCTGGTGCCCTACGACGTCGACGGACGCCGACGGCTTCTTCGGGCGCGACGGCGAGGTCGAGGCCTGTCTGAGCCGGCTGTCGGCGGTTGGCGTGCTCGCGGTGGTCGGACCCTCGGGCAGCGGGAAGTCGTCGCTGGTGCGAGCCGGGCGTGGCTGCCGCGCTGCAACGCAACGGCCGTCGTGTCGTGGTGGTCACTCCCGGTGCCCGTCCGATGGATGCGCTCACCGCGCTGCCGTCGTCAGGTCCGGTGCCGGTGCTCGTCGTCGACCAGTGCGAGGAGGCGGTGACGCTGTGCGACGACCCGGCGGCGCAAGCCTCGTTCTTCGCCGCCCTCGCCGCCCACGCCGAACGCGGCCCGCTGGTCATCGCCCTGCGCGCCGACCGCCTCGGCGAGCTGTCGGCCCACCCGGGCTTCGCCCGTCTCGTCGAGCCGGGGCTGCATCTGTTGAGCGCCATGAGCGAAGCTGACTTGCGGGCGGCGATCGAGGGTCCGGCCCGCCAGGTCGGTCTGCTGTTGGAGCCGGGCCTGGTCGATCTGTTGGTGCGGGAGGTTGCAGGGCGAGCCGGGGGCGCTGCCGTTGCTGTCGCACGCGTTGCACGAGACGTGGCAACGGCGCGAGGGCCGCACGCTCACCGTCGACGGCTACCAGGACAGGCCGGTGGGATCAGCGGCGCGGTCGCCCAGTCGGCCGAGGAGGTCTACAACCAGGTGCCCGCCGAACAGCGGCCGCTGCTGCGCGACCTGCTCCTGCGCCTGGTCACGCCCACCCCGGAGGGCGAACCGGTGCGCAGCCGCGTCCCCCGCCGCACCGTCGCCACCGACGCCGAGCACGAACGGCTCGTCGAGCTGCTCGTCCACGCCCGGCTGGTGACCAGCGACGACCAGACCGTCGAGCTGGCCCACGAATCGCTGGCCCGGGCCTGGCCCCGGCTGCAGACCTGGTTGGACGACGACGTCGAAGGCCAACGCATCCTGCGCCACCTCGCCCTCACCGCCGACGCCTGGGATTCCATGGGCCGGCCCGACGGCGAGCTCTACCGCGGCGTCCGCCTCGGCCCAGGCGCTCGAATGGCAGACGCCGTGCCGACTCCCGACCTCACCCCGGCGGAGCGGGACGTTCCTCGACACCAGCGCCGAACGGGAACGAGCCGAGGCCGCGAACGACCGAGGAGCGGCTACGCCAGCAGACCCGTCAGAACCGCCGGCTGCGGGCCTTGCTCGCCGGTGTCGCCGTGTTGCTGGTGGCGGCGCTCGTCGCCGGCGTGGTCGCCGTGCGGCAGGCGAACCGGGCCGACCGTTCCGCGGTCGCCGCCGATGCCCGCCGGGTCGGTGCCCAAGCGCTGCTCGTCGAACGACCTCGACCACTCGCTGCTGCTCGCCGTCGAGGGTGTGCGCCTCGACGATTCGACCGACACCAGGGCCAACCTGCTGGCGGCGTTGTCGAGGAGCCTGAGCTCATCGCCACCGTTCGCGCGGACGAACGGGTGTTGATCTCGGCCGAGGTGAGTCCGGACGGCACGGTCGTCGGTGTCGGAGAGGCCTACGGCGCCGTGTCGTTCTACGACACGAGCACCCGGGACGCTGCTCGGCACCTACGACGAGATGCCGGTCTGGAAGTTCGAGTTCCGTGGCGACGGCAAGCAGCTCGCCGTCAGCGGGCAGCCCGACGCGACCAGTGGAACGGCGCTCGGCCAGCCATCCCTGCGGCTCGTCGATGCCGCCACGTTCGAGGACGAACCGGTGCAGCTCGGCGGCATCCCCGAGAGCGAGTTCGTCTCAGCGCCGCACTACAGCGCCGACGGCCGGTTCCTCGAGCGCGACGTTCGAGAACGCGGGAGGCGGCGACGACACCTCCGTCGTCGTGTGGGACCTGGCGTCACCGCAACAGCCGGTGCTGCAGTTCGACGTGCCCGAGCTGATACGGAGTCGAGCTGAGTCCCGACGGCAGCCTGCTCTACGTCGGCGAGTGGGATCGTCCAGCGGTGACGGTCTATGACGTCGCAACCGGCCGGACGCTCCGTTCGGCGAACGTGCCGGCGGCATGGCGTTGGAGATCAGCCCCGATGGTTCGCTCCTCGCCGCGGCTGACGGGAAGGACATCGTGCATCATCGACGCGGCGACCCTCACCGAGGTCCGCCGGCTGCAGGGTCACGCCGACGTACTCCAGGTGATCCGCTTCTCACCGAGCGGCGCGCTGCTCGCATCCGGCTCCGACGATCGCACCGCCATCGTGTGGGACGTCGCGACCGGCGAACGCCGGGAGCTGTTGAGCGGGCACGACGCCGGCGGTGTGGGGTGTCGGCTTCAGCCCTGACGGCGGCACGCTGTACACCGCCGGCGGGCGGACGGTGCTCACCTGGGACCTCACCGGCCAACGTCGCTTCATCGCCCGCCGCCCGCTCGCCGAACGGGTGGAGCATGGCTGGGCGCAAGCGTCGCCTACTGGCGATGCCGTGGCCTACATCGGACGGCGACATAACGGCTGCAGTTCGTCGACCTCCGGACCGGTCGAACCGGACCCCTCATCGACGACCGGCCACGGCTTCTGGGGCTGGTTCTCGTGGCGGTCGGACGGCGACCGCTTCGCCACCGCCGGCGATGACGGGTTCGTCCGGGTCTGGGACTGGCACACCGGACAGGTCGATCACCGAGCGTCACGTCGCGCCGATCCACATCTCGGCCGTGGACTACACCGGTGACGGCCGGCGACTCGTGGTCGTCGAACAGAACGGCACCACCTACGCCATCGACGCCGAGACGCTGGAACCCGACGGCACACCGGTCCAGGTCGATGGGCGAGATCGTCAACGTGTACGCCAGCCCGGACAACCGCACCGCCGTCGTCTTCACGACCGATCGCTTCTCGCTGGTCGACCTCGACAACGGCCGGGTCCTCCACGACGGCGATGCCCCCTCCGTGTTCACCGGCGAGTTCTCGCCTGACGGTCGCCGATTCGCGGTCGGCGGACAGCTTCGGCGGGGTGCGCGTGCTCGACGTCGAGACCGGTGAGTGGGTCGGGCCGTCGCGGGTCGGGCACACCGGAGAGATCGTCACCGTGGACTACGCCCCCGACGGCGCCACGTTCGCCACCGGCGCGGACGGTGGCGCGATCGTCTTCTGGGACGCCGACAGCGGCGCACCGCTGAACCGGGTGTTCCCGGGACGACCTTCCGACGGGGGCATGACCCCGACGTTCCTCCCCGACGGGCACACAGTGCTGATCGCCTCGTTCGGCGGGGCCGTCTACACGATGGACACCAGGCCCGAGCACTGGATCGAGGTCGCCTGCGCCATCGCCGGTCGCAACCTCACGGAAGCCGAGTGGAGCGACGCCTTCGGCGACCGCCCGTACCGCGAGACCTGCCCAGCCAACGCCGGTCCCGATGAACAGGTTCCGACATAGCGCTCCGCCCCGAGTGTCAGACGGACAGAGACGGTCACGCCCGCAACGTGTAGCCGCGGCGGTGGACGGAGACGACCGCCGAGCCCTGCGAGCCGAGGCGCCGGCGAAGGCGGGCCACGGTGACCTCGACGACGTGCGGGTCGGCCCGCCGGTTCACGGAAGGCGTCGTTCGTGCGACACCGCCCGCACGGGCGCTCGAGGGCGTTGTGAGGACGCGACCGTCAGGCATGGGGTACGACCGGCTCAGGCGGCTTGATCGAACTGGTGTTGCATCGATGGGGCGAACGTGTGTATGATGTGGGGATGGAGAGCGGCGGCGTCGACAGTGCAGCGGAGGCGCCGATCGAGGACCGTTTGCGGGCCGTCTGCGGGCACCTCAACGTGTTGCACGCCCAACTCGTCGCCCTCGCCGCCGAGGCGTTGGCGACGGGCGCGGGCCGGCGACGGCCTCCGCTCGTTGGCCCACTGGTTGACCTGGCAGGCCGGCATCTCGCCGGGTCGGGCCCATGAGGTCGTCCGCCTGGCGCGACGCCCGGGCCACCCACCCCAAGGTGATGGGCGAGTTCGCCGACGGTGCCCTGTCGTTCGACCAGGCGGCCGATCGCCACCAAGGCCCCTGCGCGCGCATTTCGCTTTCTGGGTGCGTTTTTTCCCCGACAGTCGCGAAGAAGCGCGCCCAGATGGCGATTTGACAACGTCCGCGCCCAGATCGACGAACACGCCGCCTGAAACCCGTGCCGACGCTGCTCATCGTCCATCACACGCCGTCCCCGGCGACCCATTCGTTGTTCGAGGCAGCTCGGTCGGGAGCCACCGATCCCCAGATCTCGGGGATCGATGTCGTCGTGCGGCCTGCGCTCACGGCCGCCGCCGTCGACGTGCTCGAGCGCCGACGGCTACCTACTCGGCACGCCGGCCAATCTCGGCTACATCTCCGGCGCGCTCAAGCACTTCTTCGACCAGATCTACTACCCCTGCCTCACGGCCACGGTGGGACGGCCCTACGGGCTCTACGTCCATGGCAACAACGACACCGCCGGTGCCATCAAGGCGGTCGAGGTCATCACGACCGGTCTCCGTTGGCGGGCTGCCCAGCTGCCGGTGTCCGTGATCGGCGAACCGAGTCGGGAAGACCTCGATGCGTGCTGGGAGCTCGGGGCGGCCTTGAGTGCACTGATCGCCGAGGGTCTCGCCTGACGCGCCGCGGTAGCGTGAGTGCGGTGGAGGAGCAGGACGCGTCGGCCCCACCCGGCGGCGCGTCGCCTCGGGATCTCGTCCGCTGGAGCGAGACGTTGGCCGCCATCGCCCGCACCGGCCTGGGGTTCAGCGAGAACCTCTACGAGCGGGAGCGGTTCGTCGAGGTGCTCAACGTCGCCGGCGACATCAAGGCCGCCGCCAACCTGGCGCTCGATGCCGAGGACCTCGAAGCGATCGAGGCCGCCCGGGAGCAGGACCACTTCGTGCAGGAGTGGTTGGCGTCGGTCGGCGTCGGCGTCCCGGGGTACGTGACCCCGAAGGTGGCGATCGGCGCCGTCGTCGGCAACGATCGCGGTCAGCTGCTCCTCGTGCAGCGCGCCGACTCGGGCATCTGGCTGTACCCGACGGGTTGGGCCGACGTCGGCTACTCGCCGGCCGAGGTGGCCGTCAAGGAGGTCGCCGAAGAGACCGGCGTGGAGTGCGTGCCCGAACGGGTGTTGGCCGTCATCGACGGGCAGCGCATGGGGTTCTCCCGCTTCGGCATGTACATGCTGCTGTTCCACTGCACCGCCGTCGGCGGCGAGCTGACCCGCCATCCGCTGGAGTGCGCCGACGTGGGGTGGTTCGGTCGCGACGAGCTGCCGCCGACGACCGCCGGCGCGAAATGGTGGGCCCCGATGGCCTTCAGGGCGATCGAGGGAGAGCAGTTCCCGACCCACTTCGATCCCGTCCGCTCGCCCGTCTGGCGCACGCCTGACGACGGGCGCCGCGGGCGACACGTTCGGTCAGCTCGTCCGGCTTGCGGTCGCGCAGGAAGCGCTCGACCTCGGCCACGAGTTCGTCGGCTCCTCCGGCGTCGAGCGGCGTGGCGTCCGATGTCGCTTCCTCGTCGTCGTCGTCGAGGTCGAGCTCCTCGTCGTCGTCGATCAGCGACTCGAGGCGGGTGACGTACTCGACGAGGTCGTCGTCCTCGGCGATCAACGCGGCGACGCGAGCGTCGTACTCGCCGGCCGAACGAGCCAGCGCTTCGCTGGGCGCCGGCGTGCCGAGCAGCGCACACGCCCGTTCCATCAGGGCCAGCGCGGCCTTCGGCGACGGAACCTGCGCGGCGTAGCCGGGAACGGCGGCCCACAGTGACGCCGAAGCCAGGCCGGCCGTTGCGAGCGCGTCGTGGAGCACGCCGACGATGCCGGTCGGGCCTTCGTAGCGCGAGCGCTGCAGCTCGAAGCGGTCGATCAGCTCCGGCTCGCTCGCCGTGCCGATGATCTGCACGGGACGGGTGTGGGGGACGTCGGCCAGCAGGGCGCCGAGGCTGATCGTCATCGGCGCCCGGAAGCGCTCGGCGACACCGACGACCTGGGAACAGAACAACCGCCAGCGCAACGCCGGCTCGGGACCGAGCACGAGCAGGACGTCGCCGCCAGGTGTCGCGGCCGACCAGATCCCGACCGTCGGCCACACGATCGTTCGCCGGCCGTCGCTGATCCTGACGTGTGGCCGCACGGTGGCGAAGTCGGTGAACGGCTCCGGGTCGATCTCGGCCAGCGCCGACGGCGCGCCCAGCGCTCGACCATCGTGCGCAGCGCCGCCGACGCGGCATCGCCGGCGTCGTTCCAGCCAGTGAAGGCGTAGACCACCGTGGGGGTGCGCAAGCTCCGCTCGGCGAGCCAGCGCACGTGCTCCATCGCGCCCAACGATACCGACGGGGCGGCCGCTGCTGCGGCCGCCCCGTCGGGGTCAGGTGTCGAGAGAAGGTTCGTGAGGGGTCAACGCATCGTGTCGACCAGTTCCCTCTCGGGGTCCGGGCTGATCGTGGTCGTCGGCTCGGGACCGTCGCCCTCGCGCAGCCCGATCCGACCGTGCAGCCGGCGCAGCGGTCGGGGTGCCCACCAGTTGGCGTTGCCGGCCAGCTTCATGAACGCCGGGACCAGCGTGCCGCGGATCACGAAGGCGTCCATCAGCACGGCGATGCCGAGCCCGATGCCGAACATCTTGATGAAGCTGACGCCCGACGTGCCGAAGGCGAAGAACGTCACCGACAGCAGCAGGGCGGCCGCGGTGACGATCCGGCCGGTGCGCTCCAGGCCGAGGGCGACGGCGTGGTCGTTGTCGCCGGTGCGGTCGTGCTCCTCCTTGATGCGGGACAGCAGGAACACCTCGTAGTCCATCGACAGGCCGAAGGCGATGCAGAACATGAGGATCGGCATCGACGTGTCGATCGCCCCGGTGGCGGTGAACCCGAGCAGGCCGGAGAGGTTGCCGTCCTGGAAGATCCACACCATGGCACCGAACGTGGCGGTCAGGCTGAGCATGTTGAGCACGAGCGCCTTGATCGGCACGAGCACGCTGCCGGACAGCATGAACAACAGCACGAACGTGGCGATCGACGATGATGGCGATGGCCAGCGGCAGCCGATCGGCGATCGACGACTTGGTGTCGACGAGCTCGGCGGCCTGGCCGCCGACGGACATCTCGTCGCCGACGTCGAGGTCGCGGATCTCGTGGACGAGGTCCTCGCCCTCGGACGACGCCATCTCGATGGTCGGCACGACCGAGATCCATCCGGACTCGGCGGTCGCATAGCGCGCCGACTCCGGTCCCGCCGGCGTCACGAGCTGGCCGGCGGCGAACGTGCCGCCGGCCGTCTCGACGCGGGCGACGCCGTCGAGCCCGGAGACCGTCGTCGCCAGCGCCGTGAGCTCGGCGCCGACATCGCCGTCGACCTGGTCGACGACGACGGGGAACGACTCGGACGCGTTGCCCTCGAAGTCGTCCCGCAGCGCCTCGGAGACCTGGCGGGAATCAGCGGACTCCGGCAGCACCCGGTCGTCCGGCGTGCCGAATTGGACCCGCAGGAACGGGGCGCCGAGCAGCAGCAGCACGGCGACGACGCCGACGGCGACCGGGATGGGCCGGCGCATGACCCGGCTGGCCATGCGGTACCAGAAGCCGTCCTCCTCGCGCTCGGTCTCGCCGCGCCTGCAGGACACGCAGGGCGTCGATGCGGTGCCCGACGACGGCCAGCAAGGACGGCAGCGCCACGACCGAGGCGACCATCGCCAGCAGGACGACGGCGATGCCGGCGTAGGCGAACGAGCGCAGGAAGTACTGCGGGAACACGAGCAGGGCCGACAGCGAGACGGCGACGGTGAGCGCGCTGATGGTGATCGTCCTGCCGGCCGTCTGCGACGGTCCGGACGACGGCCTGCTCGACGGTGTTGCCCGTTGCGCAGCTCCTCCCGGTAGCGGGAGACGATGAACAGGCTGTAGTCGATGGCCAGGCCGAGGCCGAGCGCAGTGGTCAGGTTGATGGCGTAGATCGAGACGTCGGTCAGCGAGCCGAGGACGTACAGCGAGAGGAACGTGCCGAGCACGGCGAGGACGCCGACGAACAGCGGCAGCGAGGCGGCGACCAGCCCGCCGAACACGAGCACGAGCAGCACGAGCGTGATCGGCACGGCGATCATCTCGGCCCGGGCGAGGTCGCCCTCGATGGTCGAGGTGACGTCGGCCTCCACGGCATCGCCGCCACCGACGCCGACCGTCAGCTGACCCTGGTCGCCGTCGACGGTCTCACGGACGTCGGCGACGATCTCGTCGGCGTCGGCGACCGCGTCGTCGATGCGCACGAGCACGATGGCGGCGTCGCCCTCCGAGCTGCGCAACGGCGGTGGCGAGCCGAGGCTCCAGTACGACGTCACCTCCGTGACGCCTTCGACGGCGCCGACCCGCTCGGCCAACTCGGCGCCGGCGGCTTGGGCGGCGGGCGCGTCGACGTCGCCACCGGCGGCCGTCGCGACGAGCACGAGGTCGGCCTCGCCGGAGTCGAAGTCGCGGCCGAGGATCTCGCCGGCCCGGTCGCTCTCCGACGCCGGGTCCTCGAACCCGCCGTCCTCGAGCACGCCGAAGGCGCGGGTGCCGAGCACGGCGGCGACGACCATGAACAACACGGTGAACGACAGCACCAGCCGTCGCCGGCGGACCGTGAAGCGCCCCAGTCGGGTGAGCATGCCCGTACCTCCCTGATTCGGGCCGTCCCCTTCGGCCGGCCGTCCGTCCATCGTCCGCCCGCGGCGAGGCGGCGACATCGGACGGCGATCCGTTCCTCGACTGGACCACGGGACGGCCGACGACCGGACCACGGGCCCGTGACGGCCGGCACGCCGGCTGCATAACGTGATGGGGTGGCCGACCGCATCGAGCCCCGGCACCGCGTGTCGACGACGCTCGTGCTGTCGTTGGCCGCCGTCGGCGCCGCGCTGGTGGCCATCTTCGGCGAGCCACGACGGGTACACGGCCCTGACCGTGGCGCCGCGCTGGCTGGTCTCGTGCCGTGGGCGCTGGTCGCCGGCGGAGTACGGGTGCCGCCCGTGGTGTTCGCCGCCGTCTCCCTCGTCTGCGCCAGCGTTCATCGTCGCCGTCGACCTCAACCCCGGCGGGATGTTCCCCGTGATGTTGATGGTGGTGTGGATCGCCAGATCGAGCGGGAGCTGGTGGCTCAATGCCGGCCGTCCTCGCGATCGGGGCCGGGCTGCTGGTGGTGGCGACGATTCGTGAGGGCTCGACGGAGGAAACGGGATTCGTCTACTTCCTCGGCGGTCTCGGGATCTCGTGGCTGACCGGCCAGATGCTGCGGCGCCAGGAGGCGCTGACGGTCGAACTGCAGGCGATGAACGAACTGCGCGTCGAGCACGCCGCCAGCTCGCGAGCGGGCGCGCATCGCCCGCGAGGTCCACGACGTCGTGGCCCACTCGCTGACCGTCGTCATGCTGCACGTCACCGGGGCCCGCCGGGCGCTCGGCACGGACCCGGAGCGCGCCGACGAGGCGCTGGCCCGAGCCGAGGCGGTCGGGCGCGACAGCCTCGACTCGATCCGCCAGGTGATGGGGCTGCTGCGCGAGCCCGGCGTCGGGCCGGCGTCCGCTCCCGGGCTGGCCGACGTCCCGGCCCTGATCGACGGCTATCGCACCGGCGGACTGACCGTCGAGCGCCGTCGTCGACGACATCCCGAACCTCGACCCGACCGTCGGGCTGGTCGTCTACCGGGTCGTGCAGGAGTCGCTGACCAACGTCCTGCGCACACGCCGCCGGAGCGGCGTGCCGTGGTGCGATCCGCTCGCCCGGCGAGCAGGCGATCGACGTCGAGGTCGTCAACGGCCCTCGCGGGACGAGCAGCGGCCGGCTCGAAGCCCGGGTCGGGCTCGGCGTGCGCGGCATGGCCGAGCGAGTGCGGGCGCTCGGCGGCAGGCTGGACGCCGGACCCGACGTCGGACGGCGGCTGGCGGACGTGGGCGACGATCCCCCGGCGCGGCGGCCTCCAGCAGGCGGCGACGGACCCCGAGCGTGACGTGGCCACAGCCGACCGTCCGCTGAGGGTGGTGCTGGTCGACGACCAGCCGCTCGTCCGGGCCGGCATCGCGTTCATCCTGTCGACCGAGCCCGGCATCGAGGTCGTCTCCGAGGCCGACAACGGGGAGCTCGGCGTGGCCGCCGTCGCTCGCTCACCGGCCCGACGTCGTGCTGATGGACGTGCGCATGCCGGTGCATCGACGGCCTCGAGGCGACACGGCGGGTGCGCGCCGCCGACGGCCCGCCGGTGCTGGTGCTGACGACGTTCGACGACGACGACGTGCTGTGGGGCGCCGTCGAGGCGGGCGCCGCCGGCTTCCTGCTCAAGGACACGCCGGCCGACGACCTGATCCGGGCCATCCGCACCGTCGCCGCCGGCGGTTCGTGGCTCGACCCGCGGGTGACGCCCCGGCTGCTGGCCGTGCTGCGCGACGCCCGCCCGGCCTCTGTCCCGCAGCCTGCAGGGCTCGACCGGCTGTCCGAGCGCGAGCTCGAGGTCCTCACCCTGATCGCCCGCGGCATCGTCCAACGTGGAGATCGCCGAGCGCCTGTACGTCAGCGAGCGCACCGTCAAGGGCCACGTCGGCAGCATCTTCACCAAGCTCGGCGCCCGTGATCGGGCGGCGGCGATCGTGCTCGCCTACGACGCCGGCCTCGTCACCCCCGGCCAGCAGTGAGGCGTGGCGGAGTCACAGCCGGGGCCGGACGTAGTAGTTGGCGCCGCCGCCAGCAGCGACGACGTCGTCGAGCCAGTTCCCGGTGTAGACGTCGTTCGGGCCCTGGAGGAGGTCGTTCTCGGTGGCGTCGGCAGCGGTCGTGACGAGCGTCCAAGCCTGGCGCTTGTACGTCCAGTTGGCCGGGTCGAGCTCGTGCGCCCGCCGCCACCACGGCACGGCGGCCTCCTCGCCGACGGTCGCCCGCAGGTGCTGGCCCAACTCGAAGCACGCCGCCGCCTCGGCCTCCGCCGCGCCGCGTGGACGCGAACGGGCGATCACCTCGTCCGGGCTGAGGACGAAGCGCGATGCGGCGCCGTTGGTCACCCAATCGAGGATCGCCGCCCGGTACGCCGCGGCGTCATCGGGGATCGCCTTCACCTCGGTCAGCAGGCGGGTCATCCGCTCCGGCAGCCCGTCGGGGATGTCCATGTCCCGTAGCGGGCTGCGCTCGATCGAGGCGCCCTCGGCGTTGCGCACGATCGTGCCGGACTCGTCGATCCACACCGCCATCGGGATGTTGATGAACCCGAACAGCTCGCCCGTGACGTGACGGGTGTCGATCAGGCTGGGGTGCGTCGGGTCGGCGGCGTCGATCCACTGATGCGTGTGTGACGGCTCGACGTCCAGCGCCACCGTCACGACGGTCAGGCCCTGCGGCTCCAGCTCGGCGTGCAGCGCCTGCCACCCGGGCAGGCTCGTGCGGCATCCTCAATAACTGGCCCAGGCCACGAGCAGCACCTTGCGACCGCGCAGCGACGAGAGGTGGAACGGGTGGCCGTGGCGGTCGACCAGCTCCGGGTCTGGAGCGACGGCCGAGCTGAGCGTGTGCCCGGTCGTCGATCCGGGTCCGAGCGCCGTCAGCCCGTACTCGTCGTCGGTGACGACCGGCATCCCGAGGCGGCTGGCGGCGGCCAGCACGTCGAGCGTGCCGTCGTCGTGGAGGGCGCCGGGCGCCGGGACGCACACCTCGCCGCGGCACAGTCCTTGCGGCTTCGGCTCCCACCCCGTGGCGGCGGCGAAGTCGGCGGCGGTGACATGGTCGAGCTGTTCGATGATCACGTGCTGACCTCCGTCCTCGTGGTGACAGGCCGAGCCAGGTCGTGGGGACCGGAGGCCGGGTAGCCCTTCTGCTCGCGGATGGCGACGCTCCACGGCGCGAGCAGGTCGCACAGCACGCCGATGTCGTCGCCGAGCGCGTCGAGCAGCGGGCGCGCCTGGGCGTCGGTGTGCTCCTCGATCTGCTCGCGCAGCGCCCGGCCGCGCTCGGTGAACGCGCCGTCGGCGACGAGCCCGCGACGCTCCAGCCGCTCGGTGGCGGCGTCGAACTGATCGGCGGTCCAGGCCCGGGTCCTGCTGTAGGTCCGCATCGGGAGCCGCCAGTACAACTCCGTCAGCAGTCCGATCTCCGTCGCGTCGAGGTCGGCCGAATGTGTCGCGGCGGTATTCGCGCAGCAGATCGCCGCGGCGCCACATGGCCGCCAGCGGCTCGCCGGGGAGACCCAGTGACGACAGCCCGGCGAACAGCGCCCGACCCTCCGGCCGCAGCGGTTCGACGGCCCGGGCCAACAACTCGTTGACAGCGGTCCAACCCAGTGGGGGAGTCGCCGAGGATCCGCCGCAGCTGGGCGACCGCGCCGGCCGTGCGGGCGGCACCGATCGTCGCCGGGTCCGTCCGCCTCCACCCCAGCTCGACACAGGGGACGACGACGTCGGGGTTGAAGACACCGAAGGCGGCGGCGACCACGTGACCCGGCACCCGGCCGAGCGAGCTGCCGCGGCTCGTGAAGTAGGCCGGTCCGTCCGGGAGCGCGACGGCTTCCCGGTCGCCCGGGCTGCCGTCGAAGCCGAGCTCCTGGTAGCTCCGGTGGCACTCCGGCGCGAAGTACACCTGGGCGACCACCGGCTCGAGGACGGCCGCCAGGCGCCGAGCAGGGTGCACCACGGTGCGCACCATAGGCGGGCCGTCGCTCGGTACGATCCCCGGACCGTGGCGGTGGACATCGAGATCGCGACGACGGTGACCGAGGAGATGGTCGCCGCGTTCGAGTTGCTGATCCCCCAGCTGTCGTCGTCGTCACCGCCACCCGGGCAGGAGGCGCTGGCGGCGATCGTCGCCGATCCGGACTCGGTGCTGTTCCTGGCGCGCATTGATGGCCGCATCATCGGCAGCCTGACGCTGGCCCTGTACCGCATCCCGACCCGGCTCAAGGCGTGGATCGAGGACGTCGTCGTGGACGAGTCCGCCCGTGGCCGCGGAGTCGGCGAGGCGCTGAGCCAGGCCGCCCTGGACGAGGCCAGGCGGCGCGGGGCGAAGGATGTCAGCCTGACCAGCCGCCCGTCGAGAGAAGCCGCCAACCGGCTCTACCAGCGCCTCGGCTTCCATCGTCGGGAGACCATCTTCTACCGCTACGACCTGCCCTGATCTGGGTCGGTGAGGTCCTCGGCGGCTTGGCGGACCTGCCAGTCGCGGTCGGCGAGCGCGCGGTCAAGGGCCGCCGCGACCTCGGCACGGCGAGGGTGGTCGGGGCCGACGAACGGGGCCAACGCCAGGACGGCCCGCCGGCGCACGGCCGGCCGGTCGGTGGTCCCGGCGAGGATGGCGTCGAGGCCGCGGTCGGCGCCGATGGCGCCGAGCGCGGCGACGGCCGACTCGCGCACCAGCGGTTCGGCTCCCGCTCCGCGGCCCGATGCGAGGGCGATCAGCGCGTCGAGGATGTCGTCGTCGACGCGCTCGCGCTCACCGCAGGCCCAGGCCGCGGCCTCGACGACGGCCGGTTCCGGATCGCCGAGCACGTCGAGCAGCCCGACCGCCGGGTGGCGGGCGGCAATCTCGCTGGCCCGCCGCCGGACGGTCGCGTCGGGGTCCGCGAGGGCGGCGGCCAGTTCGCCGTCGCGCAGCGTGCCGAGCCGCTCCAGCGCCCCGAGCGCCGTCGCCCGGACCGCCCCGTCGATGTCCTGCAACCCTCGCCGCGCGGTGTCGACATCCCCCGTGTGCCCGGCGACGGCGACGCCCCGCCGGTTCGCTCGCTCGACGACCCGCCGGTTCACTGCTTCAGCAGGTTGCTCATCGTGGTGACCACGACGGCGATGCTGAAGGCCGTGATCGTGGCGATGATCGCTCCGATCACCAGCGTCAGGCCAGCGCTGGCGACGACCGCCCACACCCGCCGCAACGGCCCGGCGGCTCGGTACGGCGGCGCCGGCGCCGTGCGCACCTGGTAGGGCAGCCGGCGCGGGGTTTGGAACGGGGTGCGTGGGCTTTTCGGCTGCGCCCTGGCAGTCTTACGCCACCCGGCCAACGCCAAGGCGGCGAGGGCCAGGCCGGCGATCCATGCCATGCGGATGGTGACCTCGGTGATCGACACGCAGCACGCAACGTTAACCCCCCCATCCCCATCCGATCCGGACACCGTCCGGCCGCCGTCGCCTGTCCACCGGTGGTGGGCCGTCCCGCTCGTCGTCGTGGCCATGGTGGTGCTCATCGCCATCGCTGTCGCCGCGGTGCTGCCGGCCAGCCTCACGGCGGAGAAGCAGGTGCCTTCCGACGCCGACCCGCTGGTCGAGGTGTGGGAACCGACGCCGTACGCCCGGGTCCCCGCCGCCGCCCAGCCGGTCGACGACCGCGTGTCGTTCGGCCAACTGGAGGGGATCGTCGAGATCGACGCCGACCGGTCGGGCAGCATCTACTTCGTCACGATCGCCGAGCCGGCGCAATCCGTCCTGTCGTCGTGGGTCGGCGACAGCGAGCCGGAGATCCTCGGCCT
This sequence comes from uncultured Acidimicrobiia bacterium, assembly GCA_963719775.1. GTDB lineage: Bacteria > Actinomycetota > Acidimicrobiia > Acidimicrobiales > Ilumatobacteraceae > JALZMG01. The sequence goes on from CAVRCY010000006.1 coordinate 371,200, forward strand.
GACGGAAGTCGAGAAGTTCGGGCGGCTGACGGAGGACCAGCAGCGCACCCTGTCGTTGCAGATGATGCGCACCTCCTCGCAGGTCGCCCAGTACGTGGCCCTCCGCCAGCTCGGCTACGAAGACGCCCGGATCGTGCCTGGCGACGTCGTGGTCGCCGACCTCGTGTGCCTCGAGCAGGGAGCCACCGAGTGCAGCGAGTACGCGCCGGCCGACGAGGTGCTCGACATCGGCGACACGATCCGCACGGTCGACGGCGTCGCCGTGGCCACTGTCGAGGACCTCGTCGCCCAGCTGACCGACAAGCAGCCCGGCGATGTCGTGCAGCTCGAGATCGAGCGCAACGGCGGCGGCGCCCAGACGATCGAGGTGCCGCTGATCGCGTCGCCGGAAGACCCCAGCCGGACGATCATCGGCTTCCGACCCTTCGACACGGCGACCGTGGAGCTGCCGTTCGAGATCGACATCGACACGGGCCGCATCGGCGGGCCCTCGGCCGGCCTGGCCTTCACGCTGACGCTGATCGACGAGCTGTCCGAGGGCGACCTGCTGGGCGGCCGGGACGTGGCGGTGACCGGCGAGATCGACATCGACGGGGCGGTCGGCGCCATCGGCGGGCTCCCGCAGAAGGTGTCGGCGGTCAAGCAGATCGGCGTCGACCACTTCCTCGTGCCGGCCTCCCAGAGCGCCGAGAGCCTGGCCCAAGCCCGACTCGTGGCCGGCGACGACGTCGAGATCATCGAGGTCGCCACGCTCGACGATGCGCTCGCCGCGCTGCAGCGCCTCGGGGGCGACGCCGTCGTGCCGCTGCGCTGACGACCGATTGCCGCGTTCCGCGCGGAGGCCAGGTTTACGCTTCGGCCCGTGGCCATCTCCTTCTCGCGCCCCGACCCGTCATCGCCGGCGGCCGTGTCCGACGCCGCCTTCGGCACGGCGCGTCGTGGGTTCGACCAGCAGGAGGTGCGCGACTTCTTGCGCATGGTGGCCGCCGAGTTGGCTCGCCTGCAGGAGCGCGAGCGGTTCCTCGAGCGCGAGCTGCGCGAGGCGCAACAGCGAGTTCCCGGCGCGACGAGCGGTGCCATCATCGACGAGGAGACGGCGACCCGGCTGCTCGGCGAGGAGACGGCGCGCATCCTGCAGGCCGCCCGCGAGGGCGGCGCGGCGATCCGGGCGAGGGCCGAGGAGGGCGCCGCCCGGCTGCTGCGGGAAGCCGCCGACGACGCCCAGCGCCAGCGCGAGGAGGCCGACCTGGAGGCCAGCCGCCGGCGCACCGACGCCGCGGCCGACGCCGAAGCGGAGCTGGCGATGGCCAAGCAGCAGGGCCGCGAGATGGTCGAGGAGGCGCGGGCCTATCGGGAGCGGGTCCTCAGCGAGCTGTCCCGCCGCCGGGAGATGGCCCGCCAGCAGATCGAGCAGCTGATCCACGGGCGGGATCGCCTGCTGCAGGCGTTCGAGCGTGCTCGCCTGGCCGCCGTCGACGTGGTCGCCGAGATGACGCCGGTTGGCGAGCCCGACGAGTACGTCGACTTGTCCCCGACGACCGGTCCGGTGCCGATCATGGTGCCGGCCAGCCATCTCGGCGACGTGTCCTCGATCGACGAGTCGTTGTTGCGCCCGGCGCCGGAGGTTGGGGAGCTCGAGATCGGCCAGCTCGACGAGGTCGACGAGATCGACGATGTCGACGTCACGGCCACCGACGTCGACGACCTCTTCGCCCGGCTGCGGGCCGGCCGGACGGAGGCTCCCGACGCCGAAGTTGAGGTCGACGTCGAGACCGTCGAGACCATCGAGACCGTCGAGGTCGCCGTCGAGACCGCCGACGACGACGAGACGGAAGCTCCGCCGGACACGGTGTTCTCGCGTCGCGACGAGGCGCTCGTGCCGCTCATCGTGGCCGCTGCCCGCAAGCTCAAGCGCGTGCTCGCCGACGAGCAGAACGAGGTGCTCGACACGCTCCGCCGGCGGGAGCCGGTCCGCGATCTCGACGCCCTCGTGCCCGAGGCGGCCGCCCAGGCCGCCCGCTACGGCGAGGCGATCACCGCCGAGCTGATCGCCGCCGCCGAGGCCGGCGCCGCCGCCGTCACCGGCGAGCCGTCGATCGACCTCGGCCCGACGGGTCCGCTGGCCGCCGTCCGCGAGTCGATGTCCGGCGGTCTCGTCGACGGCTTGCGGGAGCGGCTGGGCCAGGGTGTCGCCGACGGTGACGGCGACAACGACGCCATCACCAAGCGGGTCCGCGGCGTGTACCGGGAGTGGAAGACACAGCGCATCGACGAGCGGCTCGACGACCTGTTCCGCCTCGCCTACGTGCGCGGTCTCGTCGAGGCGTTGCCGCCGGAGACCCTGGTCCAGTGGGTCGTCGACCCCGATGGAGCGCCGTCGCCGGACTGCGAGGACGACGCGCTGGCCGGCCCGACGGCGCTTGGCGCGGCGTTCCCGTCGGGGCACCAGTGGCCGCCGGCGCACCCCGGCTGCCGCTGCCTCTTGGTCGTAACCGACGGGTAGCGTGCGGCGCGTGCGGCGCGCCTCGGACCTCCCCCGTCGCCGCGGGGCACGGCGGCGCATCTCGGGCCGCGCCGTGCTCATCGCCGTCGGGGTCCTGTTCCTCGTCGTCGTCATCTTCGGGCGGGCGGTGGCCCGCTTCTACATCGACTACCTCTGGCACGACGGTCTCGGCCGGGCCGATGTCTTCTGGGGCGTGATCCGCGCCAAGGCCACGCTGTTCGGGATGTTCTTCGGCGCGTTCGCGCTGCTCGCCGGGCTCAACCTGCTGATCGCCGACAAGCTGGCGCCGAGCCGGTTCCCCGCCAACGTGCACCCCTACGTGGAGCGCTTCCACGAGCTGTTCGGGCACCGGCTGCGGCTGCTGCGCTACATCGGCGCCGGGGTGCTGGCCGTGATGGTCGCCCTACCGACGACGTCGCAGTGGCAGTCGTGGCTGTTGTTCCGCAACGGCCAGTCGTTCGGCGTCGCCGACGCCCAGTTCGGCGCCGACGTCGGCTTCTACGTCTTCGACCTGCCGTTCCTCACGTTCGTGCTCGACTGGCTGTTCATCGCCATGGTGCTGGTGCTCCTCGTCACGGTGCTGGCCCACGTCCTCAACGGCGGGGTCGTGTTCGCCTCCCCGATGCCGTCGGTCCGCCCGGCGACGAAGGGGCACATCGCCGTGCTGCTGGCCGTGCTGGCCGCCCTCAAGGCGGCCGACTACTGGGTGTCCAGATACGAGACGACCAACGAGCGCCGCGGGTTCGTCCAGGGCGCCACGTACGCCGTGGTCAACGCCCAGCTGCCGGCCTTGATGTTGCTGATGCTCGTCGCGCTGCTGACCGCCGGCCTGTACCTGGCGACGATGCGGCGCACGTCATGGAGAATTCCCCTCATCGCCTCGGGCCTGTGGCTGGTGCTGATCATCGGCGGCCAGCTCGTCTATCCGGCCGCCGTGCAGTCGCTCGTCGTCAACCCCAACCAGCAGTCACGCGAGGCCGAGTACATCGAGCGCAACGTGCTGGCCACGCGCGACGCGCTGGGCATCGAGCAGGTCGACGTGCAAGAGGTGTCGTTCGACCGCCTCACCGCCGACGACGTCCAGGCCGACATCGAGCCGTTGCAGAACGTCCGCCTGCTGAACCCGTCGGAGATGCTGTCGCGGTTCCGCATCGACCGTGGCGTCGAGGCCGGCCTGTCGATCGACGACCTCGACGTCGACCGTTACGTGCTGGACGGCGAGCGCCAGCAGGTGCTCATCGCCGCCCGCGAGCTGGACCTCGACGGCAGCCCGAACCAGAGCTGGCAGGGCCGCCACCTGATCAACACCCGCGGCTGCGGTCTCGTGATGGCACCCGTGGGCCGCGTCCTGGAGAGCGACCGCCCCGACTACCAGACCGTCGAGGGCATCGAGCGCCAGGAGCTGTACTTCAGTCCCAGCCTGACCGGGTACGCCGTCGCCGGGACGAGCGAGAGCGAGCGCCCCTGCAACGAGGCGCCCGCCTACTCCGGCACGGCCGGCGTGCAGATGTCGTCGTTCGTGCGGCGGGCGGCCTTCGCCCTCGCCTTCCTCGACTACAACGTGCTCGGGTCAGGAGCCATCGAGAGCGACTCGCAGATGCTGTGGGTGCGCAACGTCCGGGATCGGCTGACCAAGCTGGCGCCGTTCCTGTCCTACGACGGCGATCCGTACCCGGTCGTCGTCGACGGCCGGGTGAAGTGGGTCGTCGACGCCTACACCACGACGAACCGGTACCCGTACGGGCAGCGGGTCGGCAACGAGGTGCAGCTGACGCCCGACAGCGGGCTTGTCGCGCGACGCCAACTACGTGCGCAACAGCGTCAAGGCCGTCGTCGACGCCTACGACGGCGATGGTCACGTTCTACGTCAGCGATCCCGAGGATCCGATCATCCAGGCGTGGCAGGGCGCGTTCGGACGATCTGTTCTCGCCGTTCGAGGACATGCCCGCAGGCGCTGCGCGAGCACCTGCGCTACCCGGAGGACCTGTTCCGGGTGCAGACCGACGCCTACTCGAAGTACCAGCTGGAGCCCGACAAGTTCTTCGAGCGTGACGGTGCGTGGTCGGTGGCCCAGGCGCCGGCGGTCGACCCGCGGGGCGAGGCGGTGACGGGCACCCAGCCGCAGACGACCGTGGCGACCGAGGAGCAGCAGGCACCGAGCGACCTGGCGTCGGAGTCGTCGGCCAACCGGTTCATCCCGTACTACACGCTGTTCGAGAGCCCAACCGGCGAAGGGGCCGACGACTTCGTGCTCCTGCGCCCGTTCGTCCCGTTCTCGCGGGAGGACCAGCGCACCGAGCTGCAGGCCTTCATGACGGCCTCCAGCGACCCGGAGACCTACGGTCGGCTCACGGCGTACGTGGTCACTGGCGACCTCCCGGAAGGCCCGCGCACGGTGGGCAACCAGATCGACTCCGAACCGTCGATCGCCCAGCAGATCACGCTGCAGACCGGCGGTGGCAACCGCGTCCGCTACGGCGACCTGCAGCTCGTGCCGGTGGCCGATGGGCCTCGTCTACGTGCGCCCGTTCTACGCCGCCGTGCCGCAGGGCACCGATCGGTCGACGACGGTCACGGAGTACCGGTTCGTGATCGTCTCCCACAACGGCCGTGCGCAGTTCGGCGAGTCGTTGGGCGAGGCGCTCGGCAAGTTGTTCCCCGGCTTCGAGGAGGATCTCGGCGACCGCGTCGGGGGCGAGGCGCCGGAGGAGGAGGGTGCCCCGCCGACGGAGTCGGCCGAGCCGTCCGAAGGGACGCCCGCCGAGCTGCTGGCGCAGGCCGACGAGCTGCTGCACGGAGGCCAACGACGCCCTGACCGCCGGGCGCCTCGGCGAGTACCAGGAGAAGGTCGACCAGGCCGGCGACGCTGATCGACCAAGCCCTCGAGCTGCTGCAGCCGACCACCGCCGGCGGCTGACGAGCTGACCGGCCGGGCCCCCGCACATCTGGGCGCGATCCTTCCCACGAGCCGATGTGGGGCGTGAAATTCCCGACAGTCGGAAAAACCGTGCCCAGATTCGCTAGCGGGCGGGCCGCAGCTGCTCGGCGAGGCGGGCCAGATCCTCGCGGAAGGCGATCTGGTACCGGGCCTGCTCGTTGGCCAGGCGGGCCTGGCCGTCGCGGATCTCACCGAGCACCGCCTCGTCATGCCCGTTCGTGACGGGTCGGTCATTCAGGGCGTCGATGTCCTTGCCGAGCTCCGTCAACTGGTTGACGAGCTCGGTCGACACGGCGGTCACCCGGGCGTCGAGCTGGGCCAGCTGCCCGGCCACCTCGAACGTCCTGCCGCCGTGGCGATCGAGCGCCTCCCGCAGGACGTTCATCTCGGCCTTCATCCGCTCCATCTCGGCGGGATCCGTGGCTCGGCGGAACAATCCCATCTCGGTGGCCACGGTACATGAGACGGCGGCGCGGATTCAGGACCTCCGCTTCTTGACGCCCACGGTGTACTTCCCCGTGCCGCCGACGTGTCGGTGGCGGACCGACAACCAGTACGCGCCCGGCGCCAGCTTGCGGACGATGCGGGCGTTGCGCAGCATCCCGCGGTCGTCGTCCCACGCCAGCACGGCGCCCGGATCGTCGGGACCGTGCAACGTCAGCACCGTGTCCGTGGCGCCCTCGGTCGTGATGATGTGCGTCGCCGCAGTCGTGACGCCGAAACGGTAGGTGTCGACCTCCCCATCCCCGGACAGGTCGGCCACGTGGCGCTCACCGCCGACGTCCAGCTCGACCATCGCCGGCCCCGACGGTGGGTACTGGCTGCGCATGAACGAGCGGTCCTGGTTGGACAACGCCGTGTTCCACCCGATCGAGAACGTGCCGATCGTCAGCGAGTCGGGCACCGCGTACTGCATGATCGAGGTCGGGTCGAACTCCGTGAAGTTCGTGATGCTGGCGTCGTAGACCTCGAAGATGTTGGAGTCCACGTCCTCGCGGGTCCAGCCCTGCTGCGCGTAGTGGGCGTAGACCCGCGGCCGATCCCACGGGATCCTGCCGAGGGCGGCCGGGTTCTGGTGCTCGTGGATCATGCCGAGGGCGTGGCCGAACTCGTGGCGCACGACGCGCTGGTACTCCCTGGTCGAGGTCTCCGGCTCGAGCCAGCCGAAGTTCATCGTCGGTTCCGTCCGAGGCACCGTCAGGGCGTCGGTCCCCACCGTCGACCACGAGAAGCCCTTCTCGGCGAAGCTGACGCGGATCTCCGACGCGCCATCGGCGACGACATCGAGCCGGACGTTGGCCACGGCCTCCCACTCCTTGGCGATCGCCGCCACCCGCTCCTGTACCGAGGACACGCCGTCGAGGAACCGGATGCGCAGCCGCCGCCCGGTGTCCCACAGCTTGAGCCGCTCGACGGCGGCCCGCTGCCGACCCGCCGCGGCACGGAGCATCGGTGTGACCCGCACGTTGTCGACGCGCTCGTTGGTGGCGACCTCGTCCCCGCTGCGCGTGGGCTGGGCACCGATGCGCCCACCCTCCGGCTGGATGGTGCAGATCTTGATCGTGCGGGCCATCGACCCCTACCTCCTGGCGCCTGTCCGCACGTGAGCACGATCGGCGGCGGCGGTCAAGCGATATCGCCGGCCCTGCTCCCGTAACGTGGCCGATCGTGGAGTTCGCGGTCCTCGGGCCGTTGCGGGTGGTGGACGACGCCGGCCACGAGGTCGTCGTCGGCAGCCGGACCGAACGCGTGGTGCTGGCCTCGCTCCTGGCCCATGCCGACGAGGTCGTCCCGTTGACCACCTTGGCCCGAGGCCGTGTGGGGTGACGATCCCCCGGCCAGCGCCGTGCAGGCCGTGCGGGCGCAGATCGTGCTGCTCCAGCGGGCGTTCGGCGAGCGTCTCGTTGCCACCGCCGACGGCTACCTGCTGGCACTCCGAGCGGACATGGACACGAGGGACTCCTGGCGGTTCGATCGGGCCCTCCGTCGTATGCGCGACGACCCGGGACCGACGAGCTACGCGCTCCTCACCGCCGAGCTGGACTCGTGGCGCGGTGGCGCCTACGGCGAGCTGGCTGGCGTGGAGACGGTCCGCGCCGAGGCTCGGCGATTGGACATCGCCAGGGTCGATGCCGCCGAGCTCGTCGCCACCGCCGATCTGCGCGCCGGCCGCTGGTCCAACACCGTGTCGGTGGCGGAGGCGATCGTCGCCGAGGACCCGTTGCGTGAGCCATCGTGGGAGCTCCTCGTCCGAACGCTCGGCGGCGCTGGACGTGTCGCCGACGCCATGAGGTCGGCACGCCGCGCGGCCGCCGCGCTGGCCGAGGTCGGGCGCACACCGGGCCCGGGCCTGCGGGCCGCCGAGGCCGAGGTGCTCGAGGGAACGCCGTCGAGCGCCGACAGGGCGCCGACCCGGCCGTCGGCTCGGCCGCGCCCGCCACTGACGCCGACGGTCGGGCGGTCGACCGAGCTGGCTCGCACCCTGCTGGCCCTCGACGATGCCCGGCTGGTCACGATCGTCGGAGCGGGTGGAGTGGGCAAGACCCGCTTGGCCGTCGACGTGGCCGGCGCCCGCGCCGGTGCGCACGCCCGCGGCGCGCTCGTCGTCGAGCTGGCTCGCGTGGCCGATGCTGCCGGAGTGGCGTCGACGATCGCCGCCACGCTCGACCTGCGCCCGCCGCCGGGGGGCGAGCTCGCCGCGCTGAGCGACCTCGGATCGCTCGACGCCCTCGTCGTCCTCGACAACTGCGAGCACGTCATCGACGCCGTCGTGTCGGTCGCCGCACCGATGCTCGACGGCAGCGACAGGCTGCGCCTGCTGGCCACGAGCCGTGAGCCGCTGGCCATCGCCGGCGAGCACGTGCTGCCCCTCCACCCGCTCGCCACGGACGGCGCCGACGCGCCGGCGATCGAGATGTTCCGCCAGCGGGCTGCTGCGGCGGCCCCGACCGGCCCGCTCGACGCCGAGCTCATCGCCGACGTCGTCTCGCGCCTTGACGGGCTGCCGCTGGCGCTGGAGATGGCCGCCGCCCGCCTGCGCACGATGACGCTGGCCGAGGTGGCCAGCTCGATCGGTGACGACCTCGACGTGCTGGCCTCGCCACGCCGTGATGTCGACGAGCGGCACCGCACGCTGCCGCGACCTCTTGGCCTGGTCGGAGCGGCTGCTCGACGACGAGCTGCGCGATGCGCTGCACGACTTCTCCGTGTTCGCCGGTCCGGTGCGCGCTCGTGACCTTCCGGCGGTGATCCGCACGGCCCGTCCGGCGGACACGATCGCCCGCCTCGTCGATCGATCGCTGGTCTTCGCCACGCCGACACCCACCGGTGTGCGGTTCGGTGCGCTGGAGACCGTGCGGAGCTTTGGCCGCGACCGCCTGCGCGCCGCCGGTCGCCACCACGCGATGCGACGTCGGCACGCCGAGTGGTTCGCCGCCAGGATCGGCGAGATCGACGCCGGGGTGCGCACTGCCGAGGAGGCAGCGGCGATCCTCCGCTTCGGCGACATCTTCGACGAGCTGCGCGCCGCGCTGCGCTGGGCGCTGGACGAGGATCTCGACCTGGCCGTCGAGTTGGCCTTTCACGCCTACCTGCCGGGTCGCATCGTGTTGCGCGCCGAAGTGGTCGCTTGGGCCTCCGACGTGGCCGAGCGCCTGCCGGCCGATCATCCCGCCATCTGGCGCGTGCGCGGCGCCCTGGCCGGCGGCATGTCCATGGCCGGCCGGCTCGACGACGCCGTGCGCATCGCCACCGACGTGCTCGAACACGCCCCCGGTCACCCACGAGGCGCTCTACGCTCTCGAGGCCCTGGCCGACGCCGCGCTCTACCAGGGTCGCCTCGAGGAGTCGGCGGAACGGTCGCAGGCGGCACTGGAGCTCAGTTCCCGACTCGGGGATCAGTTCTACGCCGAGTTCTCGAGGATCGGCGTGGCGATGGCGACGGCCTACGGCGGCGATCCCGACGGTGCGCTGGCCATGATCGCCGACGGACCGCGCTGCCGCGACGCCTTCGGTGGCTGCCTGGTTCGAGTACATGCGTGGCGAAGCGATCCTGGACGGTGATGCGGCGACGGCCTTGTCCCACCTCGACCGGGCCATGGAGATCGCCTCGGCGCGCCGGCGACCGTTACGTGACCGAGGTCGCCCTGCTGTCGTCGTCGTCACTGCGGGCGCGGACGGGCGAGTTGCCGGGCGCCGTCGAACGCTTCTCCGCCCTGCTCGAGCACTTCCGCGGCGGCGGTGATCCCGGCCATCTCGTGACCAGCCTGCGCAACTTGGTCACGCTGCTCGTCCGTCTTCACCAGTACCGGGCGGCCACCGCGCTGTACGCCGCGGTCGTCGACCACCCATCCTCGCCGACGTACGGCGCGGAGGCGGAGCGGCTGCACGCCGCGGCGGACGAGTGCCGGGACGCCCTCGGCGACGACGAGTTCGAGCGTGTCGCGGCGGTCGGCCGCAGCCGAACCCTCGACGCCGCCGCGGACGCCGCGGCGGCGGCGTTGCGCGCCTCGCGCCATCCAAACGGCCCGCATGGTCGTTATGGTGCCCGGCCATGACGGCAGCCTCCGCCAACGGTCTCGCAATCGAGTACGACATCCACGGCGACCCCGGCGCACCACCGCTGCTGCTCGTGATGGGCCTCGGCGGCCAGCTCGTCGGATGGCCGATGGCCTTCGTCCAGAAGCTCGTCGACCGTGGGTTCCGGGTCATCCGCTTCGACAACCGGGACGTCGGGCTATCGACGAAGATCGATGCGCCGGTCCCGACCCGACGCCAGGTGATGGCCGCCACGGTCTCGCGGCGCACCGCCAAGGCGCCATACCTCCTCGGCGACATGGCCGAGGACACTGTCGGCCTTCTCGATGCGCTCGAGATCGACCGCGCCCACGTCGTCGGGATGTCGATGGGGGGCATGATCAGCCAGACCCTGGCGTTCCGCCACCCTCACCGCGTGGCCAGCCTGACGTCGGTCATGTCGAACACCGGCGACCGCCGCCACGGACGCGTGCGCCCGTCGCTGCTGCGCCGGCTGCCGCGGCTGATCAGCCGTGACCCGGCAGACGCGATCGAGAACGGCGTCAAGATCTTCGAGCTGATCTCCGGACCGCACTTCGATCCGGTGGAGGCCAGGGCTCTGCTGCGCCAGGCCCACGAGCGCAGTGACGACACCGCCGGTGCGGCCCGCCAGACGATCGCCATCAGCGCCAGCCCGGCACGGACGTGGGACCTGCGTCGCGTGCAGGCGCCAACGCTCGTCGTGCACGGCCTGCTCGACCCGCTCGTCATGCCGTCGGGTGGCATCGCGACGGCCAAGGCGATCCCCGGGTCCCGCCTGGTCATGTACCCGGACATGGGGCACGACCTGCCGCGCGCCGCGCTGGGACGAGGTCATCGACGAGATCGTCGCCAACACGCAGCGGGCCGACGGCGCGGCCGGCCAGCGGGCCAGGATCGCCTGACCCTTGGACGAGCGGCCGGGACTGGTCGCCCTCGACGTCGAAGGCGTGCTGCTGCCGGAGATCTGGATCGCCGTCGCCGAGCGCACCGGCATCGAGGAGCTGCGACGCACAACCCGTGACGAGCCCGACTACGACGCCCTCATGCGTACGCGGTTGGACCTGCTGGAACGTCATGGGCTCACCCTGAGCTTGATCACGGACGTCATCGCCGGCCTCCGACCACTCCCGGGTGCGGCCGACTTCCTGGCTGACCTGCGCGCTCGCGTCCAGGTCGTCCTGTTGTCCGACACGTTCGCCGAGTTCGCCCGTCCGTTGATGGCCCAGTTGCAATGGCCGACGATCTTCTGCCACAACCTGCGCGTCATCGACGACCGGATCATCGGCTACCGCCTGCGGATGACCGACCAGAAGCGCCGAGCGGTGGAGGCCTTCCGCCGCCTCGGCTTCAACGTCGTCGCCGGCGGCGACTCCTACAACGACGTGTCGATGCTGCTCGCCGCCGACACGGGCCTGTTGTTCCGGGCCCCACCGAACGTCCTGGCCGACCACCCCGAGCTGCCCGCCTTCGAGGAGTACGACGCCTTCGCCGCGGCGATCGACGAAGCCATCCTGTGAAGCGGCAACTGCGAAACTTGGCTCGTGTCGCTCACGGCCAACCGACTGATCGGGCGCCAGGAGGCCTGCGACCGGCTCGAGGCGATGCTCGTCCCTGGTGCGCTGGTGACGTTGACGGGGCCGGGTGGGGTGGGCAAGACGCGTCTCGCCGAGGAGCTGGCCGTGCTCATCGAGGTGCGGACCGGGCAGCCCGTCCCGGTCGGCCTGCTGAGCGAGATGGCGACCGACGCCGGCGCTGACGCCGTTGCCGATGCGCTCGGCTTCGAGTCCGTGAGCGCGGCGATCGTCGTGCTCACCGAGCGACCAGCGACCATCGTCCTCGACAACTGCGAGCACGTCCTGGCGGCCGTCCGCCAGCTCGTGGCGGCGGTCCGCAGCGCCGTGCCGTCGATCACCGTGCTGACGACCACGCGTGAACCGCTCGGGTTGATGGGAGAGCGCGGCACCAACGCCCGGATGACCGCCGAGATCGGCCTGCCGGCGTGCCGGGCGGTGCTCGCCTTCACCGAGGACCGCCACGCCGACGTCGTGGCCGAGCTGTTCCCGATCCGCCGGGTCTTCCAGCACTTCGGCGGCTCCCACGCCCAGCGCGACGCACTGCAACGGACGCTGCTCGAGTCGGCGCTGCGCGCCCGCCGCTACGACCTGGCCCCGCGCCCTCACCGCCGAGCGCTTCGGCGTTCGTGAGTCCAGCGTCTACGGCTGGACCCAGCGGGCCAGGGCCTTGCGCGGCCTCGGCGAGACCGCCGCCGCCGAGGCCGCCGAGGCCGCCGCCACCGCCCACCAGGAACGGTTCGCCGCGGCGTCCTGACCCAGGCTGGCGAGCGAAGCGAGCCAGCGAACCCCTTTCTGGGCGCGATCCTTCCCACGAGCCCTTCTGGGCGCAGATCTTCTCGACAGTCGCGAACGATTGCGCCCAGATCCTCGCTCTCCGCTGAGGAGCACTGCAATGTCCGCCATTCCCACACTGACCGCCAGGGTTGCCAGGGTTGGATGGGTTGCCAGGTGGACGGACCGGACGTAGATTGGTAGCTCCACCGACGCGGGGTGGAGCAGTCCGGTAGCTCGTCGGGCTCATAACCCGAAGGTCGCAGGTTCAAATCCTGCCCCCGCCACCAAGTCATGGTTGAAGGCCCAGGTCTGCGACCTGGGCCTTTTGCCGTGCAATGGGCTGTCACCGGCGACGTCGACCGGCTCGGTCCAGGTCGAGCGCGGCGTGCACGATCATGTGAACCTCGAGCACGGTCTTGGGCGCCAGTGGTCTCCCGTGGCGGCCGCCGCTGGTGGCCAACTGCTCCGAGCTGTGTCAGGTGGCCACCCAGCGCAGCACGGCAAGCACCCGCCGGTGGTCGTCCTTGGCTGGCGCAAGGTCGAGCTTGGCGAAGATGTTGGCGACGTGCTTCTCGATCGCCTTGTCGGTCACGGCCAACGATCGGGCGATGGCTGGATTGCTGCGGCCCTCGGCCATCAGGGCAAGAACTTGCCGCTCGCGAGCGGTCAAGCGCTCCATCGGATCTCGTGGGCGGGTGTTCTGCGTCGTGGCGACGACCGTGCTCATCGTCGTCTCCTGTCGGCTGCTGCTACTCGCCTCGGTGACCGCACCATTGCGGGATGCACGATGGTGCGATCTGGAGCCGATGCGCCCGATGACGATCCCGCTGAGCAGGACCCCGGCGCCGCTGACGATGGCGGCGAGGGGCAGCATCACTGCGAGCGCAACGCAGCCGACGAGCCCGACAATGGCGATCGATCGGGGCCAGCGGCGCCGGGCTCGGGGAAGCGTGAGGCAGGCCGCGTTGGTGATGGCGTAGTAGGTGAGGATGGTGACGCCGGAGAACCCGATGGCTCCTCGGAGGTCGAAGGCGGCGGTGAGCACGATGACGACGGCGGTGACGAGGAGCTCGGCGCGCAGGGGGATGGCGCGGTGCCGGTCGACGTGGGCGAGCGGGTGCGGCAGCTCGTGGCGTCGGGCCATCGCCAACACGGTGCGTGAGACACCGGGCACGAGGTTGAGGAGCACTCCGAGCGCAGCGATGCCGGCTCCGACTCGAACGATCGGGGCGAGCCGTTCGAGCGGTGACCCCGCGACGACGAGGCCGAGCGGGGCGTCGCTGGCGGCGATGGCCGCGACGGGGATGGTGGCGAGCAGCGTGATGCCGACGGTGGCGTAGATCACGAGGACGCCGGCCAGCGCTCGGGGGATGGCCTTTGGGATGGTCGTGGCCGGGTCGCGGACCTCTTCGCCCAGGGTGGCGATGCGGGCATAGCCGGCGAAGGCGAAGAACAGGAACCCGCCGGCGCGCAGGACGTCGGGTGGCGAGACGTCAATGGGCGCAAGGCGGGCCAGGGAGGCGGTCGGGGTCAACCAGCCGGCGACGACGACCGTTGCGAGCGCTGCCAGTGCTACTGCGAGGAGGCACTTGGTGACGGTGACGGTACGTGTCAGGCCGCCGATGTTGACGAGCGCTACGACAACGACGGCGGTGACGCCGACGAGACGTGCCTGTCCGGGCCACAGGTAGGCGCCGGCGGTCAGCGCGATCGCGGCGCACGAGGCGATCTTGCCGACGATGAAGGCCCACCCGGCGAGGTGGCCCCAGAACGCGCCCAGCTGGTGGCGGGCGTAGACGTACGTGCCTCCCGATTCTGGGTGCAGCGCGGCGAGCTGCGCCGACGAGGTGGCGTTGCAGAAGGCGACGACCGCGGCGACCACCAGACCGACGAGCAGTCCGGTACCGGCTGCGTCCGCAGCCGGTGACCAGGCGCTGAACACGCCGGCACCGATCATGGACCCGGCGCCGACGGTCACCGCCGCAGCCAGGCCCAGCTGACGCCGCAGTGGTGCCGTCATCGGCCGACGCCAGGGTTGCTCGGTGTGCGATCTCGGCGGGTGGCGATGTCGTTCAGCGGCCGGCGGGCTGGAACAGCTCGACCACGTTGCCGGACGGGTCCTGGAGCAGGATCTGTTTGCCGCCGGGACCCTCGATGATGTCGTTGCGGAAGCTCGCGCCGGCGTCGCGCAGTCGTGTGACCTCGGAGTCGATGTCGTCGACGATGAAGTGGATCCGGTTCCAGCCTCCCGGGCCCGGCGTCGCACCGTCGGGCATCGGCCGACCGGCCGAACTCTTCGGTCCGGCGAGCAGCAGCCGCAGGTTGCCCCGCTTCACGTCGGCGAACGCCGGCGCGCTATTCGTCAACACCTCGAACCCGAGCAGCGTGGTGTAGAAGTCGAGCGACTCCTGCACGTCGCTGACCATGTAGCGGACGTTGACGACCTCATCGTTGGGCATGGGTGGACCTCCTTCTCGGTGTCGTGGTCAACAGGTGGAGCTGGAAGCTGATGCGGGTGGTGAGCTCATCGGCGGTGCGCACGAACGCGGGATACGACGCACGGTCCGTCGAACCCTCGTCCGCCGGGTTGGGGATGCTCCAGTGCACGAGGTCGGGATGCGAAGGGAACGTTGGGCACACCTCCCGAACGCGATCGCATAGCGTGATCACCTGGTCGAAGCGCTCGGCGGTGAACTCGTCGAGGTGCTTCGTGCGGTTCGCGCTGATGTCGATGGCACGGGTCCGCAGCACCCGGACCGCGTTGGGGTGCAGCGGCTTCGGGTCGCTACCGGCGCTGCGAGCGTCGATCGTTCCAGCCGACATCCGTTCAATGAGCGCCTCTGCGATCTGAGACCGTGCACTGTTCCCGGTGCACAGGAACAACACCCGTCGCCGACGACCCGGACGGTCGCCGAACGGATCGAACGGACGCCATTCGCCGACACGAAGCGCCGGATGGAGCGCATCCCCAGCGGCCAGGAACGCCTGGCGGCAGGCGACCAGGTCGGCGGCGTAGTAGCTGTCGCGACGGTCCGCTGAGCTTCGGCGGACGGACACCAGGCCGCCATCGCGCAGCTGTCGCAGGTGATACGAAACCAGGCTCTGCGGCTCGTCGACCAGCGCCGTCAACTCCGACACGGCGCGATCACTGCGCACCAGCTCCTGCAGCAAACGCCAGCGAACCGGATTCGACGCCAACCGCACGAACGGCGGCGGAACGAGCGTCGCCACATGAGCGGGCGCAGGTGACCCCACGCCAAGGAGAGTACCCCCCACTTACCAACCAATCAAATCAGATTGATCGGTCGGCTGACCGCGCCAGCCGCTTGTTCCTCCCGGTGTCACGGCGGTGTCACGCCTCCGGGTTGGGCGCTGAACGTGGCGCCCGACCGAAGGGAGTCCTATGCGCATCAGACGTTCGTCGGTGAGTCTCGGCGTCGCCGTCGCGCTCACGGCAGGCATCGCCACACCAACCCTGCTACCTGACCCCGTCGAGGCGATCGTCGGCGGGGTCGGGGTGGCTCCGTGGATCTACCCCGAGTATGTCCGGGTCCTCAACAACGTGACGTGCGGCGGCACCGTGATCGCCCCCGACGCGGTGCTCACGGCGGCTCACTGTGTGGACGGCGGCGTGACACCCGCCCAAACGACAGTCCTCGTGAGCGACGTCACCCCACGAGCGGTCACTGCCATCACGATCCACCCGCTGTGGGACGGCAAGGCGGAGCACGGCCATGACCTTGCCGTGGTCGACCTGACCCCCGGTGCCACCGCCGGTGTGGCCCCGATCCAGGTCGGCTCACCGTGGAACCGCGCGTATTACGCCCAGGACACCCCAGCGG
This sequence comes from uncultured Acidimicrobiia bacterium, assembly GCA_963719775.1. Lineage (GTDB taxonomy): Bacteria > Actinomycetota > Acidimicrobiia > Acidimicrobiales > Ilumatobacteraceae > JALZMG01. The sequence goes on from CAVRCY010000006.1 coordinate 387,389, forward strand.
CGATCGTCGGCCACGGGGCAACTCATGGCGGCGGCTCGGCCGTCCCCGAGTTGCGCGCCGTCGACACCGTTCTGCGCAGCGACGACTATATGGACGACATCTACAACCCGTGGTACTGGTTCGACTACTGGAACGAGGCACTGATGATCGGTGCCGGAGCGACGGACCACACGGCCTGTAACGGCGACAGCGGCGGGCCCGTTGTCGTCGACAAGGACGGGACCTGGAACTGGATCCAGGTCGGTGTCGTCAGCTTCGTGCAGAACTGGCCAACCAACTGCCGCAAGCCAGCTGGCTTCGCCGAGCTCGACAACGCCCAGCTTGCCTGGCTCGCCCACGTCGTCCCGGCCATCAAGGCCGAGTGGGGCACTTGCTACACGCCGGGCGGGCGCGTCGGGCAGTCAGCGGCCCAATACGTCGGCTGGTGGCTCCCCAGCCAGCAGCGCGACGGCCACTTCTACTGGGAGATCACCTGCCGCGATCTTCCCAACCCGCCGCCACCGCCTCCCCCGCCCGGGCCCGGCGATCCGCCACCGACCACGGAGCCACCGCCGACCACCGAGCCGCCCGAGCCGCCCGATCCGCCGGTCTGTCGTCTCCCGCCGTGGAAGTGCCCCGACTTGTAACCGACGCTGTAGCACCCGAGGGACGCGCCCAAGCGGCGCGTCCCTCGCCCGCGGTTGGCCGATGGCCAAGGGGATACGAGCTGGCCGCATCGCTCGGGACACCCGGCCCTCGTTGCGGTCGCTGCATGTGCTCGATATCGAATCCGGCACCACGAAGAGCCCTCCCGGACGGGGATCCTCGCCAGGGTGACGACGTCAGGACCGGCGGGGATCGTCGTTTCAAGGACCGGTGACGGCCTCGAGGGGCTGGCGTCGCCCGCGTGGATGCTTGGTGTCAGGTCGCGGCGTCGCTGGCTGTCACGATGGTCTTGACGACGGCGTTGGGTCGGGTGATGAGCGAGAGGTGGCCGGCGTTGACGGTGTCGATGTGCGCGTTGGCGTGCTCGGCCATGGCTCGCTGCTCCGTTGGGGTGATGACCCGGTCGGCGGTGCCGATCAGCGCCCACGCCGGGATCGCCTCCCCCAACGGCGTCGTCTTCCACGCCGGCGGGCCGGAAACGAAGGCGAGTTGGGCGGCGGAGGCCGGGCGTTGGGTGGCGAAAAGGACGGCGGCGTCGCGGCGGTTGACGCCGTTGGCGAAGCACTCCTCGAAGCCCTGATAAGGCCCGCTCGGCGCGGCTTGCAGATACAGGTCGACGTCACCGGGCACGGGCACGACCTTGAACGCCGTGGCCGTGTTGAGGCACGAGTCCGGGTTCAGGTCGCCTGTGGTCTGACCCTCGTCGGGGATGAAAGCGTCGATGTAGACCAGCGCGTTGACGTTGGTGTTGCCAGTCGCCGCGTTGGTGATGACGAACCCCCCGTAGGAGTGCGCGACCAGCACGATCGGTCCGGTCACCGACTCGAGGAAGGCTGCCAGGTACGGGGCATCGGTCGCGCCGCGCAGTGGGTTGGGTGGGGCGACGACGGTGTAGCCGCGGTCCTGGAGGCGAGCGATGACCGCGTTCCACGAGGAGCCGTCGGCCCAGTCACCGTGAACGAGCACGATCGTGGGCTTCGGGCCGGTGTGGTGCGAGGGCGACGCGTCGGCGAGCCCGCTGCCGGTCAGCGGGACCACGAGGCCGACGATGGCGAGCACGGCGATGAGCAGGCGGTGAGCGATCCGGTGCGGTCGTGGCATGGTGGGTCGGTCCTTTCGGCTTGGTTGCGGTGAGGTGGCGGGACGACCGCGAATGCCCCGGTCGCCCGACCCGGAACGGGGGGATCAACGCCCCGCGCCGGACAGGGTCTAGCCGCCCGACACCTGCTCGACGCCAACCTCGCCCAGAACGCCCTCATCGAGCTGGTCGTGCGGCAAGCCCAAGCGTGGTCGACAGCCGGCCCGCCATAGCGGCAAACGGTCCAACGGCCGCAGCACGATCTCGTCGCCCCGACACCGGCGCAGCGGCGCATCCCCAACCTTGGAACCATTCGGCTGCCACCACGCACCGGCGAGGAGCCACTCGATCCGGTTGACGGACCGCACATCAGACCCGATTCGATCCTGCTCCGGTCGAACGAGGCGCACGGACAGAGGTATCCGCTCTCAGCGTCCGGAGATCGTGGACGGCAGGTCCTGGATCGCCGGCGACGGGCTCAGTTCTCACGTTTGCGGCGCGACCGGATCGGTCGCGACTCGATCACGCCGCGACCGAGCCCGGTCGGAGTGTGAGCGGCGCGAGCGAAGCGGAACGTACGAGCCGTCGGGCAGTTGCCGGTACGTCCCGTCGATATCGCCGGCGAGAATGTGTCGGAGGCCGTCCACGACCCGGTCGACGTCGCTGCGGTCGCTGTAACCACCCAGGCTGATGCGAATGAGGCCGGGCGCCCGACGCAGGTCGCCGCGCGTCGCGTCGGCGACCCAACGGGCGACGTCGCCGGCGCTCAGCCCGAGCAGGTGGTAGACGTACGGCTGGGCACAGAAGCAGCCGCTGCGGACCCCGACGCCGTGCTCGTACCCCAGGACGGCGGCGACCAGCCGGTGGTCGTAGCCGTCGACGGCGAACGGGATCACCCCGAGGTCCGACGTGGCCGCGCCTGCGACCGCGATCCCGGGGAGCGCGGCGAGCTCCTCGCGGAGGTAGCGGGCAAGCTTCTGCTCGTGGGTGACGAGCGACGCCATCCCGACCTCGCGGAGACGGCGGGTGGCGGCGGCGAACGCGACGACACCGAGCAGGTTCGGGCTCCCGGCCTCCGCCCGGTCGCCCAGGTCCGCCCACACGACCGAGTCGAGCGTCACCGCCCGCACTGTGCCGCCGCCGCAGTCGTCGGGGTCGAAGCCGAGGCAGTCCCGACCGGCGATCAGCGCGCCGGCACCGTAGGGCGCGTACATCTTGTGAGCCGACACGGCCACGGCGTCGAGGTGCCCGGCATCCCCGTGCGGGCGTATGTCGAGGGGGCGGTGGCCGGCGAGCTGGGCGGCGTCGACGAGGATCCGTCCGCCGACGGCGTGCACCTTCTCGGCCATCCGGTGCACCGCCGGCACGACGCCCGTCACGTTCGACGCACCGGTCACTGCCAGCAATGCGACACGTCCGGCGTAGCGAGCCAGCGCGGCATCGAGGTGGTCCTCGTCCACCGACCCGTCACCGCGGGCGCGAACGTGCACGACGGATCCGCGGCGCCGCCACGGCAGCAGGTTGGAGTGGTGCTCGGCGCTAGCGGGCCGACCTGGGGTCAGCTGGCCGTCGAACCGTTCAACGACGACGTCATACCGAACTTGATCCTCGCCGAGCGCGAGCCCTCATCAGTGGGCGTAGCCGGCAAGGACTTCTGATGCCGTCGGTCAGCGGGCACCGCCCTCATCGGCGTGATTCGCGGGCGTAACTTCACTCCAATCAGAGATCGCTGACATCACCCTCCGGAGAACACGGACCGGCGAGACCGGCCCGGCGTCCGCTACCGCCGGCCGTCCGACGGTTCCGAACGTCGCCTACCGGAGTTCGGTGCGCCAGGTGCCCGACAGGCTGCGGGGGACGAGCGCGGCGAACGACGTGGCCACCCTTCGGACGACCCGCTCCGATCGATGCCGAATCTGTGTCACAGCACAGTCCCCCGGTGCGTTGTGCTGTGGCACAGAAGCTGTGGCTCGCCACGCCGAATCGAGACCTGCCGGTAGTGGTCCTCGAGGCCGAGCCCGGTGTTCGCTCCCGTGACACATCCGTGTGCCCGGTCTGGTTCGGTACGTCGTCCGCCGTCCATCGGGCCACGGGCCGGGATCGCAACAGCGCAGGTGGACCGTATCGCCGCCGAGCCCCCCGACGCCGAGGCGGACGGTCCTCGGAATCTGACGTCTACGTCCCGGCCCTGAACGGCTCCCCATCGAGGCGGTCGACCGTGGTGAACTGCTCGACGGCTGCCCGCCGCAGCTTGGTGATGCGCTTGGCCGGATAGCCGAGGGCGATCAACGCCGCGACTGCCGTGCTCCGTCGCAGATCCAGGAGCTCCCGCACGGCCGGCTCCTGCCGGGCGAGCACGGTGACCATGATGCCGCCCAGTTCCTTGACCCGCGCGGCGAGGAGCACATTGTGGGTGAACGGGTAGATCGATGCACCGCCGATGATGCTCTGTCGGTCGAGACCGTTGTCGATCACCGCCAGGGCGGACAGCTCGGCGATGATCACCATGAGGACGGGTACCTCGTCGAGATGGTCCGCGAAGGGCATCGGTGACCTCGCTCGGCTGCTTGCTCATCACCCGAAGGGTCGCAGCTTCAGATCCTGCCTCCGCCACCAAATCATGGTTGAAGACCCAGGTCAGCGACCTGGGCCTGCGGCGTTGATGGGCTCTACGCTCGAAGGCGCGGCACCCAGTTCCGGCGAACCCGTCGAATGGGACAGATCGGCGTCCATGATCCCACCGCCAAAGGTCGTCGTGACGAACGAGTTCGGCCCACTTGCACGCCTGGTGTTCCCGCCCGCGCAGCGCCTGGGCCGTTCGTTACCCGGCTCGTCCGGCTTGTCCGAGCTGGTCGCCGGGATCGACACGCTGAAGGCTGTCAATGGCCAGTCGGTGTCGTGGGATCCTTGCGGCGTGGACGACGAGGAGTTCACGCGGTGGTACGGCCCCTGGGCATCACCATCGATCACCGACGTCGCCACGATGCTGCGCGACTTCATCGCACCATGATGGGTTGTCGGCGGCCATGCGATTGAACGGTTCACCGGGGTCAGCAGGGCACACGAAGACCTCGACGTCGCGCTGTTCCGCCGTGACGCCGACCGACTGCTCGCCGTACTCGCACCCGAATACCACGTGTGGGCAAACGCGTCAGGGTCGCTCACGCCCATCATCGGGCCCAGTCCGCGAGTCGCTCCGCCGGTGGGTCAGGTCTGGATCCGCAAGGACGCGATGTCTCCGTGGGAGGTCGACTTCCTCCTGCTCGAGGAGCGCGACGGGGCCTGGGTCTGGCGACACGATCCCCGCGTGGCGCTCACGCCGAGTCGACATGGGTCGACGAGACCGGAGTGCGCTTCGCCCGCCCCGAGATCGTCCTCGCGCACAAAGCGAAGTGGCGGCAGTCGAAGGACCACACAGACTTCGACGCGACGTGGCCCACACTCGGCATCGCGGCGAGGGCGTGGCTTCACGACAAGGTCGCTGCTCTGGATCCGGAACATCCGTGGCTCACACAGATGCGCTGACGTCCACCGGGCCCGTTGACGCGGCCTGCAGCTGACGATCCGGACACAACTCGCTCCCCACCGCGCCACTGACATCGCGCTGCGTCGCCATTCCGAAGCGACCGGTCGGAGCGCGACGTTCGAGGCATCACCGGAGTCGAGGAGGGACCTGATGGAGCAGGCGGGCGAGACGCACGAGACCTTCCGCTACGCGGACGGTGCACCCGCGCCGGCGCCGTTCCCGCCGCCGCAACCTCCGTCAAGGGCGCCTGCCTCGGTGCGGCGGTACCGGGACCCGGGGCGGCTCGGGCGTGCCCTCGAGGTGTGCCTCGCCGGCTGCGTGATCACGGCCGGCGTCGGGCTCGGACTCGGCATCACGGAGTACCGGCTCGTCGGTCGACTCGAGCGGTCCCCCCTGTCGTTGACGGTAGAACATCTGCGCTCGGCCGAAGACCGCTCGATGGTGATCTTCGGCATCTCCTTCCTGGTGTGGGCCGTGACTGCCGCATTCTTCATCGCGTGGACGCGGCGCCTGTACCGCAACCTCCAGCCGCTGGGCGTCGTCGGGCTGCGCTTTGGCGAGGCCTGGGCGGTGGGCAGCTGGTTCGTGCCCTTCCTCAACTTGGTGCGGCCGAAGCAAGTCATCGACGACATCTGGCGGGCGAGCGGCCCCTTGGAGCCGCCGGCGTGGAGCTGGCAGGCCAACCGGGTCCCTGGACTCCTGCACGGCTGGTGGGCGGCGGTGATCGTGGCGTGGATCGTCGGGCTCGGCGCGACAGGTGTAGCAGAGGATCTCGGCGAGGTGCGGGCGGCCGTGACCCGCGAAATCGGTCGGAGTGTCGCCGCCGCAATCGCCGCGGTGCTGGCTTTGCACGTGGTGCATGCGCTGACGACCCGCCAGCGGGAGCTCGCCGCCGTGCGGCTGGGAGACTCGTCCACCGCGCCGCCGCGACGGCCCGGGAGGCGGTCCGTGCTGTTGGCGGTGATGGCGATCGCTGCGGCGGGCGTCACCTTCATCGCCTTCGACGATGGGGTGCCGGCGGCCGACGACGGTGTGCTGACGATCGACCTCGAGGTCGGCGACTGCTTCGACTATCCGCTGGCGTTCGACCAGCTCGCTGGACAGCAGGACATCCTGTCCGTCGACCGGCGGTCGTGCGAGGAAGACCACGACGCCGAGATCATCGCCGCCTTCGAGCATCCCGGTGGGCCGGATGCATCATTCCCCGGTGTGGACGCCGTGCTGGACCACGGACTGGTCGAGTGCTTCGCTCGCTTCGAGGCGCTCGTCGGCATCGCCTTCGCCGACTCGGTGCTGGACATCGTCGTGATTGGGCCGTCGGACAGCGGGCTGTCGGGTGACCGCGACATCCTCTGCGTCGGCCAGCGTCTCGATGGCCGTCCGCTCGGGGCGTCGGTGATCGGCGCCGGCATCTGAGGCTGCGCCGGCGCCACCGTGATGTGTCAGGGGCGGTCGGTCTCTGCGGTGTGCAGGTCGCGCATCGTGACTGCCCCGCTCTGGATCGCCTCGTTGGCCAGCAGCACGCGGCGGGATCCGCCAGCGTCGGTGAGGATGCCGAACTTGTCGTACAGGCGGTCGAGGTGCTGCTTGACGGCCGACTCGGTCACGAACAGTGCCTCGGCGATCGCCCGCACCGACGACGGCGGCGTGAACGTCTGGCCCGACATGACCGGCCGGCAGAGCTCGACGAGCACCCGTTGCTCACCGGGCGTCCGGGCGGGAGGTGAACGCACGGGCGCGGTGGTCACGTCGCCGCGTGCGCCGGCGTCACGGAGGATGAGGCGCGTCCGCCCGATCACGACCTCGTCTCGGTCGAACAGGGTCCGTGACGTGAACAGCCGCTCACCGTTGACCGTCGTGCCGTTGGTGGATCCGAGATCGGTCAGGCACCACGCCGGGCCGAGCCGCTCCAACCTCGCGTGGACGCGCGAAACCGCTGGGTCGCCGTCGATCACCAGGTCGTTGTCGGGGCTCTTGCCGACCGAGATCGTCCGTTGCGCGTCGTTGATGACGACGAGATCATGGCCTGTTGGTCCGAACCGCTCGAGCGTCGCCACGTGCCGCCTCCCTGTGGGCATCGTACCCATGGCCATCCGGACAGGTCGCGCTTCCCCCGCCGGCAGTGAAGTGCATCGGCACCGCCATTGGCCGGGCGATCGGAGTCGTCCATCGTCGCGACATGGGCGTTGCCGATCCGGTGGAGTGGCGGCGGGGGGTACACTCCACGCCGCTGGCGGAGGGCACGGGACTGGTGGACAACGCGGAAGCAGCGACAGGGGCGCTGAATGTAGGGCCACGCCGGTCGTGGTTGCCGCGCACGTTGACGACGCCCGGCTGGCTCCAGTTGGCGACCATCGGCCTGACGGTCGTGATGCTCGCGTTCGCCGCCGTGTCGGTTCGCGCGGTGCTCGACCGGCGCGAGGCGACCGAAACCGTGGCTGCCGACGCAGCACCACTGCTGCTCGGCGCAGAGAACCTGTACGTCGCGCTCGCGGCCGCCGATGCCGCGGCGTCGACGACGTTCCTCCAGGCGGGTCTCGAACCGCCCGAGCTGCGGGCGAGCTACCTCGACGACGTGCGTCAGGCCGGCGAGCAACTGGCCGGGCTCGCCGCCCGTTCCGACCTGCCACCGGCCGCCCGCCGAGCGGTCACGACGATCGCCGCCGAGCTGCCCGTCTACAGCGGCTGGGTTGAGTCGGCGCGCACCAACAGCCGCTTGGGGTACCCGTTGGGAGCGGCGTACCTGCGTCGCGCCTCTGGCCTGATGGGCTCGACGATCCTGCCCGCGGCGACCGCCGTGTACGAGGAGGCCGCGCGCCACCTCGCCGCCAGCCAGCGCTCCGGGACGTCACCGACCGCGGTCGTCGCGATCCTCGTCGGCGGTGGTGTCGTCGTCGTCTCGCTGCTCGTCACGCAGCTCTACCTGCTCTGGCGCACGAGGCGCGTCGTCAACCTGGGCCTCGCCGCGGCGACAGTCGTCGTGATCGGGCTCTGCGTCGTCGCCGTCGTGCTCCTCGATTCGCAGCGACGGTCGCTGTCCACGTCGCAACGTGAGGGATCGGATCCGCTCGTGGTGCTGTCGACGGCCCGCATCCTCGCTCTGCGATCCCTGAGCGACGAGAACCTCGACCTCATCGAGCGGGGCACCGAGCTGGGCCACATGGAGGACTTCGACGACGTAACGGCCGGCGCAGGCGAGCTCCTCGAACGGGCCGCCCGAGCCGACGATGCGAGCAGCGGGGTGCGCACGATCATCGAGCGCTACGACGACTACCTCGCCGTCCACGGGCAGGTCCGCCAGCTCGCGGGCGAAGGCGACTACGAGGCAGCCGAAGCAGTCGCTGCGTCCAAGCAGGCCGCAGCCGCGGCGCGCCTCGACGATGCGCTCACCAGCGAGATCGCAGTGGCCACGGACGCCCTCGTTCTCAACGCCGGCGAGGCGCGCGACACCGTGCGCTGGCTGCCGGCGGTCATCGGCGTGGCCGTGCTCGCAGCGCTCGCCCTCGCCGTCGCCGGCCTCCAACAGCGGCTGCGGGAGTACCGGTGACGGCGCGGGCACAACTCCTCTGGCTCGTCCTCGCGGCTGCCGCGTCCGGATGTGGCTGGAGCTCCAGCCGCTCCGATGCCCTCGACAGCCTTGCGGAGTTGCCGCACCCACCACCGCCGTCCACCACACCGGGTGACGACGGATCGCACCACGACGACGTCACCGTCACAAGGGCAGTGCGAGTCGCAGGACCTCGAGCGCAGCAGCTACCGGCCGGCCGACCCCATCCGCCCGGGCGAGGCGACCGCCGCCAGCTTCATGGCCGAGCTACAGCGGCGTGGTCGGATGCTCGTCGGCGTCGACGAGAACACGCTCGGCTTCGCCGCCCGCAACCCCAGCACGGGCCAGATCGAGGGCTTCGAGCTCGACCTCGCCCACGAGATCGCCAAACGAGTGTTCGGCGCCGGCTATCGGCCCGACGTGGTGGTGCCTGTCCCGCTGGTGACGGCGGAGAAGACGGACTTCGTGCGCGACCACAACGTCGACCTGACGATCAGCGCCATCTCGATGAGCTGCAGCCGATGGGAGGACGTCGCCTTCAGCAGCGAGTACTACACGGCGCACCAGCAGTTCCTCGTGCGCGAGGACTCGCCCATCGGCGACGCTGCCGATCTGGCCGGCCAGACCGTCTGCGTGACCACCCGTTCGTCGTCGATCGACATCCTGCGCGAGCTGGCGCCACGGGCAGAGCTGCTGGAGGTCGCCGCCCGGTCGGACTGCCTCCTCGCGTTGCAGGAAGGAGAGGCCGACGCCTACTTCGGCCACGACTCGTTCCTCTACGGCATGCTCACCCAGGACCCGACGGTCAGGCACTGACGGACATCCTCCCGGCGACGGAGACGGTGTCGCACTACGGGATCGCCATCTCCCACGAGCACCCCGAGTTCGTCCGCTTCGTCAACGCCGTACTCGACGAGCTGCGCGCCGACGGGACGTGGGACCAACTGCACGAGCGGCTCGAGGCCGAGCCGTTGGAGATCCCGCCGGCAACCCCGCCCGAGCCGAGGTACCGGGACTGAGATGGACGTCCGAGCGCTCGACGAGGACGTGCTGCGGCTGCGCGGGGCGACCGAACGGATCGGCGCCAACCTGCTCGCCCTCGAGGAGGACCCGACGGCTGCGCTCCTCACGGTGGCCGACCTCACCGGCGCGACGGCTGTCCGATGGTCGGCCGCGCGAGACGGCGACGGCCGCGCTGTTCCAGTCCTACACCGCGCTCCGCGCCGTCGTGGACCGGGCCACGGCTGTCCGCGGTGAGCGCCGCACGCTCGGCCCGGCACGCGCCGCCGAGCTGGCCGAGCTGTTGTACGGGCGGTCGGTCGTGGTCGCCGATCGAGCCGCGGTCGTCGCCGCCAGGGAGCTGCTGTCCGGGTCACGTGTCGTCGAGCGGCAGACGGCTGACGAGACCCTGGCCCGCATGGCGGCATCCTTCGACGAAGTTCGCGCCGTGCTGCGAGACGCGGCGCAAGTCTGGGACGAGCAACCCCCGCGGGTGCAAGCGCACGCCGCGAGCTCGTGGCGATCACCGAGACCGCCGCCGAGCTCGACGTGCCGGTGCCCGTGGCCGACGTCGAGGAGGCGCTCGACGCGCTCGGTCGGCGGATCCTGTCCGACCCGTTGTCCGCCGATCTGGCCGAGCTCGACGAGCTCGAGCGCCGGCTCGCCGCCGCGGCAAGCCAACTCGCCGACATCGCCGCGGTGCGCGCCGACTGGGCCACCCGGTTGGACGCGGCGACCCAGCTGGCGAACGATGTCGCCGTGGCCATCGACCGGTGCGCCAGCGCCGCCTCCGCCGCCGGGCAGAAGATCCGCGATGCCCCGCCCGCACCGTCGTTCGAGGTCGAGCGCGGTCTGGCCGAGGAGCTCGAGCGGATCGCCGCGATGGCCGACACCAACGACTGGACGGGTGTCGCCGGTGCGCTCGCCTCGTGGCACGAGCGGGCTCGCCGCGCCCTCGAGCGGGCGCACAGCGCGGCGGCCGATCAACAGGCCCTGCTCGCCACCCGCGACGAGCTGCGTGGACGGATGCGCGCGACTCGAGGCCAAGGCCGCGCGGCGGGGGCGGCTCGAGGACCCGACGCTGCGCTCCCTGCACTCCGATGCCCACGCCACGCTGTACACCGCGCCGACCGACCTCGCTCGTGCGGCCGAACTCGTGGGCCGCTACCAGCACGCGCTTTCGTCCGGGGTGGTGGCGTGAACTGCCAACGGACCGGATGCGGCGGCACGATCGTCGACGGCTACTGCGACGAGTGCGGTCTCGCCCCGTCGGCGACGGGACGTAGCCAGACCGAGGTCGACGAGGTGGCGGTGCGGCCGGCGACGACGCGCACGACGCGGCCGCGCACCACCTCGACGGTGGCCACCCGGCGCAGCCGCCTCGGTGCCGGCCTTGTCGACATCCCGACGGTCCCGGTCAGCGACCCGGCGAGCGCGGTGATGACCGACCCGACCGTCGCCGAGCACCGGCGCTTCTGTGGCCGCTGCGACGAGCCGGTCGGCCGTAGCCGCGATGGCCGGCCCGGGCGCACGGAGGGGTACTGCCGATCCTGCGGCGCGCCGTTCTCGTTCGTGGCGAGGCTGGCACCCGGCGAAGTGCTCGCCGGTCAGTACGAGGTGGTCGGCTGCCTCGCCCACGGCGGGCTCGGCTGGATCTACCTCGCTCGCGACCACAACGTGTCGGACCGCTGGGTGGTGCTGAAAGGGCTGCTCGACACCAGCGACGAGCACGCCATGGCCGCCGCCCTGGCCGAGCGCCGCTTCCTCGCCGAGGTCGAACACCCCAACATCGTCAAGATCCACAACTTCGTGGAGCACGGCGCCGACGGCTACATCGTCATGGAGTACGTCAACGGCGTCAGCCTGCGGGCGATCCTCGAGGCACGGCGTCTGGCCAATGAGGGCCGGACAGATCCGCTGCCGGCAGAGCAAGCGATCGCCTACTGCCTGGAGATCCTCCCGGCGCTCGGGCACCTGCACGATCTCGGCCTCGTGTACTGCGACTTCAAGCCGGACAACGTCATCCAGACGCACGGCTCGCTGAAGCTGATCGACCTCGGCGGCGTGTACCGCATGGACGACGAGGAGAGTCCCGTCTACGGCACCGCCGGTTACCAGGCTCCCGAGATCGCTCAGACGGGACCGACCGTCGCGTCCGACCTGTTCACTGTCGGCCGCACGCTCGCCGTGCTGTGCACCGACATCGTCGGTTACCAGACGACCTACCGCTACACGCTGCCGGCGGCGCGGCGACGTGCCGCTGTACACCCGCTTCGACTCGCTGTACCGCTTCCTCGAACGGGCGACGGCGGCCGATCCCGCCGAGCGCTTCCAGAGCGCCGACGAGATGAGCGCCCAGCTGGTCGGCGTCCTGCGCGAGATCGTCTCGTACAACAGCGGTTCGCCGGCACCCGGCCCGAGCACCCGCTTCACCCCGCCTGGGCGGGCGCGCGATCGATGCCCCCGACTGGTCGACGCTGCCCACCCCGCTGGTTGATCCCGACGATCCGCAGGCGGGAGTGATCCTCGCGCTCGGCGCCGTCGACCCCGACGAGATCATCCGCCAGCTCGATCCCACCGCGCGGTCTGAGCGTCGAGAGCGACCTCTGGCTGGCGCGCGCACTGATCGACCTCCGCCGTCTCGATGAGGCCGGCGACGTGCTGGACGGTGTCGAAGCCGACGACCCGTGGGAATGGCGCGCCGCGTGGTACCGGGGCGTGGCCGGCCTGGCGGCCGGCCGTCCGGCCGCGGCGGCGGCGAACCTGCGGCGGGTCTACTGCACGCTTCCCGGCGAGCTGGCGCCGAAGCTGGCGCTCGGCCTGGCCGCCGAAGCAGCCGGCGACCGCGACGGCGCCGCCGGGTGCTACGAGGTCGTGTCGCGCACCGATCCGTCCTACACCTCGGCGGCGTTCGGGCTCGCCCGCTGCCGCATCGCGCACGGCGATCGGACCAGCGCCATCGAGGCGTACCGGCGGGTGCTCGACACATCAAGCGCCCATGTCGAAGCCAGGGTGGCCGAGGTCCACCTCCTCTTGGAGGAGGGCGGTCCACCGGACGGCCGGCTGGACGATGTCCGGCGGGCGGCGGCCATCGTCGAGCACGTCCCGCTCGACCGCGAACGGAGGGAGCAGCTCACGGCGCGGGTGTACGAGGCGGCACTGGCCGCTGTGCAGGACGGTTCGCTCCCCGACGCGTCGTCCACGTGCTGGGGCGGACGCTCACCGAACGTGAGCTCCGCCTCGGGTTGGAGCAGGCCTACCGGGCGCTGTCTCGGCACGCCGCCACCTCTGCCGAGCGCGTCGCGCTCGTCGACCGGGCCAACCGCGTCCGACCGAGGTCGCTGCTGTGAACGCGGAGCTCGTGCTCTCCTGCCCGCAGTGCGGCGCGGACGCCGTGGCCGACGACGAGTTCTGCGAGCAGTGCGGCACCGCCCTCGGGCTGCACCGGGACGCCGCCCGCGAACACGTCGAGATCGACGCCGGGTGGGTGGCCGGGGTGTCGGACCGCGGCCTCGTCCACCGTCGCAACGAGGACGCCTTGTTCGTCGTCGCCCACAACGCCGGCGGCGGTCGCCGTCGTCTGCGACGGGGTGTCGGTGTCGGCCGCCGCCCAAGCTGCCGCTGCGGTCGCCGCCGAGGTGGTCGGGCAAACGCTTCTCACCGCGCTGGAGGTCGGCGCGGTCGACGACTGGCGGGCCGTCATGGCGGGCGCCCTCGCGGCCGGCGATCAGGCGGTGCGGGAGGTGCCGTGGCTGCCGTCGGGCGACCGCGATCCGCCGTCGTCCACCGTCGTCGCCGCGGTGTGGGACGGCGCCAACGTCACCGTCGGCTGGGCCGGCGACAGCCGGGCCTACTGGCTCGACTCCGAAGGGCCCCGGCAGCTCACGCTCGACCACTCGTGGGCTCAGGAGCAGATCGCCGCCGGGACGATGAGCCAGGCGGCGGCGGAGGCCGACGGCCGGGCCCACGTGATCACCCGATGGCTCGGCGCAGACGCGCCCGCCGGCGAGGCGGCCACCGCGGAGTTGCACGCCCGGCCGCCCGGACGGCTGGTGCTGTGCTCCGACGGTCTGTGGAACCACGTGGCGACGACGTCCGAGCTCGCCGACCTCGTCGACGCCCAGGCCGGGGACGTCTCGGCGCTCGACGTGGCCCGCTCGCTCACCGCCACGGCGCTTGCCCGCGGCGGCCACGACAACGTCACCGTCGCCGTGATCGACATCGGGGGATCGTGATGCAGTTCACCGCCGAGACGTACCAGAACGACCACCTGCCGGTCGGTGGTTCGAGCGTCGATGCCGTCGTGACCGTGACCGCCGCCGGCGCTGGTCCGCCGGCGACCACCACGACAGCGGTCGTGATCATCATCGACGCGTCCGGGTCGATGCAGTATCAGCGCAAGATCAGGCGTGCCAAGGAGGCCGCCGCGGCGGCCATCGACCGGCTCCGCGACGGTGTGCTGTTCGCCGTCGTCGCCGGGACACACGAAGCGCGGGCGGTGTTCCCGGCCTCCGGTGGCCTCGCGGTCTCGGCAGCCGTGACCCGCCAGGAGGGGAAGGCGGCGGTACGCGAGGTTCGCGCCGACGGCGGCACGGCGATCGGCCGTTGGCTGATGGACGCGTTCCACCGGTTGTCACCGCACGAGGGCGCCGTCCGGCAAGCGATCCTGCTGACGGACGGCGTCGACGAGTCCGAATCCCGCGACGACCTGAATGCCGCCGTGCGCACGTGCGAAGGCGTCTTCCAGTGCGACTGCCGCGGCGTTGGCACGAATTGGCGGGTCGACGAACTTCGCCTGATCGCGACACGGCTGCTGGGAACGGTGGACATCGTGGCCGATCCTGACGACATGCCGGCCGACTTCGAGGCGATCATCAACCGGGCGATGGGCAAGCGGGCGGCGGCGGTGGCACTTCGCCTGTGGGCGCCTCGCGGAGCGACGGTCGACTTCGTCAAGCAGGTGTCCCCAACCTTGGAGGACCTGCGAGGCACCTCCGTCGACGCCCGCACCACAGAGTTCGCCACCGGCGCGTGGGGCGACGAGGCACGTGACTACCACGTCCACATCACGGTGCCCGCCCAGGAGGTCGGGGCCGAGATGCTCGCCGGCCGCGTCACCCTCGTCGTCGACGGCGAGGCCGTCTCGCAATCGCTGATCCGGGCAGTCTGGACCGACGACGTGGCCACCTCCACGCGCATCAACCCGCAGGTCGCCCACTACACCGGCCAGGCCGAGCTGGCATCGGCCATCGCCGAAGGGCTGGAGGCGCGCGCGGCCGGCGACGACGTGACGGCGACCACGTGCCTCGGCCGGGCCGCTCGCCTCGCCGCGGCCACGGGACACGACGGCACGTTGCGGCTGCTCGCCAGGGTCGTCGACATCGTCGACCCCGACAGCGGCACCGTGCGGCTCCGGCGCCAAGTGGACCCAGCCGACGAGATGGCGCTCGAGACCCGCTCGACGCGAACGGTCCGCACGAAGGTCGACCACTGAGCATGCACAACAGCCCGTCGCGGCGCACCGAGCAGATCGGACCACGTGCCGAGCCGAGCGCCGAGTCATGTCCCGATTGCTCGTTGCCGCGCAACGACCGGGACCGCTTCTGCGAACGCTGCGGCTTCGACTACGCCGCGCCGGGCGCCACCGCGACGGCTGCCCAGTGGGTTGCCGAGATCACCGTGGACCGTGACTACTACGACCGCGTCGCGCCGGAGAACGTGCCGTTCCCCACGGACCGCCCGCCAGCGGTGGTGGCCCTGGGCGCCGGGGAGGTGCTCATCGGTCGCCGGGGCCCGGCCGGTCCCGCACCGGCGATCGACCTGTCCGGGCCCCTGGCCGACCCCGGTGTCTCCCGCCACCACGCCACGATCACGCGGGGCGCGGACGGCGTGTACCGGTTGCGCGATGCCGGCTCGACCAATGGCACGACGATCAACGACGACCAGCAACCGATCGGCCCTGCGGCTCCCACCGAACTCGCCGACGGCGACCGCATCCACGTGGGGGCGTGGACCACGATCACCGTGCGCCGACCGTGACGGCATCCCTGATAGACCCGTTGCCAGCGGAGGAGTGCAGATGAGCGGTATCGCGATCATCACGGAGGCGTGCATCGGAACGAAGGATCGTGCGTGCGTGGACGTCTGCCCGGTGCAATGCATCTACGAGTTCGATCCCGTGAACAACGTCCTGTTCTCCGAAGTGGAGTCCGGCAGCGGCGTGATCGAGAACTCGCACACGCCGAACCCCGACGCGGTCAGCATCTTCGGCGACAGCCTCCTCTACGTGAACGTCGATGAGTGCACGTCGTGCACGGCGTGCTACCAGCCGGACGTGTGCCCGGTCGGCGCGATCTACTCCGAGGAGCGGGTGCCCGATGGCACGCCGCGTTCCTCCTACAACTCCAGTGACACGAGTAGAGGCCACGATCACACGTTCTTCGTCCAGCTCACTCGCGACGTGTTCGCCGACTGACGGCGTGTTCGGAGTACCCGGTGGACTCCTCGCCGGGCTTGATGTTGGAGCATCGGGCCATGCGCTGGTGCTCGACGTCGAGAACGACGAGCAGTGCGATCAACTCGGCGCGAGCGTCGAGCCGTAGAGCTCCTCGAGCGCCTGCCAGTGGCGAGCGGCTGCGGCCTCGTCGTAGGTGGGGTTGTCGGGGACGGCGAAGCCGTGCGCCGCGGGGTACGTGACGAGCGTGTGGTCGAGCCCGGCGTCGATCAGGGCGGTCGACAACCGTTCGAACTGCTCGGCGTCGAACGAGGCGTCGTTCTCGGCGCCGGCGACGTACACGGTCGCCTTCATGGAGCTGGCCAGCAGGTGGGGGCTGTCGGGTGCCGTCGTGGCGATGCGTCCGCCGTGGAAGGACGCCGCCGCGCCGATGCGATCGGGGAAGCGCCCGGCGGCGTTGAGCGCCAGGCCGCCGCCCATGCAGTACCCCGTCGTGCCGACCTTCGTGTCGGCCACCTCCGGCTGCGCGGCGAGGAAGTCCAACATGGCCTCGGTGTCCGTCGCCGCGTCGTCCTTGGTGACGCTCGATATGAGGGCCATCAGCCGTGCCCGCTCGTCGGAGTCGGCGAAGACCGTGTGCATGTCGAACGGCTCGAAGTCGCCGATGCGGTAGTACACGTTCGGTAGGAGCACGGCGTAACCGAGGTCGGCGAGCTGCTGCGCCATCGTGTGGAACGTCGCCCGCACGCCGCCAGCGTCGGGGAACATGATCACGGCCGGCCACGGCCCGGTGCCGGCCGGTGTGTGCAGGCTGGCGTCGCAGATGCCGTCAGGGGTGGGAATCGAGACGTCACGCGTCGTCATGTCGACGATGTTGTCACCGCCTCGTCGGGGACCACCCATCGGGCGCGACCGACCTCGGTCAGCGCCAACCACCCGATCCTGGGTGGTGACCCACCACCCGATTCACTTGTAGCGTCGTTCCGCAGTCAACGCCGTTCTCGCGCCCACGAGAGCGGAGACGCCCCGTAGGAAGGATGTCGAGATGTCCGACAAGCCCGTCACCGTCGCGGTGGCAACGTACGCCGACATGGAATCCGCTGAGCAGGATTATGACGCGATCCGCGGGATGAAGCACCAAGGTCAGATCGACCATCTGGCCATCGCCATGGTCGTGAAGGACGAGGATGGCGAGCTCAAGATCGACCGGCACGACTCGACGGCCAAGCATCTGGCGTGGGGTGGTGGCGTGCTGGGCGGTGTGCTCGCGGTGGTGTCGGCACCGCTCGGCATCGTGTTCCTCGGTCCGCTGGCAGTGACCACCGCGGTGTGGGCGGGTGCCGGTGGGCTCGTCGGACACTTCTGGAAGAACATCCCCAAGGACGAGATCCGCCGAATGGGCGATCTGCTCGAGGAAGGCGACGTGGGGCTCGTCATCGTCGCCGTCAACCCCCAGGGCGCCGACGTCGAATCGCTGCTCGCCAACGCGGCCAAGAAGGTCGTGCGGGACGACGTCGGCGATCCGGACGGCGCGCTGGAGCAAGCGTTCGAGACTGCGGGGACCGACTGAGCTCAGCTCAGCAGCCCTGCTTGATCACGGGTCGGCGCGTTGTGGCGAGTGCTCTGGGCCGCCGCGGTGCACTTCTCGGCGTAGCAGGCGACTGGTGCCCCGCATGATCAGCCGCGACAGGATGTGGAAGCTGGTCACCACCATCAGCGGGATGCTCGGCGCGATGGTCGCCCAGAAGCTCATCAGGGCCGGGTACGGCGCCATCCGGAAGGACACAGCCCCGGCGTCGCCGTTCGACCCCACCGACACTCGGTTCTCGTGGCACGACGCGGTGATGTGGGCGGCCGCGGCCGGCGTCGGACTCGGCATCGCCAAGGTGGTCAGCGCCCGCGTCGCCGTCATCGGCTGGGAGGTCGCCACTGGCACCCAGCCCCCGGGTGTCGGCGAGGAGCACAGGGTCTAGTCCGGGAGTCAGGTCACGCTGGGTGCGACGAGCTGAGGTCCGGCCTCGTGCTGGGATCGGTCGAGGCGGCGGAGCTGGATGGCCTTGTCGATCGCGTTGAACGCTGGTGCGATCAGTGACAAGGCGATGACGAGGACCCATTGGCCGCCAGTGAGCGAGACCGTGTCGAGCAGTCGCTGCAGCATGCCGAGCTCGACGGCTGCCCAGGTGAGTGCCCATCCGAGCATGATCCAGGCGAGATAGGGGAAGATCGGCGCTGACCACCACGGCTCGCGCTCGCGGCGCATGACGAGGCCGTTGTTGACGGCGCTGAGCGCGACGACGGCGAAGGCCATCGTCATCGACACCGACGGGAAGGTCGTGGACGGCTCGTCGGGGCCCCACGACAGCACCATCAGCGCCAAGCTGGCGATGATGAACCCGCTGATCGCCCACCGCACGGTCTGGGCGCGGGTGGCGATCCTCGAGCCGGGCTGGCGGGGCGGACGCTGCATCACTCCGGGATCGGGCACGTCGACGATGAACCCGATGACGACCGTGACGACGACGAAGAACTTGGCGAACAGCAGCTGCATCGGGAACAACGCGACGCCGCCGTTGATGTTGAAGATCGTGGCGTACAGCATCAACTGGAGCACCGACGACAGGATCGTCAGCTGCAGCCTCACGTAGCTCGAGATCCGGCGGTAGATGTCCCGCCCGAGGTCGACGGCGTGCACCAGGGTGGCGAAGTTGTCGTCGGTGAGGATCAGCTTGCCGGCCTGCTTGGTGACCTCCGAGCCGCTGCCCATGGCAACGCCGACGTCTGCCTGTTTGAGGGCGGCGGCGTCGTTGACGGCGTCCCCGGTCATCGCCACGACGTGGCCAGCCTGCTGCATCAGGCGGGCGAGGCGGACCTTGTCCTCCGGCGCGACGCGGCCGAAGACGTGCAACTGGGGGAGCTGTTCGATCACCTCGTCGTCGCTGAGGTGGGAGAGCTCGGTGCCGGTGATGACGCCCGGGCCCAAGCTGAGCTCGTCGGCGATCGCCCGGGCGGTCACGGTGTGGTCGCCGGTGATCATGCGGACGTCGATCCCGGCCGTGTGGGCGACGCGCACCGCTTCGACGGCCTCCGCACGGAGTGGATCGATGATGCCGACGAGCGACACCATGATGAGGTCGTGAACCTCGCCCATCGGGTCGTCCAGGGCGGCGGTCATCGCGTCGGCCGGGAGGTCGCGGGCAGCGAAGGCGAGGACGCGCAGCCCACGCTCGGACAGTTGCCGGTTGGCGTCGAGCAACTCCTCGCGGACCTGCTCCATCGGGACCTGCTCGCCGTGCCACAGCGCCGTCGTGCAGCGTTCGATGATGACGTCCGGTGCACCCTTCACGCTGACGAAGTGGGGTTCGCGGAGGACACCCCCGGAGATCCACTCCGGTCGGTCGTGGAACGTGGCCATGAACTTGTACTCGGAATCGAACGGCACCATCGTCCGCCTGGGCAGGTTCCGACGGGTCTCCTCGGCGTCGACACCGACCTTGGCGGCCAGCACGACCAGTGCTGCTTCGGTCGGGTCGCCGATGATCGACTCGTCGTCGGCCACCGTGGCGTCACTGCACAGGACGAGACCGAGCGCCAGCCTGGTGAAGTCGGGCGTCGGGGCGCCGGCAGTGCCGAGGATGGCGCCGGACTTCTTGTAGCCGCCGCCCTCGATCTTGTACCAGTCGCCCCCGGTCAACATCGTCGTCGCCGTCATGGCGTTCATCGTCAAGGTGCCGGTCTTGTCGCTGTTGATCACCGTCGTTCCACCGAGCGTCTCGACGTCGGTGAGCGACTTGACCACGGCCTTGGACTGAGCGAGCCGCTGCGCCCCGGACGACAGCATCAACTGGACGAACGTCGGCAGGCCCGTCGGGATGGCCGAGATGGCCGTCGAGACGCAGAGCAGGACGAGCGTCTCGGTGTCCTGGTCGCGAGCGATCCCGACGATGGCGATCACGGCCACCGCGGCCCAGGCGAGGATGCCGAAGAGCTTGGTCAGGCTGTCGAGCTCCCGTTGCAGCGGCGACTTCGTGCGCTTCGTCGCCGTGACCATGTCGGCGATGTGGCCCATCTGGGTCGACGCACCGGTCGCCACGACCACGACGGTCGCCGAGCCACGGGTGACCTGGGTGTTCTGGAAGACGAGGTTGGTCCGGTCGCCGAGCGCCGTCTCGCCGTCGGGGAGCGTCGTGGCGTCCTTGGCGATCGGCGCGCTCTCACCGGTCAACGACGCCTCCTGCACCTCCAATGAGGCTGAGGTGACGATGCGGGCGTCGGCCGGTACGAGGTCACCCGCTTCGATCAGCACGAGGTCGCCTGGAACGAGACCGGTGGAGGCGACCTCCTCGATGGTGCGCCGAGCGGCGAACCCGAGCCTTGGGGACCTGCAGCTGGGCCAGCGCCTCGACACTGGCCATCGCCTTGCGCTCCTGGTTCGTCCCCATGATCACGTTGAACGACACGAGCGCCAACACGATGGTGCCGGTCGCCACCTGCCCGATGGCGAAGCTGGCGATGCTGACGATCAGCAGCATGATGTTCATCGGATTCGCCAACTGACCCTTGGCCACCTCCCACAGCGTCGGCGGCGGTTCGGTGGCGATCTCGTTCGGCCCGTACTGGGACAGCCGCCGCTGGACCTCGTCGGAGTCGAGACCGCGCTCGGTGTCGGCGCCCACGCGGGCGACGACGTCGTGTGCCGAGAGCGCGTACCAGCTGACCTCGGCCGTGGGCCGTTCGATCATCTCCATCTCTCCCCCTCACTCCGCCATCGTCAAGAACGACACCGCGATCGCCGGGAACGCCATCAGCGAAGCGGACGGGTCGCGCCGAACCCGCTCGACGCAGCGGAGTACGAACCAGATGCCGGCCACCGTACGAACGAGCGGGGTGGACGGTCCCCACCCGGTAGCGGGTGGTTGCCGCCACGCGCACGGCTCGGGCGGGCCACAGACGGCAGGGACCACCCGCGCCGGGGTGGTCCGCGACCACTCCCTCCGCAGGCACCATGGCGTGATACCAGTGCCACCTGGAGGGAGAAGTGTCGACCCGGTGAGCGACGTACGACGGAACGACGAGCAGCCCGCCGCCCTCGCGGCTGACCTGATCGAGTACCTCATCGTCGAGGTACCGGATCTGGATGCCCTGGAGAGCGTGGTGCCGGCGTTGGCGGAGCTGGTGGCAACCGCCAGGATCCGCATCCTCGACCTCGTCGCGCTGGAGAAGGATGCGGACGGTGCCGTGGCAGCGCTCGAGGTCGACGCAGTCGCCAGCCTGGCGGCGCTGAAGGATGTTGACGGCGAAGTCGGCCGGATGCTCAGCGACCACGACATCGAGTTGGCGTCCCTCGCGTCCGGCCTCGGACGGCGGGCATCGTCCTGGTCACCGAGGATCGTTGGGCGCAGCCACTCTCGGTCGCTGCGCAGCGCGGCAGGCGGCGAGATCGTCGGCGGCGAGCGCATCCCGCCGGCCCGAGTCCAGACGGTGCTCATCGACCGATCCGACGATGACAGGACGGGAACAAGATGGTGACAGGACTCAGCACGTCCGCGCAGCCAGCGATGCGATCTGCTCGTGCGGCCCCCATGCCGAATTCGAACGTACGAGGACAGCGTGAGGGCATGGATCGTCGACCCGGTCGAGCAGCTCGAGGAGCTGGCGGATCTCTTGAGCCGGGGGTTGTTGTCTCGTGAGGAGTTCGAGCGGCAGGTGGCGAAGGTCATCGACACCTAGGCCGTGCTCGCCGTGAACCGGGGAAGGTCGTCGTCGCTCCAACGAGCATGCACGCCCGGGAGCTGGAGGCCGAGGCAGAATGACCAGACCCGCCGCGGCGCGGGCCATACAACCCCTGGAGGAGTGAGTCATGCTGTTGGCTGAATTCGGGACCGGCCAGGTCTTCTGGTCGATGCTGTGGTTCTTCCTGTTCTTCATCTGGATCTGGTTGCTGATCGTCGTCTTCGGCGACATCTTCCGCAGTCCCGATCTCTCCGGATGGGGCAAGGTGCTGTGGACGATCTTCATCATCGTCGTGCCGTACCTCGGAGTGTTCGTGTACCTCATCGCCCGAGGCCACAAGATGCAGGAACACGCCGTACAGAGCGCCCAAGCCCAGGACGCCGCGATGCGTCAGTACGTCCAGAGTGTCGCCCCCAGCGGTGGCGGCGGGGCCGAGGAGATCAGCAAGCTCGCCGACCTGCGGGACAAGGGTGTGATCTCCGACGAGGAGTTCCAACAGGCCAAGGCGAAGGCGTTGTCCTGACGGGATCACCCGCGTCGCACCACGACGATCGATCCACGAAGCAGCAAACGGAGGGACAGTGGTCGATCAACGGTCGCTCGTGCGATGAGCAATCGGGGGTCCTCGGAGAGCCTGAGCCCGAGCGCTCATCGCTCATCGTTCAACAGCTTTGTCATCGCTCATCGCTCAGACCGTACGTCGGCGTGGGTTGGCCCACCCGTGAACGGGTGCACGGCCTGGTTGGCTTCCACGGTGTTCGGGAAATGTCGGCTTCGAGTGCGATCAGCCCAACGCCATCCCTTCGATGGGAGCCGAGGGGGTTGGCTCCGGCAGCCGCACCATGCGGAACGAGTTGATCAGACCGATGAGAGCGGCGAAGATCGGGACGAGTAGGGCGAACTGCAGAGCGCGCGGCCTCGCGTCCGTGTTGATGCGGATGATCTCGGCTTGGATCTCGGCCGGTTCGCCGACGAGCAGCTCTTCGAGTTGGGTGTTGCTCATCAGTTCGGCGTCGTCCTCCAGTACTTGGGCGACCTGTTGCTGGTCCGCCGGAGGGAGCACGGTGCTCTCCTCGGCCAAGCTCGTGAACAGGAACGACAGCGTCGCCAACATGAGGGCGCCGGCGAACGCCAACCCGAAGGACAGCCCGAACGAGCCGGCCGCGGAGTTGACGCCGGCCGCCTCGCTGATCCGGTCCTCCGAGATCGGCGCCAGCGTGTAGTTGTTCAGCTGGGACACGAGCAACCCGAACCCCGATCCGGCGACCACCAGCGGGACCACGAAGTACCAGCCTGACTCGGCCCGTGGAACGACCGGGATCAGCGCCACCATCCCGATCGTGAGCAGCGCGAACCCCATCCGGATGATGCTGCTCGGGCGCCGATCACCCGCCTTCCTGGCCGCCAGCAGCGTCATTCCGAACATGCTCAGCGAGAGCGGCGCGAGGGAGAGCCCCGTCTGCATGGCGTTGTACTCGAGCACCATCTGCAGGAAGATCGGCAGCGCGATCATGGCGCCGCCCAGCGCGATCTGTTGCATCATCTGTTGGGAGATGCCGATCCGGAAGTGCTTGGATCTGAACAGATCGGGATCGAGCAGCGTCAGCTTCCCCTCGCGCCGCCGCCGTACGAGCCAGTAGGCGAGCGCTGACAGCGAGGCCGCACCGATCACCAGCAGAGCTCCAACCGCCTCGCCACCTTCCTGCCACACGAGGATGCCGAGCACGATGCCGCCCATCCCGAGGACGGAGAAGATGGCGCCAATGGCGTCGACGCCGCGAGGCCCGGTGTACGGCACGTCGCTCACGCGCTTGACTCCGGACAGCACGATGGCGATGATCACCGCCTCGAGCAGGAAGCCGACGCGCCACGAGAGATAGGTGGTGATGAACCCTCCGAGCAACGGTCCGACGGCCGCGGCGATGGCCGCCGCCGCTCCGACCAAGGCGTAGACCTTCTTCTGAGCGGCGCCTTCGAAGTTGCCGTGGATGAGCGACTGCATGGCCGGCAGGAGGAGGGAAGCGCCAAGTCCACCGAGCACCGCCCAGAAGATGATGACCGCAGTCAGGCCCTGGGCAAGGGTCATCGCCACCGCGCCGATGGCATAGCCGAGCAGACCCAGCACGTACGCCCGCTTGCGCCCGATGAGATCGCCGACCTTGCTGCTGATGAGGATGAATGCGGCGGAGACCAGCGCCTCGAGCGCAATCGCGGACTGGACGCCGCTCACCGTCGTGTCCAGATCCTGCACGACCGACGAGATCGACACGTTCATCAGCGACGTGTCGACGACGAGCACGAACATCGCCATCGCCAGCAGGATGGCGACCCGTCGATTGCCTGGTCCGTCTTCGGGAGCCTCGGGGCTTGCGGCCTCGGTCACGGGTCAGAGCTCGGCCCAGCTGCCAGGCACCGTGGCTCCGCGGCCGTCAACTCGCCATCGCTGAGCGCTCCGTGGCTCCACAGCCGGGCCAGCTCGGACACCTGGCGGTCCATGTCGATGGCTTCCTTTCGCGCGGCGCCTCGGTTCGCGGTCGAGGGCCATGCTCGCCGGTGCTCGGGTGAGCCCGCCCCACCCTCGAGGGGGTGGATCTGGGATCGGCCCCGTGACTCTGTGGTCGCGATCACTCCCGCTCGATCGTGACACGCCTCGTTGTCGGAGAGAGGGATGCTGGCCTACCTGTGGAGTTTGGTCATCGTGCGGGCCACCTCGGCGGCTTCCGCGCGCGAGTTGACACCGAGTTTGCGATAGATGATCCGAAGGTGGAACTTCAAGGTGTTCACGGAGATGTACAGCTCCTCGGCGATCTCGCGGGCGGTCAGCCGGCTGGGTAGGAATCGGAGGACGTCGCGTTCGCGCTCGGTGAGCGGCTCCACCAACCCGGGACCGGGCGCCGTGCGATTGCGTGCTTCGGCGGCGGATCGTCGCAGGCGGTCGAGCCACTCCACCGGGGCGCGCCAGGCGGTCTGCTCGACCAGTTCGATGACCTCTGCGCCTTCCGCGACCACCGTCTGCAGGAGGCCGTCGCCTGAGGCGAGTTCGACGGCAGCACTCGCGTACTTCATCGCCTCGTCGCGGTCGGCAACTGCCCGCGCCTTGAGGAGTGCCAGGACGACTTCGTGACGGACGCAGCGTGGCACCGCTGCTTCTAAAGCCGTCATCGCCGCCAGAGCGTCGCCGGAAGCGAGATCGACTCGCGCCTCGCTGACGCCACCCCAGAAGGAGTCCTCGACCTGATCGGCCCAACGCCTGGCGGCCTCGAGATCGTCCCCGGCCAAGGCGAGAACCGTCCCGACTCGCGTCAGCCACCCTCGCACGTCGGCCCCCAGCGTCTCCGCCTCGACGAGTTCCCTTGCCTGTCCGAAGATCAGCCGGGCCGTGACGAGGTCCCCGTCGTCGAGGTGTGCTTGGGCAAGCTCCAACATGCTCAGGATGCGACAGAAGAGCATCGTCTCGGCTGGTGCATCGGCGAGGGCGGCGAGCTCGGCCATTGCCCGCGAACGATCCCCGAGCTCCCGATGCGCCAACGCCTCGGCGACGGCCAACTCTGTGCGCAGAATGGTCATGTTGGCGACCTGTGCCATGCGACGAACGCCGGCGGCCACACGCACGGCGTCCAGCGGCCGACCGGCCAGCGCCTCCCCCAGTGCCCGGGTCCCCTCGAACGCCAGCCGGCGCCCAGGATCGCGACTCAACGCGGTCTCGGCCTGACGAACCTCGTCGCAGGAGTCGTCCCAGCGCTCCGACAACGCCAGTTCGCGTGCGATTCCATTCGCCGCGAACCGGCCGAGCCGGTCTTGCCAGCAGGACTCACCGAGATCGAGCATCACCTGTCGATTCAGCGCTCCGCTCTCGACCCAGCGTCCAGCCACGACTGCCGCGGAGGCGCGCAACACGTTCACGCGCGAACGGAGGATGTCGTTCGGGCTCGAGCGCTCGACCCACCATGTCAATTGCTCGACGAGCTCCACGAACCGGCGACGATCGACCAGGAGATGACACCACGCGAAGTCGACCATCGATTCGAGGTCGTTGACGGCGACCGCCGTTGGTATCGCCGCAATCGTCCGCTTGACGATGGCCTCACGGCCGCTGTCGTAGAGACGGCCGTGGCTCGCCGAGAGGAGTCGCAGCGCGTCTCTCGGTCGATCCGCGAGGAGCCACTGATCGAGCGCGACGACCACTTCGTCGGCGTCCTCGAACCATCGCGCTGCTCGGGTGTGCAGCTCACGCAATCGACTCGGTGACTGATTCGCCAGGTCGGCAGTCAGCACGCCTCGGACCAGCGCATGCAGTTCGAACCAACCGTCGACGCCCCGGCGGGTCACGAACAGGCCGTGATCTTCGGCCGTGCGGAGGAGCTCACCGGCGTCCGGGCGATCGGTCAGCGCACACGCCAGGCTCGGGTTGACGCGTGGTGCGACTGCCGCCGAGGAGAGGACGTCGATCACCTCGGGTGCCTCGTTGGCCAGCACCTCGTTCAGCACGTAGTCATGGACGAGCACGTCATCCTCGAAACCCGATCCCGGCTCAGTCGTCTGCGCTCGAAGTGAGCGCGCCGCGAGCGCCGCCAACTGCAGGCTGGTGGCCCAGCCGTCGGCCCGTTGCACCGCCGCCTCGATGCGTTCCGCGGACAGAGACTGGGGAGAGCCGGGTCATCAGCTCGACCGCCTCTTCCGGTGAGAATCGCAGCTCGGCAAAGCGGATCTCGCCGAGCTGGCCGCGCGATCGCATCCGATCGATGGGCAACCTCGGCTCTCGTCGCGACACCAGGACGACATGGAGCCAACCGGGCTGGCTTTGCACGAAGCGCGTAACGGAGTCGAGCACGAAGTCGTCGTCGTCCACCAGGTGGAAATCGTCCACGACGAGCACGGCCGGTGGTCGAGCATGGCTGTCCAGATCCGCGATCAGCTGGTCCACCGCGTCGGCCCGCGTGCCCGCTCGTCGCAGCATCGCCAGAGCGCCGTCACCGCATCCCGGCGCCAACGTGTCCAGTGCGGCGATCACCGCGGACCAGAACTGGACGCCGTCACGGTCGGTGTCGTCCAACGACAACCACGCAGTCGGCGTCGAGGATTCGGCCACCCACCCTGCGACGAGCGATGTTTTGCCAGTCCCGGCCGGTGCGACGACGAGCGTGAGCCGGTTGTGCACCACGTCCTCGACGAGGTCGAGCAGGCGTGCGCGATGGACGTAGTGGTCGGCGATCGCGGGCCGACGCAGCTTTGCTCGATGCAGCGACGTCAACGCCGCAACTCTCGGCGACGCGCCTGGTCGGGCAGGCTGTCTCTTCAACCTGCACCCTCCTCGTTGAGGCGACCATCGAAGGGTAGCGCGACGGTTGGAACAGGCCGGCGCTGAGTCTGGCGACCGGATTCTGAATCGATTATCGTCGATCATCGATGGATGACCGAGACCCAGTCCACAGTGGTAACACGATGAACGAGCCGAGCGACGTCGAAGCCGAGGTGCGCCGCTACTACGCCGTGGCGGCAGTCGCCGCCGCGGGCGGGTCGGCGGCGTGCTGCGGGCCGCAGGCCGACCAGTTCGGCGCCGGTCTCTACGACGACCTCGCCGGGCTGCCCGACGCCGCCGCCTTGGCCAGCATCGGGTGCGGCAACCCGGTGGCCGTTGCCGACCTGCGCCCTGGCGAGGTCGTGTTGGATCTCGGCTCCGGCGGCGGCATCGACGTGCTGCTGTCGGCCCGCCGCGTCGGACCGACCGGCACGGCCTACGGGGTCGACTTCACTGCCGAGATGCTCGAACTCGCCCGCCGCAACGCGGCCGAGGCGGGAGCGACCAACGTCGAGTTCTTGGAGGGCCGCATCGACGCCGTCCCCCTCCCGGACGACTCGGTGGACGTGATCATCTCCAACTGCGTGGTCAACCTGGCCGCCGACAAGCCGGCCGTGTTCGCCGAGATGCACCGTCTGCTGCGCCCGGGTGGACGGATCGGGATCAGCGACGTGGTCACGGAGGATCGGCTCAGCGCCGCTGAACGGGCCGCGCGGCAGCTATGTCGGGTGCATCGCCGGCGCGCTGCCGGTGTCCGACTACCGAGCCGGGCTCGCCGCGGCCGGCCTGACGGACGTGTCGATCGAGTTCACCCACGCCGTCGGTGACGGCGTCCACGCCGCCATCGTGCGGGCCGCCAAGCCGGTCTCATAGGTCGCCGTGGAGCGCGGGCTGGTCGTGCGTGATCGATGTCGAGGGTTCGGTCGAGGCCTCGGCCTGACCTCGGGCGATGGCCACCACGGCAGTCACGATGAGGGCTGCTCCCACCCATTGGCGTCCGGACAGTCGCTCGTCGAGCAACAGGCGGCTGGCCGTCAGCCCGAAGATCGGGATCAGGTTGAGGAACATCCCGGCGATCGCTGGACGAACGCGGCGCAGGCCGTTGATGTAGAACCAGAACGCAACCGCGTAGTAGAGGACGCCTGCGATGACGGCGCTCGCCCAGCCCGTCGCTGAAACGTTCGACAACGAGCTCGACCTCACCCACCGTGAGTGCGCCTATGAACAGGACGAGGGCGAAGAGGAATGCCGCCGCTTGCTGCACCAACACCACCGTCAGCGACGACACCTCGACGAGCAGACGACTGGACAGCACCGTGTAGATCGCGCACGCTGCAACGCCGGCGACGGTGAGTGCGACGCCAACGGGTTCGACCGCTCCCGTGGGTACGAACACGACGAGGACCACGCCGAGCAGCGCCAGCACCGACCACGCCATCAGCCGTGGCGTCGGCTGTTGGCGCAGCAGCAGCCATGCGAAGACCAGGATCAGAAGCGGCTCGGCGGCCCACAGGAGCACGGACGTGCTGGCGGTGATGCGGGCCAGCCCGGCGAGGCCGAGGGCGTAGGACAGTCCGGGGTTGAGCACTCCGAGCAGTCCCAGTCGACGCAGCTCCGGTGACCGGCGAACTCGCTGACCGCTCACGGCGGTCGCCGTCCCCAGCACGGCGACGCTCAGTGCCAGCTCGATCGGGAGCAAGGTGAGCGGTTCGATCTCGTCGACGGCGCGTTTGCTGATCACCGTGGCCAGTCCCCACGCCGCTGCGGCGGCGACGAGCGACCATGCGGGAGCGTGCGCGCGAACAGAACGAAGCATCGTCGGGCACTCCGGGTTGATGGTTGGACGGGACGAGGCGGACTGTCAGCAGTCCGGCTCTTCACCGTCACAGCGCGCGTAGCTCGGTACCCGTTGGCGACGGCACGGCTGCACGCATTCGCCCATCAATGGAATCGTATGACCGGCGTCAACTACGCAGACGCGAGTGTCGAGGCGTAGAGGTCCTCGAGCGGCCTCGAACGGGCTCGGCGGCCGGCCCGCACTCAGCGGCGGGCGACGAACACGTACTCCCGGCTGTCCTCGTCGAAGGGCTCGCCGGCGAAGCCGCCGTAGAGCGCCTCCACCTCGAGGCCGGCGACGTCGACGAGCCCGAGCCACTCGTTCTTCGTCGCCCACCAGAGGGAGCTCGTGGCGCCGTCGTCGAGCGTCATGTCGATGCGATTGTCGCCCACGGAGTACCGGATCGTGTGCGGGATGGGCTCCTCGTGGTGCTCACCGTCGAGGTGGGAGGCGATGCGGTGGTCGAAGGCGAAGGCGTTCCAGGCGAACCGCCCGCCCGGTCGCAGCGAGCCGGCGACGCGCTCGAAGGTGCGCCGGCGGTCGGCCCAGGTCGGCACGTGCAGGAGGGCGCGGAACGGGCAGTAGATCAGTGCCGCCGGCTCGTCGAGGGTGAGATCACGCATGTCGCCCTCGCGCAGGTCGAGCGTCACGCCCGCCTCCGCCGCACGAGCGCGGGCTTGTTCGAGCATCGCCGGCGAAGCGTCGAGTCCGATGACCCGCCGGCCGGTCGCCTGGGCGACGGGGATGGCCACCCGCCCGTTGCCGATGGCCAACTCGACCAGCGGTCCATCGGCCTGGCGGGCCAGCTCGACGTAGAAGGCGACGTCGGCCGTCATGTGCGCCGCCCACTCGTCGTAGCGGTCGGCGAACGCCTCGTCCCAACTCATCGGCCGACCCTACGGCTCACCGCGCCGCCGATGACAGCCTGCGCCGGCGAGGTGATCAATCGGTGCGCGAGCTGCGCTCATTGCTCACCTCATCGGCAGGACCGCCGCGCTCCTCGCCATCGGCTGAGGTGGCGGGCCACACTTTGCCCGTGCGCTCGCTGGAGGAGGCGATCGAGCGGTCTGCCGCTCCGGCCGTCAGCCGGCTGGCCTTGGACCGGCTGGTGGTCGTCCAACCAGATGCCGCGGCGCGCCTGTCCAGCGACCCGCAGCTGCTCGACGCCGCCGTTGCTGTCAGCGGAACGAGCCGCCCTCTGTCCCTCGTGCTGGAGACCGATCCCGATGCGTTGTCCGTGCTCGCCGCGCTGGACCAGCGCCCGCCCGTCACCGGGGACAGCGTCGACGAGCTGGCCCGCTGGAAGCGACTGGAGGAGCTGCGCGTCGCCGCCCGCGACCTCCTCGGTCTCGACCCGCTCGAGGTGACGATCGCCGCCATCTCGGCGCTGGCCGTCGACGTGCTCACCGCCGCCCATCGTCTCGTCGCCTCGGACGGACCGCCCCTGGCGATCATCGGCATGGGCAAGCTCGGGGGAGCGGAGCTGAACTACGCCAGCGACATCGACGTGATGTTCGCTGGCGAGGGCGATCCAGCGGAGCTCGAACGACGCGCTCGTCACCTCATGGAGGTGGTGCGCACCTGTTTTCGGGTCGATGCCAACCTCCGTCCCCAGGGCCGCGCCGGCCCGCTCGTCCGGTCGCTCGGGTCGTACGCGGCGTACTGGGACCGTTGGGCGGAAGCGTGGGAGTTCCAGGCCCTGCTCAAAGCCCGAGCGGTGGCCGGCGACCCCGAGATCGGAACGGCGTTCGAGCAGGGCGCCAGCGGCCGGTTGTGGTCGCGCGTCTTCACTGCCGACGACCTGCGGGCGATGCGCCACCTCAAGGCCCGGAGCGAGGGGGAGCTGGCTCGTCGAGGCCTCACCGACCGGGAGGTGAAGCGCGGACGGGGAGGCATCCGTGACATCGAGTTCGCCGTGCAGCTGCTGCAGCTCGTGCACGGCCGGCTCGATCCCGACCTGCGGTCGCCGACCACGTTCACCGCCCTGGCGGAGCTGGCCGCAGCTGGGTACGTCGACGAGGACGACGCCCGGCAGTTGGCCGACGCATACCGCTTCCTGCGCTGCCTCGAGCACCGGCTGCAGTTGCGCGACGGCACGCCGATGTACTCGATGCCCGTCTTCGACGAGGAACGCACACGGATCGGGCGCTCGCTCGGCTTCCGGGACACCCCGGAGGGCAGTGCCCTGGAGCAGCTCGACACCACCCTGGCGCGCCACCAGAGCACGGTGCGGGCCATCCACGAGCGGCTGTACTTCCGTCCGCTGCTCGAGGCGTTCGCCGCCGGGGACGAGGAGCTCCTGCGCCGCCCGGGTGCAGTCGAGGCCCGCTTGAGCGCCTTCGGGTTCTCCGAGGGGCTGCGCACGCAGGCCGCCGTGCGCCAGCTGACCCGCGGGTTCAACCGCTCGTCGCGCCTGATGCAGCAGATCTTGCCGTTGATCCTGGGTTGGCTCTCGGAGAGCCCCGATCCGGACCTCGGGCTGCTCAACGTGCGCAACCTCTTCGACGACGTGCGCCGATCGGCTGAGCTGACTCGCGCCGCCCGCGAGTCGCCGGAGGCGGCCCGCCGGCTGTGCCACCTGGTCGGAACCACCCGCCTGGCCGCGGACATCCTCCAGCGCAACCCCGACCTGGTGGCGCGGCTGCCCGATGCCGATCGTCTCGCCACCCGCCGGCGGAGCGAGCTGGTCGAGTCGGCCACGCTGGCCATCGGGTGGCGGGAGGAGGTCGAGGAGCGCCAGCGGGCGCTCCGGCGCTGGAAGGATCGCCACCTGCTCGGGGTGATCGGGCGCGACGTCCTCCACGGCAGTCCCGTCGCCGACGTCGGTGGCGGGATGTCGGCCATCGCCGAGGCCAGTCTGGAAGCCGCCCTGCCCGCGTTCCGATCGAGCCTGCCGCTCGCCGTCATCGCCCTCGGGCGCTTCGGCGGGGCCGAGCTCTCCTACGCCAGCGACCTCGATGTGGTCTTCGTGTACGACGGCGCCGCGGCGGCCGACTTCGCCGAGGCCACCCGCCTGGCGATGGGGTTGCGTCGGTTCGTCGACGGGCCGACGCCGGCCGAGCGGATCTGGAACATCGACCTCGACCTACGGCCCGAGGGCAAGCAGGGTCCGGTCGCCCGATCACTCGAGGCGTACGCCGACGTACTTCCACCGATGGGCGCACGTGTGGGAGCGCCAGGCCATGCTGCGGGCCCGGCCGGTGGCCGGCGACCCCGATGTGGCCCAGCGTTTCATGGCGCTGCTCGAGGAGTTCGTGTGGGCGCCGGGTCTGCCCGACGTCGACGTCCGCGAGATCCGTCGAACGAAGGCCCGGGTGGAACGGGAACGCATCCCGCCGGGCAACGATCCGGCGTTCCATCTCAAGCTCGGCCGGGGTTCGCTCTCCGACGTCGAGTGGACCGTGCAGCTCCTGCAGCTGCAATCGGGGATCCGCTCGCCGTCCACCATGGGCGCCCTCGACGCCCTCGTCGACGCCGGCGTCGTCGCCGATGCCGATGCGCAGGTGCTGGCCACCGCCTACCGGTTCTGCGAGGCGACCCGCAACCGCCTGTACCTGGTCAACAGCGGTCCAGCCGATTCCTTGCCGCCTCAGGAGTCGAACCTGCTCCTGTGGCTGGCCCGCTCGCTCTCGACGTCACCGTCGCAGCTCCGCGAGGACTACCGCCGAGTCACCCGTCGTGCCCGCGCGGTGGTCGAGCGCCTCTTCTACGGCCAGCCGTGAGGGACTGCGCCTAGATGTCGTAGTACAGGTGGAACTCCCACGGGGTGGGGCGCAGTCGTACGGCGTCGATCTCGTTCTTGCGCTTGTACTCGATCCACGTCTCGATGAGGTCATCGGTGAAGACGCCGCCGGCGCGCAGGAAGTCGCTGTCGGCCTCGAGGGCGGCCAGCGACTCGTCGAGCGAGCCCGGCACCTGCGGCACCTTCTTCAGCTCCTCCGGCGGCAGGTCGTAGAGGTCCTTGTCGACGGGATCGGGCGGCTCCAGCTTGTTCATCACGCCGTCGATGCCGGCCATCAACATCGCCGGGAACGCCAGGTACGGGTTGCAGGACGGGTCAGGGCAGCGGAACTCGAGGCGCTTGGCCTTCGGGCTCGTGGAATACAGCGGGATGCGCACGCACGCCGAGCGGTTGCGCTGGCTGTACACCAAGTTGACCGGCGCCTCGTAGCCCGGCACCAACCGCTTGTAGCTGTTCGTCGTCGGCGCGGCGAAGGCGAGGATCGCCGGGGCATGGGTGAGCAGCCCACCGATGTACCACCGGGCCATGTCGGACAGCCCGGCGTAGCCGACCTCGTCGAAGAACAGCGGCTCGTCGCCTTGCCAGAGGGACTGGTGCACGTGCATCCCCGAGCCGTTGTCCTGGAAGATCGGCTTCGGCATGAACGTGGCCGAGAGGCCGTGCTTGCGGGCCACGTTCTTGACGACGTACTTGTAGAGCATCAGCTTGTCGGCCATCGCCAGCAAGGTGTCGAACCGCATGTCGATCTCGGCTTGGCCGGCCGTGCCGACCTCGTGGTGCTGGACCTCGACCTCGATGCCGAGGCGCTCCATGGTGAGGATCATCTCGGAGCGCAGATCCTGGAAGTGGTCCATCGGCGGGACAGGGAAGTAGCCCTCCTTGTACCTCGGCTTGTAGCCGAGGTTGGGCCCTTCGTCGCGCGCCGTGTTCCACGAACCCTCGATGGAATCGACCTGGTAGAACGCCGACCGCTGGTCCTGCATGAAGCGGACGTCGTTGAAGACGTAGAACTCGGCCTCCGGCCCGAAGTAGGCGGTGTCGGCGATGCCGGTCGACCGCAGGTACTCCTCCGCCTTCTTGGAGATGTAGCGGGGGTCGCGGGAGTAGGACTCCCCGGTCACCGGATCGCGGACGAAGCAGTTGAGGATCAGCGTCTTGTGCTGCAGGAACGGGTCGATCACGGCGGTGTTGGGATCGGGCATGAGGATCATGTCCGACTCCTGGATCTCCTGGAACCCACGGATCGACGAACCGTCGAACCCGTAGCCCTCCTCGAACGCGGTCGCCGTGAGCTGGTGGGCGGGCACCGAGAAGTGCTGCATCAACCCCGGCAGGTCGCAGAAGCGCAGGTCGACGATCTCGACCCCTTCGCTCTCGACCATCCCCAGGACGTCCGACGGGTTGCGTTCAGTCACGTTGCCTCCTCACGTGCGCGCGGATCAGCGGCGATGCTCGATCCCCTCGTCCACACTGGCAGCTGCCCATGTCCCGCCAGTTTCAGGAATGTTAAACGGTGCCTGCGAGACTGGCGACCGTGGAGGGACAGCAGGACTACGTGCTGCGCTCGGTCGAGGAGCGCGGGGTGCGCCTGGTCCGGTTGTGGTTCACGGACGTGCTCGGCCAGCTGAAGAGCGTGGCGATCAGCCCGGCCGAGCTGGAGAACGCCCTCGAGGAGGGCATGACGATCGACGGCTCGTCGATCGACGGGTTCTCTCGGGTACAGGAGAGCGACGTGCTGGCCCGACCAGACGCCAACAGCTTCGAGCTGCTCCCGTGGGCCGAAGCGTCCGCCCCGGAGGCCCGCGTCTTCTGCGACATCCTCAACCTCGACGGGACGCCGTTCGAGGGCGACCCCCGCCAGGTGCTGCGGCGCAACCTGGACCGGGCCCGGTCGCGTGGCTTCACGTTCTACGTCGCCCCCGAGATGGAGTTCTTCTACTTCGCCCCACGCGACGACGGCCGCCCCGCGCCGCTCGACACCGGCTCGTACTTCGACCTCACCACGGCCGACGTATCGGGGTCGCTGCGCAAGCGCACGATCCAGACCTTGGAGGCGATGGGCATCCCGGTGGAGTACTCGTTCCACGAGGATTCACCGAGCCAGCACGAGATCGATCTCCGCCACACCGACGCGCTGACGATGGCCGACAGCGTGATGACGTTCCGGCTGGTGGTCCGGGAGGGCGCCGCAGCCGAAGGGCTGTACGCCACGTTCATGCCGAAGCCGCTCGAGGGCGTCCAGGGCTCGGGGATGCACACCCACATGAGCCTGTTCGAGGGCGACGAGAACGCCTTTCGCGATCCCGGTGATCCCTACCACCTGTCGAAGGTCGCCAAGAGCTTCATCGCCGGCCTGCTGCACCACGCCCACGAGATCACCGCCATCACCAACCAGACCGTCAACTCCTACAAGCGGCTGGTGCCCGGCTTCGAAGCCCCGGCCTACGTCAGCTGGGCCCGCAACAACCGCTCTGCACTGGTTCGTGTGCCGGTCACCAAACGCAACCCGCTGTCGACGCGCATCGAGTACCGCGCCCCCGATCCCGCGTGCAACCCCTATCTGGTGTTCTCGGTGATCCTGGCCGCCGGGCTGAAGGGCATCGAGGAGGGGTACGAGCTCCCCCCGGAGGCCGTCGCCAACATCTTCGAGCTGACCGACGAGGAGCGGGCCGCCGAACGGCTCGGGGCACTGCCGCAGTCGCTGTCCGAGGCATTGACGGCGATGGAGCGCTCCGAGCTCGTCGCCGAGACCCTCGGCGAGCACATCTTCGAGTGGTTCCTGCGCAACAAGCGGACGGAGTGGGAGGGGTACAAGTCGCAGGTCACGCCGTTCGAGCTCGACCGGTACCTCCGCGCGCTCTGATCCGGCGGGCACACCGCCGCGCATCTGGGCGCGATCCTTCCCACGGCGACATCTGGGCACCGTTCTTCGCGACAGTCGCGAACAAACGCACCCAGATCAGCCCGGGCGCCGCCGGCTCAGTCGTAGCGATTGATGGTGCGGACGTTGAGCGCCAGCATCAGCGCGCCGAGGACGGCAACGACGGCGAAGCCGCGAGCGATCGGTGCCCAGTTGAGATCCTCGAGGATCAACGAGCGGAGCCCCTCCATGATGTAGGTCACCGGATTCAACGTGGCGGCGATCTCCATCGGTCGGCTGAGCAGCTCCCGTGGCACGAAGTTCGGCGTCAGGAACAGCAGCGGGAAGAAGATCAGGCTGCCCGAGTTGGTCGCTGCCGCACTGCGCGTCTTCAGGGCGATCAGCTGCATGAACCCGGAGAACACGACGGCCCACGAGGCGGCGAGCACGAGGAGCAGGACGAAACCGATCGGGCCGCTGGCGATGGTGACGCCGAACGGCAGCGCCACCAGCACCATCGCCGCGGTGATCGTCAGGTTCTTCCCGGCCTCCGCCGCCAACCGGCCGAGGACGAGTGCCGTCCGTGAGACGGGTGCGGCGCGCAGCTTGTCGAAGTACCCGCCCTCGATGTCCTCGACCAGGAACAGCGCCGCCGACCCGAACGAAGCCGCCAGGAGGATGGCGCTCGGGAGCTGGAACGCGGCGTAGTTCTGACCCTCGAGGAACGGGGTCGAGCCGGCCGGGAAGATCTTCGCCGCCTGGCCGACGTTGACGACGAGGAAGAAGAGCGGGATGAACAACGTCGGCAACAGCGCTTCAGGGGTCCGCACCGACTCGCGCATCGCCCGCTCGGCAAGTGCCACGCCCCCGTTCACGCCTGCACCTCCTGGACATCGCCGGCCGAACGCGCCCGTGTGCGCCCCGTGGCATCGAGGAACACGTCATCGAGCGTCGGCTCGGAGTCGAGCCCCCGACGTTGCACGAGCTCGGCCTTCAGCTCCGCTGGTGTGCCCTCGCGCACGATGCGACCTTCGTCGATGATGGCGAGGCGGTCGCACAGCTGGTCGGCTTCCTCGAGGTACTGCGTCGTGAGGAAGACGGTCGTGCCGCGGCTGTTGATGCGCCGCATCTCGTCCCACACCGTGAGCCGGCTGGCGGGGTCGAGACCGGTGGTCGGCTCGTCGAGGAAGAGGACCTCCGGCTCGTGGACCAGCGCCGAGGCGAGGTCGAGGCGTCGTTTCATGCCGCCCGAGTACCCCTTGATCCTTCGATCGGCGGCCTCCACGAGGTCGACCAGCTCGAGCAGCTCGGCGGCCCGCGTCGCGGCAGCCGCCCGCGTGCTCCCGAACAGGCGGGCCTGCAGGATGAGCAACTCGCGGCCCGTCTGGCGGGGGTCGAGGCCGGCCTCCTGGAGGGCGACACCGATGCGCCGGCGGGCTTCGTCGGGATCGACCGCCACGTCGATGCCGGCCACCCGCGCCGAGCCCGACGTGATCGTCATCAGCGTCGTCAACATCTTGACCGTCGTCGACTTGCCGGCGCCGTTGGGCCCGAGGAAGCCGAAGACCTCCCCGGTGGCGACCTCGAGGTCGACGCCGCGCACCGCCTCCACGGTGCCTCCGCGTCCGCTGTAGTGCTTGACGAGCTGCTCGGCTTCCACGGCGCTGCTCATGCCGCCGAACGGTACTGCGAACGAGTTGCAATTCGGCTGGGGGTTCGCTGGACGGCCGCCGGGGAGCTCAGCCCGTGCGGCGGGCCGGCGAACCGTCGGTGGCGTAGGCCTGCAGCACGGCCATCAGGTCGTCGGGTACCTCGACGCCCTCGGCGGTGGCGATGCGCCGGTGCTGCAGCCGACGGTCGCCAGGCAGGCGGGCGCCGGGCTCGGCGGTCAGCGTCCGCAGCTCGTGCTCGATGCGGTCGACGAAACCATCGCCCATCGTCGCCGTGGGGTCGATCGCCAGCACGACCTGGCCGACGTCTGGTGGACCGCCGACGGTGCCGCCGAAGCCCGACGCCTCGAACGAGAAGTT
The DNA here is from genome assembly GCA_963719775.1 of uncultured Acidimicrobiia bacterium. Classification (GTDB taxonomy): domain Bacteria; phylum Actinomycetota; class Acidimicrobiia; order Acidimicrobiales; family Ilumatobacteraceae; genus JALZMG01. Next base: position 425,136 of record CAVRCY010000006.1, read on the forward strand.
GGAGCCGGCGACGCCGCCCGACATCACGTCGACCAGCAGTGCCAGGGCCGCGCCCTTGTGCTCGGCCGCCGGCACCATCGAGCCGGCGAGTGCCGCCTGGGCGTCTGTGGTGGGGCGGCCGTCGGCGTCGAGGGCCCAGCCGAGGGGGATCGGTTCGCCGGCCTGGGCGGCGGCGTTGACGCGGACCCAGGCCACTGCCGACGACGAGAGATCGGCCACCACCGGCGGACCGTCCCGCCGTGGCGCGGCCCAGGCGATCGGGTTGGTGCCGAAGAACGGGCGGACGCCACCGGCTGGCGCCATCAGCGACGACGAGTTGGCGAACATCAGGGCCACCAGACGGTGCTCGGCGAGCCGCTCGACGAACCACCCGAGCACCCCGGCCGAGTACGAGTGGGTGATCGCCAGCAGGCCCACTCCGCACTCCGTCGCAGCGTCGACGAGCGGGTCGAGTCCGGACTCGAACGCTGGGTGGCAGAAGCCGTTGCCGGCGTCGACGACCACCGTCGCCAAGCGGGGGCGGGCCACCGTGGGCACGGCGTCGCCGAGCACCTTGCCGCAGGCCACGTGGTCGCAGTACGTGGGGAGGTACGACAGGCCGACCGTGCGGATGCCGTCGGCCTCGGCGTCGCGGATGCTCCGCGCTGTCGCGTCGGCCTGCAGCGGCGACGCGCCGGAGGCCCGCAACATGCGGGTGGCGAGGTCGAGGACATCGTCGAGCGACAGTCTTGAGCTCATGGCCCACACTACGCACGAGATGGTCGACTACGCGATCCTCGAGGCTCCGTCCGTGCTGGGGCTCTTCCCGGGCGGGGTGGAACAGCTCCCCGACGCGTTGCTCGAGGCCGGACTCGCCGAACGGCTGGGCGCCGAGCGTGCCGGTCGCCTGACATCGGCGCCTTACGACGCGTCACGGGATCCCGTTACCGGCCTGCTCAACCCCGGCGGGTTGCGGGACTTCGCCGTCGCACTGGCGGACGCCACCGGCGGGCTGCTCGACGAGGGTCGGACACCGATCGTGCTCGGCGGCGATTGCTCGATCGTGCTCGGCACGATGCTGGCGCTCCGTCGCCGCGGTCGCTTCGGGCTGCTCTTCGTCGACGGTCACGCCGACTTCTACCAGCCCGAGGCCGAGCCGAACGGTGAGGCCGCGTCGATGGACCTGGCGCTCGTGACCGGTCGCGGTCCGCCCATCGTGACGGACCTGGACGGTCTCCGACCGCTCGTTCGCGACGAGGACGTCGTGCAGTTCGGACGGCGCGATGCGGAGGAGGCCGCCGCCGCCGGCAGCCAGCGGATCGAGGACACGGCCATCACCCTCGTCGACCTGGACACGGTGCGGGCGCGAGGCATGGACCGCGCCTCCCGCGACGCCCTCCAACCGTTGCTCCGCCCGGACCTCGACGGCTTCTGGATCCACCTCGACTGCGACGTCCTCGACGACGACCTGATGCCGGCGGTCGACTACCGGTTGCCGGGCGGACTGGGCTGGGACGAGCTGGAGACGCTGCTCGGCGCGGCGGCCAGCAGCGGTCGTGCCGTCGGGCTCGAGGTGACCATCTTCAACCCGACACTCGACCACGACGGAACGATCGCCGCCGCCCTCGTCGCCTGTCTTGCCGAGGCGCTCGGAGACCCCGTCGACCTCGCCTAGTGTCCCGGAAGGATGTTCCGCCAAGAAACCGGCAACGCCGAGTTGTGCGAACAGCATCGTTGTCGAGGAGGTCTTAAAGAGATGGTGGGTCTGTCGCGACGGGATCGACCCTGTGCTCGCGAACTGGGCGGGAATCGTCGCAAACGGCTATCTGGGCGCGGAGAGTCTCGAATATGGGACTCTCCGCGCCCAGATTGGTTGGGTCGCGTCGGGCGACGACAGCACACCCCACTTCAAGAGCTACGCAGCCGTGGAGATCGTCGACTTCGGCCCGCGTGGCTCACGAGATGGTCGCGTGACCCCCGGATTCACGGCGCTTCAACCTTCCGGGTCACTAGGCGGGCGCGGAGATCCTCCATTCGTACCCGCCGAGCACGGCGTCGACGACGCGGCTGGCGAACCGGCGATCGAGCGCCCCGCCGAACATCAGCCGGAAGTAGACCGGCCCGACGAGGAGCTCGGTCGCCACGCCGGCGTCGGCGTCGAACGCGTTCTTGAGGGCGAGCATGGCGGCGTCGCACCCGACCGGCAAATCGGTGGAGAACGACGGCGAGCTTTGGCTGGATGCTGATCGCTCTCACCGGGGCGACGATCGGGGTGCTGCTGAGCATCAGCCGCCGGAGCACCGCGGTAGTCACTGCTGAGCTGGGTGACCCGCAACCGATGCGCGCCGCGGCGTGAGCCGATGATCACGAGGGAGACCATGATGTCTGATCACCACCTACAGCTCGAAGCCATCGTCGGCCGCTGGCGCACCGAGCGCCAAGCCCTCGCGGTCGAGCCGCTACGCGTCTTCAGCCCCGACACCTATGAATTGCTGGCCGGCGGCCATTTCCTCGTTCATCACGTCGACGTCGTCGTCGGCGATCAAGCAGTGGTCGCTATCGAGCTGATCGGGGAGCGCGACCCGGCCACGGGCGCCGCGCTGGCCCGGGCCTACGACAACACCGGGGCGATCACCGGGATGGAGGTGGCCGTCGACGACGACAGGCGTCTGGCGATTCACCGGCGGTGGTGACGTCGCCCCCGCAGCCATGGCCAGCGCCACTCCCGAAGCGGGTGCTGTCCGCTCGACCCTCACCGTCGCCCCCGACCGGCGCTCGATGACGGCCCTCTGGGAACGGGCTGACAACGGGACCACCTGGGTCCCGTGGATGGACATGCACTTCACGCTCGAGGACTGAGCGACTGGCCAGTGCCGCTCCTGCGCTGCTGCGACGTGTCCGTCGTCGATGAAGGCCGCCGGCGCGGCATCGACGAGCTCGAGGCTCGCTCGGGCGCACATCCAATTCCGATCAGAACTCGATGGGGGGCACCCGGGCACGTCGCCTGTTCCTCACCCGCTAGGTCCCGGGCCGAGACAGTCACTCGGCGATGACGACGTCGCACTCGTTGTCGTCGAGCGTCGGGGTGGCAGTCGCCGCGAGCGCGATGCCGACGGCCGCCGCTGTCCGAGGCAGTGGTTGCCCGTCGCCGCGCCCGCCGAGGTCTCGGCGTAGACGATCGCCGCCGCCTCGATGCCGTCGAGCTCGTTTCCGATGAGCGACGGCGCCGCCGTCCCGGCGAGTTGGATCCCGATGCGGTGGAATGCGAAACGGTTGTTGGACGCCCCGCCGGCAGCCGCGTCGAGATACGTCAGCCCGTACTCGCCGCCACGGAGCTCGTTGGCGTTGATGTCGGGATGTGCGGTCCCACCGACCTGGATGGCGGAGGTGACGGTGCCGGTCACGGTGTTTCCGGTCGCTGAGCCGGCAGCCTGCTCGGAGAACAGCACGCCGACGCGCTGACTGTCCACAACCTGGTTCCCGTTGACTCCGGCGCCGCCGATCCGCCGACCTGGATCCCGACGTCACGACCCGTGATCGTGTTCAGGCTGGCCCGACCGGACGCCATCGCAATGAAGCTCAGCCCGACGTCGCCGGCACCTTCGACCGTGTTGCCTTCGATGACCGGCGACGCCGTGCCGGCGACTTCGATGCCGACCGGTGCCCCGGCGCCGATGCGGTTGCCGCGGACCGTGCCGGTGCTCGACCCGGCGAGGCTGATCCCGACCCGCTCGGCGGCGCCGATCACGTTGTCGATCGCGTCGACCGTGGCCGTGCCCCCCGCCTGGATGCCGATCTGGTTGTCCTCCAGGGTGTTCGCGGTGACCACGGCGAAGGATGTCTCGCCGGCCAGCACCCCGACCTCGTGACGGCGAACCGCGTTGCCCTCGACGGTCGGGTGGCTCGCGCCGACGACCTGGATGCCGATGCCGCCGTTGTCCTCGATCGTCGAGGCCGTGACGGATCCCGCCGTCTCCCCCGTGTAGCAGATGCCGCAGCTGGCGTTCCCCGAGATCGTGGCGCCGGTGATCCGCGGTGCGGCATCACCGGACAAGACAACCCCGGCCCCTTGGTTGCCGGTCACGCTGATGTCCGACATGACGAGCGCGCCGACGCGTTGCTCCGCGGAGCGCGGCGGGAAGTCCTCCAGGTCCTCGAACGCGAAGACGATCCCGTGGCCGGCCCCGGTCTCGTCGGTGCCGGCGACGCCGCCGGAGATCGCGACACGTCGCAGCGTGACGGCGCCCTCGATGGCGAGCAGCACGGACGCCGCGTCGTCCCCGGTGTGGCGAAGCGCCAAGTCGCGCACGATGAGGTCGCCGGGCCCGACGAACGCCAGCGCCAGCCCTGCAGCCGACGATGAGATCGTCGTGGCCTCCCGACCGGCCCCGACCAGTTCGAGGCTGACGTCGACGACGATCGACTCGGTGAGCTCGTAGCTCCCGGGCTCGAACGTGACCGTCGAACCGTCGCCGACCCGGGCGAGGATGGCGGCGACGTCGTCGCCGGGCCGCACGGTCGTGCGCGACGCCTCGGCGTCCCTCGGTGCCGCCTGCGGCTCCTCGTCGCCCCTGAGGGCGGCGGCGATGGCCGCCCCCACCTGTCCCTCGCCGCGCAGGCGCTCGACGGCGGCCAGCACTTCCTGCTCGACGAAGAGCGGGGCGCACCCCCGCCCGACCGCCGCCTGCGCCCGCTCCTGCACCTCCCGCTGCACGCCAGCCACGTCGGGCGGTTGGATCGAGGGCGTTCCACTCCTCGATGGTCAGCCCGTCGTATTCGTCGATGAACGCCTGAGCCGGAGCGACCGCGTCTCGGGACGCGGCACGACACTCCGCTTCGGACGGGACCGAGACGTCGGTCGTGCTCGCCGCGCCGTCGTCATCCGAGCACGACGATCCCGCGATGGCCAGCGCAACCGCCACGATCGCGAAACGTCGTCGCCTCAGGCACCCGACCTTAGTGGTGCATGGAGCAGGCCAGCCCTGCGACGGCGTGGCGCCATGGCGGCCGCCGGCGGGTGCGCCCGGCCTTGCTCGGCGTCGTCGACGAGCCCGCCGGCGCCGAGGTCCAGCGCGGACGGCGGGGCAGCGGCGCGATCAGCATCGACGGGCGCGCCGGCGGCGTGCAGCCTGCCGTCGTCGTTGAGCAGCGTCACCGTCGCCGATCCCGTCGCCGAGCACCCCGCCGCTCGGTTCGGTGACTGGATCGTGGACCGCTCGTCCGATGCCGAGCCGTTGTTGCCAGCGTCGAGAGGTGTCACCGGGTATGACGCCGCATCGATCGTCGGCGCCGACACGGTGAGTGGTGATCGGAAGATCGGAGTCCGTCGTTGGCCTGGAACACGTTGCTGCCGGCCATTATTGGAGGTTCCGGCCCGCAGGGGCAGTGCCGTCGGCGACGTCACAGTGGCCGTTCCGGGGCCGGCCGGATTCTGCGGGTCGATCGGGCCACCGGTCTGGTCCTGCCAGAACGGGTCCTCCTGGGTGACGAGGCCGATCTCGCCGTGCGGCTCGCCGTTGCGAGCCGGGTCGCCGCCGTCTTCGATGCGGGTCGGGTCGGCGCCCTGGGCCTCGACAGGGCGTACAGGAACTCCGTGCAGCGCCGGGGCGAGACTGGCGGCTGACGGTGGCGAGGCCGAACGGCGCGAACGGCACGAGGTAGGAGTTGAACTCGCCGACCCAGTCGATCAGGCGGTCGCGGTTGGGTTGCCGATCAGCACGTCGAGCCCGGCGCCGCCGAAGGCCCGGTCCTCGTAGCTCGAGTTGGTGTCGGGCTGATGTCGTTGAGGCCGCCGTTGGTGTCGTGACGGTCGTCGGCGTTCATCAGGTCGTTGCCCCAGCCGCCCCACAGGTGTCGCGGCCGGTGCCGCCGACGAGCCAGTCGTTGCCGAGGTCGCCGAACAGCACGTCGTTGCCGTCAGTGTTGACGTTGGTCGGTGTGGCGCCGGTCGTCAGCGGTCCGCTCGGTGTGGTCGAAGTTGAGGAAGAACTCGTTCCCGTTGACGAGGATCTTCACCATCGGGTTGTACTCGTCGTAGAGGGCGAACTCCTGTGGCCCGGGTGTGGTCGCCGAAGTGCAGCAGGTCGCCATGGTTGAACGGCCGGTCCCAGTCGCTGCGCGCGACGATCGTCCGTGAGCGTGCCGAGGTCGTCGATGTTGGCGGCGAAGCGCGATGCGCAGCGCCTCGGCGCCCGACATGGCGTCGTCGCCGGACCCGCCGTGCAGGAAGTCGTCGCCGAGGCCGCCGAAGATGACGTCGTCGGCGTAGAGCGGGTCGAAGAGGTGCTCGTCGACGCCGGCGGTGCGCGGGTTGAGGAAGAACGGCGTGAGGTCGACGGCCTTGTTCAGCTGGCCGGTGACGTTGATCGTCGGCCTGCTGGCATGGCCCGGCGCCGAAGATCGTTCCTCTGCGTGGTGGCGACGACCCCGTACAGCGGCTCGGCGGTGCCGTTGCGGCTGGTGAAGATCCGGCCGTCGTCGCCGAGGACGCCGTCCTGGCCGGTGCCGCCGGAGATCCAGTCGTGGCCCCAGCCGCCGATGAGGTCGTCGTCGCCGCCGTCGCCGAAGATGCGGTCGTCGCCGCATCCGGTGTAGACGGTGTCGTCGCCGGCCTCGCCGTGGACCTCGTCGTCGCCGCCCCGGTCGAACAGGTCGCTGGTCCCGAAGCCGTCGGCCCGGCACACCGCGCTGGTCGTGAACCTCGCCGGCTCGAAGTCGGGCCCGCCCGGCGTGTAGTCGAGCAGCTGGACGGCGCGCACGACGAGCGGGCGCGCGCCGATGTAGGCGTCGTCGTAGTTGAACGACACGAAACCGCCAGGGTCGACGCCGCTGCGGCCGACGAGGCGGACGATGTTGCCGTTGTCGCCGACGATGGTGTCGGCGTCGCGGCCGTGGGCGTCGGTGCCGGCGAGGTCGGCGGCGTTGTACCCGGCGCGGGTCCCGGCGCCGCCGAAGATGTAGTCGGCGCCGTCGGGCCGCTCGTTGGGCTGGTCGAGGCTGAACAGGCTCGAGCTGCCGCCGATCAGGTCGTCCTGGCCGAGGCCGCCGAACACGACGTCGTTGCCGCCGCCGCCCTCGATGTAGTCGTCGCCGTCGGTCGGGCGCTCGACGGACGGCAGCGACCACCAGGTCGCCGGCGGCGTTGCGGCTCGGCCGACCGCGGTGCCGTCGGCGAGGGCGCCGTCGCCGAGCAGGGTGTCGTTGCCGAGCTGGCCGAAGATCATGTCGTTGCCGGCGCCGCCGGCGACGTAGTCGTCGCCGTGCAGCGGCGATCTCACCGGCCGGCGGCACGTCGTGCGCCCAGGCGTCGTTGTGGAACAGCTCGACGATGAGGTAGCGGGCCCAGATCGGCACCTGCGTCGTCCCGACGTTGCGGTAGTTGCGCCAGATGCCGTCGACGAGGGCGAGGCCGCTGTCGTCGGCACCGGGCACCGGGACCCCCATCGCCGCCGCGGTGGCGTCGCTGCGGCTGTAGAGCATCGTCGCCAGCAGCGTCTCGAACCGCGGGTTGGTGATGATGCCCGCCCGTCCGACGAGCGTGACCTGGTCACCGAAGATCAGGTCGTCGTCGGCACCGCCGTCGATGCGGTCGCCGCCGGAGCCGCCGATGAGCACGTCTTCGCCGGCGTTCCGTGGACCACGTCGGCGAGCCCGTTGTACCGCGGCATGCCGTCGTTGTCGGCGCCGCTCGACGGCGTCGGCGGTCACGAGCCGGCTGAACACCATGCTCGGGTCGCGCCGGACGCCGTCGGTGCGGTCGCCGGGGCCGCCGCCGCCGAAGCGGGCGACGAGCGCCGGTGCCGGCCGTGTAGTGCACCCGTCCGACGTCGCCGAACACGATGTCGCTGGCTTGGCCGCTGCGGATCGTGTCGGCGCCCTCGCCGCCGAACATGATCAGCGGCAGCGTGGACGGTGTGGCGTCGACCGTGTCGTCGCCGTCCTGCGTGTTGAGCACGAAGAAGCCGTCGGTCAGATCGAGCGAGACGTTGACCGTGTCGGCGCCCGCTCCGGTGTTGAGCGTGGTGACGGTGCGCAGCGGGGAGCCGTCGGGGTTCGGGCCGACCCGCTCGTGGGTGCCGTCGATGGTGATCGTGTCGGCGCCACGCCCGGTCCACACGGTGACGCCGCCGGCGAAGTTGCCCGGGCCGGTGGCCGTCTGCAGGTTGGCCCGGTAGCCGATCGGCGCCGGGGCGAGTCCAGTGATGACGATCTCGGGGTCGATGCGGCCGGGATCGACGACGCCGCGGCGGTCGGCGATCGTGGCGATGTCGCCGGCGGTCGCCGCCTCGTCGCTGATCCACATGCGGTGGCGGCCGGCGCCGACGTCGAGGTCGAGCCGGCCCTTGACGTCGTCGAGGTCACCCGACAGCAGGTCGAAGGCGGACTGGATCGTGGCGTCGAGGTCGGCGTCGGACGAGACGTAGATCGTCTCCAGCTCGTCCATCGGCACGAGGTGCTCGTTGGCTGCGTCGAGGCGGATGCTGGTGACGGCGGTCGTGCCGGTGACGTTGACGACGTCGGTGCCGGCGCCGAGATCGATGTCCAACGTCTCCAGCCCGAAGTACAGGATGCCGTCCATCAGCGAGTCGACGTCGACCTGGGTCGGGCCGGGCTCGAGCTGCACGGCGAGCAGCGGCACGCCGGTGCCGCCACGGGCGTCGCGCAGCACACCCTGGAAGGAGACGACGAACACGACGCCGTCGTCGCCGACGAAGCGCTCGACGGCCACATCGAGGGCGAAGCGGGAGTTGCGCAGCGCCAACTGCAGGGCGTCCTCGACCTCGTCGGCGGTCATGCCGGCGAGGAGGTCGGCGCTCCACCGGGTGCCGGGCAGCGGCGTCGTGCCGTCGCTGGTCAGCGCCAGCCGGAACGGTGCCGGTGCCGTCGACGGTGACGGTCATGACGTCGTCGACGGCGGCGTCGGTGGTGCCGTCGACGAAGGTCCACACGAACGCCGGGCCAGAGCCGCCGGTGCGCAGTTGGCGGACGTCGACGCCGGCGTAGGCGCCGGCGAAGCGGACCCAGAAGCGCCTGCTCGCGCCGTCGTCCTCGAGCAGGCCGACTTCGATGTCGGCGTCGTCGAACACGGCGAGGGCGACCAGGGCGGCGCGGATGTCGGCGGCGGTCGCACTCATCGGCAGCAGGGCGGTGACGTAGTCGACGTCGATACCGAGGGTGCTGTCGAAGGCGGTGGCGACGATCGTGAACGAGCCGCCAGTGCCGTCGATCTCGACGATCTGGACCTCATTCGTCGGCGCCGTCGCCGTGCCGTTGGCGCGGGTGCCGGTGGTCGCCGTCGGCGTCGCGCCGGGCTGCGGGATCGTCCCCGTGCCGAGCACCGGGGCGAGCAGCGACTCGTTGACGATGCCGAGCTCGCGCCACGTTCGTGCCGGTGAGAGCGCCGCGGAAGCGGACGATGTAGATGCTGCCCACGCCGCTGCCGGCGACGCCGATCTTGCGCACGCTGACGTTGCCCAGTCCGGCGACCGCCTCGAGGGCCGCCTGCACCTGCGCGGCCGTGGCGTCGTAGGCCAGCGCCCCGGTGGTCACGCCGCCGAACGTGAGGCGGAACGTCCCGCCGGCGGCGCGCACCGTGACCGTCTGGATCTCGTTGACGGTCGCCATGTCGAGGCCGCTGACGGTGTGCTTGGCGACGAGGAGCTGGCTGTCGTCGAGCTCTTGGGCGTCGTCGACGAGGAGCCGGTCGTCGCCGCTGCCACCGTCGAACGTGAGCAGGCCGCGGACGAAGTCGACGAGCCCGACTCCGAACAGCGGACGGTCGCTGCGCACGACGACGACGTCGTCGTCCTCGCCGCCGAGGACCGTCGTGTGCCCGTTCGTCGTGCGCACGGACACGGTGTCGTCGCCGCGGCCGAGATCGACGCGGGTGGTACCAGCGTGGGTGCTGTCGATGGTCAGGGTGTCGGCGCCCCGGCCGAGACGCAGGTCGAGCTCTTCCAGGCCCACATAGGTGATTCCGCCGGGTTGGCGGCGCCCGCCGATGCGTGCGGTCCGGCCCCATCCCAAGCCCGGTGATCCGTGTGGCGGCGACGGTCGACGACTCGTCGCCCACGGCCTCGTCGTGGAACAGCGTCAGCGAGTCGACCTGGGTCTGCTCGTCGACGAAGAAGTTGACGCTCTCGCGGGTGATGACGTAGCCGCGGACGCCGAGCGGATCGACGCCGAACGGCCGGTCGAGCGTGAACGTGGTGGTGCCGTCCGGGTTGTCGACCCGGGCGACGATCTGCCGGAACAGCGCCGCCGGGTCGGCGTCGAGGAGCTCGATCGTGCGCCCGCGATGGTCGATCAGCGGGTCGAGGTCCTGCGTCCGCACGGTCACCTGGAAGGTCGACGCCGAGCCGGCGACGACCTGGCCCTGGGCGGGGCGCTGGTTGGTCTCGTCCGGCGCCACGCCGTCGGCGGGCAGCAGCACGACCGGCGGCAGCTGCAGCGAGCCGCCGCCGCCGGCGCCGTCGACGAGCAGCGGGCCGCGGACGCCGTTGACGGTGTGGAGGCGGGTGGCGAAGACCTGCGTGTCGCTGCCGTCCACCACGTCGTCGTCGACGCCACGCACCGTGACGGTCTGCGGCATCCACCAGTTGGAGGCGTCGAAGACGACCGGCCCGCCGTCGAGGACGAGCTGGACGAAGAACGTCACCAGCTCACCCCTGCTGGTGCGGGTGCGCATGGCCACGCGATCGACGGTCACCGTCGTGTCGGGAGCCGGCGCCCGCGAGAGGACGAGCTGGTACGTCGTCCGACGTCCAGTCCGGAGCCGGCCCGAGCAGCGCGACGTCCCACTCGGTGACGTCGGTCGAGCCGTCGCTCTCGAACACGAGCACGCTGGCCACGTCGTCGTCGTCGACCCGGATGTCGATGCTGGGAGCCGGCACCTGGTGGAAGCCGGGCACCCGGAAGTCGTACGGACACGGCGAGCGTGCCCGAGCGGTACTCGGTCGACCCGAACTCGTCGTTGAACGTCAGGGTGTTCTCCTCGACCACGAATCGCCCGGCCCCCACGGCGACGCCGTCGTCGGTGACGGTGACGCCGGCGATGAGCTCGGCGCCGTCGCCCTCGATCAGGCCGCCCGGCGGGGTGGGGAACACGACGAGGAACACGAACCCGGGCTCCGCCAGTCGCACGACGGTGATGTCGCCGACCGTCGCCAGCGCTTCGAGCAGCGCCCTCGACGGCGGCCGCGGAGGCGTCGAAGCGGATGCGCCGCGTGCGCTCGCCGCCGAAGGTCAAGAAGTAGCTGCCGCCGACGAGCTCCGCTGCCGACCACCACGCGCTGGATCTGGTTGCTGCTGCTGTCCTCGGCCGTCACGGTGACCGCGCTGCCGGGCACCGGGCGCTCGGACAGCAGGATCGTCGAGACGGCGTCGGGCTCGACGATCGTGTCGGTCCGGCTGGCCGTGTCGTCGCTTTCGACAGCTGGGTCGGAGGACACGGTGTGGCTGATGACCTGGATCCGTGCGCCCTCGATGAGCGTGTCGGCGAAGGCCCGGACCTCGACCACCTGGGCGACGTTCCACGTGTCCGGCGTGAACGTCAGCACGAGCGACGTGCCGAAGACACCGACCCCGAACCGCCGAGCCTCGGTCTGGCCGTCGGTCGTGATCGTCACGATCACGTCGGCGTCGGGCTGCCGGGTGAGGACGACCTCGTACGTGTCGGCGGCGCCAGGATGCCCCGCTGGCGCACCTTCGGTGACCCGCGTGTCGGTACCGGTGACGACGATGGCCACGCCGGCGATGTCGTTGTCCTCGATCGTGACGGCGACCGAGCGGACGACGAGACCGTCGTAGCGGCGGACCTCGTAGGCGCTGCCGGCGGCCGGGGCGATGTCCCACGGGCGCCCGACCGTGATGCTGGTCGCCGTGTTGGCGATGACCGTGCGCTTCTGGCCGGCGCCGGCGCCGCCGACGATCTCGATCGTCGCGCCGACGAGCTCACCCGGGGTCAGCCCGGCCAGCCCGTCGACCACCGTCGACGTGCCGGTGCGCGGTGATCACCGCGCCCGAGATCGTGTTCGCCAGCGGCGAGCCATCGGCGGCGAAGGCGGCGATCGGGTTGCCGTCGCCGTCGACGAGCACGTACAGGTCCGTCGAACCCGGCGCGACGACGACGGAGAACGTGTCGCCGGCGGCCACAGCGCCGAGCAGCCCGACCAGGGCGAGCGAGTCGCGGGTCGCCCAGACGATCTGCGCCCAGTGGGCGGCGCCGCCGGCGGGCTGGATGCGCACCCACCGGTCACGGAGCTGCTGGCCGATCTCGACGTCGCCGAGCAAGCCGAGGTTGACGTTCTCGGCGAAGATCGTGTCGACGGGTGCCTGGTCGACGACGCCGCGCACGGCGTCGTCGACGGTGATGCGGTACTCGTCGGCCAGTTGCGGCGTGCGGCCGGCCGGCCACGGATCGAGCACGGTGAACGTGACCGTGCCGTTGCCGTTGTCGACGAGCCCGACGATGCGCGTCCGCACGACGGCGCCGCCACGGACGATCTCCAGCCGTGCGCTGCGTAGGTCGATCGAGCGCAGGTCGGTGGACGAGCCGTTGACGAGGCCGGTCACCGGCACGACGAACGTGGTCGGCGCGGCGGCCGACGACACCAGCCCGGTGACAACGTCCCGGCTGAGCACGGTGTGGCCGAGGTTCGTGAAGTGCTGGCCCTCGGCCGCAGGGTCGTCGACGGCAGTGACGGTCACGGTCTGCGGGATCATCCAGTTGGCCGGCGTGAAGACGAGCTGGATCTGCCCGGCGGCTGGGCCGCCGCCCGCCGAAGGCAGGACGGTGCGGGCGCCGCGTGCCGCGTCCTCCGGCGCCACGGCGTCGGCGGCGATGGTGATCACGACGTCACGGTCGGGTCGCCGGGTGAGCACGACGGCGTACTCGTCGGTGCCCTGACCCTCGATGACCGTCGTCGCCCCGCCGGTCTGGATGATGCGGACGAACGGCTCGTCGTTGTCGCTGACGTCCGCCGAGATGCCCTCGACCTTGATCCCCCCGAACGTCGGGTCGGAGCTGACGACGGTGTGCTCGATCAGGCCGCTGTGGCCGAGCAGGTCGTTGGCGACGACCGGGTTGACGTCGCCGCCGACGAACACGGCGTCGCTGCCGAGGCCGCCGATGCAGCTCGGTGACGAGACCGGCGCCGGTGCCGAGGACGTAGAAGCGGTCGTTGCCCTCGGCGCCGTCGACGGTCAGCTTCTCGACCGCCGCGTACGACACGGTGACGCCGCCGCCGTACACCGCGGTGGCGGTGATCACGAAGTCGTCGGCGAACTCGGTGCCGATGATGATGACCGTGTCGAAGCCCTCGCCGCCGTTGATGTTCACCGGGGCGTTGACGGCGTACTGGATGAAGTCGGCGCCCTCATCACCTGTGATGTCGACCTGGTCGCGCTCGCGGAGGCTGTCCTGCGAGCCGACGAGTGCGAACGCCTTGACGATGAACGTGTCGTCGCCGAACCCGCCGTTCAGGCTCAGCGTGGCCAGGTTGTGGAACACCCGGAACACGTCCTCGCCTGTGCCGCCGTTGGCCGTCGTGTCGAACGTGACACCGTTGGAGAGGAAGCCGCGAGTGGTCTCGATCGTGGCGAACACGTCGTTCGGGGCGACGCCGGCCGCGCCGTCGCGGCGGGTCTCGTACACCTGGGCGAACTGGAACTCGTCGTTGCCGACACCGCCGTTGAGCGTCGTGCGGGCGGCGTTGTCGTCGACCATGAACTGGTCGTCGCCCTCGAAGCCGTTGACGGTGAGGCCGCCGTCGATGCTCTCGTCGTAGTTGACCCGCTCGTACAGCGCGCCGTGAAGGAGAGCGACGAAGGCGATCCGGCTGCCCGTCTTGCTGGCCCGCATCAGGAACAGGTCGGGATCGGGCGTCCCGTGGATCGTCAGCGTGTCGGCCCCGTCGTCCGGGCGGCCGGTGTCGAACACGTTGATCAGCGCCGAACCCACCCCCGCCGTGCGGACGAGGTAGCTGTCGGCGCGGGCGCCGCCGTCGAGCTCGAGCGTGTCGTCGCCGGAGACGTTGTCGTTGGTCGTGTTGCCGATCTGGTCGCCGCCGGCCGGGTCGGTGGGTCGCAGGTTGACGTTGACGACGTCCTCGCCGCCCTCGCCCTCGATGCGGGTCTCGCCCATCGTCGCCTCGACATCGATGCGGTCGAGGCGCGGGCCGGCGTTGACGAGTGTCGATCCCTCATGGGTGCCGCGGATCACGAGCGTGTCGTCGCGCTGGCCGAGGAAGAGGCCGAGGTGCTCGAACGCGGCGTAGGTGATCCCGGCCCCGGTCATGTCGAGACCCGTGACCGTGGTGGTCGTGAGCTGGCCGCTGCTGTCGGCCGTCTCGCCCGTGTCGAAGACCAGCAGGCGGTCACGCTCGGCGGAGCCCTGGACGTAACCGGGATCGCCGGCGTCGAGCAGGAGGCCGCCGGCGATGCCGTCCAGCGTGGAGTCGGCGCCGCGCACGACGACGGTGTCGAGGCCGATGCCGGTCTGCACGCTGAGCGCCGTCGCGCCGGCGACGGACTCGACGACGACGAGGTCGTTCCCGGCGCGGGTCAGCAGCGTCGCCGCGGTCGTCGTCGGATCGGTGCTGGCCACGATGACCGCGTCGTTGCCGGTCCCGGTCACGACCTGCCACGTGGCGATGCTGTCGTACTCGACGCCGTCGATGCGCGTGGTCACGGTCGCCAGCGCGCCGAGTACGTCGAGGCGGGGGACCTGGATGCCGGCGTACTGACCGCGGAAGTCGACGCCGAACACACCGTCGGCGAGCCTGGTCACCGAGACGTCGCCGATGCTCGAAGACGCCGAGGGCGAGCAGCGCTGCCTCGACATCGGCCGCCGACGCCGTCGGTGTGAGCGGCGCCGTCGTCTCGCCACCAAAGCGCAGCTGGAATGCCCCGCCGACGCGGACGATCTGGTGCTCGTTCCAGCTGAAGCGGTCGCCGCTCGTGCCCGCGGCCGCCGACGCCCCGGTGCTGAGGGTCGACGCCGCCAGCGTCACCAGGCTGGCCTGCCCGAGCCGGCGCAGGCTGCTGCCGTCGATCGTCAGCTGCCCCCAGTTGATGCCGGCGAGATCGTTGAGGAAGCGGATCGTGTACGTGTCGACGTCGAGCGTGACCTCGACGTTGCCGGCGCCGATCGTCGAGAGCGCGGCCAGCGCGGCCCGCACCGCGGCGGCCGTCGGCAGCTGACCGCGGGAGCCGTCGGCGAACGTGGTGATGGAGATCGGCGCCGTCGTCTGGCCGCGGAACCTGAGCGTGAACGACCCGCTGTCGGCGTCGATGCGAACCTGCTGGACCTCGCTACGGGGGGCCATGTCGAGCCCGGTGACGGAGCGGTCGGTGATCACGGCGGGGCCGCCGTCGGTGTCCCCCGGGTCGTCGACGTTGAGGGTGTCGCCGCCATCACCGCCGCCGACGACGACGAGCGCGGCGATGCGGTCGGTGCTGCGCTGGTCGGTGGTCGGCAGCGGTCGCCGGATCGGTCACGAGCGGCACGCTGCCGACGTTGACGGTGTCGGTGCCGGCCCCGGCGAGGATCGTCGTGTTGCCGCGGACAGCATGCACGTCGACCCGGTCGTCGCCGGCACCAGTGTCGACCACGGTCTCACCGGCATGGGTGTCGCGCACGGCGACCGCGTCGTTGCCTCGCCCGGTGACGACGACGACGTCGTCGAGGTTGCGGAACACGATCGGGGCGACCAGGGCGCCGCGCAGGTCGAGGCGGAAGTACTGCTGGCCCGACTCGACGACGTCCGTGGCGGCGTGCAACGCCTGCTCGCCGCCGAACCAGCGCCGGGCCTCGTTGCCGAGTCGCCGCTTGTCGTCGCCCTGGGCGTGGGTGGCGACGCGGAAGCCGAGGGTGGCGGTGGCGTCGGGGATGTACACCGCCTCACCGCGACGGTGGAGGATCTGCGTGCCGCGGCTCGTGCGCACGTAGCGCCGGGTCCCGTTGGCGATGCCGGGGTCGCCGGGGTTGTCGGTCCACCTCACCACGATCTGCTGGCCTCCCGTGCCGGCGACGGTGACGAGGTTGCCGGTGACGTCGACGACCGGCTGGCCGTGGGCGACTGCTTCGTCGCCGAAGTACCGCTGCTGGTCGCCGGCGGCGTGGAACGCCTGGACGGCCGCGGAGACCTCGAGCCACACCGGCCCGATGGCGGTGACGTCGACGGTGCGCGGACCGATCTCGTAGCTGCCGCTGAGGTCGACGGTGAGCGTGCGCTGAGCCAGATCGAAGGTCCAGTCCGTCGTGCGCACGACAAACGTGCCGAAGGCGCTGCGGGCCACGACGGTGGTGACGCCGTCGAGCGGGCCGAGCGGGGCGGGCCCCTGGACGGCGGGCAGCAGCGACCCGGCGAACGACGTGCGATCGAACGTCCCGAGGCCGAAGGTCACAGCGCCGGAGACGTCGATCGGGGCATCCGTACGGAAGACGACGGCGTCGAACCACAGCTCCCGGCGGTCGTGGACCTGAGCCTGCAACGGCGCGGCGACGAAGATCGTGCCGTCGCCGTTGCGCACGACGTTGCCCTGCTCGTCGATGATCGGCTCACCGGTCGGCGTCAAGGTGGCTCGGATCGACGCTGGCCGCCGAGGTAGCGGCGGATCTCGGCGGCGTGGTGGAGCACCGCCTCGCCGCGGAAGTGGAGGACCGGATCACCCGCCGCGTGGAGGAGCTGGACGCCGTTGCGGTCGAGCACCGGCATGCCCGGTGAAGACGTCGAGCACGGGCTCGCCGCCGGCGTACGTGATCGGGATCGAGCCGGGCGTCTTGCTGACCTTGGTTGTTGACGAACAGCTCGACCCGGTACACCGGCTCGCCGCCGACGTAGAACTTCTTCTCCGTGGCGTACACGACGAGCACCTGCACGTTGGCCGGCAGGTTGGTCAGTGTGCGGACACCGCTGAGGCCGAACCCGGTGACCCTGGCGTTGGTGTCGAGGCGGACGACGATCACACGGCTGACGTCGACGACGTCGGCCGAGGTCGTGACGTCCCCGCCGACGCTCACGGTGAGTCGCTCGCTGCGCGTGCCATCGTGGCGCTGCAGGTCGAGGCCGTCGGTGACGGGCGCGAGGTCGGGCGCGGCGACCTGGGTGACGTCGAGCGTGCCGTTGACCGCCGCCGTCGTGGCGCCGCCGAGCACGTTGAGGTGGTCGACGCCGGCGTGGAACTCGTAGACGTCGAACGTGCGGATGAACGGCTTGGGCTGGGTGCGGTTGACCGGGACGAGCGCCGGGGCCATCGCCTGGAAGGCCAGCGTGCCACCGCCGAGGTCGAACCCGACGTTGTCGGGGACGCCCCCGGCGCGCACCGCGTTGCCGTTGGGCGTCGAGGTCGCGGCGAGGATGATCAACGGGAACGCCACGCCCTCGCTCCCCCGGCTGGCGGCGACGATGCCGACGGCGTCGAGCAGGAACCCGGCCGGAGCCGTGATCTCGATGCGGGTGTGGTTCCCTTCCACCACGTACCCGCGGCGGTCACCGGTGTGGCGCTCGGCGCCGACGATGTCCGGGACCGTCGTCGTGGCGCTGGTCGAGATGTCGGTGCAGGTCGAGCCGTTGCACACCCGAACGACGACGTCGGTGAAGGAGTGGCTGCCCTGGGCGTACACCACCAGGTCGACGCCGCCGTCGCCGCCGGCGTTGACGATCGTGTCGAGCACGTTCGTCTTGAGGCCGTTCTGGTCGACGTACAACGGCACACCGTTGACGAAGTCGGCGACGAACGACGGGCGTCGCCCGGCACCCGCCGTCAGGAAGCGGTTGCCGGCGGCGTCGACGAAGACGAGCTGGCCGCCGGTGCTGACGCCGATGATCGACGGCACGGCGGTCGCCGTGAACACGCGCAGGCCGTCGGCGTTGAGGAAGACGAGCTGGCCGCCGGTGGACACCCGGACGATGACCGGGATCCCCGTCTCACTGGAGTTGGTCGTCTCGTTGCCGTTGAGGCCGATCCACAGCGCCTGGCCGAGCCCGTCGGTCTTCTGGACGCCGCGCTCCTGCAGTCCGCGCTCCTGGACGCCTTCGAGCTGGACGAGGTCCTCGACCAGGTCGCCCTCCAGGAACTGCCACGAAGGCCGACCGGTGTCGGTCAGCGTCTTGCGCCCTTGGGCGTCGCGGAACACGAGCTGGGCGACCTCGCTGCCGAGCGCGGCGGCGATGGACGCCAGCCCGGTGTTGCTGAAGACGCGGTTGCCGTCGGCGTCGAGGAAGACGAGCTGCCCGCCCGCGATGGCACGCACGATCACGGGGATGCCGGTCTGGTTGCGGTCGATCGTCTCGTTGCCGTCGAGTCCGATCCACAGCGGCGTGCCGGTGTCCGTCACCTTCTGCACGCCGCGCTCGTGGACGCCGCGCTCTTGGACGTTGGCGGCATGGAGCACGACCGCCCGCACCTGCAACGGACCGGTGATCAACGGGCTACCGCTGAGATGTGGTTGCGGTGTCTCGTTGCCGAACACGATCGAGGCGAGCACCGGGTCGTCGTAGAGGAAGACCGTGCCGTCGCCGCCGATGAACGCCTTTGACGGGTCGGTGCCCACGAAGACGTTGGGCAGGTTGTTGAGGATGCCGCCGGGGAAGTCGCCGGCGGTGGCCTGGCGGGCCAGCTCGACGATGTGGGCGTCGCCGTCGTACAGGAGGGTGCCGAGCACACCGTTGAGCAGGTTGCGGTCGCCGACGTTGACGGTGTCCGAGCCGGCGCCGCCGAGGACGGCCACGTGACCGCGGAAGTGGAGCAGCTCGATCAGGTCGTTGCCGCCGCCGGCGACGACCTGGATCGTCATCGCGGCGAGCGGTGGCAGGCCGACGGGCAGCTGCGACAGGCGCAGCACCTGGCCGACGCTGGCGACGCCGCGGTACTGGTTCAGGGCCACCGTGAGGTGATCGGGCCCGTCGGCCAGGCGCAGGTCGATGCGTTCGAGGCCGAACAGCTCGACCCCGAAGAAGTTGACGCCGTCCGCGGCCGATCCCGGTCGGCAGCCCCATGCCTTCCAGGCTGACGTAGACGTTGGACAGCGGGACCTGGGTGTCGGCGTCGCGCTCGAGGGCGAAGATCGGGTTGCCGTTCTGGTCCTCGCCGACCTGCACCACGCGCGGGGCGACACGGTTGACGATGCGGCTCTGAGCCGAGGTGCCCTGCTGGTTGTGCACGACGAGCAGGTCGCCGGCCGTCTCGAACTCGCCGCCACCGATCACGGTCAGGCGCCCGGCGATCTGCTGGACGTCGAACACCGGGTCGGCGACGAACACGAACGGCAGCGCGTCGACGACGACGGGCTGGGGCTGGATCAGCTTCTGCACTGCCACCGAACGACCGGCCTCGTACGTGACGAGCAGGTTGTTGACGGTGGCCACGGCGGTCAGTGCCGAATGCCAGGCCGAAGAAGCTGAACGTGCTCCGGAACTCGACCGTGATGGCGGCGGCCAGGGCGAGTCGCTCGGTCGGGCCGAACGTGTCTGCCGACCGCCGGTTGCCGAAGCCGTCGAGCATCGCCACTCCGCCGATCGTGATGATCGGGTTCTGGTAGTACGGCACCTGGCTGCGTGCCGAGTCGAGCCATCCCTTGGCGGCATTGACGGCGACGTCGAGCGCCCGGGCCTCGGCCTGCTGCGTCGAGCGACGAACCGAATCCCAGGAAGGCGACGATGGCGTCGAAGAAGCTCTGCTCGAGCGGTCGTCGTCAATGAGCCGGCGAAGCGGGTGACGGTCTCGAAGACGAGCTCCGGCGGCTGCTCGACGACGAGCGGCGGCGGCGTGTAGACGAACGGCGGCGGATCGATGATCAGCGGCGGCGGCGCGCCGCCGAGGTGGATCGTGTCGTCGCCCGAGCCGCCGATGACGGTGGTCGAGAAGCCGCCGCCGGTCGCCATCACCCAGATGGTGTCCGGGCCGCCGGCGCCGTCGACCTCGATCGCCTCGATGTTGAGGAAGGTCGTGATCCGCCCGGCGCCGGCGATCAGGACGTCGGTGACGATGAACGTGTCGGCGATCGGCGTGCCGACGACGACGATCGTGTCGAGGCCCGGCCCGCCGTTGATGAACACCGGCGCGTTCTGCAGGTAGTCGTAGCGGTTGGTGCCGGCGCCGCCGAACAGCGTCGCCAGGTTGGTGATCTCCTCGTTGGTCCTCGGGGTTCTCGCGGAGGACGAGGAACGTCTTGAGCAGGAAGCGGTCGTTGCCGGCGCCGCCGTGGAGGAACAGCTTGGCCCGGTTGTGGTTGACCTCGAAGCGGTCGTTGTTCCCTTCGCCGAGGACGAACAGCGGCGCCGAGTTGCCGTTGGTCATGTTCTCGGTGTCGGCGACGGGCACGCCGTCGGGGAACTCCAGCGTGCGGTTGCCGGGATCGGGCACGAGCGGCACGGTGCCGACGACGATCTCGTCGTCGCCACCGCCGAGGTTGATGATCGTGAGCACGGCCGTGTCGTCCGACAGCACCGTGTCGGGACCGCCGAGGAGGTCGAGCTGCACCAGCTCGACGCCACGGAAGATGACGGAGTCGCGCCGGTCGGTCCCGTCGGGGTCGCGGGCGCCCGCCGTCAGGAACCCGGTGCGGCTGGGCCCGCTGCCCTGGGCGTTGAGCGTCACGCGGTCGGCTCCGTTGGTGCCGAAGGCGAGCAGCATGTCGTTGCCGGCCGAGTCGCGGATGTTGACGCGGGCGCTGTTGCCGCCGGCGACCGTGACGACGTAGTACTCGGGGAAGGCGTTCTCGGTGTTGGCCGCGTTGTCGAGGCTGACCCGTCCGGTCCACGGGGCGACCTGGCGGAGCGCGCCGCCGACGTTGATGAAGCCGTCGGCGTCGCCGACGACCATCACGTTGCGGCGTCCGCCGCCGCGTAGCTCGGCCTCTTCGAAGATGAACCGCAGGTCCTCGACGACGGAGGTGCCCGTCCACCGGTCGCCGCTGCTGTCGAAGCGCAGGTCCGGATCGTCGACCTTGAACTCGGCCTCGAGGAACGCCTGCGTGACGGGCGGGCGGAGCCCGAATGGGCCACCACTGTCGGCGAGCACGGTGCCGACGACGAACGTGTTGTCGAACAGGCCCATGTCCCGGTCGAACTGCTCGATCAGGACGTCGACGTCGGTGGCCGGTGAGTCGTCGAAGAAACGGTCGCGACCCTCGCCGCCGGTGTAGCGATCGCTACCGGTGCCACCATCGAGCAGATCGGCGAACGGCGAGCCCATGAGCGTGTCGTTGCCGGCGCCGGTGACGAACTCGACGGCGATCAGGGCACGGCCCCGGATCGTCACGTCGACCGAGGGGGTTCCGACGCGAACCGTCTGCACGGCGCCCAGCGCGGCCGCGTCGAGACGGTCGTTGCCGTCACCGGCCTCGAAGCGCACGACGTCACCCTCGACGAGTCGCGAACCGGCGAGGATCAGCTCGTAGGAGTAGCTGCTGTCGCCGCTCACCCGCCGTGACACCCGGACCTTGCGGTAGAAGCCGGTGACCACGTCGGGCTCTTCGGTGTTGAGCGTGTATTCGTCGTCGAGGCCGGAGCCGCGCACGAGCACGGAGTCGGCGACGTTGTCGTCGACGGTCGTCACCCGCGGGATCTCGCGAGTGACCGTCACCGTCCCGGTGCCGCTGCCGTTCGGGACGATCTCGGTCACGGTGACGGTGCCGGTCCTCGTCTCCACGGTGCCGAGACCGAGCTCGAGGGTGGCGACGCCGCTGCCCCGCAGCTCGCCGACCGTGAGCACATCGGCGCCGGTGCCGGCGAAGAACACGACGGTCTCGACGTTGGCGACGAGGATGCTGGCCCCGCTCGCCGGATCGATCTCCAAGCCGGTGCCGTCGTCCTGCACGCCGAGCTCGACGACGTCGCCGCCGGTCGTGGCCGACACGACGAGGAAGTCCGAGCCGGCCTCGCCGTCGACGGTGCTGCCCAGGCCGGCGAACGTGAGCACGATCTTGTCCCGCTCGGACCCGCCGAAGATCTCGTCGGCCCCGCCGTTGCTGACGATCTCGTCGTCGCCGGCACCGCCGCGGAGGACGTCGCCGAAAGCGCTGCCTGAGATGTAGTCATTGCCGGCGCCGCCGTCGGCGATCCCGGCGCCGCCGAGCAGGGTGATGAAGTCCGTGCCGTCACCGCCGAGCAACGTCAGCCGGCCGCTCGTCAAGGTGCCGGTCCACTCCAGGTAGTCGTCGCCCTCGCCGCCGTCGATCTCGCTCGCCGCGTTCGCCTCCGGCATAGGCGACGACGTCGTCGCCGGTGCCCATGTCGACGCTCACCGGCACCGTCACGGACGGGTCGATGAACAGCTGGTCGGTGCCGTCGTCGAACGTGGCGCGGATCCCGGTCACGTTGGCGAACGTGTTCGTGCGGCCGAACGCGGTGACCAGGATCAGCGGGCGGCCTTCGTCATCGAAGCCGCCGTCGCGGATGATGTAGGGCTCGTCACGACACTCGTCCTCGGCCGCGTCGTTCGTGTCCGGGCAGTCGTGGGCGATGTTCCGTTGCCCCCGCCGGCCGCCGACGTTGAGGAACAGCTCGCCACCGTCGACGGGGTCCCAGTTGGGACTGTCCTCCCGCCCGTTCGCGTCGCCGGCGAGGAAGACAGGCTGCGGGAGCTGCAAGTAGCCGACGGTGAAGCTGGCCGTCTTCGAGAAGGTGATGAAGAGGATCGTGACCTCGACGGTGATGCTGAGCTCGATCCTCACTCGACCACCGTCGGAGTCCCGGCTGCTGGCCGCGAACGTGACGTTGAACCCGACGCCGGCCAGCGTGATGCCGAACAGCTTGGCCTTCAGGCTGGCGGAGATCGACAGACCGAAGTCGTAGACAGGGTTGCCCGACGAGTCCGACGACGTGATGTTCCACACCCGGAACGTGGCATCCCCGGACAGGCCGAAGTCCTCGGTGCCGATGACGAAGTGGCCCTCCAGCGTGATGTCGAAGTTGCCCCGGGAGTCGACGAAGCCGTGCCCGTCGATCTTGAGGATGCCGAAGAAGTCGATCTCGGCGACGAAGTCGAAGCGCCAGCCGCCGTTGCGCACGACCACCCGGAGCTCCGTGTTGAAGCGCAGCACCTCGAAGACCGCCACCTCGCCGCTGAGGGCGAGCAGGAACGACCGGGGGGCGATCCCGAGGCGGGTGCTGTTGGTGGTGTTGATCTGCAGCTCGCCGCTGGCCTCGATGCGGAACACGACGATGTTCGGGGTTCGCACGCTCGACGGCCAGTCGAAGCGCCAAGCCCGGGTCGCCGGCGCTCGTCGAGACCTCGGCGCCGCCGTTGGCGTCGAACTCCAGCCCGCCGAGCGAGAAGTGCACGCCGAACTCGAGGCGGATCACGGTGGCCGAGATGAGGATGTCGACGAAGCCGTTGGCCGAGGCGAAGCCGAGGAACTCGATCGAGCCCGAGATCCTGATGCGCAGGCCGCTCTCCACCGAGTACGTCGTTCCGCCGATGGTGATGTCGCGCGCCGCGGCCGAGGAGTTGAACGACACGAAGGCGCTCGCCTGGAAGCGCAGGCCGACAGAGCCGCCGAACGAGGCGTCCAGCGCCAGCGTGGCCCGCAGCAACACGCCCTGCGAGTCGATGCGGAAGCCGCCCGTCGCCTGCAGCGACCCGAACGGGTTGAGCCGCAGTTGGGCGTCGACGGTGACCTCGATGAGGCCCGGGGCGATGTCGAGGGTGAAACGGCCCTCCAGCTCGAGCACGCCGAGCACGACGGCCTTGCCCGACAGGCGCAGCCGGACGCCCGGGTCGATGGTGACCGGTGCCGACCTGGAGGCTGCCGTCGGGGTTGCGGAGGAACTTGCCGTCGGGGCCGATGAGGAAGGTCTCGACCTGCTCCGGGCCGGTGCCGCCGATCACGGCGTTGACCTCGAGCAGGAAGTCGCCCTCGAGCCGGAAGAGGTCGGCGCCGAACGGACTCGGCACGCCCGCCTGCAGGGCCAGCTGCACCCGCCCGACAACGCCGGTCTTGGCGCCGACGAAGATCCGCAGGTTGATCGTCCCCGAGAGCGCGCCGATGAACTCGACCTCGGTGGACACCGCACCTGTCAGCGTGAACTCACCGCCGCTGCTGCCGGCGGCGAGCTCGATCTGGACGAACCCGACGAGGGTGAGCGGCCCGATCTGCAACTCGGCCTGGATCGTGACGACGACGTAGACCTCGCCGTTGGGGTTGGCCGCCGGATCGCGGCGGCCGTCGAGGCCCGGCCGCGCCTTGAAGATCTCGATCGATGTCGGCTCACCCGGCTGCAGCAGCGGGTGGAAGGACTTCGGGATCTCGAAGATCTGGTCCTCGAACGTGGTGTTGAACATCACCGAGACGCTGCCGCTGGCGGAGAACAGACTGCCGACGCCGGGCAGGCCGAGACCGGCTGAGCGGCTCGTCTTGAGCAGGCCGGCGACGCCGGGCGTGCTGCCGTCGACACCGGTCTTGACGATCAGCAGGCCCGTCGCCTGGGCGTAGGTCAGCTGGGCGTCGCCGATGCCGAAGGAGATCTCGGCCGTGGCGAAGACCTCGAAGCGGGTCGGGTCGATGCGCATCGCGAACCCGCCCTGCATGCGCACGAGGTCGGTCGTCGTGCCGGGGACCCGGATGCGCAGCTGCCCGACCACCTCGATGAGGAAGCTGGTCGGCGCCAGCAGGAACGTGCGCGTGGCGCCGGTCCCGGCGCCGAAGCTGGTCGGCGGGGCGTCGCACGGCGGCTCGCTGGTGGCCGGCGTGGCGAGGCCGGGGAGGGTCAGCGTCTCGCAGCGTTCAGTGGAGCTCGTGTTGATGGCCAGCGTGCCCTTGCCGAACATGAACACGCCGAACGGCTCGAGCGCGCTGAAGTCGGTCTCCAGCGTCATCACGCCCCAGAACTCGACCTCGCCGGAGGTGTCGAGGACGAACCGTCCGGCCGTCGAGCCGACGGTGCCGAGGCCGATGATCCTCAGTGAACCGTTGAAGTCGAGCGTGAAGACCTGGCGGGCGAAGTCGAGCTCGATGAGGACCTTGGCCTTCACCTCGACCAGGTCGACCGCTCCGGCGGCGCTGAGGATCACGCCGCCGGAGAGCTCGATGAAGAACGACTGGGCGCGGGTGATGACGGCGAACTGCTGCGTGCCGGCGGCACCGGGGTTGCCGGCGGCATCGGCCCACGCTCCGTCGGTGAAGGCGACGGTGACGACGCCCGTGTCGAAGCTGTTGGTGAACCCGTACCGGAAGCTCAGGCCGGCGCCGGCGCCGGCCAGCGTGAGGGCGGCGAGGATGCGCGTGGCGAACGTGGTGTCGGACTCCCCGCCCACGCGGGTGAGGACCTGGATCGCACCGACCTGCGGCGTGATGACGGCCTGCGGCGAGCCGTTGAGCCCGACGTTCTGGCCGTCGCCCCCGGCGAGCGTGAACTCGTGGGCGGCATCGACGATCGTGGCGACGGCGGCGGCGTTCCAGCCGGCGACGGGTGTGTAGGCGACCTCGAGGTAGTCGCGTCCGTTGAGCACCTCGCGATCGATCTGGTCCAGCGCTGCCGGGTCGACGATCGCCGCCGTCGCATCGGCCACGGTGAACGTCTCGGCGTCGGCGAGGTTGAGGTGCCCGTCGACGTCGGTGAACGTGCCGGCGACGTAGTCGAGCGTGTAGATGCCTCCGGCCAGCGCACCGGTGAAGCGGTAGCGGTAGGTGTCGGTCGCCCCGACCCGCTCGGGCACGGCCAGCGAGATCTCGACGCCGGCGGCGTCGCGCAGCAGGACCTCGCCGCCGTCGATCGAGTCGTGGTCGATCCGCGAGCCGCTCGCCGGCCGGAAGGTGACCTCGACGTAGCCAAGGGTGTTGAGCTGGCCGCGGCCGACGGCGCCGCCCACGCCCGGGTTGGTGAGGTCGCCGGTGGCCCCGCGGACCTCGAACGTGCGGGTGAACGCCCGGTTGGAGTGGAGCGCATCGGACCACGTGCCTGCGGTGAAGGACACCGTGACGGTGCCGGTGGTGAACGAGCCCGTGAAGTGGAAGCGGAAGACGTCGCCGACCTTCTCGACGCTGGTCAGCGTGACTCCGGCCGCGGCGGCGCCGAGCAGCGTGAACTCGGCGCTGCCGTCGAGGACCGATTGGTCGTCCAGCGTCCGTCCCCGCGACGGCAGGAAGCGCACGTCGAGGAAGCCACGAGTGTTGAGCGTCGACGATGTCGATGCCCCCACCACCGCCGGGGTCGATCAACACCGCGCTGGCGCCGTCGATGGCGAACGTCTCCGTCGACGCCTCGTTCTGGGTCCCAGGGACCACCGTGCCGTTCTCCAGCGTCGTGTCCGGCGGTCCCGTACGAATCGGCGGCGAACGTCAGCTCCGCCTCGCCGAGCGGGAACTGGTAGCCGGCCGGTCCGACCAGGTACCGGAAGCGCCGCGTTCCGGTGCGGGCGATGGCCTCGGCCAGCGTTTCCCCCGCCTCGGGCGTCAACACCGTCGTCACGAGGTTGCCGTCGGCGTCCATGGTCGTCACGATCGGCAGCGGCGTGCCGTCGACGGTGACGGCCTGACCGTTGATCATGAGGGTGAACTCGGCGTCGGCGTCGAGGATCGAATCGGCGGTCGAGCGCCGAGCCGGTCGGCGGGGCGAACTCGACGTCGACGTAGTTGCGCCCGCCCTGCGTGTGGGCGGCGGCGTTGATGATCCCGACGTCGGCCGCACCCGTCGCCGGTTCGACGACGCTGACGGTCGGGCGGACGACATTGACCGTGTTGGGCACGTCGTCGGTGAGGTCGAAGGTGACCTCCTCGCCGCCGGCGGTGCGGAAGCCCATCTTGAACTTGCCGTGCAACGTGAGCAGCCGCGGGGTGTCGGGGATGTCGGCGAGGAAGAGGATCGTCGCCGCGCCTTCCGAGATCCGTGACAGGTCGGCGTAGAGCTTGGCGCTCATCGTCAGCTGGCCGTCGGCGAAGTTCAGCTTGCCGACGATGAGGAACTTGCCGTCGGTCGAGATCTTGATCTGCACCTGGCCGTTGAACGTGAACTCCGACATGTACATCGAGTAGATGTCCGCGCAGCCGGTGATCATCATCGGCGAGGTGAAGGCGGCGGTGAAGCCGTTGAGCGCCGGGTTGGCCCTGATCGCCCGGAACTGGGCGGCGACCTGCTGCTTGAGCAGCGTCAGCCAGTCGCCGGCGATGGGCGTCGGCGACACGTTGAACTCGGGCCGGCGCAGCCGGAACGGGTCGTCGATCGACGGCAGCGTCTTGAAGAACTCGACGCCCGCCGAGAAGTTGTTGATGACGAGGCCGATCTGCGGCACGAGCATGATGCCGCCCGGCGTACTGGCCTTGATCGAACGCCCAGCGGGCCGAGCTCGACGAGGCCGAGGCGGATCGTCAGCCCGCCGATGCCGGCCAGACTGAAGCCGCCCTCGATGCCGAAGAAGAACACGCGGTCGGCGACCGGCGTGGTGCGATCGAAGTCGCCGATCACGTTGCCGTTGGCGTCGAAGCGCATGAGGCCGCCGACGAGCGTGGCCGTCAGCTCGCCGCCGAACAGCTTGCCCTTGACGCCGACGGCGATCGCGCCGATGTCGACGATCGGGAACTTGCCCTCGAGCAGCAGCCGCGGCGAGATCTTGAGCCCTCGATGGCGCCGGTGAACTCGAGCGTGCCGACCGACGGCATCCCCTCGATGGACACCGACAGCGGCGATCAGGAAGTTCGCCGGGTCGTTGTCGAAGTCCGGCCACTCGATGCCGATCGCGTTGATCTTGATCGGCAGCCACGACGGCCACTTGAAGCTGTCGCCGGTCGCCGAGCCGACCGCCAGGAAGACGCCGAAGCCGGGGCGGGCGTCGAACGAGCCGTCGCCGAGGATGGCGAAGTTCCGTGCCTCGCCGCCGATCTCCAGGCTGCCGATCGTGACCTTGGCGCCCACCTGGAGGAACTCGACGAGCGGCTGGGTGCCGCTGGCGCCGGTGTCGAGGCGGAAGCCGACGGCGCGGACCTCGATGAAGGTGTTGACCCGCAGCAGCAGCGTGTCGATCTCGAACACGAAGCCGGTGACCCGTCCGTTCTCGAAGTCGAGCTGCAGGCGGAGCGCCTCGGTGTCGGGCTGGCCGTCGTCGCGCCGGTCGTCGACGGCGTCACGGTCGGTGATCGTCGCGGTGAACGCGCCGCCCGGGAACAGGCGGGCGCCGCCGGAGGCGATGGCGATCGAGCCGTCGAAGTCGACGTCGGTGCCGACGGTGAAGCTGAAGTTCTCGACGATGAAGCGGATGTCGTCGAACTCGACCGGGCCCAGCCTGATGGCCGCCTGGTTGGTGTTCGGTGTCAGCGGCTGGGTCGGCGGCAGCGGCTGGCCGGTCGTCGGCGACGTACCAGGGACGAGCGGCAGGACTGCGCAGCCAAAGCACAGCTCGGCCACGCCGAGGGTGAAGCCGTTGCCGCGGATGACGAGGCCGGGGATCTCGTCGCCGACCGGGCCGGGGGTGCCGAGCGTGCCGGGGGTCGGGTCGAACGTGCGGATCATGCCGCGGACGGCGAAGCGCTGGAACTGGATGACCGCTTCGTCGATGCGGACGATCTCCTGGTCGATCGGGCCGGCCGGGTCGTGCCTGATCGTGATGCCCTCGGCGGTGACCGTGACGACGTCGGGGACGACGACCTCGAGCGACTGCACCGAGAAGCTCCACCTGCCGGGCAGCTCGACGCGGACGTTGCCCGACAGGAGACCGAACACGTCGACACCCAGGTCGAACGTGCCGAGCACGCCGAGCAGGTCGACGGTGACGCCGCTGCGCTGCTGCGGTGGCGGCGTGCCGGGCGGAGGTGGCGGCGTGCCAGGCGCGGGCGGGGTGCTCTGGAACGCGAGGCTCGCACGGTCGACGCCGACGGCGATGGTCAGCACGAGCAGCCCGTCCTTGAACCCGAAGTCGGCGATGCCGACGGTCGGGCCCTGGAGCGTGAGCGGGCCGAGGTTGATCGGGCCACCCGAGGCGACGTCTCCGGCGGCCGACGGGTCGATCGTGAACGTCTCCGTCCGGGCGACGTTGAGGCCGCCGTCGACGGTGGCGAAGCTGCCCGGGCGGAACGTGACGGTGACGAGGCCGGTCGTGAACAGCGGCTGCGTCGGCACCGGGGTGCCCGGCGGCGGTGGCGTCGTCATCGGTGGGCGCGGCACCGTGCGGAAGAAGTAGCGGAACGTGGTGGGGCCGATCTTCAACGGCTGGCCGACGATGTCGGGGATGCCGCCCGTGCCTGGCAGCATCCGCAGGTCGGCGGTGATGGCGCCCGACAGCGTGAACTCGTCGCCGTTGATCGTGTCGAGGTTGAGGTCGGCGCCGCTGCGGCTGACGAACGTCACGTCGATGTACCGCTGGCCGTTGATCTGGACGAGCGAGATCGACGCCCCACTGCCCGGCGAGGCGAGTTGGCCGACGGGTCCGGCCGGCGGCAGGATGCCGGTGATGGGCAGCGGGTTGACGAGCGTGAAGTACTCGCTCTCCACGGCGTTGGCGGCGGGCACGGCACTGCGGTCGCGGAACGAGCCGGCGATGAAGCGGACGAGGATCTCCCCGGCGTCGGGGATGATGCCGCTGATCGTGTAGCGGAAGACGTTCTTGAGTCCCGCCACGACGGTCGCCCGGCCGTTGACGAGGATCCCGAGGCTGGCGGCCGGCTGGCCGTTGACGAAGAGTTCGAACTCGGCGGCGTCGTCGGTGATGCTCGCCACGTCGAGGCCGACGTTGTTGAGGTCGTTGAACTGCACGTCCAGGAAGCCCTGCCCGTTGAAGATCGAGCGGGCGAGGACCTGGCCGGTGAAGGGCGTCTTCAGGTCGGCGGTCGGCAGGAACTTCGGCGGCGTCGCCGCGGCGACCTGCCCGTTCTGGCTGAACAGGGCGAAGTTGTTGACCCGGAACGACTGCAGCTTGAAGCCCTCCGGACCGCCGATCGAGAAGTTCGCCGAGCCCTGGATGAAGAACTCCGGGTTGGTGAAGTCGCCGGCGCCCTCGATGTCGATCTTCACCGAGGCACCCGCCAGGGCGATGTCGATCGTCCCGTTGGGCCGCTTGGAGAAGCGCACGCCACCACCGATCTCCAGCAGCCCGCCGACGCCGAACGTGATGTTCTGGGCGCCGAAGTCGAGCACCACGTCGCCCGTGGCGAAGGTGACCGTGCGCTGGGCGAGCGGCTCGTCGCCGGGGATGACGAGCGTCTGGGGCCGCCCGGTGGTGTTCAATCGCACGAACACGCCGGTGGCGCTGACGTCGAGACCGGGGATGCCGAGGATCTCGAGGTCGCCGACGGCGGCGAGGGCGTAGGTGGTCGGCAGGCCGACCTGCGTGCGCCGTGTCAGCGAGATGCGGGCGTTGGACACCAGCAGGCCGACGGCGTCGGGGTTGCGCGAGCCGTCGGGCAGGTACAGCGGGCCTGACCCGACGAACAGCAGCAGGCCGTCGCCCGTCGTCGAGTCGCCGCTGAAGGAGACCGAGCCCTCGATCGTGAGGAAGTCGCCGATCACGATGCGCACGTCGCTGGCGGCGACGGCGAAGCGCTCCGGTCCGACCTCGATCTTGATCTGCGTCGTGCCGACGGTGACCGTCTGGGTGACAGCGATCCCGGTCGTGTTGATCTTCAGCTGCAGCTTGCCGGACACGCTGGCCCCGCCGCCGCCGACGTCGAGGTCGGCTTCCAGAACGGCGGCGATCCCCTTGGTTCCGATGCCGGGGCCATCGAGGTCGGGCAGCACCACGAGGGCGCCGTTCACGTTGAGGAACCCGCGGTCGTCGCCACCGAAGCCGCCGGCGCCGACGCTGAGGCCGGTCGCGCCGATCTTGGTGATGCTCAGCGGCACGCAGCTCGGCGTGGCCGGCGGGCAGGGACGGGTCGCCTGCTCGAACGAGAAGCTCCCGGTGAGCACGGCGCCACCGAGGTCGAGCGTGGCGTCGAGCACCTCCAACCGGAAGAAGCGGCCGGCCGGCAGGTTCAGCGTGACGCTGGCGCCCGTCGGCCCGAACGTCTGGTTGACGGCGGCCGGCGTCGTGTTGATGGCGATCGACGCCTCGCTGAAGCTGAACGAGACCCCGCCGCCCAGGGAGAACGTCTGCGGGCCGACGACGAGCTTGGCGGCGATGCCCTGCGGGGTCAGCATCAGGGCGCCGGAGATGCCGTCGATCCAGGCGATGACGCTCGGATCGTTCTCGTCGTTCGGGTCGATCGGCGTTCCGCTGCGCAGCACCAGTCGCAGGTCGACGACGGCGACGCTGATGATGCGCGCCCCTGCCGCCGTCTGGGTCTGGCTGAAGAACAGCGTGGCGACGCTGAGCTCCTGGCCGGCGATGACCAGCGTGACCCGCTCGCCGTTGACCCCGATGCCGCCCTCGATCGAGATCCGCAGCGACGCCGCCAGGTCGAGCACCAGGTCGACGTCGCCGGTCGGCGTCTCCACCGTGATCGTGTCGGTCGACGTGCGTTCCGGTCGTGTTGAGCTGGACGCGGAAGCCGCCGCTGAACGAGAGCGCGTCACCGAAGCCCTGCAGGCGGATGGTCGCCGAGAACTCGCCCGCCACGCCGCTGACGAACTGCCCGGCGGCGTTGCGGAACGAGCCGACGACGAGGGCCCCGGTGCCGTCCTCCAGGATCACGTACTCAGTGGTGCCGTCGCCGAGACCGATGCGCACGTCGGCCAGGCCGATCTTGATGATCTTGCGGGGCACGCAGGAACCCGCCGGCACGGGGCATGTCGTCGTGGTCTGGGAGAAGACGAAGTTGCCGGAGATCTTCTGCCCGAAGGCCTCGAGGAAGACACCGCTCCCGGAGATCTGCAGCTGCGGGGTGGCCGGCAGGTCGAGGATGAGGGTCTCGCCGCCGACGAGGAACTCCTCGTCGACCGGCGCGCCGGTGTTGTTGATCTTGACCTTGAACGTGCCGCCGACGCTGACGCCGGGGATGTTCACGGCGACGTTGGCGGACAGCTCGCCGGCGAACCCGGCCGGGCTGATGAGGAAGAGGCCGGTGCCTTCGGTCACGACGACGAAGTCGGTGGTGCCGTCGCCGAGCCGCAGCTCGACGTTGGCGGCGGCGATCTTGAGCACCGTCTGCGGCGCCGGCGGGGGCTGCCCCGGCGGGGCAGTCAGCTGCTTGACGAAGCGCTCGAACGAGAAGTCGCCGCGCAGCGTCTGGCCGGCGACCGTGAGGGCGATGTCCTCGCCGTCGATCCGCAGGTACGGACCGCCCGGCAGGTCGAGTGTCAACAGGGTGTCGCCGACCTGGAACGCCTCGCGCACCGGTGTCGTCCGGTTGTTGATCGAGATGCGGAACGTCCCGGTGAACTCGAACCCGGTGACGGAGAACACCGGCGTGACGGCGATCGATGCGGCCAGGCCACCAGGCGAGAGCACGATGAGGCCCTCGCCGCCGGTGAGCTGCAACACACCGTCCACGAGGTTCAGCTCGACGTTGGCGAGACCGATGCGCACGACCTTGACGTCATCGGCCGTGCCGACCAACCGGTCCGGCCCGGCGGTGGTGGCCTGCTCGAAGGCGAAGTCGCCGGTCAGCCGGAAGGCGCCGCCGAGCACGTCGACGAAGATGCCGACGGCCTCGACCCGCAGGTAGGGCCCCGCCGGCAGCACCGTCGGCCGGCCGGCACCGAAGATGTCGTCGACGATCGCCGCGCCGAGCTCTTCGACCAGCCACGAGCGGTCGAAGGTGGCGGCCGTCGTCCGCTGGTTGATCATCACGGTGACCGTGGCCCCGACGGAGAAGATCCCGTCGAGGGCGCTGCCCGGCGCGCCGACCGTGATCGTCGCCCGGATGACGCCGGCGAGCCCGGCCGGCGTGATCTCCAGCGCCAGCGTGCCGCCACTGATCACGACGAGCCCGTCGCCGAGGTTCAGCCCGACGCCGCTGGCGGCGATGCGCAGCACCCGGACGTCGTCGGCGGTACCGGCGACGCCGTCGACACCTCTCGCCGTCTGCTGCTCGAACGAGAACGAGGCCGCCTCGAGGCGCTGCCCCGCGATCTCGAGGAACGCCGGCTCCCCGCCGATGCCGGTGAGTTTGACCCGCAGGTACGGGCCGGCCGGCAGGTCGAGCGTGATCGTCTCGTCGCCGAGCTGGAACGAGTCGGTCACCGCTGCACCGGTCTGGTTGATCTCCAGCGTGACGGTGCCGCCGAGCGCCACGGCGCCGCCGAGGTTGGCCCGGATCGAGACGGCGAGCCTGCCGGCGAGGCCGGCGGGCTTGATGACGAACGCGCCCTGGCCGTCGAAGATCTCGATGGCGTCGCCGCCGAGGCTCAGGTTGACGTTGTTGGCCAGGATGGCCATCGCGGTGACCTCGCCGCCAGGCTGTCCCGGCGTCGTGTCGGTCGTCACCCGCTCGAAGGCGAAGTCGCCCGACAGGGCCACCCCGGCCACGCCGAGGGTGACGCCGATGCCTTCGACCCGCAGGTACGGGCCGGCCGGCAGGTCGATCGTCAGCGGTACGCCGCCGACGGTGATCGAGTCGTTGACGGCGCCGTTGGTGGTGTTGATCTGGAGCCCGAACGAGCCGCTGAACGTGACGCCCGGGATGTTGAGAGCGACGTCGGCGGAGATGGTGCCGGCCAGCCCTCCCGTGCCGGGGACCGTGGTCCCTGGTGTCGGGCCGGCGTCGGCTGGCAGCATGAGGATGACGCCGCTGCCGTTCGACAAGGTCACGACACCGCCGAGGTCGAGGCCGACCTGGCTCATGCCGATGCGCACGATGGAGGCGCCGGACGCCGTCGAGGAGCGCTCGAGCACGAAGTTCCCCGACACCGTGAGCCCGAGCACGCTCAGTGTCGCAGGTGTACCGGGGGTCGTTCCCGTGACCTCCACCCGCAGGAACGGGCCGGCGGGCACGTCGATCTGCTGCGGCACGCCGCCCACCTCGATCGTGCGGCGGATCGCGGTGGTGGCGTTGTTGAGGACGAGCTCGATGCGGCCGGAGAACGAGATGGCCGGCTGGAGGTCGATGACGAGGTTGGCCGACAGCCGGCCGGCGATCCCCGCCGGGGCGATGACGAGCACGCCGTTGATCTGGTCCACGGTCACGACGCCACCGAGCGACAGCGAGCCGTCGGCCACACCGAGTGTCAGGATCCGCTCACCGCTGGCCAGCGTGATCTGCTCGAACGTCACGTCGGTCTGCAGCGTCTGGCCGGCGATGGTCAGCGTGACGTCGTCGCCGGCGATGCGGAGGTACGGACCGGGGGCGATGTCGAGCGCAAGGGTGGTGGTGCCGAGTGTGAAGGTGTCCTGGACCCGTCGTCCGGTGGTGTTGATGACGAGCTCGAACGTGCCGGACAGCCCGACCGGCGCGGGCAGGCTGAGCTGCAGGGTGCCGCCGATCTTGCCGGCGAGCCCGCCGCGCGTCGCCGGCGTCGTGCCGGTTCCCGGCACGATGACGAAGAACGCCGAGCCGCCGCTGAGCGTGAGGTAGTCGGTGGTCCCGTCGCCGAGTGCCAACGTGACGTTGTTGGCAGCGACGCGCACGACGCTGCCGCCGGTCGAGCTGGTGGCCTGCTCGAACCCGAAGTCGCCGCTGAGCCGCTGGCCGAGCAGTCGCAACGTGACGCCAGTGCCGACGACGCGCAGGAACGGCCCGCCCGGCACGTCGAGCGTCAGCGTCTGGCCGTTGAGCACGAACTCCTCGGACACCGCGGCAGGCGTCGAGTTGACGACGACCTCGAACGTGCCGATGACGCCGAACTGGCTGGCATCGAGTCCCGGGATCGAGATGGCGATCGTCCCGCCGATGCGCCCGGCGATGCCGCCGCCGGGCGGCAGGATGAAGAAGCCGGAGCCGTTGGTGAGGCTGACGATCGGATCGCTGCCGGCGGAGATGGTCAGCGTCACCTCGCTGGCGGCGATGCGCACGATCCGCGGCGGCGGCGTGATGGCACCGGGGAGCTGCGGCAGGCTGACCTGCTCGAAGGCGAAGTTGCCGGTGAGCGACTGGCCGAAGAGCGACAGCGTGGCGTCGGTCGCCCGCACCGAGATGCCCGGCGTGACGTCGAGGCCGCCGATCGTGCGGACGCTGGTGGTCGAGTTGATCCGCACGTCGACGTCGGCCGACAGGCTGGCGGGGAGACCGGGCACGTTGAGGGCGATCGAACCCTGGATCGAGGCGACGACGCCCGTCGGGCCGAGCTCGACCGTGCCGCTGGTGATCGTCACGACGACGGCACCGCCGCCGAGGTTCAGCTCGACGTCGTTCATGGCGACGGACAGGGTCCGGGTGACCGCGTCCTGGGTGATCGTGAACTGGCCTTCGAGCCGCTGCCCGGCGACCTCGATGATCGCCGGGGCCGTCGCGGTGCCGATGACGATCCGCTTCGTGCCCGTCGCCGTGTTGACGTCGACCGCCACGCCTCCCTGGAACGTGACACCGGGGATGCCGAGCAGGCGCACGACGCCGCTGCCACTGATGGCCGTCGCGGTGGACGGCGACGCACCGACGAACGTGAGGTTGGCGTTCTCGATCAGCACCCCGCGAGCAGCCGGGTTGATCGAGTCGTCATCGAGGAGCCCTGGCCCCTGGCCGACGAAGACGGTCCCGGTGATCGTGTTGCCGCTGATGTTGACGTTGTCGAGGAAGATGAAGTCGGCGATGACGGCACTGGCGTCGGTGACCTCGACGGCGGTGACCAGCCGCTCGGTCGGGCCGAAGTCGATCGACAGCGTCTCGCCGCCGACCTCGATCGTCTCGTGGACCTCGAGGTTCGATCGGTTGATCCGCAACGTTGCGCCGCCGCTGGCCGAGACGCCCGGTGCCGTGAGGGCGAGCGTGCCCGACACGAAGCCGGCGATCCCGCCACTACCCGGCACCGTCGGATTCGGCGGCACGAACACGAACGCGCCCCGCCCGTTGCGCAGCCCGTTGCCGTCGATGTCGACCTCGAGGTTGGCGACACCGATCACCGTCAGCGTCCCGCCGCCCGGGCGGGTGCGCTGCTCGAACGCAAGGTCGGCGGTGATGGTCGGACCACCGACGTCCAGTGATGCTCCATCGGCGGCGACGCGGACGTACGGGCCGGCCGGCAGAGTGGCGGTGCCGACGGTGCGCACGGCGCGGGTGGTGTTGATCTCCAGCGCCAGCTCGTTGACCGTCAGTACGACGGCGCCGAGGTTGACGGTGATCCCCGGCGGTCCGGTCGGGCTGCCGACGGTGACGCGGGCGGCGAGGCCGGCGGCAGTGACGATGATGTCGCCGTTGGCGTCGTTGATGGCGATCGGGCCGAGCGTGACGTCGACGTCGGTCACCGAGATCGTCAACGTTCCGCCCGGGGTGAGGACCTTGACGATCGTCAGACGGGCGACGCTGAGGGCGATGCCGGCGATGTTGAGCGAGATGCCGCTGGCGGACAGCCGCAGCGTCTGCGCCGGGATGGACGTGCCGCCCGACGGGGTCTGCGGCGACGTCGATGTGTTGAACTCGACGCCGAACGTTCCGGCCAGCGTGACACCCGGGATGTCGACGTTCACGGTGGCGTTGAAGGCGCCGTAGACAGCGCCGCTGCGGACCTCGAGGCTCCCCGTGGTCACGGTGACCCGGACGAGGTCGGTGCCGCCGTCGCCGATGGCGATCTCGACGTTCGTCATGCCGATCCGCAGGAAGGTCAGACCGGCGGGCGTCGTGCCCTGCTCGAACAGGAAGCTCCCGCTCAGGCGCAGGCCGGCGATGCCGACGTCGACACCGGTGGCGATCACCCGCAGATACGTCCCCGCCTCGAGCTGCAGCCGGACTGTCTGGCCACCGACGACGAACGTCTCGTCGATCAGCTGACCGGTGCGGTTGATGTCGACGCGGATGGTGGCGCTGAGCGTCACGCCAGGGACGTTGAGCGCCACGGTGCCGGAGAACGATCCGGCGATCCCGGCGGGGGTGATGACGAGGCTGCCGGCGCCGTCGGAGACGGTGAGCAGGTCGTTGGTGCCGTCGCCGATGGAAAGGCGCACGCCGTTGAGGCCGACGCGGACGAACGTCGTCCCGTTGGGCCGGGTGAAGCGCTCGAAGGCGACGTTGCCCGACAACGTCTGGCCGGCGATGGTCAAGCTGACGCCGACACCCTCGACCCGGACGTACGGCCCGGCGGGCAGTTGCAGCCGGATGGTGCTGGCGCCGACCGTGATGCTCTCGTCGACGGCGGTCGTGGTGGTGTTGACGGCTACCGCGAACGTGCCGCTGAAGCTCACGCCGGCGACGCCATCGAGGGCGACCGATGCCGACAGCGAGCCGGCGACGCCGTTGGGCGTGATGAGGAAGAAGCCGGTGCCGTCGCTGACGGTGAGGACCCCACCGAGGGAGAGGCCGACGCGGCTCGCTCCGACCCGCACCACGGCCGTGCCATCGGCGCGGCCAACCCGCTCGAGTGTGAAGTCGCCGGTCAATGTCTGCCCGGCGACCGTGAGCGTGACATCGGTGCCAGCGACACGGAGATATGGCCCGGCCGGCAGGGTCACGCCACCGACGATCGAGGCGGTCAGCGTGGTGTTGAGCTCGAGGCGGAACGTGCCGCCGAGGGAGACGGCGGGCAACGTCACCGCAACGGTGGCGTCGAGCCGTCCGGCGACGCCCGCCGCGGTCACGATGATGTCGCCGTTGATGTCTGTGACCGAGACGACCGGCGTGGTCCCACCGAGGGAGAGCGAGCCGTCGTCGACGGTGATCCGCAGGATCCGCGTTCCGTCGGGGGCGGTGCTCTGGCGGACCGAGAAGGAGCCGCTGATCCGCTGACCGGCGACCTCCAGGATGACGTTGCGAGCGGAGATCTCGAGGTAGTTGCCGCCGGGCACCGACAGTGTGACGGGCGTGGTGCCGACGATGAACGTCTCGTCGATCGGCGCGGTGCCGGTGTTGATCGCCAGGCCGAGGGTCGCCCTCGAACCGAACACCGGGGATGTTGACGGCGATCGTGGCGCTCAGTCGGGCCGCCAGCGTGGACTGGCCTGCGCCGCCGCTCGTGACGAAGAAGGCGCCCGTGCCGTCGCTGACGGTGACGAGTCCGCCACCGAGCGACAGGCCGAGGTTGGCGACGCCCACGCGGACGGCCGTCCCGTCGTCGGCGTTGCCGGCGATGCCGTCGACGCCGTCGGTCGTGACGCGCTCGAACGAGACATCGGCCGAGATCGTCTGGCCGAGCACGCTGATCGTCACGCCGGTCCCGACGACGCGTAGCGCCGCGCCGCGAGCGAGGTCGAGCGTCACGAGCCGGCCGCCGACGATGACCGACGCCTCGACGCGGTGGTTGGTCGTGTTGACCTCGACGAGGAACGAGCCGCTGATCGACACCGCCCCGCCGGGGACGGTCACGGCGACGGTGCCGCTGAGCCGGCCGCCGATGCCGGTGCTGTCGGCCACGAACAGGCCGGTGCCGTCGGTCAGGGTGACGATCGGCTCGCC
This sequence comes from uncultured Acidimicrobiia bacterium, assembly GCA_963719775.1. Lineage (GTDB taxonomy): Bacteria > Actinomycetota > Acidimicrobiia > Acidimicrobiales > Ilumatobacteraceae > JALZMG01. Next base: position 463,462 of record CAVRCY010000006.1, read on the forward strand.
CCCGGCCCGGATGGTCAGGTTGACGTCGGTGGCCGCGATCACCGTGACGACGGCGCCACCTGGGCTGGTCGCCCGCTCGAAGGCGAAGTTGCCGGTCAGCGTCTGGCCGGCGATCGCCAGCTGGACGCCGTTGCCTTCGACGCGCAGGTACGGGCCGGCGGGCAGGACGAGGGCGACGTTGGCCCCGCCGACGGTCAGCAGCGTGTCCACGGCGGCCGCGGTGGTGTTGATGGCCAGGCGGAACTGGCCGGCGAAGGTCACGCCGGGGACGGTCAGCTGCACCTGGCCGGTGAGGCTGGCCGCGATGCCGGCGGGGGTGATGAGGACGGCACCGGCGGCGTCGTCGATGCGGACGCCGGTGCCGCCACCGCCGAGCTCGAGGTCGACGCCGGTGGCGGCGACGCTGATCGTGCCCGTGGCCGCGTCGCGGTCGAAGGCGAAGTTGCCGCGCAGCGTCTGGCCGAGCACGGAGAGCTCGGCGTCGAGGGCTTGGAACCGGGTCACCCGGGCCGACGTCGGGAAGCTGACGACCACCGGCGCGGCCGTACTGCCCGGGATCGTCAAGCGTGCGCTGGACGATCGTGCCGGTCGTGTTGACGTCGACGATCGCCGTGCCGCCGATGGTCACGCCGTTGACGCCGAGCAGCATCACCGTGCCCTCGGCGTGGAGGGCGTACGTGCTGCCGACGCGGATCAGGCCCACGCGGGCGTTGGTCAGGAGCACGCCGACGGCCAACGGGTTGAGGTCGCCGTTCTCGAGCCGGGCCGGACCCTGGCCGAGGAAGATCTCCAGGTTCTGGCCGGCGAACGTGTCCCCGGTGAAGGCGACGTCGCCCTCGATGGTGACGAAGTCGCCGATGTTCAGCGACAGGTTCGATGCGGACACGGCGAGCACGTCGCCCTCGTCGGCGCCGAAGCGGATCGGGATGCTGCGCCCGCCGACCTCGACGGTGACGTCGACGGCGCCACCTGTCTTGTTGACCCGCACGAGGAGGTCGCCGCTGATCGACACCGGTCCGGCCGCGACGTCGGCTCGTCCCGCCAGCACGCCGGCGACTCCGGTCGGCATGATCACGAAGGCGCCCGATGCGCCCGTGATGCCCTGTCCGTCGACCGTCAGCGCGGCGTCGGCCAGCCCGATGATCGTGACCGTCGATCCTCCGGCCGCCGTCTGCTGCTGGAAGACGAAGTCGCCCGTGATCGCGACCGTGCCGGCGAGCGTGAGGACGGCGTCCTCCAGGCTGATCCGGACGAAGCGACCGGCCGGGAGGTCGAGCTCGATCGTCGTCGGTGAGGCACCGGGCGGGGCGACGACGAACGTCTGCTGGACCGCCGCCGGCTGCGTGTTGAACTGGATCTCCGCCGTCCCCGTGAAGGCGGCGAAGCCGGGGATCCCGAGCGTCACCGTGCCGCGCAGGCTGCCGGCCGCGCCACCGGGCGTGATCACGAAGCCGCCGCTGGCGCCGGTGATCGACACGACGCCGCCACCGAGTGAGAGGGCGACGCCGGCGATCGCCACCTTGACGACCGACGCGCCGGCGGACGTCGTCGCCTGCTCGATCGAGAACGAGCCCGACAGCGTCTGGCCGAACACGACGATCGCGCCGCTGCCCGAAGCACGGACGTACTGACCGGCCGCCAAGGTCAGCGTCTCCGTGCCGATCGTTTCGCTCACGGCCTGCCCGGTGGCGTTGACCTCCACCGTCACCGAGACCCCGACGCTGACGTTCGGAACGGCGAGGGCGACCGTGCCCGAGAAGGCGCCGGCGAAACCGTTCGGGGCGATCACGAACAGCGCCGTGCCACCGGTGACCGTCACGACGCCGCCACCGAGCGAGAGCGCGACGTTGGTGGCCGCAACGCTGACTCGGGTTCCGGCGGACTCGAAGACGAAGTCGCCGCCCAGCGTCTGGCCGAAGATCGTCAGGGCGATCCCCCGCCCGGCGACTCGCAGGAACGTGCCGGCTTCGAGGAGGAGTGTCTGCTCGCTCCCACCGACGACGAAGGTCTCGTCGACGGCCACGCCCGTACGGTTCAGCTCCACGACCAGCGTGCCGGAGAGGGCGACGTTGGGGATCGCCACCGCGAGGTCGACGCTGAACCGGCCGGCGATGCCGGTCGGACCGATCAGCAGGCTGCCCTGGCCGTTGCGCAGCTGGAGGGCGCCGTCACCGAGCGACAACGTCACGTCGGCGAGCCCGACGCGCACGACCTCGGAGCCATCCAGCGTGACGAGGCGCTCGAACACGAAGTCGCCCGTGAGCATCTGGCCGCCGATGGTCAGGGTGACGTCGTTCGCCTCTGCCCGCAGGTACGGGCCCGCCGGTAGCTCGAGCACGACGTCGCGGCCGGCGACACGGAACCGCTCGTTCACCGCGATCGCCGTGGTGTTGATGGCGACGGTCACGCTGAGGGTGGCGACGCCGGCGAGGGCGAGGTCGGCGGACAGCTCGCCGGCGAGCCCGGCCGCCGTGACGAGGAACGTGCCCTCGCCGTTCGTGATCTCGGGACCGGCGGCGAGACCGAGGTCGAGCTGGACGCCGGAGACGGCGATGCGGGTGAGCGGTGCACCCGTGGCGCCGTTGACCCGCTCGACCGAGAACGCCCCACGCAGCGTCTGGCCGGCGACCGTGAGGTCGACGGGTCCGACACTCTCGATCCGGAAGTACGGCCCGGCGGGCAGCGTCAGACCGGACTCGCCGACGGCTGCTCCGGTCGTGTTGACGGCGACGCCGAACGAGCCGTTGAAGACGACGCCGGGAAGGGTGACGGCGACCGTGCCGGAGACCGAGGCGGCGAGGCCGGCGGCGGTGATCACCAGCGTGCCGGCCCCGCCGGTGAAGCGCACGACGCCGCCGACGTCGAGCGTGACGTTGGCCGCGGTGACGACGATGATTCCCGGGTCGGTGGACGGCGTCCCGAACCCCTGCTTCGTGAACGTGAAGTCGCCGCGCAGCGTCTGGCCGAAGGCGCTGATCTCCAGCCCGAGCGCCGAGAAGCTGGCGATGCCGGCGGCGACCCGCACGACGACGTCCCGATCGGCCCCCTCGATGGCGAGGACACGGTCGACGTCGCTGCCGGTGTTGTTGAAACGGACCGTCGCCGTGCCGGCGACGGTGACGCCGGCGACGCCGATCAGCTGCAGCGTGCCGGTGGCGAACACGGCGTACGTACCGGCCGCCGTGCCCCTGACCAGACCGATCGTGGCGTCGGTGAGCAGGACGCCGGTGGCGAGCGGGTTGATCGACCCGTCGTCGAGGCGGGCCGGACCGAGCCCGAGGAACACCTCGAGGTTCGTTCCGGCGAACGTTCCGGTCGTCGAGTCGATGGCGACGTCGCCCTCGATGGTGACGAAGTCACCGATGTTCAGCGACGCACCGGACACCGAGACCTTGAAGACGTCGCCCTCGGCGGGGCCGAAGCTCACCGTGAGCTCACGCCCGTCAACGGTGACCCGCTCCTCGACGGCCATGCCCGTCGTGTTGACACGGATCGTGACGTTGCCGCCGGCGCTCACCGGACCGACGGCCCCGCTGAACGTTCCGGTGAGGATGCCGGCGATGCCCGTCGGCAGCGCGACGAACACGCCGGAACCGGCGGAGAACTGCCCCTCGACCCCGAGGCCGAGGGCGGCGCCGATCGTGATCTCGACGTCGCTGAAGCCGATCTTGGTGACCGTCGATCCGTCGACCCGCGACTGCCGTTCGAGCGTGAGGTTGCCGGACGCGTCGACGATGAAGCCGCCGGCGCTGAACGTGAAGTCGGCGGCGGTGATCTCGACGCGCAGGTACGGCCCGGCCGGGACGTCGAGGTCGACGTCGGGATCCTCGCCGAAGTCGAAGACCTCGTCGACGGCCGTCGGAGTCGTGTTCAGGGTGACGGCGATCGCGAACCCGGCCTGGAGCGTGATGCCGGCCGGCATCGTCACCGTGCCCGTGGCCGAGACCCGGCCGGCCACGCCGGTCGGCAGGATCACGAACGCGGCTGTGCCGCCGGCGAGCGTGACGATGCCGGCGATGCTCAGCCCGACCTCGATGGCGCCGACCCTGATGACCTGGTCGCCGGCGGCCGTCGTCAGCTGCTCGAACGTGAACACGCCGGTGAGCGCCTGACCGGCGATGCTGAGCGTCACCGGGTTGCCGGTGCTGCCGAGGCGCACCTGCACGAAGTCGCCGGTCGCCGTGGGTCCGGTCTCGCGGATCTCCACGGTGACCGTGCCGGCGAACGCGACGCCCGGGATGTCGACGGTGGCCTGACCGCTGAACGTGCCGGTGAAGCCGGTGGCCGTGATCTGCGCCGAACCGGTGCCGTTGGCGATGCTGACGAACGGGCGGGCTCCGTCACCGATCGAGAAGCCGACGTCGCTGAACGAGACGTCGACCGTGGTGGCGGTGGCGCTCACTGCGAACGTGCCGGTAGAGAGTCTGGCCGGCGACCGTCATCGTGACGCCTGTGCCGCCGAAGCGGGAGACGCCGGCGGCGAGGTCGAGCCGCAGCGTCCGTCCACCGACGGTGAGCTGGCGGGCCACCGGGCTGGCGAGCGTGCTGCGCTGGACGCCCACCCGGCCGCCGATGGCGACGCCGGGGACCCCGACGAGCTCGGCATCGCCGCGGACGTCGACGGCGAACCCGGTGGCGGTGAGGAGCAGGATCAGCTCGGCGTTGGTGACGCGGATGCCAGTGAAGGTCGATCCGGCGCCGAAGCCGAGCTCGAGGGCGACGCCGGAAGCGCCGACGAGCAGCTCGGCGACGTCGTCCGCTGTGCCGACGGTGCCGTCGGGCCCGGCCGTGCTCTGCTCGACGGCGAAGGTCCCGCTGATCGAGGCCAGCTGCTGACCATCCGGCGTGCTCACGACGACGGTCAGCGAGCCGCCGATCCGGGTGACGCCGGCGGCGACCGCCAGGTCGATCGGATCACCGTTGGCGACGGCGAGATCGACGTCGAAGCCGGTCGTGTTGCGCTCGGCGGCGAGCGTGCCGGAGACGGCGAGCGCCGTGCTCGGGGTGGACAGGGTGACTGCGCCGGCAGCCCGGAAGGCGTCGGTGCCGTCGGGCCGGAGGAGGAGGGCGAAGGAGGCGTCGGTGACCGACAGCGCAGCTGTGCCGCTGCCGATGGTGAACGAGATGCCGGTGGCGCTGGCGAACAGCTCGCCGGTGGCGCGGACGGTGACATCGAGGCTGGCGATGCTCAGCTCGCCGACCGGTGGGCCGCGGATGAGCACGTTGCTGACCCGGACCAGGAGGCCCGGGGCCACGGTGGTGGAGCCGATGACGACCGAGTTGCCCGGTCCGCGGGTGTTGATCCGCAGATCGAGCGTGCCGAGCAGCCGCAGCCCGCTGCCGCCGGCGAGCTGCACCGCCCCGGTGACGATGGCGGCGAACGTGCCGTCACCGAAGCCGAGCAGCTGGAGGCTGCCGCCGCTCACGTCGAGGCCGAGCACGTCCGGCGTGCCGACGAACGTGTGGACGCCGGTGGCGGTCGCCCGGAGCACTGGGTCGGATGGTCCGGCTGCGGTCAACTGCTCGAACACGAAGGCGCCGGCGATCTCGGCGAACGACGTGACGCCACCGGCGCCGTCGGGCTGGCCGACGGCCACGGCGACGTCTCCTTCGACGCGCAGCGCGGCGCTGGCCGGGCGGGTGTCGAACGTGACCTTCAGCGACGCTCGGAACGCCACCCCGTCGACGCCGAGCAGTTCGACGATGCCGCTGACCGATCCCCACACACCGTCGGCGTTCAGGTGCAGCTCGCCGGCGCCGTTGCGCAGCACCAACCGCACGCCGGTCGCGCTGCCGATCGTCGCGGACACGTTGGTGGCGGTGATCGTCAGCTCACCCGTCTGCTGCCGGAACAGGGCGTCGGCGGCAAACGCCTGGTCCTGCACGCTGAACTGCAGGCCGGTGGCGCGCACTTGGAGGAACGGGCCGGCGGGCACGTCGAGCGTGAGCGCTCCGAACGTCGCGCTGACCGCCTCGGGCATCGTGTTGACCTCGATGGCCACCGCCTGGGCGCTGAAGTCGACGGGGCCGACCGTGAGGTCGAAGGCGGCCGAGAGCTTGCCTGCCACGCCTGCGGTGCGCACCGTGAAGATGCCGTCGCCATCGGTCAGCTTGAGCACAGGGGTGGCCCCCGCGGTGAGGACGAGCTCGGCGTCCTCCACCGCGATGAGCACGGCTCGCCCACCGGCGGCGTCCGCGCGGACCTCGACGGCGAAGAAGCCCGACAGCGAGTGACCGAGCACGGTGAGTGTGCCCGGCGACGTCGTCGAGCGGTCGCCGAACCGCAGGCCGAAGAACCCGGCGCCGGTGTCGACGTCGAGGGCGACGGGTCCGGTGAGAGCGAAGCCGGGAGCGCCCGCGGGCGCGGTGACCGTCACGGCGGCGATCGTCAGTGTCCCGACGACGACGGCAGCGGTCACCGGCCTGCTGATGACGACGCTGCCGTTGGCACCGGTGACGGCGAAGAACGAGGTCGTGCCGTCCCCGAGGCTGAGCCGGCCATTGGCGACGGCGATCGTCGTCGTGCCGGTCGCCTGCTCGAACGTGAGGTCGGCGGTCAACGTCTGGCCACCGACCACGAGGCTCACGCCGGTGCCCTCGGCGCGGACGAAGCCGCCCGGGCCGCCGCCGGGGAGAGCCAGCGTGACGGTGCGGGTACCGACGGTGAACGTCTCGCTGAAGGCGGTCGGCGACGGTGTTGATCGTGATGTCGACGGTGGCGGCGAACGCCACACCTGGGACGCGTCACGGAGGCGGTGCCGGTGATCCGGGCGCCCACCCCGTCGCTGCGCACGACGACGAAGCCCTCGCCGCCGCTCACCTGGAACACGGTGGTACCACCGGCGGTGAGCTCCATCGCGACGTCGCTGGCGGCGATCCGCAGCGCCGGACCGTTGCTCGCCGTCACGGCCTCCAGCGAGAACTCGCCCTGCAGCGACTGGCCGAGCACGACGATGGCGAGCGGCTGGCTGGCGTCGGCCCGGGTGACGTCGATCCGCAGGTACGGTCCGGCCGGCACTTCGACCGCGACGGCGTGCTGCCGACGTCGATCGTGGTGGAGACGGCGGCCGTCCCGGTGTTGACGAGCACGGCGAACCGGGCGTTGGTGAATGCGATCGGTGAGGCGACGAGGGTCGCGGACAGGGAGCCGGCGAGACCGGCGCCACCGACGACGAGCGTGCCGGTCACCGCGCCGAGCTCGAACGAGCCGAGGTCGACGGAGGCGCCGGCGACGGCCGCCGTGAGCGTGTCGCCCGACCGTCCGAACGCGATGTCGGCGTTGGAGAGCGTCTGGCTCGCGATCGCCAAGTTGACGTCGTCGATGGCGATGCGTTTGACGTCACGCGACGGGTAGTCCGTGTGCGACCTCGTCACGGTGCCGCCCGGGACCGTGATCGTCTCGTCGAACGTCGCGGTGGCTGACGTGAAGATCTCGACCCGAGCCTGACCGCTGATCGAGAAGCCGGCGACGCCGATCACGCTCAGCGAGCCCTCGGCGTAGAGGAAGACGCCGTCACCGAAGCGTAGGAACAGACCGCCCGCTCCGCTGACGAGGACCCCACGGGCGGCCGGGTTGGGCTGGCCGTCGATCTGTGACGGCCCCTGGCCGAGGAAGATGCGCACGTCGGTGAAGGCGACGCGGTCGCTGCTGAACGAGACGCTGCCCTCGATCTGGACGAAGCCACCGATGTTGAGGTTGGCGTCGGTGACGGCGAGCTCGAAGAACATGCCGTCCGTGCCGGCGGGCAGGGCGACCGTGAAGGTCTGGCCGCCGAACGAGAACGAACGGTTGACAGCCGCGCCCGTCGTGTTGACCCGCAGGGTGGCGCTGGCACCGACGGTGACCGGCCCGCCCGTGACCGCCAAGGACCCCGACGCGATCCCGGCGATGCCGGCGGTGAGGACGAGGAAGGCGCCCTCACCACCGCCGACCACCTGGGAGCCGACGGTGACCGCCAGCTCGCGGACGGCGAAGACGATGTCGGCGCCGTCGCGGCGGAAGAGCACGTCGGCGGTGATCGTCGGCTGATCGCCGACGAACAGGCTGGCGTCGAGCACGGCGACCTGCACGAACGGTCCGGCGGGCAGGGCGAGCTCAACGGCGTCACCGTTGAGCAGCAACGACTCGACGACGGGAACCGCCGTGCTGTTGACGTCGACCCGGAACGTCGTCGCCGTGATGTCGATGCCGGCCGGAAGCGTCAGCGCAGCCGTCGCGCTCAGCGAGCCGGCGACGCCGAGCGCCGAGACGAGCAGGAAGCCGCTGCCGTTGGTGACCGACACGACGCTGCCGAGCGACAGGGTGACGCCGGTCGCCGCGATGCGCACGACGGTCCGCGACGGCGACGCCGTGATCTGCTCGAAGACGAAGCTGCCAACCAGCGTCTCGGCGCCGATCGTGAGCGTGGCCGGCGCCAGCGTGATCCGCACGAACTGGTTGGCCGGGTTGGTGGTGTCGATGCGCAGCCCCGCGGTCCCCGTCACGTCGACGCCGGCGACGTTCTCCGTCAGCGTGCCGCCGCTGACGTCGGCGAGCACGCCGGCGGCGGAGATCACGAGGAGTGCGCTGGCGACGTCGAGGGCGACGAGCGGCATCGCTCCCCCCTCACTGAGGGCGATGCGCAGCCCGGCGACCCGCAGCTCGACGGTGGTCTCGGCTCCGCCGATGGCCTGCAAGCTGAGTGACGTGGCGGTCATCGCCGCTCCCAGGACGGTGAGTGCGGGTGAGGCGACGTCGACGCGCACGAACGGCGCTGCCACCGTCGTGTCGACGGCGACGGTGACCGTGCCGGAGATCGTGAGGGCGGCCCCGAAGTCCGGGCCGAGCACCTGGGCGTTGTTGATCGAGCCGCTCACGCCGGTCTGCCTAGAACACCAAGGCGGCGGTGGCGTGCTGCAGCGAGAAGACCCGGCGGGCACCGGCGCGCAGGTCGAACCCGACGTCGACGCCCGTGAGGGAGACCGTCGACACCACTGACCTGGAAGTCGAGGCCGGGCGGCGGAGAACTGGTTGCCGAGCAGCGTCAGTGACGGCTTCGGTGATCTCGACGCGCACGTACGGCGACCCGCCGGAGGCAGCGAGCTGCGACGGTGGTGCCGCCGACCTCCACCGAGAGCGGGCTGGTGGTCGTGTTGAGGGCGAGGGCGACGGTGCCGCTCACCGACACGCCGGCGAGGTCGGGCCCGGTGACAGTCGCCGCTGCGGGTGGCCCCGGCGACGCCTGTCGAAGTGAAGCGGAAGCCGGCGCCGGCATCGTCGATGCGGATGATTCGGGTCGAACCGGCCTGCAGCAGGACGTCGAGCCCGGTTCCGGCGACGCTGACGGTCGTGCCGTCCTGGGTGAACACGAGCCGATCGGCCGCGAGCGATGCGCCCGCCACCGCGAGCGTGGCGGTGGCCAACTCGACGTGGGCGAAGGCGCCAGCGAACGCCGCGGCGACGGTCACCGGTGTGCCGCCGACGAGCAGCGTGACGGCCGACCGCGCCGTGTTCAGCAGGGCCGAGACCGTCGCTGCGGTCAGGGTCACACCAGGGCTCGGGTCGGGACCCTGCAGGGTGGCTCCGACGACGGCCGCGGTCACGCCGGCGGGCGGCGAACCTCACGCCGAGCCGGCGCGCCGGTGAGGCCGAGGATCCGGGTGGCGCCGGCGGAGAGCGTCAAGCCCACCGAGCGGCCGTCGACGATAACATCGCCGCCCTGGCGCTCGAACACGAACAGGTCAGCGGTGAGCTGAAGCCGGGAAGGCCGAGCATCGCAGCCACCACATCGACGCGCACGTACGACGCACCTGGCACCGCGGCGGCAAGCGTCCACGTTCGACCGGCGACGACGAGGCGCTGCGTCGCCTGCGTGGTGTTGACTCGGAGCGTCGCCGTCCCCGAAAGCGTCACACCCGGGAACGGCCGGCGTCAGCAGCACCGCGTCGACGATGACGAAGGCGACGCCTGCGGCCGTGACGCGCAGCGCGATCGCATCGCTGGCCACGCCGACCACACGCTCGCCGTTGGTGCTGAACGTGGCGCTGACATCGGTGCCGGTGACGTCGACATCGGGGCCGCCGATGGCGAAGCGCAGCGACCCTGCCGTGACGGTCGCCCCGAGCACGACCATCGACACGCCCGATGCCTCCGCCCGAACGGTCCCCGCGGTCACGACGACGCTCCCGTTCGACGGCACGGCCAGCGTGGCGGATGTCGCCGACGTGTTGACGTCGACCGCCAGGTTGGTGGCGCCGATGAGGACGTCGCCCCCCAGATCCGGTCCGAGCACGGTGGCGCCGCGCACCGCGAGCGCGATGCCGTCGGCGCGCACCTCGGCGGCGAACGACGCACCGGTCGAGCCGACGACCCGGCGACCGCTCGCGGCGATCGTCACGACGAGGTTGGCGCCGGTGGCGATCACGACCGCGCCGGCCGAGGTGAGCACGAGGGAGTCAGCCGTGAAACTGATCCCGGCGACCGTGAGGAGGGCGTTGCCGACCGAAACCCGCGCGCTCGCGCCCGCGGCCACGTCGGCGACGAGTGCCGTGCCCCCGACCGTGAACGAGAGGAGCTGCGCGCTGCCCGTGGTGTTCAGCTCGATCGCCGCGCTACCGCTCAACTCGAAGCCGGGCGCTGTCACGCCGAGCGCCCCGACAGCGCGGGCGACGATCCCTGCACCCGTCGCGACCAACAGTCCCGATCCACCCGTGACCTCGACGAGGCCGCCGAGGTCGAGGCGCAGATCGGCGACCGCCGCCGCCAGCACCGGGCTGCCGGCGAGCGAGCGTTGCTCCATCACGAGGTCGCCCGTCACGGTCGATCCGGCGCTGAGCGTCAGCGCGACGTCGCTGCCTTCGAGGCGCACGAATGGTCCAGCCGGCAGGGTGACGGCGATCGGCGGGCCGTCGGCGATGGCGAGCAGCTCGGTGATGGCTGCCGCCGTCGTGTTGACGGTGAGGGACCACGTTCCGGTTGCGCTGTCCAGGCCGGGAGCTGTGAGCGTCACCGATGCGTCCAGGCGGCCGGCCAGGCCGGCGGGTCCCAGGCGCAGCACGCCGCTGACATTGGTGACCGCGGCGCTGACCGGTGCCCCGCCGATCGTCAATGAGCCGTCGGCGACGGTGATGGCGACGTTGGTGCCCACCGCCCGCACCGTGATGTCCGCTTGCAGCGTGACGCCACCGAACCCGAGCTGGGCGGCGGTCGCGCCGAGGGTGAAGACGGGGGTCGGCGACGTGGTATCCACGCTCACCGCTCCTGTCACGGCCGTCAGCGTGATACCGGTCCCCGGCCCCACGCGGAGCGCCGAGGCGCCCGACGTGCCGGTCGCCGTCGCCGTCCCCGCGAAGCCGTTGGGCCGCAGCTCGAACGAGCCGGTCGCGTTGTCGGCCTCGACCAATCCGTTGGCGAGGCGCACGTCGAGGCCGGTGAAGGCGACGCCGACGATGACGGTGCCGCCAACCTCGGTGCGGCTGAACGCAGCTGCGCCGACGAGCTGCTGGCCGGCGACATCGACGGTCAGCGCCGATGTCGTCAAGCTCGTGACGTCGGCGCCGGTCCCGAACAGCACGCGAACCGACTCGCTCTGGGCGCCTGGCGTGACCGGGTCGGCGTCGAACGTGATCGTCTGGTCGACCGCCGTGCCGGTGCGGTTGAACTCCAGCCGGCCGTTGCCGGCGAGCGTCAGCCCCGGCACGCCGACGACCTCGAGGATCCCGTCGGCCACGACGGCGAGCGTGTCCGTCGACACCCGGCGCACGATGCCGACCCGGGCGTTGCGCAGCACGACGCCACGGGCCGACGGGTTGACCGTGCCGTCGCCGAGGAGGTAGGGCCCCTGCCCGAGGAACAACGTCGCGCCGACGGCGCCGAACGACTGGCGATCGTTGGCGGGGGCGGTGAACGTGACCGTGCCCTCGAACGTCATGAAGCCGCCGATCGACAACGACACGGCGCCGGTGAGCTCCACGACGCCCGCGGCGAGCACGATCTGGAAGGCGGTCTCGCCGACGATGACCGTCTCCGTGACATCGGCGCCGGTGGCGTTGAAGCGGAGGGCGAAGCTGCCGACGCCGGCGACAGTGCCGGACGCCAACCCCGCCACGCCAGACCCGGCGACGACGAACGCGCCACGGCCGGACGTCAGGGTCTGGGTTCCCACGGTCACCGACAGGTCCGTGACCGCGACGACCGTGATGGGCCCGCCCGTGGCGCGCTCGTTGGCTCTCGAACACGAAGGTGCCGGCGAGGGCGAAGGTCGTCGACCCGATCGTCGCCTCGATCGTCTCCGAGGTCGCCGCGAGACGAAGGTAGGGACCGGCCGGGAGCTCGATCGTCGTCGTGGCGAACGACGTGTGGACCGGCTGGCCGAGCGTGTTGAGGTCGATCGTCACGGACAGGCCCGGCCCGAAGTCGAGGCTGGTGAGCGTGCCTCGTCGGAGTGTCGCCGTGAGTGTGCCGGCGACGGCGCGCGACGTCATCAGCAGCGCGCCGTCCACGTCGCTGACGGCCAGCCCGCCCATCGCGAAGGTGAGGTTCGCCACAGCCACGAGCAGCGCCGGCTCGTCGTCACCGCCACCGAGGGCGAGATCGGGCCCGAGCGAGGTCGTCGGGCTGACCGTCGCCGTGCCACCGGCGAGGGTGTGACCGGCCGCCGTCAGCGACAGGCCGGTGATCACAGCGCTGAGCGGGGTGGTGGCCGACGTGTCGATGGTGACGGCGCCGGTGCCGGAGACCGCCACACCGGACAGCCGGGACTCGACCGAGCCGCTGAGGTTCGCCGTCAGCCCCGTGGCGCTCACCGTCATGGAGGCGTTCTCGAGGGTGACGCGGAGCACCTCGAGGTCGAGCCGCGCCGCCGTGAGGGCGATCGTGACCTCGCCCGCCCCCTGCGTGACCGTCACGTCGCCGGTGACGGTCTGACCGGCTACGGAGACGACCACGCCGGAACCTGTCGCCGTGACGGACGGAGTGGCCGCCCGGGTGTCGACGGCGACCAGCACGGCGCCGGAGATGCCGACCGAGCCGAGCATCGAGCTGAGCGCGCCGGACAACGTCCCGACGAACCCATCGCCGTCGAGCAGGAGGTCGCCCGCCACTCCGCTCACCACGAGGACGTCGGTGGTGCCGGCCGAGAACGCCAGCCGACCGCCGGCAATCCTGGCCCGCACGTCGTTCCCGGCCGACTCGAACGTGAGCGACCCGGTCAGCGTCTGGCCGGCGAGCGAGATCCCGCCGGCGCCGAGGTCGGCGGTGATCCGCAGGTACGTTCCCGCCGCCAGGTCCATATCGAGAAGGCCGACCCGCTCACGCACGGCGACGCCCGTCGTGTTGACCACGAGCGTGCCCGTCACGGAGGCGATGCTCGGGTCGCCGATGGCGACCGTTCCGGTCACGACGGCGGCGACGCCGCGCGACGTGAGGAGGAGGGCGCCGGCCGCGGCGGTGACGGCGACCACGGTGGTGGCGCTGGCGGCGAGATCGAAGGACGCATCGCTGACGGCGATGGCCAAGCCTTCGAGACCGGAGCTCGTCGTGATCCGGGTGACGACGGCGTCGGCACGCAAGGTCCGGCCGTTCAGTGTCAGGGCGAGGTCGGTGACGTCGAGGGCCAGGAGCTCGGCACCCGTGTCGAACGGGGCGTCGAAGGCGGGGTCGGGGTCGGTCACCGGGGCGCCGGTCGTGTTGATGCGGAGCCGGCCGGTGACGGTGCCATTGACGGAGAGGCCGGGCACACCGATCACGGTGATCGTGCCAGCGGCGCTGAGCGCGAACCGGCTCAGCGAACCGCTGCCCGAGCGCAGCAGCGTGAAGGTGGCGTCGGAGATGAGCACGCCGCGGGCCGCCGGGTTCGGCGTCGTCGTCTCGGGGAGGAACGCCGGGCCCTCGCCGAGGAAGATCGCCACGCCGGTGCCGGTGGCCTTGTCGTCAGCGAACGTGACGGTGCCTTCGATGGTGACGAAGGAGCCGACGGCGAACGACCCCGCCGCCGCGGCGAAGACGTCGAGCACCGCGGCTTCGAGGAACGAGATGGTGAAGGACCGCCCGTCGACGGTCACCGTGGTCGCGCTGACCGGGCTTCCGGTGGAGTTGATCCGGACGCCGACCCGGGCTCCGACGTCGAGGGTGCCGGTGGCCACGCTGGCCAGCCCGGACACGACCCCGGCGATGCCCGTGGTCGAGACGAGGAAGGCGCCTTCGGCGCCGAACATCCCGGCATTCGCCAGCGTCACCGATGCGTCGGTGACGGCCAGCACGGTGCGGGTGCCGTCATGATCGAAGAGGAGATCGCCGCCCAGTTCCACGGTGCCGAGGGAGGACGGCAGGGTCAGGGTGGCGATGGCATCGAGGATGACCACCTGGAGTGGTGGCCCGCGGACGCGGATCGTCACGGACGTGCCGTTGATCGTGAAGGTCTCGTCGACCGGGACGCCGGTCGAGTTCAGGTCGACGCGCACGGTTCCAGACGTGACGGCGAGCCCGACCACGTTGAGCGAGGCCGAGGCGGAGAAGGAGCCGGCCAGCCCGGCCGCCGAGAGCAGCAGGAAACCGGAACCACCGGTCAATCCGATCAGCGGGTTCATGCCGTCGGTGATGGCGGTCGCAGCGTTCGCCACGCCGACGACCGTGGCCCGGGAGCCCGCCGAGGTGACGACGTCCTGCACCGTGACCGCGCCGTCGATCTGGCGCCCGCCAACGGTGATCGCGCCGTTGGTGGCAGCGAGACGGAAGACCCCGTTCGCCGTGTCGATCGTGACCGAGTAGTCGCCGGACAGCGAGACGCCGGCCGACACGGTCGCCGACACCCGGGCGGCGAACGACGCCAGCACGCCGGCCGCCCCGATGACGATCTCCGGCGTCAGCTCGAGGTCGAGAGGAGTCGGGTCGGCGAGGATGTCCAGGAGGAGGCGGCCGGACGCGAATGACAGGCTGGTGCCGGCGAGGCCGGAGATGCGCACGCGGGTCGGACCGCCGGCGCCCACCCGCTGCAGGCTCACGTCGCCCGTGATCGATTGACCGGCGATCGTGACGGTGATGTTGGTCCCAGTTGCGCTGATCGACCCGTTGTCGGTGTTGATCACGACGACGACCGTGCCGCTGATCGAAACGCCGGGGACCGACGAGGCGACGGCGCCCTCGACGGTGCCGGTCAATGCCGTCGGCGTGAGCGTCAGAGCGACGGAGGCGTCGGCGATCTCGAGCAACGGATCAACGGCGTCACCGAAGCGCAGCCGGGCGTCGGTGAGGGTCAGCGTGGCCGCGTCCGCCGTGCCACCGAGCGTCAGTACGCCCGACAGCAGCTGGTCGAACACGGCGATGGCGACCGGGGTGCTCGCAGCCAGCACGTTGCCCTTGCCGGCGAGGAACGTGAAGAAGTCGTCGCCGTCGGACGTCGTGGGGAAGATGATCTCCAGCTGATCGGGCAGCGCGGCGCCGCTGAGCTCGTAGCGATCCGCCCCGCTGACCGGTTTGACGTACGCCCCTCCGCCCCGGTCGAGCCCGCGGAAGCGGGTGAAGTCGCCGGAGAGGGTCTGGAAGGACAGGAACTGGAGCGGCGTCGTCGCCGTCGGTCCGGGCGGGACCCCGCTGGTCGGTCGCAGCTCGAGCGTGCCGGCGAGCGTGGCACCGGTCAGCGTCAGCAGATCGGCGACCGACGAGCCGGCGCCTCCGCCGGCCTTGATCTCGACGATGAACCGGTCCGTCCCACCCATCAGCAGGTTGCGCAGGGTGGCCACGGCTTCGGCAACGAACTCGTCGTCGCCGGCGCCACCGACGACGTCGTCGATGTCGGCGAACGTGATGAGCAGCGAACCGAACTTGTCGAGCACCTTGCCGGCCTTGTTCCCGTTCAAGCGAACCGTCGCGCCCGCCGACGGCAGGGTGAGGCTGTCGGCACCGACGCCCCCCGCCAGGCTCTCGACGGACGAGAAGCTGGTCGTCCCGAATGCACCGCTTCCGGTGCCGGTGACCGTGACCATGGCCGCTGACGACGGCGTGATGGCGTCCGAGCCACCACCGCCGTTGAAGGCCAGCGCCACCCCCAGGTCGCCGGCCACGCCGAGCGCGTCGGCGCCGGGCCCTCCGACGATGACGATGTCGAGCGTGTCGGCGACGGCTCTGGTCAGGTCAGGTGTGCCGGGGTCGGCGTAGTCGACGGTGATCGTCGTACCGTCCGAGGTGACGGTGGCGCCCCCGTTCAGCGGGACCTGCCACGTCTCGGCCACCGCCAACGCCGAGAACCCTGGCTCGTCGTCCGCGTCGGGCGCGGTCGCCGTCGAGATGCCGGTGGGGATCGCCTGCGGCGGGGGGTCGTCGAGGAGGACCTCAGCAGCCGCCGGAGTCGGCGGACTGGCCGTGGGCTCGATGGGCACGGACGGCTCGGCCGCGACGACCGCCGGCTCGGGCGGCGTGGCCGACCCCGGTTCGGGGTCGACGGCCGGTGCAGTCGTCGGGACGGCGGGTGCGTCCGGCACAGTGATCGCCGGACCCTCGGTCGTCGCCGCGGCCGGATCCTCCGATTCGACCGCCTGGGTCGCGGTGGCAGCCTCGCTCGACTGGCTGTCGGCCGCGACATCCGGCTGAGGAGCGACCTCGTCGGACGCCGGCTGGTCGGTGGTCGGTATCGGGATCGGGGGCGCTCAGCGGCCCGAGCTGCTGCCCGGGCGCCAGCCAGCCGTTCATCAGGTGATGCATGGCATGCGCGGAGTGAATGTCGCGGTACCCGAGCGTGTGCCCGACCTCGTGGGCGAGCACGCTGACGAGGTCCATCGTGCCGCCGGTGACCGACCAGCCGTGTCCCGCCGCGGTCGGGTCGACGACGACGGTCTGCCCGGTTGCGCTGGCCAGGCGCGACCCGGACAGCTCCCCGAGTCGGATCTCGAGCCCGGTCAGGTCGGCACCCTGCCAAAAGGCGCTCGCCGCCGGCAGCGCTCGATCCAGCTGCTCGACGCTCAGGACGGTGGCGCGCCCGGGGTTCGCCGCCTGGACGGCGGCGAGCATGTACTCGGTGGCGGCGCCGGCCGACGGAGCCAGTGCCGTGACCGGGATCGGCACGAGCGCGCCGACGAGACCAGCCACGACGACCACTGCCACACCGCGTCGAACTCGGCGGCCCACGGTCTACCGCGACCCAGCCGCGTGACGATCGGCGATACCTTCCAAGGAGGGACTCCTGCCGACCCGTGGGCGGGTCCGGGTCGGTATGCAACGACCCAACCTCCTCCGCGTCTCCGGCAGAGTCAACGACGATCGCGTGACATCTCCCATCCGGCACCAGGAGTTCACCTCGTGGACGGAAACGATCGCACCCGGGTGGCTGCAACGTCACCCGCGTGGGTGTCATCATCGGACGTCGAGCGGTTCTGACCCTCGACGTGAAGTTCACATCGAGGCGAATTCTCGGGTTCGGAGGCTGACCGGCTCGCTGGCTCCTGCCGCCTGACGGACTACCGAGCGGGGCGCGAGGAGGGCGTCCGTTCGGTGGCGAAACCGCCGAGCACGGCGTCGACGACGCGGTTGGCGAACCGGCCGTCGAGCGCTCCGCCGAACATCAGCCGGAAGTAGACCGGCCCGACGAGGAGCTCCGTGGCCACACCGGCGTCGGCGTCGGGGCGGAGGTCGCCCCGCGCGATGCCGCGGGCGATGACGCGGCCGATCTCGACCCGCCGCGCCTTGACGACGGTGTCGCGGAAGGCGTCGCCGAGCGTCGGGTCGATGGCGATGTGCGAGAGGAGGGCGCGGATCACGGGACCGAAGTCGGTCTGCGTGAGAGCGCGGATGGGGTTCCTGACGGCGGCCAGCATCTCCTTGCGGGTGTCGCCGACGTCCTCGATCTCGAGGTGCGGCGCCGCCAGCTCGAGCAGGAGTTCGAGGACGAGTGCCTCGCGCGAAGGCCAGTGGCGGTAGATCGTCGCCTTGCCGACTCCGGCGCGCGTCGCGATGTGCTCCATCCGGAGGTCGGTGAAGCCGCTCTCGGCGATGAGCTCCCGGGCGGCGTCGAGGATCGCCCGGTGGGCGATGGCGCTGCGCGGCCGGCCGCGGCTCGGCCGGTCATCGGTCACGTCGATCATGAACGCTGTATGTCCGACCCTCGGCAGGCATCCATGGGCAATATGATACGGAACGAGTCGTATCCCTCCATCCCCCCCAGGAGGCCCCCAATGTTCGATCAACAGTCCCCGCTGGAGTTGCTGGAGCGCGCCGAGCGCGATGCGCCGGTGTGCTCCACGTGCGGCCGCCCGAACGTGCCTGTGGCGCATGACGACGGCAGCGTGTGGCTGGAGTGCGTGTCGCTCGGTGAGCACAAGTCGACGCTGCGCCGGGTCGTCACGCTCGATCTGGCCCCGCACACGCGGGAGCTCATCGTCACCGCCTGACGCCCTGGCGTCGCGCCTCAGTCGAGGCCGCCGAGGACGTGCTGGTCCCAGTCGATGACCGAGCCGGTGACGACACCGCTGCGCTCGGACAACAGGAACACGACGAAATCGGCGATCTCGTCGACCTGGCCGAGCTTGCCCATCGGGAGCGAGCGGGCGGCCCGCTCCAGCCACGTGTCGTCGGCGTCGTGGAAGGCGCGCTGCGTGGCGTCCTCGCCCTCGGTCTCCGTCCAGCCGATGTCCAGCCCGTTGATGCGGATGCGGTCCCAGCGGTGGGCATGGGCGGCGTTGCGTGTCAGCCCGGCCAGTCCGGCCTTCGCTGCGACGTACGGCGCCAGGTAGGGCTGTCCGCCGAGCTCGCTGGACGAGATGATGTTGACGATCGTGCCGGCTGCCCGACGCGTCCGCATGTCAGCGACCACGGCCTGCATGGCGAAGAACGGTCCGCGGAGGTTGACCGCGATGTGGGCGTCGAACAGCTCGGGCGTCGTGTCCAGCAGCGTGCCTCGGGACGTGAGGCCCGCCGAGTTGACGAGGCCGTCGACGCGCCCGTGGGCGGCGACGACGTCGGCGACCGCCCGCCGCACCTGGTCCACGTCGGCCATGTCGGCCTGCAGGTACGACGCCGTGGCACCAGCGGCTTCCATCGACGCGACGAGGGCCGCCCCGATGTCCCGACGGCGTCCCGTGACGGCAACCATGGCGCCCTCACGGGCAGCGGCGCGAGCCACGCCGGCGCCGACGCCCTGCGTGCCGCCGTTGACCAGTACGACCTTGTCGTCGAGCAGCCCCATCGTCGCCGCGCTGCGCTAGCCGGCCGTGCGCCGTCGCTCGACCCGGGCCACGAGCTCAGCCTCCGAGCGCGCTGGGTGACCACGACTCGCCGACGGCCCGGCGCAGCAGCTCGGCGTTCGACTCCGGGGCCAGGCCGTCGATCGGCGGATCCCGATCGAGGTTGGTCGGGAACGGATAGCCCTCGGCGGCGGCGGCGATGACGTTGCTGATGTCCTGCTCGTCGACGCCGGCGACGTGCCGTGCCCGCAAGGTGGGGAAGAGGGCCATCGCCATGCGGTCCCGGTCGACGCTCTCCATCGCCCGGCCGAACGGCGACGACATCTGCAGGAGGTTGGCCATCCGCCGGACGTCGACCGTGCGGTTGTGGCCGGCGGCGTGGAAGAGGGCGGGGTTGAAGAACACGGCGTCGCCCTTGGCCAACGGCAGCTGCACGAGGTGCTGGTCGAAGTACTCGCGGAACTCCGGTCGCCGCCACGCGAGGTAGCCCGGCTCGTACTTGTGGGAGTGCGGCAGGTACGTCGTCGGGCCGCTCTCCACGGGCATGTCGACGTGGGCGACGGCGCCCTGCAGCGTGAGCATCGGCGACAGGCGGTGGACGTGGGCCGGGAACGCCGCGGCGACCTCGTCGGAGAGGAACCCGAGGTGGTAGTCGCGGTCCGCGGATTGGGCGCCGCCGCCCGGGTTGACGACGTTGACCTGCGACGTGATCTGGTACCCGGGTCCCAGCCAGGCCGCCGAGGCCACGGCGACGATGTCGTTGGCGTAGTAGTCGGCGAACACGTCGGGTGCCCGGACGGCCAGCTTCTCGAGGGCGTTCCAGACGCGGTCGTTGGCGCCCGGTGGGGCGAAGTGATCGCCCGCCGCCGCGCCAGCGGCGTGCTGGTCCTCGATCATCGCCCGGAAGGCGTCGGAGGCGCCGTCGACCACGGCAGTGTCGGCGAACGCCCCGGCGAACAGCACGATCCCGGGACCGTCGAGCAGGGCGGCGGCCAGCTCGGCCTGGATGGCCCGCCGTCCCTCGGGCGTCCGGAGCGGTGCCGCCAGCGTCCCGGCCTCGTAGACCACGACCTCGCGGTCGACGGCGGCGGCGTGGGGATAGTCGGCGGGGCTCGTCACCTGCTCGACGGTGGCGACGAAGTCGGCGAGCCGGCAGTCGTCCGCTCCGATCCAGCGACGGGGCGCCACGGCGATTGATGGGCTCATGTACGCAGTGTACGAAGCGCTCGCGGCACCGGATCCGGGCGCTGTTCCATAGCCTTCTGACATGACGTCCGTGGCAATGATCGAGCGGCAGGCCTTGTGCGATTCGCTGATCGCCGCCGGCCCGGACGCGCCGACGTTGTGCGGTGGCTGGACGACGCGTGACTTGGCCGCCCACCTCGTCGTCCACGATCGCCGACCCGACGCCGCGCCCGGCCTCGTGACGCCGTTGCTGGCCGGCTACACCGAGGAGGTGCGCCGGACCGAGGCCGCGCGGCCGTACGAGGAGATCGTCGAGCGCGTCCGCCAGGGCCCGCCGTCGTGGAGTCCGCTGCGCCTCGAATCCCTGGATCGGCTCGTCAACAGCGTCGAGTTCTTCGTCCACCACGAGGACGTTCGCCGCGCCCGCGGACCCTTCACCGTCCGCCCGCTCGACGCCGCGCTGGAAGACGCCTTGACCGTCCCGATCGAACGGGGTGGGCGGATGCTCGTCCGGCGGTTGAGGGTCGGGTTGGTCCTCGAACCGGACGGTCGGCCGTCGATCACCATGCGCAAGGGACCGGACCGCGTCACCGTCAGCGGCCCACTCGGCGAGTGCGTGCTGTTCGTCCACGGCCGCAAGGAGGTCGCTCAGGTCAGCGTCCGCGGCCCCGCCCCGGCGGTCGCCGCCGTGCGAGCCACCGCTATGGGCATCTGATCGGGGATCCGCGGCCGGTTCTGGGCGCGGTTCTTCGCGACTGTCGGAAATTTCTGCGCCCAGAACGGCCGGTGGGAAGGATCGCGCCCAGATGTTTGCGTTGACCTCAAGTGAACTTGAAGTCCTACCGTGGCCGGCATGAGCGAGCGAGTCTTCGAGCGAGCGAATCAGCATTACGGTCTTCACGCTCACTGGTGCACCGTGCGTTTGATCAAGTCGAACGCGTCGCACGAATGGATGGTGCACCAGTGAGCGACTTCAGCGCGTGGTCGGCCCTGCAGAGCGCGATGCAACAGGACGGCGCGGCGCGGGCATCGGTCAGCCGGCGCACGTGGCGGCGCGTCGCCAGCTTCGCCAGACCGCACCGTCGGACGATCGTCACGTTCCTCGTGCTGGCCACCGTGTCCGCCGCCCTCGGGGTGCTGGCGCCGATCCTCGCCGGGCGGGCCGTCGACGCCATCGTCGACGGTGACGGCACCGGGACGGTCGTCGGGGTCGCCGTCCTGATCGCCGTCGTCGCCGTCGTCGACGCCGGCGTCGGGCTGCTCGAGCGCCTGTACTCGTCGCGCCTCGGTGAGGGCCTGATCCTCGACCTGCGGCGCCGTGTGTTCGAGCACGTACAGCAGATGCCGATCGCCTTCTTCACCCGCACCCGCACGGGCGCCCTCGTCAGCCGCCTGAACAACGACGTCATCGGCGCCCAGCGGGCATTCACGTCGGCCTTGTCGGGTGTCGTCACCAACGTCATCGCCCTCGTGCTGACGCTGGCCGTGATGCTCGGACTGTCGTGGCAGATCACGTTGCTGGCGCTGGTCCTGCTGCCGACGTTCGTCATCCCGGCGCGGCGCGTCGGCGCCAAGGTCGGGCGGCTGCAGCGAGAGGCGGCGGACCACAACGCGGCGATGACGTCGCAGATGACGGAGCGGTTCTCGGCGCCCGGCGCGACGCTCGTCAAGCTGTTCGGCCGTCCCCGCGAGGAGGCCGCCGAGTTCGGCGCGCGGGCCCAACGGGTCAACGACATCGGCGTGCGGTCGGCGATGGCGATGGAGGTGTTCTTCCGCTCGCTCGGCCTGGTGTCCGGGTTCGCTCAAGCCTTGATCTTCGGACTCGGCGGGTACATGGCCCTGCAGGGCCAGCTGGAACCGGGGACGATCGTCACCATGGCGCTGCTGCTGGGCCGGCTCTACGCGCCGCTGACCGCGTTGGCCACGGCCCGGCTGGACGTTGTCACCGCACTGGTCAGCTTCGAGCGCGTCTTCGAGGTGCTCGACGTCGAGCCGATGATCGCCGAGGCACCCGACGCCGTTGCCGTGCCCGACGGCCCGGTGTCGGTCGAGCTGCATGACGTGCGCTTCGGCTACCCGACGGCGGACAAGGTCTCGCTGGCGTCGCTGGAGGAGGTGCTCGTCCTGGACGACCGGCCGAGCGAGGAAGTGCTCCACGGGGTCACGCTGCGCGTCGAGCCGGGGCACACCGTGGCGCTCGTCGGGTCATCGGGCGCCGGGAAGTCCACGTTGGCCTCCCTCGTGCCGCGGCTCTACGACGTCGACGCCGGTGCCGTGCGCCTCGGAGGCGTCGACGTCAGAGCGCTGTCGTTCGACTCGATCAGGTCGACGGTCGGCGTCGTCACGCAGGACGGCCACCTGTTCCACGACACGATCCGGGCCAACCTCCGCTACGCCTCGCCAGACGCCGACGACGCCGAGCTGTGGGACGCCTTGGAGCAGGCCCGCCTGGCGCCGCTCGTGCGCTCATTGCCCGACGGGCTGGACACGCTCGTCGGCGAGCGCGGCTACCGGCTGTCGGGCGGTGAGCGACAGCGGCTGACGATCGCCCGGCTGCTGCTGGCCAAGCCGCGGGTCGTCATCCTCGACGAGGCCACCGCCCACCTCGACTCGGAGTCGGAGGCGGCGGTGCAGGAGGCGCTGGCCGCCGCGCTCGAGGGGCGAACGGCGCTCGTCATCGCCCACCGCTTGTCGACCGTGCGGGCGGCTGACGCGATCGTCGTCATCGAGGGCGGCCAGGTCGTCGAGCGCGGCACGCACACCGAGCTGCTGGCCGCTGGGGGGCGCTACGCCCGCCTGTACCACACGCAGTTCGCCGACGAGGCCGCGGCGGCCTGACGCCTCATCCCTCGGGCGAGGCGGCGGCACGCGTCGGCACCCGCCACAGGATCCAGACGACGCCGACGGCACCGAGGCCGAGGATCACGATCCGCAGCCACCACTGAGCGACGAACAGCGCGCTCAGCCCGCAGACGACGGTGATCGAGGCGATCGCCGCCACCTTGGCCCGGCGCGGCATGCCCAGCCCGGCTCGGTAGTCGCGCACCATCGGGCCGATGCCGGGCCGCGTCAGCACCCACTGCTCGAACCGGGGGCTGGACCGCGAGAAGCACGCCGCGGCGATGATGAAGAACACGGTGGTCGGCAACCCGGGCACGACGATGCCGATCGATCCGATCGCGACGGCGACCCAACCGAGGCCGAACCACAACCACCGCAGGACGCCTCCACTCACCGTCGACGGACACTACGATGCGTCGTCGTGGCGGGCGCCAGGCATGATCGTGGCCTCGTCGGTCGCGCCACCGAGCTGACGGCCATCACGGAGGTCATCGCCCGGGAGGCGACCCAGTCGGCGGCCATCGAGCTCGTCGGTGCCGCCGGGATCGGCAAGACGACGCTCCTCGTCGCGGCTGCCGAACGCGCTGGCGCCCGAGGTCAGCGCGTGCTGTGGATGCGGGCCACCGAGGCCGAGTCGGCGATGCCCTGGGCCGGGTTGGTCAGCCTGTACCCGTCGCTGCCGGCCGGCAGCCTCGACGCGCTGGTCGACGTGCAACGGGCGGCCGTGCTGGCCGCCGTCGGCGAGGCGGCCCCGACGGTTGCCTCGGCCGGGCCGTACGTCGCCGGCGCACTGCGCAACCTCCTCGTGTCGCTGTCCGCCGGCGAGCCGCTGCTGCTCGTCGTGGACGACCTGCAATGGCTCGATCCGGCGACCGCCGGGGCGTTGGCCATGGCGGTGCGCGGGCTCGCCGAGTCACCGCTGACCGTGCTGGCGGCCTCCCGTGAGGGCCTGGCCCCGCGGGTCGAGCTCGATCGCATCGTCACCCACGCCTACCACCGCGTGCTGCCGCCGGCGCTCGATCAGTCGCACGTCCACGAGCTGCTCCGTCAGCGGGTCGGTCGTCGCTTGACGCAAACGATGGTCATCCCGCGTCGCCAGGCTCTCGGGTGGCAACCCGCTGTACGCCTCCCTGCTGGCCGACCACGTGGCCGCCGGCGGTGGCGTCGACGAGCTGCCGCGCTCGATCATCGGCAGCTACCTCGGCCAGATCGAGGCGCTGCCACCGGCGACCGTCGAGGTGTTGGAGCACGCTGCTGTGCTCGGCCGCCCGGATCACGCCATCCTGGCGGCGGCGTGCTCGGACCGTGACGTCACCGCCGAGCTGGTCGGCGCCGCCCGGTCGGGCCTCGTGACCGGCCGCAGCGACGCCCTGCAGTTCGTCCACCCGCTGGTCCCGGCCGCGCTGCTCGAACGGCTCGGTCGGCTCGGTCAGGACCGCATCCACCGCACGCTGGCCCTCGTCGTCGACGACCCGAGCTGTGCGCCGTCCACCTCGCCGCCGCGGCGACGACGCCCGACGCGCCGGTCGCCGACGCCGCTCGAGCAAGCGGCTCATGGCGCCCTCGCCCGCGGCGCGCGCATCGAGGCCGGCCAGCGTTTCGAACGGTCCGCCGAGTTGACCCCGCAGGACGCCGTACATGATCGCTGGCGGCGCGCCCTCGCGGCCGGCGACGCCTTTCTCGGGGGCGGCGACCTCGAACGGGCCGCCCACCACGCCAGCGTCGCCGACGCCCTCGCCGACGGTCACGTCGAGACGGCGCTGGCCGGGGGATTGCTCGTCCAGGTGGTGGCCAACCGCGACGGGCTGCACCCGGCCCATGACCTCGTCTGCGACCTGCTCGACCGGCTGGAGGGGCAGCCAGTGTTGCGCTCGTTCCTGGCCCGCGCCCGCGCCCGCATCGAGCAGACCTTCGACCTGGAGGCGGCACTGGAGACGGCGATCAGCTCGCAGGCCGAGTTGCTGGCGGCGGGCGAGCAGCGGGCCGCCGAGCTGGCCTCCGTGATGGCCGAGAACTGCCGCTTCGTGCTCGGGCTGCCGACCGATCCGATCGCCGCATGGGAGCTGGTCCGACCCGACGCCGACCCGACCGACCACCTGAGTGCGGGCTGGCTGGCCGTCGAGATGCTCGTGTGGGACTACCGCGTCGGCCCCGCCCTCGCCGCCCTCGACCAGTTCCAGCGGGTCTCGGACGAGCGCGGCAACATGCTCGTGCAGTTCAAGGTCAACGACTTCCGGGCCGGCCTGGAGGCACGTCGTGGCGACCTGGCGACCGCCGAGCGCGAGCTGCGCCGCGCCGTCGACGCCGCCGAGCTGACGGGCTACCCGGCGTCGATGGCCGGCTCCGGGCTGGCCAGGATCATGGCCTTCACCGGTCGCCACGACGAGGCGGCGACGATGCTGGCCAGCGTCGACGAGCCCGGCGAGAATCTGCCGCTGCTGCAGGTGGCTCGGCACACCGGCTACGGATTCGCCGCGCTGGCGGCGAGCCGGTGGTCCGAGGCCGTCGAGCACCTCCAAGCGGCCTGGAACGCGGCCGAGAAGATGGGGATGGGCGACCTGCGGGGGCTGCCCTTCCGGCCCGACCTCGTCGAGGCGCTGACCCGGGTCGGGCGGGTCACCGACGCGAAGAACTGTGCCACCCGGATCGAGGAGCTGGCCGCGCGGTGCGGCGCGCGATCGGCCCTCCTGCAGGCCGGCCGCGCCCGCCTGCACGTGCTGATCGCCGAAGGCCGGTTCCACGACGCTGTCGAGCTCGGTGAGCGGCTCGCCGCGGAGAGCGAACGGCTCGGCTTGCCGACCGAGCGGTGCCGGACCCTCCTCGCGCTGGGCACGGCACTGCGGCGGGCCGGCCGCCGCAAGGACGCCACCTCGGCGTTGGCCGACGCCCGGGCCGTCGGCGTCGAGCTGGGGCTCGTCCCGTGGATCGTGCGCATCGACGAGGAGCTGGCCCGCCTCGGCGGGCGCCGCGACCCGTACCAGCTCACCTCGACCGAGACCAGGGTCGCCGAGCTGGTGGCCACGGGGCGCAGCAACCGGGAGGTGGCGAGTGAGCTGTACATCAGCCTGCGCACCGTGGAGTCGAACCTGACGCGGATCTACCGCAAGCTGGGGATCCGGTCGCGGGCCGAGCTGGCGGCCGGCTACCGGCCGAGTGTGGAGGCAGGTCCGCGCTAGCGAACCTGCCTCCCGGAGTCCCGCCCTCCGCTCGTGGCTCCTGTGGCCGGCCGGGGGACCGATGCAGCTCGGTGTGTCCGCAATCACCGAACCCTCGGGTCCCTCGACTCCCATCGTGGGCGACCGGCGGCCCCCACGGCATCGGGGAAAACCACATGATCAGTTGAGCGAGCGCTGCTCCAGGTCGAGGAGGGCGCGCTTGACCTCAGGGCCGCCGCCGTACCCACCGAGCGAACCGTCGCGGCGCAGCACGCGGTGGCACGGGATGACGATCGGGATCGGGTTCGTGGCGCACGCCGTCCCGACGGCGCGCACCGCCCTCGGGCTGCCCGCCGCCCGGGCCAGGTCGGAGTAGCTGACGGTCGTGCCGAAGCGGACATCGCGCAGCTCCTCGAGGACGTGGCGGCGGAAGCCCCGGGCGAGGCGCAGGTCGAGTGGGAGGTCGAAGCGCTGGCGACGGCCGGCGAAGTACTCGTCCAGTTGGCGGGCCGCCAGGTCGAGCCGGGAGGGGAGCCGCAGCACCCGGGGGCTGACGTCGTCGGCGAGGCTGGCGAGCACGTCATCCCCCGCCCCGAACGAGACCTTCACGACACCGTCGGCGGTGGCCGCCAGCAGCAACTCGCCGGCTGGGCTGTCGACGGTCCGGTAGGCGACGTCGACCAGGCCGTCCTCGTCGGCGCGGGCAGCGAAGGTGGCGCGCACCCGAGCGTTGGCCGCCGCGCCATCGGGGAGCTCGCCGCGCAGATTGGCGGCGAGAGCGTCAGTCGTGGTCATGATCGGATCTCCTCGTGGTCCAGCTGGCGGCGCAGGGTGCGCAGCCCTTCGAAGACGCTGCGCCGAGCGGCCGCTGCCGAGCACTCGAGCACGGCGGCGATCTCGGCGTACGACAGGTCGGTGCCGAACCGGTAGCCGACGGCAAGGCGCTGCTTGTCGGGCAGCGCCCGCACGCGGGCCCACAGCTCGTCGTCGGGATCGACGGCCTCGCCTCCTGTCGCCGCCCAGTCACCGACCTCGCTCGTGGCCACGGGCTGGCGGGCGCGGGCGCGGAAGCGGTCGATCGCCTTGCGATGGGCGATCGTGAACAGCCACGCCCGCACGTCGCTGTCCGGCCGCAGCCGGGGGTACGCCCGCAGGGCGGCGATGAACGTCTCCTGCCAGGCATCCTCGGCGTCGGACGGGCCGACGAGTCGGGTCAGCAGCCGCAGCACCGTCGAGCCGTGCGTGTCGAGCACGATCTCGAACGGCGGCAGCGTCACAGCAGATGCAACGACGGAAGGCGCCGCAGTGTGAGACGGATATGCCCTCGTCTCGCCGCCGTCGGCACATCTACCGTCGTGACGGTGAGCATCACGGTCCGCGCGATCACGCCCGACGAGGCAGGAGCCTTTCGCCGGGCGCTGCGCGCCGGGTTCAGCCAGAACGACACCGTCGACGACGACGAGTGGGCGAAAGCCACGCTCGATCCCGTCGATCGCGTGATGGCCGCCTTCGACGGATCGACGATCGTGGCCACGTTCCAGTCGTACCAGACGGAGCTGACGTTGCCCGGAGGCGCCACCATGCCGGCCGGCGCAGTCACCGCCGTCACGTGCCGCGCCACGCACCGCCGCCAGGGGCTGCTGACCCGCATGATCACGGCAGACCTCAACGGGAGTCGCGACCGTGGCGAGGCGGCAGACGTGCTGATCGCCGCCGAGTACCCGATCTACGGACGCTTCGGATACGGCCCGGCGGCGCCCTCGGTGGGCTGGGAGCTCGACGCCAACGCGGCCCGGTTCACCAACGGTGGTGCCGGCTCGGTCGAGTTCGTCGACAACGCCACGTTCCGGGACGTTGCGCCGGCCATCTTCGAACGGGTACGGGCAGCCCGGCCGGGCATGATCAGCCTGCGCCAGATCGACTGGGACGTGCGCGCCGACCTGCGCCGGCGGCCGGAGGACAAGCCGTGGCAGGGCTTCCGACTGCTCTGCCGCGACGACGCCGGGGAACCGCAGGGGTGGGCCAACTACACGGCCAAGCTGGACTCCGCCGACGGCCGGCCGCGGGGCAAGGTCGATGTCGCCGACCTGTCCGCGGTGACACCGGCCGCCGAGGCCCGGCTGTGGCGGTTCCTGGCCGAGCTCGACCTCGTCGCCACGGTGGTCGCCCGCGACCGACCGGTCGACGACCTCCTGCCCTGGCTGCTCGTCGACGCCCGGATGGCCAAGCCGATCGGCGTCCTGGACTTCCTGTGGGTCCGCCCACTCGATGTCCCAGCCCTCCTTCAAGCCCGCGGCTACCTCGCGTCTGGTCGGGTTGTGCTCGAGGTCGTCGACGACGGCGACCTCGCCGCTGGGCGCTTCGTGCTCGACGCCACGCCGGACGGTGCCTCGTGCCGCGCCACGACGGAGCCGGCGGACGTCACGATGTCCGTGCGCACGCTCGGCGCGGCCGTCCTCGGAGGCGTCCGGCTGGCCACCCTGCACCGCGCCGGCTGGCTCGACGAGCACACCACCGGCGCCGTCGCCACCGCCGACACCCTCCTGGCCTGGAACCTCGCCCCCTGGTGCAACACCTGGTTCTGATCGCCGACCTCACGAGAGGGCGGGCCGTATCGTTGTACGGGTCGTGACTCCCACCCCCACGCGACGTCGCAGCGCTGGCAGCCGTCGAGGCGGCGTGCCGACCGTCCTCCCGCCCGCCGAGCCCGCCCCGTCGGGTGCCGACGGCCAGCTGGCATTGTCGCTGCTGACGCCGTACGAGCCGGGCGGCGAACGCCACGAGTTGCTGCCCGGCGTCGTCCACGTGGCCGGCTGGCTCGACAGCGCCGAGCAGCGCCGGCTGGTCGCCGACTTCCGGGAGTGGGCCGAGCCGCCGGCCGGGTTGCGTCACCCCCGCGTACCGACCGGGCACCTGATGACGGTGCAGTCGGTCTGCCTCGGCTGGCACTGGTGGCCGTACATGTACTCGCGCACTGCGGACGACACCGACGGCGCCCCCGTCAAGCCGATGCCCGACGATCTCGTGGCGCTCGCCCGCCGGGCCGTCGACATCGCCGACGGGCCCGCGTCGGCGACGGCCTTCGAGCCGGACGCGGCGATCGTCAACCTGTACGCGCCCGGCGCCCGCCTCGGCCTGCACCAGGACGGTGACGAGCCGTCCGACGCACCGGTCGTCACGATCAGCCTCGGGGACACATGCGTCTTCCGGATGGCTGGCGTCGACCGGCGGACGGCACCGTTCACCGACGTGCTGCTGGCCAGCGGCGACCTGCTCGTGTTCGGCGGGCCGAACCGATTGATCCACCATGGCGTGCCGAAGGTCCTCAACGGCACGGCCCCCGCCGGACTCGGCCTGCCGCCCGGCCGCCTCAGCATCACCGTCCGCCAGACCGGGCTCTCCTAAAACCGCTTCTGGAGCAACTTCAGGGTCATCCGTGACCGCGAAATCGACGGAGAACCGATGGCGGCCGGCGGCCGTGGCACAGTCACAGGCCGAGGCGGGCGGCGACGGCGGCCCAGGATTCGGCCGGGTGGGCGATGTCGAACCACACGGCGTCCATGCCGACGGTCTCGGCGCCCTGGACGTTGAGGGGCAGGTCGTCGACGAACAGCTGCCGCTCGGCAGGCACGCCGGTGATCTCGACGGCCCGTTCGTACGCCCGCCGGTCCGGCTTGAGGATCCCCGTGTCGGAGCCGTCGACGATGTGGTCCATCTGCTGCAAGAGGTCGACCTCGAGCTCCCAGTGCGGCCCGTGGAACGCCCGCAGGTCGTTCGTCAGGACCGCCACGAGGTAGCCGGCGGCCCGCGCACGATCGACGACGTCGACGGCCTCGGTCCGCACCATCCAGGGCTCCGGCGGCACGAACACATGACGCATGTAGTCGGCCAGCGTCCACTCCTGGCCGACCGCACGACCGACCTCGGCGGCCCGCAGCTGCCAGTACTGCCGCTCCGTCACCCCGTCGCCGGCCGTCATGCGCTGCCACAGCTCGTCGGTCAGCGGGTCGGCCGGCCCGCGCCATTGGAACGTGCCGCCCGGCAGGCCGAGCCGGCGCTCGAGGTGGTCGTGCATCTCGGCCGGGTTGAGCAGGCACACGCCCCCGAAGTCGAGCAACAGCGCGTCGTAGGGCCGCACGGGGGCGACTCGCACGTCAGGCCGCTCCCCGGTGCCCCAGGCGGCGCGAGGCCACCGCCGCCGTCTCCATCACGGCGTGGGCCATCGCCAGCCGGTGAGGATCGATGCGGTCGGCCGGACCGGCCATGCTGAGGGCGGCGATGACCTGCCCGCCGGACCCGCGGATCGGTGCCGCCAGGCTGACGACACCCGACCTCCGACTCGTGCCGGTTCTCGGCGTACCCCGCGGGCCCGCACGGCGTCGAGCTCCGCTCGCAGTGCCCGCTGGTCGGTGATCGTGTGCGGCGTCACCCGCGCCAGCTCCCAACCCTTGAGCAGCCGGTCGAGGTCGCGCTCGGGCAGGTGGGCGAGCAGGACCTTGCCGGTGGCCGTCGAGTGGGCGTGGTTGCGGCGCCCGATCTCGAGGAACATGCGCAGCGTGCGCGGGCTGTCCAGCCGCTCGATGTAGACGACGTGGCGGCCGTCGAGGACGGCGACCTGCACCGTCTCGCCGCTGCGGTTGCGCAACTCGGACATCGGCGAGAGGACGGCCTCGTGGAGGTCGAGCTGCGTCGGGACGGCGGCGGCGAGATCGAGCACCGCCAGGCCGAGTCGGTACCGGCCGGTGCCGAGGTCCTGGTCCAGCATGCGCTCCTCGACGAGCGTCGACAGCAGCCGATGGACGGTCGACTTGCCCAGCTCGAGATGGCGGGCGAGATCGCTGACGCCCCACTCCCGGTGGGCGGTCGTGAACGCCTTGAGCACGCGCAGCGCGTTGCTGACCGAGCTCAGCGTCGAGGGCACGTCGGCCACGGTACGCCGCAGCCGTTCCCCCATGCGGGACAACATCCCACGATGCGGAACGGGCCGCGTAACGTCGGTCACGTCATGGGGATCTTGCGCCTGAGCCACGTCGACATCACCGTCCCGGACCTCGAGCTCGCCGCCGCCTACTACACGCAGGTCATCGGCCTCGACATCTCCGAGCGCACGGAGGACCGCATCTTCTTCAAGTGCTGGGACGAACGCGACCATCACTGCCTCGCCGTCCGCTACCACCCCCGCGTCGGGCTCGACCGCTACGCCTTCAAGGTCGAGCACGCCGACGACCTCACGGCGCTCGAAACCAGTGTCGAGCGCTACGGGATCGCCGTCGAGCGCATCGCCGCCGGCGCAGAGGTCGGCCAGGGTGCATCGATCCGCTTCGAGACGCCGTCGGGCCACGAGATGGAGCTCGTCCACGACGTCCACAAGGTCGGCGGCCGGCTCCCGCTGCGCAACCCGCGCCCGCACCCGGAGGGGTTGCTGGGGATCGCCCCGCCACGCCTCGATCACGTCCTCGTGCACGCCGAGGAGGTGGCCGAGGTCAGCCGGTTCTTCCGGGAGGCGCTGGGCTTCCGCCTCACCGAGCAACTGCTCGACGGCGGCGGCCATCAGGTCATCGCCTTCCTCGAGCGCGGTCACAAGCCGCACGACATCGCCTTCGCCCAGGGCCCCAACGGCGCGCTGCACCACTTCGCCTTCTGGCTCGACGACTGGGACCACATCCGGCGGGCCGCCGACACGTTGGCCTACCACGCGATCCCCGATCGACATCGGCCCGACCCGCCACGGCATCACGCGGGGCAACACGATCTACTTCTTCGACCCGATGGGCACCCGCAACGAGGTCTTCACCGGCGGCTACCGCCCCGACCCGGACTTCCCGACCATCACGTGGACCGACGATCAGTCCGGGCGGGCGATCTTCTACTACGAGGGCGTGATGAACGAACGCTTCCAGCGGGTCCACACATGATGTGCCGGCATCCTCCGGCTGTCGCACGCCGACGTGCGCGTGCCCGACCTCGAGCTGGCCGTCGCCTACTACACCGAGGTCGTCGGGCTGGTCGAGACGGCACGCGACGGCGATCGGGTCTTCCTCAAGGGGTGGGACGAGCTGCAGCACCACAGCCTGATCCTGTCGTCGGCACCGACGTACGGCTTGAACTCGGCCGCCTTCAAGGTCGTCGAGCTGCCCGAGCTCGACCGGCTGGCCCGCCGCGTCGAGGCCGCTGGGTCTCGTCCACCTCGCGCTTCGCGCCCGGTCAGCTCGCTCCGGGCAGCGGCCACGTCGTGCGCTTCCGGGCTCCCAGCGGGCACGTCATCGACCTCGAGCAGGGCATGACTCAGGTCGGCAACGGCCTGCCGCTGATCAACCCGCCGCCGAAGCCGGACGATCTCCGGGGCATGCACCCGCCGCGGATCGACCACGTCTTCCTGATGTGCGAGGACGTCGACGGCGTCACCGCCTTCTTCACCGACGTGCTCGAGTTCCGGATGACCGAGCAGATCGTCGCCGACGACGGTTACCAATTGGCGACGTTCCTCGAGCGCAGCCACACGGCCCACGACCTGGCGTTCGTCACCGGTCCCGACGGCGCCTTCCACCACCTCGCCTACTGGGTCGACGAGTGGACCGACCTGCGCGACGCCGCCGACATCTGCGCCTACCACGGCGTGCCGATCGACGCCGGCCCGACCCGCCACGGCGCCACCCGCGGCTGCGGTCTGTACTTCTTCGATCCCGCCGGCAACCGCAACGAGATGTACACGGGCGGCTACTGGTTCGACCCCGACGACGAACCGACCACGTGGACCGAAGCGGAGATCGGGACGGGCCATCTTCTCCTACACCGGCCAGGTCGACCGCCAGTTCATGACGGTGCACTCGTGACCGACACACCTCGGCCGCCGACGGAACGCGTCGACGCCCCGCTGTACCTCGCCCGGCACCGCGAGCGGGAAGCGGCCGAGCGGTCGGGCAACGGAGACGGTGGCGAGCCGGTCGACGGGACGAGCCGCTGTACCTGCGCCGCTTCCGCGATCGCCAGCCGAACGCCGCGGCGGCTCCCGCCGCGCCGCTGTGGGAGCGCGCCGCGCTGCCCGTCCAGCAGGCGCTCACGGAGGACAACCGCAACAAGGAGATCTCCGCGCCGGCGGCGGCGCGACGCACCCTGCTCGGCGACGCCTACCTCATCCGCCACGGCGAGACGCAGGGCTACTCGACCGACTCCGGCCTGACACCGCAGGGCGCGTGGCAGGCCCACTCGTATGGCCACACGCTGGCCAAGCGGATCCGCTCCGGTGAGACCGTGGTCTTCCGCCACGCCGACACCAACCGCGCCCGGGAGACGGCCGAGCAGATCCACCGCGGCCTCGTCGACGGCCTGGCGATGTTCGACAAGGACATCAAGATCCACGACCCCGAGCCGCTCGCCGCGTTCGGCAACTTCCAGTTCGTCGCCCCCGACGGCTTGAAGGACGTGACGGCGGCGTTCCGCCAGTACCACGTCGTTGCTCGAGGGGATCGAGCGCACGGCGGCCGGCGACCGCCCGCTGTGGCTCGTCGAGATGGACCGCTTCTGGCGCACCCAGGAGGGTGGGGCCGACCCGATCCAGCACTGGCTGACCATCCCGATGATGCACTTCGAGCCGCCGGCGATGTGCGTGCGGCGGTTCTGGGTCGGCATCAGCGAACTGGCCGCCGAGTACCCGGGCGCCCGCCTGGCGATCGCCACCCACTCCGGTCCGATCCGGGCCTTCGCCGTCGCCGCGCTCGGCTACGACCCCGGCGAGCCGTACAACGCCGAGCACGTGCGCGTCAAGCTGTTCGGCGCCGACGCCACCGTCGCCTACCGCAACCGCGTGCAGGAGGTCAAGGTGCCGGCCGTCGACCGCCTGCCGACGTGGGGCATGGAGGACCGATGGGCTGCCACCCGAGGAGGCCAAGGAATGAAGGGGATGAGCGATGTGCAAGTCGTGTCCGGTCGTCGACTGGGCGGCAGGCATGCCCGTGGCGAGATCGTCGTCCGGTGGGGAGGCGTCACGGACGGTGGTCGACGTCATGGGTGAGCACGTCGTGTGGTTCGACCGCTACGAGCCGGCCCATCGGCCGCTGGTCGGCGGCAAGAACGCCAGCCTCGGGGAGATGATGGTCGCCGGCCTTCCGGTGCCACCTGGCTTCGCCGTCACGACCGCCGCCTACGAGCGGATCTGGGCCGACCCGGCGCTGGTCACCGGCGTCAACGAGCTGCTGGCGATGATCGACCACGGCTCGTACGGCGCCAACCAGAAGATCGCGAACGAGATCCGCGCCCAGATCGAGTCCGTCCCGGTGCCCGACGACGTCGCCGCCGAGATCACGGAGGCCTACGAGGCGCTGTCGACGCACTGTGGCGTCGCCGACGTCCCCGTCGCCGTCCGGTCGTCGGCGACGGCCGAGGACCTCCCGGAGGCCTCGTTCGCCGGCCAGCAGGACACGTTCCTGTGGATCCGCGGCGCCGACGCCGTCGTCGAGCACGTCCGCCGATGCTGGTCGTCGCTGTTCACCGACCGCGCCATCGCCTACCGGCACACGATGGGCTACCTCCAGCACTCGATCGCCATGTCGGTCGGCGTGCAGAAGATGGTCGACCCGAAGGCGTCGGGCGTGGCGTTCACGCTCAACCCGACGACGGGCGATCGCAGCCAGGTGGCCATCGACGCGTCGTGGGGCCTCGGCGAGGCCGTCGTGTCGGGCGAGGTGACACCCGACAACTACCTCGTCGACAAGGTGCTGCGGGAGGTCGTCAGCCGGCGCATCTCGCCGAAGACGATCGAGTACGCGCTGAACGACGACGGGGTCGTCGAGAAGCTCGACGTGGAGCTCGACCGCCAGTGCGTGCCATGCATGTCCGACGACGACCTGCGTGCCGTGATGGCGCTGGCCCGGCGGTCGGAGAAGCACTACGGCTGTCCGCAGGACGTCGAGTGGGCCATCGACCGGCACCTGCCGGACGGGGAGAACGTGCTGATGCTGCAGAGCCGGCCGGAGACGGTGTGGTCGCAGCGGGAGTGCGCTCCGGTGAGCACGCAGACCGGCGTGGCGTCGATCGTGTCGACGCTGATGTCACCGCTTCACCAGACAGAGAACAAGGGGTAACCGATGGGCGAGAACCGTTTCCCGAGTCCGTTCGAGGTCGCCGCGCCGGAGGGGGTCGAGGGCTGGGAGGAGCTGTATCCGTACAGCGTCCGCTTCAGCGAGGGCCGGCGGGAGTACGAGGAGAACCGCTTCTGGTTCTGGGACTCGATGCACTGGGGCCAGGCGATGACGCCGTGGGTCTCGACGTTCCTGGAGGTGGCGCTGGCCTCGCTGAGCCAGTTCAACAGCCGCCACTACCGCATCCCGCCCGCCGACGGGGTCGACTTCCGAGTGCTCTACGGCTACCCCTTCTTCTCCCCGGTGACGATCGAGGATGGCGCTCGCATCGAGGCCCGGGTCCCTGAGTTCGTCGAGCGCGCCGGCTACTACTTCGCCAACTGGGACCGCCTGTACGCCAACTGGCTCGACAAGGTGAGGACGGCCATCGACGAGATCGCCGCCATCGACTTCAGCCCATTGCCGGAGGCGGAGCCGATCGACGTCATCACCGGCGGGCTGGGCATCGGCGCGGGCTACGAACTGCAGGCCGACTACCACCGCTTCAAGGACCTTTGCCTCAAGGTGTGGCAGTACCACTTCGAGTTCCTCAACCTGGGCTACGCCGCCTATCTGGACTTCTTCGGCTTCTGCAAGCAGGCGTTCCCGTCGATCCCCGACCTCGGCATCGCCAAGATGGTGGCGGGCGTCGAGGTCGACCTGTTCCGCCCCAACGAGGAGCTCAAGGAGCTGGCCCAGCGTGCCGTGGACCTCGGGATCACCGACGTCTTCGACCACGACGACCCGCTCAAGGTTCGCGCCGCGCTCGACGACAGTGACGCCGGCCGCCAGTGGCAGGCGTACTGGGACGAGGTCCGTGAACCGTGGTTCAACTTCTCGTCCGGGGGCGGCTTCTACCACGACGAGAAGATCTGGATCGACCACCCGCAGATCCCGTACGGCTTCATCAAGGACTACATCGCCAAGATCCAGTCCGGCGCCGACATCACCCGCCCGATCGCCGCCATCAGGGCCGAGCGCGACCGCGTGGTGGAGGAGTACGCCGAGCTGCTCAACACGGACGAGGACCGCCAAGCGTTCCACGAGAAGCTCGGCCTGGCGCGGGTGGTCTTCCCGTATGTCGAGAACCACAACTTCTACATCGAGCACTGGACGATGTCGCTCATCTGGCGCAAGCTGCGCGAGCTCGGCGCGACACTCCTCAAGGAGGGCGTGACGACCCACGTCGACGACGTCTTCTACTTCCGCCGCGACGAGCTCGACGAGGTGCTGTTCGACGTCTACATGGGCTGGGCGGTGAACGCCCCGATCGCCGGGCCGACGTATTGGCCGGACAAGATCGCCCGCCGCCGCGAGATCGTGGCTCGGTTGAAGGCGTGGAAGCCGCCGAAGGGTCTCGGCGAACCGCCCAAGGTCGTGACCGAGCCGTTCACGATCATGCTCTGGGGCATCACCAGCGACTCGGTCCAGGGTTGGCTCGGCACCGATGGCGACTCCGACGCGCTGACGGGCATGGCGGCTTCACCAGGAATCGTCGAGGGCCGGGCACGGCTGGTGTTCGGCCCCGACGACATCGACGCCGTCCAGGACGGCGACATCCTCGTCGCCCCGATCACGGCGCCGAGCTGGGCGCCAGTGTTCCCGAAGATCAAGGCGTGCGTGACCGACATCGGCGGGATGATGAGCCATGCCGCCATCGTCTGTCGCGAGTACGGCGTCCCGGCGGTCACCGGCACGGGGTTCGGCACCAACCGCATCGCCACCGGCCAGCGGATCCGCGTCGACGGCTCCGCCGGCACCGTCACCGTCCTGGAGGACTGATCCGATGCTGACGAAGGAGCAGAACGACGAGCTCACCCGCGTCGGCCCGGGCACGCCGATGGGTGACGTCCTTCGCCACTACTGGTACCCGGTCGCCTTCACGCGGGACCTCGAGGAGTTCCCCGTGAAGAAGGCCCGCCTGCTCGGCGAGGACTGGGCGGTGTTCAAGACCCGCCATGGCGACTACGGCATCGTCGCCGAGCGCTGCCCGCACCGTGGTGCCTCGCTCGTCTACGGCATCGTCGAGGACGACGGGCTGCGCTGCGGCTACCACGGCTGGAAGTTCAACACCGGCGGCGAGTGCGTCGAGATCCTCGCCGAGCCCGATTCGTCGCCGGCTTTCCGCGCCAAGTCGTGCGTCTTCGCCGGCGAGGTCCGGGAGCTCGGTGGTCTCGTGTGGGCGTACATCGGCAACGATCCGGCGCCCGAGCTGCCGCGCTACGAGGCCTACGTGATGGACGGGATGCGCGACATCGGTCACTCCATCGTGCCCTGCAACTGGTTGCAGATCATGGAGAACGCCGTCGACCCGTATCACGTCGAGGCGCTGCACGGTCGGTACTTCGAGTTCATCGCCGACCAGAAGGGCTTCGAGATGCCGAGCGCCTTCCAGAACAAGCACGAGCGCGTGGCGTTCGACGTGTTCGAGCACGGCATCATCAAGCGCCGCTTGCTCGTCGGCCAGGACGAGACCAGCGACGACTGGGTCATCGGCCACCCCCTCGTGTTCCCGTACCAGATGTGGGTCGGCGGCAACGGCGTGTACCAGATGCAGATCCGCGTCCCCGTTGATGACACGACGACGTGGATGCTCTTCTACACGGTGCACGCGCCGGAGGGCGCGACACCGCCCGACAACCCGCCGGTCGTCGACTACGAGTACCAGTGGCGTGACGAGAGGGGCAACCACATCGTCGACTACATCGAGGGCCAGGACATCATGGCGTGGGTGACCCAAGGGCCGATCGCCGACCGGACCATCGAGCACATCACCAAGAGCGACGTCGGGCTGCTGGCCGTGCGCCGCATGTTCCGGGACTCGATCGACGCCGTGCGCGCCGGTCGGGATCCGGTGGCCGTCGTCCGTGAGCGGCACGACTCGATCAAGCTGCCGCTGGAACGCTCCAAGTTCGGCCGCGGCGCCGAGTTCGCCACGCAGTGGATCGATCGTGGGTCGATGCGTTACAGCCCGCAGGCCGAGGCGCTGAAGCAGCTGCACATCGATGCTGCGGCGGCGCGCGAGGCCCTGGCGTCGAGCGCCTGATGGCCGTCGACCATCGACACTGGGCCGAGTACCTGCTGGACGCCGCCGACCAGCGCATCGAGGTCCCGGCGATCACGAAGCAGGTCGAGTTGTCGGTCGATGACGCCTACGCCATCCAGGCGGCCCTGCTCGACCTCCGGCTGGCCCGCGGCGAGATCGTCGTCGGCGCCAAGCTCGGGCTGACGTCCGTCGCCAAGCAACAGCAGATGGGCGTCGACGAGCCGGTGTACGGCTGGGTCACCGACCGCTCGGTGCTGGCGACCGACGAGGTCCCGCTCGATGCCTTGATCCACCCGCGAGTGGAGCCCGAGCTGGTGTTCCGCATGGCGGAGGACCTCTCCGGACCGGACGTCACGGCGCACGACGTCCTCGACGCGACGGGGACCGTGCTCGGCGGCATCGAGATCATCGACTCGCGTTACGAGGCCTTCTCGTTCACGCTGCCGGATGTCATCGCCGACAACACGTCGGCCGCGATGGTGCGACTCGGTGCCGGCGGCATCGCGCCACGCGACGCCGACCTGACCACCCTCGGGTGCACGTTCGAGGTCGACGGCGCGGTGGCGGCGATGGCGACTGGTGCCGCGTTGCTCGGTGATCCGGCTGCCGGCGTGGCCATGCTCGTGCGCCACCTCGATGGTGTCGGTCGCAAGCTCGAGGCGGGGTGGGTCGTGCTGGCCGGCGCGATGACTGACGCCAAGTCCCTGGTGGCCGGTGCGATCGCCGGGGCCAACTACGACTACCTCGGCTTCGTGACCGTGAGGGGGGTTTGAGCGGTGGTTGACACTGTGCTCGTCGAGGACGCCGCGGCGCGCCTGCGCGAGGCGCAGCGCACGCGGACGGCGATCCCTCCGTTGCGCGCGCTCGTCGGGCGCGACGACGACATCGACACGGGCTACGCCATCCAGGAAGCCAACACGAGGCTGCACCTCGAAGCAGGGAGGCGGGTGTCCGGCCGCAAGATCGGGCTCACCTCGCCGGCCGTGCAGGCCCAGCTGGGGGTCGATCAGCCCGACTTCGGCACGCTCTTCGTGGACATGGAGTTCGGCGACGGGGTGGAGCTGCCGGCGGAACGCCTCCTGCAACCGCGCGCCGAGGCCGAGGTGGCGCTGGTCATCGAGCGTGACCTCGACCGCGCCCCGCACGGTTTCGCCGAGATCATCCGGGCGGTGGCCTTCGCCCTGCCCGCCATCGAGGTGGTCGACAGCCGCATCGCCGGGTGGGACATCCGCTTCCTCGACACGGTGGCCGACAACGCCAGTTCCGGCCTGTACGTGCTCGGTGGCCGGCCAGTGCCGTTGTCGGCGGTCGACCTGCGGTCCGTCGCCATGGTGATGCGGATCAACGGCGACGAGGTGTCGAGCGGAAGCGGTGCGTCCTGCCTCGGCCACCCGCTGCACGCCGCCCGCTGGTTGGCCGACACGCTGTGCGGGCGAGGCATCCCGCTGCGGGCGGGCGACGTCGTCATGACCGGCGCCCTCGGTCCGATGCGGGCGATCGCGCCTGGCGACGAGGTCATCGCCGACCTCGGCGCCCTCGGCACCGTGTCGACCGTGCTCTCGAAGCTCGAGCCGTCGTAGGAGGAGAGGTCTGATGGCCAGGATCAAGGCCGCCGTCATCGGGTCGGGCAACATCGGCACCGACCTGTTCATCAAGTCGCGCCGGACGTCGGAGGTCGTCGACGTCATCGCCATGGCCGGCATCGATCCGCAGTCGGACGGGCTGGCCCTGGCGCAGCGCCTGGGCATCGCCACCACGGCTGCGGGGGTCGACGGCCTCGTGCAGCTCGACGAGTTCGCCGACGTCGAGATCGTCTTCGACGCCACGTCGGCGGGCGCCCATCGGCGCCACGACGAGTTGTTGCGGGCGCACGGCACGCGCATCCTCGACCTCACGCCGGCGGCGATCGGGCCGTACGTCATCCCGCCGGTCAACCTCGACGAGCACCTCGCCGCGCCGAACATCAACATGGTGACCTGCGGGGGTCAGGCGACGGTGCCGATGATCCACGCCGTCAACCGGGTGGCCCCGGTGGAGTACGGCGAGATCGTCTCGTCGGTGGCCTCCCGCTCCGCCGGACCCGGGACGCGGGCCAACATCGACGAGTTCACGGACACCACGGCCAAGGCGGTCGAGGTCGTCGGTGGCGCGGCGCGCGGCAAGGCGATCATCATCCTCAACCCGGCGGAGCCAGCACTGATCATGCGCAACACCGTCTTCTGCCTCGTGCAGCAGGCCGAGCCCGACGACATCGCCAACTCGGTGCACGACATGGTCGAGCGGGTGCGGGCGTACGTGCCCGGGTACCGCCTCAAACAGGACGTCCAGTTCGACCGGATCGACGACGATCAGCCCCTGCGGATCCCCGAGATGGACCGCAAGTTCACGGGCTGGAAGGTGTCGGTGTTCCTGGAGGTGGAGGGCGCCGGCCACTACCTCCCGCCGTACGCCGGGAACCTCGACATCATGACGTCGGCGGCGATCAAGACAGCGGAAGAGATCGCGTTGCGGGCGGTCCTCGCGTGAGTGCGCCGGACCACCTCTACATCCAAGACGTCACGCTCCGTGATGGCATGCACGCCATCCGCCACAAGTACTCGATCAGCGAGGTGCGCGAGGTCTGCCAGGCGCTCGACCGGGCCGGTGTCGATTCCATCGAGGTGACCCACGGGGACGGGCTGGCCGGCTCGTCGTTCAACTACGGCTTCGGCGCCCACACCGACTGGGAGTGGATCGAGGAGGCGGCGGCGGTCATCGAGCACGCCGTGCTGGCCTGCCTGCTGGTGCCCGGCATCGGCACGATCGCCGACCTCCGGCGGGCCCACGACCTCGGCGTCACGTCGGTGCGCGTGGCCACGCATTGCACGGAGGCCGACGTCGCCGACCAGCACATCGCCACGGCCCGCGCAGCTCGGCATGGACGTCGCCGGGTTCCTGATGATGTCGCACATGAGCCCTCCGGAGGCGCTGGCACAGCAGGCCCAGCGGATGGAGGCCGCCGGCGCCCATTGTGTGTACATCACCGACTCCGGCGGGCGGCTGACGATGAACGACGTCCGCCACCGCATGCGTGCGTATCGCGCCGGTGCTGCGGCCGGAGACGCAGATCGGCATCCACGCCCACCACAACCTGACGTTCGGCGTGGCCAACTCCGTGGTCGCCGTCGAGGAGGGTTGCTACCGGGTCGACGCCTCACTGGCCGGGATGGGGGCGGGTGCCGGCAACTGCCCGCTGGAGGCCTTCATCGCCGTGGCCAACATCGAGGGCTGGCAGCACGGCTGCGACGTGTTCGCGCTGATGGACGCCGCCGAGGACCTTGTCCGGCCGCTGCAGGATCGACCCGTGCGGGTCGACC
This sequence comes from uncultured Acidimicrobiia bacterium, assembly GCA_963719775.1. Taxonomy (GTDB): domain Bacteria; phylum Actinomycetota; class Acidimicrobiia; order Acidimicrobiales; family Ilumatobacteraceae; genus JALZMG01. The sequence goes on from CAVRCY010000006.1 coordinate 505,310, forward strand.
GCGAGACGCTGAGCCTGGGCTACGCCGGCGTGTACAGCAGCTTCCTGCGCCACGCCGAGACCGCCGCCGAGCGCTACGGGCTCGACACCCGGGCCATCCTCATGGCCCTCGGCGAGCGGCGCATGGTCGGCGGCCAGGAGGACATGATCGTCGATGTCGCCCTCGACCTCGTGAAGGCCGGCGGTGGCGGATGATCGAGCTGCCCCACATCATCGACGGCCGGCGGGTGTCCTCCGGCGAGTCGTTCGACAGCATCAACCCGGCGACACAACAGGCCTGGGCTCGCGGTGGGACGCGGGACGTCCGAAGATGCGGCGCGGGCCGTGGCAGCGGCGCGACGGGCGTTCGACGAAGGACCGTGGCCGCGCCTCAGCCCGGACGAGCGGGCCGCCCACCTTCACCGCCTCGCCGATCTAGTGGACGCGCACGCCGACGAGCTGGCGGCCACGGAGACGGCGGACATGGGCAAGCCGATCACCCAAGCGCGAGGGCGTGACCTGCCCCGCTCGTCCCACAACCTGCGGTTCTTCGCCGACTACCAGCGGTTCTGCGAGGACGAGTCGATCCCTGTCGCCACGGGTCACCACATGTACACGCGTGCTACGAGCCGGTCGGCGTGACCGCCGCCATCAGCCCGTGGAACTTCCCGCTGATGCTGGCCACGTGGAAGGTGGCGCCGGCCCTCGCCTTCGGCAACACCGTCGTGCTCAAACCGGCCGAGCAGGCGCCTGGCACGTGCACCCGTCTCGGCGAGCTGGCTATCGAAGCCGGGTGGCCGGCCGGCGTGCTCAACGTCGTCAACGGGTTCGGCCCGGGTGAAGCCGGGGAGGTGACTGACGACCAGCCCGCTCGTCGACCTCGTCACGTTCACCGGCGAGTCGACGACCGGCCGGCGGATCATGGCGGCGGCCGCGCCGACCCTCAAGCGGGTCAGCTTCGAGCTCGGCGGCAAAGGGGCCAACGTGGTGTTCGCCGACTGCGACCTCGACAAGGCGGTCGAGTGGTCGATCAAGGCGATCTTCACGAACGCCGGTCAGGTCTGCCTGGCCGGCAGCCGGCTGTACGTCGAGCGGCCGATCTTCGACGAGTTCGTCGCCCGCTTCGTCGAGGCCGCCGAGGCGATGGTGCTCGGCGACCCGACCGATCCGGCCACCGAGGTCGGCCCGTTGGCCAGCGAGGAGCATTGGCAGAAGGTGACCGGGTACCTCGACGTCGCCGAGCACGAGGGCGCCAAGGTGCTCACGGGTGGCCGCGGCCGACGGGCGGTGGGGTGCGCCCGACCGTGATCGTCAACGTGACGCCTGGGATGCGGATCGTGCGCGAGGAGATCTTCGGGCCGGTGGTCGTGGTGCAACCGTTCGACGGCGAAGACGAGGCCGTCGGATTGGCCAACGACACCCGCTACGGGCTGAACGCCATGGTGTTCACCGAGAACGTCCGCCGGGCCCACCGCGTCGCCGGCCGACTGCGCGCCGGGCACGGTGTGGGTCAACTGCTTCTTCATCCGCGACCTGCGCCTGCCGTTCGGCGGCGTCGGCGACAGCGGCATCGGCAGAGAGGGCGGCAAGTACAGCCGCGAGTTCTTCACCGAACCCAAAGCCGTCGTGATGGAGCTCTAGCACTCCGAGGACCGGTTTTGAATCCCGGTCAACGTCAGGGATGACACCGAATTTGCCGGAGAACGTGGTCCGTCAGGCGGCAGCGACGTCGGCGCGGGTGGCGACCCCCCTTGTCGCCACCCGCTGGGCCACTTCGAGGCAGGCCTCGAGGAGCATCGGCACGAACCGCTCCGGCGCCGTCGTGCAGACGGTGTGTCCGCCGTCCACGACACGCAGCGTGGCGCCGGGGATGGCGGCGGCCAGCGCCAATTGGCGGCGGTGAGGGACCAGGTCGTCGTGATCCGTCGCGATGACGGCGGTCGGAACGGCCGTCTGGGCGAGCCACGAGCGGGAGTCGAAGCGACCGATCTCCCGCCCGGCCTCGATGATCTTCGTCCAGTCGTGGCGGGCGACTTCCTCCATGCCCCACCACGCGTCGCCACGGAGATTCTGCCAGCCTCGATAGACCGTCAACGCGACGGCGGAGATCGGACGCACCGGCACGGCACCCGCGACGACCCGCCCACCGGCGGCCATGGTGAACAGCATGCGGTCACGCAGGGTGCAGTTGAACGTCGCGCTTGTGGCGCACAGGACGAGCGCGTCGACGAGGTCCGGTCGGCGCCGCCAGAGGAGCTGGGCGATCGTGCCGCCCATCGAGTAGCCCACGGCGATGCAGCGCTCGACACCGAGCTGGTCGAGCAACGCGGCCACGTCGTCGGCGCAGTCCTCCAGCCGGAACGGTCCCTCGCCGTGCAGACCCCGACCGTGCCCACGATGGTCGAGCGCGATGACCCGGAAGTGGTCGGCCAGCGGCGCGAAGGCCGGGAACCAGTTCAGGCTTGCCGTCGCCGTCCACCCGTGGAGCAGCACGATGACCGGCGCCCCCGGCGGACCGGGCAGCTCGCGCACGAACGTCCGACCACGCCCCGGCAACTCGATTTTTCTTCCCGGGGGCAACGACGGCCGCCGTCCATCGCCCTTGGTCCCGCCCATTGGTCCGCCCTTTGTCCTGCGGACCTCTCAGCGCCGCGCGCCGCGGCGCGGAGCGCTGAGAACGGCCCGCCCGCTCTCGCATCGATCCCCTTTGGCGCATCCGCCCTCGCGTACCGCCGGGGATCGATCGCGTCTCGTCATGTAAACAGACGCGTATACATGCGTCAATGACGAACGTGCGACAGTTCTCGGGCGCCAGGCCCGGTCCCTACGTGGCGACCGACCCAGGTTCTGTATCGTTTTTTGCCGCGCTGAGCGCGGCTAACTGTCGTCAGAATCGGCAACCGTGTGGCGGATCCTGACGCCGTCGTCGGTCGTCTCGATGTCGAGCGACGGTGGGAACGGGAGCGCCACGACCTCGACCGGGTCGCCCTGCTCATCGACCGCCCGGATGGCGACGACGAGGTCGTCGCCATCGATCCACACGCGCAACGTGGTCTCCTCGGCCTTCCGTACGACGCCGGCCAGCAGCTCCTGCGCGGCGCGGCAGGGCGAGCACCGAGGCGGCGGCCGTGAGCTCGGCGGAGAGCTCGGCCTCGAGCTCGACGATCGCGCCGACCTCCTCTCGAGCCGCATCCAGCTCGACCTGCAACGCCTCCAGCAACGGGTCGCCAGTACCCGTGAACACCGGCTCGGCATCGGGTCCTGGGGCGATCGCCAAGCGCCACGCCCGCTCGCTGCGGGCCTGCTCCAGCGACCACACGACGTCGGCGTCGAGGCCGGCGACGATCGGCCGGCCTTCGACCAGCTCGACGAGCTCGACGGCTCGGCGCTCCGCCGCCGCCGCCCGATCCTCGGCTGCCTGCCGGCCCTCCGCTGCGGCGTCCGATTCATGGCGCGCCTGCTGCAGTGCCAGCTCGGCCTGCTCGGCGGTCAGGGTGGTCGCCTCCTCGGCCGCCACCGCGCGTTCCTCAGCAGCCGCCTTCTCGCGGGACGCTTGCTCCAACGCCGCGTTGACGGTCGCCAGTTCCGCCGCCTGTTCCGTCGCGCGCGCCTCGGCGGCGGCCGTCGACGCGCGCTGGGCCGCCAGCCGACGTGCCGTGACCACGACCGCCACGATGAGGGCGATGGCGATCAGCACGCTGACGACGACGAGGACGACGCCCACATCTCGACGTTAGTGAGCTGGGCCAGAGCGACCGGGTCATTCGTCAGCCACGACGGTGACCGAGTAGTCCTGCACGCGTGGTGGGTGCTGCGGAGACAGCGCCAACCACACGCGCACCCGCCGGCCGTCGGCGGCGCGCGCCGTGACCGTGCCGTCGGTAGCCAGCACGGCGTCCAGCCGTTCCATGGTCAATTGGCCGTGCGTGCCGACCACCTCTGCGGCAACCCGGGCCCGCCGTTCGTACGGGTCGTCGAGGGCGACGTTGTCGGCGAACAACGCATCGGCGGCCGCCACTGTCCACCCGTTGACGAGCTCGATCAGGCGCTCGGCCGCCCGCTGCAACGCTGCGCTCGCCGGCACGACCACCGCCGGCACGAGACCATGGTCTTGGAGCACCTCCAACATGCGTCGCGTCACCAGGCGCATCGGCGCATACGTCGAGTTGGCCAGCGCCACCGCGCCAATCCTGCGCCCGGGCAGCCAGCGCATGTTCGATCCGTAGCCGGGCAGCCCGCCAGAGTGGCCGGCGATGTGCCCGAAGCGGTGGTCGTGGATGACCTGCATCCCGAACCCGTAGCCGCCGCCGTCGATGCGCTCCGGAACGTGCTCGACGCCACCGCCCGTCGCCTCGCTGCGGGCAACTTCGACGGCACGTTGGACCTGTTGCTGCTCGCGCCTCGAAGCTCGCCGCAGCGGACCGTGGTCGTCGCCGTCGCGGGCCGGGAAGGCGTCGTCGAACCAGGCCATCACTCGGGCGACGTCCTCGACCGTGGACCACAGTCCACCCATCGGCGCGAGCGCGCCGTCGCCGAGCACCGTCCGGTCAGCGATCGGTTGGCCGTCGACGACGCGGAAGGGCCGTGCCCAGTCGTCGTGGTCCGGCGGCGTCCACGTCGTGCGCAGCAGCCCCAGCGGATCGACCAGCAGCCGATCGACGAGCGCTTGCACCCGCTCGCCGGTGATCCGCTCGACGACCCGCCCGATCACGCCGTAGCCGAGGTTGGAGTACTCGAACGCGGTGCCAGGCGCAGCGGCGAACGTCGGACCGGCGGCCAACAGCGCATCGAGCTCGGCGGCCGGGATGTCGAGGTGGCGATCGCCCCACGGGTCGTCGTGGGTGATCCCGGACTGCATCGACAGCAGATGACGCAAGGTGATGGGCGGCGAATCGGCGGTCGGCCCGACGTGGGCCAGCTCGGGGAGCGGATCGTCCAGCGCGAGCACGCCGTCGTCACGCAGTCGGAGCACAGCGGCGGCGGTGAACGACTTCGTCATCGAAGCGATGCGGAACACGGTTCGCGTCGTCGGCGGCGTGCCGTCCTCGAGCTGCCCGCTGTGGCCGGACATGGCCAGCCGGCCGTCGAGCATCACGCCCCACACGAGGGCTGGGGCGTGATGCTTGGCGGCGTAGTGGTCGGCCAGCGCCTGCAGCTGCCCGCGGGCACCATCGACGTCCACGGTCGACATGGTGCCCACGCTTGCAGGTCAGCGCACGCCGACGAGCTCCGCCTCCAGCACGCCGTCCGCCAGCTCGACCTCGGGGACCGGCGCACTCCGGCGCGCCGGCCCCCGCACGGCGACGTAGGCGAAGCCGATCGCCGCCAACGCCACCCCGACCCACAGCGATGTCCGCCAGCCCTCGACGAACGCCTCGCGAGCCGCGTTCACGACGGTCGTGGCGTCGTCACCGAGCTGCGGCGACACGGCCAGCGCGGTGCCGATGCCGTCCTCGACCGGCTGGCGCAGCGCAGCGGGCAACTGCTCGGCCGTCGAGGAGATGCTCGACTGGTAGCCGCTGCTCAGGACGGAACCGAGCAGCGCCACGCCGAGGGCGCCGCCGACCTCGCGGACGGTGTCGTTGAGCGCCGAAGCGACGCCCTGCTTCTCGACCGGGAGCGATTCGGTGATCGCAGTGGTCGACGGCGTCATCGCCAGGCCCATGCCAGCGGCGAGGACGAGCAGGCCGGGAAGGATCGAGAGGTAGCCGCCGTCGACCGACGCCATCATCGCCATCATCGCCAGGCCGACACCGAACAGGGCCGTGCCGGTGAGCAGCGTGGCCTTGGTGCCGAACCGGGCGGCGATCGTCGGGGAGTACGTCGACAGCGGCATCAGCACCAGGGCCATCGGCAGCAGCCCGGCCGATGCCCCGAGCGCCGAGTAGCCGAGGACGGCCTGCAGGTACTGGACGAGCACGAGGAACAGGCCGAACATCACGGCGAAGACGAGCAGCAGGTTGACCGAACCCGTCGACAGCGCCCGGCTGCGGAACACCCGGATATCGAGCAGGGGGTGGCTCTGGCGCAGTTCCCACGCCAGGAAGGCGAGCAGGGCGACGCCACCGCCGATCAGCCCGACCATGGTCAGGGCGTCCGACCAGCCGCGCTCCGGGCCCTCGTGGATGCCGAGCACCAGGCCGCCGATGGCGAGGGCCGACAGGATCGAGCCGACGACGTCGAACCGGCCGCCGTGGTCCTCCTTCGAGTTGCCGACGGCGACGACGCTGACGACGAAGGCGACGACGGCGAAGACGGCCGGCATGGCGAACAGCCACGGCCAGGTGAACCAGTCGATCATCGCCGACGAGAAGAACAGGCCGAGGATGCCGCCGGCGCCGGCGAAGCCGGCCCAGATGCCGACCGCCCGGGCGCGCTGTTCGGTGGGGAACGAGGCCGTGATCACCGACAAGGTGATCGGCATGATCATCGCCGCGCCGACGCCGGCGACGACCCGGGCGATCAGCAACCACGTCGACGTCGTCGCCAGCGCGGCGCCGACGTTGGCGGCGGCGAAGACGGCCAGCCCGGTGAGCAGGACCCGCTTGCGACCGAACCGGTCACCGATCGCGCCGATCGGCAGGAGCAACGCGGCGAGCACCAGCGTGTAGCCGTTGATGATCCACAGCAGGGTGCCCTGCGATGCGCCGAGGTCGACGGCGAGCTCCTGCTGCGCGACGTTGAGGCCGGACACGGAGGCGATCACGGCGATCAGGGCCGTGCACATGGCGATCAGGATCAGCCGTTGCCGGCGGGGATCCGTGACGACACCGACGCCGGTGGCGTCGGCCGTCGTCTGGGGAAGGGCGGGGGGTGCGTCGCTCACGGGGTCCTCTCGAAACAAGATGGCGGTTTCAGTACGAAACGGTATCGTACTGTTCAGGAGACGAAAGGGAAGGACGATCGGTGAGACGCCCGTCACGGCTACCGTGCGAAGCCGGCATGGAGGACCCGCGCATCGCCAGGACGAGGACAGCGGTCCTCGACGCGGCGACCGACCTGCTCGTCGCCGGCGGCCCGTCGGCGGTCACGGTCGATGGCATCGTGGCCCGCTCCGGCGTGGCCAAGTCGACGATCTACCGGCACTGGGACTCGCGTGCGACGAGATCCTGCTGGCCGTCTTCGAGCGCTGCGCCCCGAACCCGCCCGAGGTCGCCGAAGGCGTGCCGTTCGAGCACGGCCTGCGCACGTTCGTCGCCGGGTATCGTCGACACCTTCCGCGACCCGCAGTGGGCCCGCCTCATCCCGGCGCTGCTGATGCTGAAGACCCACGAGGACGGCATCGCCGCACTGGAGCATCGCCTGGAGAGCCGCCAGCGGGACGCCATGCGGGCGATGTTCCAGCGAGGCATCGATGAAGGCGCCCTGCGACCGGACCTCGATGTCGAGGAGGCCACGGCGCAGCTCATCGGGCCGCTCTTGTTCGCCCACCTGACCGGCTCCGTCGAGCTCGACCACGCCTTCGGCGACCGCACGGTCGACGCCTTCTTCGCCGCCTACGGCGCGGCGTGACCACCCTCAGCAGATGGTGACGATCGATGACGTGCGGGCCGTGGCGTCGACGCTCCCGCGGACGACCGAGGCGCTGGTGCGCGACCGGGTCAAGTTCCGGGTCGGGCGCATCGTCTACCTCGCCTTCTCGCGGGACGAGACGATGATGGGCTTCGCCTTCCCGAAGGAGGAGCGGGACGCGCTCGTCGCCTCGGAGCCCGACAAGTTCCTCCTCCCGAAGCCGGCGGACCTCCGCTACCACTGGGTCGTCGTGCGCCTGGCCGCCATCGACGAGGTCGAGATGCGCGAGCTCGTGGAGGAGGCGTGGCGGATCGTCGTCCCCAAGCGGGTGGCCGCCGAGCACTTGGGGTCGTAGCGAGGAGGGTGAGCGCGTGTAAATGAGGGTCCGGCGCTCGCCGGCCGTGCGGGTCAGTCACCGCCCCAGCGGGCGATGGCCTGCTGCACGGCCGGCACGACGTGGTCGCCGTAGCGGCTGCGCCACGCCGGATCCGTCCAGTCGACGCCGCTGACCGTGCCACGGCACAGCGGGCTGCCGCAACGGCAGTCCAGCTCGAAGTCGGGATGGGTCGTCTGGGTGGAGTAGTCGATCGTCAGCTCCTCCCCGCGGGCGACATCTCGACGCGTCGCGAGGGTCGTGGCATCGATGTGCCACACCGACGGATCACAGCTGTGGTTGCCGTAGTGCACGATCTGATCGGGCTCGAGCACGAGGTTGACGTCGTCCTCGATCATGATCGTGTCGACGTAGCCGTCGCCCGCCGCGGCGAACAGGGCGGTGAGCTCCACGTCGTCGACGAGGCGACCATGCAGGCGGGCGACGATGGTGCCGGCCGGGATGTCATCGGTGGCGAACAGCCCGTCGCCCTCGATCTCGGACGACCTCCGTTCGACGCCGGGATGGGTCCAGCTCGCACCGCCGGTGGTGGCAACGTCCATCGCTACCACTCTGCCCCGTTTGGGTCCTCGGAATCGACCACATCCGGTCGATTCCGAGGACACAAACGTCACAGCCGGCGTCCCGCACGGCGCCGTTACCGTCGACGCCATGACACTCACGCGCAGCCCCGGACCGCTGGCGACGTCCCCGCCGGCGGAGGCCAACTACACGATCGACGGACCGGCGCATCGGCTCCTGCTCACGCCGTTCCCGCGGCGCGTCCGCGCCGAGCTGGCCGGCGTCACCGTGTTCGACACCCTCGATGGCGCACTGGTCCACGAGAGCAACCTGCTCCCCGTGCTCTACGTCCCGGAGGCCGATGTCGACATGGCCCTCCTCGAAGCGACCGACCACAGCAGCCACTGCCCGTTCAAAGGCGACGCGTCGTATTGGTCGGTGCGCGCCGGTGATCGGGTGGCGGAGAACGCCGTGTGGGGCTACCGCGACCCGATCGACGGCGCCAGTTGGTTGAAGGGACGCGTGGCCTTCTACTGGGACCGGCTCGATCGATGGTTCGACGAGGACGAGGAGGTCTTCGGGCATCTCCGTGACCCCTACCACCGGGTCGACGTGCGGAGGTCGAGCCGGGCGGTCAAGGTGCGCGTCGGCGATGCCGTGGTCGCCGAGTCCACCAGGGCGCTCGTGCTGTCGGAGACGGGGCTCCCGAACCGATGGTACGTGCCGACCGCCGACATCCGGACCGAGCTGCTCGCGCCGTCCGCCACCACGACCGTCTGCCCCTACAAGGGTGCCGCCTCGTACTGGACGTTCACGGGTGGCGACGCACCCGATGCGCAGGTCGTCGACGTGGCGTGGAGCTACGAGGAGCCGTTCGACGAGGTCCGCCGCATCGCCGGCCATCGGTCGTTCCTCGGAGACGCCGTGACCGTCGAGGTCGCCGACCCTCGCTGACGCAGACCCCCTGGTCCGGAGGCGTCAGGATCGATACCGTGAGGTGCGGCGAGGGGATCGCAATCCCAGCCGCAAAGGGGGTCGACATGGATCAGACGACGACCGTCCAGCTGACGATCGAAGAGGACGACGAGCACACCGAGGCGGAGGCCTCCGTCACCATCGGTGATCGCAGCTTCGTCGGACGGGGCCGAGCTCGGCGCAACCCGATCGATCCGAACGTTCCGATGGTCGGCGAGGAGCTGGCCGTGGCCAGGGCGCTGGCAGAGGTGTCGCACCAACTGCTCACCGCCGCAGCGACGGCGATCGAGGGGTTCGTCGGACATCAGGTGACGTTGACCTCGTAGGCCACCGTCGTCAGAGGCGGTCGAGGTCGTCGGTGTCGCCCTCGTCGATGACCCGGGCGCAGGTGGGACACCATGGGCGCAGCTCGACCGCCGTGCCGCAGGCGTCGTGGTAGTCGGCGCCGGGGAGGGCCTCGACGCGGGCGGCCCACGAACCCATCACGGCGAGCGCTCCCGCTAGCTCGCGCCCGTCGGCCGTCAGCTCGTACCGGTGGCGCAACGGGCGGGTCGAGTACGGGCTGCTGACGACGAGCCGCTCCCGCTCCAGCTTGCGCAGGCGGGCGACGAGGATGTTCGGGGCGATGCCGGGGAGGGCGTCGCTGAGCTCGCCGAACCGGCGCGGCCCGTCGAGCAGCGCCTCGACCACCAGCAGCGTCCAGCGGTCACCGACGCGCGTCAGGGCCCGATCGAGCGGGCTGGCCTCCATCGTCACCACTGCATCATGCCTCCGTTGGTCCGTCGCCCCGTGGCGACGGGCGGATCGGGCCTCTATAGTCACTTGCAAGACGCTAGTGACAGGAGACGGTCAATGCCGGTACTGGATGAACTACAGGCTGCGGTGGCCACGGTCACCGACCGCATCGGGACGGCGACCGTCGCCATCGGGCGTGACCGCCGGGGGGCCGGGGTGGTCGTCGCCGACGGGCAGGTCCTGACGAACGCCCACAACCTGCGTGACCGCACGACGCAGATCACCTTCGCCGACGGGCGAGAGGTCCAGGCCGAGCTGCTCGGCGTCGACGCCGACGGCGATCTCGCCGTGCTCGCCGTCGACACGGCGGGCGCCACACCGGTCGAGTGGTCGACGAGCGCAGCCGATGCTGGGGGCGTCGTGTTCGCCGCCGCCCGCGGCCGTCACGGCCTGCGTGTCACGTTCGGCGTCGTCAGCGGTGTCGGCCGGGAGTTCCGCGGCCCACGGGGCCGCAGGATCAGCGGCAGCATCGAGCACACCGCTCCGCTGGCCAGAGGTTCCTCGGGTGGTCCGTTGGCCGACGCCGACGGCCGTCTGCTCGGCATCAACACGCACCGCCTCGGTGACGGCTTCTACCTCGCCCTCGCCGCCGACGCGGCACTGCGCGAGCGCGTCGATCGGCTGGCCGCCGGCGAGTCGCCGACCAATCGCCGACTTGGCATCTCCGTCGCCCCGGCGCACGTTGCCCGCCGGCTGCGCCGTGCCGTCGGGCTGCCCGAGCGCGACGGGCTGCTCGTGCGCGGCGTCGAGGACGGCTCCCCGGCGGCCGCCGCCGGGATCACGACAGGCGACCTCGTCGTGTCGGCCGGCGGCGCGCGACGTCCGCAGCGCCGACGACCTGTGGGCCGTGCTGGACGGGCTCGGCACGGAGGACGCCGTCGACCTCGGCATCGTTCGCGGCGCCGAGGAGCTGACCGTGCGTGTCTCGTTCGAGCCGGCGACGGCAGCGACGGAGGAGGGATCTGCCTGATGACGGTCGTCGACGAGGACACCGCGCTCGACGCCTATTCGGCGACCGTCGTCGCCGTCGCCGAGCGGCTGCTGCCGAGCGTGGCCAGCTTGCAGGTCGGGGGACGAGCTCCCGGCGGCGGCTCGGCGGTCGCCATCTCGGCCGACGGTCTGCTCGTCACGTCCGCCCACGTCGTCAGGTCGGCGCGCACCGGCACAGCCACGTTCGTCGACGGACGCCAGATGGACGTCGACGTCGTCGGCGCCGACCCACTGTCGGACCTCGCCGTGCTGCGGTCACGCCAGGGCGGTCTCCACGCCGCCGAGCTGGGCGACGCCCAACGGCTGCGCGTCGGCCAACTCGTCGTCGCCATCGGCAACCCGCTGGGCTTCGCTGGCTCGGTCTCGGCCGGCGTCGTCTCGGCGCTCGGCCGGTCGTTGACCGCCGGTGACGGCCGGCGTCGGCGCATCGTCGACGACGTCATCCAGACCGACGCTGCCCTCCATCCCGGCAACTCGGGCGGCGCCTTGGCCGACGGCCGTGGCAACGTCGTCGGCATCAACACCGCCGTCGCCGGCTTCGGCGCCGGGCAAGGACTCGGGCTCGCCGTGCCGATCAACGCCCATGCCACCGAGCTGATCGGCCAGCTGATGGCCGACGGACGGGTGCGCCGGGCGTACATCGGGCTCGGCGGCGGCAGTCGCGCCGTGCCGCCTCCGTTGGTCGCCCGCACCGGGCGGCGGCGAGCGATCGAGGTGACGTCCATCGTCGCCGGTGGTCCGGCGGGGCGAGCCGGGCTCCGTCCGGGCGACATCCTGCTCGGCCTCGACGGCCACCCGGTCGACACGATCGGCGACATCCAACGGCTGCTGGGCGCCGAGCAGATCGGCGCTCAGCTCACCGTCGACTTCGCCCGCGGCCACGACGTGCGCACCGCGACGATCGTCCCCGATCCGCTGGAGTCGTGAAGATCACGCGTCGAACGACGCCCCAGCTGCGTCGAACGTCTCAGCGGCGACGTCGTCGGTCGGTGACGGCTCGCTGAACGAGTCCTGGCGAGGCGTCGCTGTCGTACGGAGATCGCGTCGTACGACTCGAACGCGACGTTCGAGCTCTCGGCCAGTGGATCGCTCGCGGCGGCGCTCCGCCGAAGGCGTCGACGGCCAGATCGTCACCGGCACCGAACGCCCAGCTGTCGGGCGTCGAGCCGACGGCGGCGAATGATGCGCCCATGTCGTTGAGTGCGTCGCCGCCAACGACATCGCTCCAATCCACGTCGGCTGTGTCGAGCGCCGATGACTGAGTGCCGATCCCCGGCGTCGAGTCCGGGAGCTCAGGCGCGAACACGCGGATGGCACCGCGGTCGACGACAAGTCCTTCGGCCTGGGCCATCGCCGCCTCTGCTTCGAGCTCGAATTGGGCCCGCATGGGGATGTCATCGCCGGCGGCCTCGGCGGCGGAGAACTTCCTGTCGGCCTCGGCGTACAGGCGGGCCTGGTCTTCGAGCTTGTCCAGGTTGTCCTCGGCCGCCGTGTTGCTGCGGTTGTTCGCCTTGATCTCGTAGTCCAGCTCCTTGAGCCGCCGATCGTGTCCCGCCGCCTCCTCGCGGTACCGTGCGCCGTCGAGCGCGGCCTGCTGCTCCCTGGCGAGGTCCACGTCACGGCCCCGCCGGGTGTACTCGGCGCTCTCGGCGGTCTCCTCCGCGTCGCGGGCGTCGCCGCCGCTGGCTGCCTTGGCGGCCTCTTGGTCGAGATCGACCGCCACCCCGGCACCTGCGTGCGCTGCGTCGTGCGATGCGCTGGCACGGTCCGTTGCACGCGTGGCGGCGTGGTCGGCGGCGTCCTTGGCGGTGGCGATTCGTTCCCGCTCGAGCTCCAGTTCCGTGCGACGCTTGAAATAGGCGTCCCTGGCGTCGCCGCGCACTGACATCGCCTCGGCGCGTATCGCGTCGGCCCGGACCTTCAGATCGGCTCTGGACATCCAGCGAAGCTACGGCCGCGGCTGTGTGATGCCATCGGGAAAACTCCCGAATTGGTTGCCGAACGTCGACCGTCCTGTTCGTCGAACAGGGCAGTCGTACGGTGTCGTCAATGGCACTACGCCGTTACCTGATCGAGGAGGTCGCCCTCGACCGTGCGGACGGGTTGCTGACTCGCCGCGAAGCGGTGCGCCGACTCGCATCGCTGGGTGTGACGGGCGCGGCGGCCGCGGCGCTGCTGGCGGCGTGCGGTGACGACGACGAGGACGGCTCGCCCGAATCGCCGGCGACCACGACCACGACACCGACCCCGGGCACGTCGAGCCCGGGTGCGGAGGACGGGGAGATCCGCTTCCCTGGTCCCAACGGCGACCTCATCGGGGTGTTCGCGGAGGCCACACCGGCGCAGGGCGCCGTGCTCGTGATCCACGAGAACCGCGGCCTGACGCCGCACATCAGGTCGATCCCGGGGCGATTGGCGGCCGACGGCTACAGCGCGTTGGCCATCGACCTGCTCTCGGAGGAAGGTGGTTCCGCCAGCCTGCCGAGCGAGGCGGACGCCACGGGCCTCCTCGGCGACGCGCCGATCGAGCGCCTGGTCGGCGACCTGCGGGCCGGGCTCGACGAGCTGGAACGGCGAGTTCCCGACGCCCAGCTGGCGGTGATCGGTTTCTGCTTCGGGGGTGCGATGACCTGGCAGCTGCTCGCCGCAGGGGATCCACGCATCGCCGCCGCCGTGCCGTTCTACGGCCCGTTGCCCGAGGGCGCCGAGTTCGCGGGATCGCCGTCGGCCGCCGTGCTCGGCATCTACGCGGGGTTGGACGGCCGGGTCAACAGCTCCCGCGACGCGGCCGCAGCTGCGCTCGAGGCGGCCGGGTTGGAACACGAGCTGCGCACGTTCGACGACGTCGATCACGCCTTCTTCAACGACACCGGCCCGCGATACAACGAGGAGGCGGCGACCGCCGCGTACCAGGCGATGCTCGACTGGTTCGACAGCCACCTCTCGTGAGGGCTAGCGCTGACGCGCCCACCCCGGATATTGCTCATGAGCATTATTGACAGCGGCGGTCGCCCCCAGTAGAACGGGGCCGGGAATCATCGGAAGAAATTGACGGTGCTGTGGTGCGGGACGGCGCGCCGCACGGCAGGAAGGGGCCCGCGCATGAAGGTTCACGTCCCCACCACGGAGGAGCCGCGGGCGCGTGTCGACCGACGGCGGTTCCTCCGAGTGGTCTCGGCGACCGGTGTCGCCGTGGCGGCCGGCACGCAGCTGCCGAGCCAGGCGTTGGCGAACACCGGCCGGCGGCGACGACCCGACCTGATCGGGGTCGCCGCCGATGACGGCTCGCGGGTCATCGCGCAGCACGTCCTCGACGATCGCGCTGTCGACATCACGATCGACTCGGCGGCGCTCGGTCAGACCGCCGGTGCTCGGGTCCTTCTCCCGCGTGGCTTCTCGTCGCGGTCGAGCGACTCCTGGCCCGTGTTGTACCTGCTCCACGGCGGACTCGGCAGCTATGTGAACTGGACGGAGTCGAGCGATGTCGAGCGACTGACCCGATCCACCGATGCGCTGGTCGTGATGCCCGACGGCGGACGCCTCGGCTTCTACGCCGACTGGTGGAACCACGGCGCCGGCAACAAGCCGGGATGGGAGACGTTCCATCTCACGGAGCTCCGACAGATCCTCGAGCGGGGCCTCGGCGCCGGCGACCAGCGGGCGATCGCCGGGCTGTCGATGGGAGGCTTCGGTGCGATGTCGTACGCCGGACGGCATCCCGAGTTGTTCCGCGCCGCCGCCTCGTTCAGCGGCGTCCTCGACACGGCCCACCCGACCGCCGCCCCGATCTTCCCCGGCCCCTACTCGACCTGGCTCCTGCAGACGTTCTTCCAGCCGCTGGGCTACGACCCGTTGGCGCTGTTCGGCGATCCCACCGCGGCAAGCGGACATCTGGGCTGCGCACAACCCAGCCGATCTCGTCGAGAACCTGCGCGGCATCGCGCTGTTCGTCTCGTGCGGCAACGGACAGCTCGGGCCGCTCGATCCCCCCGGCTCCGATCCGTCGGGACTCCTCGCCCAGCTGGAAGCAGCGCTGCTCCTGCACAACCAGGAGTTCGTGGCCAGGGCGCAGGCGCTCGACCTCGACGTGACGGCGGACTTCTACGGGCCCGGGACGCACACATGGCCGTACTGGCAACGGCAGCTGCGCGTCGCGTTCCCCCTCCTCATGGGGGCGATCGGCGCGGCATGAGCCGTGCGTGACCTCGGTCAGCGTCGGCTACCCGGCGTTCTGCCAGAGGCCCATCATGTTGCCCTCGCTGTCGCTGAAGTAGGCAGCGAAGCCCATCTCGCCGACCGGCATCTTCGCCGTCACCGTCGACCCACCGTTCTTCTCCACGTGGGCCAACGTGTCGTCGATGTCGTCGACGTTGATCACGATCACCGGGTTGCTGTTCGGCGCCTGGCGCTGGAACATGCCGCCCCCGATGTAGCCGGGCTCGCTGGGCCCCTGCTCACCGGAGGGCCCCGTCGACACGATCGTGTAGTCCATCTCGGGCATCGGCTGGATCTGCCAGCCGAACACCTCCCGATAGAAGTCCTGGGCGCGATCCCCGTCAT
This sequence comes from uncultured Acidimicrobiia bacterium, assembly GCA_963719775.1. Taxonomy (GTDB): domain Bacteria; phylum Actinomycetota; class Acidimicrobiia; order Acidimicrobiales; family Ilumatobacteraceae; genus JALZMG01. The sequence continues at coordinate 521,015 of CAVRCY010000006.1, forward strand.
CGAACGGGACCTCGAAGTGCACCACACGTCCGTGCATCGTTGACCTCCTGCGTGCCTGTCGTCGCGGCGCGCCAGCGTAGACGCGAGCGCGCCGCGTGCTCTGCCGGGCGGCGGTTTGGCGTCGCCTTCCCACCTCGGCTTCAAACGACGACGGCTGGGGCCCAGTCGTTCGTAGCATCTGCCCATGACGTCTTATCTCCGCGAGCCCGTTGACGACCTGCCGTTCGGGAGTGAGGCCAAGGCCCGGCGCTACGCCACCGAGCGGTTCGACGGCGCGGTCGGCCGCAACTGGTGGACGTGCGACCCGTCGTTGCAGTTCCTGATGCGCCGTCACCTGGGGGCTGACGGGCTGGCCTGGGCCGCGCCGCGGCTCGAGCAGCTGGGTGAGCTGATGGGAGGCCCGATCGCGGCGCGGGCCGAGGAGACCGATCGTCACCCGCCGCGTCTGGAGAAGTACGACCGCTGGGGGCGTGACGTCAGCGAGGTCGTGATGCCGTTGACGTTCGAGGCGTCCCGCCGCGACCTGATCGAGCACAACTTCAGCTCGCCAGCGTTCCGCCAGGAGGCGCGCCAGGCAGGGGTCGACTCGGCGCCGCTGTCGGCAGCCTGGGCCTACCTCCTCGACCAGGCGGAGATCGGGATGATGTGCGCGCTGGGCACCGGCGGCGACATGGTCGTGCGGCTGGCCGAGGAGTTCGCCCCCGACGACGTCAAGCAGCGGGTGCGCGACCTGTTCGCCGCCGGCGAGTTCGCCGGCGAAGCGGCGCAGATGCTGACCGAGCGCACGGGCGGTTCCGACCTCGCCGAGCTGGAGACGACGGCCACCCCCGACGGGGACTGCTGGCGCCTGTCCGGCTTCAAGTGGTTCGCCTCGAACGCCAACGGCTCCGCGTTCGTGGTCCTGGCCAAGCCGCTCGGCGCACCGGACACCATTCGCAGCATCGCACCGTTCCTCGTCCTCCGCGAACGGCGCAACGGTGACCGCAACGGCGTGCGCATCCGTCGCCTCAAGGACAAGCTGGGCACCAAGGCCGTCGCTTCCGCCGAAGTCGAGTTCGACGATGCGGAGGCGTTCCTGCTCGCCCCGACTGGTGGTGGCGGAGGAGGGACCGGTGACGGGCGCGGCATGGCGCGCATGATGGAGCTGACCAACGGCGCCCGGCTCGGCATCGCGATGATGGGTCTGGGTTGCGCTCGGCGGGCACTGGTCGAGTCGTTGTGCTACGCCCGCGCCCGCGAGGCGTTCGGCAGCGAGTTGGTCCACCACCCGCTGATGCAGCGCAAGCTGGCCGAGCTGATCGTGGAGATCGAGGCCGCCCAGGCGCTCGTGTTCGACGGCTACCTCGGACCGCGGCTGCGCATCGGCGCACCGCTGATCAAGCTCCGGGCGGCTCGCCTCGGGATCACGGCGGCCAGCGATGCCATCGAGATCCACGGCGGCAACGGCTACATCGAACAGTGGCCGGTCGCCCGGCTGCTGCGTGACGCTCAGGTCAACACGGTGTGGGAGGGGCCGGACAACATCCTGTGCCTCGACGTGCGACGTGGCATCGAGCGTGACGGCGCCGAGCAGCCGTTCCTCGACCGCCTCCGCCAGGCCGTCGGCGGGGCGCCGAGCGGTGATCCGGCGACCGTCGAGCTGGTGGCGGCACGGATCGACGATCTGGCCCGGGCCATCGAGGCGTGGCGGGCGCTCGATCGCACGACGGGTGAGGCCCGCCTCTTCCCGTTGGCCCAGCTGATGATCGACGTGTACGCCGCCGCCTTGCTGCTCGAGCAGGCCGGGTGGGAGCAGGCCGAGCTGGGCACCGATCGCAAGCAGCTCGTCGCCCGGCTGTACGTACGCGACCACCTCGCCGATCGCGGTCCGCTGCGCGGCATCGACGCCCCAGCCGAGGAGCTGCAGCGGTTCAAGGACCTCGTCGACGGCGCCTTCCTCGACGACCGCTGACCCGCACCCGGCCGAGCAAGCCTCTGTGTGAGGACAAACGCCAGGCGGCCGACGTCTTCGCTCACACAGACCGCTGGCGGCGTCAGGGAAGCGGGAGCGGGAACGTCGTTGCGGTCAGCGCTTCGGACGCGCTCCACAGACGTCCGGCGGTCTCCACGTCGGCGGCGGCGGCGCTGCGGCCGACCAGCGTGGGGTGCCCGCGCAGCTCCTGGAAGCCGTCGGGTCCGACGTAGCTGCCGCCGGGGAGGTCGGCAGTCGCCGCGTAGAGCGTCGGCAGCGCGCCCTGCTCGTCGCGCTGGGCGACGACCCGGTTGGCGACGGTCATCATGAGCGACGCCAGCGGGTTGCCGGTGTGCGACTGCAGGTTGGTCGCCGAGTAGCCGGGGTGGGCGGCCACTGCCCGCACCGATGACCCGGCGGCGGTGAGACGGCGCTGCAGCTCCAGCGTGAACAGCAGGTTGGCCAGCTTGGACTGCTGGTAGGCCGACCACGTGCGGTAACGCCGTCGTTCCCAGTTCAAGTCGTCGAGGTCGATGCGCCCACCGCGGTGCGCCCCGGACGAGACGGTCACCACTCGATCGGTGGACGTGCGGCAACAGCAGGTTGGTCAGCGCGAAGTGTCCGAGGTGGTTCGTTCCGAACTGCATCTCGAAGCCGTCCACCGTGCGCTGCTCGGGCACGGCCATCACACCTGCGTTGTTGATCAGCACGTCGAGGTCGCCGGTCCATGCCGCGGCGAAGGCCCGCACCGACGCCAGGTCGGCGAGGTCGAGACGGCGGACGTCCGTCGAACCAGTGATCGTGTCGGCGGCCGTCCGGCCCCGTGTCTCGTCGCGGACGGCGAGGACGACACGGGCACCCGCTCGGGCCAGTTCGCGGGCGGTGACGAGTCCGATCCCGCTGTTGGCCCCGGTGACGACAACGGTCCTCCCGTCGAGCGCAGGCAGCTCGGCGGCGGTCCAGCGTTCGGTCATCCGTGCACGCTAGGCCGGCGACGAGGCGGGGCGCGCCGCGCCGAGCACCTGGTCGACGAGGTGACAGACGTCGGCCGGCTCGAGCGGCGGCGCCGACATCAGGCGGCGCAGGACGATCGGTCCGGCCAGCGCCTCGGCCATCAGCTCCGTGTCGAGGTCGGCCGGCAGCTCGCCGCTGGCGACGCCTTCGGCGAGCAGCCCGGAGATCGACTGGCGGCCCGTCCGGGCGAGCCGGCTGTTGAGCTCGCGAGCGGCGGGATCGCGCTCGGCGGCGTTGATCAGGGCGGGGAGGCAGGCGGACCACTGCGACGTGGCGACGTTGCGGGCCAGGTGCTCCAGCACGACGACGAGCCGCTCGCGCACAGAGCCATCGGCCGGCACCGGCATCGCCGGCTTGAGCTCGTGGAACGCGTCGTGGACGAGCTCCGTGCGGCTCGGCCAGTGGCGGTAGATCGTGCTCTTGGCGACACCGGAGCGAGCGGCCACGGCCTCGATCGTCACGTCGCCGTACCCCCGCTCGATCAACAGGTCGAGTGCGGCGTCGAGCACCACGCGGCGGGTCCGCTCGATGCGCGGATCCGGCTCCCGAGCCGTCGACGCCTCACCCACGTGATCAGTCTGGCGCGCCGGCAGTTGCCGGCACGACGTCGACCCCGGTCTCGTCGAAGACCTCACTCGCCGCCCGCTCCTTGGCGCGGGTGAACACCGCGGCGACGACGCCGGCCGAGGCGATGGCGATCACCACCGAGACCATCGACGCGACGTTGAAGGCGTCGGTGAACGCGCTCGCCGCGCGTTCGGCGATCGCACCACCCTCGCCGCCGCCGACCCTGGCCGCGGCACCGGCGGCTGCACCGATCGACTCCTGGGCCTCCGCCGTTGCTCCGGCCGGCAGCTCCAGGCCACCGAGGTCGATGTTCGAGCGGTAGGCCGAGTTGGCGATGGTGCCGAACACGGCGATCCCGAGCGCCCCGCCGAGCTCGCGCGTCGTGTCGTTGACGGCGGATGCGACGCCGGCGCGGTTGAGCGGGACGGCGCTGATGATGTTGCCAGTGGCCGGTGCGGCGACGACCGCCATGCCGGCCGACAGCAAGACCATCCCCACGACGAGCACGAGGTAGGGCGTGTCCACCCCGATGACGCTCATCACCACCATGCCGAGCCCGACGAAGACGAAGCCGTAGGAGATCGTCCGTCCTGCGCCGATCCGTTCGGCCACCATCGCGCTGCGCGGCGAGACGAGGACGAACATCGCCGCCGACGGCAGCGTGGCGAACCCGGCTTCGAGGGGCGAGTACCCGCGGGCGAACTGGAGGTACAGCCCGAAGAGGAAGAACCAGCCGAACAGGACGAAGAACGACATCGTGATGACGCCGCTGCCGACGCTGAAGCGGCGATCGGCGAAGAACGACAGCGGCAGCATCGGATGAGGCGTCACCCGCTCCCAGCGCACGAAGGCGACCAGGAACACCGCTGCGGCGAGGAACGACCCGAGCACCCACGCGCTCGTCCAGCCCCGCTCGGGGCCTTCGATGATGCCGAACAGGAGGGCGGCGAGGCCGACGATCGACAGCACGGCCCCCCGAGGGTCGAGTGGCGTCGCCTCGTCGTCACGCGACTTCGGGCTGTAGACGGCAACGGCCACGGCGGTGAGCGCGACGACCGGGATGTTGACCAGGAACGCCGAGCCCCACCAGAACCGCTCGAGGAGGGCGCCGGAGACGATCGGGCCGATCGCCCCGCCGGCGCCGGCGAAGCCGACCCAGATGGCGATCGCCCGCTGGCGCTCGGCCGGCGGGAAGATGGCGGCGATCAGCGAGAGCGTGGCCGGCATCACGAGCGCCGCACCCGCGCCCTGGATGGCGCGACCGGCGATCACCAGCTCGGCCGAGCCGGCCAGCCCGCTGACCAAGGATCCGCCGGCGAAGATGCCGAGGCCGACGAGCAAGGCGCCCTTGCGGCCGAAGCGGTCGCCGAGCGCCCCGGCCGTGAGCAGCAACCCGGCGAAGACCAGGGCGTAGGCATCGACGATCCACTGCAGCGTCGTGGCGCTGGCGTCGAGGTCGGTCTGCATCGTCGGGAGGGCGACGTTCAGCGACGTGACCGCCATGACGATCATCACCAGCGACAGGCACAGCACTCCGAGGAGGAACCAACGGCGCTGGTACACGTCGGGCCGGTCGTAGAGCGGGGTCTCGAGCATGGCGGCTCCTCTCCCGGGTGGGTGGGGAAGCGAGACGGTGGGGGGTGGGGAAGCGACAGTGCGATCGGGTCGCTGCACGAAACGTAAGCGTTTCACAGCGCTACGGCAACGTTTCGGATCGTGACCTGTGCCACGCCGCGCACGTCTCGCCTCTGGGCGCTGACGAACAGCACGCCGACGACGGGCGCGCAGGCCACGAAAAAATCTGGAAGGCTGAGGGTCGAGCGGAAACGCGGGCTGGAGGAGTGTGGGCCATGGGAGATCGGCGTCTCGCCATCCGGAATCGTCGTGCTGCGGTGGGGCTGTTCGCCGTGGCGGCCATGGGAACGGCGCTGCTGGCGCCGCTGGCCACACCATCGGGACCAGCGGGAGCCATCACCATCGACGGGGCCCGGTCGCTGGCCGACACGGTCGCCGTGCAGTTCCAGACCGCCAAGCCCGGCAACGCGTCACCGACGTGCACCTCCTGGCGTGGAACGACTTCCACGGCAACCTCGAGGCCGGTGCCGGCCTCAACATCTACGGCCAGTTCGCCGGCGGCGCCGCCTGGTTGGCCAAGGCGGTCCACGACAAGCAGGCGCTGTACGGCGACAAGCAGATCAGCGTCATCGCCGGCGACAACATCGGCGCCAGCCCGCTCGTCGACGGGCTCTTCTTCGGCGAACCGTCCACCATCGTCACCAACCTGATGAACGCCGACTTCGCCGCGGTCGGCAACCACGAGTTCGACAAGGGTTCGGCCGAGCTCCTCCGCATCCAGAACGGTGGGTGCCGAGCCGACGTCGGTTGCACGGCGGCGCCCTATGCGTTGGCTGGGGGCGGCACCACCAACACCTACCCCGGCGCCGACTTCCAGTACCTGTCGGCCAACGTCGTGCGCAACGACAACGGACAGACACTGTTCCCCGCGGTCGGCACCACGCGGATCAAGAGCGACAGCGGCAAGAAGTTCACGATCGGGGTCATCGGTGAGGTGCTCGAGGCAACCCCGACGATCGTCACCCCGACGGGCGTGGCCGGCCTCACCTTCCAGGACGAGGCCGACGCCGCCAACCTGGCGGTGGAGGAACTCCGGCGCCAAGGCGTGAACACCAGCGTCCTCGTGATCCACCAGGGCGGCTTCCAGTCCGGAACGGCCACCCTGAACGGGTGCGCCGGGAACCTGGCCAACAGCGACATCGTCGAGATCGCGATCGCGGCTCGACCCCGCCATCAAGGTCATCGTGTCGGCCCACACCCACGCCGAGTACCGGTGCACGATCACCATCGACGGCGTCACGCGCCTGATCACCAGCGCCTCGTCCTTCGGCCGCATCCTCACCGACATCACGCTCACCATCGACGACAAGTCGGGCGAGCTCGTTGCAGCCAGCGCGGAGAACTCGATCGTGCGCAACTCGAGCAACCCGAGGACCTCCGCCGCCGACGTGCCGCTGCTCGACCTCCCCAAGGACCAGCAGGTGGCCGACGTGGTGCAGCAGTACGTCACCGCCGTTGCGCCGCTCGCCAACCAGGTCATCGGCAAGGTCGGCCAGGACATCCTGAACACCGCCAACCCGCTCGGCGAGATCCCATCGGGTGACGTGATCGCCGACGCCCAACTCGTCGCCACGCAACCCGCCAACCTCGGCGGCGCCGAGATCGCCTTCATGAACCCCGGCGGCATCCGCGGCGGCGCCACGTTCGGCTTCCTCTTCACTCCATCAGGTTCCGAGGAGCCGGGCGAGGTCACCTACGGCGAGGCGTTCACCGTCCAGCCCTTCGGCAACAGCCTCGTCACCAAGACGATGACGGGTGCGCAGATCCACCTGCTCCTCGAGCAGCAGTTCGTCGGCTGCGGCGGCCAGACCACCCAGCGCATCCTGCAGATCTCGGCCGGCTTCAGCTGGGTCCGCAGATGCCAGCCGCTCCCGCCTGTGCCGACAAGGTCTCCGGGATCACGCTCAACGGCGTCGCTGCTCACGATCCGGCCGCCGACTACCGCGTCGACGATGAACAACTTCCTCGCAGCTGGCGGCGACGGCTTCACGGTGTTCAACCAGGGCACCAACGCTGCTTGGTGGAGCCCAGGACATCGACGCGCTGGTTGCCTACTTCGACTCGTTCCTACCCGGCGAGGTGCCGTACCCGCCGGTGAACCGGATCTCGCGGCAGTCCTGATGATCACTCGTAGGGGTCGTTGGGTTCGGGGATCGGCGTCACCGATGTGGTGACGAGCCGGGGGTGCTGCTCGCCTCCTGGCTCGAACGTGCCCTCCGCCTCGACCCACGTGTCGCGGGCCGGCGTCGGGCCGTCCCAGCCCACGACGTGCGCCGTCGCCGCCAGGGCGTCGGCGGCGCAGCAGGCGATCGAGTAGCGGGCCACGAGGAAGCCGTCGTCGGCCGGCGCCACGAAGCCGACCAGGCGCACCGTCGCGCCGTTGAAGCTGGCGCCCGAGGTGCCCTCGAACGCACGCTGGTCGAATTCGAGCAACGACATCTCATGCGGCCCGGCTTGCGGTTCGAGCTGAGCGAACACCCCGCCACCGCTCCGCACCGTCACCGCCGACCCGGTGCGGCCGAGTGAGAAGGCGCCGAGAGCCCCCGGAGCGACGAGCAACAGCGCCAGCACCGGGGCGAGGAGGAGCCACGCCACCCGTTCGCCGCCGTGCTCGTGCGCGCTGTGATCATGGTCGCCGCGGCGGTGGCGCCACAGCACGATGACGCCGAGGACGGCGAGGAGCACGCCCGCGACGGCGAGCCACGGACCCATCCCGGGGCGCACGTAGCGCCGGAAGGTGCCTTCGAGGGCCAGTCGGGTGAGGAGCAGCCCGATCACGGCGGTGAGGGTGGCGCCTGCGTCGGTGCTCACAGGAGCACCGTGCCGACGAGAACCGCGGCGCCCACGGCGACGCAGAAGGTGAGCGGCGCGAAGAACGACGTGAACCGGCGACCGAACGTCCCGGCTTGGAGGGCGACGAGCTTCACGTCGACCATCGGGCCGACGACCATGAAGGCGAGTCGGGCCGTGAGCGAGAACTGCGTCAGGCTGGCGGCGACGAAGGCGTCGGCTTCCGAGCAGATGGCCAGGACCACGGCCAGGCCAGCCAGGGCCAGGACACGCAGACCGCGCCGCGGTCGGCGACGCTGTCGAGCACCGAGCGGGGCACCAACGTCTGCAGCGATGCGGCCGCGGCGGCACCGATGACGAGGAAGCCGCCGGCATGGAGGAAGTCGTGTTCGGCGGTCTCGACCAAGGTGCCGAAACGGGAGCCCTCCTCGCGCTCGTTGCGCCGGGCCTTGGCGACCCAGTCGTCGCGTCCCTTGACGATCCACACGAAGCCGACCACGCACGCGGCGAGCAGGCTGGCGAGGAAGCGCGCCAGCACCATCTCGGGTCGACCGGGGAAGGCAACGGCCGTGGCGACCAGCACCACCGGATTCACTGCCGGCGCCGACAGCAGGAACGTCAGCGCCGCGGCCGGCACCACACCGCGGGCCACGAGCCGCCCGGCGATCGGCACCGAGCCGCACTCACAGCCCGGTAGGGCCACTCCGGCCACCGCTGCCACCGGCACAGCGAGGACGGGGCGGGCGGGCAGGGCCCTGGCCAATGCAGCCGGGGGGACGTACGCCGCGATGGCGCCACTCACCACGACGCCGAGCACGAGGAAGGGCAGGGCCTGGACGCAAATGGCGACGAAGATCGTGGCCCAGCTCTGGAGGACCTCAGCATCCAGCCAGTCGGCGACGAGGGGGCGCGCCACAGCGGCGCCGACCACGAGCCCGACGAGCACTGGCAGGGCACGCCCGCGATCCCATCGGGCGGACGGCTCCTTCGTATCGGCGACCGGCGAGGCGGGCACCACCTGACCGTAGGCCTTGGACTCGGCGTTGCCGTCGTCACGGTCCTGCTCGCCCCGCGCCCGGGGGTCGTGTCGTCGGTCCGTGACCGGCACGAGTCAGGGGCCGCCGCGCCAGTGGTCGATGCGCCGGTGGTCGGGCTTGAAGCCGTGGTCGACGCCCCAGAGCACGGCTTGGGTGCGGCTGGCGACGCCGATCTTGCGGTACGTGCTGCGGATGTAGGACTTGATCGAGTTGATGCCGAGGAAGGTCAGCTCGGCGATCTCCGCGTTGCTCCGCCCTTGGGTGATCAGTGCCAGGATCTCGGCCTCGCGATCGGTCAGCCCTTCGGCGCGACCCGGCCAATCGAGCCCGATCGTCGTGTGGGTCTTGCCGGGCTTCGGGCTGACTATCACGTCGCCGGCGTGGATCGACTCCAACGCGTCGACGAGCTCGCGGGCAGGCAAGGTCTTGGCCAGGTAACCGCTGGCGCCCTTGTCGATCGCGCTCGTCGATCAGCCGCGGGTGGAAGTTCCAGGTGTACACCACGACCCGGCGGGCGTGCCCCTTGCGGATCAGCACCTCGATCTCGTCATGATCGGACTCCGGCTGGGCGAACGTGTCATACGAGCGCGATGTCGACCTCGTCGATCATCGGCTTGTTGGCGTCGATCTCGGCGACGACCACCCGATCGCGGTACCCATCGAACATGTGGGCGAGCCCGGTCAGCACGATCTCGTAGTCGTCGACCAAGGCCAGCGTGATGGGACGGCTGGGCGAGGCCACAAGAACGAAGGATAACCACCCCTTGGGGTGTGTTCAAGGCCCCCAATGGGTGGTTATCTGGGAACCCGACCTATGTCTCCGCAGTGTGTCCCGTTCGACCGCCAGTCCAAGGTGCTGTTCGTCGATGGCGAGCTGGACATCGCCACCGTCGACGAGCTCCGGGAGCACCTCGCCGACACGACGATCACCACGCTCGACATGGCCGGGGTGACGTTCATCGACGTCGTCGTGCTGTCCGCCCTGGTCACCGCCCATCGGGCCCGCGCCGCTCGCGGCGGGCTCCGCCTGCGGGCCCCCAGCACCAGCGTGCGGCGGCTCTTGCGCCTCAGCGGTCTGGAAGGGCACCTCCCGATCGATCCGCCGTAGCCGCCCGGTGTCAGTCGCTGTCGCCGGCCTCGTCCTCGCTGTCCGCCTCGCCGCCGACGACGTTGAACTGTTCGTCCAGCTGGACGTCGACCTGTGAGCCGTCGCTGAGGGTGACCTCGACCTCGTAGTAGCTCTCCTCGTCGCCGACCTCGGTCCCGCTGACCCGGCCGCCGCCGGTCTCGGCCAACGCCGCAGCACTGGCCCGCTCCAGGTCGTCGCCCGAGATGGGGGTCTCCGTCTCGCCGTCGTCGTCGGAGCCGCTGGCCTGGGCAATCGTGAATCCGCCGGCGGCGACGAGTGCCGTCGCGGCGACGGCCGTGATGATCGTGGTGCGTCGCTTCATGGTCCCAGCATGCCCGATCCGACCTGACACTGACCTGAACGCGGCGTTCAGCGTCCGTTCAGGCGCGAGAGTGGACAGTGGCCGGGGCTGCTCGACATGTGAGGTCGCCGTGAAGCTGCTCGTCGTCGAGGACGACCGCAAGATCGCCGCCGCTCTCGCTCGCGGGCTCGAAGCCGAGGGGTTCACCGTGGATGTCGCCCTGGACGGCCAGGACGGTCTGTGGATGGCCACGGAGGGCGCCTACGACCTGATCGTGCTCGACATCATGCTGCCCGGGCGCAACGGCTACCTCGTGTGCGGCGACCTGCGGGCGGCCGGCAACTGGACCCCCATCCTGATGCTGACGGCGAAGGACGGCGAGCTCGACGAGGCCGAAGCGCTCGACACCGGCGCCGACGACTACCTGACCAAGCCGTTCTCGTTCCCCGTCCTGGTGGCCCGGATCCGCGCCCTCCTGCGTCGAGCCGGGGGGCGCGATCCAGCTCCGGTCATGATCGGCGCGTTGCGTGTCGACACCGTCGGCCGCCGCCTGTGGTCCGGCGACACGGAGATCGACGTGACCAGCCGCGAGTTCGACGTGCTGGCGTTCCTCGGCCGTCGAGCCGGTCAGGTGCTGTCGAAGCGAGAGATCCTGGCCGGCGTGTGGGAGTTCGACTTCGACGGCGACCCGAACATCGTCGAGGTGTACATCGGGCGGCTGCGCCGCAAGATCGACCAGCCGTTCGGCACCAACCACATCACGACGGTGCGGGGCGCGGGCTATCGGATGGATTCCGATGGCGGCTGACCGGAAGTGGTGGGGGACCGTGCGGTTCCGGGTCACCTTGCTGGCGACCGTTGCCGTGGCCGTCGTGCTGGCGATCACGAGCGTGGTCCTCGTCGTGCGCCAGCGGGCCAGCCTGGTCGAGCAGCTGGATGAGAGCCTGCAGCGTGATGCCACCGCGCTGGCTGCGAGACTTCAGCGCCGGCGAGAACGGCGAGATCGGACCGCTCGGGGAGGACGACTACGTCGCCCGCGTCGTCGCCGACGACGGGACGGTCCTGGCCTCTTCGCCCGGCTTCGCCGACGGCGACGGGTCTCGAGTCGTCTCCCGGCGCGTTCGTGGCGCCGGACGGATCGGGCGGCACCGTGTTCGTCGCCTCGCCGCTCGAGGACGTCGACGACGCCGTCGATGCGCTGATCCGCTCGTTGGCGCTGATCGTGCCGTTGGCCATCATCGCCTTGGCCGGGGTGGTGTGGGTGGTCGTCGGACGGACCTTGCGGCCGGTCGAGGAGATCCGTTCGCAGGTCGCCGGGATCGGGCTGCGCCAGCTCGACCAGCGCGTGCCCCAGCCACCAGGCGACGACGAGATCGCCCGGCTGGCTGCGACGATGAACGGGATGCTCGACCGGCTCGACCGCGCCAGCCGGCGACAGCAGCAGTTCGTCGCCGACGCCTCGCACGAGCTGCGCACGCCGCTGACTCGCATGCGCAGCGAGCTGGAGGTCGGCACGGCGACGCCCGCCAGCCTGCTCGAGGAGATCGAGGCCCAACAACGGATGATCGAGGACCTGCTGCTGCTGGCGCGTGGGGACGCCGGCGCGCTCGCCGTCGCGCGGGATCCGGTCGACCTCGACGACGTCGTGATGGAGGAGGTGCGGGCCCGGCGAACATCGGCGTGTCACCATCGACACCAGCGCCGTCTCCGGCGCCCAGGTGCGTGGGCATGCCGACCAGCTGCGGAGGATCGTCGGCAACCTCCTCGACAACGCCGTGCGCCACGCCACCCGCACCGTGCGGGTCGAGTTGGCCGAGCGCGACGGGCACGCCGTGCTGATCGTCAGCGACGACGGTCCCGGCGTCCCACCCGAGCGGCGGGACGAGATCTTCGAACGGTTCACCCGCCTGGACGACGCCCGCTCCGGGGGTCCCGGCCGAGCCGGCCTCGGGCTGGCCATCGCCCGAGACCTCGTCGTTCGCCACGCCGGGACGATCACCGTCGACGGCGACGGAACCAGCGGCGCCAGGTTCGTCGTGAACCTGCCCGCCTCGTCCTGACGGGGCGTCCCCGCTACCGCCGCTCGCAGATGACGACCGGGATCTCGCGCGTCGTCCGCCGCTGGTAGCCCCGTAGCCGGGGTAGGCGGCGACGATGCGGGGCCACAGCTCGGCCTTCTCGCTGGCCGAAGCGGTCCGCGCCCGCCATGGCGTGCGCACCCCATCGATCGTCAACTCGACCTCGGGCGCGGCGACGAGGTTGCGGTACCAGTCGGGATGGCGATCGTCGCCGCCCTTGGACGCCACCAGCACGACGCGGTCGTCCTCGACGATCGGCGCCGTCAGCATCGTCGCCCGCGGCAGGCCGCTCGTGCGGCCTGTCGTGTGCAACTCGACGGTGTGCATGCCGCCGAAGCTCCGGCCCAGCCGGCCGCCGGAGAGGGCCAGCATGCGTGCGGTGGCTGAGGTTCATGCACTTCGCCATCAGATCGGTGAAGGCGTCTCTCACGTCGGCGCTGGTCGTCATGAACGCCGACTCTACGACGTCGCGTCGAGGCTTCGGTACCGGAGGGCTCACCGGTGGGGCGCAGCAGCCCGGTGCACGAACCTGGCGCCAGTCCCCAGCAGACGATCCCGACGTTGCCGACGGCGGACGTCCGTCGCCGTCACCGTGACGTCCCAGCGTGCCGGCGACAGGCTCGATGGTCAGGCGCCCGGCCCAGGCGCCGGAGCCGTCGGTGTCCATGCTCGTCTCACCGCCGTCGCCGGGGCCGGACCAGCTGAGCACCACTTCGTCGACGTCGCTGTCGTCGTCGACCGTGGCGGCGACGATCGGTGGGACACTGGTCCGGCACGGCACCGACCTCGGTGCCCGCACGATGTCGACGGTCGGTGCCCGCTCGACACGGGCGCGCAGCTCGACCGCCGCCCCACGTCCGTCACTCTCGATGGTGGCGAGCCCGTCGACGTCGCCCTCTGGCAGGTTGGCGCGGTCGATCGACACGGTCAGCTCGATCGCCTCGCCGGGCTCGAGCTGGCCCGCCACGTCGGACCACGCGAACACGCTGTCGCCGGCGAGCGCCCAGGAGATCGTGGAGCCGCCCCGGTTGGCCAGCACGAGGTCACCGGTCGACTCGGTGGCGCCGAGGTCGATCACGCCGTCCGACAGCTCCAGGCGGCCGGCGGCGGGTTCGGTCGGTGGCGCGGTGGTGGCGATCGTCGTGGCGGCGGCGACGGTGGTCGGCGTGGCAGGCGTGCTCGTCGGTGGGGGAGTCGTCGAGACCGTCGTCGCCGGCGCCGTCGACGCGGCGACGGTGAGGGAGGGCGCCGGTGCGGCCGCGTCCTCGCCGCCGGTGACGACGGCCAGGCCGACGCCGGCCCCGACGGCGAGCAGGGTGGCCGCGACGACCGTGGCCGCCACCACCGGCCAGCGTCGCCCGCCCCTCGGGACGGCCGCCCGCTCCAGCACCCGTGGCCGCAGCTCCGGGGGTGCGGCGAGGGCCGGCGCGGCAGCGATCAGGGCGAAGGCGCCGTAGCGCTGCTTCGTGCGGCTGCAGATGTCACAGCCCTCGATGTGTCGAGCGATGCGCTTGCGCAGCAGGACGCGTCAGCCCGCCGTCCCAATCGGCGAGCAGCCGGTCCAGCTCGGCGCAGTCGCGTCGCCCGGTGCGGGCCACGGCCAGTGCGCCGAGGCTGCGCTCGACGCGGTCGCGCATGCGGTGCACCAGCACATGGCTGTGGTCGAGGCCGACGCCGAGGGCGTCGGCGAGCTCGTCCCCCGACAGGCCTTGCCGGGCGGTCAACTCGAGCACCAGCTGGTCGCGGGTGTCGAGCCCCGCCGCCGCGTCGCGCACCGATCGGGCCAGCTCCTCGTAGACGGCCGTGGCGCCTTCGGCGGCCGGATCGTCCGGGGCGATCACCTCAGCTGCCGTCGAGAGATCGACGGGTCGCACACGCTGCCGCCGCTTCGATCGCCGGAACACCTCGTGGCGCAGGATGGCGAACAGCCACGGCTTGAGCCGGGTGGTGTCGCGCAGCTGACCCAGCTTCTCCGTCGCCGTGAGGAACACGTCCTGGGTGGCGTCGGCGGCCTCGTGCGGGTCGCGCAGCATGGCCGACGCCGTGTCGTACAAGACGGTCGGCGTAGCGGTCGTAGATCCCCGCCAGCGCGTCGCGCTCCCCGCCGAGGTACGCCGCCACCAACTCGGCGTCGGACCGACCGTCCACCATCGCGCATTGTCCCACCTCAGTGCTTGCGTGGTCGGCGGATACTCATGCGCTTCATGAGCGCCATGGCCCTCGGCGCTTGCAGTTTTCGCCGCCGCAGTGCCTGGAATAGAGGGACGACGCGAGCGGTTATACTTGCGAACGCAAGAATCTCAGGAGGAACCGATGCCTGCCGTCACGGCCGACACGACCACATTGCCCCGCATCCCCGTCCCGGCTCCAGACGCTCGCGACCGGGCCGTCGTCTCCGTCACGACCGCGCCGCAGGGCGTCGAGGGTGAGGGCTTCCCCGTGCGCCGGGCGTTCGCCGGCGTCGACCTCCGCGACCTCGATCCGTTCATCCACATGGACCAGATGGGCGAGGTCGACTACGCGCCGTACGAGCCCAAGGGCACCGACTGGCATCCCCACCGCGGGTTTCGAGACGGTGACGTACATCATGGACGGGACGTTCCTGCACCAGGACTCGCACGGCGGTGGCGGCGAGATCGCCAACGGCGGCACCCAGTGGATGACCGCCGGGTCAGGCATCCTGCACATCGAGACGCCGCCCGAGGAGCTGGTCGTCAGCGGCGGGCTGTTCCACGGCATCCAGCTGTGGGTCAACCTGCCGGCGGAGGACAAGATGACCGCGCCGCGGTACCAGAACCTCGACGCCGACCTCGTGACACTGCTGTCGTCGCCGGACGGTGGCGCCCTCGTGCGCCTCATCGCCGGCGAGGTCGCCGGTCACCGTGGGCCGGGTTCGACGCACACGCCGATCGTCGTCGCCCATGCGACGATCGCCGCCTGGCGCCCGGTTGACGCTGCCGTGGCCGAGCGACTTCAACGCCCTGGCCTACGTGCTCGCCGGGACGGGCTCGGTCGGCATCGAGCGTCGTCCAGTCGGGAGCGGTCAGCTGACCGTGTTCGGCTCCGGCGACTCCGTCACGATCGACGGTCCCGATCCGCGGAGCAACTCGCCGCTCGAGGTCCTGCTGCTCGGCGGGCGTCCGATCGGTGAGCCGGTGGCCGCCTACGGCCCGTTCGTGATGAACACGCGGGCCGAGCTGGTGCAAGCCGTCGACGACTTCAACGCCGGCCGTCTCGGCACCGTCCCTGCCGACGGCCTGCGCCCGTACCGCCGCTGAGTCCGCAGCGCGTCCGCTCACCGCACGGCCGTGGCCCGTGGCGGCGGCCGCGCCATGATGGGCCCATGCGCGATCGATCGTGGGGCTTCCGGACTCGGGCCGTCCATGCCGGGGCCCGGCCGGACCCGATCACCGGGGCGCGGGCGGTGCCGATCGTGCAGAGCACGAGCTTCGTCTTCGAGGACGCCGCCGATGCCGCCGATCTGTTCGCGCTGCAGAAGTTCGGGACCATCTACTCGCGCATCTCCAACCCGACCGTCGCCGTCTTCGAGGAGCGCATCGCCAGCCTCGAGGGCGGCATCGGCGCGGTCGCCGCGGCGAGTGGGCAGTCGGCCGAGTTCCTGACGCTGGCCGCCCTCTGCCGGTCCGGCGACCACCTCGTGTCGTCGGCCCAGCTGTACGGAGGGACCCGCACGCTGCTCGACGTGACGCTGCGCCGGTTCGGCATCGAGACCACGTTCGTCGGCGGCACGGCCCCGGCGACCTTCGCCGCCGCCATCCGCCCCGAGACGAAGGCGATCTACACCGAGCTGATCGCCAATCCGTCCGGTGCGGTCGCCGACCTCGAGGGCCTCGCCGCTGTGGCCCACGAGGCCGGCATCCCCCTCATCGTCGACTCGACCACGGCCACGCCGTACCTGTGCCGCCCGATGGAGTGGGGCGCCGACATCGTCCTGCACTCGGCGACCAAGTTCCTCGGCGGCCACGGGACGTCGCTCGGCGGGGTGATCGTCGAGTCCGGCCGCTTCGACTGGGGCAACGGCAACTTCCCGGCGATGATCGAACCGGTCGCCTCCTACGGCGGGCTGACCTGGTGGGGCAACTTCGGCGAATACGGCTTCCTCACCCGCCTGCGCGCCGAGCAGCTGCGTGACGTCGGTCCGGCACTGTCGCCGTTCAACGCCTTCCTCCTCCTGCAGGGTGTCGAGACGCTGCCGCAACGGATGGACGCCCACGTGGCCAACACCCGAGCCGTGGTCGAGTTCCTGCAGCAGCACCCGGCCGTGGCGTGGGTCTGCTGGCCTGGCACGCCCGACCACCCCGACCACGAGCGGGCCCTGCGCTACCTGCCGCTCGGTCCCGGCGCCATCGTGTCCTTCGGCGTCGTCGGCGGACGTGACGCCGGCCGGCGGTTCGTCGAGTCGGTCGAGCTGTGCAGCCACCTCGCCAACATCGGCGACGTGCGCACGCTCGTGATCCACCCGGCGTCGACCACCCACCAACAGCTCGACGACGAGGCGCTGGCCGCCGGCGGGGTCGGCGCCGACCTCGTGCGCATCTCGGTCGGGCTCGAGGACGCGGACGACATCTGCTGGGACCTCGACCAGGCCCTCGCCGCGGCCGTCAAGCATGAGTGACCCGTCGGCCCGCCAGCGGCTCGACATCCTGCAGCGGACGCGCACCGTCGCCATCCTCGGGATGTCCGTCGACCCCAGCCGGGCCAGCTACTTCGTGGCCACGTACCTGCTGTCGTCGAGCTGCTCGTTCGACGAGGTGTGGTTCGTCAACCCGAAGGGCGGCGAGGTGTTCGGGCGCCCGGTCCACCGATCGCTGGCCGAGCTGCCGGCGGCTCCGGACCTCGTCGACGTGTTCCGGCGGCGGGAGGATCTGCCGGCTGTCGCCCGCGAGGTCGTCGAAGTCGGCGGCGTGGAGACCCTGTGGTTCCAGCTCGGGCTGCGGTGCGAGGACGCGGCGACGATCGCCCGCGGTGCCGGGCTCGACGTCGTCCAGGACCGCTGCCTCAAGATCGAGCACGCCCGCTTCCACGGCGGCCTGCACCTCGCCGGCTTCGACACCGGCGTGGTGTCCTCCCGGCGCGCTGCCGTCCTCTGACTCAGCCCGTTGCCCGGGCCATCTCGAGGAGGGTGGTCACCGTGCGCCAGTTGCGGGTCGTCCCGTTGGCGGCCGCCCCACCTCGGCTGAGCGCCGCCGCCATCTTGCTGCGTCCGATGCCGTTGGGCAGGTACAGGTAGACCTCGCGACGGCCGACGGCGAACCGCTCGGGGGCGAACTGCTCGGCGTCGACGTCCGGCGTCGGCGTGCTTGGCTCCCTCCACGAGAAATGTCACGTGGACGTTGGCGGTGTCGTCGAACGGGCAGCGCTCGACGACGGCGGCCAGCTGGGCGGCGGTCCGGATGGCCATCGCCGCGTCCATCGACACCTCCGTCGCCAACGCCGATCGCAGCGCCCTGGCAGCCTTGGCCGCCGAGTCGCCGCTGCGGAACACGACGTTGCCGCTCTGCACGTACGTGCGCACATCGGTGAACCCGCACCCCTCGGCGACCCGCCGCAGGTCGGTCATCGCCAGCTTGCCGGCGCCGCCGACGTTGATGCCCCGCAGCAGGGCGACGAAGACGGTCATCCCTCCGGCTCCGAGACGACGCGGCCACCCTCATCGGCGGAGACGTACATGGCGTCGACGAGGTGGTGGGCCGCAGCCGCCTCGCCGAAGGGGAGTGGGGACGCTCCGCCGTCGCGGGCGGCCTCGAGGAACCGCGTCAGCGGGTTGAAGGCGTGGCCAGCGCCGAACGGCACCAACGGGCCGGCCTCGTCCCCGCCGGCCGCTCGGGCGGCGTCGGCCAGCGCGGCGCCGGACACGACGTGCTCGTCCTCGCCGGCGAACCGCCATCGCAACACTGCGTCGGAGTCGCCCTCGACCGCGAGGTGCAGCCGTTCGCAGACCACGTCGAGGCGGCGCATGTTGGGACGCTCCAGCATGTCGTGCCAGACCGTCGTCAACGTGCCCAAGGCGCCGTTGGCGAAATCGAGCCAGGCCACGGTCACGTCATCGATCCTCGGTCGCCCGCGCACCTCCCTGGACATCGCACTGACCGCCGCCACGGGTCCGCACAGCCAGCGCAGCACGTCGACGTCGTGGATCGAGTGTTCGAGCAGCGCGCCGCGACCGGCCCGCGCCGGGTCGACCCGCCACGTCGATTCGTATCGTCCCTGGATCGGCAGGAACTGGTCGTCGCACAGGTTGGCGGACATGACGCGGCCGGCCCGCTCGTCGGCCAGCAGCCGCTTGGCCAGCCAGTAGGCCGGGAGGAAGCGCAGGATCAGCCCGACCTGGTTGACGACCCCGGCTTCGTCGACGGTGGCGATCATCCCGTCGCTCTGCTCGGCGTCCATCGCCAGCGGCTTCTCGCAGAACACGGCACGACGGGCGGCCGCCGCACCCGCCACGAGCCGGGCGTGCTCCGACGTCCAGGCACAGACGAACACGGCGTCGACCATCTCGGGAAGATCGGCCTCGTCGACCGCTGCCGCTCCGGTGGCGGCGGCGAACGCCGCTGACCGAGTGGCGTCAGGGTCGTGGATGGCAACCAGCTCGTGGGGTACGCCGCTGTGTTCGAGCAACCAGCGGTGGGCGACGCTGATGAACCCGGCGCCGTGGAAGCCGATGCGCAGCGTCCGCGAGGGTGGTGATAGCTCCACTTCCGGATGTCAGTCGTCGGAGTCCGTCTTGAGCGCGGGCCGTCGTGGTTGCCACACGTTGACGACCTTGGCGACGGCGGTGACGAGGAACAGCTGACCCAGGAGCGCCTCCAGCACGGCCAGCGTCTGGCCGGGGTTGCCGGCGGGGACGAGGTTGCCGTAGCCGGTCGTGGTCAAGGTGACGAAGCTGAAGAACAGGTCGTCGGACACCGTGCCGTCGCCTGCGTCGCCGAAGAACGGGCCACCCTGGACCGCGCCGACGAAGCGGTAGCAGAAGGCGAAGGCCATCCCGAACAGCAGGTAGGCGGCCAGCGCGCCGAACAGTGTCTGGAGGTCGACGACGCGGCGGAACACGATGTGGCGGATGATCGAGAACGGGGCCACGACGTACAGCAGGCTGGCGCAGAGGAAGACGTAGGGCACGAGGGTGTCGTCGGTCGGGTCGACGAGGTTGGCGGCGGCGGCGATCATGGCCAGGATGAGCGAGAAGGTGGCGACAAGGCGCAAGCCGCGGCGCGCTTTCGACGTGTGCAGCGTCACCCACACCGTGACGATCTGCACGACGATGACGATGGAGACCCCCCACGGCTCGGTCAGGGTCACGGCGACTACGTAGGTGGCGACGATCATCAGCAGCACCACGCCGTAGCTGTCGAGCGACGTGAAGTCGCGGAACACGCGCCGTCCGGCCCCGTCGCCGTTCTCTGGAAGATCTCGGTGTCATCGGTGACCTTGACCGGGGTTCAAAACCGATCGTCGGGCGGGTTGGTTCATTCGAGCCACACCCGCTCGGCGTGGAGGATCTCGACGCCGGGTTGGGCCCAGACGTAGCGGTCGACGTCGTCGAGCACCAGCTGGGCCTGGTGGGCGCTCGATGCCACGACGGCGAATCCGAGCCGGGCCCGTTGCCACGCGTCCTGGCTGCCGACCTCGGCGGCCGAGATGCCGAAGCGCCGGCGGGCCGTCTCGACGATCGACTTGACGACCTGCCGCTTGTCCTTCAACGAGTGGGCGTCGACGATCCGCATGTCGACCTCCATCGCCAGCACGAACATCGTCCGGACGGTACCGCCCGGAGCGCCGG
Organism: uncultured Acidimicrobiia bacterium; assembly: GCA_963719775.1. Taxonomy (GTDB): domain Bacteria; phylum Actinomycetota; class Acidimicrobiia; order Acidimicrobiales; family Ilumatobacteraceae; genus JALZMG01. The sequence continues at coordinate 541,318 of CAVRCY010000006.1, forward strand.
CGGAAATGTCAGAAGCCGTGGTGGACCGCTTCGACGTTGTTGCCGTCAGGGTCCCGCACGAACCCGCCGAAGTATCTGGGGTGGTACTCGGGGTGCTCCGCCGGTGCGTGGAGGACCTCGCTGCTTTGGGCCACAGCGGCGTCGACGAACGCCTGCACCGCCTCGCGATCGGGTGCCCGGAACGCCAGGTGCGACTCCCGGAAGCCCGCGCCGGTGGTCTGCGGACCGAGCCAGAAGCACGGGAAGTCGGTGCCGTAGCCGATCACCTCGCCGAAGTCCATGATCCGCTTCCCACCGAGGGGCGCCAGCACGGCGTCGTAGAAGGCGGTGCTCGCTTGCAGGTCGGCGCACTGGATGGAGACGTGGTCGATCATCGCGAGATCATCGCGCCGACGTAACGTCGCGGCTCGACGAAGGGGGTCCCATGCCACTCAACGAGGCAAACGCGGCGTTCCTGGCCGAGCTCGCCGCGCAGGGCATCAAGCCGCTCACCGAATGCACGCCGCAGGAAGCGCGGGAACTGTCCGCAGCGATGGTCGAGCTCTACGGGCCCGGTCCTGAGATGCGGAGGGTGGAGGACCACGTCGTGCCAACCGCCGACGGTGACCAGTTCACCGTCCGCGTTCTGGTGCCCGAGGGTGACGTGCGCGGCGTGTTCGTGTACTACCACGGCGGCGGCTGGGTCCTCGGCGCTGGCTGCGACGGGTTCGACACGCTCGGACGTCGACTCGCCGTTGCCACTGACTGCACCGTCGTGCTCGTCGACTACCGGCTGGCCCCGGAGCACCCGTACCCGGCGGCCGTCGAGGACGCCGACGCCGCGCTGCACTGGGTCGCCGAGCACCGCGTGGCCATCGCCGGCGACGTCCCGATCATCGTCGGCGGTGACTCGGCCGGCGGCAACCTGGCCACCGTCGTGGCCCGCCACAGCCGCGATCGCGGCGGCCCGCCGATCGCCATGCAGGTCCTCGTCTACCCGGTCGCGGACGCCGACCTCGACACCCCCTGCTACACCGCCGAGGAGCACCAGCTGTTGCTGCAACGCGAGAGCATGATCTGGTTCTGGGACCACTACCTGCCCGACGTGGCCCGCCGGCGCGAGCCGGACGCCTCGCCGCTGCAGGCCGCCGACCTGTCGGGCCTGCCGCCCGCGGTAGTCATCCTCGCCGAGTACGACGTGCTGCGGGACGAGGGCCAGGCCTACGCCGCTGCCCTGGCCGCCGCCGGCGTCCCGGTCCGCGTCCACGTCCACGACGGGCAGATGCACGCCTTCTTCACCATCCTGATGCTGCCCGGCCACGAGGCGGCGATCGCCGACATCGCCGACGCCATCAAGACCGAGGTCGGGGCATCGGCATGAAGGTGGACGTCGTCGTCGTCGGCGCCGGGTTCTCCGGGCTCTACATGCTGCACCGGTTGCGCCAGCTCGGCCTCACGGCCACGGTCTTCGAGGCCGGGAGCGACGTCGGCGGCACGTGGTACTGGAACCGCTACCCCGGCGCGCGGTGCGACATCGAGAGCATGGACTACTCGTACTCGTTCGACCCCGCGCTGGAGCAGGAGTGGGAGTGGACCGAGCGGTACTCCACGCAGCCGGAGATCCTCTCCTACGTCAACCACGTCGCCGACCGCTTCGATCTGCGGTCCGCCATCCAGTTCGACACCCGCGTCACGGGCGCCGTGTTCGACGAAGCGGCGGACCGCTGGGTCGTCGCCACGGATCGAGGCGACACCGTCTCGGCGCGGTTCATCGTGATGGCCGTCGGGTGCCTGTCGGCGGCCAAGCAGCCTGAGGTCGACGGTGTGGACTCGTTCGCCGGCCCGACGTATCACACCGGGCGGTGGCCCCACGATGGCGTCGACTTCACTGGTCAACGCGTCGCGGTGATCGGCACCGGCTCCTCCGGCATCCAGTCGATCCCGCTGATCGCCGAGCAGGCTGCTCATCTCACGGTGTTCCAGCGCACGCCGAACTTCTCGATGCCGGCCAGGAACGCCTCGCTCGACCCCGCCTTCGTCCGGGCCATGAAGGAGCGCTATCGCCAGCACCGGGACGAGGCCAAGCGGTCGGGCGTCGGCGTGCCGCTCGTCGTCCCCGAGAACCTCGCCGTGGAGGCCGCCCCGGAGGCGCGGGCCGAGGCCTTCCGGCGGGGCTGGGAGGAGGGCTCCCTGTTCGGGCTGACGCGGACCTACGCCGATGTGCTGCTCGACCCGGCAGCCAACGAGACGGTCGCCGAGTACGTGCGGACGCGCATCCGGGAGATCGTCGACGACCCGGACGTCGCCGAGGCGCTGTCACCGCGCAACCACCCGTTCGGCACCAAGCGACCGTGCCTCGACACCAACTACTACGCCACGTTCAACCGCGACGACGTGACGCTGGTCGACCTGCGAGCGACGCCGATCGTCGAGATCACGCCGTCCGGGATCCGCACGTCCGAGTCCGAGTACGAGCTCGACGCCATCGTGTTCGCCACGGGCTTCGATGCCATGACCGGGCCGATCCTCGGTGTCGACATCGTCGGCCGGGACGGCCAGTCGCTGCGCGACAAGTGGGCGGCTGGGCCACGGACGTACCTCGGTCTGCAGACGGCGGGGTTCCCCAACCTCTTCATGATCACCGGGCCCGGCAGCCCGTCCGTGCTGTCCAACATGATGGTCTCCATCGAGCAGCACGTGGATTGGATCGCCGACTGCCTGGACGCCATGCGCGAGCAGGGGGCGGCGACGATCGAGGCCACCGTTGCGGCGGAGGACGGATGGGTGGCGCACGTCAACGAGGTCGCATCGATGACGCTGATGCCGCAGGCCAACTCCTGGTACATGGGAGCCAACGTCCCCGGCAAGCCCCGTGTGTTCATGCCGTACATCGGAGGGGTCGGCGTGTACCGCGAGATCTGCGACACCGTCGCGGCCAAGGACTACGAGGGCTTCATCATCAGCCCGTGATCCGAGTAGTGGAGGGCATCCGAGTGCTGGAGGTGCGGAAAATCGACATCCGACACTCGGTCGGGGCGACGCCGACCGTCGCGTCAGTCGAGCGTCTCGGAGATCTGGATCTGCGGTGTGCCGCTGTAGAAGTTCGGGATGTCGGCCATCGCCTCGCCCGCATCGGGGCTGCCCATCCCTGCCTTCATCGCCTCGGACGACGGCGTAGTACAGGTGGCCCAAGGCGTGGAACGGCTGGCCGTCCCGACCCCGATCGATGTCGAAGCGCTCCGGCTTGAGCACCCGATGGACGATCTCGGCGTGCTTCGTGCGGTAGTAGTCGACATCGAACGTGCTGCCGTCGGTGGCGGGGTACAGGACGGTGACCTTGAGCATCGGCAGAACCTAACCGCCGCCGTCGCTACCGTCACGAGCTGTGAAGGTGAGGGTCCGCGCCGCCGAGCGCACTGATCTCGACGCCATCCTGCGGATGATCCGCGGCCTCGCCGAGTACGAGCGGATGAGCGAGCACGTGGCCTTCGATCCAGAGGAGGTCGAGCGGCACCTGTTCGGCGACGATCCGGCGGCCTCCGTCCTGCTCGCCGAGATCGAGGGCCGGGTCGTCGGGATGGCGCTCTGGTTCCGCACGTTCTCCACGTTCCTCGGCCGCCCGGGCATCTGGTTGGAGGACCTCTACGTCGACGAGGAGCAGCGGGGAGCCGGCGTCGGACGGGCACTGCTCGAGCACCTGCGCACCCTGACGGACGGGCGGATCGAGTGGAGCGTCCTCGACTGGAACCAGTCGGCCATCGACTTCTACGAGTCGCTCGGCGCCCGGCCGGACGGCGCCGGGTGGACGACGTACCGCTGGACCGCGGAGTGAACGAGCCGGACCCGCCGCTCGACGATGAGACCAGCGAAGTCGCGGGATGGCAGGCGCTCGTGGCCAGGAGCAAGCAACGGATGACCACGGAGCAGGCGAGAGCGGCCCGTCTCCTCGAGAAGCACCAGGACCGACCGATGGTCGACGTGGCGGTCCGCTTCTATCGCCGGGACCGCGAGTCGGCCGGCACCGTGGTCGGCAGTGCCGTCGCCTTCCGCCTCTTCCTGTTCTTCGTGCCGCTGCTGCTCTTCTTCGTCGGCATCCTGGGGTTCGTCGCCAACTGGGTCGATAGCGACGACGTGCGCGAAGGCACCGGCATCACGGGCAGCCTCGCCACCCAGATCAACAGCGCGCTGAACCAACCGAACAGCACCCGCTGGATCGCCATCGGCGTCGGCCTGCTCGGAATCGTGACGACAGGACGGGCGCTCAGCAAGGTGCTCGTCTCGGCCAGCTGCTTGGCGTGGCGCCTACCGGTGCAGACCAAGGCATCGCCGAAGGTGGTCGGTGGGATCATGGGGTTGATCGTCAGCATCGGGCTGATCGCGCTCATCGTCAACCGTGTCCGCGCCGAGCTCGGCGTCGGCGTGGCCAGCATCTCGTTCCTCGCCGCCTTCGCCCTCTACGTCGTCGCCTGGATGATCCTCCACGCCATGCTCCCCCGGGGGACGAACGATCCGGGCGCCCTGCTCCCGGGCGCCGTGTTGATGGGCGCCACGTTGGCCGTCATGCAGGCGATCAGCCAGCTGTACCTGCCGGACCGGTTCGGCCGTGCGTCAGCGCTGTACGGCGCCATCGGCACGACCGTCGTGACGCTCGGGTGGTTCTTCTTCATCGGCCGGGCCTTCGTCGCCGCGCTGGCGCTGGATGCCGTGATCCACGAGCGCTTCGGCAGCATCTCGCACTTCGTCTTCGCCCTCCCCCTGCTGCGCCTGATCCCGCGCCACTCGGGGCTCGTCCGACGGATCTTCGACCTCGACTGACGAGCGTGCGCGAGAGTGGTGTCGTGAGCACGACGACGCCGCTCGACACGCAGGCCGCCGAGTACGAACGGCGGGCTCAACAGGCCGAGGAGTCGCCGCTCCCGGCGATCATCTCGATCAGCAAGGTCGTCGTCTGGATCTTCTACGTCATCGTGCTCCTGCAGGCCATCGTCCTGACGATCGCCTTCTTCCTGCGGTTGTTCGGCGCCAACCCGGACGCCGGGTTCGCCGAGTGGATCTACCGGAGCGCGGAGACCCTGATGGGTCCGTTCCGGGGTCTGTTCCCTGACCGTGTGCTCAGCGACACGTCGGTACTCGACCTCTCGCTGCTGACGGCCGCCGCCTTCTACTTCCTCATCGCCTTCGCCTTCGACCTGCTCCTGCACTGGTTGCGCACCCAGATGATGCGCCAGCGCCGCGCCATCGCCGAAGCGAGGGCGACGGCGGACGCCGTTGCGCAGCAGGCCGCCGCCCAGCGCTACGCCGCCGAACAGGCCGCGCTGTGGACGGCCCAGCAGACGGCCAGCCAGTACACGGTCGCCCACGCCGCCGCCACGCAGGCGCTCGCCGACCACAACCAGGAACGCACCGCGCCACCGTCGTAGCGACGGCCATCACCTGCGGAGGTGACTCCGGTGTGCTACGTATCGCGCAGGCGTCCGTGCCTGGATGTCGCCCACGTGAAGGGAGCTGCTCATGTCCGTGCTGGCCGCCGATACCTGGAGGACCGACGACGTCTTCTGGTCGATCCTCTGGTTCTTCATGTTCTTCATCTGGATCTGGTTGCTGATCGCCGTGATCAGCGATCTCTTCCGCAGCCACGACATGTCCGGGTGGGCGAAGGCGCTGTGGGTCATCGGCATCATCATCTTCCCCTTCCTCGGCGTGTTCGTCTATCTCATCGCCCGCGGCGGGAAGATGGGCCAGCACGCTGCCGAGGACGCCCGCGCCCGTGAGGAAGCGTTCCGTGGCTACGTGCAGCAGGCCGCCGGCACGGCGGGCGGCACCAGCACGGCCGACGAGGTCGAGAAGCTGGCTCGCCTGCGGGACCAGGGCGTGCTCAGCGACACCGAGTACGAGCAGGCCAAGGCGAAGGCACTCGCCGTCCAGTAGCGCGACCGGCTAGGTCAGGACTCGGTCGAGGCGGCGTCCGCCTCGATGGCCGCGTTGTCGGCCTTGAGCTGCTTCTTCTCCAGCTTCTCGGCCTTCTTCATGGAGTCCTCGATCCTCGCCCCGACGTCTTCGACCCCGACGACGATGAGGCCGGCCTGACCGGCATCGAGCTGCTCGCCGAGCTCCTTCAGGTCGTGGCGGCTCATCCCCATCGCGGCATGCCCGGCGACGGCGCCGAGCAGCGCACCGCCGGCGGTCGCACCGAGCAACAGGCCGCCCCCGATGGCGGCGAACGGGAAGAGGGCGATGACGAGCCCGGTGGCCAGACCGACACCGCCGCCGAGCACGCCACCGACCCGCGTCGGCGTCTCGTGCTTCTTCGTGATCTTCACCTTGCCGTCGTCGCGCCGGGCGATGACGGCTGCGTCGTAGGCGTCCATCAGCCCGGCCTCGACATGCAGGTCCTTGACCGCTTGGTAGTCCGCCTCGGCGTCCTCCTGATTGGCGTAGACCCCGACAAACACCATGAACGTGTCGACAGCCACGGCGACCTCCTCTCGTGCCGGGGGCGACGTTAGCGGCTGGCGCCTGATCAGTCGCTCAGGCCGGCGATGCCGTTGCCGATGAGCTTGGCGCCGAGCACGAGCAGGACGACCATCATGATCACCCCGTTGTGCCCGGACATGAAGTCCTTGATGGATGCCAGCGGGCCGGCCGCCTTGCTGCCGGCGAACATGTGAACACGACCGGCCCGGCGACCGTGAGGGAGCCGAGGACGACGAACACGGCCACGGCGATCGCGCTCTCGCCGCCGTCGAGCCCGGCCTGGGCGATCGAGGCGGCGGCCGCCAGCGTCAGGGCGAGGTTCTTGGGGTTGACGGCGGACAACGCGGCGCCGAACCCGAACGACTTCCCGGGCGTGAACGAATCGATGGCGGCCATCCACTTGGGCATCGTCGGCGTCACTCCGGGCTGCGGGCGGCCCTGCCACTGCTTCAGCGCGAGGAACAGGAACAGCACGCCGAGCAGGAGCTTGATCACGTCGACCGATGTCGACGCACCGGAGTCGGGGTCGTCGGCGCCACTGGCGACGAGCAGCACGATGACGCTGACGACGACCAGCCCGACGACCCAACCGGCGGCGAAGGCCGGGCCGTTCGTCCGTGCCCTCGGCGTGCCCAGCATCAGGATCACGGCGATGATGGGCAACGGGCTCAAGGCCACACCGACGGCCGACGGGAGGATGTCACCGATCGCTTGGCCCACGAGCACCCCTTCTCGGTCGAACGGCGGGCGGGGGTGACCGTAACCGACAGGCGTCGGCGAGTCGGCGACCGTCCCCATCGCCGTCGCCGCGACACGCTCCCCAGCTACGTTCCGTCGGATGACGGCACCCGCTGTCGTCCGACCTCGACGACGCCCGCCCGTGTTCCGATCGCTGGCCGGCCACGACCGCTCGTGGTGGCGCGGCGACCTCATCGCCGGGCTGACGGTGTGGGCCGTGCTCGTGCCCGAGGCGCTGGCCTACGCGACGATCGCCGGGGTCTCACCGGTCGTTGGTCTCTACGCCGCCCCGCCCACGTTGATCCTGTACGCCGCCTTCGGGAGCTCCCGCCACCTCATCGTCGGCCCGATGTCGGCAACCGCCGCGCTGTCGGCGGCCGCCGTCGCCGACGTCACCACTGGCGGTCCCGACGACGTCCTCGCCTTCACGAGCGTGCTGGCCATCGTCACCGGCGCGCTGGCCATCGTCGCTTGGGTGCTGCGCTTCGGGTTCCTCGCCAACTTCATGTCCGAGCCCGTGCTCAAGGGCTTCATCATCGGCCTCGCGCTGACCATCATCATCGGCCAGGTTCCCAAATTGTTCGGCATCGAGAAGGAGGACGGCGACTTCTTCCGCCAGCTGTGGGGGGTCGTGTCGAACCTCGGCGACACCCAGGCTCGCACGCTCGTCGTCGGTGTCATGTCGCTCGTCATCGTGCTGGCCTTGCGCCACTACGCCCCCGTGGTGCCTGCGTCGCTGATCGCCGTGATCGTCGGCGTCGTCGCCGTCAACGTGTTCGACCTCGCCGACAAGGGCGTCGAGATCGTCGGCCCGATCGACGGTGGCCTGCCGTCCCTGGGGTTGCCGGGTCGTGTCGCTGCTGCTCTTGCTCTACGGGCGTCGAGGCCGTACGTGGCCGAGCTCGGGCAGGTCGCGGGGACCAGCGCCCAGTTCGGCGACCGCGATCGCCATCCGGAGAACACCCCAGTGCCCGGCGTCGCCGTGCTGCGCGTCGAATCAGGGCTGTTCTTCGCCAACGCTGACCCCGTCCGCCGGGCGATCAGGGAGCACGCCGCCCGGCCCGGCGTCCACGGGGTGGTGCTCGACGCCGAGGCCATGCCGTTCGTCGACGTGACGGCCCTCCGCATGCTCGACGAGCTGGCCGAACAGCTCCGGCACGACGGGCAGCACCTGGTCATCGCCCACGCCCACGGACAGGTCGGCGACTTGCTTGCCCACTCGCCCGACGACACCGACCTCCGCGTGTTCTCGACGATCGACGAGGCGGTTGCCTCCATCGACGGCCCGTAGGCGGCTCGGACGAGGCCCGGGCCAACTCGGATCAGTCGTCGGCGAAGACCTCGCGCAGCTTGGCTTGCGCCTCAGCCGAGGAGCTTGGCCTTCTGGGCCTCGAACTCCTCCTCGGTGAGGATGCCCTGCTCCTTGAGCTCGCCCAGCTTCTGCAGCTGGGCGATGACGTCGTCCATTTCGCTCTCCGGTGCAGCCGGCGGCGGGGGCGGCGGTGCTTCCTCCGGCGGCGGCGGGGGCGGCGGGGCTTGGGCCGCCGCCTGCTCGGCCTGCGCGGCGTACTTCTGCTGCTGTTTGTGGCTGACTCCGCCGGCGACAGCGCTGGCGGTACCGGCGATCACGGCGGTCCGGGCGACGGTGCCGACGAGTCCGGGCCGGCCGACTCGTCCGATCCCTCGTCTCATCATGGCGATGTCCTCCCTGTGTGTAGGTGTGATGGGCTCAAGCGGACGCCGCGTCCAACGCAGCCACGACGATCTCGCGTGGGATCCGCTCGAACGCGACGAGCTCGCCGTTGGCGTTGCGCACGGCGGTGGCGAACCTGGCGGCCCACACGTTCTCGAACAGCAGCATGGCCGCCGAGGACTCGTTCTCCAGCGCGTCCCCGGCCATGGCGACGTCCTCCTCGGTGAGCAGCTCGCCGATCTCGCCGTCGAGCTCGTCGTAGTCGCTTGCCGCGGCCCCGAGCTCGGAGAGCTCGACGGCGGCGACGTTGCCGTCGGCGTCCTTGGTGACGAACACGAGGTCGAGGATCCGTACGGTGCCCGACTCGACGAGCTCGCTGAGGGCCGGCACGATCTCACCGGTGAACTGGTTCCCCGGGAACCGCAGCAGGAGCCAGTCGACCGGACCGGCGATGTCGTCAACGGTGGACATGGTGGGCTCCTCCAAGGCTCGGCTGCGGTCGGATCATAGGACGACTCGATCAGTCGGCGTCGAGGGCGACCCGGAAGCCGAGGTTGCCGGTCGAGCTGTCGGGCGTGTTGGCGCTGCGGGCGGCGACCCGGTAGCGACGGCAGTAGGACGCGTGGCACAGGTACGAGCCGCCGCGCATGACCCGGTGGGTGCCATCGGCTGGCCCGGTGGGATCGCGGCGGGGGCTGTGGCGATAGGTGTCGGCGGCGAACCAGTCGGCGCACCACTCCCACACGTTGCCGGTCATGTTGTGCAGTCCGAAGCCGTTGGCCGGGTACGAGTCGACCGGTGCCGTGCCGGCGTAGCCGTCGGCGCACGTGTTGTCGCTCGGGAAGACGCCCTGGAACACGTTCATCATGTGCTGTCCGCCCGGCTCCAGTTCGTCACCCCACGGGAACGTGAGCCCACCCCGACCGCCACGGGCGGCGTACTCCCACTCGGCCTCCGTGGGCAATCGGCCACCGAGCCACGTGCAGAACGCCGTCGCATCGCGATGCGACACGTGCACGACCGGATGGTCGACGCGGCCCTCGAGATCCGACTGGGGACCGTCCGGGTGGCGCCAGTCGGCGCCTTCCACCTGCCGCCACCACGGCGCGTCGGCGACGGCACGCGTGTCGGGGAAGTCGTCCGGGAGGAACCCGGCGAAGACGAACGACCATCCGAACTGCTCGGCGTCCGTGACGTGGCCGCTGGCGTCGACGAATGCGGCGAAGCGGGCGTTGGACACGGCGACCGGGTCGATGCGGAACGGCCGCAGCTCGACGGCGTGGACCGGGCCCTCGCCGTCGGCCGGGTAGCTGACGTCACCGACGGCGCCCATGCGGAACTTCCCGCCCGGCAACGAGACGAGGTCGCTGGTCGGGCCCACGATGCGTGCAAGCTATCCCGGCATCGCGCAGGCCGGTCGTCAGAGATAGCGCTTCGTGATCAGCCAGCGGTAGCAGAAGAACCCCCACAGGGGCGGCAGGTAGAAGCTGGCGAAGCGGTAGGCGATGGCGATGGCGAACGCCGTCTCGGACGAGAGCCCCGCAGCGGTCAGCCCGAGTGTCAAGCCGGCCTCCGTGACGCCGATGCCACCGGGCACGGGAAGCAGGCCGGCGAACAGCGAGACCACGGTGTTGATGACGATGAGCTGGGTCAGCGGAACCTCCTCGCCGAACGCCACCGCGCACGCCGACAGGGCCACGCCGAAGAGGATCTGGTTGGCCAGGTTGCCGCCGATCAGTTGCACCAACTTGGTGGGGGCGCGCAGCACCTGCAGCGCCTGGCGGGCCTGACGAACAGCGGCCAGCACACGCCGGCGGATCGCCGGCACAGCGAGCGCGATCAGCGCCAGGATGACGATGGCGGCGATGATGATCATCGCGATCGTCAGCAGCCCGCTCAGCTGGTCGGGATCGAGATCGACCTGGAAGTCGAGGTCGGCGAAGAAGAACAGCGAGACGAGGAGCACGATCTGGACGGCGAAGCCGGCGAGGGAATCGATCACGCCGGCCGACACGGCGGCGGTGGCCGGGACGCCGAAGCGCTGCAAGAAGCGGATGTTGATGGCGACGCGGGCGGCCGTGCTCGGGATGGCCAGGTTGATGTAGCAGATGGCGAACTGCAGCGGGATCAGCGGTCCGAGCGGTAGCGGCTGCTGCACCGACCCCAGCGTGCTGACCGCCGACGGGATGCGGGCCAGCTGGGCGAGCAGCAGGGCGAACGCCAACCACCACCAGTTGGCGTCCGCCAGCTCGTCGACGAACGTCTCGAGGTCGAGATCGCCGAGCAGCCCGATCACCGCGTAGGCGGCGAACACCATCAGAGCGAGATTGAGCAGCGATCCCCGCGTGACCCGGCGCAGCCGGATGAGCGGCTGCGCCTCAGCGCCGAGCTCCTCCGTGAAGTGGCCGCGGGTGTCGTCGAGATCGACCGCCGCGTCGTCGAGCGCGTCGCGCAGTCGGGGAGGCACCGCCGCCTCCTGGAGGTACGGCAAGATCTCGAGGACGCCCTCGTCGCCGAGCGCTGTTCGCGCCACGGCGAGGGCGCGCGGGCCGCCGAGCACGAGGATCGACAACGCCAGGACCTGGGCCCGATCGCGCAACCGCGACGCCGGGGCGCCCGTCACCGTGGCGGAGGACAGGTCGCCGAAGCCGAGCGTGCCGTCGTCGTGCAGCAGGACCCGGTCCAGGTCGATCTGGCGGTGGGTGATGCCGGCGTCATGCAGACGATCCAGCTCCGACCACAGCCGGGTCACGCCGTCGTCGCCGACCTCGACCCTCGCGGCGATGTTCGTGGCCCAGGCCTCGGCGAGGGCAACCCCGTCGGCACGGACGACGACCAGCGCGTCACCGCGGCCGGCGCTGCCCGCCGTGCGGAGGTTCGGCACGCGCACCCCGGCGCGGTCGGCGAGCAGGGTGACGAAGCCTTCGTGCTCGACGAGCTCGACGCGCGACAGCCGGGCCGTGCGATGGGTGTCGCGGTACCAGGCCAGCCGCCACAGCGTCGACAGCAGCTGGCCGTCCCAGGCGTCGCGTCCATACACCTTGATCGCCAGACGGCCATCGGCTTCGTGGGCGTCGAACAGAACGGCGCCCTCGCGCTGCATCGATGCGGGCACCAGGTCGTCGACGTCGATGCCCAGCTCCTCGAGGGCCAGCCGGATGCGGGCGGCGTCCGGTCGGCCACCCGGCGATCCGAACGCCAGGTGGACGAGTGCGGCGGCCAACAGACCGACGGAGATGGCTGCCACGCCTCCCGACGCCAACGTGATCTCGAGCAACAGCGCGGCGACGAAACCCGAGCCGATCAACCACCGGCCGAGGTGGCGGTATGGACGGCTCAGGTGGGGCGAGGCCGTAGCGATCGCCGCCGTCGCCAACGTCAGCAGACCCGGCGGGAACCCCGGCTGGTCGTCGGTGTCGGCGAGCCCGCTGACGAAGCTCCACCCGTCGCCGAGGACGATCGCACTGGTGACGACGGCGATCGTCACGGCGGCGAGCTCCGCCAGCAGGATGTCGCGGACCAACAGCAGACGGCCCCGCACCAGCGAGGCGACCACGACGACGACCGCCCATCCCACCGCCGCCCACACGGCGAGCCGCCACAGCGCCTCGAGGAAACCCGGCAACGACGCCAGCAGCTCCGCCAACGCGTCGTCGAGCTGGCCGGCGACCTGCGACAGCGTGCCAGCGATCAGCAGAATGATCAGGCTCGTGATCGCCAGTGCGCCGTCGGTCGGGCGACGCGCTCGCGCCTCGTCCCGTGGCGAGGCGAACAGCGGCGAGCCGGTCGGAGGGTGCCACGCACGCCTCGTCGTCGGCATGCTGGCGGAGCGTACGGGGTGGGCGCCGCCGCGGCGGGGATCACCCGTCGGGCGCGGATCCACTGCGGCGGCCCCGTCGGGCGGCTACAAATGGGCAATGCGATCGACCCGCGTGCGCAACATCGTGGCGACGGTGCTCGGGGTGCTGGCCGTCCTGCTGCTCACCGTGGGCCTCGTGGGGGTGTGGACGCGGGCAACCGTGTCGAGCGGTGAACGGGTCGCCTCGCTCGTCAATGACGCGCTGGACCAACCGGAGGTTGGCGCTGGGCTCTCCCAGTACTTGACCGACACCATCTTCACATCTGTCGACGTCGAGAGCGTCCTCACGACTGCGCTGCCGGACCAGCTGCAGCGGTTCGCGCCAGTGCTGGTCTCCGGCGCGCGGACCGCCGTCGAGCGGGGGCTCGAGGCGGCGATCTCCGAGCCGCGCGTCGCAAGACCTCATCACCCAGCTGGTCGAGCGGGCCCACGCCGCGGCGATGCGGCTGCTGCAAGGTGATGGGCTGGCCGATGGCATCTCCGTCAGCGACGGCGCGGTGACGATCAACCTGCTGCCGTTGGTCGGTCGGGGTCTCACCCGGCTGCAGGACCTCGGCCTGCTGCAGGACGTCCAGGTGCCCGAGTTGTCGGCCGACGGCGATCCGGCGACCCAGGTCGCCGAGCTGGAGACGGCGCTCGACCGCGACCTGCCCGACGACTTCGGGCAGCTGGTCGTGTACCAGAGCGATCGCCTGGCGAACGCCCAGGCCTCGGTCGAGCGGGCCCAGCAGACGGTCGCCATCGTCCGGCGGGCGCTCTGGCTCATCCTGGCTCTCGCCGTGGTGCTGATCGCCGCGGCGGTCCTCGTCGCCGCCGATCGCTGGAGGGCGACGATGATCCTCGGACTCGCTGTGATCGCGGCGATGGTGCTGACCCGGTCCGCCGTGGAGCGGGTGGTCGAGGAGGCGCCGGACCTTGCCCAGCGGCCGGCGGGCCGTGCCGCCATCGCGTCGATCGTCGGCGGCGCATCGGAGAGCCTGCTGCGATTGGCTGCCGTCGTGCTGATCCTCGGCGCGGTGGCCGCCATCGTGGCGATGGCCTTTCGGAGGTGGCGGCGGGAGGATCTGGTGCTCGCCGCCGCGGTGATCGTCGGCGTGCTCGTGGTCGGCGTCCTCGGTCTGACCATCTGGAGCCTCGTGCTCGGCATCGCGCTCGCCGTGCTCGTCCCGATCATCACGTGGCGCGTCATCGGCCGCACTGTGTGAGGCGCCTGGCGCGTCGCGTCACCGCCGTCGCTCTGCTCAGTGTCACCGTCGCGCTCGAGCGTCGCAGCAGGGCCAGCTTCGGCTGCGCCCGACCGGCAGGTCACGCCGCCGGATGCCGACCCCACCGAGCTTCTCGAGCGCTACGCACCCGTGCTCGCCCTGCGGCAGCAGTCGACCCCGTGCGGTGACGGCGAGCCGTACCTCCCGATCGCCGTGGATCACGTCCTCGGGCGAGACGACGTGGTGCTGCGCGACGGTGACGGCGAGGTCATCACAACGGCACCGACGGCCGACGACTTGGCCGCCGGCGGCGAAGAGTGGGCCCTCGACCTCCCCGGCGACGCGCTCGACCCGGGATGCGACTACGAGGAGTGGTTCCGGTCGATGGACGCCGAGCCGGCCGTCTACGGGCGGGCGGTCGTGGACGGGGAGTTCCTGGTCGCCCAGTACTGGCTGTACTACGTGTACAACGACTGGAACGACCGCCACGAGAGCGACTGGGAGATGATCCAGCTCGTCTTCGACACCCCGACGGTCGCCGAAGCGCTGGAGCAGGGGCCCGTGCTGTACGCCTACGCCCAGCACGAGGGGTCGGAGTACGCCTTCCTCGACGACGCCGTCGGAGCTGGAAGGGGCGACGGAGACGGAGCGGGGCAAGGTCCGCCTCATCGGCGGCGCGCCGGTCGTCTACCCCGGCCAGGGCTCGCACGCCGCCTACTTCGATACGGCGCGCTGGTTCGGCAAGAGCGGCGCGACGGGCTTCGGTTGCGACGACACGACGCCCCGGCTGGTGGAGGTGAGCCCGGAGGTCATCGTGCTCCCGACCGAGGCGCCCATCGACGGTGACTTCGCCTGGCTCTCGTACGAGGGGCACTGGGGCGAGCGCCGGCCGATCTTCAACGACGGCCCGACCGGTCCGGCGGCGAAGGACCAATGGAGCGCGCCGCTGGACTGGATCGAGGAGCAGGGCCGTGACAGCGCGGTGGAGATCCCGTTCGGCGGCTCAACGGCGACCGATGCGTTCTGCGACCTCAGCCGGGAAGCGTCGATGGCCCTGCTCCAGCTCCTCGACCACCCGGTGCGCTTCGCGGTGTTCACCGTCGTCGGGGTCGTCCTGCTCGTCGTCGTGGTCCGCTACTCGTCGCGCGGCTTGCTGCGGGCCGCGGCGGCGACCTACCGCCACCATCCCGCCCGCCTCCTGCAGATCGGCGGCGCGCTGGTCGGTGGCGCCATCCTGACGGCGGTCGTCCAGTGGTTCGTGCTCCGTCACACGTCGATCGGCGATGCCCTCGACGTGCTTGGCGACGATTCGCTGTGGGCGGTGCCGGTCCTCGCCGCCACGGCCGCACTGGTGGTCCTTCCGATCATGGCGTGGGTGTTGGCGGCGACCGTCGAGCTGGTGATGGGCGCCGAGCGCGGCGGTTCCACCCCCGGTCGGTGGTGGCTGCCCCGGGTGCGCGGTGCGACGTTTGGCGCCGCGCTCGTGCTCGTCGTGGCGCTCGGGGCGGCATCGATCGTGCTGCTGCTCCTGCCCGTGGCCGCCGTCGTCGCCGGCCGTTGGCTGGTCGCCCCGGTGGCGTGTGCCGACGGCGGTGTCGGGGTCCGCGCCGGGATGCGACGGAGCGCCGCGCTGCTGCACGGTCAGCGGCTGCGGGCCATCGGGCTGCTGTTCACGCTCTCGCTGATCCTGGCCTCGACCGGCCTGCTGGGCGCGCTGCTCCTCACCCTCACGGACGTCAGCTTCAACGTCGCCGGCATCGTCGTCACGCTCGCCGCCGTCGTCGTCGTGCCCTACGTCGCGCTCGTCCTGACCCACTTCTACGCCCAACTCACGACACCCCCGCCGCCGGCTGTGGAAAACTCGGTTTTGAACCAAAGTCAAGGTCAGATCTGACACCAAATCCGCCGGAGAACCACTCAGCGGGCCGCCAGCGCCGCGTCGAGCGTGCGGTGGAAGTGTCCGATGGCGCCCTCGAACAACCCGAAGTCGAGGTGCTCGTTGGCCCCACTGGCGAGGCCGCGCTGGACGGCGCGGGCCACGGCGAAGTCCTGTTCGGCGCCTGCGCCGAGGAGGTCGGCGGGCGGCATGCGGGTCGCCGACGGAGGGCTCGATGGCGTGCCGTCCGCGAGCGAGTAGGTGACGATGGTGGACCGATCGAGCGCCGTCGGCTCGACGACGATCGACCACGACGCGGTCGGGGAACGTGGCGACGATCACGTTCGGGAAGAGGTGGTAGACGAACGTCAGCCGTCCGTCGATCGTGCGCTCGCCCGGGTCGACCGATTCCAGCTTCAGGATGTTGCGGAACGGGAAGGTCACCCGGCTGTTGGGACCGAAGCGTTCGACGAGGTTGACGTTGTCGAATTGCACGGGGAAGAACGTGTCGGGATGGGTGAAGCGCAGGTGATAGCCCTCGAGGAACGTCTCCACCTGCACCTTCCAGTTGGTCGGCTGCTTCCGCTCGGTGGTGCCGAGCAGCTGGTGCTCGGGGCCGATGAGCCCGGCGATCTCGTCGAAGGCGTCATCGGGCGCCGCATCGCCGTCCTGGTTGACCACGACGAGACCGTGCCGCTCCCAGCAGGCCACCGGCACGAGGCCCCGCGTGGCTGCGGTCGAGGTCCGGGAAGCCGTGGGCGTGGGGCACGTGGCGCAGACTGCCGTCGAGGCGGTACGTCCACGAGTGGTACGGGCAGACGAACGACTTGGCGCAGCCCGACCCGTCGACGAGCTGGGCGCCTCGATGGCGGCAGGCGTTGCGGAACGCTTCCACGCGTCCGGCGGCATCGCGGACGGCCAGGATCGGTGTTCCGGCGGCGTCGCGGGCGACGTACGACCCGGCGTGCGGGAGCGCGGCCGACGGGCACAACGGCGTGGGGTGGCGGCGCAGCACTCGCTCGAGCTCGGCGCTGAACCGTTCGGGAGATCGGTAGTTGGCCACCGGCTCCCGCCATCCGCCGTCGCTCAGGTCGGTCGTGCCATCACGCACGTGGTCGAGGATCCGCTCGGCGACGGCATGGTCGTCGTACAACAGCGCCATGCCCTACGGTATCACACAATATGAGACACGTGTGGAGCGATCTGTGACGACAGGCGTGGCCACGCGCGGGGCGGTGCTGGCCGACGATCGGCCGCTCACGGCGCGCTCGGTCATCGCTTCGGCGCTGCTCGGCACGCAGCCGCCCCGGCTGCCGGTCGGCGTGCTCGTCCACGCCGGCTCGCTGTTCGGCATCGGCGAGGGCGCCATCCGGACCGCGCTGTGGCGGATGGTCTCCGCCGGCGAGCTCGAGGTCGGCGACCGCGGCTACCGCCTGGCCGGCCCGTTGCTGGAGCGCAAGGAGCGCCTGGACGAGAGCCACGCACCTCATCGACGGCCGTGGGACGGCACGTGGGAGCTGGCCGTGGTGTCCGCCGAGCGTCGGCCGGCGGCGCAGCGCAGCGAACTGCGGGCGGCGGCGGCCGCCCTCCACCTCATGGAGGTGCGCGAGGGCGTGTGGACCCGGCCGGACAACCTCGACCCCCGACGGCTACCCGGGCAGCAGGCCATCGTCGATGCGCAATGCGTGCGGTTCACGGGGGCCCGGTCGGCGGTCGTGCTGTCGTCGCGGGTGTTCGATTTCGACGCGTCGGGCGGCGCGGGCAGGCGCCCTCGAGGTGGCGATGGATCGGGACGACGCCAGCGACGAGGCCGACACCGCCGGTCTGGCCCACGGCTTCCGTCTGTCGGTGGCCGTGGTGCGCCACCTCCAGACCGATCCGCTGCTGCCCGATGACCTGCTCCCGCCCGACTGGCCCGGCGACCGGCTGCGCCGCCGGTACGAGCGCCACGACGAGTCGTACAAGCGGCGTCTCGCTGCCTCCCTGCACGGCGCACGGTCGGCCGTTCTCCGGCAGATTTGATGTCAGGGATGACCTTGACCGGGGTTCAAAACCCCTTCGCGGACGGGAGGTCGGCGTCGTCGGGCTCGCGGCCGTGGACGTACCAGGCGGCGAGGACGCCGCCGACGGCGCCGAAGACGTGGCCCGTCCACGAGATGCCTGGGCGCGGGAGCAGGCCCCACAGGATCCCGCCGTAGAACAGCAGCACGATCACGCCGCCGACGATCCACAGCACCCGCCCGGCGAAGAACCCGCGGGCGACGAGGTACGTGAGGTAGCCGAACACGAGACCGCTGGCGCCGATGTGCACGGTGCCCGGGGAGGCGAACAGCCACGTGCCGAGCCCGCTGCACAGCCCGACGATGACGGTGACCTGCACGAAGCGCCGCACGTCACCCAGGGCGATGAACGCCCCGAGCACGAGGAACGGGATCGTGTTGGCGAACAGGTGGCCGAAGCCTGAGTGCAGGAGCGGCGCCAGCGGCACGCCGAGCAGCCCACGGACCGTCCGCGGCCGCACTCCCCAGGAGTCGAACGGCGTCGATGGGAAGAGGTCGATGATCTCCACTGCCCACATCACCGCCAGCAGCACGACGACCACGAGCACCGGCTGGAAAGCGTCCCCCAGTCGTGGCCGTTCGACGTCTGTCGACGTCGGCACCGGTCGGTCGGCCATCGGTCTCCATGATGCCGGACACGTCCCGCGAACGCGCCCGGTCATTGGTAGCGGTCGCGCCGGATCGTCGGTCGGTGGCCCTTGATCGTCGTCTGCTTGATCGCCGCGATGACCGCGTCGGCCGCCGCCTCCGGCACATCGACGGTGGAGAACCGGTCGGTGATGTTGATCGGGCCGATGTCGCGCCCAGAGAGATCGGACTCGTTGGCGATCGCGCCGACGAGATCGCCCGGCCGGATGCGGTCGTTGCGCCCGAGGCCGATGAACAGGCGCGTCTTGCGCTGCGGGCCGCGGAACTTGCCGCCGGGTTGCCCCGGGGCGGGGCGGCGTCGCGGAGCGACGTCGGGGATGTCGACCTCCTCGCCGGCGGACTCGTCGTGGGCCAGCTTGATCGCCGCCAGCGCGATGTCCCGCACGTCGAACTCGTCGACCAGCGCGTCGACGACGGTAGCGAAGCGTTGGCGGTCGTCCGGGGACGAGCTCAGGGCATCGCGCAACGCCGTCGTCGTCAGCGCCAGCTGGCGGGCCCGCAGGTCGGCGACCGAGGGGACCTTCTCGATCGGGATCGCCCGCCGTGTGACACGCTCGATGTTGGCCAGCAGGCGCAGCTCCCGAGGCTCGGCGAGCGTGATGGCGACGCCCCCTCGACCGGCCCGGCCGACACGGCCGACGCGATGGATGTAGGCGTCGGGGGCCGACGGCACGTCGTAGTTGATGACGTGCGTCAGCAGGTCCACGTCGAGGCCCCGCGCCGCCACGTCGGTGGCGATGAGGAGCTCCGCCGTGCCCGCCCGCAAGCGCCCCATCACTCGATCGCGGCCCTCCTGGTTCATGCCGCCGTGCAGCGCCTCGGCCCGGTAGCCGCGACCGACGAGCGTCTCGGTCAACTCGTCGACCTCGGTGCGGGTGCGGCAGAACACGAGCGCCGCCCGCGGCGCTTCGACGTCGAGGATGCGGCCGAGGGCGGCCGGCTTGTGGGCCCGCTGCACGACGTAGGCCCGCTGCTCGACGAGCGGCACGTCGTCGGGATCGGTCGTCGCCCGCTCGATCTCGATGCGCACCGGGTTGCGCAGGTGGCGCTGGGCGATCGCGCCGATGCGCGGCGGGATGGTGGCCGAGAACAGCACGGTCTGCCGCTCGGCAGGCGTGGCCTCGAGGATCGACTCGATGTCCTCGGCGAAGCCCATGTCGAGCATCTCGTCGGCCTCGTCGAGGACCACCATCCGCACCGCGTCGAGGCGCAACGTGCGGCGGCGGATGTGGTCGATGGCCCGTCCGGGCGTGGCCACGACGACATGGACACCGTCGCGCAGCGCGCCGAGCTGGCGACCGATCGGCTGCCCGCCGTAGATCGGCAGGACTTTGGCGCCGAGCTGCCGCCCATAGCGGTACATCGCCTCGGAGACCTGCACGGCCAGCTCGCGCGTGGGCACCAGCACGAGGGCCATCGGCGCCGGGCGGCGCTGATCTTCGTCGGTGAGCAGCTGCAGCACCGGCAGGGCGAACGCGGCCGTCTTGCCGGTGCCAGTGGCGGCCTGGCCGAGCACGTCGCGGCCGGCCAGCAGGTGGGGGATGGCGTCGCGCTGGATCGGGGAGGGCTCCTCGTAGCCGAGGTCGGAGACGGCCGACAGCAGCTCCGGTCGCAGGCCGAGATCGGCGAAGCCGCCGAGCGGCTCCATCACGCGCTCGTCCGTTGGAACCGACCGACGTCCACCTCAACCGCCTCGCCCCGCGCCAGCATGCGCTGCACGTGGAGGTCGGCGCTGCGGCGCTCGACGGCGTCGGCAAACGAGTGCTCGACGTGCGGCCGGTAGATGAAGCGGTGGCTCACCATGTCGTCGAGGGAGTGCGGCTCGGCGAGGAAGTCGAGCATCGCTCGGTGGCGCGTGTCGATGACGGCGCCGAACGCGTCCAGCAGGCGGAGGAACTCCTGGCGACCCTCGATCACACCCTTGTGGTGGAACGTGACGTAGTAGGCGGCGTCCTCCGACCGGACCTTGGCCAGGCTGGCTTCGAAGTCCTCGAGATCGCTCCACGTGTCGCCGTAGTACGGACCGAACCCGCTGAGATCGATGTCGGACAGGAAGAACACGCCGCCGGAGATGCGGAACCCGCTGTGGCCCCGCGTGTGGCCCGGCAGGTGGACGGCCTCCACGGTCGTTCCGCCGAGGTCGAAGACATGCCCGTCGCCGAAGCCGGTGGCGTCGGGGCGCGGCGCGTAGTGGAATCGCTCGACGATGTCGGTGGCGAACTCGTGCGTCGTCGGGAGGCCGTAGACGGCCATCAGCCCGTCCAGGCTGTGGACGCCGGGCAGGTCCTCGTGGTGGGCGTGCACCCGAGCCGAGGGAAAGGTCCCGTTGCCGGCGAGGTGGTCCTCGTGGCTGTGGCTGTTGAGCACGGCGTCGATCGGCACCGGTGCCCCGCCCCGTTCGGCCACGGTGACCGACGGATCGATGATCACCGTCTCGCCGGCACCGCGCACGACGAGCGAGTTCCCCGTGGGGTAGGCACCGTTGGCCGGTCCGACGAGGACGGTCACCTCGTCGGTCAGCCGACGCTCGGCGTCGCTCCAGTCAACCTCCATCGGGAGGGACGGTACCGGCCCACAGCCGGACATGATCAGGCTGCGGCGGCGACGGGTCCGGCGGCGAACTGGGTGCGGCTCAAGGCGGCGTAGAGCCCGCCGGCGGCGACCAACTCTTCGTGGGTGCCGCGCTCGACCACTCGGCCGCCTTCGACGACGGCGATCTCGTCGGCGGCGCGGACCGTGGCCAGGCGGTGGGCGATCACGATCGACGTGCGCCCGCTGAGGGCCGTGGCCAGGGCTGCTTGCACGGCGGCCTCCGAACCGGCGTCGAGGTGCGCCGTCGCCTCGTCGAGGACGACGACACCGGGATCCTTGAGCAGCAGGCGGGCGATGGCGATGCGCTGCTTCTCTCCCCCGGACAGGCGTTGCCCGCGATCGCCGACGACGGTGTCGAGACCATCGGGGAGACGCCGAACGACGTCCCACACCTGGGCCGCCCGCAGCGCCGCCTCGAGCTCGTCGTCGGTGGCCGTCGGCTTGGCGTAGCGCAGGTTGGCGGCCAGCGTGTCGTGGAAGAGGTGGACGTCCTGGGCGACGACGCCAACGGTGTCGCGGACGTCGGCCAGGGCGGTGTCGCGCAGATCGACGCCGCCGATGCGCACGGCGCCATCGGATGGGTCGTACAGCCTCGACACGAGCCCGGCGATCGTCGTCTTCCCGGCCCCCGACGGGCCGACGAGGGCCAGCGTGTGGCCGGGCTCGACGCGCAGCGACACGCCGTGCAGCACATCCTCTGGCTCGTTCTCGTCGAGGACGGCGACGCCCTCCAGCGAGGCCAGCGAGACCTCGGCGGCGGTCGGATACCGGAATCGCACGTCGTCGAGCTCCACCGTGACCGGGCCGCTCGGCAGCGGGGTCGGATCGTCGGCGTCGACGATGGTCGGCTCGAGGTCGAGGACCTCCAGCACCCGCTCGAAGCTGACGAGCGTCGTCATCACGTCGACCTGGACGTTGGACAGTGCGGTCAGCGGCCCATACAGCCGGCCGAGATAGGCGGTCAGCGCGACGAGCGTGCCGATGCCCAGGGCACCGGCGACGGCCATCGCGCCGCCCAGCCCGTACACGAGCGCGGTGGCCAGCGAGGCCAGCAGGCCGAGGGAGGTCATCACGACCCGTGAGTACATCGCCGACGTGACACCGATGTCGCGCACCCGTCCGGCTCTCGTCGAGAACGAACGAGATTCCGACTCCGGGCGGCCGAACAGCTTGACGAGCAGCGCGCCGGAGACATTGAAGCGCTCCGTCATCATCTGGCCCATCTCGCCGTTGAGGCGGTAGCGCTCCCGCGTGATGTCGGCCAGGCGGCGTCCGACCCAGCGGGCGGGCAGCACGAACAGCGGCAGCAGGGCAAGCGCCAACAGCGTGATCTGCCACGACAGCACGAACATCGCAGCCAGCGTCGTGACGACGGCGACGAGGTTGCCGACGACGTTGGAGAGCGTCGACGTGAACGCCTGCTGGGCGCCCTGCACGTCGCTGTTGAGGCGGGTCACGAGGGCGCCGGTCTGGGCCCGGCTGAAGAACCCGATCGGCATGCGCTGGACATGATCGAAGACCTGCGTGCGGAGGTCGTGGATGAGTCCCTCGCCGATGCGCGCCGAGTACCAACGCTGGCCGAGGCCGAGGATGGCGGAGAGGATCGCCGAGCGCGGCGACGAGTCCGGCGAGGGCGACGACGAGGCCGGTGCGCTGCTCCTGGATGCCGTCATCGATGATGCTGCGGTAGATCAGCGGCGTGGCGGCACCGGCGACGGCGTCGACGACGATCAAGCCGAGGAAGATGGCGATCGCGCCGCGGTAGGGCGCGGCGAAGCCGATGATGCGGCGGACGGTGCCGGGGGCGAGGCGGTGATCGGTGACGGTGCGGTCCTGCGAGAAGCTGCGGAACGACGGGTGCATGTAGCTCATTTCTGTGAGGTCAGCTCATGATGAGGTAAACTCACTACATGGTCCAGGATATTCCTGCCGTGCCGGATCGACAACCAGGAGCTGACCGCCGAGGTCGCCGAGCTCCTGCACGGCGTGACGCACCGCATGCGGCGGGCGACCGGCCAGGAGCTCGAACCGCTCGGGGTGACGTGGGCCCAGGTCCGGGCGCTGCGCACGCTGCGGCGCTGCGGCCATCCGATCCGGATGAGCGAACTGGCCGCTCGTTTGCGCATCGCCAGGCGGTCGGCGACGTCCGTGGTCGACGAGCTGGTGGACCGCCGGCTCGTCACCCGGCTCCCCGACCCGTCGGACCGCCGGGCCGTCGCCGTCGAGGTGACCCGGCAGGGCGCCGCCCTCCTGGCGGAGCTCGACCACCGTCGCCGTGATGCCGCCGCTCGGCTGACCAGCACGCTCAGCGAGCGCCAGCTGACGACCCTCCGCAACCTCCTACGTCGCCTCGACCGCGACTGACTGCGCTCGTCAGGGCAGACTCGGGTCACCTGCCGAGGAGCCCGTCACCGTGAAGTTCACCTGGTTCAACTTGATGCCCTGGCCGGACCTGCCCGCCGACTTCCGGCAGTCCCACCGTTCGGTGTGGGTCGACATCTCCAGCTCGCTGTTCGACCCGGCGCGGGCGAACACCGTGTACCACGAGTACATGGACCAGCTCGAGTACGCCGACGAGGTCGGCTTCGACGGCATCGGCGTCAACGAGCACCACCAGAACGGCTACGGCATCATGCCCAGCCCGAACCTCATCGCCGCCGGGCTGGCCCGTCGCACGAGCAACGCAGCGATCTGCGTCATCGGCAACTCGATCGCGCTGTACAACCCGCCGATCCGCGTCGCCGAGGAGTTCGCCATGCTCGACTGCATCAGCGGCGGTCGACTCGTCGCCGGGTTCCCGGTCGGCACGCCCATGGACACCAACTTCTGCTACGGCCAGATCCCGGCCCTGACCCGCGACAAGTACAACGAGGCCCATGACCTGATCATGCGGGCCTGGTCGGCGGACGAGCCGTTCGCCTTCGACGGCAAGTACAACCAGCTGCGCTACGTCAACTGCTGGCCGCAGCCGATCCAGCAGCCGCACCCGCCGATCTACATCCCCGGGGGCGGGTCCGTCGAGACGTGGGACTTCTGCCTCGACCACGACTACAACTACTCGTACCTCTCCTTCGGCGGCTACCTCGCCGGCAAGCGCCTGCTCGACGGCTACTGGAACCGGGTTGCCGAGCGAGACAAGGACGAGTCGCCCTACCGGGCGGCCTTCGCCCAGATCATCTGCGTCGCCGACACGGACGCCGAGGCCGAGCGCTTGTACAGCGAGCACGTCCTGTACTTCTTCAACCGCTGCCTGCACGTGTACCCCGGCTTCTCCGACCCGCCCGGCTACCGCACGATCGACAGCATCAAGGTCGGGGCCTTCGATCAGTTCCGCGCCGCGATGCAGAAGCTGTTCGCCAGCTTGACCTGGCATCAGCTCGTCGATGCCGGACACATCATCGCCGGCAGCCCGGCGACGGTGATCGATCGGATGAAGGACCTCATCGTGTCGTTGCGCGTCGGCCATGTGTTCTGCCTGCTGCACAACGGGGACATGCCGGACTGGAAGACCCGCCTGTCGACGAAGCTGTTCGCCGAGCAGGTGATGCCGCACCTCCGCGGCATGTGGCCCGACTGGGACGGGGACGAGCGTTGGTGGATCCATCCGCTCCCGGATCGAGTCAGGCCGGAGGTGACCGTCGCCGACGCCCGGCGTGACCCGGCGATCCCGACCGACCTGGCCGCCGATTGATCAGGTCAGCACCTCGTTCCACTGCCGCAGCCGCCACGACTTGACGACGCCGTGGTGGACGAACGGGTCGCCGGCGATGAACTCCTCGGCAGCCTCCTTCGTCGAGAACACCGACATCGACCCGCGTTCGACGTCGTCCTCCCACGTACCGACCATCAGGAGCACACCCCGATCGTGGAACTCGTCGAGTCGCGCCGAGTGGGCGGGGAAGTGGATGGGCGCCTTCTCCATGACGTCGTCGGCGCCCTCGTAGAAGAGCACGAACTTGGGCGGGGTGGTGTCGGTCACGGAGGCCTCCTACACTCGGTGCGTGCCCACGAACGGTAAGTCACAGCGAACGGTTCGTCAAGACGAACCATTGTCCGGCACGCTGCTGGCCGCCGTCGGGGAGCCGACCCGGCGGTCGATCCTCGAGCTGCTGCGCGATCGGCCGGGCTCGGTGGCCGAGCTGGCGGGCCAGCTCCCCGTCACCCGGCCCGCCGTGTCGCAGCACCTCAAGGTGCTCAAGGACGCCGGTCTCGTCCGCGACGTGGCCAAGGGGACTCGCCGGATCTACTCCCTCGACCCTGCGGGCACCGACGCCTTGCGGCGCTACGTCGAGTCGCTGTGGGAGGCCGCCATGGCGGTGCCACGCGGCGACGGCGGTTGAGGAGCGACGCTGAGGAGCTGCTGATTGGTTCACCTCGTTCGGTCGCTCGTTGGTCGAAGAGCTCTGGAAGTGGGGGTGACCCGTTCGAGCGCGACGCGACCCCGACGATCTGGGCGCGGACGTTCTCAAATCGCCATCTGGGCGCGTTTCTTCGCGACTGTCGGGAAGAAGCGCACCCAGAAAGCGAAATGAGACGCACCGCGCCCAGATCGACGGCTACCTCGCCGGGTCGCGTCGCACTGCGGCACCCGCCTCCTTCAAGAGCTGCTTCGACCAACCCGGGTTTCGAGCGGGTGAACGTGTCCACCAATCCGCGCAGGTCCTTGGCTGGTGGGCGCCGAAGCGGCGCCGTGTCTCACTGTCGCTCGACGGGAACCTCTCACGCGCCCTGGGGTCGGGGGACGAGCGGGCGTCGACGTCGCCGACCTGAACGGGCGGCTGGCACACTCGCCCGATGACGACCAGGCCGGCGGAGACGCGGTCCGACGTGCGGACGATCACCACAGCGCGGGGGATCACATGCGACGTGTTCGTCTCGGGCCCCGAGTCGGCGGCGGCGGTCGTGGCGTTCCACGGCTTCGGCGGCCACTTGGCCGGGGAGCCGACGCTGGCCGCGCTGGCCGAGCGGTACCGCGTGTTCGCGCCGGTGTGGCCGGGGTTCGGCGCGGCGGGCGGCGAGGAGCAACTCGAGGACATGCTCGACTTCGCGCTGCACGGCGCCGACGTCGTCGTCGCGCTGGGCCTCGATCGACCCCACCTCTACGGCCACTCCTTCGGCGGGATGATCGCCGCCGAGATGGCCGCCCTGTCGCCGAGCGCGTATGCGGGCGTCGGGCTCGTCGCACCGGCCGGATTGTGGATGGACGACCACCCGATCGCCGACATCTACTCGATGCTGCCGTACGACTTCCCCGGGTACCTGTTCCACGACCCGGCCACCGCCTCATCGGTCCTCACGGGCGGCATCGACTTCGACGACCCGACGGCGCTCTCCGCATTCCTGATCACCAACAGCCGGCGACTCGGCACGGCGGGCAAGGTGCTGTTCCCGATCCCCAACCGTCGGCTGGCCAAGCGGCTGTATCGCCTCACCAACCCGGTGGCCATCGTGTGGGGCGCCAGCGACCGGCTGATCCCACCGGTCTACGCCGACCGGTGGCGGAAGCTGCTGCCACAAGCCGTCGTCACGATGGTCGCCGAGGCCGGCCACATGGCGCCGTACGAGCAGCCGCTGGCCGTCGCTGCGGCGCTCGCCGCGGCGTATGGCTGATGTTTCACCGCAGCGGCGTCCCGATCGTGACACGACGGGCCACCGCTACGGAGGCGGCGACCAGGGCGACGCCGCCGATCAGCGTGAGCAGGAGGCCCGGTGCGCCGATCTCCGGGATCACGTCGAGGTCGAGTCCTCCGAAGTCCCTCGTCGTGATCACCTCGATCAGCGCCGCTGGGATCAGCGAGGGCAGCAGGAGGAGGAGGCCGCCGACGACGCCGAAGCGGTAGAACCCGACGCCGACGAGCCACCCCGACACGAAGAACACGGCGAGCACGATCGGCGACTCGATGGCGACCCGCCAGAGGTCTGACCACTCGAAGACCTCGTTGCCGCTGTCGAGACGCTGTGGCCAGCCCTGCCGGTCGTAGACGAACTTCTCGATGACCCAACCGGCAGCGATGATCGTCGTGCCGATGGACGCGATCACCGCCATGGCGACCGTCGACGCCGACGAGACCAGCGCTCTCGTCGAACCGTTGCGCACGAGCATGCGCAGGAACGTCGTCGTCATCGTGACGCCGGCAGCGAAGACGAGCCAGCGCTGCCAGCCGGCGAACACCGACTGGAAGAGGCTGACGTCGACCTCGCCCCAGATCACCACGGCGGTGAGGACGATGCCGTAGACGACCGCCGCAACGAGCCACGTCCAGCCGAGCCACAGGAGGGTGCCGAACGTGACGATGAACGAGGCCTGGGAGAGCGCCGGCTTGTCAGTGGGCGGCGTCCGCCGGCGCGTGGACGGTCGTCATCATGACGCGTGCTCCTTGGAGGTGAGGCTGACGAAGAGGTCCTGCAGGGGGATCGGGCCGAGCTCGATGCCCTCGGCCGCGGCGTGCTCACGGAGGTGCCCGTTGAACTGGCCGAACACGACGACCGACTTGGTCGGGCCGAGCGACCGCGACGAGAGCACCGACATGTTGCGGGTCAGCTCGTCGACGCGATCGGCGGGACCGGTGATCTCGACGCCGCGCGACTGGAGCTCGGTCGCCGACTGATGGGTCAGGACGCGTCCGTGATCGAGGATCACGACGTCTTCGAGCAACGCGGCGACCTCGTCGATGAGGTGGGTGGAGATGATGAAGGTGCGACCGGTGGCGAGGTAGTCGGCCAGGAGCTCGTCGTAGAAGCGGTAGCGCGATGGCGCGTCCATGCCGAGATGGGGCTCGTCGAACATCGTCAACGGCGCTTGTGTGGCGAGGCCGATCGTCACGGCGAGCGCCGATCGCTGGCCGCGGGACAGCGAACTCACGCGCTTGTTGGGCGACAGCTCGAAGGCGTCGAGCAGCCGCTCGGCGTCGTCCTGGTCCCACCTCGGCCGGAGGCACCCGGCGATCCGGAGCGTGTCGCGGACCTTGACGCTGCCGTCGATGTCGCCGTCCTCGCGGATCAGGCAGATCTCGCTCATCAGGTGGCGGTGCTCCCACGGGTCCTCACCGTCGACGCGGACGGCGCCACGTGTCGGCCGACGGAACGCCGCCAACGTCGCCAGCAGCGTCGACTTGCCGGCCCCGTTGCGGCCCAGCAGGCCGACGATGGTGCCGCCGGCGAGCGTGAACGAGACGTCCTCGAGGGCGCGCGTCTCGCCGTAGTGGACGTGGAGGTCGTTGACCTCGACATTGAGGGTCATGGCGTCACGCCTTTCATCGTGCGGGCCCGGATGGCTTCGATCACGTCGTCGGTGGAGATGCCCAGCCGCTGGGCCTCGTCGATCACCGGGCCGAGCACGTCGTCGACGAACCGGGCCCGGCGCGTCGCCCGCAACCGCTCCTGGGCGCCGGGGGTGACGAACATGCCGAGGCCGCGCTTCTTGTAGATCAGACCCTCGTCGACGAGCTCCTGGAAGGCCTTGGCCACGGTGGCCGGGTTGATGCGATGGAAGCTGGCGTACTGGGTCGTGGACATGACCTGCTCGTCGTCGGCGAGGAGCCCGGTGACGATGTCCTCACGCAGCTGGCCGGCGATCTGCCGGTAGATGGGCGTGCGGTCATCGAACACGGCGAGGGGTCCTCCGTTGGTTCATTACATGACTAATGAACCACAGAACCTGCCGGCGCGCAACCCCGGTGTGACCGAAAACGGAACTGACGAAGAGTCACGGCCACTGCTGGCCGTGAAATCCACGGAGAACCGGTGCCGGCGCAACCTCTACCGTGCTTGGGTGTGAGCGAGCGTCCCCGTCGGAGCACGACGGGAGCGCCCGAGTGTGCGAGCGAACAAGGCGTCGGGGTGAGGTCCCCGTCCCGTCGTCACCGTCGTCTCGGTCGGTGCTGTGGACCTTTGGCGCGTTGATGGCGTTCCTCGGGGCCGGGTACGGCGTCCTGTTCACGATGCTCGACGACTACCGGGACGAGTACGGCATCAGCGAGTCGGCGCTCGGCGGGGTCATCGGCATCGGGTTCTTCGCCGGGTTCCTCTCCCAGCTGACGATCGCCCCGCTGGCCGACCGGGGCCACGCCCGCCGGCTCGTCGTCGGCGGCGTGCTGCTGAACGTCGCCGGGCTCGTGCTGATGGCCGTCGCCACCAACGTCGTGCCGCTCCTCAGCGGGCGCTTCGTGATGGGGATCGGCGTCGGGATGGCGGTCCCGGCGATCCGCCGCATCGTGATCCTCGCCGACCCCGATCGGTTGGGCAACAACCTCGGACGTCTGATCGCCGTCGACGTCGCCGGGTTCGCCGCCGGTCCTGCCGTGTCGGCCTTGCTCGTCGACCCGTTCGGCATCCCGGCGCCGTTCCTGGTGATCGCCGCGGCCACGCTGGTCGCGCTGCCCTTCGTCGCCCGCACTTCCGTCGCCGAGGCCGCTGTTCCCGTGCGCCAGCGCTTCGCCGTCGACCTGCTGCGGATCCGGCCATTCGCCGGCGCCGTGGTGATGGGCTGTGCCGTGTGGCTGATGATCGGCGCCTTCGACGCGCTGTGGGCCGTCGTGCTCGACGACCTGGACACCGACGTGTGGATCTCCAACCTCGGCATCTCGCTGTTCGCCCTCCCGCTGATCATCTTCGGCGCCGCCGGCGGCCGACTCGCCCAGCGCGTCGGCCCGTTCCGGGTGGGAACGGTCGGCCTGCTGCTCGGCGCCGGATTCATGCTCCTCTACGGGCTCGTGCCGAGCGGTGGGGCGATGTTCGCCGTGGCGATGGTCCACGCCGTCAGCGACGGGCTGACGGTCTCCAGCACCGGCGTCGCCGCCGGCATGGTCGTGGCGCCCGAGCGCCAGGCCGGCGCCCAGGGCGTGCTCGGGGCGTGCGCGACGCTGGCCGCCGGCATCACGGCCCTGATGACCGGCATCATCTACGAGCACGCGGGGCGGACGGCCGCCTACGCCGTCGCCGCGGCCCTGATGGTCGCGCTGGTGGCGATCGGCGTGCGCCTGGCGGGTCCGGCGTGGCGGCTGCGCGGCACGGTGCCGACGCCGCCCGTCGGCGTCGTCGAGATCACCCGCTGACCACCGCCGGGGTGCTCGCTACAGTCGCTCGGCGTGCGCGTCGGCATGCTGACACGGGAGTACCCGCCCGAGGTCTACGGCGGCGCCGGCGTGCACGTCGACTTCCTGACGAAGGAGCTGCGCCGGCTCGTCGACGTCGACGTGCACTGCCTCGGCGCGCCGCGGCCGGGAGCGACGGCATACAGCGAGGACGACCCTCGCCTCGCCGGCGCCAACCACGCGCTGCGCATCTTCTCCGCCGACCTCGCCATGAGCGCTGGCGTCGAGGGCTGCGATCTCGTGCACTCGCACACGTGGTACGCCAACCTGGCCGGTCACCTCGCCAAGCTGCTGTACGACGTCCCCCACGTCGTCACGTCGCACTCGCTGGAGCCGCAGCGACCCTGGAAGCAGGAGCAGCTCGGCGGCGGGTACCGCCTCTCGTCGTGGGCGGAGCGCACGGCCTACGAGGCCGCCGACGCGGTGATCGCCGTGAGCGGCGCATCGCGGCGTGACGTGTTGGACAGCTACCCGGCGCTCGATCCCGACCGCGTGCACGTCGTCCACAACGGCATCGACAGCGATTTCTACCGTCCCGCGCGCGAGACGGACGCCGTCGACCGGCTTGGCGTCGACCCGTCCCGCCCGTCCGTCGTGTTCGTCGGTCGCATCACGCGCCAGAAGGGCGTGCCCCACCTGCTGCGGGCGGCGCTCGGCTTCGACGACGCGGCGCAGATCGTCCTCCTCGCCGGCGCCGCCGACACGCCCGAGCTGGCGGCGGAGACGGAGGCGGCGGTGGCTCGGCTGCGGGCGGAGCGCAGTGGCGTCGTGTGGGTCGACGAGATGCTGCCCCGGGAGGACGTGCGCCAGGTCCTCGCCCACGCCACGGTGTTCGTCTGCCCGTCGATCTACGAGCCGCTCGGCATCGTCAACCTGGAGGCGATGGCGTGCGAGACGGCCGTCGTCGCCAGCGACGTCGGCGGGATCCCGGAGGTCGTCGCCGACGGGGAGACCGGTCTGCTGGTGCACTACGACCCGCTCGACGCCGAGGGGTTCGAGCGCGGGCTGGCTGCCGCGGTCAACGAGCTCGTGCGCCATCCGGACCGAGCAGCCGCCATGGGGCGGGCCGGCCGGGCGAGGGCGATCGAGGAGTTCGGCTGGGATGCCGCGGCGCGCCGGACGGTCGACATCTACGACGACGCTCCTGCGCTGAGGGCGCCGCCGTCAGGTCTCGTAGGTCCAGTCGGCCCGCTTGTGGGCCTGGCGCTGGTCGTAGGTGACGACGCCGTCGGCGATGTCGACGATCTTCGGGAGCGGCAGCGTTCGCGGGCGGGGGCAACGGCCCTCGATGAGGTGGTACTCGAAGTCTTCCGGGAACGCGTTGAGCAGGCTGGCCACGACGCGCTGCTCCTGGACGGGGAGGTAGCAGCGGTTGCCGTCGGCGACGATGCGCAGGCGCTCGACGATGACGTCGAGGTCGACCGTCGTCCCCGACCCACCAACGATGCGGTCGAGGGCGGCGGTGACGGCGCCGGTGCCGAGCTTGCACGGCGGGCACTGGCCGCACGACTCGACGGCGAGGAACCGCGAGAGGCTGGCGGCCACCTCGACCATGCAGGTGGTGTCGTCGTAGACGATGAACCCGGCCGAACCGAGCCCGGATCCGACCGCCTCGAAGCCCTCGTAGCTGACCGGTACGTCGAGCGACGGCACGACCGGGTTCGACACGCCCGACAGCACGGCCCGCACGGCGCGGCCCGGGAGCGGCCCGCCGCAGGAGGCGAGGACGTCCGCCAGAGGCGTGCCGAGCTCGACCTCGACGACGCCGGGCGCGACGACGTCGCCGACGACCGTGCAACAGATCGTTCCGCAGGACTGCTCGGTGCCGAGCGAGCGGAACCACTCCGGACCGTGCCGCAGGATGTGGGGCACGTTGGCCAGGGTCTCGACGTTGTTGACGAGCGTCGGGTTGGCGCCCTCGTCCGGGTCGGCGCCGTCCTCGAACGGGATCGGCGGCCTCGTCGGATGGGCCTCCCAGCCGAGGTTGGCGGCGGTGGCAAAGAGTCCGTGCAAGTACGGCGGGAGCCAGCGCGGCAGCGGCTCGTTGCCCTCGATCACCTCGAGCAACGCCTTCTCCTCGCCGAACAGGTACTCCTCGGGTCCAGCGACGACGGTGATCACACGATCGACCCAGCCCTCGGCGGTGATCTCGGCCAGCGCGTCCGCGAGTCGCTGGCGCTCGCGCTCGAAGCTCGCTTTGACGCCGATGAACGCCGACTCGGCGCCCACCGCGTGGCAGGCGATGAGCAGGCCCTCGAGCACGCCGTACGGGTCGAGCCGCAGCAACGTCCGATCCTTGAACGTGCCCGGTTCGCCTTCCGCCGCGTTGCAGACCGCGTACCGCGTCCCGCCGCCGCCGAAGGCCACGGACGACCACTTGGAGCCCGTCGGGAAGCCGGCGCCACCACGGCCCCGGAGATGCGACAGCTGGACCTCCTGGACGACGGCACCCGGGGCCATCGACCTGGCCTTGGCCAGGCCCTCGCCGCCACCCGCGGCGACATAATCGGCGAGCGACTCGACGGGCCGTGCAGGCAGGAGGAACGTGGCGGGCACCGTCGCAGTCTTGCCCGACGACGGTCACCGCACCTGATCTGGGTGCAGATCGTTGCGGTATCCGGGAAGAATCCGCCCCAGAAAGGGTGTTCGCTGCCTCGCTGCGCTCGGCAGGACCGGCTACAGAACCGGTTGGACCGCGAGGACTCGGCCGGGGTTGGCGTCGGTGAGGATGTAGAGGCGGCCGTCGGGGCCTTCGACGGCGACGCGCATCCGGCCGAAGCCGGTGAGCACCGCGCCGCCCGGGTCCTGCACGCCGTCCGTCACGTTGAACATCCGCAGCTGCTCGCCCTTCAGCGCGGCCACGGCCAGCTGGCCGGAGCGGTCACCCCAGTCGGGGTCGGTGACGAACGTCGAGCCAGACGGCGCGATGGTCGAGGAGCCCGACTGCCACAGCGGGAGCAGGACGTTGGCAAAGCCGGTGTTGGTCATCGGGACGTTCTCGTTGTAGCCGGGGCCTGGAGCCCAGCCGCCGTTGCCGCCGGCGGTCACCACCGTGATCTCGTCGTCCTGATCCGGACCGTGCTCCACCAGGAACAGCGCGCCGTCGCTCGGGCGGAAGCTGATGCCCTGCGGGTTGCGGAAGCCGTAGGCGAAGATCCGCGGGTCGAACGGCGCGGACATGTTCCCCGGAACGGGCCGCGCCGAGCGGCGGTCACCCGCAGCACCTTGCCCCCCAGCGACGCCGGGTTCTGCGGGTTGTTGGCGTTAGCGGCATCGCCGGTCGTGATGTACAGATACCCGTCCGGCCCGAAGCGGGTGCGGCAGCCGGAGTGGCGACCGCTGGTGCGCGGGATCCCCGTCACAATCGGAGATGGGTTGCCGATGGCATCCCAATTGCCGATCACATCCCATCGGACGACGCGCACATCGCTGGCGGTCATGTAGCACGTGTACAGGAACCCGTTGCTCTGGAACCCCGGGTCGAGGGCGACACCCATCATCCCGCCCTCGCCCTGGGCCACGACGTCGATGGGTCGGCCGAGGCGGGAGTACACGCCGTTGCGGAACACGCCGACGTCGCCGGGCCGCTCGGTCAGCACGAGGGCGCCGTCGTAGGCGAACGCAGCGTCCCACGGGTTGGCCAGGCCGCCGACGACTTCGACCACGTCGTAGCGCCTCGGGACGCGGCACGCCACGGCCGACGCGCCGAGGACGACCACCGCCAGCGCGGCGAACACGGCGCGGCGGCGCCTGGAGGGAAGACGGGTGGACGATGTCACGGCGGGCCCCATCCCACCCTTGCTAGTCCCTCAGGCGCCGGCGCGCCAGCCGCTCACGTCAGGACCGGTACGTCGACCATCGCCGCGGCGATCTCCTCGTCGGTCAGCTCGTAGTCGACCATCGCCCCGGAGAGGTACGACTCGTAGGCCGCCAGGTCGAGATGTCCGTGGCCACACATCGCGGTGAGGATGACCTTCGACTCGCCGGATTCCTTGCACGCCAGCGCCTCCCGGATGGTGGCGGCGATGGCATGCGTCGGCTCGGGTGCCGGCACGATGCCCTCCGCCCGGGCGAACTGCAGCGCCCCGGCGAAGCACTCCCGCTGCGGGATGGCAACGGCCTCCAAGAGACCCTGGTCGTAGAGATGCGAGACGAGTGGCGACATCCCGTGGTAGCGCAGCCCTCCGGCATGGATGGGCTCGGGGATGAAGCCGTGGCCCAACGTGTGCATCTTCAGCAGTGGGGTCATGCCGGCCGTGTCGCCGAAGTCGTAGCGGTACTGACCCTTGGTCAGGCTCGGACAGGCCGCCGGCTCCACGCAGCGGATCGTCGGGTCCATCCGCCCCGCCAACTTCTCCCGCAGGAACGGGAACGAGAGCCCACCGAAGTTGGACCCGCCGCCAGTGCAGCCGACCAGGAGGTCAGGGGTCTCGTCGACCTTGGCCAGTTGCAGCAGCGCCTCCTCACCGATCACGGTCTGGTGCAGGAGCACGTGGTTGAGCACGCTCCCGAGGGCGTACCGCGTGTCGGGGTCGGCGGCGGCCATCGCCACCGCCTCCGAGATGGCGATCCCGAGGCTGCCGTTGTGCTCCGGGTTCTCGGCCAGCAAGGCCCGGCCATACTCCGTGATCGGCGACGGGCTGGAGTGCAGGGTGGCACCCCAGACCTCCATCATCGTCTTGCGGTACGGCTTCGAGCGGTACGACGCGGCGACCTGCCAGATCTCGCACTCCATGCCGTACTGGGCGGTGGCGAAGGCGAGGGCGCTGCCCCATTGCCCGGCACCGGTCTCCGTGGTCAGCCGGCGGATGCCCTCCTGGTGGTTGTAGTAGGCCTGCGGAACCGACGTGTTCGGCTTGTGCGAGCCGGCGGGGCTGACGCCCTCGTACTTGTAGAAGATCTTGGCCGGCGTGTCGAGCAGCTGCTCCAGCCGGTGGGCCCGGAACAGCGGCGTGGGCCGCCACAGCCGGTAGACGTCGAGCACGCCCCCCGGGATGTCGACGTAGCGGGCGCCGGTGACCTCCTGCTCGATGAGCGCCATCGGGAAGAGCGGCGCGAGGTCGTCCGGGCCGACTGGCTCGTGGGTGCCGGGATGCAGGGGCGGCGGTGGCGGCGAGGCCAGGTCTGGGATGATGTTGTACCACTGCGTCACCATCTCCGATTCGTCGAGCAGGATCTTCGTGCGGCCGTTCGCCATGGCCGGCGACCTTACGCCGCACTCAGCAGCGTCGTCACCCAGGGCTGGCCAGCAACGCCTCGCCCGTCGTGGCGATGTCGAACGACGCCCCTTCCGTCACGCTGACGCCCAGCGGTCCGATGGTCCGCATCGTGCCGTCGTTCGGTGCCTCGACCAGCAACAGCGATCCGCGGGCCGCGTCGATGGCGTACAGCTGCGTGTCCGTCGCGCCCGCGACCGGATTGGTGTAGGCCACGGCGACGATCCGCAAACCTCGGTCGCCCTCGTACGCCAGGGGTTCGTCGACCTCGACCTCACCGCTCGTCGGGTCCACGCGGAGGTTCTGCCCGGTGGCCACGGCGAGGCGGAGACGATCGACCTCCGGGTTGATGTCGAGCCCGATCCCGGGATCCTCGATCGGCGGGTCGATTGCGTCGCCTTCGGGTGTCGCCACACCCGTCTCCGGGTCGATCGTGTACACGACGCTGGCGTCGCTGACGGCGACGATCGTTCCATCGGCTGGCCGGACGTCGATGGCCAGCAGCGTCGATCCCTCGGCGACGCCGGTGATCGGAACGCCCGCCGTCAGCGTCGACGGGTCGGCGGCGTCGAACGCCACCAGCTCGGGCGCATCGGTGAGCCCGTACACCGTCGACACTCCTTCGGGGGCGATCGCCAGGCCGAGCACGCCGAGCTCCCTGCCGATCGCACCGATCGCCGTCGCCGCCCCGGTGGCGAGGTCGACGGTGTAGAGGCGGGTGCCGCCGACCGCTTCCTCGTCGACGGGAGGGGTGAGCACGGTGTCGAGCAGGTGGACGGTGGCGTTTGACGTCGCCAGGTCGGCGCAGACGATCGTCGCTGCCCCGTTGACGACGAGCGCTCCGCGGTCATCGGAGAACGCGAGGTCGCCCCCGCGGGCCTGCACGGTCCCGGCGGCGAGCAGATCGGCGGAGCCCAGCCGCTGGCCGTCGATGACGTGCAACGACAGTGCGGCGCGCAGCCGTTCCGGCTCCGTGGCGAGCTGCGGTACCGCCCCGAAGGCCGAGTCGATCGGGGCCAGGACGGTCAGCGGTCCGTCGCCCTCGAGCGCGTCGTCGAGCGCGTTGATCACCGCCGCCAGCGCCGACAGCTCAGGAGTGGCGGCGATCAGCGCGGCCACCGGTTCACCGGGTCGGCTGGCGACGCCGGCGCAGCCCGGCCCGCTCGGCGCCACCGTCGTCGGCGTGGCGTCCCCGGTCGCTGTTGGCACGCTCGTCGAGGCAGCAGCGGCGCCGTCGGCCGCCGCGCTGGTGGCCGCAGGGTCCGCGTCATCGTCGCCTGTGCAGGCGACGAGCGCGAGGGCCAGCGTCGCGAGGAGGGTCTTGTTCATCTCGGCCCAAGTGTTACCTCCGTGTGCCCTACGTTCATGGCGCGATGGAGTCCGCAGTCGTCCCGCCCGTCACCGGCGCCGCCGATCTGACCGCCGACTGGTGCTCCGTGGCGCTCGCCGGCGGCGGGGGCACGGTCGTCGGGGTGCGCGCCGAGCCGATCGGGACGGGTCAGGTCGCCGACACGGTGCGCCTGCACCTCGAGTGGGATCCGGCAGGCGCCGGCCCGGCCACGCTGATCGCCAAGGTCCCTGCCGAGGAGGAGTCCAGCCGCACCGGTGCCAGGCTCACGCGGACCTACGAGATCGAGGCCAGCTTCTATCGCGACCTCGCCGCCGACCTGCCGATCCGCACGCCCACGTGCCATCACGCTGCCCACGATGTCAGCACCGATTCCTACGTCGTGCTGTTGGAGGACGTCGCACCGGCCGAGCAGGGCGACCAGATGCGCGGCCTGGCGTTGGAGGACGTCGCCCACGCCGTCGACGAGCTGGCGCTCCTCCACGGCCCGCGTTGGGGTGACGAGACGCTTCGGGACATCTCGTGGCTCCACCGCGCCCAGCCCGAGCACGTGGACATGCTCGTCGGGCTCGTCGCGTACGCCGTCGAGCCGTTCCGCCGGCAGTTTGCCGACCGCCTTGCGCCCGACACCATCGCCGTCGTCGACCAGCTGACCCCGAACCTCGACGGCTACCTGCGGCATCGCCCTGAACCGTGGACGATCGTCCACGGCGACTTCCGGGCCGACAACCTGCTCCTCGGGGGCCCGCGCGTGGTGGTGGTCGATTGGCAGACCGTCGGTCTCGGGCCCGGGCCGAGCGACCTCAGCTACCTGCTCGGCGCCAGCCTGCTGCCCGAGGTGCGGCGACGGCACGAGCGTGGGCTCGTCGAGCGGTACGCGCAGCGCCTGCTGGCGCACGGCGTGGCTGTCGAGGGCGGCGACCTGTGGGACGACTACCGACGCTTCGCGTACGGCGGGCTGATCATGGCCATCGTCGCGTCGACGCTCGTGCGGCGGACAGACCGCGGCGACGAGATGTTCACCGCGATGGCCGACCGTCACGCCACCCAGGCCCTCGATCTCGATTCCCTCGCGCTGCTCGCCAGCTGAACCAGGAGCTCCCGTGCCCCGACTGACCGCCCTCGACGAGTACTTCGTGCACCAGATCCCCGAGCCGCTGCCGAACGTGGTGACGCACCACCACCACTGGCGCGAGAGCCTGTTCTTCGTCCTCCACCCGCGGAACGTGCCGGGCGACGTGTTGATCCTGACGATGGCCCACTTCCCCGCCCGTGGCGAGCTGGACGCCTTGCAGCTCGGCATGGTGGACGGCTCGCCGACCATGGCCCGCCACGCCAGGGCGGCCGGCGACGACCCGCACACGTTGGCCGTCGGTCCGGTCCGCGTCGACATCGTCGAGCCGTTCCGGACGGTGCACCTGCACGTCGAGGACGGCATCGACGTGCCCGTGGCGCTCGACCTCACGTTCACCGCCCGCACGCCGGCGTACGGCCTGCGGCGCGGGACGATGCGCGCCGGTCACGAGCTGGTCTGGGACCAGAGCCACATGCTGCAGTCCGGCACGTACGACGGCACGTACACCCGGGAGGGCCGCACATACCGGGTCGAGCGGTGGTGGGGGCAGCGCGACCACTCCTGGGGCATCCGCGACCATGCCCGCTGCCCGTTCTGGATGTGGTTGGCGGTGCAACTGCCCGATGGCATGTTCGGCGTGTGGCACTGGGAGCTGGCCAACGGCGCCACGGTCTACACCGATGGTTGCTTCGCTCCCGCCGACGGGGGCCCGCCGGTCCCGGTGGTCGATCTGCGCCACGACTTGGACTGGGTCGACGACGGTGGCGGCGCGGTGAGCTATGCCCGCGACGGCGCCGAGGTGGCTGGGATCGCCGGCCGGATCGAGCTGACGCTGGACGGCGGCCGGGACGTCGTGCTCGAGGCCAGCGGGCGCTGGGCGCAGCGTTACGGCGACCTCGGCGGCGGGCTGAACCAGGTCGAGGTGACGACCGACGACGGCCGCCGTGGCACCGGGATCTACGAGCTGACCGGCGCCCACCACCACCACTACTTCCCGATCCCGCGGGCCGACCGCCTCCCCCCCGACGGCTGACCCGGTCCGGCCGAGCGAAGCGAGGCCGGGTTGCGTTTCTGGGCACCGATCTTCCCGACTGTTGCGAAGGAACGCGCCCAGTTGGGGCTCAGGGCCGGGCCAGCAGCCGCTCGATCGCCGCCGCGTCGGGGATCGACGGGACGGCCCCGGCTCTCGTCGTCGCCAGCGCGCCGGCGGCGGTGGCGAACTGCACCGCCGGCTCGATCGGCTCACCGAGCGCCAACCGTGCCGCCAGTGCCCCGCAGAAGGCGTCCCCGGCGGCCGTGGCGTCGACGACCGTGACCCGGTGCGCGGGTTGTCGCCACACCCCGTCGGCACACGCCACCTCGGCGCCGTCGGCACCGAGCGTCGTGACGACCGTGCCGACGCCGGCAGCGAGCAGTGCCTCGCGCCCACCGAGCCGGCGGGCCTCGTGCTCGTTGGGCACGACGACGTCGGCCAGGGCCAGCATCCCTGGCGGCAGGTCGGTGGCAGGCGCCGGGTTGAGCACGGCGACGGCGCCTCGGCCGCGGGCGAGGACGAGCGCAGCCTCCACGGTGGCGAGCGGGATCTCGAGCTGGACCAGGATCACCCGCGCCGGTGGCAGGCGGTCGGCGACCACCGTCGTGTTGGCGCCCGGTACGACGACGATCGTGTTCTCGCCTTGGGCGTCGACGGCGATCAGCGCCCGGCCGGTCGGGTGGGCGCCGTCCTCGTGCACGTGGGAGATGTCGACACCCTCCCCGGCCAGCTCGTCCCGCAGCCGGCGCCCGGCCGGATCGCATCCGACGGCACCGACGAAGGCCGTGCTGGCACCGGCCCGGCGAGCAGCGATCGCCTGGTTCAGACCCTTGCCCCCGGCGTGCTCGGCGAAGTCCGAGCCGAGCACCGTCTCACCGGGTTCGGGCAGCCGCAGCGTGGTGGCGACGAGATCGAGGTTCGCGCTGCCGACGACGCAGACGTCGAACACCGCGGCGATGGTACCCGGCGCGGGATCAGCGGCGACGGACGCGGAGCAGCCCGATGCGCCACGCGGACTCGACCGGCGTGGCCTGCAGTCGTGCCCTGGTGTGGTCGTAGATGGAATCGGCGATGGCTGCCCGCTCGTGTGGCGGGCGGGCGGCGTCGACTGCGGCCAGCAGTGATGGTTCGGACCAGGCCCGGTAGGCGTCGACGGCCTCGGTGGCGTAGCGCGCCGCATCGCCGTGTGCCTGCAGCGAGTCGAACGCCGGGTCGGAGGCGGTGGCGATCTCGGACTCCAGCAGGTCGAGCGGCAGTCCCGATCGTTGCACCGCGCCGAACAGCTCGTCGGGTTCGCGGATGTACGTCGGGATGACCATCGCGTCGTGCTCGTCGCGCCGGATGACGCCGTCGGCGAGGGTGTCGTCGACGGCGCTTTCGACGACCGCCATCCAGTCGAGGTACCGGTCGCCGGACACCAGTGCGGTCACGACGATCTGGCCGCCGGACCGCAGTTCGGCGGCACGCCGGAGCAGGAACGTGCTCCAGTCGTCGGCCGCCGCATCGGCCCAGACCCGGCGTGGGGCGCCGGTCGAGGCGAACGAGAAGAGGTGCTCGGGCAGCGGACACGGCGTTGTGCTCAGCCACGCAACGGCTGTCGCCGACCAGCCCAGCGACACCGTGCCGTCGGCGAACAGGGCCTCGTAGAACGAGCGTCCGGCGACATACGTGAAGACACCCGGGCGGGCATACGTCTCTGGGTCGCCGGCGACCGTCTCGAACAACGTCGAGAAGTCGTTCCCCGGCAGGTCGGTGTGCACGACGGAGACCGAGCCGTGATCACCTCGAGAGTCAAGCTCGTCGAGGGCGACACGCAGTGGGTGCGTCGCGTGCCGGCGCAGAGGGTGCCGGCCCCCGGACGAGCCGTACTCGACGACGACGAACGGCGCACTGTCGACAGGGAGGGGCGCCTCACCCGCCGCCCGTCGCAGCATGGCCACGCCTGCGGCGGCAGCCTCCTCCTGCTGAACGGAGTGTTCGTTGTAGAACCCCGAGCCATCCATCGCGTTCGTCGGCATGTCATCGCGACCGTAGCGGTCGGGGATCAGAGGAGACTGGACGAATGATGACGCGACCGACGGCGTCGTACCGCCTGCAGCTGACACCGTCCAACGGGTTCGACGCGGCGCGGCGGCACCTCGACCGGTTGCACGGACTGGGCATCAGCCACGTCTACCTGTCGCCCGTGACGGAGGCCTTGCCAGGGAGCACGCACGGCTACGACGTGGTCGACCACACCCGCGTGCGGGACGAGCTCGGTGGTCTCGACGGGCTGACCGCCCTGCTCGACGCCCTCGCCGATCGGCGGATGGCGGCCGTCATCGACCACGTCCCCAACCACATGGCGGTCGACCGCGCCGCGCTGAACCGACCGTGGTGGGAGATGCTGCGCGATGGTCCAGACAGCCCCGGTGCCCGCTGGTTCGACGTCGACTGGGCCGCCGCCGGCGGCAAGGTGCTGCTGCCCGTCCTCGGTGCGCCGCTCGACGAGGCGATGGTCGAGCTCGACGCCGATGCCGGAGAGCTGCACCTCGGCGAGCTCCGCTTCCCGCTCGCCCCGGGCACCAGCCACTTCCCTGTCGAGCAGGCGCTGGCGCGCCAGCACTACCAGCTGCTCCACTGGCGGCGGCCCGAGCGCAACGTGCGCCGCTTCTTCACCATCGACAGTCTGGCAGCCGTCCGGGTCGAGCACGCCGAGGTGGCCGCCGCCGTCGACACGGTGCCGCGCCTCCTCGCCGCCCACCCGGGTTTCGGAGGTGTCCGGGTCGATCACGTCGACGGGCTCGCCGACCCGCAGGCCTACCTGCGTGGCCTCCGTGACGTCGTCGGCGACCGCTGGCTGCTCGTGGAGAAGATCCTCGCGCCCGGCGAGGCGTTGCCGACGGCGTGGCCCGTCGACGGCACGACCGGCTACGAGCACGCCCGCGTCGTCGAGCACGCCCTGCTGGACCCGAGAACGTGGCCCGGCATCGCGGCCCGCTGGACGAGCGCCACGGGCGACGCCCGGCCGTTCCGCGAGTGGGAAGTGGAAGCCAAGGGCGAGGTGCTCGGCGGTGGGTTGCGACCCGATCGGGACCGCGTCGCGGCGCTCGCCGCCACCGCCGTACCGCAGCTGGGCAAGGACGAGGCCGCCCCGGCCGTCACCGAGCTGAGCGCCCGTCTGCGCCGCTATCGCACGTACCTGCCCGACGATGCTGAGGGACGGCTGGAGCTCGATGCGGCGCTCCGCGAGTCGTCGGCCAGCCGGCCCGACCTCGCCGGCGCCATCGAGCGGCTGGTCGACGGCATCGTCACGGCGCGGGACGAACAGTCCGTCGAGCTGCGCACACGCTGGCAGCAGCTGACGGGGCCGGCGACGGCCAAGGGCGTCGAGGACCGCGCCTTCTGGCGGTACATCCCGCTGGCGTCGCTCGGTGAGGTCGGCGGTCGACCGGCACCCGAGCCCGACGCGATCGCCGCCCTCCACCGTCACCATCACGCAACCAACGCCGAGCATCCGATGACGATGCTGGCCGGCACCACCCACGATGCGGCACGGTCGGAGGACGTCCGGGCCTTCGGTCTCGCGCTCGCCGGTGGCGCCGAGCACTGGGTCCGCGTCCTCGATGAATGGGTGGCCACCGCGGCGTTTCCCGACATCGACGTGCCGATGCAGTGGCTGGCACTGCAGACCGCGGCGACGACGCCCGAGCTGTCGGCTAACCGGCTCGACGCCTTCCTCGTCAAGGCGGCCCGGGAGGCCGACTGGCGGACGTCGTGGACCAATCCCGATGACGAGTACGAGCGGCGGCTCGGCGCGCTGGCCCACGACGTCCTGGCCTGGCCGCCGCTCGTCGAGTTCGCCGCGTCGCTGGACCGGCCCGGCCGGGCAGTGTCCCTGGCGATGCTCGCCGTGCGGGCCACGGCGCCCGGCGTCCCGGACGTGTACCAGGGGACCGAGGCGTTCCGCTTCCTGCTCGTCGACCCCGACAACCGTCAGGAGCCCGATGAGGCGGCGCTCGACGAACTCACCCGGCTCGCCGCCGACGTCGACGCCAGGGCGGCGTGGGCCGACCCTGAGGCGCCGCTGGCACGGGTCGTGGTGCTGCGCCGCCTGCTGGAGCTCCGGGCGGCGATGCCCGACGTGTTCGGCCCCGGCGGCGGCTACCGGCCACTCGCCGTCGACGGTCCCGCGGCGCAGGACGTCATCGCCTTCGCCCGCCTCGCCCCCGGCGGCGAGGCCGGCGTGGTCACGATCGTCAGCCGATCGCCGTCCCCGGCGGCCGCCGTCTCGTTGCCGCCCGGGAGCTGGCGCCACGTGCTGATCGACGACGAGCCCGACGGCGAGGGCCGCATCGACATCGGGCCGGTCCTCGACGCCTTTCCCGCCGTCGTGCTCGTCAGGCGGTAGCGGGGCTGACGAGCAGCACGGCCGTCGGGCCGTCGAGGTGCCACCGGCCGTCACGATGCTCGACTTGCGGGCCGTCGCCGCCCCACCGCCCGTCACCGGCATCGAAGGCCACCTCCAGCGGTCCGGCCGGCAGGTCGAGGTCGACGGGCGCCGTCCCGAACTGCAGGAGGAGCACGGACCGCCGGTCGCCGACGCGGCGCTCGACCACGACGACGTCGCCAATGCGCTCGACCCGTTGCTCGGCCTCGGGATCGTGGATCACGGCATGCCGTCGGCGGAGGGCCAACAGCTCGGTGTACGCGGCGAGCACCGACCGATGCGGTTCCTCCTCGATCACCGACGGATCGAGCACGGCGGAGTCGAACGTCGCGGCGGCCGTGGGATCGACCACCGCCTCCGTCCACTCGCTGCCGCCGTAGTCCCGTCGGCGGCCCTCGCGGACGGCGGCCAGCAAGTCCGCACCGGTGTGGTCGACGAAGAACGGGAACGGGCGGGTCTCGGCGTACTCCTCGCCCATGAACAGCAGGGGCGTGAACGGCGACAGCAGCACGGCGGCAGCGGCGACCAGGCGCCGGCGCGAGTCGAACGGGGGCCGCCCACCCGCTGGCGTGTTGCCGACGTGGTCGTGGTTGGAGCTGAACACCACGAAGCGGCCGGCGTCGATGTCGTCGGCGGCGCGGCCATGGCGCCGCCCGCGGAACGGTGAGTAGCGACCCGTGAACACCCAACGTCGGGCAAAGGCGTGGGCGAGGTCGCCGACGCCG
Organism: uncultured Acidimicrobiia bacterium; assembly: GCA_963719775.1. GTDB lineage: Bacteria > Actinomycetota > Acidimicrobiia > Acidimicrobiales > Ilumatobacteraceae > JALZMG01. The sequence goes on from CAVRCY010000006.1 coordinate 585,360, forward strand.
TCGTAGTCGACGTAGTAGCTGCGCCGATCGCCGGTCAGGGCCACCCGGAGGGCGTGGTGCACGTCGTCGTTCCACGTCGCGTCGGCGCCGATGCCGCCGAGCGACGGCGGGCGCAGGAGGGTCGGGTCGTTGGCCGCGCTCTCGGCGAACGTCAGCACCGTTCGGCCGGCCGACCGTCCGGCGGCCCGCACCGCCTCGACGAGCTGTTCCAGGAACGGCACGGCCGTCGGGTCGTAGATCGTGTCGACGGCGTCGAGCCGCAGGCCGTCGACGTGGAAGTCCGTCACCCACCGCGTCGCACTCTCGATCAACGTCCTGCGGACGACGTCGCTGCCGGCCTCCGACACGTTGAGCCCGTCGCCCCACGGCGTGGCGTACTTGGTGCTGGTGTACGGCCCGTACTTGCGATGCACGCTGCCCTCGGGACCGAGGTGGTTGTACACGACGTCGAGGACGACGGCCAGCCCGGCGCCGTGGGCCGCATCGACGAACCGGGCGAGACCCTCCGGACCGCCGTAGGACTCCTGGACCGCAAACGGGAACACACCGTCGTACCCCCAGTTGCGGCGGCCGGGGAAGGCGTTGACCGGCATCAGCTCGACGGTCGTCACGCCGAGGCGGGCCAGCCGGTCGAGTTGGCCGATGGCGGCGTCGAAGGTGCCCTCCGCCGTGAACGTCCCGAGGTGCAGCTCGTAGAGGACGGTGGCGGTCAGCTCGACGCCTCGCCAGCCGTCGTCCGTCCAGCGGAACCGGCGCCCATCGACCACCGCCGAGGGGCCGTCCACGCCCACGGGCTGCCACCCCGAGGCCGGATCGGCCAGCGCCTCCCCACCGTCGAGGCGGAAGCGGTACCGGTCGCCGTGCCCGATGCCGTCGGCCACGCCGAGCCAGGTACCGGCCTCGTCGTCACGGCCGAGCGGCACGACCCGTCGGCCGTCGCCGTCGAGCAGCACGTCCACCGACTGCGCCTCGGGCGCCCACACCTCGAAGCGCGTGCTGCCGTCCGACTGCGGGACAGCCCCCAGCCGGTTTGGTGCGCTCATCAGCCTCCCGGCACGCGGTCGCCACCCTCGGCGATCATCTCCACGACCGCCGCCAGCGGCCAGCCGACCCACGGCGGGCGGATGGACAGCTCCCAGCGCACCTCGTAGAGCGCCTTCAGCAGCACGTGCGCGTCGAGCAGCAGGCGCAGGTCGGCGGCGTCTGACGGGATCAGCGCGGCGCCGCCCGGCTCCGCGACCAGCGTGGCCAGGTAGGTGTCCCAGTAGACGCCGGTGATCCGGTCGGTCCATCTCCGCCGCCACTGCTCGAAGCGTGACTCCTGCCCCTCGGCCAGCCAACCGCGCTCGATCGATGTCGCCAGCGCGACCCTCCCCGCGTAGTCGATCGAGCGGATGATCCCCGCCACGTCGGTGAGCGGTGACCGCTTGATCGACCGCTCGCCGACCGGTCGACCGGGCTCACCCTCGAAGTCGATGAACACGGCGTCATGCCCCGTCCAGAGGACCTGGCCGAGGTGGAGGTCGCCGTGGACCCGGATGCGGCGGGCATCGAGCTTGCGCGTGCGGAGGTCGTCGAACGCCCCGAGCAAGCGGTCCCCGTCGTCGAGCAGCACTGCTGCCAGCTGGCGGGCGTCATCGGGCATCCGGTCGAGGTTGCGACGGACGACGCGCTGCGTCTCCCGCAGTGACGCCCGCAGGCTCTGCAGGATCGAGCGCTGGTACAGCAGCGAGAACGGCTCGGCCTCGAACCCGGGCGCTCCATCGGCGAGGCCGAGATGCAGCTCAGCCGTGCGCCTGCCGAGCACACCGGTCACGGCGGCCATGACCGCGTTGTCGCCGGTGGCGTCGGGCTCGGAGACGAGGCGCTCGACCTCGCCCGTCAGCAGGTCGTGGGTCCACTCCCACAGGTCGGCCTCGTTGGGGACGACGTCGTGGACGACGACCGCGCTGGCCGGTGCCTCGCCACGGAACTGCAGGTCCAGCGTGCCGGCCACGCTCGGTACGTGCTCGAAGCCCCTCGCCCGCAGGTGGATCGGCAGCGTCACGTCGGGGTTGTCGCCCGGCGTCAGCCGGCGCAGCAGCTTGGCGATCAGCCGGCCGCCGAGGATGACCGACGAGTTGGTCTGCTCGGCGCTCAGCACGTGCACGTCGCTCGGGTCGGCCGCCAGCTTGGTGAAGCCGGGCCGCCTGGGATGACCGACGACGACCGACGTCCGCCCCTTGCGCGTGCGCCGACGCAGCGCGGCACCGGCCACGACGCTGGCGCCCTCGGCCAGCGCCATGGCGTCGACCATCGCCCCGTCCTCGAGCACTGCAATGAGCGATCCCGGTCGCCGCTGCTCGAGCTCCTCGGCCCGGTCGGCCGAGGTGTGCAGCAGCGGGACGGCGTACAGGTGGTCGTCACCCTCGGTGAACGAGGTCCGCACGGCGGCCAACGCCACCGTGTCCGACAGCTCCACGACGTCATCCACCGAGACGTCGCGCACGACCGTGCCCTTGCCGACGAACCACCGCCGATCGGGGATCCACCGGCCGATGGCCCGGCCGAGCGACGCGCGCCGGCGCAACGCGTCGGCCCACGACCCGGTCAGTCGGGCGACAGTGGCGATGCCGCTGGCCGCCGGGCCATCGTCCGTCGCGCCGTCTTCCGGGGTGACCGGACCGGAGTCGAGGGCGAACCAGAAGAACCCGTATGGCGCCAGCGTCAGGGAGTAGGGCCGGTCGCTGATCGGAGCGAACCGGTTGCGTCCGAACAGCTCCACCGGGATCGACGACGCGAACTCGCGCAGTTCGAGCTCGACGTACTGGGCCAGGCGGGACAGGTTGGCGACGCACAGCACCGGCTGTTCGCCTTCGAGGCGGCGGACGAACGCGAGCACGTGGTGGTTGTCCGGCTCCAGGAACTCGATGCTGCCGCGACCGAACACCCGGTGGCGCCTGCGCAGCGCGATGAGCTGGCGCATCCACGCCAGCAGCGACGACGGGTTGGCGTTCTGCGTCTCGACGTTGACGCTCTCGTAGTGGTAGCCCTGCTCGGTGATCAGCGGCAGGTACAGCCGATGCGGGTTGGCGCTGGAGAACCCGCCGTTGCGATCGGCCGACCATTGCATCGGCGTGCGCACGCCGTTGCGGTCGCCGAGGTAGACGTTGTCGCCCATCCCGATCTCGTCGCCGTAGTAGATGACTGGAGTCCCCGGCAGCGAGAACAGCAGGGCGTTGAGCAGCTCGATCTTGCGGCGGTCGTTGCCCAGCAGCGGCGCCAACCGCCGACGGATCCCGAGGTTGATGCGCATCTCGACGTCGGTGGCGTAGGCCCGCAACATCAGATCCCGCTCCTCGTCGGTGACCATCTCGAGGGTCAGCTCGTCGTGGTTGCGCAGGAACGTCGCCCACTGCCCACCTTCGGGTGGCTCGGGCGTCTGCTCCATGATGTCCAGGATCGGCGTCCGGTGCTCCAGGCGCAGGGCCATGAACAACCGCGGCATCACGGGGAAGTGGAAGTTCATGTGGCACTCGTCGCCATCGCCGAAGTAGGCCGCCGCATCCTCAGGCCACTGGTTGGCCTCTGCCAGCAGCATGCGATCCGGGTAGTGCGCATCCATGTGCTTGCGCAGCCGCTTCAGCACGTCGTGCGTCTCGGGCAGGTTCTCGCAGTTCGTGCCCTCCCGCTCGACGAGGTACGGCACGGCGTCGAGGCGCAGCCCGTCCACCCCCATGTCGAGCCAGTGGTCGAGCACGTCGAAGACGGCCGCCTCGACGTCCGGGTTGTCGTAGTTGAGGTCGGGCTGGTGGGAGTAGAAGCGGTGGAAGAAGTAGGCGCCGGCCACCGGGTCCCACGTCCAGTTCGACGTCTCGAAGTCGGCGAAGATGACGCGGGCGTCCGCATAGCGCTCGGGGTCGTCGCTCCACACGTAGCAGTCGCGCTCCGGCGAGCCGGCCGGCGCCCGCCGGGCTCGCTGGAACCACGGGTGCTGGTCCGACGTGTGGTTGACGACGAGCTCGGTGATGACGCGGATCTTGCGGGCGTGGGCGGCGGCGAGGAACCGCTTGAAGGAGCGCAGGTCGCCGTACTCGCGGTGCACCGTCGTGTAGTCGGCGATGTCGTACCCGTCGTCGCGCAACGGCGACGGGTAGAAGGGGAGCAGCCAGATCGCCGTGACGCCGAGATCGGCCAGGTAGTCGAGGCACTGGGCCAGGCCGGTGAAGTCGCCGACACCGTCGTCGTTGGAGTCGAAGAAGGCTCGCACGTGGGCCTCGTAGATGACCGCGTCGCGGTACCAGTCGTCCGGCCCCTCGATGCGTGAGATCGGCGCCGATCGGGCGGCTCGGTGACCCCGGCTCATGCGCGGCGCACTTCGAAGATGTGCATCGGCGTGACGGCGGGATCGAGGTCGACGAAGTTCCACGCCCCCTGCCAGCGGAACGTGGCGCCGGTCAGCTGGTCGGCGACGACGTAGGCCGACTCGTACGGCAGGCCGAGCGGCTTGAGGTCGACGTCGACGTAGCCCTGCTGGCGCTCGTTGGTGTCGAGGTTGGCGACGACCAGCACCGGGCGACCGACGCCCGCCGGGTCCGTCTTCGAGTAGCACAGGAGCGCCGGGTTGGCCACGCTGTGGAAGCGCAGCGTCCGCAGGTGGGCCAACGCCGGCTGGGCACGGCGGATCTGGTTGAGCCGGGTGACGAACGGCGCCAGCGAGTCCGGCTGGTCCAGGACCCACTGGCGCAGCTGGTACTTCTCGGAGTCGAGGTACTCCTCGGAACCGGGTCGGACCGGCAGGTGCTCACCGAGCTCGAAGGCCGGGCCGTAGATGCCCCACGACGGCGACAGGGTGGCGGCCAGCGCGGCGCGACTGGCGAACATCGCCCGGCTGCCGCTCTGCAGCTGCTCGGTGAGGATGTCGGGGGTGTTGGGCCACGCGTTCGGGCGGAAGTAGTCGACCGTGCGCGTGGACAAGTCCTCGAAGTACTGGCGCAGCTCCCACGACGACTGCCGCCACGCGAAGTACGTGTAGGACTGGTTGAAGCCGATCTTGGCCAGGCGCTCCATCACCCGCGGCCGCGTGAACGCCTCAGCGAGGAAGATGGCCTCGGGGTGCTCGCGGCGGATCACGCCGATGACCCACTCCCAGAAGGCGAACGCCTTCGTGTGCGGGTTGTCGACCCGGAACGTCGACACGCCGGCTGAGATCCAGAAGCGGATCACGTCGGCCAGCTCATCCCAGAGCCCCGGCCAGTCCTCGCTCTCGAAGTCGAGCGGGTAGATGTCCTGGTACTTCTTGGGCGGGTTCTCGGCGTACTGGATCGAGCCGTCCGGGCGGTGAGCGAACCACTGCGGGTGCTCCGTGACCCACGGGTGGTCCGGCGTGCACTGGAAGGCGATGTCCAGCGCCAACTCCATGTCGCGCTCGCGGCAGGCGGTGGCCAGCTTGACGACGTCCTCGATCGTGCCCAGCTCTTTGTGCACCGATGTGTGGCCGCCGTCGGATCCGCCGATCGCCCACGGGCTGCCGGTGTCGTCCGACGACGACACGACCGTGTTGTTGCGGCCCTTGCGCTGCGTCGTGCCGATCGGGTGGACGGGCGGGAGGTAGACGACGTCGAAGCCCATGGCGGCGACGTAGTCGAGGCGGTCGAAGGCATCGGCCAACGTGGCGTGCCCGGTCGCCGGTGCCAGCGTCGACCGGGGGAAGAACTCGTACCACGCGCTGAACCGGGCCCGTACGCGGTCGACCTCGACGTCGACGGGCGCCCGCAACGTGGCGACGGGGTCGCGCAGGCCGACCCGCCAGAACAGCTGCTCCAGCTGCTGCGCTCCGCCGTGCTCGGGTTCGACGTCCTGGAGGTCGGGGACGTGCCCGTCGGCGTGCGCCGCGTCGTCCTCCGGCAGGTGGCCGAGAGCGCCCGTGTCGCCGGCCTCGAGCCGTACCTGCAGGTCGGCCAGCGCCGCGGCGTCGTCACCGGCGGCGTGCTGGCGCGCCGCGGCCACGAGGCGCGACCCGATCTGCAGGTCCACCGTCACGTCCACGTTCATCTCCGGTGGTGCGGCGAGCTTGAGCTCCATGCCGTGCAGCCACGTGCCGAGGTGGTCCAACCAACCGATGACCTGGTACTGCCAGTGGCCGAGCTCGTCGGGTACGAACGTGGCCTCGAAGCGGTCGTTGCCGAGGGCGGACATCGGGACCTCGCGCCAGGACTTGCGCCCGAACCGGTAGCGCAGCGCGGCGGCGGCGCGGTCGTGGCCGTCCGTGAAGACGTCCGCTGTCACCGTGACCGGTTCGCCGATCGTGGCCTTGGCCGCGAACGCCCCGCAGTCGACCAGCGGGGCGACGGCCTCGACGATGACTCGACTCGGTCGTGTGCTGGGCCGGGCGGCGACGTTCGGGTGCGAGGGCATCGGCTGCACGATAGGTCGGGCGAGCGGACCGACGCCCGGAGGGCTGGCGAGCGGAGCGAGCCAGCAACCCTCGGAAGAACGCGCGCCCAGATGCGTCTCAGGGCTGGCGATCAGCGGCCGTCACGCCGAGGCCTTCCCAGATCAGGCTCGTCAGCGCTTCGACCACCGTGGCCCGGGTCATCGTCGTGCGGCGCTCCGCCCACCAATCGCCTGCCGTGTGCACCATGCCGACGATGCCGACGGCCCACAACTCGGCCGGGGTCGGGTCACGGTCGGCGGCCCGCAATGCGCCGTCGATCAAGGCGGTGACACGGTCGGTGACCTCGGCGACGAAGGCCGACGTCGTCTCGTTGCCGGAGCGGGCGTCCTGCTGGACGAGGAACCGGTACAGCTCCGTCTCCTGCTCGACCAGCGAGAGGTAGGCGTCGATCGTCGCCCGCAGCACCGAACCGTCGCCGGTTCCACCGAAGGTCTGCAGCGCCGCACCGATGGCGTCGTTGAGGTCGGCGAGGAAGCGTTCACCGATCGCCGTCACCAGCCCCTGGCGGTCGCCGAAGTGGCGGTAGAGGATCGGCTTGGTCACCCCGCCCTCGGCGGCCATCGCCTCCATCGACGCACGCGGGCCTTGCTGGCGAACCACGATCGTCGCCGCGTCGAGCAGCATCCTCCGCCGTTCGGCCGTGCTGCGTGTCGGGCCCGGTGCTCGTGGCACCCCTGCTTGCTAGCAATCCACCGGCGGCGTGAGCAAACGAGAGCGGGGCATGACGTCGGGAGTCATGGACGACGAGCACGGCGGGGGCGATGCTGGTCGACCATGAGCACCGACCAGGATCTCGACGCGATGGTGGCGATGATGCCCTTCACGGCCGGGCTGGGCGTCCGGCTCGCTGCGGCGACGGCTGCCGAGGTCACCGGCACGATGGCGTGGCGGCCCGAGCTGTGCACGACGTTCGGTGTCCTCCATGGCGGAGCGCTGATCTCGATGGCCGACAGCCTCGGCGCGGTGTGCGCCTTTCTCAACCTGCCCGAGGGTGCCACGACGTCGACGATTGAGTCGAAGACGAACTTCTTCCGTGGCGTGCGGGACGGCTCGGTGCACGCCACGACCCACCCGCTGCACGTCGGGCGCACGACGATCGTCGTGCAGACCGATCTGTACGACGACGCCGGCAAGCGCGTGGCCCAGGTGACCCAGACCCAAGCCGTGATCGCCGGCTGACGTCGTCCCGCCGCGGGCGAATTCGTTGCCGCCGCCCGCCCAACGGCAGGCAGAATGCGTCCATGGACCATCGGACCACCGCCGAGCTCGAGGCCGGCCTCGACGACATCCGCCGCTCTCCGGTGCGCCGCGGGCGCCTCGCGCTCATCGTGCGGCGCCCGGATGTCGACGAGCGGGAGGTGCTCGAGGTCGGCGAGCTCGATGTCGAGGTCGGCCTCGTCGGGGACTCGTGGCAGGCGCGGCCCAGCCGCGAGACGCCCGACGGTTCGGCCAGCCCGCTGCGCCAGCTGAACATCATGAACGCCCGCGCCGCCGGGATCATCGCCGGCGATATCGGGCACTGGCCGCCGGCTGGCGACCAGCTCTACGTCGACCTGCACCTCGGCGTCGACGACCTTCCGCCCGGCACCCACCTACGGATCGGCGAGGCCGTCGTCGAGGTGACGAACGCCCCGCACCGCGGGTGCGACAAGTTCACGGCACGATTCGGCAGCGACGCCATGCGCTTCGTCAACTCGCCGATCGGACGGGCCCTCAACCTGCGCGGCATCTGCGCCAGGGTCGTGGTCGGCGGGACCATCCGCACCGGCGACGAGATCCTGGCGGTGCCAGCCAGCGAGGTCGTCACCGCAGGCTGACGGCAGGCCGGTCCGGCAACGTCACCTCGAGCAGCTCGAGGTCGTCGGAGCAACAGGTGAGCGCGTGGTCGAGCCACGGCGGCACGGCCACCGAGTCGCCGGGCCCGAGCGGTTCGGCGGCTCGTCCGTCGAGTTCCAGTGTGGCCGCGCCACCGGTCACGAACCAGAAGGCCAGCTCGGCGTCGTGACGACACCAGCCGGTGGCGGCACCGCCACGCGTTGCCCGCACGACGCGGACACCGGCGAGCCCGCTGGTGGCCGGCGCGATGCGGGTCTCCCGGGCGAGGAAGTCGCCGGACCGCCACGGCGACCATGTCGCATCGCGACGCCGATGGTGCACGAAGTACTGCCCATCGAAGACGCGATCGGGGCAGACCGCAGATGTCGGCAGCGTCATGTCGTGATCCGTGTGCGTGGGGTGGGCGGCGGGGCACGTGACTTCGATGACTTCGAGGCCGGCCGAGCTCTCGAGCACTCGGTGACGGATCCCGGGCGGTTGCAGCACGCAGTCGCCGGCCTCCAGCACGAAGGGCGGTCCTTGATCCTCGTACACGACGCGGACCCAGCCCCGGTGGCAGTAGATGATCTGCACCCGGATGTCGTGGTGGTGGACGTAGTCGGGCACGGGACCGCCGTCGGGGATGGCGATGTGGGACGCGATGAACCGCCCGCCCTGGCGGCTCGGCAAGAGGTCGCGGTAGCGCATCCCCGCTCGACCGGCAACGGCGGGGTCACCGGGGGACGCACGGGTCAACTCGAATACTGGTGCCAGGGTCGGCACGGCCAACGGTCGCACCGCCTCGGCCAGTTCGATCGCCGTGCCGTTGGGAGCGACGAGGCGACCAGCGCCCGGGTCGTCGCACGTCAGCCGCAGCCGAGCCGGGGCGCCGTCATCGCCGCGCAGGAGTCGTAGCCGCAGTCCGTGGCCGGAGAGCACAGCGAGGTCCGGCTCGTCGGCCGGCATGATCGTGTCGAGTCGGAACCCGAGCCGGTCGGTGAAGAACGCCACCGTCTCGTCCAGCTCGCCGCACGTCAGTACCACCTCAGCGGTCTGGACGCCGGAGATCGAGGCCACGGTGCCGACGGTAGCTGCGCGAAGGTGGCGTCCCGATGCGTCACCTCGACGTCGCCGAGCGCCGCCGCCGGCTGATCGTCCGTCACCACCTCGCCCGGCCGGCGGCCACCGTCGAGCAGGTCGCCACCGACCTGGTCGGCTTGCACTCGACCGACCCGGCGACCGTCGTGCTCGCCTTGCGGGCGCGCCTCGACCCATTCGCCGTCGCCGACCTCGAGGACGCGTTGTACGAGCGCCGGTCGCTCCTGCGCTTGCTGGCCATGCGCCGCACGATGTTCGTCGTGCCCCTCGATCTGGCGGCGGTGATGCAGGCATCATGTGCCGCCGCCCTCGTGCCGGCGGAACGCCGCAAGCTCGTCGACCTGCTCGTGGGCGCCGGCGTGGCCGACGACGTCGACGCCTGGATCGCCCGCGTCGAAGCAGAGACGCTGGCCGCGCTGGCCGACCGTGGACCGACGCCCGCCAGTCAGCTGACGAAGGTCGTTCCCGATCTCGGCCGCCAGCTGCGGATGGCCGTCGGCAAGCCGTACGAGGGGAATGTCGGCGTCTCCACACGGCTGCTCTTCCTGATGTCGACCGAGGGCACGCTGGCCCGTGCCCGGCCACTCGGGACCTGGATCTCCAGCCAGTACCGGTGGGTGCCCATGGCCGACTGGATCGGCGAGCTCCCGGTGCTCGCCGCCGAGACGGCGCGGGCCGAGCTCGTCCGGCGATGGCTGCGGGCCTACGGCCCGGGCACGCTCGACGACCTGGCGTGGTGGACGAAGTGGACCAAGGCACAAGCACGGGCGGCGTTGGCGGCGGTCGAGGCCGTGGAGGTCACGACCGACGTCGGCGGTGACACCAAGGTGCCGGCATGGCTGCTGCCCGACGACCTCGAGGAGGTCGCCGATCCGGCCGTCGCCGCGCCGGTCAACCTGCTCCCGGCGCTCGACTCGACGATCATGGGGTGGAAGGAGCGCGGCTGGTACATCGGCGCCCACCGTGGCCCGCTGTTCGACCGCAACGGCAACGCCGGACCCACCGTGTGGGTCGGCGGCCGCGCCGTCGGGGCGTGGAGTCAGCGGGCCGGGGGCGAGGTGGTCACGAAGGTGCTCGAGCCGCTCGACCGGGCGACGCGATCGCGCATCGACGCTGAGGCGGCGAGGCTGACCGCATGGATGAACGGCGTGCGTGTGACGCCTCGCTTCCCCACCGCCTTGGATCGCGAGTTGGCCAGCAGCTGAGCGGCCGCCGAAGCGCCTGGAGGCGCCGGCGTGCCGAACCGGGTCTGCGCCTCTGAACGACGCGACCCGGGATATTCCTGCCCGGTTGTCACAGGTGCCGCCTCTCATCCGTCTGGAGGGCATGGAACAACCACGAACCATCGTCATCGGCGGCGGCCTGGCCGGGCTGACGGCCGCCGCCACCCTCAGCCGGGCCGGGCGGCCAGTGATCCTGCTGGAGGCCGCCGAGCACCTCGGAGGTCGTGCCCGCACCCGCCGTCGGGACGGCTTCGACCTCAACCTCGGCCCGCACGCCCTGTACCGGGTCGGCGGTGGCCTCGGCGTCCTGCGGCGCCTCGGAGTCCGCGTCGCCGGGCGGATCCCCCGCGTCGACCGGGCGGCTGTCCTGCTCGACGGCCACGTCGTCTCGGCCTTCGATCATCTGCGGCGTTCGACGAGGGACCGCCTCGCGCTGGTCAAGGCGATGGCCGGGCTGGGCGAGCGGGCGGCCGCCCAGTGGGCCGGCAGGCCGGCCGACGAGTGGCTGGACGCGGTGAGCGCCGATCCCGAGGGTCGGGACGTGCTCGCCTCCGCGGTGCGCACGGCGACCTACAGCGCGGATCACGCGTTGCTGGATGCCGGCGCGGCGGCTAGGCAGCTGCGCGCCGCAGCGCACGGGGTGCTGTACGTGCACCACGGTTGGTCGACCCTCGTCGACGGGTTGTCCGCCGTCATCCGTGACGGCGGCGGGCAGATCCGAGCCGGAGCGCCGGTGGCGGCCGTGGACCATGGCGACGCCGTCCACGACGACGCCGTCCACGGCGTGCGGCTGGCCGACGGAGAGGCGATCGAGTGCGAGGCCGTCGTCATCGCCGTGAACGATCCGCGTCGGGCTGCTGGTCTGCTGGCCGGGGACGCCGCGGCGCGGGTCGACGCGGTGGCCGACGGCGCCGTGCCCGTGCGCATGGCCCACCTCGACCTCGCCCTTCGACCGTTGCCGGAACGTCGGCACCCGCTCGTCCTGGGGCTCGACGAGCCGGTCTTCCTCACCGTGCAGAGCTCCGTAGCGGACGTCGCGCCGGCCGGCGGTGCCGTCGTGCACGTGGCGCGATACCTCCGCCCGGGTGAGGAGAGCGGCGATCACCGCGCCTCGCTCGAGCGACTGCTCGACGCCGCCCAACCCGACTGGCGAGACCACGTCGTCGACGCCCGCTACGTCCCGCGATCGACGGTCAGCGGCGACCACGCCCGAGCGGCCACGATGGGAGCCGTAGGGCGACCGACGACCGAAGTGGCCGGTGTCGCCGGTGTGGCCGTCGCCGGGGACTGGGTCGGGCCGACCGGCATGCTCGCCGATGCGGCGATCCTCTCCGGCTCGGCCGCCGCGACGTCGGTGATGTCCGCCATGCTGGCCCCGGTGAGTCGGAGCAGCACCAGCGCATGACGATCGTTGACGCTGGAGCGGCGGAGTTCGAGGCGGCACGGCCGAAGCTGATGGCCATCGCCTATCGGATGCTCGGTTCCGTCTGCGAGGCCGAGGACGTGGTCGGCGACGTCGCCCTGCGGTGGGCCGCCGCCGACCGCGACGGTGTTCGGATACCCGAGGCGTGGCTCGTCACGGTGACGACACGGCGGGCGTTGGATGTGCTGCGGTCGGCTCGGCTGCAGCGCGAGTCGTACCCCGGTGTGTGGTTGCCGGAGCCGATCGCCACGGGCGACGGGCCAGCGGAGGAGGTCGAGCGCATCGAGAGCCTGACGATGGGCTTCCTCGTGCTGCTCGAGCGGCTGACGCCGATCGAGCGCGCCGTGTTCGTGCTCCACGACGCGCTGGCGTACCCGTACGCGACGATCGCCGAGGCCGTCGGTCGCTCGGAGGCGGCGTGCCGTCAGGCGCTGCGACGGGCCCGCCACCACGTCACGCTACCGCAGCGCCGGACGGCCGCCGAGCGGGCGCATGCCGAGCATGTGGCGCAGCGCTTCCTGGCTGCCGGGGTCAGCGGCGACGTCGACGCGTTGGTCGCCGTGCTGGCGCCCGACATCGTGTTCACGAGTGACGGCGGCGGCGTCGTCCACGCGGCGATGCGCCCGATCACCGGGGCTGCTCGCGTCGGCCGGTTCCTGACGAACCTGGCCGGTCGCGTCGGAGACGACCCGCTCGCCGTGCCGTGTGAGTTGAACGGCGAACCGGGCGTCGTGATGCACGTGACCGACGGCTGGCTGGCCATGTCCGCCGAGATCGCCGGCGATCGGGTCGAGCGGATCTGGCTCGTCGTCAACCCGGCCAAGCTCGAGCGCCTCGTCGCCGCCCTCCCGGACGCCGCCGGACGTCCCGGACCATGGAGCACGCCAGGGCGCTTCCGCCACCGAGGTGGCCGGCCCGTGATCAGACCAGGCTGACTCCCGCCTCGGCCAGCTCGCCCTCGGCGGCGGCGCCGTCGCCGGGCGTGACCTCGACCGGGGCGGTGGCGTGGCGGGCGACCGTGCATCGGTAGCCGAGGGCGACGGCGTCGAGGGCCGTCGCCTTCACGCAGTAGTCGAGGGCCAGCCCGACGACGATGAGGCGTTCGATGCTCTCCAGGCGCAGCAGCTCATGGAGGCCGGTCGAAGACTCGACGCCGTTGTGGTCGCGGACCGTGAAGCCGGAGTAGCCGTCCTCGCCGCCGATCCCCTTGAGCACGAAGCCGCCTTTGACGGTCAGCGCCGGGTGCAGCTCGGCGCCCCACGTGTCGCGTACGCAGTGCACGGGCCACGGCCCGCCGTCGGTGACGAAGTGCGGCGTCCGTGGCGGGTGCCAGTCCTGCGTGTAGACGATGGTCGCCCCGGCCGCCGAGGCCGCTTCGATCTCGGTGTTGACGGCCGTGATCACCTCGTCGGCCCCGGGGACGGTGAGCGAGCCAGCTGCGTCGGCGAAGTCGTTCTGCACGTCGACCACCACGAGCGCGGTGTGCTCGTCGTACGCAATCACTGCGGTCACGGTACCGCCGTACTGTCTGCCGGGTGCCGCCCGTCACGCACCCGCTCCGCGGCGGCATCTTGAGCACGGACGCCTACCAGCTGACGATGGCTCAGCTGTACCTGCGGGCCGGATTGCACGAGCGGCGCGTGCGGTTCGAGCACTTCTTCCGGTCGTACCCGGACTACGGCGAGCACCAGGCGGGCTATTGCGTGGCCGCTGGCCTGGCGCCGTTCGTCGAGTGGACGATGGCGACGCGGGCGACGGCGGCCGACATCGAGGCGTTGCGCAGGCACCGCTCGCGGCACGGCGATCTGCTGTTCGGCGAGGACTTCCTGCGATGGTTCGCCCGCGCCGACTTCGGCGGCCTGCGCATCGAGGCCGTGCCGGAAGGACGGGTCGTCCACCCCAACACGCCGATCACCGTCGTCGAGGGCCCGTTGGCCGCTGGCCAGCTGCTCGAGACGCCACTCCTCAACCGGCTCAACTTCTCGACGCTGATCGCCACGAAGGCGGCGCGAGTGGTCGAGGCCTCGCGCCGCCGGCCCGTGCTGGAGTTCGGCATGCGCCGCGCGGCGGCCACGGGTGCGGACGCGGCGTCCCGGGCGGCGATCGTCGGCGGCGCCGTGTCGACCTCCAACGCGGCGGCGGCCTACGAGCTCGGCCTGATGCCGGCCGGCACGCATGCCCACTCGATGGTCCAGCTGTTCCTGGCCCTCGGCGAGGGCGAGCAGGCCGCCTTCGACGCCTACGCCGACGTCTACCCGGACGACACGGTGCTGCTCGTCGACACGGTCGACACGCTCGGCAGCGGCGTGCCGAACGCCATCGCGACGTTCGAGCGGCTGCGCCGATCCGGGCACGAACCGGTCGGCATCCGCCTGGACTCCGGCGATCTTGCGTACCTGGCGGTGCAGTCGGCGGCCGAGCTCGATCGGGCCGGGTTCCCGAACGCCGTGATCGTGTTGTCGAGCCAGCTCGACGAGCTGACGATCTGGCAGATCATGTCGCAGATCGTCGTCGAGGCCGGGCGTCACGGGATGGACCCCGACGCCGTGATCAAGCGCCTCGTGCTGGGGGTCGGGTCTCGGCTGGCGACGAGCGACGGCGATCCGAGCCTGGACGGCGTCTTCAAGCTCGTCGCCGTCGACGACGGAGGGCAGTGGCGTCCCGCCATCAAGCGCAGCGACTCAGCGGTCAAGGTCCTCAACCCCGGCGACAAGCGGCTGTGGCGGGTGTACGACGAGCGGGGCCGGGCGTCGGCCGACGTGCTCTCGACGGCGGACGAGGTGATCGAGGCCGGGCGCCTCCTGCACCTGCACCACCACGCCCGGCCCGACGTCGATCGAACGGTTGTGGTCGGCGCGGTCGACGAACTCCTCGTGCCCGTCGTCGACGGCGGCACGATCGTGTTCGACGGCGGCCGGGAGGCGCTGGCCGACTTGCCCGCCACCTGTCGGCGCCGGGAGGCCGACGTCGACGCGCTCGATCCGGGGGTGCGTCGGCTCGTCCGCCCGCACACGTACCACGTCTCGATCACCGACCAGCTCTTCGACCTCCGCACCACCCTCCTCGCCGACCTGACCGCCGACTGAGTGCGCCAACCGGGAGCTGACCCGTCGGCCCGCGAACATCTGGGCGCGATCCTTCCCAGCGGCCGACCTGGGCGCGTTTCTTCCCGACTGTCGCGAAGAAGTGCGCCCAGATCTGGGTCAGTGGTCGGCGCGCAGCTCGTGCAGTGCGGCGATCGCCGCGTCGGCGAGCTCCTCCGGGACCAGCAGGTGGTCGTGGTGGAAGCCGGCCAGCACGTTGACGGGGATGGCGCGGGCCACCAACGCAGCTGCCACGGCGGCCGTCAGGCCGATGGCATCGAGCGAGCTGCGCACGTCGAGCGTCAACCAGGCGGCCGGGAAGGGGTTCGCTGAGCCGGCCTCCAGCGGCACGACGTAGGTCCTCGACGGACCCTCGTCGACCATCGCCACCGCGTCGCCCGGCGCCGGGTCCTCCGGCTGCGCCGTGACATATCCGAACACGCCGGGGCGGCGAGTCACGCGTGAAGGTGGCGAGCATGGCCGTCAGATCGGTCTCTCCGGGGGCGGGCACGACGGCAGTCTGGCGTGTTTTCCCTTGGGAGAGCGTCAGTGCACCCATGAGGGCATGGGAGCTCGACGAGGCCTTGTGACCGTGATCGCCGGCGTGATCGGGGCGGTGATGTCCGCCGCCCCGGCGCTGGCCGCCCGCATCGTGGACGAGTGGCACCCGGGTGTCCCGGAGGCGGGGCTCGGCGGTGATCTCGTCGTCGACGGCTACGGCGTGTCCGGGCTCGGCTTCTATGGCGTCCGCCTCGATGACGGGAGCCATGCGTTGGCCGTGTGCGTGCAAGCCGACATCGGGCACTCGTTGACGGTCGAGTATGTGCTCGAGGCGCCGGCCACGATCAGCGCCGAGCTCGACTACCTCCTGTGGCGGTACGCGTCATCGCCGGAGCGTCCACCGACGGACGAGCAGGCGGCGGCGATCAACGCCCTGTCGTGGTGGTACACGGGAGCGCAGCGGCGAGGGGGCGGCGCAGTGTGGCGTGATGACACGGTCGAGATCTCGGTGGTCGGCGTCGGCCGTCTGACCGGCATCGAGGGGGCAGTGTCGGCGCTGCAGGGCGAGGCGGCGCAGCGACGGGGTCCGTGGGCGTTGGGCGAGCTGGCGCTCACCGATGGTGTGGCGTCGGTCCGGCTGGCGGGGCCGGGCGGGCCGATCGCCGGCGAGCCCGTGACGTTCACGTCCACGAGCGGGACGGCGGCGCATGCCACGACCGACGACACCGGCCTCGCCGTTGCCGTGCTGGCCGACGCGGGCGGGACGTTGCAGGCGCGGGCCATCGGGCCGGGATCCACCGCTGCGCTGGCCGCGCCGGGCTCGCAGCGACTCGTCGTCGCCGGCCCGCCGATGGCGATCGAGGCGTCGCTCGTGGTGCCTCCACCGCCGACCACCACGACCACGACCCTGCCACCGACGACGACCACGTCTCCGACGACGACCCTGCCACCGACGACGACCACCACGACCACGACAACGACCACCACGCTGCCGCCGACCACGTCGACGACCACCTCGACGACGGTGCCACCAACGACGGTGCCAACAACGACGATGCCCCCGACGACCGTGCCGCCGACCTCGTCCGTGACCCCGCCGACGATCCCCGTCACCGGCACCGGGAGCCGGGCCCTGGCCCGCGCCGCCTCACTGCTCTTCGCCGGTGGCGCGGGGTGCGTCCTCGTCGCCGCCCTCCGCCGTCGGCCCTCGTGACCTGGGCGCGTTCTGTTACGACATCCGGGAAAGACGCCGCCCAGATGGTCGGTTGGGAAGGATCGCGCCCAGATGTAGTGGGCGCGACGGGTTCAGACCGGGCGGTGATGGGCGGCCAGGAGGTGCAGGACGTCGTCGTCGGAGGTCGCCGAGAAGTCGTGGTACCACTGGCCGACGGCGCTGAACAGCACCGGTCGCAGCGGGCACACGAAGGCATCCGTCAGCTCGGCGATCAGCTCGCACGACTCGGGTGCGCCGACCGGCACGGCGGCCACCACCCGGATCGGGTCGGCGGTCCGCACCGCCCGCACGGCCGCCTGCATGGTCGCCCCCGTCGCCAAGCCATCGTCGACGATGACGACGACCCGGTCCCCGAGGGGGAGTGGTGGCCGACCGCGCCGGAACCGTTCCTCCTGCGCCGCCAGTTCCTCCCGCGCCGCGTCGGTCCGGTCGCGAATGACGCCGGCGGGCAGACGCAGCTGGGCGATCAGCTCGTCGTTGAGGACCGTCAACCCGCCCGACGCCACCGCGCCGACGGCCAGCTCCCGCTGCCCGGGCGCGCCGATCTTGCGGACCGTCAGGACGTCGAGGTCGGCGCCGAGGCGCTCGGCGACCGGGGCCGCCACCGGGACGCCGCCACGGGGCAGCCCGAGCACGATCGTCGGCCGGTCGTCGTCGGCGGCCTCGACGCATTTGGCGACCAGGTCCGCCACCACGCGCCCGGCCTCGTCACGATCCTCGTACCGGCGGGGAGACAATCCCACGCAACCATCGAAACACGGCTGCCCGTCCATGCCAATGGCGGGCTGTCGCCCGTCCCTGCCAATGGCGGGGCGCCGCCGATATCGTTCGGTCCCGAATGAGCGATCTCCCACCCCTCATCGGGCTCACCGGGCGCGGCAAGCGGGGTGCCGACGTGGCCAACTTCCCACGCAGCCTCGGGGCTGTCGACGTGGACGTCTACGTCAACGACTACGCCCGCTCCGTCACCGCTGCCGGCGGCCTGCCAGTGCACCTGCCGCTGCACGTCGACCCCGCCGACTACGTCGGCCGCCTCGACGGCCTTCTGCTGTCCGGCGGAGCCGACGTCGATCCTGCGCTGTACGGCGCGGCGTCGGAGAACGACTACTACCCGCCCGAGCCGCCGCGTGATCGGCTGGAGCTCGGCTTCATCGACGTGGCGATGGCCGACGACATCCCCATCCTCGGCATCTGTCGCGGTCTCCAGCTGCTCAACGTGTGGGCCGGCGGCTCGCTGCACCAGCACGTGCCCACCCATGCTCGCTACGACGTGCCGCCGGACGCCCGCGTCGACGAGGTGACGATCGTCCCGGGCAGCCGCTTCCACGACCTGTACGGGGACCACCGGGCGGTCAACTCGCTGCACCACCAGACCGTCGACCGGGTCGCCGATGGCTGGGTCGTCGCCGCCCGCAGTGGCGACGGCACGATCGAGGCCCTCGAATGGCCCGGCCATGACGTCCTGGCCGTCCAGTGGCACCCCGAGCTCCTGCTGACGAGCTCGGCCGATCCGCTGTTCGCGTGGCTCGTCGAACGGGCCAGCGCGACGCATCGCGTCGAGCGCTGATCACGATGCGCCGGGCACTGTCGTCGACCGACCGGTCCGAGCTGCTGCGGGCCGAGCAGGACGTGCAGGCGCGACTCCATCAGGTCGGCATCGACGTCGAGGTCGACTTCCGGTCGATGGCCGTCGTGGCCAACGTGTTCCGGGTGGCCAGCGCGGCCAGGGGTCACCTCGAGCGCACGGTCCTGGCCCCCGCCGGCCTGTCGTTCAGCGCCTTCACCGTGCTCTGGGTGCTGTGGGTGTGGGGCGAGATGGAGGCGCACGACCTGGCCGCCGAAGCGGGCGTCACGAAGGCGACCTTGACGGGCGTCGTGACGACGCTCGAGCGGCGCAACCTCGTCTCCCGTCGCCGTCACGGCGCTGACGGACGGCGCGTCCTCGTCGCCTGCACGCCCGACGGTGAGGCGCTGATGGGGCAGCTGTTCACCCGCTTCAACGAGGGCGAGCGACGCATCGTGGGCGGGCTGGACGACACCGAGTCGGGCGAGCTGGCCCACCTGTTGCGCTGCATGCTGCGCTCGATGGAGGAGATCGATGCCTGAATCGCTCGCCGCCAACATCGACGCTGACGACGGGGACATCGTCGGTGCCGCGTTGGTGGCCCACGTCCCGACGATCGTGCTGCCGGAAGCGGAACGCCGCGAGCTCAACGACGGGCAGGAGATCAGCCTCGTACCCGGTCTGCACCGGATGAAGGCCGAGGCGCTGGACCGCCTGCGGCCCGACACGATCGTCGTGTTCGACGCCCACTGGTACACGACCGTCGAGTTCGTCGTGGCGGCCCACGCCCGGCGGTCGGGTCGGTACACGTCCGAGGAGCTCCCGCGGGGGATGTCGCAGATGCCCTACGACTTCCCCGGTGACCCCGAGCTGGCCAAGTTGATCGGCGAGGAGGTCACCGCCGCCGGGTCGTGGATGACCCCGATCGACGATCCCTGCCTGCCGATCCACTACCCGACGACCAACCTGCTGCCGTTCCTCCAGGGCGACGAGCGGTGGGTCAGCGTGAGCACGGCGCAGACGGCCGAGACCGACGACTTCCTGCTCGTCGGCGAGGCCATCGACCGGGCCGTCGCCCGCAGCGGGCGGCGTGTCGTGCTGCTGGCCAGCGGGGCGATGAGCCACACGTTCTGGAAGCTGCGCCAGCTGCGGGCCCACGAGGCGTCGGATCCGGTGCACATCCGCACGCCCGAGGCCCGCGCCGCCGACCTCGAGCGGTTGGCGTGGCTGGAGGCCGGCGATCACGCCCGGGTCATCGACACGATGCCCGAGTTCCTGCGCCACAAGCCCGAGGCCATGTTCGGCCACTACCTGATGATGGTCGGGGCCATCGGCGGGCGGGCCTGCATCGCGCCCGGTACTCGCTACAGCGACTACGAGAACTCGATCGGCACCGGCCAGGTGCACGTCTGGTTCGAACGGCCGGCCGCCGGTTGGAGGACTCACCTCCGCTGATACCTGGCGATCGCCAGCGGGGCGAACAGGACGACGAGGGCGGCCGACCAGAGGAGCGCCCGCACGGTGAAGTAGGCCGCCGAGTGCCCCAGGGTGGCGACCGGATCGTCGACGACCCACGCCCTGACGGAGTCGACCATCGCGCTGATCGGCTGGTTGTTGGCGAACCACTGCATCCAGCCCGGCATCGTGTCGACAGGGACGTACACGCTGGACACGAACGTCAGCGGGAACACGAGCAACGACATGCCCTGGGCGGCTTGGGCGGAGCCGGAGACGAGTCCGATGAGGATGAACAGCCACGTGAAGGCGAACCCGAAAACAACGCACAGGCCGAGGGCGACCAGTGACTCGGCGACCGTGCCGGCCGGCCGGAAGCCGACGGCGAACCCGATCGCCGTGGTGATGATGGCGCCCCACGCCACGAGCACTGTCTCGGCCAGAGCCCGTCCGGCGGCCACCGAGGCCCGCGGGATGGGCAGCGATCGCAACCGGTCGACGACGCCGTGCTGGAGGTCCTCGGCCACGCCGGCAGCGGCCCCCATGCCCGCGAACAGCACGCCGGTGACGACGTAGCCCGGGACGAGGAAGTCGACGTAGCTCAACCCGTCCGTCTCACCGATCGCGCCGCCGAACACGTAGCGGAAGATGAGCAGGAACATGGCGCCCTGGACGGTCGCCACGACGAGCAGCTGCGGCGTGCGCATGAAGTGCAGGAGGGTGCGCTTGGCGACGACGGCCGTGCTCGTCAGGAATCCGGCCGGCGGGCTGGTGGTGACGCCAGTCCAGACGCCGTCCATGGTCGTGGTGGTGGTGGTGGTCACTGGTGCACCATCACACTGATGCGAGCGACTGAGCGCCAGCGAAGGAGCGGCCAGCAGCGGCCTGCGTGGCCGGGGAACGCAATGACGGTCATGATGCCTTCCGTTCGATGTCGTGTCCGGTGAGGGTCAGGAACACCTCGTCGAGCGTCGGCCCGCGCAGCGCGAGGTCGTCGACCACGAGACGCTGTTCGTCGAGGCGACGAACGACCACGGCGAGCCGCTCCGGGCCGTCGTCGACGCGCACCGACACACGCCCGGTGTCTTGATCGACGCGGGCTGGCTCCGCGCCGACGGAGCCGAGGATCCACGCCACGGCCGGCGCCTGGCCGCGATCGCGGGGCCGGGCCTCGATCACGTCGCGGCCGGTCTGCGCCTTGAGTTGCGCCGGCGTGCCTTCGGCGATCGTGCGGCCGTGGTCGATGATCACGATCCGCTCGGCCAGGTGGTCGGCCTCCTCCAGGTACTGCGTGGTGAGCACGACGTCCGTCCCTCCGGCGACGAGCTCACGCACGGCCTCCCACAGCGCGATCCGGCTGGCCGGGTCGAGGCCCGTCGTGGGCTCGTCGAGCAGCAGCAGGCGAGGCTCGCCGACCAGCGTCGCACCGAGGTCGAGCCGCCGACGCATGCCGCCGGACCAGCCGCGCACGAGCCGCCCGGCGGCGTCGGAGAGCCCCAGCCGCTCGAGCACGTCGCTGGCCCGCCGCCGAGCATCGCGGCGCGAACACCCGAACAGCCGGGCGACCATCTCCAGGTTCTCCCGGCCGGTCATCGCCTCCTCGACGGCGGCGGACTGGCCGGCCAGCCCGATGACGGTGCGAACGCGATCAGGATGGCGGAGAGCGTCGATCCCGGCAACGGACAGCGAGCCGGCGTCCGGCTTCGTCAACGTGGCGACCATCCGTACGAACGTCGACTTGCCTGCGCCGTTGGGACCGAGGACGGCGAGCACGCCGCCGGCCGGTGCCGACAGCGTCAGGCCGTCCAGTGCCTCGACCTTGCCGTAACGTTTGTGCAGTCCTTCGGCCTCGACGATGTTCCGTGCCATGATCTTCCTCCGGTGAGATGAAATCTCAGCTACCATACATCTCTGTAACTAAGAGATCAACCGTCTGAGAGGATTTGATGGCACGACCCTCGGCCCGCCGTCGGCAGATGTTGGCCGCCCTCGACCGTGAGGCGCGTCGGTCGGGGTCCGTCGGCAGCCTGCACAGCAAGGCCATCGCCGAGCGGGCTGGCGTGAACGGCACCGATTTCGAGTGCCTCGACGTGCTCGACTGGACGGGGCCGATCACGGCAGGGGAGCTGGCCCGCCGTGTCGGCATCACCTCGGGCGCGGTCACCGGGGTCATCGATCGGCTGGAGCAGATGGGGTTCGTCCGCCGGGGCAGCGACCCGACCGATCGCCGGCGGGTCATCGTCGAGTTGACCTACGAGGCGCCCGAGGCCCAGCGGCGGGAGATGGAGGAGCTGTTCACCCCCCTGCAGCAGGAGGTGGGGGAGATCAACGACCGATTCGACGACGACCAGCTGGCGGCCATCCTCGACTGGCTGCAGGCGGCCAACAGCGCCGTCGAACGCTCCACCGAACGCCTCCGCCGCCGCTGACATCCGAGTGTTAGGGCCATCGAGTGCCGGACGTCGAAAAAGCCCCTCCAGCACTCGGACGCGTCAACACTCGGCTAGTGGGTCGTGCCCTCGGCGATCTGGAGGGTCTTGAGGTCGCTGTGGAAGTCGAGGGCGTAGTCGCCGCCCTCGCGCCCGATGCCGGAGATGCCGATGCCGCCGAACGGAGCCGTCAGGTCGCGGACGAGGAACGTGTTGACCCACACGATCCCGGCGCGGATCGCCCGACCCACCCGCTCGGCGCGCTCCTGCGAGGACGTGTAGACGATCGCCGACAGCCCGTACGGCGTCGAGTTGGCCAGCTCGACGGCCTCGTCCTCGGAGCCGAACGTCTGCAGCGTCAGCACCGGGCCGAAGACCTCGCGCTGGACGACCTCGCTGTCGTTGGACCTCGGCTCGATCAACGTCGGCTCGACGTGCAGCGTGTCGCCGACCTGATGGCCGCCGCGGACGATCGTGTCGCCGGCGGCCCGGGCCCGCCCGATGAAGCCCATCACGCGGGCCACGTGCGCCGGGTGGATCATCGGAGCGATCGTTGTCGCATCGTCGCGGCTGTCGCCAAGCACGTGAGCCTTGGTTTCGCGCTCGAAATGGGCCAGGAAGTCCTCTCTCGCCGAGGCCTCGACGAGCAGTCGCGTCCCGGCGAGGCAGACCTGGCCCGAGTCGTCGTACTGGCCGGCGGCCTTGCGCGCCGCGGCGTCGAGGTCGGCGTCGGCGAAGACGACCAGCGGTCCCTTGCCGCCGAGCTCCGCCGTGAAGGGCACGATGTTCTGGGCCGCCGCATGCCCGATGAGGCGGGCCGTCTCCGGCGACCCGGTGAAGCTGATCCGCCTGACCCGACGGTCGCCGACGAGCGGCGGGCCGACCTCCTCACCGATGCCCTGCACGAGGTTGAACACGCCCGGCGGCCAGCCCGCTTCGACCGTGAGATCGGCGAGCAGTGAGCACGACAGCGGCGACCATTCGGCCGGCTTGAGGATGACGGTGTTGCCGGCGGCCAGCGCCGGTGCCACCTTCCACGTCGAGAGCATGAACGGCGCGTTCCACGGGGTGATGATGACGGCCGGTCCGGCCGGCATCCGCTGGACCGTGTTGGCCGTGCCCTTCGACGACCACTGCCGCTCCTCGTACGTCGCAGCCAGGTCGGCGTAGGTCCGGAAGTTGACGGCGCCCCGGGAGACGAGCCGCAGGCGCATCGACTCGTGGAGCATGCCCATGTCGACGGTCTCCACGATGGCGATCTCGTCGTTGTGGGCGTCGATCAGGTCGGCGAGACGGTGCAGGTGCTCGGCCCGCCCGGCCGGGCCGAGCGCCGCCCATTGCCGGGAACGCCTCGACGGCGGCGGACACCGCGGCGTCGGCCGTGGTGGCATCCCCGCGCGCCACGTCGGCCAGGTTCCACGACCAGTCGAGCGGCGAGCGATCCTCGAACGTCGTGGGCGACGAGACGCGCGTCCCGCCGATCAGGTGATCGGGGCTGATTGCAACGCCCTCGATCACGACACGGTCGCTCACCGTTCCTCGAGGACCGGCTCGTGGCCGCGCCCTCCCGAACGCTGTGGCGGGCGCTCGCCACGGTGCTCCCAATCGCCACCGAGGGCCGTCGAGCGGACCTCCTCCGACTCGGACGGTTGGGCGCCGACGTCGTCGCGGATCGCCGTCGGCCCGGTGACGATGCGGTTGGTCAACGCGCCCAGCCCTTCGACCTCGACCGTCACGACGTCGCCCGGCTCGACGGGCCGGGAGTTGGCGGGCGTGCCCGACAACAGCAGGTCGCCGGGGACCAGCGTGATCGTGCGGGCGATGTCGGCGACGAGGTAGTGCATGTCCCAGCGCATCTCGTCCGTGTTCCCGTCTTGCCGCACGTCGCCGTTGACCAGCGTGCGGATCCGCTTCCCGCGGAAGTCCCAGTCCGTGACGACGCCCGGGCCGATCGGGCACAACGTGTCGGAGCCCTTGACCCGCAGCATCGAACCGGCATCGGTGTCGCGGAAGTCGTGCAGCCCGTAGTCGTTGGCGATCGTGTATCCGGCGATGAAGTCCGCCGGCCTCGGCGGGCGCGATGTTCCGGCACGTGCGGCCGATGACGATGGCGATCTCACCCTCGTAGTTCAGCCACCGGCATCGGTCCGGTCGCACGACGTCGCCGCCGTGGGCGTTGAGGGCGGTGATCGGCTTGTGGAAGAACGTCGGCGCCGGCGGCAGCTGGGCCATGAACTCCCGCACGCGGCTCTCGTAGTTGAGGTGGACGCAGATGATCTTCGTCGGTTGCACGGGCGGCAGGTGGACGGCGGCGTCGACGGCGACCTCGCGACCATCGCCAGCGACGAGGACGTCGCCTCGCCGTTCCACCGCTGTGGGGTAGCCGTCGAGCAGGATGCGTCGGTGTTCAGCGCCGGGTCGCAACATCCGCGCCGACGCTACCCCCGGCTCTACAAGTCGTAGTGCGCCGCCAGCTCCCGCTCCGTCATGGGATCGACGATGTGGTCGCGGGTGGCCTTGGGCGCCGACTTGACCGTGGATTTGGCGTACGGGATCACGACCTCACCCTCATCGGTGGTGTACGAGCCTTCGATCGGCACGAACTTCGCCGAGCGCAGCGGACCAGGGTCGACCACGGCCCACCGTGGGCTCCCGCCGTCGTCGAAGACGATGTCACTGACGGTGCCGACCTTGGTGTGGTGCTCGTCCAAAACGTCCTTGCCCGTGAGCTGCACGTACTCGTCGTCCCGTCCGTGCTCGGGTGTCGGGTAGGTGGACATCTCGCTCCTCCTATGGTGCCCGCCGCGGTGAGCAGTACCCGGACCAGCGATCCTCCACACCTCCGCATGCCACTACCGTCGACCCACGTGACGAAGCCCGACGAGCTGTCACTCGAACAGAAGGTCGATCTGCTGGCCGGTGCCGACACGTGGCACACGACCCGCGTCGAGGACCCGCCGGTGCCAGCCATCCGGATGTCTGACGGCCCTGCCGGCGCCCGCGGCACCTCGTGGACCGGCGCCGCGTCGGCGTCGTTCCCGTGTGGCTCGGCACTGGGAGCCACATGGGACCCCGACCTGGTGCGGCGCGTCGGCCAGGCGCTCGGGCGGGAGGCCGTCTCGAAGAGCGCCCAGGTCCTCCTCGGCCCGACCGTCAACCTGCACCGGACACCGATCGGCGGCCGCAACTTCGAGTGCTTCAGCGAGGATCCGGTGCTGACCGCCGAGCTCGCCGTGGCCTACGTCGACGGTCTGCAGGCCGAGCGGGTGGCGGCGTGCATCAAGCACTTCGTCGGCAACGACACGGAGTTCGAGCGGATGACCATCTCGTCGGAGATCGACGAGCGCACACTGCGCGAGCTCTACCTCGTCCCGTTCGAGGCCGCCGTCGAGCGGGCCGGTGTGCAGGCGGTGATGAGCGGCTACAACCGCCTCAACGGCACGTTCTGCGGCGAGCACCGGTGGTTGCTCACTGAGGTGCTGCGCGACGAGTGGGGGTTCGACGGGCTGGTGGTCAGCGACTGGTTCGGCTGCCACAGCGCCGCTGCCTCGCTGCTCGCCGGGCTGGATCTCGAGATGCCTGGTCCGCCGATCCAGCGTGGTACCCACCTGCTCGACGCCCTCCGGGCCGGCGAGGTCGACGAGCACGACCTCGAGCGGTCGGTGGCCCGCATCGTGGCGCTCGCCGAGTGGACCGGCGCGGCGCAGGCCGGCACGGCGGAGTTCACCGCTGACGACCCGGCGACCAGGGGGATCATCCGGCAGGCCGCCACCCAGGCCATCGTGCTGCTGAAGAACGAGGGCGGCCGGCTCCCGCTGGCCTCGCGGCGGGTGGCGCTGATCGGTCCGTCTGCCCGGCACGGGCGCGTGCAGGGCGGCGGCAGCGCCCGCGTTCGGCCGGTCCACGGACGCGGCCCGCTCGAGGCGCTGCAAGCACGCGATTTCGACGTGACGTTCGAGACGGGCGGCGCAATCGCCAAGTACCTGCCGACCGTGCGCGGCGACTTCACCGCCGAGTTCCGCGACGACGCCGGCGGCAGCGGTTCCGTGTCGACCAATCGGCTGGCGTGGTACTGGGACAAGCCGCCCGTCGAGGGCGTCGACGCCAAGCGGTTCTCGGCGCGCATCGCCGGCACGTTCGTGCCCGATCGCTCCGGCGACTGGGAGATCGGCGCCCGCGCCGTCGGCCCGGTGACGGTGCGCCTCGACGGCGACGTCGTCGTCGAGCTGGGCGAGGCGCAACGCGGCGGGGCCTTCTTCGGGCTCGGCAGTCCCGAGGTGCGCCGCGAGGTGGCCCTCGAGGAGGGCCGCAGCTATGAGCTGGCCATCGACTACCCGGCCATCGATGCCGATCTCGTACGTGGGCTGGTGGTTGGCGCCCAGCCGGTCCCGGCCACCGATCACGTCGACCGTGCTGCGGCGGTCGCTGCCGACAACGACCTCGCCATCGTGATCGTCGGAACCGACGACGACTGGGAGACCGAGGGCGAGGACCGCACCTCGATGGCCCTCCCGGGTGACCAGGACGAGCTGGTCCGGGCGGTGGCCGCCGCCAATCCGAACACCGTCGTCGTGCTGAACACCGGCTCCCCGGTCACGATGCCATGGCTCGACGACGTGCCGGCCGTGCTGCAGCTCTGGTTCCCGGGCCAGGAGATCGGCGACGCCTTGGCCGACGTGTTGACCGGCGCCGCCGAGCCCGGCGGCCGGCTCCCGGTGACCTTCCCGAGGCAGCTCGAGGACACGCCGGCGTTCGCCCACTACCCGGGAACCGACGGTCGGGCGGTGTACGCCGAAGGGTTGTTCATCGGGCACCGTTGGTACGACCGCGAGGGCATCGACCCGCTGTTCCCGTTCGGCTTCGGCCTCTCCTACACGACGTTCGAGATCGGCGACGCGGCACTCGCCGGTGGGGCCGAGCACGGCGTCACCGTCGACGTCGACGTGACCAACACGGGTGATCGGGACGGTGCCGAGGTCGTCCAGGTGTACGTCGAACCGCCGGCCGGCGATGCGGCGCGGCCCCTCCGTCACCTCGCCGGGTTCCGGCGCGTCGAGCTGGTCAGCGGCGCCAAGCAACGGGTCACGATCGAGCTGCCTCGCCGCGCCTTCGCCTCGTGGATCGACGGCGAGTGGGTGGTGACGCCGGCGCCAATACACCATCCACGTCGGACGGTCGTCCCGCGACGTCCGAGCCGTCGGTCGTGTCACCTAGCGAACGTCAACCCGTCCGCCGCGCCCGGCGCCGCTTGCGCCCGCTCTTGGCCGATTCGACGCTGGCCTCCAACGCCGCCATCAGATCGACGATCTCGGCGCCTCGCTCCGCCGGTTCGGCATCGACGATCTCCTCGCCCTTGTCCTTGGCCGCGATCCGCGCCCGCAGCTCTTCCTCGTAGGTGTCGTGGTAGCGGTCCGGCTTCCAGTCCGTCGTCATCGCGTCGATCAGCTGCGTGGCCATCTGCAACGCCTTGGGCTCGGGCTTCGATCGGCGGCTCGGCACCTCCTCGATGTCCTTCGCGCGGCACGACTTCGTCGGCGAAGCGCATCGTCGACATGGCCAGCGCGCCGTCGAGGGGCCGGATCGCCGTCAGGTACTCCTTGTTGCGCATGACCACCGCCCCGATGGCCACCAGCCCCCGGTCCTCCATCGCCGCCAGCAGCAGCTGGTACGCCTTGTTGGCCTGGTCGCCGCCCGGCGCCAGCCAGTACGTGCGCTCGAAGTAGATCGGGTCGACTTGCTCCAGCGGCACGAAGTCGGTGACCTCGACGGCCCGCGTCGATGCCGGACGGAGCTCGACCAGCTCCTCCTTGTCGAACGTGACGTAATGGCCTTTGCTGATCTCGAAGCCCATCTCGATGTCGTCGGAGTCGACCTCCTTGCCCGACTTCTCCGACACCTTGCGGTTGCGGATGCGCGACCCCGTCCGCTTCTCCAATTGGTTGAAGTGGACGTCGTGGTCGCGCACCGCCGTGTGCGCCTTGACCGGGACGCTGACGAGACCGAAGCTGATCGTGCCCGACCAGACAGGACGTGCCATGAGGGAGGTCGTACCCATCGGCTCGGCCGACCAATCGGTCACAGCTGCCAGTCGATCGGCTCCCGGCCGGCGGCGGCGAGGGCGGCGTTGGTGCGGGAGAACGGCTTGGAACCGAAGAAGCCGTTGTGCGCCGACAGGGGTGATGGGTGGGCCGACTCGATGATCGTGTGCCGTGTGGCGTCGATCAGCGCGCGTTTCCGGCGGGCGTGGCTGCCCCACAGGATGAACACGACGCGGTCCTGCTTGGCGGCGACGGCGCGGATCACCTCGTCGGTGAACGTCTCCCAGCCGCGACCCTGGTGCGACGCGGCCTGCCCGGCGCGCACGG
This sequence comes from uncultured Acidimicrobiia bacterium, assembly GCA_963719775.1. Lineage (GTDB taxonomy): Bacteria > Actinomycetota > Acidimicrobiia > Acidimicrobiales > Ilumatobacteraceae > JALZMG01. The sequence goes on from CAVRCY010000006.1 coordinate 613,986, forward strand.
TCAGCGTGGTGTTCAGCAGCAGCACGCCCTGCCGCGCCCATGCCTCGAGGTTGCCGTGGTCGGGCACGGCGATGCCGAGGTCGTCGTGGAGCTCGCGGTGGATGTTGGCCAGCGACGGCGGGATGGCCACGCCGCGACGCACCGAGAAGCACAGCCCGTGGGCTTGGCGCGGCCCGTGGTACGGATCCTGGCCGAGGATCAGCACCCGCGTGTCGGCGTACGGCGTGAGGTGCAGCGCGGCGAACACCTCCTCGTTCGGCGGGTACACCGTGTGCCGCTGACGCTCGCCGGCGACGAAGTGCTGCAGTTCGGGCCAATAGGGCTTGGCCAGCTCGCCGCGCAGGACAGGGTTCCAGTCGGTCAGCGGCACAGGCGCCATCTTGCTCTGACCGTCGTGTCAGAAATGATCGAGCCACGCCAGCACGGCGGCCCAGGCGTCGCCGGCCGGGTCGATGACGACGAAGTGATCGCCGTCGACGGCGACGAGCTCGGCGTCGTCGCCGGCGGCGAGGGCTGCGGCGACGAAGCGCTCGCTCTGGCTGATCGGCACGATGTCGTCGCCACGGCCGTGCACGCAGAGCACGGGGACACCGAACGGTAGGTGCTCGATGGGACTGACCTCGGCGTAGCGCTCAGGCACGTCGGCCGGCTCGCCGCCGAGGAAGGCCTCGGTGGCGCCGCTGCCGAGGACGTCGTCGGCCGCCCGCCGCAGATCGAGGACGCCGGCCTGGGAGACGACGCCGGCGATGGCGACGGCCGGATCGGCGCGCGTCGCCGCCCACGCCGCGAGGTGGCCGCCGGCCGAGTGGCCGATGCTGACGACCCGAGACAGGTCGAGCGGCGCGTCGACACTGGCCAGGGCGTCGATGGCCGCGCCGACATCGTCGAGCGTCGCCGGGTATCCCCCGCCGTTGCCGACGCGCCGGTACTCGATGTTCCAGGCGGCCCATCCCCGTCCGGGCAGCGTGGCCGCCAGCGGTCGACCGAGCGACAGGTCGTGCCGGGACCGCCAGAAGCCGCCGTGGACCACCACGGCCAGCGGCGGCGGCTCCGGGGCGTCGAGGGGCAACGACAGCTCGGCGAACTGGAACTCGTCGGCGCCGTAGCGCACCTTGCGCACGCCACCAGTCTCCCGCCGATCGGGCGCCGATGACCCCGCCTACCATCGACATCGTGGCCCTCTCTGCGGACGCGTTCCAACGGCTCGATGCCATCCCCCGGTCGCAGCTGGCCACGCTGCCGACGGCGCTCGAACGCGGTCCCGGGTTGCCGGGTGGGGCCCGGTTGTGGGTCAAGCGCGACGACCTGACGGGCCTCGGCGCCGGCGGGAACAAGGCCCGCAAGCTGGAGTTCCTGTGCGCCGAGGCGCTGCGCGACGGCGCCCGCTCGCTGGTCACCATCGGCGCCGCGCAGTCCAACCATTGCCGGATGACGGCGGCCGCCGGCGCCGTGCTCGGCCTGGAGGTCCACCTTGTGTTGTCGGGCGACCGCCCGCTACGGCCGACCGGCAACCAGCTGCTGGCCCAGATGTTCGGCGCCCAGCTGCACTTCGTGGGGTGCCCACCACAGCACTGGGGTGAGCTGGAGATCGCCCGGGAGAAGCTGGCCGACGAGCTCGCCGCGCAGGGCGCCGCGCCGCACTCCATCCCGATCGGCGGCAGCACACCGGTCGGCGCGCTCGGCTACCTGGCGGCGTACTTCGAGCTCGTCGAGCAGTGCCGGGCGGTCGGCATCGTGCCGGCGGCGATCGTCCACGCATCCTCGAGCGGGGGGACCCATGCCGGGCTCGTCGCCGGTCGGGCGTTGCAGCGCGCGACTCGGTGACGACGTGCCGGACGTGCTGGCGATCGGCGTGGCCAAGGGCGTCAACGCCGGACGCCCGGACGTGCGGACGCTGGCCGGCGAGGTGCTGGCGGCTGTCGACGCCGACCCGGACCTCGTCACCAGCGACGACGTCGAGATCGATACCCGCTGGATGGGCCCCGACTACGACGTGTCCACGGCGGCCGGCGAGGAGGCCATCCGCTGGGGCGCGCTGCACGGCGGTTGGGTCCTCGATCGCACGTACAGCGGCAAGGGGTTCGCCGGCCTCCTCGGCAACGCGGCGACCGGCCGCTGGCGTCCCGGCGCCGACGTCGTGTTCCTGCACACCGGCGGCCTGCCCGCCGTCTTCGCCGACTGACGAACCCGTCGCGCCGCGTACATCTGGCAGCGATCCTTCCCACGAGCGCTTCTGGGCACCGTTCTTCCCGACAGTCGCGAAGGAACGCGCCCAGTTCAGCGGGTCACCAGCGGGTGAGGCCGTCGCGCATGAACTCGACGGCTGCCTGGCGGCGGTCCGTCGAGGGGAGGTCGGCGGCCCGCAGGACGGCGCCGAACGGCGCGTTCCAGTAGGCAGGGTCGCCTGGCCGCTGCGCGGCGTGCGGCCCGACGTACAGGTACGGCAAGGGTTCGAAGGCATCTCCCGGAGACGCCCCGAGGATGACCGTGGCGCCGTGGACCGTCACCATCCCGGCGACGTCGAAGTGCTCGGGCCACAGCTGGACGACCGTCGGGTCGCTCGTGCCCGATGTCGTCCCGATGACCGTGTCGATCACCTCGACACCGAACGTCCACCAGGCGCCAAGCGCGCGCACGTGCTCGTCGTCGATGGCCAGCGGCGCGTCGATGTCCTCCAGCGGCGGCCCGTCAGGCCCGACCGAGAAGTCGGCCGAGAGGTCGGCGCCGACGAGCTCTGCCGCTGCGCCGAGCGTCGAGATCGGCTCGACCGAGGCGGCCCGGCCGCGCTCGTGGACGAGCAGATGGCCGTCGATGCGGATCGCCTCAGCCTCCTCGCCGAAGGTCGGCGTGGCCAAGCCGCCGGGCGCGGCCCGCAACCCGAATCGCCCCGTGACGGCGAACCGCCGGCGAGCCAGCACATGGGTGGCCAGCACCTGGAGGGCCGCACGGGTCGCCGCGAGGTCAGTCGCCATCGGGCCATCCTGACTGGACCTCCAGAGACGCGCCAGTAGCGTGATTGCCATGAGTGAGCGAGTCTTCGAGCGAGCGAATCATCATTACGGTCTTCACGCTCACTGGTGCCCCGTGCGGTTGATCGAGTCGAACGCGTCGCACGATTGGATGGTGCACCAGTGAGTGAGATCCTCGAGGTCGACCTGCTGGCGTTCGAGCGGGGGACCGCGGACCAGCGGCGGGGCGTCATCGACGGCGTCCGCCGGAGCCTGGAGACCGGGTTCGTCTACACCCGCCACGACCTGTCGGAGGACCTGCTGGACACGGCGTACGGCATGCTCGTCGACTTCTTCAATGCACCGGCCGATGACAAGCAGCGGTGGGTCCAGCCGGGGGCCAACGGCCAGACCGGCTACACCGGGCTGCTCGTCGAGACCGCCGCGGCGAGTGACCAGCCGGACTGGAAGGAGATGCTCAACTGGGCGACCCCCATCCCGCCGGGCCACCCGCTCAGGCGCAAGTTCCCGCACGCCTACCCCGACCAGGTGATCCCCGAGGAGACCGTCCCCGGGATCACCAAGGTGCTGTACGAGTTCCACGACACGATCGCCGACCTGCAGCGGCGGTTCCTGCGGGTGATCGCCGAGGGCATCGGGTGCCATGAGACGTTCTTCGACGAGATGGTCACGGACGCCCCGACGCTGACCCGGGCGATCCGGTACCCACCGATGCACGAGGTGCCCGACGAGGGCCAGTACGAGTGGGCCGGCCAGCACGGCGACATCAACCTCATCACTGCGCTGCCGAGGGCGACCGCACCGGGGCTGCAGGTGCGCGTCGACGACGAGTGGGTCGACGCCGTGGCACCCGAGGGGCAGGTGATCATCAACACCGGGATCATGTTGGAGCGCCTGACCAACGGGCGCATCCCAATGGGCTGGCACCGCGTCGTGGCGTCGCCCGGGTTCGAGGGCGAGCGCTACAGCGTCGTGCAGTTCTGCCACCCGCGACCGTGGACCGTGCTGGCGCCGGTGCCCAGCTGCATCAGCGCGGAGCACCCGCAGCGCTTTGCCGCGATCACCGCGGCCGACGCGCTGGACGAGGTGCTGTACGAGATCAACCTTGTCGAGGACGCCAGGAGGGTGATGTGAACCGTCGGGTGCGCACGGTATGGAGTGACCTCAACGGGCTGACCCACGGGCGCTACATCCCGTCGGCCAAGTTCGACACGCACACCCATCACGCCGTCACGACGCTGTCGATGAGCCCAGAGGGCGAGATCCTGCCGATCGCCGGCTACTCCGCCGACGTGGGCTTTCCCGACCTCTCGGCCGTGCCGTTGCCCGAGACCCGGCGCCCCGGTTGGGAGCCGGACACCGACGTGGCGATCTGCGAGCTGCGCTACGTCGACGACGAACCGCTGGCGCTGTGCCCCAGGGCGGCGCTGGCCCGGGCCGTCGATGGGTGGCGGGCCATCGGGTTCGAGCCACAGCTCGGCTTCGAGCTGGAGCTGTACTTGCTGGAGCCGGACGAGACGGCCGACGGAGGCTGGCGGCCGGCCGGCGGGCCGGGGCATCGGGTCTATGGCGTCGGGCTGGGCGGCGATCCGACCGGTCTGGCGCTCGAGTACTTCGACGCCGTGGAAGCGATGGAGATCGGTCTCGAGGGCGTGCTCACCGAGTTCTCACCCGGTCAGCTGGAGGTCAACCTGACGTACGGCCCGGCGTTGGCCGCCGCCGACAACGCCGTGTTGGTGAAGGAGATGACTCGCGAGCTGGCCGCCCGCCGCGGATACCTGGCCACCTACCTCGGGCGACCCCACGCGATGTCCGTCGGGTCCGGGCTGCACGTCAACTTCTCGGTCGTGCCGGTTGCCGGCGGGGCCAACGCCTTCGCCGACCTGAGCCAACCGGAGGGCCTGACGACGATCGCCCGCCAGAGCATCGGGGGGCTGATCGCCCACCACGAGGCCGTCGCTGGCCTGTCAGCGCCGCTCGTCAACAGCTACAAGCGCCTGATGCCCGGGTTGATCGCCGGCTATTGGGCCAACTGGGGACTCGACAACCGGTTCAGCACCTATCGCGTGCCGGCCGAGCGGGGCGCGTCGACGCGCATCGAGAACCGCCTGCCGTGCGGCACGGCCAGCCCGTACCTGGCGGCGGCGGCGACGCTCAACGCCGCCCTCCTCGGTGTCGTCGACGGCGCCGACTGTGGGGCACCACAGGTCGGTGACGCCGACGCCGAGCCGAACACCGACCGCCACACCCCGCACACGCTGGCCGAAGCCCTCGACGCCGTCGAGGCCGACACCGTGCTGACGGAAGCGATGGGCCCGGAGCTCGTCGGCGCCTACCTCGCCCTGCGCCGCCACGAAGTGGCCCGCTGGGAGGCCACCGGCGAGGCCTGGGACCCGGAGAAGATCACGGCGTGGGAGCTCGACAGCTACCTCCGCTTCTACTGACCGCACCCACACGACGCCGGCACCCGCGTCTGTGTGAGGACAAACGACGGGCGGCCGACGTCATCACTCGCGCAGACCTCGGTGGTGCTCGGCGTCCTGTCGGTCCGCCGTCTGTGTGAGGACAAACGCGAGGCGGCCGACGTGTTCGCTCGCGCAGACGTCGGTGGCGCTTGGGTGACCGTTCGGTCCAACGTCTGTGTGAGGACAAACGCTGGGCGGCTGCTGTGATCGCTCACACAGACACGCGTCAGGCGGGGGTGATCTCGATCGGGAGGCGCTTGATCCCGGCGATGAAGTTGCTGCGCAGGCGGTCGATCGGGCCGGTGATGCGGACGTCTGCCAGCCGGGGGAGCAGCTCTTCGAACAACACCTTGATCTCGAGGCGGGCCAGTTGGGCACCGAGGCACAGGTGCGGGCTCATCAACCCGAAGGCGACCTGCGGGTTCGGCGAGCGCCGGAGGTCGAACGTGAACGGCTCGGCGAACACCTCCTCGTCGTAGTTGGCCGACACGAACCACAGCACGACCTTGTCGCCCGCCCGTACCGCCTGCTCGCCGATCGTCGTGTCGACGGTCGCCGTGCGCCGGAAGTGCATCGTCACCGAGCCCCACCGCAGCACCTCCTCGACGGCCGACATCACGAGCTCGTCGTCGCCCTTCGCAATGGCGTCGCGCAGCTCGGCCATCACCTCCGGCCGTTCGATCAGCGCCTTCATCCCGGCCGCCATCGTGTAGCGCGTCGTGTCGTTGCCGGCGGCCACGAGGAGCGTGAAGAAGTTGTTGAACTCGTGCTCGCTGAGCACCTCGCCGTCGACCTTCGGTCGCAACAGGTCGCTGATCACGTCGTCGGTCGGGTGCTCGCGCCGCACGCCGAGCCTGTTCCTGGGCGTACCGGAACAGCTCGATGCCGGCCGGGCTGCGGAACGGGACGAGCCGGAACTCCTCCGTATCGACGAGACCGACCGGGTGGCTCGTGAACTCGGGGTCGGTGTTGCCCAGCAGCGCATCGCCCTGCTCGACGAGCCACGGTCCATCCTCCTGCGGCACGCCGAGCAGCGTGCCCAGCATGCGCATCGGGAGCTGCTTGGCGATGCGGTCGACGAAGTCGAACTGCCGGCCGCCCGCCAGCGCCTCGTCGACGACGGCCCGGGCGAGCAACCGGATGGCCTGCTCGTAGGCGTACACCTCGCGGCGGCTGAACGGCTTCGACACCAACCGTCGGTATGCCGTGTGGGCCGGCGGGTCGAGCTCCATCATCGTGCGCCGCGCCTCGGTCTCCTCCTCGTCCATCTCCTCCAGCCGGATGCCTCGGGCGCTCGAAAAGGTGTCGACGTCCCGGCTCACGGTGAGCAGGTCGGTGTGGCGCGTGACGGCCCAGAACCCGTGCCCGCCGGCATGGTCCTCCCCCCACCAGCTGACGGGATCGTCACGCCGCAGGCGCCGGAACGTGTCGTGCGGCACCCCGGCGACGTACGTGTCCGGATCGGCGATGTCGGCGTCGTCCGGCCCAAGATCGAGGGTGGGTTCAAGAACGCTCACCGGTTGGAGCGCTCCAACGTCGTACCGCCGCGCCAGTTGGTCCCGACCTCCTGCCAGAAGCCGCCGATCATCTCGAGCGGCGCCAGCCTGGTCAGCTCCTCCACCGGCGACTCGTAGAACGCGATCGTGGCGTCCCCGGCGTAGACCGGCCCGAGCTCCGCGTCGTAGCCGCGCATCGTCACGAGCTCGTGCATCGAGTCCGATCCGTCGCTCTCGATGGCCGGGAAGACGCGGTGGTGGAGCATCGGGTGCCCGTTGACGAACCCGGCGGTCGGGGCCGTCCCGGTGATCGTGAACGTGGCATCGATCAGCCGCCGCCCGTACGCCGAGCACGTGGCGCCGAACTGGCCACCTGGCCGCAGCCGTGGGCCGGCCACGCCCACGGAGACGGGACGCGTGACGTACAGCTCGCCGAGCTTCTTCGGGTAGCCCTGGTGGTGGCCGCGCACCATGGCGAAGTCCTTGTCGACCCAGATGTAGACGCAGCGGCTGTACGTCTCGCCGCGGTACGTGCAGCGGACGACGACGAACGTCTCCAGGTACTGCGACCGGACCGGATCGAGGAGCTCCTCGAACGTGTCGCTGCAGCTCTGCCAGTCGGCCCAGATGACGGCCACGGCGCCGGGGTCGATGTCCGCGGGCGTCAGCGGAGCCGGCAGCAGCTCGGCGACGGCCGCCGGGTCAGTGCGGAACTCGACCGTCAGCATCGTGCCGCTGTAGTGCCACGGCGGTGGCGGCACCAGCGACGAACGACCGGTCGCCGTACGTGGGAACATGAAGCCACGCGGGTCGCTCATGGCGACCACACCAGTACGTGCCTCGTGGCCGCGGCCATGGGGCGAACCCTAGCTTTCCCGAGAAATCGTTTGGATACGAACGAATCTGCGCACGAAGCGCGCCTCCCGCCCGACTCCCCGCCGCCGCCGGCGCGCAAGCTGCTCCCTGTCGTCTTGGCGCTCGACATCGGCGGCACCAAGTTCGCCGCCGGGCTGGTGTCGATGCGCGGCGAGCTGCTCGACCGCTCCGTCGTGCTCGTCGACCAGAACGTCGGCCCGGAGGCGCACTTCCGATCGCTCGCCGGCATCGTCGAGCAGCAGCTCGACTCCGCCGATCGACACGCCGCCCGCATCGCCGCCGTGGGCATCGGCTCAGCGGGGCCGATCACCCAGAACTGTCAGACCGTCTCGCCGGTCAACATCCCCGCCTGGCGGGAGTTCCCGCTGCGCGCGCGCGTGCGCGAGCTGACCGGCGCCAGGGTCTACGGCGACCTCGATGGCAAGGCCCTTGCCCTCGCCGAAGGCTGGCAAGGGGCGGCCCAGGGGCACGACAACTACTGCGTGCTCACGGTTTCCACCGGCATCGGCGGCGGCATCGTGCTCGACGGCGAGCTGCTGGACGGGGCGTCGGCCAACGCCGGCCACCTCGGGCACATCATCGTCGAGCCCAACGGCCGGCGGTGCGGCTGCGGCGCCCGTGGCTGCCTCGAGGCGGAGGCGTCGGGCCTGGCCATCGAGGCCATCACCGGTCGGTCGCCGACGGAGCCGACGTACGAGATCATGCAGCGCACCGGACGCATCGTCGGGCGCGGCGCGGCATCGCTGTGCAACCTCCTCGACCTCGAGCTCGTCGTCGTCGGCGGCGGCGTGGCCCTCGGGTTCGCGGCGACGTTCTTCAACGCCGCCCAGGAGGAGCTGAGCACCAACTGCCGGCTGCCGTACAGCCGCCACGCCCGGATCACACCGACGCGCCTCGGCGACCGCGGACCGTTGATCGGCGCTGGGGCGATCGGGATCCGCGGCATGCGCCGCGATCGGGTGACCGGAAACCGCCGGCCCGTGACCGCCGGCTGATCGCTACCGTGCCGGCATGCCGTCGCCGTCCACGCTGCTCGCCTTCGCCGCCGCTGCGTTCGCGCTGATCGTGGTGCCCGGGCCGAGCGTCCTGTTCGTCGTCGGCCGCGGCGTCGCCCTCGGCCGTCGGGCCGCCCTCCTGTCGGTGCTCGGCAACGCCGCCGGTCAGGCGTGCCAGGTCATCGCCGTCGCCGTCGGGCTCGGCGCCGTCGTGGCGGGCTCGGCGGCGATGTTCACGACGCTCAAGATGGCCGGCGCGGCCTACCTCGTGTTCCTCGGCATCCAGGCGGTGCGCCACCGGCGCGACGTCGCAGCTGCGCTCGCGTTCCCGGCCGTCGCCTTCGGCTCCAGGCGATTGCTGGCCGAGGGGTTCATCGTCGGGCTGAGCAACCCGAAGTCGATCGTCTTCTTCGCCGCCATCCTCCCGCAGTTCATCGACGGCGGCGGTCCGGCCGGGCTGCAGATGCTCGTGCTCGGACTCGTGTTCCTCGTCATCGCGCTGGCCAGCGACAGCGTCTGGGCCCTCGCCGCCGGCGGCGCCCGCGACGCCCTGGCCGCCCGCCCACAGCGCCTGGAGCGGCTCGGCCTGGTCGGAGGTCTCGTGATGGTCGGCCTGGGTGTACGACTGGCGATGGCCGGCCGGCCGGACTGACACTGCGTTCCCCGGCCACGCAGGCCGTTCGTGGCCGATCGTTCGCTGGCGCTCACCCGTTCGCACATGCATAGCGTGGCGCGGTGACCAAGATCCGCAGCAGGAGCACGAGCCGCGTGCAGGATCGGCGCGGGCAGGGAGGGGGCGGCGGCTTCGGATTCCCCGGGCTCGGCGGCGGAGGCGGCGGCATCCCGATGAAGGCCGGCGGCGGGCTGATCGGCCTGCTCGTGCTGGCGGCGGCGATCTTCCTGCCGCGGTTGCTCGGCGGCGGCCAGTCCATCTCGAGCCCCGGCACAGGTGACGGTGGTTCCTCGAGCGGCGGTGTGGTGCAGTGCGAGACGGAGATCGAGCAGGTCGTGTGCGGGGCGACCGATGACGTCGCCGAGTACTGGGAGGAGGCATATCCGCAGGCCTTCAGCGGCCAGTACCAGGACACCTTCACCGTCTTCTTCGACGGCTTCACGAACACCGGGTGCGGCCAGGCCACGTCGCAGGTCGGCCCGTTCTACTGCCCGGCCGACGGGCTCGTGTACTTCGACCTCGGCTTCCTCAACCAGCTACAAGAGCAGTTCGGGGCGACCGGCGACCTCGCCGCGCAGTACATCGTCGCCCACGAGTACGGCCATCACGTTCAGAACGTCCGCGGCATCAGCGGCCAGGTCAGCCAGCTGCAGAGCCAGGATCCTGGTCGAGCCAACCAGTACTCGATCGCGCTGGAGCTGCAGGCCGACTGCTTGGCGGGTGCGTGGGCTCGCGACGCCGAGGAACGCGACCAACTCGAGGACGGAGACCTCAACGAAGCGCTGAACGCGGCGGCCGCGGTCGGTGACGACCGCATCCAGCAGCAGTCCCAGGGCCGCGTCGACCCGGAGTCCTGGACCCACGGATCGTCCGAGCAGCGTGTCTCGTGGTTCCGCCGCGGCTTCGAGACCGGTGACCCTCGAGTGTGCGACGAGACGTTCAACGAGCTGTAGGCCTCAACCGCCGATCGTGCGATACACCCACTCCACGGGACCGATGCCGTACCGGCGGTGGTACCAGCTGGCGAAGGCGATGGCGACGATCCAGTAGATGCCGGCGAACGTCAGCGCCGTGTCGAGCCCGGTCGGGCCGACCCAGCCCAGCCAATCGACGACGAGGTTGAACACGAGGGCATGGGCGACGTAGAGGGTCAGCGTCATCGCGCCGGCGTGACGCAGCAGCTCGACCGGCACGCTCCCGACGAAGCGCTCGGCCAGCCAGGACACGACGCCGAACGCAATGAGCGCGGTGCCGAGCGCGCTGGCCGTGTAGAGCAGACCGCGTTCGAACGGGTCGGTGCTCGACAGCGCGCGTCGCCAGCGGGCCAGGCTGGATCGAGACCGAGATGGCGGAGGCGGTGCCGAACAGGGTCACACCGAGCCCGATGGCGGCGGGCCGCCACCAATCCGTGCGCAGCAGGCGGCCGAGCACGATGCCGGTGCAGAAGAAGGCCAGCCACGGGAACAGCGGATGCGTGCCGTTGACGAACACATCGGCGAGCCGTTTCAACAGGGCGACCTCGGGGGCGAAGAACCAGCTCGTGTCGCCGCCGTCGAGGCGCTGCTGGACCTGCCACCAGCGCACGCCGGCACCGGCGAGGGCCGCCGCCAGCCCGAGCGCCAGCACCCATCGCGACCGCCACGTGAACAGGGCCGCGGCGATCACGAACATCGCTCCGTAGAAGGGCAGGATCGTCCCGTTCCAGATGAGGTCGAGCAGCAGGCCGCCGAAGTACAGGACGAACCCTCGCCGGACGAGTGTCCTCCGGCGGGCGCGCACGGCCGCCGGATCGCCGATCGCCCGCCGCGTCAGCAGCGTGACCCCGACGCCGGCGACGAGCACGAACGTGGCGGCGAACCGCGTCGACAGCGGTCCGGTCCACGGGTCGAAGAACCTGTCGACCGCCCCGTCGCCGCGGGGACCACCGTGGATGATCAGGTACCCGTGGAAGTTGATGACCACGACGCCGATCAAGGCGACGGCCCGCACGACGTCCGGCCCGACGAGACGCCGTCCATCCGAGTGCTGGAGGTGCGGTTTTCCGACGCCCAGCACTCCGACGGCCTTCAACCCTCGGATCACACCCACCGCACCTCGTCGACGAAGGTCGTGGTCAGGGGGCGTTGGACGTCGACGACGTCGCCGACCTCCGGACCCATCTCGCCGACCGGCACGACGACCATCGACGTGTGCATGTGCGGCGGTTCGAGCAGGGCCAGCCGGCGGCGCTGGAAGTGGAACGGGCTCACTCCGCCGGCCAGCGGGTGGACGCCGTGCGCCGTGCCCGCTCCGACCATGACGAGGTGACCGTCGGTCGGCACGGTGACCTGGCGGTAGCCGGCGGCAGTGCCGGACCGCACGGGACGGACGTCCAGCACGTCGGCGCCGAGGTGCAGCGCTCGCTTGTCGCCGTGCCACAGCGCGGTGCCGAGACGGATCCGGAACCGCCGCTCGGGCCACCGGTCGCGCATCGCCTCGTAGGCGTCCGTCGACAGGTGGCTGACCCACACCTCGTCGTCCGGGTCGAGCACCTCCAGCCACACCGCGATGTCGTCGAGGTGCTCGTCGTCGGACCCGGCGAGCGGCGGATGCACGCTGAAGCCGGCGATGTCCAGGCCGTTGCGCCGCACGGCCGCCGTCAAGGCACCGAGCTCGTCGCACGTCGTGCCGTAGCGGCGCATGGAGGTGGCCAGCTTGACGAGGACGCGTCCCGGCCACCCCTCGAGTGCCCGCACGTGACGGAGCGAGCCGACCGTGAGGATCGGCCTGGTGTCCGCCGGGGCGTGCAGCGTCGGCGTCAGCACGACCGAGGCGACACCGCCCGGCAGGCCGTCGAGCTCGTGCGCCGTGCCCACGGCCAGCACGTCGGACATCCCCGCGGCGATCTCGGCCAACGCGGGACGACCGAACCCGTAGCCGTTGCCCTTGACGACCGGGACGAGGCCCGGGCGAGTGGCGGGCCACGCGATCGACGTGCGCTCGCCATGTTGCCGTGTCGACGGTGAGGCGCAGCGTCACGGCCATCGACGGTAGTGGTGCGCCCGCGACTCGACCGTGCAGCCCCACGATCATTCCTGAGTGGGTTGGTCAGGAATGACAGTAGCGTGAGCTCGTGGCCCGCCTGCCCAGCTTCCCGAACCCCGTCAACGAGACGTCGGCGCGGCTCGTGGCCGCCGGCGTCGTCGTGCAATGCGTCGCCTTCCTCGATCGTGCAGGAGGGCTGGATCCTCGTTCCCCTGGCCTACGGGTTCGTGGCCCGGGTCGTCGCCGGTCCCCGCTTCAGCCCACTGGCACGTTTCGTCACTGGCGTCGTCACGCCTCGCCTCCCGATCCGCCATCGCTTCGTGCCGGGGCCGCCCAAGCGCTTCGCCCAAGGCATCGGTGTGGTGTTCAGCAGCGGCGCGGTCGTGGCGTGGTGGGCCAGCTGGGCGCCTGTCGCGCTGACGTTGATCGCCGGATTGACGGTTGCGGCGACACTCGAAGCCGCGCTCGGACTGTGCCTCGGCTGCGTCGTGTTCGGCCGGCTGATGTGGTGGGGAGTGATCCCGGAGTCGGTGTGCGTGGCGTGCGCCGACCTCAGTGCTCGGCTGCCGCTGGCGGCGGCGCCGGCGAACCGTCGCGGCCAGGCCACGACGGGAAGCGCGGGATGAGCGGGCCGAGCTCGCGCTCCGCCAGCACGCCCTTCCACACGCCGTAGCCGTAGGCCAGGTCGTCGACCAACCGAGGTACGCCCCCGCTGGCCAGCGCCGGAGCGACGGCGAGGACGGCCACGCGGCGCATCCGGCGAGACACGATCGCGCCGGCCAGCAGCGCCGGCCACCACGCTCGCCGGCCGGCGGCGGCCAACATCCGACCGGCGCCGAGGTGCCCGGACATCGTCAGCCGCACGGACTCGGCCACTGGTACGCCCGGCAGTTTGCGGACCAGTGCGGCGGCGGTGCCGGCCGCCAGGCCCCCGGCGGCGAAGGCATGGCCGGTGACCAGGAGCGCCCAGACGCCGGCGCTCCACCCGTTGACCCGGACGGGTGCCAGCGCCCCGTCGTGCCGGCGGGACAGCGCCGCGGCCGCCGAGCCGTACGACATCCGCTGAGCGACGAGACCCCGCCACGTCCCGCGCGGCCGGTGTTGCACGGACGACGCCGGTTCGTACCGGCACCGCCAGCCCGCCTCGACCAGCCGCCACACGGCGTCGACGTCCTCGCCGTAGCGCAGCGATCGGTCGAAGCCTCCGATGGCGCGGATGGCATCGGTGCGCACGACGATCGCCGCCGCCGGGACGTAGCTCAGCCGCGTGCCCGGCGAGATGCGTCCGGGCTCGGGCCCCAGGTCGAGCGGCGAGTGACCCTGCTCGTAATGCGCCACCGGTCCGGCTCCGGGAGCGCTGGCCACGCGGGGCGCAACGAGTGCCACACGTGGGTCGGCGAAGTGCGCCAGCAGCGGGTCCAACCAGCCGGGCTCGAGCCGGACATCCGTGTCGACGAACGCCACCAGGGGACTCGTCACGGCGCCGAGTCCGGCGTTGCGGGCGACGGCCGGGCCGACGTTCGTGCGCAGGCGGAGGACCCGCGCGCCGTCGACCGAGTCGACCGGCGGGTCTGACGCATCGTCGACGGCGATCACGTCGGCCACGCCGGCGCAGCACCGCACGATCTCGCCCAGGCTGGTCCGGCCGAGGCCGAGCGCCGGGACGACCACGGTCACATCAGCGGCGCTGAACGGCGAGGACGCCGGCGACGGGTGCGGGTGGATCGCGCCGGCCTCGACCAACCGGTCGACGAGGCGGTCGATCGCCGGCGACGAGTCGATGTCCTCGCCGGCGGCGATGCGATCGAAGGCCGCGCTTCCCGCTGCGCTGAGCCGGAACAGCCGCAGCGGTGATCCGCCGATGACGACACGGCCCTCTGGCGGCCGGCGCGTCGAGCGATCGAGGGAGTACAGCGTCACGAGACCGTCGCCCGCTCGGCCAGCCACACGTCGACGACATGCGTCAGGTCGTCGACCAGCGAATCGAGCAGGGCGCGGCCGTGCGTCGCAGTGGCCCCAGTCGGATCGCCGAGCACGCCCGTCGAGGTCACCGCGGCGACGCCGTCGGCGCGGAGCCGCGGCAGCAACGTGGCCAGTGGAGCCGTCTCGCCGACCACCGCACGATCGAGGTGGACGAGGTCCGGCCGGAGGGCCAGCATCATCGACGTCTCGGTCCGCCCGGCGTGGGCATCGACGCCACCTGGCACCAGGTCGGGTCGAGGCCACCACGCCAGGACGTGACGCTGTTCCTCCAGCAGCGCGGCGACGGCTCGCTCGACGGCCAGGCGATTGCCGCCATGGCCGTTGACGAGCACGATCCCGTCGGCCCAGTCTGCAGAGCGGGCCAGCTCGACGAGCGTCGCCGTCGTCACGTCGGTGCCCACCGACAGCGTGCCGGCGAAGTCGGCGTGCTCCCCGCTGGCCGACACCGTCAGGGCTGGCGCGACGAGCACGTCGGGCCGCCGCGCCGCCAGCGCGGTGGCGAGCGCCTCGGCGATGACGGTGTCCGTCCCCAACGGGAGGTGCGGGCCGTGCTGCTCGCAGGAGCCGACGGGTATGCACAGGATCGGGCGGGTCCCGTCGATGTCGGGCCACGTCTGCTCGCTGAGCCGCATCCGGGGGACGGTACCTGTTGGTCACCGCGGTACCGTCGCCGTCATGCCGCCGCTCGCCACCGTCGCCCCTGCGTTCGTCGAGATGGCCCACCGCATCGTCTGGTGTGTGGCTGCCACGACGGGCGCCGACGGGCGTCCGCAGACCCGCGTCCTGCACCCGATCTGGGAGTGGGACGGCGCGTCGCTGGCAGGCTGGATCGCCACCTCACCGCTGTCCCCGAAGGCCGCCGACCTCGCCGCCAACCCGGCCCTCTCGTTGACCTACTGGTCACCGAACCAGGACACCTGCACCGCCGACTGCGACGCCGTGTTCGAAACCGGTGGCTCCGAGCGGGCCGCTGGGTGGCAGCGCTTCGCCTCCGGTCCCGCCCCCGTCGGCTACGACCCGATCATCGTTCCCGGATGGGAGTCGCCGGAGTCGCCGAGCTTCGGGATCCTGCGCTTGTCACCGCGACGCCTCCGCGTGATGCCCGGCACCCTCATGCTCGGGGGCGAAGGTGAACTGCTGACCTGGCGTCGAGCGTGACGTGATCCCGCGGCGACCCGGTCATGGCAAGGGCGCCGGGTCTTTGTCCGTCGCCGCCTCGCGGCTCTTGCTCCGCTGGTGGCGGACGACCTCGATGACCAGCGTGATCGACAGCGCCGTGCCGAAGGCCAGGATGAACGCCAGCGTGTGGTTGTCCTGGAAGCGGCTGCCGAAGATGGCGCCGAGGACGGCCGCGTACGTCGCCCAGATCAGGGCGGCGACGGCGATCCAGCCGGCGAACCATCCCCAGGGTTGACGCGTCAGCCCCGACGTGATCGTCAGGATGGTGCGCCCGCCCGGCACGAACCGGGCGGTGATGAGCAGCAGCCCACCGCGCAGGCGGATCTGGGTCGTCGCCCAGTCGAGCCGTTGCCGTGTCTTCTCCCGCCGCTCCGCCCGGCGCTGGATGCGCGGCGCGAAGCGGCGGCCGATGAGGTATGCGGTGTTGTCGCCGAGGAAGGCGCCGAGGGCGGCGAACAGGATGACGAGCACGAGGGACTGTTCGCCGGCGCCGGCGGCGACGCCACCGAGGATCACGGTCGTCTCGCTGGGCACCAGCGGGATCACCGAGTCGAGGAAGGCGATGCCGAAGATGACGAGGAGGAACCACCACTCGCCCGAGACGTCCTCCAGCCACCCCGCCAGGTTGGATACGAAGTCGCTGATCGCGTTGGCGAGGAGCATCTCGGCCGGAGGCTACCGTCGCCACTCCCCGGGCCCTAGTCGATGTGGGCGACGTCGACGAGGTGACGGAAGGCGGCGTTGCGGGCCCGCAGCTCCTCGAACGGACCCTCGTCCACGACCCGGCCGTCCTCCAGGAGGACGAGGCGGTCGGCGTCGCGCACGGTCGACAGCCGGTGGGCCACGGTGATCATCGTGAGCTGGCCGCGGAGCGCCCGCAACGTGCCCGTGATCCTGGATTCGGTCACCGAGTCCAACGCCGAGGTGGCCTCGTCGAGCACGAGGAGTCGCGGTCGCTCGTACAACGCCCTCGCGATGCCCAGGCGCTGGCGCTGTCCGCCGGAGAGCCGCACGCCACGCTCGCCGACGACGGTCTGCAGGCCGGCCGGTAGCTCGGCGATGAGGTCGGCGAGTTGCGCCATCTCGACGGTCTCGGCGATCCGCCGCTCGTCGATCTCCGCCGGCGCCCGCCCGAAGGCGATGTTCTCGGCGATCGTCGCGTCGAGCAGGAAGATGTCCTGCGGGACGAGGCCGATGCAGCGCTGCCATGCCGTGCGGATGTCGGCCATCGACCAGTCGTCGACCCAGAGCTCGCCTGCTGCCGGCGGGTGGAGCGCCATGACGATGTCGATGAGGGTGCTCTTGCCGGAGCCCGACGGTCCGACGATGGCCACCGAGTCGCCGGGCGCGAGGCGCAGGGCGACCCCCCGCAACGCGTCGGTCTCGGAGTCCGGGTAGCGGAACCAGACGTCGCGGAGCAGCAGCTGGCTGCGGAAGACCGTCGCTGGGTCGACCGTCACGCGGTCGGGTGGGGCCGCTGGGAGCCGCAGCGCGTCGAGCACCAGTGTCAGGGCCGGCAGCCCGCTCTGCAGCGCCTGGCTGCTGTTGGAGATGCGCACCAGCCCGGGCAGCAACCGGAAGCCGGCGACGGCGAACAGGCCGATGGCGGCGACGATCGACGACGCGCCCTGCAGCGCAGTGACGGCGACGATCATCAGCCCGATGCCGATGACGAACGCCAGCTCGAAGTACTGGCGCGGCACCTCGGCGAGGAACTGCAGCTTGCGCTTCGTGTCCGACGTCTGCTGGCGGATCTCCTCCAGGCGGGCCACGAAGTGGTCCTCGTGGGCACCGAGCTGGATGTGCTTGATCGCTCCGAAGGCCTGCGCCGCCTCCTTCAGCACGTCGGCGTTGTGCTGCTGGAAGCGCATCCCGACCCGCCGGCTGCGGGCCGACATGACGCGGGTGATGACGGCGTAGGCGATGGCGAAGTAGACGAACAGGGCGGCTGCGGCGACCGGTTCGGTGACTGCCAACAGGACCACCGTGGCCAGCGCGACGATCAGCTCCGTGGCGATCGTCAGGAGGCTGACGATGACCTTGCTGTAGGTCTGGTCCACGCTCAGCGTCAGCGTGCGCAGCAGCTGCGTCGAGTTGGTCCGCAGGTGGAACATGAACGGGGCGGACAGGAAGCGGCGCATGAGGCGGGCCGATGTCGCCGCCTCGTCCTCGAAGATGCGACCGAAGATCCACCAGCGGACGGCCAAGGTCGCCAGAGCGCGGGCAACGAAGCAGGCGAAGGCGGCCGCCGTCAAGATCAGCACCACGGTGTCCGGGTCGGTCGAACCGGTCCAGGCGACGATCTCGCCGGAGATGCCGGCGTCAGGCAGCTCTCCGGAGGAGAGGATGGTGAGCAACGGGATGATGATCACCAGGCCGGCGATCTCGATCAGCGCGATGCCCACCGATGCCACGATGCACACCACGAACCGGCGGCGGGTCGGGCGGTCGAGGAGCTCGTCGAGGGCGCGGGCGGCATGCAGGATGGTCCGCGGCGCCGTCCCGCTCGTGGCTGCTTGTCCCTGTGGCTGGATGGGCACGGATTCTGGCGGGTCCGTGCGCGGCAGTCGAACATCGCGCCGTGCCGCCCTCCCACCTTTCGGCGGGCCCCTGTGGTAGACATCCAAGACTTCGTGTCGCGCCAGCTGGTGGGGGAGGTGGCTCACGGAGCACAGGAAGCACGCATGTTGGGATCCGACCTCCATCGCTTGATCGCCACCGAGCTGGCGAGCCTCGATGATGTCGCGCTCGGTCGGCCGCTCTCCAAGGTCGTCGATCGTCAGGGCCACGCGTTTGCCTCGATCGCGGACGCCTTCCGTCAGGTCACCAGGTTGTCGCCCGGTGACGAGGGCCTGCGGTGGTTCTTCAGGTCGTGGAGCATGACCAACAACAGCGCGATGTGCGTGTCCGGTCTGGGGAACCGGATCAGCCAGGAGGTGCTCGACTCCCGGTCCGATGCCTTGGTCGATGCGCTGACGAGCCTGCACCGGATCGCCGACGAGGACCTCGGCGTCGGCAACGGCCTGCTGCACGCCGAGCTCTTCTACGCCATGGCGACGACGTTGTGTGGGGACGACTCCTGGCAGTCGAAGCGCTACCTGACGCCCGAGGCGGAGGCCTTCAAGCGCTGGAAGGACCAGTGCTGTCTGATCAACGAGGACCTCGTCATCGGGCTGCTGAGTACGGTCGTCCACGAGATCTACACCCACGCCGAGGTCGAGTTCCTGTGGCCATTGTTCGACGGGTGGCTGGCCCGCTGTGGCTGGTCCGAAGCGGATCGCCAGCAGGCGCTCGTGTGGGTCTCGGTGCACTGCGGCGGGACCGAGCTCGACCACTTCAGCTACGCGCTCGACGCGCTCTCGTCCTACACGCGGGCGCGTGACGCGGCGTTGCAGGACGACGTGGTCGAGGGCATCGCCTCCAGCTACCTCGAGCACAAGCAGGCAGCGATGACCTCGATCGTCGACCATCTCGGCATGACCGACGCCAGCGAGGTCGCGTTCTCGACCTCGGGCTGAGCCACGATGGGGCTGACGCTGCCACTGCGTCCCGACGACTCGGCCGCTTTCCGACGCGACAGCGCTGAGCTGATCAAGGCGCTGCGCTCGTTGGACGACGGCATGCAGTGGTACGCCGAGCGCACGTCGCCCTATCCGCTGGCCGTCACTGAGCGCGACGTGGCGGTGTACGACCGTCTCTACGCAGCCATCGCCACGGGAATCGAGCACGTCGTCCAGGCGTACTGGTCGGACGCGCGGATTCGGGCGATCCTCGCGCTGCCACCTCCGCTGCTGGAGCTGCTGGCCCGCACCGAAGGGCTGGCCTACCGGACGGGCGCACTGCGGCCCGACTTCCTCTGCGACGCCGATGGCGCGTTCCGGATCTGCGAGGTCAACGCCCGATTCCCGACGAACGGGTTCATGTGCAGCTACTACACGAACGAAGCCGTCGACGGCCTGGCGTATCTGGCTGGTTGCCCGGCCCGCTCCGTGCCGGGGCTGCGACGCACGCTCGACGTGCTGACGTCCCGCTTCAGGACCGGCGAGCCGCTCGTCGTGTTGCTCGATCGGGAGCAGGGCACGGAGGTCTTCCTGCTGGTCGACGAACTGCGCCGTCGGGGCATCGACGCGAGGTGCCGGCGTCCTGCCCAACTGCTCGTCAGGGGCGGCCGGATCGTCGACGGCGGCGATGTGGTCGAGCAGTTCATCCTCGAGCTCGAGCGGGACGAGCTGCTCGACCTGCCCGTCGAGCTCTTCGATGCGCTGGCGGCCAGCGAGCGCTCGTTCAACGACGTCCGCACGCTGCTGCTCGGCCACGACAAGCGGATGCTCGCCGTGTTGTCGCGGCCGGAGATCATGGTCGACCACGTCGGGGCCGACGAGCTCGAGGTGCTGGCCCGCCACGTCATCCCGACCTTCCACGCCGCCGACCCGGTGCTCGGCGAGCGGCTCGTCACGGAGCAGGCGTCGTGGGTGCTCAAGCGCAACAGCTCGGGCCGGGGGATCGGCATGCTCGTCGGCGCCGATTGCGACACGGCCCAGTGGAGGCGAGCCTTGGCGTCGGCGGCCGACGACCTCACCGCCCAGCAGTTCGTGCCGCAGGCCGTGACCTCGATGCCGTTGCTGGGCGACGACGGAGCGCTCGTCGACGAGCCCGTTCACGTCGTCGGCCTGTTGCCAGGGTTCGACCGCGAGCTCCTCGGGCCCGGTCTCTGTCGGGCGTCGGCGGAGTCGGTGATCAACGTCGCCGGCGGTCGTGGCACCCTCGTGCCGACGATGATCAGCACGGGAGATCTCACATGAGCACGCCGGAGGAGCTCGAGCAGCTGTTCGCCGAGGTCCGCGACTCGCCGTTCCTCGCCGGCCACGCCGATCGTTACGAGCACTTCGCCGACCTCCCGGTGATCGGGCGAGCGGAGCTGCGCTCGTTGATCGAGCGCAACTTCGATCTTCGACGCGAGACGTCGGGCGTGTACCTGCTGCGGACCGGCGGCACGCTGTCGGAGGCCCTGCTCGTCCCGATCGGTATCGACGAGAACCGCCGCCAACGCCAGGCGATGGCCGACCACCTGCGCGCCGCCGGTGTCTTCACGCCGACGACCGTGGGAGTGAACCTCTTCAACTACAAGCACCTCTATCGCTCGGCGTCGATCTTCGACGATCTCCTGGAGCGCTGCGACGCGACATCGATCGGCCTGGGGGCGATCACGCCGGACGAATTCGTCGTCAACTTCTGCCGCTTGCTGCACCCGGACATCGCCGTCGGCACGCCCTCTCGGCTGTTCCAGCTGGCGCTGTACGTCGGCGCTCACGGGCACGAGGTCGCCATCCCCCGCGTCGTGTTCGGCGGCGAGGTCATGTCGACGGACTACCTCGAGGAGATCCGGCGGTCGCTCGGCGTGCAACAGGTCCATGGCGTGTACGCCTCGGTCGAGAACGGCTCGTGGGGTTACTGCGACTTCCTCCGCGATGGCCCCGCCTACCGGATCGTCGAGGAGATCGTCCACGTCGAGGTTGAGGATCCGGACGACCACGGAGTCGGCAACCTCGTCGTGACCAACACGATCAAGCGAAGGTTCCCCGTGCTGCGCTACGGCAACGGCGACCGCGGGCGGTTGGTCACGAGGGACGGCCAGCGGTACGTCGAGCTCGAGGGTCGAGGCCAGTACACGTTCCGCGTCGACCACCGCTCGATGACGGAGACCGACTTCGCGCCGGTCGTCGCCGGTGCCGCCGGCTACCAGATCCAGCTGTCCCTCGACGCCGACCACCGCACGCGTGTCGACGTCCTTCTCGTGGCGGCGGGGAGCCCGACGGCGGGGGAGCTCGACGCCAAGCGGCGGGCGCTGCGCGACGTGTTGGAGAGCGATCAGGGCAACGGCGTGCAGCTCGATGTCCGGTTCGTCACCCGTCGCGAGTTGATCCAGAACCCGACCACGAACAAGACGCCGCTCGTCCTCGACACCCGTCAGGTGGCGAGCATCTAGATGGCCGGCCAGGCGATGTCGAGCCCACCATGATCCCGGTCACCAAGCCGTTCCTCCCACCACGCCACGAGTACGACGCGCTCGTCGACCAGGTGTGGGAGCGCAACTGGCTGACCAACAACGGCCCGTTCGTCCACCAGCTGGAGGCCGAGCTGGCCGACTATCTGCGCACGCCTCCTCCGCTGTACGTGGCCAGCGGGACGATGGCCCTGCAGCTCGCCATCAAGGCGCTCGGCCTCGACGGCGAGGTGATCACCACGCCGTTCTCCTACGTCGCCACGACCAGTGCGCTCGTGTGGGAGGGCTGCACGCCGGTGTTCGCCGACATCGATGCGGCCACGTGGACGCTCGACCCCTCGGCGGTGGCGGCCGCCGTGACGCCGAGGACGTCGGCCGTCGTCGCGACGCACGTGTTCGGCACGCCGTGCGACATCGAGGGCATCGAGGCCGTCGGCCGAGCGCACGGGCTGCGCGTCATCTACGACGGTGCCCACAGCTTCGCCACGAGGTACCGCGGGCGTTCAGTGATGACGTTCGGCGACGTGACGACGTGCAGCTTCCATGCCACCAAGCTGTTCCACACCGTGGAGGGCGGGGGGCTGTTCACCAGCGACCCTCTGCTGCGGGCGACGGCCGAGCGCATGCGCAACTTCGGCCACGTCGACTACACCACGTTCGACGGGGTCGGGATCAACGCCAAGGCGTCCGAGCTGCATGCCGCGATGGGGCTGTGCAACCTCCGCCACATCGACGGTGTCCTGGCGCGGAGGGGAGCCATCCACGAGCGCTACATGGGTGGGCTGGCGGACGCTGTGCGGGAGGGACGCGTGACGCCGCCGACGATGCCCGTCGACGCCGTCGCCAACCGCGGGTACATGCCGGTGCTGTTCGCCAGCGGCGACCTGCGGGAGCGGGTCCACGGCGCGCTCGTCGCCCACGACATCCACCCGCGGCGGTACTTCTCGCCGGGGCTCAACGAGCTGAACTACGTCAAGCCGGCGCCGCTGCCGGTCGCCGACGACGTCGCCGCCCGCATCCTGTGCCTGCCGACGTTCCACGAAATGACCGACGGCGAGGTCGACGAGGTCGTCGCCGTCATTGTCGCGGAGCTCCGACGATGAGTCACCGATGAACGTGTTGCTCAGCTGCGCCGGCCGGCGGGCCTACCTGGTGTCGTGGTTCCGGCGCGCCGTCGAACCAGCCGGGCGCGTGCTGGTCACCAACTCCGAGCCCGACTCGGCGGCGATGGTCGTGGCAGACGCTGCGTTCGTTGCCCCGCCGCTCGCCCGGGGCGACTACGCCTGTTACGTCCTCGAGCTGTGCCGCCGCGAGGAGGTCGGCCTCGTCGTGCCGTTGTTCGACCTCGAGCTCCCACTGCTGGCCGCGGCGCGTGACCGGTTCGCCGCTGCCGGGATCGTCGTGGCGGTGTCCTCGCCGGACGTCGTGGCGACGTGCCGGGACAAGCTGGCGACGGTCGACGCGGTGCGTGGCAGGACGACGCTCGCCGTCCCGCGCACGACGCTCGACGCCGAGGAGGCGGCGGGTTGGATCGTCGCAGGAGCTGCCGGCGTGTTCGTCAAGCCGAGGTTCGGCACCGGGTCGATCGCCATGGTCTCGACGACGCAGGCCGACGAGGTTGCCGTACTGCAGCGCAAGGTGCGCCGGGATCTCCGGGCGACGTACCTCCGCCACGCCACGCCGGCCGGCGAGGACGACGTCGTGATCCAGGAGACGCTGCCAGGACAGGAGTACGGGCTGACCGTGGTCAACGACTTCGCCGGCGTGTGCCGGGCGGTCCTGGTCAACCGGAAGCTGGCGATGCGCGCCGGAGAGACCGACGTCGCCGTCACGGAGGAGCACGACCTGCTGGCCGCCGCCGGGCGCCAACTGGGGGAGACGCTCGGCCATGTCGGCGCCCTCGACGTCGACGTGTTCCTCGACGGCCTGACCGTTTCCGTCCTCGACGTCAACGCCCGTCTCGGGGGCAACTATCCGTTCTCCCACCTCGCCGGGGCCGATGTGCCGCGGGCGTACGTCTGCTGGGCGCAGGGGCGACCTGTCGACGACGCCTGGTTCGAGGCCCGTCCCGGCGTCGTGGGGCTGAAGTCGATCGAGCCGCTACGGGTCTCGCCGTGATCGCACTGATCGCACTGATCGCCCTGATCGCCCCGATCGCCCTTGCATGACGGCCTCGACGATGGGGCGCCAGACCCGCCGTCGCTGGCGGTACAGCTCGGCGGGCGCCGTGATGGCGAATCCGGCGGCCTCCAGAGCGTGACGGGTGGCCGGCCAGAGGCGACCCGCACGCAGCGCGGCCAACGCCAGCTTGCCCGAGACGCCGAACAGCTTGGGGTCGACGAGACGGCGACCGTCGGGCGGGCTCAAGTCGCGGATGCCGAGGTAGAGGTTGCGTGTGCTCTCGGCCAGGCGTAGCGGCTCTCGGTACGACGACGACTGGCTCAGGCCGCCCACGTGCTTGCGATGCCGCGCCATGTCGCGGTCGATGACGTACGTGTCGCCGTAGAAGCTGGCGACGGCGCGGACGAGGTAGTCGACGCTCAGCGTGCGGCACGACCAGTCGAGGAAACGTGGATCGTCGAGGCCGACGTCACGCATCATCACCGCGCACGTCGGCGTGCCGGGATCCCAGATGACGTCCTCCGTCGTCAGGCGCGTGCCGCCCGCCGTCCGGTACTGCCACGGCTGGTCCTCCTGCGTCGTCCACTCGACCGACGCCTTGTGGATCACGACAGCGATGGTGGGGTCGTTGCGGAGGACGTCGTACTGCCGCTGCAGCTTGGTGGGGTCGGTCCAGTAGTCGTCGCCCTCGCAGAAGGCAAGGACCTGAGTGCGGGCGGCCATTCGGGTGAAGCGACCGTTGAGCCGCTTGACTGGGACGACGCCCTCCGGATCGAGCGGGAGGTGGGTGAGCCGCCGGTCGCGCAGGAACAGCCGGACCTTGTCGGGATGCGCATCGGCGTAGGCGATGCAGATCTCCCGCGTGCCGTCGTCGCTGCCGTCGTCACCGATGACGATCTCGAACGGGAAGTCGGTCTCCTGGGCCAGGACGCCGTCGAGGCACTCGCCGATGAACGGCGCATGCTGGTACGTGATCACGACGACGGACACGCACGGCCGGATGGCGTGGACGGGCCGATCCGGATCCCCGTACTCGACCTGCAGGGCGTAGCGCCGGCTCGTCTCGGCGTGGAGGTCCACGCCGCCCGAACGTACCGACAACCGGGTCTGCACCCGTCGCGCCGCGAACATCTGGGCGCGATCCTTCCCAACCGGCGATCTGGGGCGGATCTTTCTCGACTGTCGGGACGGATCGCGCCCAGATGCGGTCGATCGTCAGGGATGGGACGGGGCTGGGTGGTGCCGCACGGCCGTCGGATCGAGCCAGTCGGCGAGCTCACCAAGGTCGGTCAGGTGGAGATCGCCGTCGAGGCCCTTGAGGGCGGCCGTTCGGGCGCCGGCGGCGCGTCCTGCCGCCAGCCCAGGATCGCTGTCCTCGACGACGAGACAGCGCGTCGGCGGCACCCCGAGCCGGCGGGCAGCGAGCAGGAAGCCCTCCGGGTCCGGCTTGCCGGAGCTCACGTCCTCCGCGGTGATCACCAGGGGTGCCACGATCGCCGCTGCGCCGAGGCGGCCCGCCGCCAGCGGCCGGTCGGCGCTCGTGACGATGGCCCATGGCATCTGCCTCCGCTCCAGCACCAGCAACAGCCGCTCGACACCGGCGGTCCTGACGACGTCGTGCAGGTCGTCGTACTGCAATGCCAACTGGCGGGCCGCGGCCACTGCCACGGCGTCGGCATCCAGATCGGGCAGCAGGCGAGTCACCGTTCGCTCGGCAGGGGATCCGTGGGCGATCGCCAGCGCCGCCGCCGGATCGACCCCGTGCTCGATCGACCAGACCGTCCAGGCCCGCTCGACGGCGGCGTCGGAGTCGACCAGCGTCCCGTCCATGTCGAGCAGCAGGGCGTCCACCTCGGCAAGCACCACGGTCATGGATGGCAATTTACTCGACGCACGAGGATAAGTTGCACTGGCGTGTCGACGATCACTGCCACCGGCTATGACAGCCGATGGCGCACAGCGGCCGCGTTCCTGGCGGAGCTGCGGCGATCACCGGGTGCCACTCGGGCCATGCTGGCCCACCGGCTCGGCGTCGGCACCGGCTCGGCGGCCGAGGTCGTTGCCCGGCTGCGGCGCAGCGAGCTGGTGGCGGAGACGGCAGCCGCACCGCGAGGGCGCGGTCGCCCGTCGAGAACCATGCACCCTCACCCGAGGGGACCGGTGGTCGTCCTGGTCGACCTGCGCCACGGCGACTGGCGCTGCGCGGTCGCCGGTGTCGACGGCCTGCCCACGGTCGTCGCCAGTGGCAGGCATCGCCGTCGCACGCCGAGTCGCGCCCTGGCGCCGATCGCCGACGCCGTCGAGGTTGCCATCGACGCGCATCGCCGCCGCGTCGTCGCCGTGTCGGTCGCCGTCGCCGGGACGGTCCAGGACGGCCACCTCGTTCAGGCCTCGACGCTCGACTGGCCGCCCACCGACCTCGCCGCTCTCGTGCGCCGTCCCGGGGTCCCGCTCCTGATCGGCAACGACGCCACGCTCGCCGGTCTCGCCGAGGGACGCACGGGCACGGGACGCGACGCGGGCACGTCCCTGCACCTGATCGTCGAAGTGGGCGTCGGCGGCGTCCTGCTCGTCGAGGGCCGACCAGCCGTCGGCGCCCGCGGCGCGGCCGGGGAGTTCGGTCACCTGCCGTTCGGCGACCGGCGACTGCATTGCCCGTGCGGGGCGACGGGGTGCTGGGACCTCGAGGTCGACGGTCGCGCCATGGCGCGGCACCGCGGTCACGCGCCGCCGGCCGACCCGCGACGCTACGCCGACGACACGCTGCGGGTTGCCGACTCCGACGCCACGGCCCGCCGTGCCGTCGAGACCGCTGCCGGCGCGCTCGCCGGAGGCATCGCCGGGCTCGTCAACGCGCATGACCCGGACGTCGTCACGATCGGGGGATTGGGCCCGGGGTTACGCCGAGCGGCGCCGGCAGCGTTCGACGCCGGATATCGAGATGGTCTGATGGCGTTCCACCGCCACGCCCCACCCATGGTGGTGGACGCCCACCACGGCGCCGACGGACCGCTCCACGGCGCGGCGCTCGCCGGCCTCGACGAGGCGCTGACCGAAGCCGGTCTCGCGGCATGGGCGCGGGCCCAACCTGGGCGACCGCCGCGCTGACGCCGAGGGTCGTCGGCCCGGATCTGGGCGCGGTTGTTCGCGACAGTTGGAAATTCCGCGCCCCAGATGCGCCCGTGAGACGATCCGCGCCCAGATGTTCGGGGGCGCGACGGGTCAGGGACGGGGCAGGACGAAGCGCCAGACGACGTTGCTGCCGTCGGCCACCTCGGCGTCGTAGCGGAAGCCGGACTTCTCCAGCACGTGGTTCGATGCGTTGGGTTGCGCCAGCGTGTGGGCGATCACCGAGGTGACGGTCTCGTCGGCGAAGGCCTCGGTGAGCATCGCCTGCACGGCGTCGGTGGCCAGCCCGCGTCCCCACTGGGACTCGGCGATCTCGTAGCCGAGCTCGACGACCCCCTGTTTGGGCGGGCCCTTGAACCCGCCCCAGCCGACCAGCGCCGGTGGATCGCCTGCGACGAAGAAGCGGGTGCCCCACGCCGCCACCTGCGGGTCGGCGGCCAACGCGTCGCGCGTGGACCGCAGCGCTCCTGCAAACGTCACCCATCCGGCGACGACGTCGTGACCGAGTGCGGACGCCAGCTCGTCATCGCCAGCGATGGCGGCGTCCAGCAGCGAGAGATCGGCGCGAACCAGAATGACCACCGGTCGCAGCCTCGCACACCGTCGTGCGTGCAGCGCTTGGGTGAGACTGGCGCCGTAGCACACTGACGCGATCCGAGAAGGGAGCCCTTCCGCTGTGGAGACGCGCGCACCGGCGTTCTTCCGCCACACGCTGCACGACCCGGACCGGGTGATCCTCCGTCGTGCCCTGCGGGTGGCGATCGTTTCGCCGCCGTTGTTCGCCATCATGGGCTTCGGGTTCGATCTGGAAACGGCCGCGTTGTTCGCCTAGTTCGGGTCGTTCTGCCTGCTGGCGATGGCCGACCTCGGCGGCCCCTTGCCGCACCGCTTCTTCGGCTACCTCGTGCTCACCGTCGTTGGGGTGGGGCTGATCGCCCTCGGCACCCCGCTCGCCCATTGGACCGCCGTCGCCGCCGTCGCGATGGCGGTGGTCGGGTTCGCCGTGCGCTTCGCCGGCGTGCTCGGGGGCTACTACGCGGCGAGCGGGATGGCGCTGACCCTGGCGTTCGTGCTGGCGGTGGCGCTCCCCACCGAGGACAGCCCCCTTACCGAGCGGCTCCTGGGGTGGGCAGTCGGCGGGCTCGCGGCCGCCGTCGCCAGCGTGGCGCTGTGGCCGGCCCAAGAGCGGCGGGCGATCCGGGAGGCGATGGCTGCGGCCTGCGATGCGCTCGCCGACTTCGTCGACACCCTGGTCACCGGCGCCGATGACACCGCCGTGGCCCGCCTCGAGAGCGCCGCCGCGGCCGCCGTCGAACAGGCCGAGGCGCGCTTCCACGGCTCGCCGTACCGGCCGGCGGGACCGAGCGCCCACGACCGTGCGCTGGTGTCGGCCCTCCGCCACATCGCCTGGGTGCGTGACATCTGCGGTCTGGTCACCGCGACACGACCCGTCGATCCCGCCGACGTCGAGCTGCTCGCCGCCAGCTCCGCCCATCTCCGCGCCTGCGGCGCGGCGCTGACCGGCGGGGCCGTCGTCACACTGGCCGACGAGGTCGACGTCCGCGCCCGCCACCTGGACGCCCTCGTCGCCGCCGTCGGCGATGGACGGCAGGGCGCGGCCAGCGGGGTCGCCCGTCTCGACCAGTCCTTCGCCGCCCGCGCACTGTCCTTCGCCGTCCTGTCGCTGAGCAGTGACATCGATGCGGCGGTCGGGCACCCCGTCGAGGAGACGGGGGACGCCACTGTCGTCTCGCCGCCCCGCCGGTCGGCCGGGGCGATGGTCCGCACCGCGTGGGGGACGATGGCCGCGCATCTCCGCCTCGACTCCGTGCGCTTCCGCGACGCGGTGCGCGTCGGCATCGGGCTGGGCGTCGCGGTGGCCATCGCGCTGGCCGGCGGCCTCCCCCATGCGTTCTGGGTCGCGCTCGGCACGCTCAGCGTGTTGCGCAGCAACGCGATGTCGACCGGGTACACCGTCGTCCAATCCATCGTCGGCACGATCCTCGGCTTCGCCTTGGCGGCCGGCGTCGTCAGCGTCACGGATCAGGACTGGTTCCTCTGGGCGTTGCTCCCGGTGACCGTCTTCATGGCCGCCTACACCCCGTCCGCCGTGCACTTCGTGGTCGGGCAGGCCAGCTTCACGATCTTCGTCGTCGTGTTGTTCAACCTGCTCGTGCCCGAGGGCTGGCGCACCGGGCTGGTCCGGCTCCAGGACATCGCGATCGGCGCCGCCGTGAGCCTCGTCGTCAGCGTGGTGTTGTGGCCGCGGGGCGCCAGCGCCCAGCTCAGCGCCGCGTCGTCGGCGGCGATCGCCGTCGGCGGTCGGTACATGGCGGACGCCGTCGCCAGCCGGCTCGGCCGAGCTGGCGGCGCCGACGACGACGTCACCACGATGGACCGATCGCGCCGCGACGCACGCGCCGCCGGGCGACGCGCCGCCGAGGCGTACATCACGTTCCTCAGCGAGCGGGGCCGGCGACGGCTGCCGCTCGACGTCGCCGGCGAGCTCCTCTCGTTCGGGCTGCTCGTGGACCTGACCGGCCGGGCCCTGGAATCGATCCCACCGACGCCGTCGGCCGACGGCCCCTCCGCGCCGCCGCCGAGCTGCTCACGGTCGAATCGGCCGAGCTGGCCCGCCATCTCGCCACGTTGGAAGATCTCGCCACCCCGCTGGACCCCAGCCACCTCGCCCAGCTCGACCAGCGAGACGGCGAGGCGATCACGGCGTGCTTGGCCCACCCGCCTGGCGATGCGGCGATCACGGTGGTCCACCTGGCGTGGATGTCGGCCTGGCTGCGGCACGTCTGGCGGCTGACCCGCGAGATCGCGCCGAGTGCCGAGCAGGCCGCCGCGCCGTCCGCTGCCCGGCCGTGGTGGCGGCCTGCTGTCGCTCGGGGCCGGCCTGCGGGTCATCACCAAGCGGCGACGGACCCCCACGCGCCGTGACGGTCTGTCCCTGCATTGCAGTGTGGTGACACCTCGCCGACGAACCTTGCGCGCCCGTGGGGTGGTGCCACCATGGGCGTGCGGGCGGTGCGACGACGGGAGGGGTCGTGGGGACGCTGCAGGCGTGGAGAGCCCGGGCCGAACGATGGTCGTGGAGGCGAGTGAGCAGGACCTTTGCCGTCACCTCCGTGGTGCTCCTGCTCCAGGAGTGTGACCCGCAGTGCACGCCGCCGCCGCCTTCCCAAGGACCGGAGGGGATCGTCTACCTGACGTTCGACGATGGCCCGTCGGGCTACACGCATGCGATGCTCGACGTGCTTGGCCGACACGGTGCCACGGCGACGTTCTTCGTCATCGGGTCGAACATCGGCGGGCGGGAGGGCACGGTCGCCGCGGCGGCGGCCAACGGGCATGCGATCGGCAACCACACGTGGAGCCACCCCGACCTCCGCCAACTCTCCACCAGCGCGATCCGCAGCCAGGTCGCCAGCACGAACGATGCGATCGCGTCAGCGATCGGGCGGGGCTCCGGCTGCCTGCGGCCGCCGTACGGGTACAGCTCCGATCGGGTGGAGTCGGTCGTCGCCGAGTTCGGCATGTTCACCGTCGGGTGGACGATCGACACGGTGGACTGGAGTGACTCGGCCAGCGTGTCATCGATCACGCGCCATCTGAACAACGCCCGCGACGGGTCGGTGATCCTGATGCACGACGGCGGCGGCAACCAGTCGGACACGGTGCAGGCCGTCGACCAGTGGCTCTCGGACAACGCCGGTCGCTTCGGGTTCCACCCCCTGCCCGGCTGCTGATCCAGCCCGGCAGGCACCGGCGGGGTGCGAAGATCCGGCATGCCCCTGATCGCCGGCGTCGACTCCTCCACCAGCGCGACGAAGGTCGAGGTGCGCGACCTCGAGAGCGGTCGGGTCGTCGGGCGCGGCGCGGCTCCCCACCCGCCGACCCAGCCGCCACGGTCGGAGCAGGAACCGGCCGCTTGGTGGGCGGCCTTCGAGGCTGCCTGGCAACAGGCCGGTGCGCCGACCGTCGCGGCAATCAGCGTCGCCGGGCAGCAGCACGGGTTGGTCGCGCTCGACGAACACCGCGACGTGATCCGGCCGGCCAAGCTGTGGAACGACACCGAATCGGCCCCCGACGCGGCATGGCTGATCGACCAGCTCCCCGGTGGCCGGAAGGCGTGGGCCGAGGCCTGCGGGCTGATCCCCGTGGCCAGCTTCACGATCACCAAGCTCTCGTGGCTGCACCGTCGCGAGCCTGAGTCGTGGGCGCGGCTGGCCCACGTCGTGCTGCCGCACGACTGGCTGACCTTCCGGATGACCGGCGGCCTGACGACCGACCGCGGCGACGCCTCTGGCACCGGGTACTGGTCGGCGGCAAACGGTCGCTACCGCGACGACCTCCTGGCGATCGTCGACGCCGACCGGGACTGGTCCACGGCCGTCCCCACGGTGCTCGGCCCCGGCCGAGGCGGCCGGCGAGTGGCGCCGCGCCGCCGTCGCCGCCGGCACCGGCGACAACATGGCCGGGGCGCTCGGCGTCGGGCTTCGACCGCGGGACGTGGCCGTGTCGATTGGAACGTCCGGCACCGTCTACACGGTGAGCGAGGCGCCGACGGCCGACCCGTCTGGAGTCGTCGCCGGGTTCGCCGACGCCACAGGCCGCTACCTCCCGCTCGTGTGCACGCTCAACGCGACCAAGGTCACGGACGCCGTCCGCCGCCTGCTGGACGTCGATCGCGACCGCTTCGATGGCCTCGCGCTGGCCGCCGCGCCTGGTGCCGGTGGCCTGACGCTGCTGCCCTACCTCGACGGCGAGCGGACGCCCGACCGGCCCGAAGCGACCGGCGTGCTGGCCGGCCTGCGCAGCGGTGTCGAGCGCGACCAGCTCGCCCGCGCCGCCGTGGAAGGCGTCGTCTGCGGCCTGCTCGACGGCCTGGATGCGTTGACGGCCTTCGCCCCCGCCGACCGGCGCCTGCTGCTCGTCGGCGGCGGCGCCCGATCGCGGGCCTACCGTCAGGTCCTCGCCGACCTGAGCGGCCGTGCCGTGCTCGTGCCGCACGGCGACGAGCAGGTCGCCACCGGCGCCTGCGTCCAGGCCGCCGCCGTCGCCACGCGTGCCGACCCCGCCGATGTCGCCGACGAGTGGCACCTCGGCGACGGCGAGGTCGTCGAACCGGGACCAGGCGCCGATTCGGCGGAGGCGGTCCGAGCCGCGTACGCCCACGTCCGCGACTCGACGGCCCCGGGGTGATACCGACCGATCGGGCCGTGAGACCCCGCTGACGACTCCTCGGTGGTAGCGGACATGCTGGCGTCATGACGCCGCGCATCGCACCCCTCGAGCCGCCGTACACGAAGGCCGTCGGCGAACAGTTGCGGGAGATGATGCCGCCGGGCGTCACACCGCTCGGGCTGTTCCGGACGCTCGTCAAGAACCTGCCGATGACCCGTGCCATGCGCGTGTGGGGTGGGTACGAGCTCGGCGGCAGCCTGTCGCTGCGCCCTCGCGACCGCGAGATCGTCATCGACCGCACATGCGGGCGGTGCGGTGCGGAGTACGAATGGGGCGTCCACGTCGCCTTCTTCGCCGAACGGGTCGGCCTGACGGCCGAGCAGGTCGCCTCGCTGGCGGGCGGCGGATCGGGCGATCCGTGCTGGGACGACGAGGGTGACCGCCTGCTCATCGACGCCGTCGATCAGCTGCACGACACGTGCGACATCGATGATCGGCTCTGGGCCCGGCTGAGCGCCGTGTTCGACGAGGCGCAGCTGCTCGACCTGATGCTGCTCGCCGGGTGGTATCGGGCGATCAGCTACGTCGCCCGCGCCGCCAGGGTGGCGCTGGAGCCGGGCGCGCCGACGTTCCAGTCCGTGGGCGGCGACCGGGGCTGACCGGCGCCGATTGGCCGGACAGCGCCGAGCGCAGGCAGGTAGCCTCCGACGGCAGGCGGACGAAGGGTGTGGCGTGATCGGCGAGCGGCAGTGGATCCTCGGCATCTCGTGCCTGGCCGGGCTCGTCGCCGTGGCCGCGCCGGCAGCGCCGACCGGACGTCCGGTCGTCGACGCCCTGCTGCTGTGGGCGGCGGTGGCCCTCGTCGGGATCGCCGCCGCCTGGGCGCCGTGGTGGGCCGTCGCCGTGGTCGCCGGCGTCTCGGCCGCCATTGCCAGCGACCTGCTCCTCGTGGCTGTGGGATGCGTCGCGCTGGTTGGCGCGCTGTGGGTGCGGGCGATGGGCGTCGCGTGGGAGCACCGACCGATCGTGCTGGCCGCCTCGGCCGGCGTGGCGTGCAACGTCCTGGCCCGGTCCGAACTGGCGGGTCCCCACGGCCTGTCAGCGGCCATCGCGTTGGGTGCCGGCGTCATGTTGCTCGTGGCCGGGGCGCGGCGGTGGTCGACCGGTACACGCCGGATCGTATTGCTGGCGGCCGGAGGACTCGCCGCGCTGGCCCTCATCGCCATCGCCGGGTTCGGGTTCGCCGCCGCCCGTGCCCGCTCCGATCTCGCCGCCGGCGTGCGGTGGGCCGAGACGGCGGTGTCCTCGCTCGAACACGGGGACTTCGCCTCGGCGGCCGACGACTTCGCGTCGGCGTCCACGGCGTTGGAGCGCGCCCACGACGAACTCACCGCACCGTGGGCCCTCGGATCGGCGGCCATCCCGATCGTCGCCCAGCATCGCGACGCGGCGGTCGACATGAGCGAGGCGGGGGCGTCCGGTGCCGGGATCGTCGCTGCGGCGCTGGAGGAGATCGACCTCGAATCACTGCACATCGTCGACGGCCAGGTCGACCTCGAGGCGCTGGCCGCGCTGCGCGGCCCGCTCGGTCGCGTCCACGACGCACTGGACGAGCTGGCGTCGGCCGTGCAGCGGTCACGTTCACCGTGGCTCGTCCACCGCGCCGAGGTCGAGCTGGACGACTTCGAGACGAGCATCGCCGAGCACCTGCCGAGCCTCGATGACGCCATCACGGCGCTCGACCTGGCGCCCCGCATGCTCGGCGCCGATGGGGCGCGCCACTACCTCGTGTTGTACACCAGCCCCTCGACGACCACCGCTCTCGGTGGCGCCATCGTCGGGTTCGCCGAGCTGAGCGCCGAAGGTGGCCAGTTGGCGGCCGGCGAGTTCGGCTCCTTCGACGACGCCGCCCGCTTGTTCGGCGATCTTCCGCTGACGCCGGACTTCCCGGACGTCGCCGCCGCCGTCGCCGCCCGGTACACGGATCGCACGGATCGCGTCGTCGATGGCGTGATCGTGCTCGACCCGTTCGTCCTCGCCCGGCTGATGACCTACACCGGACCGATCGCATCTGACGCCTTCGGTCGCCCGCTGACCGTCGACGACGCGCCAACCGTGCTGCTCCGGGAGCTGGCTCCCACTGAGGGAGGATCGATCCCGGCGCCGCGGGGGGAGGCCGTCAACGAGCTGGCGCGACGTACTGTCGAAGCGGTGCTCGCCGGCGTGCTGCCCGAACCGACCGTGCTGGCCGCCGATCTCGGTCCGCTGGCAGACGAGCGGCGGCTCATGATGTGGAGTGCCGATGCGGTGGAGCAGGACCTCCTCTCCCGCGTCGGCATGTCCGGCGAGCTGCCGTCGCCAGACGGCGGTGATGGATGGTCGCTGGTCGTCGCCGATCGGGGTGACGGCGACATCGACGGCTACCTCGAGCGGCGGGCCTCCTACGAATCGGCGGTCGACCTCGATTCCGGCGACACGGCGGCGACCTTGCGCGCCGAGTTGTCCAACACGATGCCGCCGGACACCGCCGCCGAGCGCACGAGCCGGCTGGTCGTGTCGTTCTACAGCCCGCTGTCGCTGTCCGAGATGACGGTCGACGGCGTGGCCGTCACCGCGGCGGCGAGCGAGCAGGCGGGGTGGAACGTGTACTCGGTCGAGGTCGACATCCCGCCGGGGGCGACGGTCGCCCTGGAACTGCGGCTGAGTGGCCACCTCGAACGGCCCGCGGCCCCTGTCGTCACGTGGACCCAGCCGCTCGGCAGCCCGCTGGAGCCTCTGGAATGACGTCGCCGTCCCGTCGCTACAGGACGACCGTGACGATGGGTCGCCCGGGTCGCGTGATGGTGCGCGGCGCTGGGCGGATCTGGGTGCAGATGTTCGCGACAGGTGGAAATTTCTGCGCCCAGAAGCGGTTCCCTGGCTCGCGCGCCGGCAGAACTGCGGGGTCGGCTCCGGTGGAGGGGTTGCGCCGGGTGGGGCGTACCATCGCCGCGATGAAGGTGCGGGTGGACGCCGAGAAGTGTCAAGGACACAACCGCTGCTACGCCCTGGCACCCGAGCTGTTCGACGTCGACGATTACGGCCAGGCGGTGGTCATCGGCGACGGCGAGGTCCCTCCCGGGCTGGAGGAGAAAGCGCGGCTGGCGGTGGCCAACTGCCCGGAGTACGCGATCACACTGGACGAGACGGGAGTCTGACGTGACCGAGACCGTTCACGAGGGGTATGGCGCGCCCGCCGGCATCTACGGGCCCGTGGCCGACTGGGCGACCGATCTCGACCACGCCGATCCGGCCTACAACCCTCGGGCGCCTGAGATCTGGGCGGAGCTGCGCGAGTCCGGCTGTCCGGTCGCCCACACCGACCGCTACGGCGGCATGTGGGCGCCGATCACGGCGGAGCTGGTGCGCGAGGTCGCCTACGACACGGAGAACTTCACCAGCCGTTCCGTCGTGGTGAGCACGTCGGTGATCGAGGCCGTCGCACCGATCGGCGCGGCGCCACCGATCACCAGCGATCCGCCCTTCCACGCCCTCGCCCGTCGCCTCCTCTTACCGCCGTTCGCGCCCAAGCAGATCGAACCGTGGGAGCCGGAGATCCGCCGGCTGTGCCGAGAGCGCCTGGCGGCGATGGGCGAGATCGCGCCGGGGGAGACGGTGGTCGACGCTGCCGAGCAGTACGCCCAGCACATCCCCGTCAACGTCATCGCCCGCATGCTCGGGTTCCCACTCGAGGACGACGACCTCTTCCGGGAGTTCGTGCACAACTCGCTGGAAGGCGTCAACCTGCCCCCCGAGGAGCGGCGGCGAAACTTCGAGAAGCTCGACGCCTACCTCGACGTGCAGATCGAACGGCACCGGGCCGCGCCCCGGGACGATCTGACCTCCTACCTCTTGGACGCCGAGCTGGGTGGCAAGAAGCTGTCCCACGAGCACGTGCGCGGCTCGATCGTCCTGCTGCTGATCGCCGGCATCGACACGACGTGGAGCGCCATCGGCTCCAGCCTGTGGCACCTGGCGAGCAACCCGGACGACCGACGCCGGCTGGTCGAGGACCCGGGGCTGATGCCGACGGCGATCGAGGAGCTGTTGCGGGCCTACGCGCCGGTGACGATGGCCCGCATGGTCGCCCAGGACCACGACTTCCACGGATGCCCGATGAAGACCGACGAGTGGGTCCTCCTGCCCTTCCCTGCTGCCAACCGCGACCCCGGGCTGTTCGAGCGGGCGGACGAGGTGGTCATCGACCGGTTGGAGAACCGCCACGCCGCGTTCGGGTTGGGCATCCACCGCTGCCTCGG
This sequence comes from uncultured Acidimicrobiia bacterium, assembly GCA_963719775.1. Lineage (GTDB taxonomy): Bacteria > Actinomycetota > Acidimicrobiia > Acidimicrobiales > Ilumatobacteraceae > JALZMG01. The sequence continues at coordinate 650,391 of CAVRCY010000006.1, forward strand.
CTCGAACCTCGCCCGCCTGGAGGTGCGCGTGGCGATCGAGGAGTTCCTCGCCCGCTTCCCCGACTTCGAGCTGGCCGGCGCGGTTCGCTGGAGCGTCGGGCAGATCCGCGGCCCCCGCGCCCTGCCGGTGCGAATCCTGTAACCGTCAGCCGCGGGGCAGGCGGACCGTGAACGTCGCCCCGCCGGCCGGCCGGTTCGCCGCGGCCAGCGTGCCGCCGTGGGCCTCGACGAGCTGGCGGGCGATGGTCAAGCCGAGCCCAGTGCCCCCCGAATCGGCCGAGGCGTGGAAGCGGTCGAAGACGCGCTCAGGGTCGCTGCCGAGGCCGGGGCCGGTGTCGGACACCACGACGGCGACCGCGTCGACGGCCGTCGTCACGTCGACGGTGACCGAGCCGCCGCTCGGTGTGTGGCGGACGGCGTTGGTCAGCAGGTTGCCGAGGACCTGGGCGATGCGCACACGGTCCACGTCGAGCTCGACGTCGGAGGACGACTGGACGGCAACGGTGACACGGCGCGCCGCGGCGGCCGACGCGATGGCGGCGACGGCGTCGTCGACGACCACGCCGATCGGGACCACTTCGCGGTAGAGCGTCAAGCGGCCGGCGTCACCGAGGGCCAGCGTGCGCAGGTCGTCGACGAGGCGATCCAGGGTGTGCGTCTGCTCGCGCAGCAAGAGGAGATGGGCATCGTCTCGCGGGTGGATGCCGTCGAGCTGGGCCTCCACCTCGGCCTGCAGCACGGTCAGCGGAGTGCGCAGCTCGTGGGTGACATCGGCGAGGAAGCGGCGGCGGGCCTCCTCCGACGCATCGAGGCGCCCGGCCATGTCGTTGAAGGCGCGGCCGAGCGTGCGGACGGCGCGTGGACCGGAGGGGGCGACGCGTGTGGCGTAGTCCCCGCCACCGATCCGCTCGGCGCCCTCCAGCAGCTCGCTGAGCGGTCGGGCGAGACGGCGATAGGCCACGACGGTGGCCACCACCGCGGCGCCGACGACGGCGAACAGCACCGCTGGCGGCCCGCGCCGACCGTCGTCCCCGCCGAAGTCCCCGTCCCGGCCGTACCCGCCGAGCAACCCGAACACCACTCCGCCGGTGATCCAGATCGCCGACAGCACCAGCGCCACCCGCAGGAAGCGCCGGCGCCACCATCGGGCGTCCTCACCCATGGCGACCATGGGCGACCAGTCGATAGCCGACCCCGTGCACCGTGAGCAGCCGTGACGGCCGGTGCGGTTCGGGTTCGATCTTGCGCCGGATGTTCTTCACGTGGGCGTCGATGGCCCGTCCGCCGGCGTCGACGGCGACGCCGTGGATCGTTTCCATCAGCTGGCCCCTGGTGAACACCCGGCCGGGCGCGGCGGCCATGCGGGCCAGCAGGTCGAACTCGGTCGCGGTCAGCTCGACGATGCGTCCGTCGGCCTCGACCGACCGCCGTTGCGGATCGACCGCCAGCCCGCCGACCACGATCGGCCGGCCGTCGTCGGCACCGCCGGCGGTCCGGCGCAGCACGGCCCTGATGCGGGCCAGCAGCTCACGGGGGCTGAACGGCTTGACGAGGTAGTCGTCGGCGCCGATCTCCAGGCCGACGACCCGGTCCGCCTCGTCACTGCGAGCCGTCAGCATGATGATCGGCACCGAGGACGCCTGGCGGACCGTGCGGGCCACCTCCAGCCCGTCGACGCCGGGGAGCCCGAGGTCGAGCACGATCAGGTCGGGGACGATCGAGCGGACCAGCCGCATCGCGTCCTCTCCCGAACGGGCCGACGACACCCGGAACCCGGCGTCGACGAGGTAGTCGCGCACGATCTCGACGATCGCCGGCTCGTCATCGACGACGAGCACGTGGGTCATCGCCAGATCATGCCCGGGCGGGCGGGTCGGGTGGTGTGACGGTGGGCGGCGCCGGAGGTTGCGGTGCGGCGATCGTCGCATCGTCGGCGTGGGCCCGGCGGTGCCACTCCCTCATGTACTCGTCGCGATCTCGCCACGGGCCACCCCACCGTCCGCGCCGGGAGCTGAACAGCAGGATCAGCCCGACCACGACGAGCGGGAAGACGAGGAAGCCGAAGCCAGGGCCGTGCCATCCGTGGTGCCAGCCGTCGGTGACGATCACCGTCCCGGCGCCCTCGTCACCGGTGACGAGCTCGCGCACGATGCGGCCCTCGCCGTCGTGCCGCTGCGCCGGCCCGGAAGGCGATCGCGCCGACGGCGATCAGCGACGCCGCCACCAGTAACGAGATGGCGACGCCGGTCAAGACCTTGCGGTTCATGTTGTGCTCCTTATTCGGGGGATGCGCCCAGGGTCCCCCCGAGATGTGGAGCAGTTGTGAAGAGCTCACGGAGAAGGTGTGAGCGTCTGCGTACACCGCACGCTTCTTACCGCTTCTTGACACACTGTCTGCCCGATGCACACGCTGCTGCTGGCGGAGGACGACCGCGCCGTGCGGGATTCACTCGTGCGGGCCCTCGGGCTCGAGGGGTACACGGTCGTCGCCGTGCGCAACGGTGCCGAGGCGATCGAGACCGCCGGCACGATCGCGCCCGATGTCGTGGTGCTCGACGTGTCCATGCCGATCGTCGACGGCCTGACCGTATGCAAGGTGCTGCGGGCCGACGGCGATCGCGTGCCGATCCTGATGCTGACGGCGCGAACGGAGACCCGGGATCGCGTGGCCGGCCTCGACGCCGGGGCCGACGACTACCTGCCCAAGCCGTTCGAGCTCGACGAGCTGTTGGCTCGCTTGCGGGCCCTGCTCCGACGCACACAACCCGAGGGCACGGCGTCCGACGTTGTCCAGTTGGCCGACCTGCGCGTCGACCCGGCCGCTCGCAGGGCCTGGCGGGGTACGCCGTGAGCTGGACCTGTCGAAGACCGAGTTCGACCTCCTCGAACTGCTCGTGCGCAACCAGGGAGTGGTCCTCGACCACTCGACCATCTACGACCGCATCTGGCACTACGACTTCGGGCCGGATTCCAAGAACCTGGCCGTCTACATCGGCTACCTGCGCCGCAAGACGGAGGCTGACGGCGAGCCGCGGCTGATCCAGACCATTCGAGGCGTCGGGTACGCCGCGCGCGAGGCCGCTTCCCAATGAGCCTGCAGTGGCGGATCGCCGCCGCGCTGGCGGCGGTCGCCGCGGCGGCGACGATCTCGGTCGGGATCGTCTCGTACCAGGCCACGAGCACCCGCCTCCTCGAGGAGGTCGATCGCTCGCTGGCCCAGGCGCTCGGCACGATCCAGGCCAACCCCCGCCTGGCGGCGCCCGAACGTGGCGTGCTCGACGTGTACGTCATCCAGATCGTCAACGCATCCGGTCGCCTCAGCTACAGCAACACCAAGCCGCCGGTGCCGCCGGGCCCGGGTGCCGAGGAAGTGCTGCGGCAGCAGGGGACGCGCAGCTACGACACCCTCCCGCAGCGCGGACGGTGCGCTCCGGATGGCCAGCTTCGGCGTCGTCGATGGAGCGATCCAGGTGGGACGGCTGCTCGACGAGAACCAGCGCGTGCTGGACGACCTCCGCCAGCGCACGATCCTCGTCGTCGCTCTGGTGACGGTCGCCGCGGCGGCGGTCGGCTGGCTCATCGCCCGCACCGTCACGGCACCGCTCATGCGGCTGACGAAGGCGGCGACCGACGTCGAGCGCTCGGGCCGGCTGGACGTCGACGTGCCGGTCGCCGGGCGCGACGAGGTCGGGCGCCTCGGCACGGCGTTCAACGGCATGCTCGGCGCGCTCGCCGCGTCGCGCGCCGATCAGCAGCGGCTCGTCGAGGACGCCGGTCACGAGCTGCGCACGCCACTGACGAGCGTGCGCACGAACCTCGCCGTGCTGCGCCGACATCCGGACCTCGACCCGGACACCCGGCGGCGGGTGCTCGAGGACCTCGAGACCGAGACGGAGGAGCTGGTCGGTCTCGTCGAGGAGGTCGTCGCACTGGCCCGCGGCGCCACCGACGATGCGCCGCCGGGCCCCATCGAGCTCGGGGAGCTGGCCCGTACCGTGGCCGCCCGGGCTGAGCGCCGTCACGGTCGCCGCGTGGTCGTCACGGCTGACGACTCCGTCGTCGTGGCGTCCTTCCCAGCGGTGGAGCGGGCGATCACCAATCTGATCGACAACGCCGTCAAGTTCGACCGGACCGCAGGACCGATCGACGTCGTGGTCGCGGACGGCTCGGTCGTCGTGCACGATCGCGGGCCGGGCATCGCGCCGGAGGACAGCCAGCGGGTCTTCGATCGCTTCTACCGTGCCGAGGGCGCCCGCTCGCTCCCCGGCTCCGGTCTCGGGCTGTCGATCGTGCGGGAGGTCGCCGAGCGCAACGGCGGGAGCGTCCAGGTGGCCGCCCGTCCGGGCGGGGGAGCCTCGGTCGGGCTGTGCCTGCCGCCGCGCTGATCGCTGCTAGCGCATCGCGCGGTCACATGTGCCAGGGTCTGGGCGTGACGACCTACATCGTGGGCCTGGACGGTTCCGAACGTGCTCGCGCCGCCCTCGAGTGGGCGCAGGTCGTGGCGACGGCCGACGAGACGATCATCGTCGCTCACGCGTGGGAGGTGCCGATCGTCTCCGGCTACGAGGCGGTCGCGCCGGTGGACGCCGTCGACGTCGAGAAGGTCGCCGGCGAGTTCCTCGAGGAGACCATCGGCGAGGTCGCCGACCCGCGCATCAGCGCCCGCCTCGTCACGGGCCACGCCGGTCGCAACCTCGTCGACATCGCCGAAGAGGTCGGCGACGACGTGACCATCGTCGTCGGCCACGCCGGTTCGACGAAGGCCTCGCTGCTCCTCGGGTCGACGGCCCACTACGTGATCCACCACACCCGATCGCCGGTCGTCGTCGTGCGCGGCGACGTGCGCCTCCCGGTGCGGCGCATCGTCGTCGGCGTCGACGAGGATCGCGAGAGTGCACCCGATGCGCCGTCTATCGCCGCGCTGCGGTGGTCCGTCAACCTGGCGGGTGTCGAGGAGATCCAGGCGTCCCATGCCGACTTCGTGCCGGCCGTCGCCGCCGGCCCGTTCCGCGAGCCGGGCGTCGAGTCCGACGAGGAGGTCGAGGAGGACGACGCCGGGCTGCGGGCGGCCATCGAACAGGCCACCGACGGCACCGGCGCCCCGCCCAACGGCGCACGGATCGTTCCGGTCGTCGCCGCCGGCACCGGAGCGTTCGCGCTGATCGAGGCGTCACGGGACGTCGATCTCGTGGTGATCGGCAGCCGTGGCCGCAGCGGCCTCGTCGAGCTGCTCGTCGGTGCCACCGGGCTCGACGTCCTGGCCCACGCCCACTGCCCGGTCGCCGTCGTCCGCTGACGGCGCCGGCCGAGAGGATCCGGCTCGGGGCGCGCACCCCCTCCGTAGGATGGGCGCGGACATGCCCGATGCGCACCTCGCCGACCCCGAGTCGGCCGACCTCTCGACCGACGGGCTGAATCCCGATCAACTCGACGCCGTCGTCCACGAGGGCGGCCCGCTCCTCGTCGTTGCCGGCGCCGGCTCCGGCAAGACCCGCGTGCTGACCCACCGCATCGCCCACCTGATCCACGAGGGTGTCCACCCTTCGCGGATCCTGGCCATCACGTTCACCAACAAGGCGGCCGACGAGATGCGCCAGCGCGTCGCCGCGCTCGATCGGGCCGGTCGCCCGGACGATGTGGGTCAGCACGTTCCACTCGGCGTGCGTGCGCATGCTGCGGGCCAACGCCGACCGGCTCGGGTTCCCCCGGCAGTTCTCGATCTACGACCAGGCCGACGCCGTGCGGCTCACCGGGTACGTGATCCGTGACCTCCACCTCGACGCCCAGCGGTTCCCGCCTCGCGGCGTCCACGCCCAGATCAGCCTGTGGAAGAACGAGCTCCTCGCCCCGGAGGACGCCGCGGCGCGGGCCGAGAACGCCTTCGATCGGCGGCACGCCGATGTCTACCGGGAGTACCAGGCCCGGCTCCTGAAGGCCGGGGCGATGGACTTCGACGACCTGCTGGTCAACACCGTCCGGCTGCTGCGCGACCACCCCGACGTACTGGAGTCCTACCGCCAGCGTTTCGAGCACATCCTCGTCGACGAGTACCAGGACACCAACCAGGCGCAGAACGAGATCGTCCTGCTCCTCGCCGGCGGCCACCACAACGTCACGGTCGTCGGCGACACGGACCAGTGCCTCCCGGCTGGGACCTTGGTCCGGACTCCCGGCGGGGCTGTGCCGATCGAGCAGATCGAGGTCGGCGACGAAGTCCTTGGCGCCGCCGGCGGGACCGCCACGCGAGTCGGCGTCGTTCGCCACGTCCATCGTTCGACGACCGACCAGCCGCTCGTGCGGATCACCGCGGGGGGATCACATGGCTGTGTCGAGCTGGCGGCCACGGCGCATCACATCGTGCCTGCCCGCCTTGTGCCGGTCGCCGGGACCCACCTCGTGTATCTCTTGTATCGCGCGGACCGTGGCTACCGGATCGGGGGCACGACCCACTGCGGGCGACGTCGGCCACGCAGCGATGTGGGTGCTACGCGTGACTGCTCGACCCCAGCGGAGGTGCTGATCAGCGAGTCGTGGTACGCCGCCGCCTACGGCGTGCCCCGTCACTGGTCGTCAGCGGAAGACGGAACCGACACGCACGATGGGTGCCAAGGCAGTTGATGGAGGACCTCCAGCTCCACCCTGAGTTCCCGCATCAGAGGTCTGTCGAACCAGGCGCGCCCCTCAACAATCGACCTGACGATGTTCGCCGATCCTCGGAATCGCCCCGGCGGGCATCGCGTGCAGGGGTCATCCGGTGAGAGCTGGTGGACCGACTACGGCCGGGCGCTCGATGACGCCAAGCGGGTCGCCGCTGCGGGCGGTCTCCATCTCAAGCGCCGCATGGCTGTTGGCCGCGTCGTGTTCGACCTCATGCCGATGTCACATCTGTCGCGGGGATGCAGGTCCTGGTCGAGCACGACGGCGCGCTCGAGGTGGCGACGGTGGAACAACGAACCATGGAGACGGCCGAGAGTGAGGCGGTGTACGACCTCGAGGTCACGCCGACGCATTCGTACGTCGCCAACGGGCTGCTCGTCCACAACAGCGTGTACCGGTTTCGAGGGGCCGACTTCCGCAACATCCTGCAGTTCGAGGAGGCCTTCCCCGAGGTCACGACCGTCGTGCTCGACCAGAACTACCGCAGCACGCAGACGATCCTCGACGCCGCCAACGCGGTGATCGCCAACAACGCGGCGCGCAAGCCGAAGAACCTCTGGACCGACGCCGGCCGCGGCAATCGGATCGTGCGCTACCACGCCGAGGAAGAGGGCGACGAAGCAACGTTCGTCGGTTCGACGGCCCGGCGGCTGCACGACGAGGACGGCCTCGACTGGCGTGAGCTGGCCGTGCTGTACCGCACCAACGCCCAGAGCCGCGTCGTCGAGGAGGCGCTGATGCGCCTCGGGGTCCCGTACAAGGTCGTCGGCGGCACCCGCTTCTACGACCGCCGCGAGGTCAAGGACGCCATGGCGTACCTGCGGGCTGTCGTCAACCCGGCCGACGAGGTCAGCGTGAAGCGGATCCTCAACGTGCCCAAGCGGGGCATCGGGGACGCCAGCATCGCCAGGCTCGACGCGCTCGCGGCAGCCGAGGAGATCGGGTTCGTCGACGCGCTGCGCCGGAGCGGAGACGCCGGCGTCACCGGGCCGGCCGTCGCGCGGCATCGAGTCGTTCGTCGCCTTCCTCGACGAGCTCGCCGCGCTGGCCGCCGACGCCGGCGAGGAGGGCGGTCGGGGCCCGGCGACGTCTTGCAGGCCGCCCTCGACCGCTCCGGCTACCTCGCCGAACTGGAGGCCGAGGACACCGTCGAGTCCGCTGGCCGCATCGAGAACCTCGGCGAGCTGGTCGGCTCGGCACGCGAGTTCACCCACATGGACGAGTTCCTCGAACAGGTCTCGCTCGTCGCCGACACCGACGAGATCACCGATGACGATCAGGTCGTGCTGATGACGCTCCACTCGGCGAAGGGGTTGGAGTTCCCCGTCGTCTTCCTGATCGGCGTCGAGGAAGGGATCTTCCCGCACACGCCGGGCCCTCAACGAACCCGACGAGCTGGAGGAGGAGCGGCGCCTGGCCTACGTCGGCATCACGCGGGCCCGCGACCGGTTGTTCATCAGCCACGCGTGGAGCCGCAGCCTCTACGGCTCGACGCAGTACAACCCGCCCTCGCGGTTCATCGAAGAGATCCCGACCGAGCTCGTCGAGTCCCAGGGCAACGTCTCCGGGCGCACGGCCTACGGGCGCCAGAGCCTCCGGCCGCGCGGATCGTGGGGTGCTCCGCCGCCGTACCGCCGTCGTCGCGAACGCGAGGACGACCGAGCCGACGTCCACCGCGAGCGGGTCGTGGACGCCGCGCTCGCAGCCGGCCGGCGGAACACACCGCAGCCGTCCGACGCCCACGACCTCGGCTTGCGCATCGGCGACGACGTCGAGCACCCCGCCTTCGGAGAAGGCGTGATCATCGACCTGGTCGCCCGCGCCAACACGGTCGAGGCGGCGGTCCACTTCGCCGCCGTCGGCACCAAGCACTTCGACCTCGCCTGGGCGCCCCTCCGCAAACGCTGACCCGTCGCGACGACGCACATCTGGGCGCGATCCTTCCCAAAAGCGTATCTGGGCGCGTTTTTCGCGACTGTCGGGAAGAACTGCGCCCAGATCAGTCGGCGGCCGGCCTCAGTCGGCGATCCAGAGCGGTCCGGCGCGGTGCCCCGGCACGTCGGCGGTGAACGACTCTCCGCCGATCGTCAGCGCGAACGTGACCGTGTTGTCGGCGAGCACGAACGTCCGCGGCAACGTGAGCACTCCACTGACCGCCCCACTGCCGAGGTGGAGGCTGACCAACCCCTTGCTCGTCAGCGCGGCGCACGTCAGTGTGCGGAGCACAGGACGCGTCTGCGCCTGGACGACGTCGAACCCGTCGACGCGCACGCCGATCGTCGGGCAGGCAGTGAACACCTCGCCAGCGAGCCGACCGGAGAACGCCAGCGTGCCACCGCCACCTGCGCGCAAGGCGATGAACGCATCGTCGATGGTCAGCGTGTTGGCGGTGGCGTCGAGGTCGAGTCCGACGACGAGCGGGTTGTGGTCCGACGAGCGCAGCGGGTCAGGCGGGTCGGCGTACAGGGGGAGGGCCGCCGACTCGCGCTCGAAGGACGCCTCACCGTCGTTCGGATCGTCGGGATTCGGCAGCTCGTCGTTGTAGTCGAACAGCGGCACCTCGTCGGCGTTGATCGCCCACTCGGTGACGCCGGTGACCTGACGCACGAGGTCGCGGGTGGCCAGGGCGTGGTCGAGGTAGCCGAGCTGACCGTCGAACAGGAAGCTGTAGGCGTCGTCGCCGACGAACTGCTCGATGAGATCGGTGTACCCCTTGCCGGTCAGCGTGGTGATCGGCTTCTCCCGCCGGTACGAGTTGAGGTCGCCGAGGATGAGGAAGTCCGGATCACCACTCCCGGTCGGGTCGGTGGCGAGGTAGTCGGCCAGGGCGAGCGCGGCGTTGGTGCGGGTCACCGCGCAGTTGCCCTGCCCGTCGCCCGTGTCGGGGTCGTCAGGTGTGCAGGCCGAGCCCTTGGATTTGAAGTGGTTCACGGCGACCGTCAGGCGCTCCCCGGTGCCGACTTGCTCGAACGTCTGGATCAGCGCCGGACGGTTGCGCACGTCGATGAACCGCGGATCGATGGCACTGGTCAGCACCTTGTACGGCCCGACGGGAGTGACCGCCGCCGGCTGGTAGATCAGCGCCACCTTGATCGCATCGGTCCCGATCGTGCTGGTCAGCACGGTGTCGTACCGGCCAGGTGACGTCGCCGCGTTGAGGGCGGCGACCAGGTCGAGCGTCGACACGTCGGCGTCGTTCTGGATCTCGATCAACCCGACGACGTCGGCGTCCATCTCCACCAGGGCGGCGACGATCTTGTCCCGCTGGCGCACGAGCTCCGCGTCGGAGTCGGCGCCCCGGCAATCGAGCGTCCCCGACGGTCCGCACGGCCCGCTGCTCGTGGACGGCGTCGTGTCGATCGTCGTGAAGTAGTTGAGGACGTTGAACGTGGCGACCTGCAGCGTGCCCCCGACGTCCGCGATCTCGAGCGGGGCAGGGTTCTGCTGCTCGAAGACCGGTGGGACGTCGGAGACTGGCCGGATCCGCCACGCATCGGTGCCCGTCTGGCCGGCGAACGACCAGTGCATCACACCGGTCAGGTCGGACACGGTGTCGCCGTTGCGGAAACGGTTGTCGAGAGACAGACCGCCCACCGGGTACGGGTACGGCTCGTCATCGGGGCCAATGACCGCGTCGTTCTGGTCGTTGTTGTCGTCGTCGAGGATGATCCGCCGGCTGTTCAGGTCGGCGAGGAAGGCTGGCAACAAGGGTGGCTGGCCCGGCGAGTCCGGCACGTGGTCGTGGGTGAACTGGTAGGGCCGCTCGCCCTCGGTCAACACCACCTGGCCGTACCGCGCCAGCTCGAAGAACTCGCTCAGCACGAGCGTCTCCGGGAACGTGACGACCATCCCTTCGAGCGGCTCGAACGTCCCCTCGGCGCGGGTCGATCCACCGGCCGGCAGCGTCGACGGGCGTGGCGTCAGGCAACGGGTTGCCGGTGGAGACGGTCTCGATGACGCCGCCGGCGAACGCACGGGCGTCGATCTGCGTCATGCCGAAGAACTCGGCGACGGTGCCGGTGACCTGGACGAGGTCTCCGGGCGCGACACCCGACGGGCACGACCCGCGGCAGAAGACGTAGAGCCCCTCCGACGTCTCGGGCAACGTGTCGGCGGCGGCGTCCTCCTGCTGGGCGAAGAACCCGTCGGGGGCGTCCTGGCTCGTGAACAACGAGGTGATGACGACGTCGACGGTGACACCCGCCTCGTTCAGGGGACTCACCAGTTCGGTGCCCTGGACCTCGGCAACGCGGGCGATGCCTTCGACGACCACCTCGACGGCGCACGTGGTCGTCTGCGCCGGCACGTCGGCGGTGGCGAACTCGATCACGACGGGGTAGGCCGCCGGGACGGTGGTCGCCGCGACGTCCAGGCGGGCGACACCGGGTCCGGTCGGCGTCACCGAGATGCCGGCATACACCGCGGCGCGATCCTGATCGCGGCGATCGTGCTGTCGGCATCCGTCGCCGACACTTCGGCCGAGGCGGCCACGCCGAACGGCGTGACGAGCGTCTCCGGGCAGGTCGCCACCGGGCCGGTCGCCGTCGAGAACGTCTGCCCCACGTTGGGCGTGCCGAAGCTGGCAGCCGTCGTCGCCGTCCAGGCGAAGTCGCCGTACGTGTCACCCGTCCCCGTCAACGCGAGTGAGGAGCCGACCGGTTCGGTGCCGGCCTGGAGGACGCCGATGTCCGTCGACATCAGCCCATTGGCGGGGCCGCCGATGGCGGTGAACGATCCCTCGTAGCTGAGGAACTGCTCCACCACCCCACCCGGGTCGACCAGGGCCAGCCCGTCGGGCGCACCGTTCTGCAGGCCCGCCACAGCCACCGACTGCGTGCCGTAGCCGCCGCCCTGGTCGGGGACCACGCCGGTGAGCGTCCCGATCGGGGCGTACGGCGCGCCGCCATTGCCGTTGTACGGCACGATCGTCCACCCGCTCAGGTCGGTCCCGGCCGGTGCGGCCACCTCCACCGCCTCGCCGACATCCGCGCCGGTGTTGTCGTAGTGCAGTTCGTTGATGAACACGGTGCTCGTCGGGTCGGCGACGGCGCCCACGGGCGCCGAGATCGCAGGTACGACGAGGGCGGTGATCGCCGCGGCGGCGAGGACGAGCGCAGGGCGGAGGACCGGTGTCGACATCGTCGCTCACCGTAAGACATTGGGGTTGCCGGTGCTTCCGCAATGGCTGAACGGGCCGTGAACGTGTCCGGGCCGGCGTGGTTCAATCGTGGGGCATGAAGGCCGTGCTACTGATCGAGAGCCTCACCGGCAACACGTGGCGGGCGGGGGAGATGATCGGCGACGACCTGCGGCAGGAGGGCTGGACGATCACCGGCTGCACGAAATTGCGCCAGCCGGATTACGCGGCGATCCAGGACGCCGACATCGTCCTCGTCGGGACGTGGGTCCACGGGCTGTTCGTCGTCGGCCAGACGCCGTGGGCGCTGGCGGCGATCTCCAACCTGCCGGCGATGCGCGGCAAGCAGGCGGCGGTCTTCTGCACGTTCGCCCTCAACCCTGGCAAGAGCCTCGACAAGCTGACCGGCGCGGTCGAGGCCACCGGGGCGACGGTGGTCGGCGGGCTGGCGCTCAGCCGCTCCAAACTGCAGGCGCACAGCGAGGAGTTCGCCGCCCGGCTGGTGGACGCGACGACATCGACCTGACGGGTCCTACAGGACGACGACCTTGGTGCCGATGCCGGCCCAGTTCCACATCCACTGGGCATCGCCCGTTGATTGCCGCACGCACCCGCCGGAGAGCGGCTGGCCGAGCTGGCTCTCGCTCTGCAGCGGCACACCGAACCTGGTCGGGATCTCGTGGAACCCGATGCGGCCGCCGTTCGGGCCGTGGGCGAAGCGGACCATGTACCGCCACTTCACGTCGGGGTTCTCCTGCGAGTACGTGTACATCGATCGTGAGTACACGCTGTACGTGCCGGCGTACGGCTCGCGCGTGCGTCCCGACACGCGGTGCGTCTTGACGACCGAACCGTCGGCCTCGACGGCCCAGATCTGTTGCATGCCGCGGTGGTAGACGACACGGCGGCCCTCGCCGGAGTTGGCCGGCAGCCCGTGCTCGCCGGGCTCGGCGGCCGGTGGGGGTGCGGGTGCCGCCGACGGCGGCGGCCCACCGAGCCAGATGCCCATGCGGCCGCCGGTGACCGGACCGACGACGCCGTCGGCCCGCAGCCCGTTGCCGCGCTGGAAGGCCTTCACGCTGTTGACGCTGTCGGTGTCGAAGAACTCGTCGGGGCCAGCGAAGGCGTAGCCCAATCCGGCGAGGACGCGCTCGACGCAGAAGCCGTCGCCGCTGCGCGTGCCGTACCGCACGCTGGTTGAGATCTGGCAGCCACCCAACGGGAGCGGCGTGCCGTCGACCCCTGATTGCTCCGGCGCTGGTTCGGCTGGCGCGGCGGGTGCGGCGGGAGCTGGAGCCGGTGCCGGCGCGGCCGCGTTGGCCCAGATGCCCATCCGGCCGCCGGTGACGGGCCCGACGACGCCGTCGGCGAGCAGGCCGTTGGACCGCTGGTAGGCCTTCGTGCTGTTGCTGCTGTCCGTGTCGAAGAACTCGTCCGGCCCGGCGAACGCGTAGCCGAGCGAGGCGAGGACCTGCTCGACGCACGTCACGGCGGGGCCCCGCGAGCCGTACCGAATGCTGCTCGAGATCGTGCACGCGCCGTCCGGTGCCGGTGCGCGGCGCCTCTGGAGCGGCAGCTGGCGGCGCCTCGGGGGCCGGTGCCGGTGGCGGCGCGGGTTCCGCCGCGCCGGCCCAGATGCCCATCCGCCCGGCGGTTGCCGGTCCGACGATGCCGTCGGCGGCCAGCCCGTTGGCCCGCTGGAAGGCCCTGACGCTGTTGGCGCTGTCCGTGTCGAAGTACTCGTCCGGCCCGGCGAACTCGTAGCCGAGGGTGGCGAGCACGGTCTCCACGCACAGGACGTCGGCGCCGCGGCTGTCGTAGCGCACCCGCGTCGTGATCGAGCAGCCGGGACCCGACGACTCCTGCGCCTGCGTCATCACGCTCGGCAGCAACACCGCGGTGGCGAGGAACAGCGGCAACGAGGCAATGCCGGACGCGCCGGTCAGTGGCGATCGAGGCGACGCGAGGGGTTCCACCAGATCCCGACATGGCGCGGACTGTAGTTGGAGTCGGCGAGTCGGGACGACATTCGTCCGCCGCCGTCCATCACCCCGTCGTCGCCGGAACTGCCGGCTCGTCGGCGCGCAGGTCGATCGTCAGGGTGGTGCGGTCGTCGACGCGTGGCCGCACACCCTGCGGTGGCATGAGATCCGTGACGTCGATCTCGCGCTCGTCGCAATCGACGAACGCCCTCGTGCCGCGCACCTGCTCGATCTCGCACGACGGATCTCGGTCGGCCGGATAGGCCCAGTAGACGGCCCAACCGCGAGTCGGATCGTCGCCGACGTGGTCGACGACGAGCGAGCGGGTGCCGCTCTGGGTGTTCAGGTCGGCGAGGATGAACGGGCCGTCCTCGGCGATCGTCTCCGACCACCGCTCGACGTTGCCCAACTGGAACTCCGTCGGCACCAGACGCTCGGTGGACTCGGCGTCGCCGCGGGAGATCACGACGGCCATCCCCCACGTGGCCAGCAGGATGACGCCGATCACGGCGATGCCGCCGAGCACCGGCACGACGGCCCGGGCCAGCGGCGATCGCAGGCGGGGTGGCCGGACCGGCGAGCCCGGCACCACGTCGGGGGTCGCGGGCGGCGCGGACATCGCCTCATTCTGGCGGTGGCTTGCATCCGTCCCACGGCAAACCGCATAGGGTTCGCACGCCCCCGCCCGCGCCCCGCCCCCGCCCCCCGCCGACCCCGACGACGACAAGGGAGACCAGTGGATCTGTTCGAGTACCAGGGCAAGCAGTACTTCGCCCGATACGGCATCCCGGTCAGTCCCGGCGGCGTGGCTGAGACGGTCGAGCAGGCCGTCGAGCAGGCCGAGGCGGCCGGCTATCCGGTGGTCGTCAAGGCCCAGGTGCAGGTCGGAGGCCGCGGCAAGGCGGGCGGCATCAAGCTGGCCAACGACGCCGACGAGGTCCGCCTCCACGCCGGGAACATCCTCGGCATGGACATCAAGGGGCATCGCGTCGAACGAGTGTGGGTCGAACGGGCCTCCGACATCGAGGAGGAGTACTACGCCAGCTTCACGCTCGACCGGGCCGCCAAGCAGCACCTGCTGATGATCTCGGCCGAAGGCGGCGTCGACATCGAAGAGGTCGCCGCCCGCGACCCTGACGCCATCGTCAAGCTGCACATCGACCCGGTCGACGGGCTGACGCCGGAGGTCGCCCGCCAGGCCGCCGTCGATGCCAGGATCCCGCGAGCGGGCCGTCGATGGCGTGGCGGCGATCCTCGTCCAGCTGTACGACTGCTTCACACGTGGCGACTGCGACCTGGCCGAGATCAACCCGCTGATCCTCAAACCGGACGGCGAGGTCCACGCCCTCGACGCCAAGGTCAGCCTCGATGGCAACGCCGAGTTCCGCCACCCCGAGTGGGCGGAGTTCGCCGGGACCGAGGAGCTCGACGACCGCGAGCGGCTGGCCAAGGAGAAGGACCTCCAATACATCGGGCTCGACGGGTCGGTGGGCATCATCGCCAACGGCGCCGGGCTGGCGATGAGCACGCTCGACGTCGTCAACCAGGTCGGCGGCAAGGCGGCCAACTTCCTCGACATCGGCGGTGGCGCCAACGCCGACGTGATGGCCGCTGCCCTCGACGTCATCAACCACGACGAGAACGTGCGCTCCATCTTCGTCAACATCTTCGGCGGCATCACCCGCGGCGAGGAGGTCGCCAAGGGCGTGGTCGAGGGACTGTCGCGGGTCGAGTTGCGGGCGCCGATCGTCATCCGCCTCGACGGGACCAACGCCGAGGAGGGCCGCCAGATCATCCTCGACGCCGGCATCCCGGCCCACCAGCTGATCAGCAAGCCGACGATGCTCGAAGCCGCGCGAGAAGCCGTGCGCATCGCCAATGGCAGCGAAGGAGGCGCGTGACATGGCGATCTTTCGTGGACCAGGACACGAAGGTCGTCGTCCAGGGGCTCACCGGCGGGCAGGGCAAGTTCCACGGCCTGCGCAACAAGAGCTACGGCACGCAGATCGTCGCCGGGGTGACGCCGGGGAAGGGCGGTCAGGATGTCGAGGGCATCCCGGTCTTCGACACCGTCGATGAGGCGGTGGCGGCGACCGGGGCGACCGCCTCGTTCGTCGCCGTGCCGCCGAAGGCCGCACCGAGCCGCGATCCTCGAGGCGGGCGCTGCCGGCATCGGGTTCGTCGTCTGCATCACCGAGGGCATCCCGGCGCAGGACGAGGCGCGGGTCTACAACTCGCTGGTCCGCGACTTCCCGACGACCCGCCTGCTCGGGCCCGAACTGCCCGGGCATCATCAGCCCCGGCAAGTGCAACATCGGCATCACGCCCAGCGACATCGCCCAGCTGCCGACGGCGGATGGTCCCAACGTCGGCATCGTCAGCCGCTCCGGAACGTTGACCTACCAGGCGCTCTACGAGCTGAAGCAGAACGGCATCGGCGTGTCCACGTGCGTCGGCATCGGGGGCGACCCTGTCCCGGGCACGAGCTTCGTCGACTGCCTCGCCGAGTTCGAGAAGGACCCGGAGACGCACGCCATCATCATGTTCGGCGAGATCGGCGGGTCAGCCGAGGAGGAGGCGGCGGAGTTCATCACGGCCAACGTGACGAAGCCGATGAGCGCCTACATCGCCGGCGTCACGGCCCCAGCCGGCAGGAAGATGGGCCACGCCGGCGCCATCGTCTCGGGCGGCAAGGGCACGGCGCAGGGCAAGATGGACGCCCTCGCCTCGGCCGGCGTCGCCATCGGGCTCAACCCGACGGAAGCCGGTGAGCGGATGGCCGACCTGCTGCGGGCGCTCTAGCCGGGGGGCGGCGGCGGCGGGACCTGACCTCCAACCGGTGGTGGCGGAGGCGGGGGTGTGGCGCCGCCGACCGGTGGCGGCGGAGGCGGCGGTGGTGACGTGTCGCGGTCGAACGCTCGCTTCAGCCTGTCCATGTCCGTGAGGTCCTTCAGGTTGCCGCCCGACTCGGTGAACTTGAGCACGGCGCCCGCCAAGCGCGACGGCAGCGGACAGGAAGCTGAGCCACAGCCCGGAGCCCCTGGACACGTCGACCCCGTCCGGGATGTCCTCGCCGAGCCCGGGCACCAGCAGGCGGATGAGGTTGAGCAGCGTGGCCAGCCCCGTGGCGGCCAGGAGGATGATCGGCCACGGTGTCGTGCTGGGCTTGATCACGTTGCCTGCCAGCAGGAAGGCGATCACGCCGCTGCCGACGACGAGGATCCACGGGATCGTGCCGGTGAAGAAGAAGTCGAAGGCGTTCCCGCCACTGCCGCTGAGCCCGTCGAGCGACACCCGGATCCAGTTGAAGAACGTCCCGAAGATCAGGAAGCCGAGGCCGCCCCCGACGAGGAGCCAATCGGACGGCTTGAACTTGCTGAGATCCACTCGACGGAACGGTAGCCCCTCGGTCCTGACGGCCTGTGGACCGCCGCTGGCGTCAGGGGAGCGGCGGATGGGGCGTGCGGTTGGGTGTCTGGTCGTCGATGGGCACTGAGCCCTCGTCCTCATCCACGGCGGCGCCGAGCTCGCGCACCGTCAGAATGCTCCCCGCCAGCACCAGCAACGCGGCGACGACTGCGACGTAGATGCCCGGGCCCCGTGTGACGGAGGTGTTCCCGACCGCCTCCCAGTCGCTGAAGACGAATCGCCAACCCACCAGGAGCGTCGCCAGGCCGGCGGCGATCACGTGGACCATCGGATCGAGCACCACCGCCGGCAGGCGCAGGGACCGGGTCCGTTCGAGCAGCGTGAGCAGGGCGATGGCCAGGATGATGACGAACGGGATGATCCCGGTGACGAGGTAGTCGAAGGCGTTCGCCCGCACCCGCAATCCGCCGCCGAAGTCGATCTGCCACCACGTCAACGCGCTGCCGATGAAGAACAGCCCTCCACCGGCGATCTTCATCGCATCGTACGTGCCGAACCCGTCGGCCTCCTCGCGTTCCACCACCGTGCTTCTCCAGTCCCTCTCTGGCGTGTCGCACCGTACTGCGACCGCGTGGAGGCTAGCGGGCGCGAACAGCTTCCGCGGAGTGCCCACCGCTCTGCTGTCCGTGTACGACAAGACCGGCGTCGCCGGCCTCGCCCGAGGCCTGCACGACCTGGGCTGGCGGCTGCTGTCGAGCGGCGGGACGGCCAGGGCGATCGGTGACGCCCAGATCCCCGTCACCGACGTCGCCGATCTGACCGGCTTCCCGGCGATCATCGGCCACCGCGTCGTGACGCTGCACCCGGCGGTGCACGGCGGCATCCTCGCCGACCCCGACGACCCCGACCACCAACGCGACCTCGAGGACTACGGCATCGAGCCCATCTCCCTCGTCGTCGTCAACCTGTACCCGTTCGACCAGGATCCTGGCGTCGAGCTGATCGACATCGGTGGGCCGGCGATGGTGCGGGCGGCGGCCAAGAACCACGCCCACGTCGGTGTGGTCGTCGATCCGGACGACTATGCCCCCGTCCTCGGCGAGCTCCGCACGAGCGGTCGACTGTCGGCGCGGACGCGTCGTCGACTTGCGCACCGGGCCTTCGCCCGGACCGCGGCCTACGACACCGAGATCGTCAAGTGGCTCGACCGGACCGAGACTCCCAGCGATGCGGCGGCGGCCGTCGAAGGAGCGGCCGACCCGCTGCCGGCGACGCTGCGGCTGGATCTGCAACGGGCCCAGGACCTGCGCTACGGCGAGAACCCCCACCAGCTGGCGGCGCGCTACCGCTGGTCGGGGTCGAGCGGCTGCTGGGACACCGCCACGCAGCACGGTGGCAAGGCGCTGAGCTTCCTCAACCTCTACGACGCGGAGGCGGCGTGGCGCCTCGTCCACCGGTTCGACCGCCCGGCCTGCGTCATCGTCAAGCACGCCAACCCGTGCGGTGTCGCCGTCGCCGACGACATCGACGTGGCGTACGCCCGAGCCCATGCCTGCGATCCCGTCAGCGCCTTCGGCGGCGTCGTGGCACTCAACCGTCCGGCGACGGCGGGCGTCGGTGCTGCGCTCGGAGCCGTGTTCACCGAGGTCGTGATCGCGCCCGGCGTACGCCGAGGCGGCGCTGGCCACGCTCACCGCCAAAGCCAACCTCCGTGTCCTCAGCGCCGATCCGCCGAGTCGACCAACCGTCGACGTGCGGCCCGTCGACGGTGGCCTGCTCGTGCAGGAACCGGACGTCGTCGCATTGGACCGCTCGGCGTGGTGGGTGGTCACCGCCGTGGAGCCGACCGCCGAGCAGTGGGACGACCTGCAGTTCGCCTGGACGGTGTGTGCCGCCGTCTCCTCCAACGCCATCGTCTTCGCTGGAGACGGGCAGGCCTTCGGCATCGGAGCGGGGCAGCAGAACCGGGTCGATTCGACCCGCATCGCCGCCGACCGCGCCGGCGAGCGGGCCGTCGGCGGCGTTTGCGCCAGCGACGCCTTCTTCCCGTTCCGGGACGGCCTCGACGTGGCCGCCGCGGCCGGCATCGCGGCCGTCATCCAGCCCGGCGGCAGCGTTCGAGACGCCGAGGTGATCGACGCCGCCGACGAGCACGGCATGGCGATGGTCTTCACAGGTCAACGCCACTTCCGCCATTGATCGTCGCCCTCGATGACCGATCCCGCATGGGGTCGGCCGGGTAGCGTGAGCGGCTGCGTATGGCCCGGGTGTCCGATCTCCTCGTCGCTGGCCGGACGTTCTCGTTCGAGTTCTTCCCCCCACAGACCGATAGTGCCCAGCTGTCGCTCGGCCGCGCCATCGCCGAGCTCGAGCCGCTCCGGCCCAGCTTCGTCTCCGTGACGTACGGCGCCGGTGGCAGCAGTCGCCAGCGGACGCGGGAGGTGGTCTCGTGGGTCCGCAGGGAGACGGCGATCACCCCGATGGCCCACCTGACCTGTCAGGGGCACACGCGGGCCGAGATCGCCGAGATCCTCGCCGACTACCGCGCCGCCGGGATCGAGAACATCCTGGCCCTGGGCGGCGATCCGCCGGCCGACCCAGCCGACGTCCTGCCGAGTGATTACACCTACGCCTGCGACCTGGTCGAGGACATTGCCGTCGGCGACTTCTCGATCGGTGTCGCCGCCCACCCGGAGGTCCACCCGCGTTCTACTGACCGGGAAAGCGATCGGCGCTACCTCGCCGCCAAGCTGGCGCGCGCCGACTTCGCCATCACCCAGTTCTTCTTCGAGCGCGAGCCCTACGTGCGGCTCGTCGAGGAGCTCGGCGAGCTGGGTGTCGACAAGCCCGTGCTGCCCGGGATCATGCCGGTGACCAACGCCGGGCAGGTCAAGCGGATGGCGGCGATGAGCGGCGCCGACGTGCCATCGTGGCTCGTCGATCGGCTCGACGGGGTGGACGATCCCGGGGAGGTGCGGCGGATCGGTGTCGACGTGGCGTCCGCGCTGTGCGCCGAGCTGCTCGATGCCGGCGCGCCCGGCCTGCACTTCTACACGCTGAACCGCAGCACGGCGACCCGAGAGATCTACGCCAACCTCGGGCTCGAAGCGCGTCCATGACGGGCTCGATCACCCGGCCGCTCGAGTGGAGTCCGCCCAAAGCGGCGATCAGCAGCATCCCCTACCTCCCGGGGCTCGACGGGATGCGGGCCATCGCCGTGATGGCCGTGATGGTGTACCACGCCAACAGCTCGTGGCTGCCCGGTGGCTACCTCGGCGTCGAGATCTTCTTCGTCATCAGCGGATACCTCATCACGCTGCTGCTGATCGGCGAGCACGAGCGCACCGGCACCGTCAGCCTGCGCCACTTCTATCTGCGCCGGGCCCGCCGACTGCTCCCGGCGCTGTTCGTGCTGTTGATCGGCGTCACGCTGTACACGACCCTGTTCCGTCGCGACGCGCTCGGTCAGCTGCGCGGCGACGTCATCGCCGCCCTCGCGTACGTGACGAACTGGTACCAGATCTGGGTCGGGCAGGGGTACACGGCGAGCGGCGACTTCGCCCCGCTGCGCCACTTGTGGAGCCTGGCCGTAGAGGAGCAGTTCTACCTTCTGTGGCCGTTGGCGATGATCGGGCTGATCCACTTCGGGCGGCGCCGTCTGCCGGAGCTCAGCCGTTTCCTGTTCCTCGCCGCCGTTGGCGTGACCGTCCTCATGGCCGTGCTCTACTACCCCGGTCCGATCGAGACCTGCGAGGTGACACCCGACGCCTATTGGCAGGTCGCCGGGCGCTGCATCTCGAAGACCGACACGCTGTACCTCGCCACGCCCACCCGAGCCGGTGGCCTGCTGCTGGGGGCGTCGTTCGCCATGGTGTGGCGGCCGGTGGCGATCATGCGCAGCCCGATGCGCACCAAGGGGCGGGCGCTCGACGTGCTGGCGTTGGTCGGCCTGCTCGGGGTCGGCGCCCTGTGCTGGTACCTGTACCTGATCGGACCGGAGGGCGCCAACCCGTGGTTGTTCCGGGGCGGCTTCTTCGTCTGCGGGATCGCCACGCTGGCGATGATCGCCGCCGTCACCCACCAGCGCTCGCTGGCCGGACCGGTCCTCGGCAACCCGGTCCTGCTGTGGGTCGGCACCCGGTCCTACGGGCTGTACCTCTACTCCTGGCCGGTCTTCCAGATCCAGCGGCGCGTCTCGGGAAACCAGCTGAACGTGCAGCAGTTCGTCACCGGCGTGGCCATCGCCTGCGTCCTCACCGAGCTGTCGTTCCGGTTCATCGAGCGGCCGATCCGCAAGGGTCAGGTAGGACGGTGGTGGCGCGGGCTGCGGGCCGCAAGGGACCCCGCGCCACGCCGGGCGATCGCCGTCGGCGCGGCCGTCCTCGTCGCGGCTTCCGTGTTCGCCGCCGCCAACCTCGCCACCGCCGAACTGAAGCCGAACGAGATCGCCCAGTCCCTCGCGGAGGACGCAGATGACGTGACGGACCTGGGGGAGCTCTTGGAGGCGTCCACCACGTTGGCGACATCGCGGCCGACGGATCCCTCGACCACCGAGGCGGCGACGACGACAGCGGTGCCGACCACTACGACGCCGGCCACCACGATCCCGGCGGCCGCCGTTCCCGTCACGATCGCGACGGTCCCGACCACGCCGCCGGCCACACCGCCACCGACGGCGGCCCCTACGGCGCCACCCCTGCCGGCCGGACCGCTGATCGCGATCGGCGATTCCGTGATGCAAGGAGCCGCCGAGGAGCTCAACCACCGCGGAGTCCTCGTCGATGTGGCCCAGAGCAGGCAGATGGACACGACCATCACGCTCGTGCAGCAGCTGCGCGACGCCGGCATGCTCGGCCAGGCGATCGTCATCCACCTCGGCACCAACGGGCCCGTCAGCGACGCCACCGTGGACGCCTTCTTCGGTGCCCTCGCCGGCGTGCCGAAGGTGATCGTCTTGACCGCTCACGGCGCCCGCACCTGGATCCCGCCGACCAACGAGAAGCTGGTCGCCGCTGCCCAGCGCTTCCCCAACATCGTGCTGCTGGACTGGGACAACCTTGCCCCGCTGTGCCCCGGCGACTGCTTCTACGACGACGGGATCCACATCAACCAGGCCGGCCAGAACTACTACGCCCAGCTGATCTTCACCGAGCTCGGGATCTGATCGGAACCCCGCCGGGCCGGGCCTACGCTCGGCGGCCATGACATCGTCCCCGTCACCTGTTCGCGTCGCCGTCACCGGTGCGGCCGGCCAGATCGGCTACAGCCTGCTGTTCCGCATCGCCTCCGGGACGATGCTCGGGCCGGACACCCCGATCGCGCTGCAGCTGCTGGAGATCACGCCGGCGCTCAGCGCCCTCGAGGGCGTCCGGATGGAGCTCGACGACTGCGCCTTCCCGTTGCTCACGGACGTCGTGTGCACCGACGACGCCGACACCGCCTTCGCCGACGCCGACGTCGCGCTGCTCGTGGGCGCGATGCCGCGCAAACAGGGCATGGAGCGCTCCGACCTCCTGGCCGCCAACGGCGGGATCTTCAGGCCGCAGGGTGAGGCGCTCTCGCGGAGTGCCAAACGTGACGTCAAGGTGCTGGTCGTCGGCAATCCGGCCAACACGAACGCGCTGATCGCCCAGTCGAACGCCGCCGACCTCGACCCCCGTCGCTTCACGGCGATGACCCGGTTGGACCACAACCGTGCCGTCTCCCACATCGCCAAGAAGCTCGGGGCGCCGGTCACCGACGTCAAGATGATGACGATCTGGGGCAACCACTCGACGACGCAGTACCCCGACCTCTTCCACGCCGAGGTCGCCGGGCGCAACGCCTACGAGGCCGTCGGCGACCACGAGTGGGTGGAGCAGTCGTTCATCCCCACCGTCGCCAAGCGCGGGGCGGCGATCATCGAGGCCCGCGGCGCATCCTCGGCGGCGTCGGCGGCCAACGCCGCCGTCGACCACATCCGCTCGTGGGCGCACGGGACCCCGGAGGGCGACTGGGTATCGATGGGCATCGTCAGCGACGGCAGCTACGGCGTGCCGGAGGGCATCATCTCCAGCTTCCCGGTGACCTGTGCAGGCGGCGAGTACACGATCGTCCAGGGCCTCGAGATCGACGAGTTCAGCCGTCGCCGCATCGACGCGTCGGCGGCCGAGCTGATCGAGGAGCGCGACGCCGTCCGCGAGCTCGGGCTGATCTGACAGCTACTTGAGGAACTTGCTCGTCGTATTGTCGGCGAGGATCTTGCCGCCGGTCTGGCACGTCGGGCAGTAGTTGACGGTGTAGCCCGAGTACTCGACGGCCCGCACGACGTCGCCGCACCTTGGGCAGGACTCACCGGCTCGTCCGTGGACGGCACCGGGTCGGTCCTTGGAGGAGCTCATGTCGTCGCGGCTGCGTTCGTACTCGAGTCCCTCGGCGACGGTCTCGCGGATCGCCGCGACGACGAGCGTCGCCTCCTCGAGCCCGAGCTTGCCGGTCATGGCAAACGGGGACAGCTTCGCTCGGTGGCAGACCTCGTTGGCCAGGCGGCGGCCCAGCCCGGCGACGCAGCGCTGGTCGCGCAGGAAGCCGTGCAATCGCATCGATTTGGCCCGGAACCGTTCGGCCAGCTCGGGCGGTTCGATGCGGTCGGCCTCCGGGCCGAGCTGATCGAGTGGGGGAGACGCCAGGAGGCCCTCGCTCGGCACGCACCACACCCCGGCCTTGCGCTCGGTGCCCTGCTCGGTCAACAGGAGCGCCGGCCCGTCACCGTCGAACACCCATCGGGCCTGGCCGCCGCGCGGCTTGGCCGACTGCTTCGTGTCGACCAGCAGGCGCCCGCCCTGCATCAGGTGGACCACGAACGTCACCGGCTCGAACTGCATGAGGA
The DNA here is from genome assembly GCA_963719775.1 of uncultured Acidimicrobiia bacterium. Taxonomy (GTDB): domain Bacteria; phylum Actinomycetota; class Acidimicrobiia; order Acidimicrobiales; family Ilumatobacteraceae; genus JALZMG01. The sequence continues at coordinate 674,404 of CAVRCY010000006.1, forward strand.
GGTACTTGCCGCGCCGACCGACCTCCTCCAGCGGCAGCCCGTAGGCCTTGTCGGGGGCAGGGACGGCGGTCTTCAGGGCCGTGAACGTGATGGGCACGAACCGCCGCAGGCGGCGACCGGCGTAGTCGGCGGTCAGCCGTTCGGCGTGGGCTTGGACCTCGGGCAGCTCGGGCACAGTCGGCTCAGCGGTACTCGGTCCGCGATCGGACGTCGGTGAACACGGCGTCGAGCGCCCCGAAGACGGGCTGCGCGTCCAGCAGGCGCTGCTGGTCGCCGTAGAGGCGGATGTGCCCGTTGACGAAGGCGTCCTGGGCGTTCAGCTCGCCGGTGGCGACGGCCACCGCGGTGTCCCAGGACTGTTCCATGCGGACGTGCTCGGGGTCGGCCGGGCCGGGGCCGAAGTTGGCCTCGCCGTCGGCGACCTGCAGGTGGTAGGTGACGTCGCCCTCGGGGCCGTCGCAGACGAGCTGGGTCAGACCGATCTCGTGGTCGGCGGCCAGCCGGCGCAGCTCATCGTGGGTGCGGACGACGCGGCCGAGCTCGTCGATCCAGTCCATGCTGAGGTAGCGGATGTCGCTGCGGACCACCCTCCTAGTCTGCCGGATCGTGACGGGAGGCCCGCTGGACGAGCGCCACGACCTCCCGCACCCCGACGCCGCCGTCGAGGAGTGGGTGTTCACGTGCTGGCTGCCCGACGCATCCGCCGGCCTGGTGACCGGGTATCGGCGGCACGTCGGGGGATTCGGCTGGTACTGGGCGGCGCTGGCGCGGCGCGGCGAGCCGCTGCTGCACGTGACGGAGTGGGAGGTCCCGAGCCGCCACGACCCGTTGCTGGCGAAGGCCCACGGGCTGTGGGCCGAGCACGTCTGCGAGACCCCGATGCAGCAGTGGACGGTGGCCAACGAGACGTACGCCACCGCCCTGGACGACCCGGAGGATGCGCTGGGACGAGCGTTCGGGATGCCGAGCGCGCTGGCCGTCGACCTCGAGTGGTACGCCACGGCGGCGCCGGTGCCCGGCGACGACGGCTTCCGGCAGGACGGCGTGGGCCACGGCGTGATCGAGCTGGCCGGCGGCCCGCTGCACCTGCCGAGGCTCCGGCTCGCCGCTGGCGCCGCTGGGGACAGCGACTCGGGCCGCTGCCGTTGCCGCCGGCCTACGCCCACACCGGCCTCCGGGCGCCGTTCGCCTTCCCGGACAAGACGGTCTCCGACTGGGTGCTGACCCCGGACGGCTGGCGCTCTCTGCCCTGATGTCGTTCATGTCATGAAAAAGACCGATCGGCGCCGTTTCCAATGACATGAACGGGTAACGGTTCCGATCCGGGACGCTGGCGACACCCATGGAGGGCATGGGAAGTTCGTGCATCGAGGCCGTCGCCGCTCTCGCGGCCGAGCAGCACGGGGCGGTCAGCACGTCCCAGGCGCGGGACTGCGGCATGTCGGCACGAGTGCAACGGGGCGCTGTCGCGTCGGGGTGGCTGGAGCTCGCCGAGCCGGGCGTCGTGGTGCTGCGCGGCAGTGCCGACACGTGGCACCGTCGTCTGCAGGTCGGGCTCTTGGCGCTGGGTGGTGCCGCTGGGTCAGCCACGAGGCCGCGGCGCGGCTTCACGCCTTCGATCGTTCGCTCGAGGATCCAATCGAGTTCTCGGTGCTCCGCAGGATGCGCAGCCGGCACTGCGCAGGCAATGTGCACACAACGACGACCGTCGGCGCACTCGACCTGGTCACGATCGAAGGGTTCCGTTGCTCGTCGGCCACCCGAACGGTGCTCGATCTCGCCCAGGCGCAGATCTCCACCGTCCGCTCGAAGCAGCCATCGACAGCGCGATCCGGCTCGGCCGCACGGCGCCGCTCGTCCTGGAGCGTCGACTGCAGGAGCTGCGTGGATCCGGGACGGGTCGGCGTGCGGCTGCTCGATCGGCTGCTGATCGACACCGGCGGTGAGTCCGTCCTCGAGCGTCGCTTCCTCCAACTCATGAGGAAGGGTGGACTTCCCAGGCCGACCACCCAGAGTGTTCAGCGCCGCGATGGTCGCCACGTTGGTCGCGTCGACTTCCTCTTCGAGGCAGCCAAGATCGTTGTCGAGGTCACTGGTCGGCTCGGACACTCCACGGCCGCCGATCGCACACACGATGCGCAGCGGCGCAACGAGCTGATCGATCTGGGGCTGTCGGGTGTACGAGTACACGTGGGCGCACGTGACCCAGCAGCCGGCATGGGTGATCTCGACCATGCGGGCGCGCCTCGACGCCGACCCAGCAGTCTGAAACGGAAACCGGGCTGCAACGGCAATTTCTGGTCGCCCGGCTGGTCCCGGATACCCTTCGTGACATGGCGCAAGCGGTCTCTCGAGGGCCGGTCACCGGCACGGCAACGGCGGTGGCACCGAAGAAGCGCAAGTGGTTCTTGATCGACCTCTACTCGACGGCGGTCGGCAAGAAGTACGTCATGGCGATCACGGGCCTGATCGGCATCGGGTTCGTGATCTTCCACATGGTCGGCAACCTCAAGGTGTACCTCGGCCTGATCACCGAGAACGGCGAGCGGGTCTACGACATCGACGTCTACGGCGAGTTCCTACGCGAGCTGCTCGTGCCGATCTTCCCCCGGACGGTCGCGCTGTGGCTCCTGCGCATCGTCCTCATCGTCGCCCTCGTCCTCCACGTCCACGCCGCGTATGGGCTGACGATCATCAACCGGCGGGCCCGGCCCGTGCGCTACCAGTCACACCGGGAGTACGTCGTCGCCAACTTCGCCAGCCGCACGATGCGCTGGACGGGGATCATCGTCCTGCTGTTCCTGTTCTTCCACCTCGCCGACCTCACCTGGGGGTGGTTCAACCCCGACTTCGTGCGCGGCGAGGTCTACCGCAACCTCGACGCCAGCCTGTCGCGCATCCCGGTGGCCATCATCTACGTCGTCGCCAACATCGCCCTCGGCATCCACCTCTTCCACGGCACGTGGAGCATGTTCCAGTCGATGGGGTGGAGCAACCCACGCTTCAACTCCTGGCGTCGCGCTCTGGCCACCGCCATCGCCACGATCATCGTCGTCGGCAACGTGTCGTTCCCGATCGCCGTCCAGGCCGGCATCGTCGCGGTCTGAGCCTCCCAGGATGAACGGAGCACACCCATGACGGACACCCTCGAGCGGCCGGTCATCACGCTCGACGCCAAGATCCCGGACGGGCCGCTGGAGTCGAAGTGGGAGACCTTCATCGCCGACTCGAAGCTCGTCAACCCGAACAACAAGCGCAAGTACAAGATCCTTGTGGTCGGCACCGGGCTGGCCGGCGCCTCGGCGGCGGCGACCCTGGCCGAGCTCGGCTACCAGGTCGAGGCGTTCACGTTCCACGACTCGCCACGCCGGGCCCACTCGATCGCCGCCCAAGGCGGCATCAACGCGGCCAAGAACTACCAGGGCGACGGCGACAGCATCTATCGGCTCTTCTACGACACCATCAAGGGCGGCGACTTCCGTGCCCGCGAGGGCAACGTGTACCGCCTCGCGCAGGTGTCGGGCACCATCATCGACCAGGCCGTCGCCCAGGGCGTGCCGTTCGCCCGCGAGTACGGCGGACTGCTCGACAACCGCAGCTTCGGCGGGGCACAGGTCAGCCGCACGTTCTACGTCGGCGGGCAGACGGGCCAGCAGCTGCTGCTCGGCGCCTACCAGCAGATGGCGCGCCAGGTCGGGATGGGCAACGTCACGCTGTGGAACCGCATGGAGCTCGTCGACATCGTCGTGATCGACGGTCGGTGCGCCGGCATCGTCACCCGCGACCTGCTGACGGGCGACGTCATCTCGCACGCCGGCCACGCTGTCGTCCTGGCCACCGGCGGATATGGCAACGCCTTCTTCCTGTCGACGAACGCGATGGCGTGCAACGCAACGGCCATCTGGCGGGCGCACCGTCGCGGCGCGTTGTTCGCCAACCCGTGCTTCACCCAGATCCACCCGACATGCATCCCGCAGTCCGACGAGTTCCAGTCCAAGCTCACCCTCATGTCGGAGTCGCTGCGCAACGACGGGCGCGTGTGGGTGCCGAAGAACGCGGACGACACACGCGCCGCCGCGCAGATCCCCGAGGCCGAGCGCGACTACTACCTCGAGCGCCTGTACCCGAGCTTCGGCAACCTGGCGCCGCGCGACATCGCCTCACGCGCCGCCAAGCGGGCCGTCGACTCCGGGCGCGGCGTGGGACCCAAGAGGAACGGCGTGTACCTCGACTTCGCCGACGCCATCGGCCGCCTCGGCCAGACCGTCGTCGCCGGGCGGTACGGGAACCTCTTCGAGATGTACGAGCGCATCACCGGCGAGAACCCGTACGAGATGCCCATGCGCATCTACCCGGCGTCGCACTACACGATGGGCGGCCTGTGGGTCGACTACGAGCTGATGACGACGATCCCCGGGCTGTACGCCGCGGGTGAGTGCAACTTCTCCGACCACGGCGCCAACCGCCTCGGCGCGTCGGCCTTGATGCAGGGCCTCGCCGACGGCTACTTCGTGCTGCCCGCCACGATCAGCAACTACCTCGCGCCGATGCTCAACAAGCCGATCCCCGGCACCGACCATCCGGGCTTCGCCGCCGCCGAGTCGGCAGTGCGGGCCCGGTTCAACGGCTATCTGGCGATCGGCGGCACCCGTTCCCCCGACTACTTCCACCGGGAGCTCGGCCGGTTGATCTGGGACTACTGCGGCATGGAGCGCACCGCCGAGGGCCTGGAGAAGGCGCTGTCGGAGATCCCCGCCCTCTATGACGAGTTCAAGCAGGATCTGCGGGTGACCGGGAGCGGCACGAGCATCAACCAGACGCTGGAGAAGGCCGGTCGGGTCGAGGACTTCTTCGAGCTCGGCATGTTGATGTGCCGGGACGCGTTGGAGCGCGAGGAGAGCTGCGGCGGCCACTTCCGGGCCGAGTACCAGACCGAGGAGGGTGAAGCGCTGCGCGACGACGATCGGTTCGCCCACGTCGCGGCGTGGGAGTGGACCGGTGATCCATCCGCCGCCAACCGCCACCGCGAGGAGCTCGTCTACGAGACGGTCCACTTCCAGACGCGGAGCTACAAGTGATCAGCCGCAACGGCGACGGCGTCGTCCGCAACCTGACGCTCAAGATCTGGCGCCAGGAGGGCCCGGACGTCCAGGGCCGGTTCGAGACCTATCGGGTCGAGGAGATCAGCGAGGAAGCGTCGTTCCTCGAGCTGCTCGACGTGCTCAACGAGCGCCTGATCGAGGGCGGCCAGGACGCCATCACGTTCGAGCACGACTGCCGGGAGGGCATCTGCGGCTCATGCGCGCTGATGATCAACGGCCAGGCCCACGGGCCCCAACGAGGCACCGCCACGTGCCAGCTGCACATGCGCAAGTTCGCGGACGGTGCCGAGATCGTCGTCGAACCGTGGCGGGCTGCGGCGTTCCCGATGGTCAAGGACCTGATGTGCGAGCGCACTGAGTTGGACCGCATCGTGGAGGCCGGCGGCTTCATCACGTCGCCAACGGGTGGCGCGCCCGACGCCAACCTGATCCCCATCCCCAAGCCGGTGGCCGACGCCGCCGAGCGAGCTGCGCTGTGCATCGGCTGCGGAGCCTGCGTGGCGTCCTGTCCGAACGGCGCCGCCAACCTGTTCACCGGCGCCAAGGTCGCCCACCTCAACCTGCTGCCGCAGGGTCAGGCGGAGCGCTATCGGCGCGTCGAGGCGATGGTCGAGCGGATGGACGAGCACTTCGGATCGTGCACCAACCACGGCGAGTGCGAGGCGGCCTGCCCGAAGGAGATCTCGCTCGACGTGATCGCGCTGATGAACGCCGACTACCTGAAGTCGAAGTTCAAGAACCGACGGACCCTGGCACGACGGTGATCGGGAGCTAGGCGCGCACGATGCGGGCCCCGGCCCGCCTTGTCGCCGAGACCAGCTCTGACTGGCTGTCGCGACCCCGGAAGGCGACGCCGAGCAGGAGCTCGCCTGGGTCGTCGGGCACCGTCAGCTCGACCCGGCCGACCCGCTCGACGGAGTCGGCGTCGACGTCACCCCGGAAAGCCCAGTGCTGGTGGCCCTTGGGCCAGGTGCACGTGACGGCGACGGTGGCGTCGACCAGCGCCGACCGCAGGTCGTTGACGACGTGGACGTCGAGCGCCAGCTCGTCACCGGCGGTGACCACGGCGGGCAACGGATCGGTGACCACGATCACCGGCCGGCACGCCTCGACGATCGCCTGCCATGCCAGCTTGGGGGACCGCTCATGGTCGAGCACGGCGGCCGAGATCATCGGCGCCGGATCGGCGAGCCAGGAGAAGCAGAACCCGCCCGTCGGGCGGTACTTCAGCCGGCGCAACGTCTCGATGTAGTGGCGCAGCAAACCGGCTTGATAGCGCTGGGTGGCGACGCGCCACGACCCGAACGTCGGGTGGTCGACCGGCGGCACCCGGTCCATGATCACCTCGACCTCCAGCCCGTGGTGCTCGCGCAGCGACTCCCAGTCGAGCTGCGGCCAGCGGGACACGTCGACGAACTTGGCCGCCGAGTCCGGCACGGACTGGGCGCCGAACTCGCTGACGAAGCGGACAAGGCGCGGCACGAGGCGGGCCCGCTCGGCCAGGTCGGCGACGTCGCCGTCGTGCCAGCCCAGCCACAGGTGGCTGTCGGTCCCGTCGAGGCGCGGGAGGTGGGGCATGACGCCGCTGTGGGCGACCGTCGGGCGCGTCGGGTCGGCCTGCTCGAAGGCTCGCTTGAGCCACCGATCGAGCACCGTCTTGTTCCACGTCGGCAGCTGCTGGGCCACGAACCGACGAAGGCGACGGGCCCGCCGCTCGTCCTCCACCTGCGGCGCGTCGGCGACCGGCTCGTCGTGGGCGCACCACTGGACGATCGATGGGTGGTGGCCCAGCGCGTTGACCGCCTCCCGGGCCTGGCGCACGGCCTCACGACGGACCTGCCGCGCATAGCCCCACTGCAGCGGAAAGTCCTGCAGCAGCAGGACGCCCAGCTCGTCGGCGGCGCGGTACAGCTCGGGGTGGGCGATGTGCGCCTGCACGCGCAGCGCGTCGAGGCCGGCCTCGACGGCCAGCTCGACGTCGCGGCGAACCTCTGCCGGCGTGGCGTCGGCCAGACCCGGCCGGGTGGGCATGAGGTTGGCGCCCTTCAAGAAGAGCCGTTCGCCGTTGATCGAGCATGTCCAGTCGTTCCACGCGACTTCGCGCAGCCCCGTGCGCCGGGTGCGACCGTCGATCACTTCCCCGTCGACGAGCAGCTCGACATCGATGTCGGTCAGCGGCTGGTCGCCGAGCGCTCGCGGCCACCACAAGCGCGGTCGGTCGATGTCGAGCGACCACTCGATCTCGTTGCTCCCGGCGGCGACTGGGTGCTCCGTCTCCCCGACCACGACCCCGCTGGCGATGGTCCGCAGCCGCACGGTCCGCGCCTCGTCGCCGTCGAGAAGGGCGTGCAGCCGGAGGTGGGCACGGGTCTCGTCGGCGTCGCGGCAGAGCACCCGTAGGCGTTCGAGCTTGACCGGGCCGGTGTCGTAGACGAGCACCGGCCGCCACAGCCCGCCAGGGTTCCAGTCGCGGTCGACCGCCTCGGAGTGCTGCAGGTTGCCGGTGATGTTGCGCCGGCCGCGAGTGCCCGGCTCGGGGTTGCACGTGACCTCGACGGCCAGGACGTGCTCCTCACCGAGGCGCGAGAGCGCGGTCACGTCGAAGCTGTGGGGGAAGAAGTAGCCCTCCGGGTCACCGAGGTAGGCGCCGTCGAGCCAGACGTCGGCCTGGTAGAAGACGCCGTCCAGCGTGATCCACCGGCGGCGGTCCTCCCCCGGTGGCGGCAGCTGGAAGCGCCGGCGGTAGAGGATCGGGCCGTTGCTGCCGGCGAGATCGGGGTGGTGCTGCCAGTGCCCAGGAACGTCGAGCTGCAGCCAGTCCGAGTCATCGAGGTCGAGGCCGATCCCGTCCCGGCGGACCTCGTCGTCGGCGGCGATGGCGCGCCACGGCCCCGAGAGATCCACGGCGGGGCAGGCTAGCCAGGGCACCCGCGAAGGGATCGGGCTGGCGGGGTACACCTTCCGGCGAGATGCGCGTACGCTCGTGAGCGGTGGATCCGTCCGATCGTCACGAGCCGTCCGGGCCGGGGCCTGGGGGCGCCGCGGGCCCGCCCACGGAGGTCGAGCTGAGCCCCGTGGACGCGGGCCCACCGGCGACGTCGACTGCCGGCTGGACCCTCGGGCGCAAGCACGTGGCGATGGCCCTCGCCGCCCTCGTCGCCGGCGCCGTGTTCATCTCCCGAGCCGACGGCGGCCCGTCGGCGGCGGCCAGCGAGTTGCGGACGACCGAGTTCGCCGGACCCGAGCTGACCGACGAGGACGAAGAGGTGACGGTCGTCGAGTTCGACGAGCGGACGTTGAAGGCCCGCCAGCGTCGCGACAACGCCTGGCGGTCCGCAACCGATCCCGGCGAGACGGCCACGGACGACACGTTCGAGGACGACGTGATCTTCGACGACTCACTCCCGCCCGACGACGAGTTGCCGCCCGATGACTACGAGGACTACGAGGACTACGAGGACTACGGCGGCTTCAGCTCCTACACGACGCTCCCGCGACGCAACAGCACCTCGGGGCGGACCACCAGCCCGCAGCCGACGCGTCCGACCACCCGGCCGACGGTGGCGACGACATCGACCACGACCACGACCGTGGCGGACACGACGACGACGGCGGCCGCCGACACGACGACGACACAAACCACCACCGCCCCCACGACGTCCACGACAACGACCACGGCGTCGACGACCACGACAACCCTGCCGCCGCCGGTGTGGGTGGCGGCGACCTCCGGTCTACCGCACGAGTGTGGTGATGGGTTGCGTGTCTGGAGGCGGGCCGACAGCTTGCTGGCCAGCATCGCCGGGAGCGGGCTGTTCATCAGCCTGAACAGCGGCACCAGTTGGACTCCGCTGCCGGCCGCCGGCGCCGGATCTGCCGAGATGCGGATGCTCGTCCAGGATCCCGCGACCGCCACGACCTTCTGGATCGCCGGAGCCGAGGGCATCTTCCAGACCAAGGACAACGGCTTCAGGTTCGTCGAGCTCGGCACGTTCAACGATGTCCGCTCACTCAGCGTGGGCATCACGGCGTCCGGTGCCGACACCTTGCTCGCCGTCGTCGGTACGGCACCCACGCTGCACCGGTCGGTCGACGATGGCGCCACCTGGATCCCAGTGTTGGGGCCTGCGGGCGGCGGAGTGGTCGGTCATCCGCTCGTTCTGGACGCCCAGAGCGCCCTCCTTGGAACGAGCACGGGGGTGCACCGCACGGCCAACGGCGGCGCGACCTGGACGCAGACGTTCGTGCACCCGAGCGGCGTGGTCGGCGCACCCGTGCGAGCGGCGAACGGCACGATCACGTGGCTGCTGGGCAACGGTGGCGGTGTGATCCGCAGCACCGACGCCGGTGGCGCGTGGACGGCGGTGCCGAGCACCGGCGTGATCAGCCCGACGGCGACCAGCCTCGTTCCGCTGCCCGACGGACGGCTGGTGACGCTGGGCGTCAGTGGCCAGCTCATCGCGTCGGCCGATGGTGGAGTGACGTGGGTTGACTTCGGTCCCGCCTGCCCGCCGACCCGGCCCGGCTGAGCCTCACCTGCGGATCTTCCCGGATCCCGTCGTGGTCCGGTGACGGAGCCTCGATAGCTTCGACGCATGGGACCCCGCCCAGCAACGATCGGTCAGCTCCGGGACGCCGGGTGGGTGTCGCGCCCCGTCAAGGAGGAGATCCGCTCCAACGCCGTCACCCGCATCGCCTCGGGACAGCCGCTGTTCGAGGGCGTGCTGGGCTACGAGCAGACCGTGCTCCCGCAGCTCGAGAACGCGCTGCTGGCCGGCCACGATGTGATCTTCCTCGGCGAGCGGGGGCAGGCGAAGACGAGGATGATCCGCTCGCTGACCAACCTGCTCGATGAGTGGATGCCGATCATCGCCGGCAGCGAGATCAACGACGACCCGTACGCCCCGGTGTCCCGTCACGCCCGCGATCTCGTCGCCGAGCACGGCGACGAGATGCCGATCACATGGGTCCATCGCGACGACCGCTTCGGGGAGAAGCTGGCCACGCCGGACACGTCGATCGCCGACCTCATCGGTGAGGTCGACCCGATCAAGGTGGCCGAGGGGCGGTACCTCTCCGACGAGCTGACGCTGCACTACGGGCTCGTGCCTCGGACGAACCGCGGCATCTTCGCCATCAACGAGCTGCCAGACCTCGCCGAGCGGATCCAAGTCGGATTGCTCAACGTGCTCGAGGAGCGCGACATCCAGGTGCGCGGGTACAAGATCCGCCTCCCGCTGGACATCGTGCTCGTGGCGTCCGCCAACCCGGAGGACTACACGAACCGCGGTCGCATCATCACGCCGCTGAAGGACCGCTTCGGCAGCCAGATCCGCACCCATTACCCGCTGGAGATCGAGACCGAGATGGCGATCGTCCGTCAGGAGGCGCGGGCCACCTCCGTCGGCGGCATCGACGTGCGCGTGCCCGACTACCTCGGCGAGGTGATCGCCACCGTCAGCCACTTGGCGCGAGCGAGCACCCACGTCAACCAGCGCAGCGGGGTGAGCGTGCGCCTCTCGGTGACCAACTACGAGGTCGTGGCGGCGAATGCCCTGCGCCGCGGCCTGCGGACGGGCGATCGAGTGGTGGTCCCACGCGTCGACGATCTCGACGCGCTGGCCGCCAGCTCGGGAGGCAAGATCGAGATCGAGTCGCTCGACGAGGGCCGCGAGGGCGCCATCTTCGAGAACCTCGTGAAGGGCGCCGTCCTGACCGTCTACAAGACCCACGTGGCACCGGAGGACACGCGGGACGTGATCGCCGCGTTCGAGGACGGAACGATCGCCCACACCGGCGAGGACGTATCGTCGAGCGAATTGGCCGCATTGGTCGAACAGGTGCCGGCGCTGCGGGCACCCGTGACGGCACTCACCGGCGGTGACGAGTCACCGGCCGCCCTCGCCGCGGCCGTGGCGTTCGTGCTGGAAGGCCTGCACCTCTCGAAGCGACTGAACAAGGACACCAGCGGCACCAGGGCCACCTACCGCAGCCGTAGTTGAGCCGCGTCAGATGAACGGCGTGCGGGTCCAGAGCTCGCCGGTGTCGTTGCGGTCGGGCGCCTTCGGGACGCCAGACAGCTCGAACACCTCGATCGATCCGGGGAAGCCAGCCAGCTCGACCGGGCCGTGGGGTGTTGCCACCACGCCCTCGGGCAGTCGTTCCAGGCCCATCGTCGGGATGAGCACCTCGTAGGGACCGGCGATGTCGCAGAGGCGGGCGGCCATGTTGACGGCCGAGCCGATGTAGTCGTCGCCCTCGAACAGCAGCGCATAGCCGGTCGCCACCCCGGCGCGCAGCGTGAGCGGCGCGCACACCTCGGCCGAGCGATCCTCGAGATCGAGCGTGAAGGCGATGGCGTCGGCCTGCTCGACGGCCACGATCATGCAGCCGTCACCGAGCCACTTGGCGATCCGCACGCCGCGGTCCGAGGCCACCTGACGCACGATCGCCCGGAACGCGCTGAGCAGCCGGCCGGCGGCGTCGTCGCCGAAGGCGGCCGTGTAGTTGGTGAACCCGGAGAGGTCGATGAAGGCGAAGGTGCGGGGGATCCGCATGCCTCACAGGATACGGGCCGGTCGGAGCTTTGTGCTCGCGATCACATGGCGGGCGGGTGAAGACCGTCGGTAGTCTCGGCTCATGCCGGCTCGATTCACCTACTCGCGGTGGGACGGCACGCAGCAGGGGTTCGAGCTCGACGGGGACGCCCTGTTCGAGGAGCTCACCGACGAGCTGCTGTACCACGGGGACGTCAACGCCGCGCTGCGGCGGATGATGCACCAGGGTCTGCGCGATCGCAACGGCGAGCGCTTGTCCGGCGTGCGCGAGCTGCTCGACAAGTTGCGCCGTGAGCGCCAGGAGCGGCTCGATCGCTTCGACCTCGGCGGTGTGTACGACGAGATCGCCCGCGAGCTCGACGACATCGTCGACGAGGAGCGCCACGCCATCGACAACGCCCGCCGGGACGCCGAGAAGCTGGCCGCCCGCACAGGCGACGAGCGGCGGGCCGAGACGGCTCGGGAGACGGCGGCCGAGCGCAACATGCGCCTCGACTTCCTGCCCGACGACCTCGCCGGCAAGGTGCGCGAGCTGCAGGCCTACGACTTCGAGTCGGCCGAGGCGGCCCGTCGCTTCGAGGCGTTGCTGGATCGGCTGCGCCAGCAGCTGGCCAACCAGCTGTTCGAGCAGATGAGCGGTGCCATGCAGCAGATGACGCCGCAGGACCTGGCCCGCATGAAGGACATGATGGCGGCGCTCAACGAGATGCTGGAGCGCCGCGAGCGGGGTGAGGATCCGCGCTTCGAGGAGTTCATGGAGCAGTACGGGGATTTCTTCCCGGAGAACCCGCAGAGCCTCGACGAGCTGCTCGAGCAGCTGGCCCAGCGGATGGCGGCGATGCAGGCGATGCTCAACTCGATGACGCCCGAGCAGCGGGCCCAGCTGCAGGAGCTGTCCGACCAACTGCTCGGCGACATGGATCTGCGGTGGCAGATGGACCAGCTCGGTGGGCATCTCCGCCAGCTGTTCCCGCGCATGGGTTGGCAGCAGTCCTACGACTTCTCCGGCCAGGATCCGCTCGGTTTCGGCCAGGCGATGCAGACGATGCAGGACCTCGGCGACCTCGACCAGCTCGAGCACCTGCTGCGCAACGCATCCAATCCGGGTGCGCTGGCCGAGGCCGACATGGACCGGGTGCGCGACCTCCTGGGCGACGACGCCGCACGCTCGTTGGAGCGACTGGCCGAGCTGACCCGGCATGCTCACTGACGCCGGCCTGATCGAGCAGCGCGAGGGTCGCCTGGAGCTGACGCCGCGAGGGCTGCGGGCGATCGGGTCCGAACGCGCTGCGCGACCTCTTCGCCAAGCTGACCAAGGACCAGATCGGTCAGCATCAAGTGCACCGCCTGGGACATGGACACGAGCGCACCTACGACACCAAGCCGTACGAGTACGGAGATCCGTTCCAGCTCGATCTGCAGCGCACGATCCGCAACGCCCTCGGCCGGCGCGGGCGTGGTGTCACCGGTACGCCGGTGTCGAGCTGCAGCCCGACGACTTCGAGATCGAGCGCACGGAGCACCTGACCCGTTCGAGCACCGTGCTGATGCTCGATCTGTCGCTGTCGATGCCGATCCGCGACAACTTCCTGCCCGCCAAGAAGGTGGCGATGGCGCTGCACTCGCTGATCTCGTCGCAGTTCCCGCGCGACTACCTCGGGCTGGTCGGGTTCAGCGAGACGGCACGGATGCTCAAGGCGGAGCAGCTGCCCGGAGGTCAGCTGGGACTTCGTGTACGGCACGAACATGCAGCACGGGTTCACACTGGCCCGCCAGCTGTTGGCCCGGCAGTCGGGCACGAAGCAGATCATCATGATCACCGACGGTGAGCCGACGGCCCACGTCACGTCGAGCGGGGACGTCTTCTTCAACTACCCGCCGGTGACCGAGACGGTCGAGGCGACGCTGCGTGAAGTGTTGCGGTGCACCCGCGAAGGCATCCGCATCAACACGTTCATGCTCGACGCCACCAGCTACCTGACGGCGTTCGTCGAGCGGCTGACGGAGATCAACCGCGGCCGGGCGTTCTTCACGACGCCGGAGGATCTCGGCGACTACGTGCTCGTCGACTTCATCGAGCACAAGCGCCAGAGGCCCGCGGCCGCCGCAGCGCCTGAGCGCCGCCGCGCCGGCGGCCACGCGGCGGCATCCTGCAGCCGTTCTGGGCTCGCGAGATCCGCCCTTGCGCGAATGTGATGTGGTATGCGACAATCACATCGATGTAATTACGGCGATGTCGCCGTACCAATTCCCAGCGGATACGCCGCGCAATGAGCCACGGGACCACACGGCAGGGGGGTCCTCCCGCATGTACGACTCGTTCGAATCGGCCTCCGATCCGGGTGATCACGGTTGGCAGGACGATGCCAACTGCCTCGGGGTCGATCCCGACCTCTTCTTCCCGGAGCGGGGCGCGTCGACACGCGAGGCGAAGGAGGTCTGCCGCGGCTGCGTGGTCCGCGAGGAGTGCCTCGAGTTCGCGCTCCAGAACGGCGAGAAGTTCGGCATCTGGGGTGGACTCTCCGAGCGCGAGCGGCGGCGCATCCGCCGCCAGCGGGCGCAGGCCGCCCGCAGCGTCGTCGGCGCCTGACGCGGCGCAGTCCTGAGCGGCACCTGATGAGACTGCACCGGGAACTTCGCCGGGCGCCGTCCCCGGATCGCGGAGTCGGAGGGTTAGGCTGCGCCCATGCCCAGTGGCCCAGAGTGGATCATCGTCCTCGTCGTGGTGCTGGTGATCTTCGGTGGCTCACAACTCCCGAAGCTGGCCCGCAACCTCGGCAAGGCGCAGAAGGAGTTCAAGGACGGTCTGTCCGAGGGCGAGCGGGAAGCGGCGGCCAAGCAGGTCGACGGCGAAGCCCCGGCCAGAAGACAGAGACTCCGTCGAGACGACGGAGCCGCGTACCGACGGCTGACGCCGCGGCGTCGACCGGTCGGCCTTCTTCAGCCGGCCGCCAGCTCGAGGCGCCGGCGCTTCAGGATGCGCCGCCGCTCCCGCTCGCTGCACCCGCCCCAGACGCCATGGTCGATGCGGTGCTCGAGCGCATACTCCAGGCACGGTGCCGTGACCGGGCAGGTCGGCACAGATCTTGCGGGCCTTGTCCACGCCCACCCCGTCACTCGGGAAGAAGGTGGCCGGCGGATAGAGCCGGCAGTTGCCCGCCGCCATCCACGCGGTGGCCGTGTCCTCCGCCGACGCCGCTGATTCGAAGTCCATCGCTGCTTTCCTTGTTCGAGGTCGAACCCTCTCGCCGAGTCCGACGTCCCCCGCCCTGAACGGTTCCTGAGCATTGTAAGAGCCGGGCAAGATGTCACCGCATCGAGGCCTCACGCTTCACACAACTGTAACATCACCGGCTCGGCTGCTGCGCCGGGTGCCGGTAGATCCGCCGACATGAGCGACGTCGTGCTGGACCAGCCGCCACGGGCGCACGCCCGCATCGTCGTACCTCGGTCCGGTGTCGCCGCACTGGGAGGTGTACGGGGACTGGGGCGAGCGCACCGTGCTGGACGAGTTCCGGGCCCGCGTCCTCGCCCGACTCGTGCTGCTGCCACGCGACGACCCGCAGTTCCGCCGCAACCGGGAGCGCATCGTCCGCGACGCCGAGCGGGAGCTGATCTCGCTGGAGTGGGATCTCGGCCGTCCCGACGAGGAGTGACCAGTCCGCCGCGCCTCGAACTGGGCGCGCTACGTCTCGAAACGGACGCTCCGCGCCGTGGATGGTGGGCTTCGCTGGCTCGCTTCGCTCGCCAGCCCGGATGTCGAGGGCCGTGATGCAGGAAATGGTCGCAGATCCGCGGAGTTGGGGTGTGGACGACGGTTCATCAATCAGGGAGCTGAGCTGGCTGGCATTCAATGATCGCGTGCTCCAGCTGGCCAGTGAGCGCGGGATGCCGCTGCTCGAGCGGGCCAAGTTCTGCGCCATCACGACCACCAACCTCGACGAGTTCTTCCAGGTTCGCGTCGCCGCCCTCAAGGACCAGGTCGCTGCCGGCATCGAGGAGCCGACGGCCGACGGGCTCAGCGCCACCCAGCAGCTGGCGGAGATCAACGAGCGCGCCGGCGCAGCTCGTCGCCCGCCAGGAGATCGGTCTTCCTCGAGCAGCTCGTGCCGGACGCTGGCCGACGCCGGGCATCGCCATCGTCAGCTGGTGCGACCTCGACGCGTCCGACCAGAAGCGCCTGACGAGGTCTACGAGCAACGGATCTTCCCGGTCCTGACGCCGCTCGCCGTCGATCCCAGCCACCCCTTCCCGTACATCTCCAACCTCGCCCTGTAGCATCGCCGTCATCGTCGCCGACCCCGAGGGCGAGGATCGCCGGTTCGCCAGGGTCAAGGTGCCGACCGTCTTCCCTCGCCTCGCTGGAGGTCGACGAGCACGCCGGTTCCTGCCCGTCGAGGACCTGATCATCGCCCAGCTGCCAGTCGCTGTTCGCCGGCATGGTGATCGAGGAGGCCGCCGCCTTCCGGGTCACCCGCAACGCCGACCTGACGCTCGAGGAGGAGGAGGCCGACGACCTCCTGGAGGCGGTGGAGATGGAGCTGCGCCGGCGGCGCTTCAACCGCGCCGTCCGGCTCGAGGTCGCCGAGAGCATCAGCGACGAGATGCTCGACCTGCTCGTCCGCGAGCTCGAGGTCCACCCGGCGGACGTCTACCGCCTGCGCGGCCCGATCGACCTCGGCTTCCTGTGGCAGGTCCACGGCCTCGATCGACCCGACCTCAAGGACCGCCCGTGGCCGCCGATCACGGCCGGGCGCATCGCCCTGGCCGAGGAGGCGGACCGGCCGCTCTTCGTCGGTGATGCGCGACCGGGCGATCTTCGTCCACCACCCGTACGAGAGCTTCACGACGAGCACCGAGGCCTTCATCGCCCAGGCCGCCGACGACCCCCGCGTGCAGAGCATCAAGATGACGCTGTACCGGGCCGGCGGCGACAGCCCGATCATCCGCAGCCTGATCCGGGCCGCCGAGCGCGGCGTGCAGGTCGCCGTGCTCGTCGAGCTGAAGGCCCGCTTCGACGAGGCGACGAACGTCAGTTGGGCCAAGCAGCTCGAGCGCGCCGGCGTGCACGTCGTCTACGGGATGGCCGGGCTGAAGACCCACTCGAAGTGCGTGCTCGTCGTCCGCGACGACGGGGACCAGCTCCGCCGCTACTGCCACATCGGCACCGGCAACTACAACACCAAGACGGCCCGCCTGTACGAGGACCTCGGCATCCTGACGTGCGACCTCGACGTCGGCGCCGACGTGGCCAGGCTGTTCAACCACCTCACCGGCTACAGCCGAGGCGATAGCTACCAGGATCTGATCGTTGCTCCACGCGACCTGCGCCCTCGCCTGCTCGAGCTGATCGAGCGGGAGACCCGGCTCGGCGAGGCTGGGCGGATCACGATGAAGGCCAACTCGATCGGTGATGCGGAGATGATCGAGGCGCTGTACGCCGCCAGCCAGGCCGGGCGTCCGGATCGACATGGTGATCCGCGGCATCTCGTGCCTGCGGGCCGGGGTCGAGGGGCTGTCGGAGAACATCCACGTGCGCAGCATCCTCGGCCGGTACCTCGAGCACAGCCGCATCTACCGCTTCGACCACGGCGACGTCGACGACGAACCGCTCTACCTCATCGGTTCGGCCGACCTGATGCCGCGCAACCTCGACCGGCGCGTCGAGGTGCTGGTGCCGATCGAGCATCCGAAGCACCGGGAGTGGCTGGACCAGGTCTTCGAGTTCCAGCTGGCCGACGACATCGTGCGCTGGGAGCTGCAGCCGGACGACACGTGGGTCCGCTGCGGTCCCGGCGATGCCTTCGAGCCGCACGCCCAGGAGCGGCTGTACCGCTGGGTCGTCGAACGACAGGCGCAGACGAAGCGCTGACCGCATCCTGCGGCTCCTTCGCCGCGCTCGTCGGTTGTCGTTCACCGTCTGTTCACCGATCCCGCGGGGACGCCGTCACCTGCTTTGCCTACGGTCGCTACCGGAGCCGCGGACGGCTCCACCCGAACCACACGAACGGAGCTCAACAGCGTGAACAACCATTCTCCGTGCGGCGCCGTGCCCTGGCAGGGGCCGCCGCCGCCATCCTCGTCCTCGCCGCCTGCGGTGACGACGACGACGAAAGCACCACGAAACCACGGCGGCCGGTGCGACAGAAGCCACTGACGCCGGCGCCGAGACCACGGAGGCTGCTGGGGAGACCACCGAGGCGACGACCGACACCACGGAGGCTGCGGCGCGAGACCACGGAGGGGGGCGGCACGCCGGCGGGGAGCGTCGAGCTGGCCGCCGGCGACGTCTTCGTCACCGGATCGTCGACGGTCGAGCCGATCAGCATCCGGGTCGGCGAGCTGGCCAACGAGATGTCCGGCGGGGAGCTGGCCGTGACCGTCGAGGGCCCAGGCACGGGCGACGGGTTCGCCACGTTCTGCGCCGGCGGCGCCGACGTCTCCGACGCCTCCCGGCCGATCAACGAGGAAGAGACCGCCCTGTGCGAGGAGAACGGCGTCGAGTGGGTCGAGCTGGAGATCGCCATCGACGGCCTGACCGTCGCCACCAACCCGGCCAACGAGGCGATCACGTGCCTCGACATGCCGGCGCTCTACGCCCTGGTCGGTCCGGAGTCCGAGGGCACCGCCAACTGGAGCGACACCGCCGCGCTGGCCACGGAGGTGGCGTCGGCGTACGCCGACGTGTTCCCCGATGCGCCGCTCGACATCAACGGGCCCGGTGAGGAGAGCGGGACGTACGACACGTTCGTCGAGTTCGCCATCGCCGACCTCGCCGAGGAGCGGGGCCAGGAAGAGGCAAACGCGAGCCGACTACGCGTCGAGCCCCAACGACAACCTGATCGTCGAGGGCATCGAGGGCTCGGAGTCGTCGCTGGGCTGGGTCGGCTACGCGTTCTACGCCGCCGAGCAGGAGCGCATGAAGGCGATCGAGATCGACGGCGGTGACGGCTGCGTCGCGCCGTCGCCAGAGACGATCAGCGACGGGACGTACCCGTTCTCTCGGAGCCTGTACATCTACGTCAACACGGCGAACGCCGAGTCCAACCCGGCCGTCGCTTCGTTCGTCGACCTCTACCTGTCGCCCGAAGGGTCTGGCCGCCGTTGCCGACGCCGGGCTACGTCGACCTGCCCGAGGACCGCATCACCGCCTCGCAGGAAGCCTGGGCCGGCTCGCTGAGCGCCTGACCCGTCACTAGTCTCGTGGCCGGCCGCTCGCACCCCCCAGGCGGCCGGCCACGAACGCTCTGGTAGGACCGCACCAACCCGTCGAAAGGACGCACTACACATGATGCTGACGGTGCAGGACCTGCGGGGCAGCGCCAAGCAGCGCAAGCGTGACCGCACGATGCGGGTCGTCTTCCAGGGCGCGGCCGTCCTGTCGATCCTCATCAGCCTGCTGATCCTGTTCGTGCTCGTGCGCGGCGCGATCAACTTCATGCGCGAGATCGACTGGGATTTCGGACTGCTCAGCGACACCGGGTGGTTCCCGCGTCGGGAACGCTTCGACATCCGCACCATCTTCGTCGGCAGCGTCATCATGGGCTCGGTGGCGATGCTCGTCGCCGTCCCCTTCGGCCTCGGCACTGCCATCTACCTGTCGGAATACGCGCCGCGCAAGGTGCGCAGCCGTCGTCAAGCCGATCATCGAGGTGCTGGCCGGCATCCCCTCGGTCATCGTCGGGTTCTTCGTCCTCAACTTCGTCGCTCCCGAGATCGTCAACCAGGTCTTCGACCAGCCGCCAGGGGCCAAGTCGATGCTCGCCGCCGGTCTCGGTATCGGCATCCTGGTGATCCCGATCATGGCCGCCGTGTCCGAGGACGCGCTCAGCGCCGTACCGAACGCGCTGCGCGAAGCCAGCTACGGCTGCGGCGCCCGCAAGTTCAACACCGTGGTCTCGGTCGTGCTGCCGGCGGCCGTCTCCGGCATCGTGGCAGCCTTCATCATCGCCGTGTCCCGAGCGATCGGCGAGACGATGGTCGCCAGCATGGCCGCCGGGTACGACGGCGCCGGACCGTACACCGGCTGGAACCCCCTCAACCCCGGCATCTCGATGACCGGGGCGATGACGAACGCCGCTGGCGGGACCGACTCCACGGCCGGCGGCGCGCCCTTCGAGGTGCTCTTCCTCGTCGGTCTCCTGCTGTTCCTCATCACGCTGCTGCTCAACCTCGTCGGCGACCGCTTCGTGCAGCGCGTCCGCCAGAAGTACTGACCGGAAGGGACACGTCGCCCATGGCTCTCATGACACCGGCCTCGGCGGGCGCCACCGCCCGCGAGGTCGTCACGGCCTCGCTGACGCGCCGCGACCGCGACGTCAAGGGACTCGTGCTCCTGGTCCTGCTGCTCCTCGCCATGGGCGTCACGATGCTCATCCTCTTCGTGCTGGTTGCGCAGTTGATCACCGAATCCGTTCCGGTGTTCCAGGAGCAGGGGCTCGACTTCATCACCGGCACGATCGGCTCCGATCCGCAGACGACGGGCATCTTCCCCGGGTTGTACGGCTCGTTCTTCATTGGCGTCGGCGTCGTCATCGTGGCCATCCCGCTCGGGATCGGAGCCGCGATCTACCTCGAGGATTATGCGACGGCGACGAATCGCTTGACGCGTGCCATCCTCGTCAACATCCGCAACCTGGCCGGCGTGCCGGCCGTCATCTACGGCGTGCTGGGCCTGATCATCTTCGTCGAGTGGCTGGAACCGGTCACCTCCGGCAAGACCGTCATCGCCGCCGGGTTGACCATGGCGGTCCTCGTGCTCCCGATCGTGATCATCACCTCGATGGAGGCCATCCGGGCGGTCCCGCAGGGCATTCGCGATGCCGGGTACGGCGTCGGGGCCTCCCGGTGGGAGGTCACGCGGGACCACGTCCTGCCGTACGCCGCGCCTGGGATCCTCACGGGGACGGTGCTGTCGATCGCCCGTGCCCTGGGGGAGGCGGCACCGCTGATCATCATCGGCGCTGTCGCCGGCCTGCTGCCCCGGACGGGGTTGACCGATCGCTTCACCGCCCTGCCGTTCCTGATCTTCCAGTGGTCGGGCCGACCTGATCCGCCCGGCTCGGAGGTCGGCTGGTCGAATGCCGCCGCCGCCGCCGGCCTCGTGCTCCTCGTCCTGGTGTTGTTCTTCAACGCCGCCGCCATCCTGCTGCGCAACCGCTTCGAGAAGCGCCGCGTCGGAACATGATTGAAGGGTGAGCACACCGTGACCGATCAGACGACCACCCGCCAGAGCACCCCGAGGATCACCGCGATGACAGAAGCTCCCCCCTCGATCTCTCGACGGAGGCCGCAGATCACCCGAAGGCTCCTGGCACCGAGCAGATCGTGTTCGACATCGACGACCTCAGCGTGCTGTACGGCGACTTCCGCGCCGTCCAGGACGTGACCATGGACGTGCACCAGCACGAGATCACGGCGTTCATCGGTCCGTCCGGATGCGGCAAGACGACGGTCCTGCGCTGTCTCAACCGGATGAACGACTTCATCGACATCGCCAAGGTCGAGGGCGTCGTCAACTACCACGGGGTCAACCTGTACGACAGCGGCGTCAACGCCACCGAGGTGCGGCGGCGCATCGGCATGGTGTTCCAGAAGCCGAACCCGTTCCCCAAGAGCGTCTACGACAACGTCGCCTACGGCCCACGCCTCGCGGGCGTCAAGAAGAAGGGGGAGCTCGACGTGATCGTCGAGCGCTCGCTCAAGGGTGCCGCGCTGTGGGACGAGGTGAAGGGCCGGTTGAAGGCATCCGGGCTCGGTCTGTCGGGCGGGCAGCAGCAGCGGCTGTGCATCGCCCGCGCCATCGCCGTCGAACCCGAGGTGATCCTGATGGACGAACCGTGCTCGTCCCTCGACCCGATCGCCACGGCTCGCATCGAGGAGCTGATGCAGGAGATCAAGACGAAGTACACCATCGTCATCGTCACCCACAACATGCAGCAGGCGGCCCGGGTCAGCGACCGCACGGCGTTCTTCACCACGGAGATCAACCCGGAGAGCGATCGCCGCACCGGCCGGCTGGTCGAGTACAACCCGACGAACAAGATGTTCTCCAACCCCGACGACGAGCGCACCGAGCAGTACGTTACGGGGCGGTTCGGATGACGACCGATCGCACCGACGCCGTCGTCCAGGAGCCGGACCCGCACGGCGACCTCCGATCGGAGTTCCACCGCGAGCTCGACGGGATCCGCCAGGAGATCGCCAAGCTGGCCGCCGGCGTCACGGAGAGCATCCCCCGGGCGACCGAGATCCTGCTCGGGCAGGACCTCGAGGGCGCCGAGTACATGATCCTCGCCGACGACGAGGTCGACGCCAAGTCTGTCGCCCTGGAAGAACGCTGCTACCAGGTGCTGGCGCTGCAGTCGCCGGTGGCCAGCGACCTGCGCCAGGTGGTCGCCGCGCTGCGGATCATCGCCGAGATCGAGCGATCGGCCGACCTGGCGGTGAACATCTGCAAAGCGGCGCGGCGCATCTACGGGCACCGGCTCGATCCTCGATCTGCGCGGCATCATCCAGAAGATGGGTGACCAGGCTCGCCAGCTCTTCCGCGAAGCCACCGAGTCCTACATGGCCAGCGACGCGGTGCGGGCCGCCGCGCTCTGGGACATGGACGGCTACCTCGATGACCTGCAGCGGCAGTTCGTGGCGGCCATCTTCGAGAGCCACTCGGGGGAGAAGCTCGACCTCCAGGTGGCCGTCCAGCTGGCCGTCGTGGCCCGCTTCTACGAGCGCATCGGCGACCACGCCGTGAACATCGGCGAGCGGGTCCGCTTCCTCGTCACCGGCTGGATGCCGGAACACGACGGCGCCGCTCGCTTCAACACCCGGGCCGCCGCCAGCGACTTGGAATGACGGGGTGAGTGGATGGTGCTGACCGTCGTCGTCGCCGTGGTCAGCGCCGTGACCGCCGCTGCTCTCACGTGGGTGTTGACGCGCCCGGGATCGGCACCCGCGGTCGCCGCGCCGCCGGCCCCGTCGCCTCCGCCGGCGGTTCCCGAGCCGTCGCCGAGGGTTGCGCCGGCGCCGACGACGCCTCGCGGACCGCTGTGGAACGACGTCATCGACCGGCTCAGCCTCGGTGTCGTCGTCGCCGGTGCGACGGGCGCATCCACTACCGCAATCGCGCCGCTGGCGGGCTCGCCGGCACGCACATGGGCCTGCTCGTCGACGACACCGTCGAGCGGCTGCTGGCCAAGGCGTTGGACGGGGAGCCCTCGCGGCAGGACCTCGAGCTGTACGGCCCGCCGCGCTTGGCCGTCGTCGTCACCTCGTCACCGCTCGACGGCGGGGGCGCCGTCGCCACGATCGAGGACGTCAGCGAGCGCCGGCGGGTCGATGCGGTGCGCACCGACTTCGTCGCCAACATCAGCCACGAGCTGAAGACCCCAGTCGGCGCACTGGCCGTCCTGGCCGAGGCGCTGGCCGAGGAGGACGACCTGGATGTGGTCCATCGCGTCGCGGATCGCATGGTGGACGAGGCGCTGCGCGTGTCGCGCACCATCGACGACCTGCTGGAGCTCTCGCGGATCGAGCTCGGTGAGGAACCGTTGCGCGACCTCATCGACATCGTCGACATCGTCGACGACGCCGTGGCGCGGGCCCGGGCACTGGCCGAGAAGCGGCAGATCGAGATCACCGTGCTCGAGCTGCCAACCGGCGTGCGTGTCAACGGCGATCGCCGCCAGCTCGTCTCGGCGCTCGGCAACATCGTCGAGAACGCCGTGAAGTACAGCGAGCCGGGTGCCAGCGTGCAGGTCCGCGTCCGCGTCGAGGGCACCTGGGCGGAGCTGATGGTCGCCGACCACGGCATCGGCATCCCGGCCGGCGATCACGACCGGATCTTCGAGCGCTTCTACCGGGTGGACAAGGCGCGCAGCCGGGACACCGGCGGCACCGGCCTTGGCCTGGCCATCGTGCGCCATGTCGCCACGAACCACCGCGGCGAGGTGCTGGTGTCCTCACAGGAGGGCGAAGGCTCGACCTTCGTGCTGCGCATCCCCGTCGCCTCCGTCGGTGCCGGCGCAACCCAGGAGGCAGTGAACGACAATGACCGCTCCAGTTGTGTTGGTGGTCGAGGACGAGGCGAGCTTCGTCGAGGCGTTGTCGATCGGGCTGCGCCGCGAAGGGTTCCACGTCGAGGTGGCGATGGACGGGTTCGAGGCGCTCGACCGCTTCGACATCGTCAAACCCGACCTCGTCCTGCTCGACGTCATGCTGCCGCGCATCAGCGGCATCGATGTGTGCCGCCAGCTCCGCAAGCGCAGCCAGGTCCCGATCATCATGGTGACGGCAAAGGGGGCCGAGATCGACACGGTCGTCGGCCTCGAGGTCGGCGCCGACGACTACGTCACGAAGCCGTACCGGCTGCGCGAGCTGGTCGCGCGGATGCGCGCCGTCATGCGCAGGGCTCCGAGCGACCAGGCCGGCGAGCTGGGGCCGGCGGCCGTCACGGTCGGCAACGTGTCGCTCGACCCCGACGAGCACACCGTGAGCATCGGCGGCGAGCCGGTCGCCCTGCCGCTCAAGGAGTTCGAGCTGCTGCACGTGCTGCTGGCCAACGCCGGGCGGGTGCTTCCGCGGGACACGCTGATCGATCGTGTGTGGGGAAGCGATTACGTGGGCGACACCAAGACGCTCGACGTCCACGTCAAGCGGCTGCGCTCGAAGATCGAGCCGGATCCGTCGAACCCGACGCACATCGTCACGATCCGCGGTCTCGGGTACAAGTACGAGCGCGGCAACGGCCGACCCGCCGACATCGCCGGCTAGCCGCCGTCAGTCCTCGAGGCGCTCGGTCAGGTGGATGGTGACCGTGTCTCCGGCCTGTTTCGAGATCGCCTCGCGCACGTCGGCCTTGATCGGGAGCTTGTGCGTGCCGTCGCCGAGGGCCATGAACGAGCTGCGGAACGGCTGGCCGTCGATGGTGCCGCGCACCTTCACGAGGCCGCGCGTCCCGAAGTACTCGGCGGAACCCGCCATGACGACGTAGGTCCACCCGCCCGGACTCGGGCTCTTCTGCATCGTCGCGGTGAACTGTCGGTCCAAGCTGCTCATGTTCATCCTTTCGGCGTTGTTGGTGGCGAGGGAGACGGCGACCACCTGGCCACTCCCGGGCCCGTCGATGAAGACGCCCGGGTACTCGGCGGCGGTGATGAACAGTGTCTCGTTGTCGGGTCCGCCGACGGCGCAGGCGAAGCACCCGCGGTCGAGCTCGACCGTGTCGAGCACATCGCCGCCTTCGCGGACGCGGCGGCAGTGCTGCGCCGGCACGTCGGCGTACCAGACGTCGCCGTGGCCGTCGAGGCAGATGCCGTCGGGGGCGCTGCCGGGCAGCTCGGCCCAGACCCGTCGCCCTGACAGGCCGCCGTCGCCGTCGATGTCGAAGGCGGTGAGCCGGCCGCCGTAGGACTCGGCGACGATCAGGGTCGAGTCATCCGGCGTGACGACCATGCCATTCGGGAAGTGCAGGTCGTCGGCGACCTGCCGCACGGCCCCCTCCGGGCTGACGAGGGCGAGGATCCCGGGCGCGAACTCGCCGTCCGGGAAGTCGAAGCAGATGTTGCCGACATAGGCGTTGCCACTGCGCGTCACGGCGACGTCGTTCCAGGGGAACGTGCGACACTGCGGTCAGGTCGGCGTGCGTCACGAGCGAGCCGTCCGGCCGGCGGCGCAGCACCCTGCCGTCTCCGGCGACGACCAGTAGTTCACCGCCGGGAAGGAAGCCGATGCACAACGGGATGGACGCCACCTCGGCGACCGTCTCGACGTTGCCCGCGACGTCGACGGTGAGGATGCGGCCGCGCCGACCAGTCGGCGAACCACAGCCGGTCGTCGTGCCAGCGAGGTGACTCGACGAGGCCGAGTCCGGTGGCGAGGATCTGTGAGGTCTTCATGTCCGTGACGTCGATGCTGGCCGCCCGTTCTCGACATCGTCGCGGGAAGCACCGACCGATCCGCCGATGTCCCTAGCCTCCACGTCGTGGCGGCCGCCGTCCCGATGTCGAAGTTCCGGCGACTGGCGATCACCCACGCAGCCATGATGGGCGGCGACGCGGCGATGGTCGTGGCGCTGGCCGATTCCCTGTTCCTCTCGATCGATCCCAGCGCGGCTCGCGGCCGGGTTCTGCTGTTCCTCGTCATCAGCTTCGCGCCGTTCCTGGTCATCGCCCCGCTGATCGGCCCGGTCATCGACCGCGCCGCCGGCGGCCGGCGCACCGTGATCCAGCTCGTCGCTGCGGCACGCGTCGTCCTGGCCGTGCTGATGGCGATGTTCATCGACAACCTGGCGCTCTTCCCGCTCGTCTTCGCCGCGCTCGTGCTGCAGAAGACGTACATCGTGTCGAAGCAAGCCCTCGTGCCGTCCGTCGTGCGCACCGAGGCCGAGCTCGTCGAGGCCAACTCGAAGCTCGGCGTGATCGCTGGCCTGACGGGGTTTCTCGCCGTCATCCCCGCCGCCATCCTCCAGCTCACGCCGGTCCAAGGTTGGGGGCCGCTGATCTACTCCGGTGCCCTGTTCGTCGTCGCCCTCGTCAGCGCCTCGCGAATGCCTGCCGACGTGGTCGCCGCCAAGCCCGAGCAGCCGGCGGAGCGGGTCCAGCTGCACTCCCGACGTCTCCGTCTGGCCGCCGCAGCGATGCTGATGCTGCGGGCCTGCGTGGGGTTCTTGTTCTTCCTCCTGGCGTTCTGGCTGCGGACGCAGTCGGCTGGCACGCTCTACTTCGCGCTGGCCGTCGGTCTGTCGGCGCTCTCGACGATGGTCGGCAACCTGATCGCGCCGGCCGTCCGGCGGGCCTTGCACGAGGAGCTGATGCTCGTCGTCGCACTGGCCCTGTCGGCGGTGGGCGGCATCCTCGCCGCCGCGCTCGGAGGCGTCGCCGCCGGCGTGGGGCTCGCCATGGTGCTCAGCTTCACCAGCTCGATCGGCCGCCTGGCCTTCGAGAGCATCGTCCAGCGCGATGCGCCGGAAGCCAACCGCGGCCGAGCGTTCGCCCAGTTCGAGACGCACTTCCAACTGGCGTGGGCGATCGCCGGGCTGATCCCGGTGCTCATCGTGATCCCGGGCCCGCTCGGCTTCCTGATCGTCGGGCTGGTCAGCGCTGCCGCGCTCGTCAACTACGTGATGGGGTCGCGGGCGATGGCCATCCGTCGCCCGCGCCGGCGGGCCGCCGACCGACCCGGGCACACGCCGCCGCTGCCGCCGCCGCCGCCCGGTTCGCGGCGCTGATCGTTCAGCTCTCCTCGAGGCGCGCCAGCCAGAGGCCCGGCGCGTCGAGCTCGTTCGGGCGTCGGGATGGCGTCGGCACGCTGCAGCAACGGCGCCAAGCCTCGGTCGCCAGCGCGGTCGACGACGCCCTGGACGAACGCCTTGCCCCTGGCCACCTGGTCCTCGCCGAGGCGGATGCCGAGCAGCTGCTCGACGAACGAGTCGCTGGCCGACGTCTCGACCCGTCGGCGGCGGACCGCCTCGGCGATCCGCAGGGCGTTGCCGCCGACGATGCGCACGGCGACGGCGTCGACGATCCAGTCCGTGTAGCCGACGACCACGGCGACGAGCGCGTCGAGGCGGGGTCGCAGCGCCTGCTGTGCCGGCGACGTGACCGCGCCGAGCAGCACCTCGGGGTCGCCGAGCGCCTGCTGCAGCGCGGCCATGGGATCGGCGGCGCCGCTGTCGAGCTCGCCGAGCCGATCGGCGACGGCGTTGGGATCGGGTCGGAACCCACCGACGTGCTGGCGCACGAGGTCGGTCAACGTGGCGCTGATGTGCGGCGCGGCGAACAGCGAGTGGCCGGCCAGCTCGTGGGCCAGCACCCACAGCCGCATCTCGTCCGTGGGGATCTCCCAAGCGCCGGCGAACTCGTCGATGTTGCCCGGAAGAGCGTCACTGTCGACGGCTGGCGGGGGATCGGCAGATCATGGATGCCGAACGCCCGCGTCGCCAGGCGACCGACCATCGAGCCGACGGCCATGCCGAGCATCGCCGGCGCCATCATCTTCGACAGGCCGGCCATCATCGCCATCATCGGATCGGCCGCCGCGTCGGTCTCGTCGGCCTCGGCGGGTGTGCCCAGCGCCGTCGCCATCTCGGTGAACAGGTGGCGGTAGGCGTCGAGTGTTCCGCTGGCCCATTGGCCACGCGTGACCACCTGCGGCTCGGGGGCGGCGGCGTCGGAGCCGACGACCTCGGCGACGTGGAACCATGCGATGCGCGCCAGGTCGGCGATGGCCAGCCTGACGGCCGGATCGACGTTGGCCTCCGGCGCGCCGCCGGTCGCTCCCAACTGGGCGAACTGGCGGGCGGCATCCCAGTTCAACGGACCCTGGCCGGCCAGCGCTTTGGCCAGGTCGCCGAACATGGGGAGGGCCGAGAACGGGTCGTCCGGGGGCTCGTCTCGCCGTTCGGGTGGACCTTCGGCCATGGGTCGATGCTAGGAGCCGCGACCCGGTTATCGTCGCTCGCGATGGCGCTCGAACCGGTGGCCGCCCCGCTGCGCGTCCACGTGACGGGCGCCGAGGCCAACCTGGGGACGCGGGTCCTGGCCCTCCTCGCCGCCGAGCCCGGCGTGACCGAGGGCACGCCGACGGCGTGCGACGTGGTCGTCCACCTCGGGGCCGGCGATCACGACCTGCGGGCCCGACGGCGCGAGAGCGTGACCGAGGGCGCCGCGGTGATGCTGCAGGATGCCACCGAGCGACGAGCTACGCACGTCGTCCTGGTCTCCTCGGCGATGGTCTACGGGGCCTACGCCAACAACCCCGTGCCGCTCACCGAGGAGGCCATCCTGCGCCCCGACGTCGAGTTCGTCTACGCCCGGCAGCTGGCGACAGTGGAGGCGATGGTCGACCGCTGGCGCCGCTCGGCGCCGAGCCGCTCGGTCACGGTGCTGCGACCGGTGGTGGCGATGGCCGCCGACGGCTCGTCCTCGCTGGCCCGTGCTCTCGCCGCCGGGCTCGGGCAACGCTTCGGCGAGGATGATCCGGCGGCGCAGTTCCTGCACCTCGACGATCTCGCGTCGGCCGTCGCGATGGCCGTCGTGGAGCGCCTCGATGGCGTGTTCAACGTGGCGCCGGATGGGTGGGTTCCCGCCGAACGTGTGCGGGCGTTGACCGGCAAGGGTCCGCGGGTCAAGCTGCCCGACCGCCTCGCCGAGGTCGTCAGCAACCTGCGGTGGCGCTTCCAGCGGGGGCCGATCCCGCCGGGCCTGCGCGGCTACACGCGTGAACCGTGGCTGGTGGCCAACGACCGGCTGAAGGCCCATGGCTGGGTGCCCACCGTGACCAACGAGCAGGCCTACGTGGAGGGCACCGAGGGCCGCTGGTGGACGATGGTCACGCCGAAGCGCCGTCAGGAGCTGGCGCTCACGGCGATGGTCGCCGCGACGCTCGGCGTCGGAGCGGTGGTCGTCAGTCTGATCCGTCGGTGGCGCCGCCGGCGGGCTTGATCGTCGTGGTCGTCGTCGACGATGTGGACGCCGTCGTCGACGTGGTCATCGGGCGCGTGGTCGAGGTCGGGGTCGAGGTCACCGGGGTCGTCGGGGCCACCGTCGACGGCGTCGTTGGCCGAGCGGTCGTCGGGCTGGTCGATGGTGCCACGATCACGGCTGAGGTCGTCGACGTCCTGATCGGCTGCGACGTCGATGGCGACGTCGACGTCGTCGTCGGGTCGGTCGGCAGCGTGTCGACCGGCATCACCCAGCGGGCGTCGCGCTCGCCGGTGCACAGCCCGATGAGTCGGCCGTCGTCGTCGAGCACGGGCGTCGCCTCGTCGACGTCGACGTGGGCCAGCTCGTCCATCGTCACGACCAGCTGCTGGTCGGTCCCCACCACGACCGTGTCGGTCGGCCGTGGTGTCGCCGTCGCCAGCTCGTAGGGCTCCGCCTCGCTGTCGGGTGGGAGCGAGACGAGCGCCAGGTCGCCGTCCCTGCCGACGACCTCGACCTCGATGATCTCACCGGTCGGCAGGCGGACTTGCACGAACTGCCCGCTGGCACCCGCCAGCGCGTCGGCCGTCGTGACGCCCCAGCCGTCGTCGCCGACCGGTGTGACGAGCGGCAGGACTGGTTGGCTGACCGACGTCAGCGAGGCCGAGGCGGCCCGGAAGGACGACAGTGTGGAGTTGGCGGTGGCCGGCGAACCGGAGCGCCGAGGCGTCATGCTGAGGGCCAGCACGCCGACGAGGAGCAGTCCGAGCGTCGCCGTGGAGAGGATCAGCACGCGGCCGCCGGTCGTCGTCGGCTCGTGTGCGGGTGGGCCGAGCTCCGAGGGGTGCCGCCACGAGCGCTCGTGCGGCGGCAACGGTCCTGGTTCCACGTGGCCGGAGCGTAGCCAGGACATCGGCCCGGCGCGGGTCGGGTGGGTGGGCAGAGTTGCGTCGGGTGGGTGGGCAATGTTGCGTCGGTTGGGCGGGCAATGTTGCGTCGGGTGGGCGGGCAATGT
Organism: uncultured Acidimicrobiia bacterium; assembly: GCA_963719775.1. Taxonomy (GTDB): domain Bacteria; phylum Actinomycetota; class Acidimicrobiia; order Acidimicrobiales; family Ilumatobacteraceae; genus JALZMG01. The sequence continues at coordinate 704,498 of CAVRCY010000006.1, forward strand.
TGCGTCGCGACAGGGTGGTTGACGGCCGTTCGGCGGCGGTCGGCTGAGCGATGCTCAGGGCTACGATGCGGCCCGTGCACCGCAACGCCGATCCGCCCGAGCGCGGGGACGACTGGCTGGCGCTCACCGCGGACGAGCTGTCCGTCGGTGACGTCTACGCCTGGGCGCAGCGTCCTGACTGTGGTGCCGTCGTCGTGTTCAGCGGCACCGTCCGGGACCACGCCGAGGGTCGCGAGGGCGTCGACCATCTGGTCTACGAGGCGTACGACGAGGAGGTCGGCCCGCGCCTGGCGGCGATCGCCGCCGAGGTCCGGGGGCGCTGGCCGACGATCGGCCGGATCGCTCTGATCCACCGCACGGGGCGGCTGGAGATCGGGGAATCCTCGGTCCTCGTGGCCGTCTCGTCGCCGCACCGGCCGGAGGCCTTCGAGGCGGCGCGTTACGGCATCGACACGCTGAAGGCGTCGGTGCCGATTTGGAAGCACGAGACCTGGCGCGACGGCAGCGCGTGGGGCACGGGGGCCACGCCGATCCGTGGTGCCGGGACCGTTTTGTGACCCGCTGATCATCGTCATCGTCGTCGCCGCCGTCGTCGTGGTCGTCGCCGCCGTCGTGCTGTGGATGCGCAGGACCCGCAACCCCGATGGCGTGGCGGACTTCCAGCGTCACATCGGCGCGTTGTCGTCCGAGGCGCGCCGACCGGTCGTCGATCAGGTCCAGCAGCTCGAGGAGGATGTCGAGCCCACACCTCCGCCCAACGCGACAGACGACGACCGGGATGCTTGACTCGGTGCACCCGTAATGGCACGAGATCTGGCGATCGACCTCGGCACGGCCAACACCCTCGTCTACATGAAGGGGCGCGGCATCGTGCTCAACGAGCCGTCGGTGATCGCCCTCAACCGTCAGACCGGCGAGGTGCTGGCGACGGGGCGCGAGGCGTGGCAGATGATCGGCCGCACGCCCGGCTACATCGTCGCTGTTCGTCCCCTGCGCGGCGGGGCGATCACGGACTTCGTCGTCACCGAGCGGATGATCAGGCTGCTCCTGCAGCGCGTCGGCGTCAGCCGGTTCACCCGGCCGAAGGTCGTCATCTGCGTGCCCTCGGCCTGTTCCTTGCCGGCCCACAGGGCGATCCGGATGGTGCGTCGCGGCCTCCGAGCGCTTTCAGGATGCGCGGGGCCTCCATCACCGTCGCCACGCCATCCGCGTTGTCGGTGGCCCCGGTGGCGGAATGCCACGAGTCGACGTGCGCGCCCGCCATCACCACTTCGGAGCCCAGCGCGGGATCGGTGCCCGGAGTCTCGGCGATGACGTTGTGGGTGTTCCGATCCGATTCGTCGCCGACGTTCTCTGCCTTGAGGCGTTCCAGGAGATCTGCAGCCGTCATCGCCGGCCCGGCCGGCGGGCGATCGGCGCGGATGAAGTAGTCCTGAATCGGGCTGGTCATCACGATCGCGCCCTTAAGTTGCCCGCGTGACCTTCTGGTGCCGGTCCGCAACTGCACACCCTTCCACCGATTGGCCAGTTATATCGCTCATTAAAGTCTGTTAATGAACCAATAACGACCCGTGTGACATAGACGATCTTGACTGAACCCCTCAGGGAACGAGGATTCGAATGACGAAGATGGCCAGGTCAGGAGCGTCGGTCAGCCCCTTTTGGTGGCGGTGACAATCGGTGTGGCCCTGCTCGGCGCACAGTCGCCGCAGGCGCAAGGCCAGGGACGATCCGGTTTCCGCGCACTCACGGGACCGGACGCGGCGGCGTTCGCCGTTCCGGCCGACATGCGGCTGGTGGCCCGCGAGGCCGGGCAGCGCGGCACGGGTATCCGCCGAGCGGTACCGGCAAGTTCGTGGGCAGCGCGGAGGTGCTGGGCGGCCAACTCACGCATCTACACGGACAATGCCGGCGTGCGCACGGCGGTGATCGGTGCCCACTACCCCGAAGTGCGACCGGCGGGTGCCATCCGCCTCGGCCCCGCGCAGGCGCAGGCCATTGCCGCCGCGCGGGGCCCGCCCTCTCCGGCGAGTGGCAGTCCGACCTGATGATTCGCCCCGACACCGGCCGCTACTTCTATCGCGTCGAGGTCGGGCCACCGACAGCCGCTGGTTCACCTGGGTGGACGCGGAGACCGGCGAGGTCGTCAACGAGTACGACGGCTTCGCCACCGGCAGCGCGCCTCGGCGTCATGGGCGACACCAAGGACCTGACCGGGCTCACGACCGATGGCAGCGGCAGCTACCGATGCAGTTGGTGGCTTCCGACCGGCGCATCGACACCTATGACGCCCGGAACCGGCAGACGCTCCCAGGCGTGCTCGGCGCCGATGCGGATGACGTCTGGAACACCGCGGGCCGCACGTCGCCGGGACAGCCGGCCATGGTGGACGCACACTTCTACGCCAACGTCACCGACACGCTACTACCGGACGCGGCGCAGCTTCAACTGGTTGCAGCGCTATCCCCAGGGGATGCGCTCATCCGTGCACGTCGGCCGCAACTACAACAACGCCGGCTGGAACGGCACCCAGATGATCTATGGCGACGGCGATGGCATCTCGTTCATCGAGTTCTCGGGCGACCTGGATGTCGTCGGGCACGAGCTGAGCCACGGTGTCACCGAAGCCACGAGCAACCTGGTGTACCAGAACGAGTCGGGCGCGCTCAACGAGGCGTTCTCCGACATCATGGGGACGGCCATCGAGTTCTACTACGGCAACGGCAACTGGACGATCGGCGAGGACATCACGCCGGGCGCCAACGGCATCCGCAACATGGCAAACCCCAACGAGGACGGCGACCCCTCGCACTACGCCGACCGCTACACGGGCACCGGCGACAACGGGGGCGTCCACATCAACAGCGGCATCGCGAACCACTGGTTCTACCTGCTGGTCCACGGCGGCCAGAACGCGAACCCGGGCCGCCAGGGCACGGGCGTGGCGGGCCTCGGCGAGGCGCAGATCGAAGCGGCGGCCAGACATCGCCCATCTCGGGTTCACGGCGCTGCCGGCGACGGCGAACTTCTGCGCCGCGCGCGCGTCCACGATCGCGGTCGCGGGTAGCTTCGCGGCAACGTCGCAGCGGCGTGGGATGAGGTCGGGGTCGACTCGCAACTGTGCGGCGGCGGCGGCTCGGGCGACACCACGGGGCCGGTGATCACCAGCGTGGTCAGCCGAAGCTGAAAGGCACCAAATTCAAAATCAGCTGGACGACCGACGAGCCCTCGGACAGCGTCGTGTCCTTCAGCTGTTGCGGGACGTACACCAACGCGACGCTGGTGACGAGCCACTCGATGACCTTTACCGGCTCAAACGGGGTGGCCTACGAGTACCTACGTCACCTCGACAGACGCGAGTGGCAACCCCACGACGGCAGGGCCATTCACGCACCAGAATTGACGGAACGGGCGACGGTCCCGCGACAAGGGACCGTCGCCCTAACCCCTCAGCTGCTACGAAGATCTGTCACGCAGCGGCCTTCCAAGGTGACTTTGTGACCAAGACGTTCCAATCGTTTGACGAGCATCCGCGTGAGCTGTCAGGCGCGAGGCGGTCAAAGTGAGCGGCGCCGAGGTCGTGGTACTCCACGCCGTCACGAATGATGTAGTACACGGCGACCAGGAGACTATGCGCGACGGCGATGATGGCCCGCTTTCGCCCGCGCCGGGCCGCGAGTCGGCGAAACTGGGCCGCGGCGTAACTGTTCTTCTTGTTGCGCGCGGACCACGCGGCCTGGCCGAGCGTGCGGCGGAGCCAGCGATTGCCTTTGCGGATGGTCCCGCCCTGCGACCGTCCGGCCGATTCATGCTGGCCCGGACAGATCGCGGCCCAGGAGACCAGATGCGCGGCGGTGGCGAACGGCGTCATGTCAGGCCCCACTTCCGCCAGGAGGTTCTCGGCCGCCCGGCGCGCGATCCCCGGGATCGCGTCGAGGCGCGTCAGCATCGCCGCAAAAGGGGCGGTCGCCTCCGCGATCTGCCGATTGAAGCTGCTGATCTCGTCTTCGAGAAACGCGAGTTGGGTCAGCAGGCGGTGCAACAAAAAGCGATGATGCGCCGTCAGCGCGCCCTGCAGCGCTTCTTGCAACGCGGGGATTTTCACGCGCAGTTTGCCGACCGCCAAATCGGCCAGGCGCGTGGGGTCGGTCTCGCCCTCGACCAACGCCTGCAGCATGGCGCGGCCGGACGTCCCCAGGATGTCCGTCGCGACCGTGCCCAGTTTGATGTTCGCATCCTCCAGCACCTTATGGATCCGATTCGCCACGGCGGTGGTCTGCTGCTCCAGCGTGGCCCGCGCGCGGGTCAAATCCCGGAGCTCTCGAATGTCCCGCGGCGGGACGAAGCTGCTGCGCAGCAGCCCACATTGGAGCAGCTGCGCGATCCACGCGGCATCACTGACATCCGTCTTCCGACCGGGGACGCGGCGGATGTCGCGGGGATTCACCAGCCGCAAGTGCACGTGCGGCTCGAGCACATGCCACACCGGTTTCCAAAACACGCCCGTCGCTTCCATCGCGACATCCGTGACGCCGTGATCCTGCAGCCAGACCACCAGCGCCTGCAACTGCCCCGTCGTGGTCCCAAACGTCCGCACCTGTTGCGTGATGTGCCCGTTCGGCCCCTGGACACGCACGCACGCGGCGACGGTCGCTTTGTGGACATCGAGTCCACCGCATCGAGCAATGACGACCTCCATCACTGGCTCCAGACGCCACGGCGAAGGACCGTTGAATTCGTCATGACACTGCTACGCGTGCTCGTAGCCACAGTGTGGGGCACCAGAAACGATCCGGGTCAGGCTCACTTGCGGGCTCTACAGCACCAAGTTCTGTCGACCTCTTTCGCCGGGCGCCCCAATGTACCCTTCTTCGTGGTGTGGGGCGTC
>CAVRCY010000007.1:0-153323 GCA_963719775.1 uncultured Acidimicrobiia bacterium
GATGTATTGCTCTCGTACAGCGGCAAACGGCGCCAAGGCCTGCTCGCCCCGGCGATCTACCGCCCATGGACCTCCAGGTGCGCCGGTGCGCCTCGACCCACCGACTGCTCACCTGCGGCGCTCAACCCAACCCCATTTTTTTGAGCGTGGATCGAGGCTAAGTGTAATCCCGGCTGTTCGCGGCGCAGCCGGGCATCCGCGGCGGCGGGTGTCCGAGACGGCGTCCTTTGCCGTGCCGATCCTCGTCGGACCAGGTGACGACGTTGCCGAGTGCGCGGCGGGCGCCCTTGCGATTGATGCCACGACTACGACCGCCCTCGCGCACTGAAGGCCGCTACCGAACGTCATGTCGCCTCCAACGGCAGGAGAGCACCGATGGGCATGTAGGTCGCTCCCGCCTTGACCGGACTCACTACTGCGGTCGAGCCAGCACGCTCCAGCTACGCACGGTACGGACGCGCTGTTCCAGGCCGTTCGGTCGATATCACAGAGGGCGCGCTATCTGACGAGGGCGAAGAAGGTCGTCACCTCGACGACGAACAGTGCCGGCTGTTCCAAGGCGGCGAAGTGGCCGCCTCGTTCGGGTTCGTTCCAGTAGACGACGTTGCCGAGGCGCCGCTCGGCCCAGCGCCTGGAGTTTCGCTGAAGCTCGTAGGGGAACACGCTGCAGCCGGCCGGCGCGTCGACGTGGTCACGTTGTTCGAGTGGTCCTTCGAGCCAGCGGGTGAGGTCGTGCAGGCTCTCCCAGTACAACCGGGCACTCGACGCCGCGGTGCGCGGGAGCCAATAGTGCATGAGGTTGTCGAGGATCCTGTCCGGTGACAGTTCGCTGCGCGGCAACGCGAATCCCTTCGCGCACGGGAGGACCTTGACGGGATGTTTCGCGTGGGTGGAGGATCTCCCCGGGAACGACGAAGGGGGTCGCCATGGTGCGTGGTCGGTTCGTCGACGGGGTGCGGCCGGCTCGCGGCTCGATCGCTGGTACCCCCCATCACCTGCTTCACGGCGGTCGAACCCGACGTGACTTCCTTCGCGCCGTCGGGGCCGGCGGTGTGGGGCTTGCCGCGTTCGGCACGTTGGCTGACCAGTCGTTGGCGGCCGCCGGCGGCCCCTCGACGGGCGGCACGGCGAGACCGAAGCCGATCGCAGGCGATCCGGCGTTGGCGCCGTTCCGGCTGTTCCTGCCGAGCGCCCCCGGTGAGGGTCACGAGCCGTCGGTGATCACCGACTTCAAGGGCGACATCGGGCTCTGCCAGGTCCAAGGGACGGGGATCGGCAATGACGGCAAAACCTGGTTCTTCGACGCCGACATGCGCTTCATGCAAGGTGACTACCTCACCGTCGACGACACTCGCCGAAGCGGCACGTTCGGGTTCATATGACTCGATCTCTATGACGGGCCGGTCGGCTCGTCGGGCGTCCAGCGCTTCGACTTCAACCCGGGGATCGTCCCGTTCCCGGACGGTGTCTTTTGGACGGTGGCCATCCCTGACCAGACGGTCACCAGGCACTCCAGCCGCGGCGAGGCGCGTCTGTTCGTCGAGGACTCGCGCATGTTCGACATGCACGACGTCGCCACCTCGCTGACCGACAACTTCGGCGACTCCGCAGTGGCCACGTTCGACGTGCAATGGGCTGGCGGTGGAGAACGCGTGCGCGTCGACGACGAGGCGTTGGGCTTCAGCGGCAGCTTCGTCACAGGTGCCGCCACGGTCCACTGGGACGCAACGAACCTCACCACCGGGTTCCACTTCCAGTCTGATCCCGACGGCCAGTTCGTCGTCAACGGCGCCTCCTACGTCGGACGCGAGCGCAACGGAGCGTTCTTCTAGCCACTGCTCCACGCACACCGTCGCGTCGCCGGCGGGCCGGCATCAACAGCGGCCACGCGTCGAGGCATTGGCGCATGGCCGTCACTGTTCGGGCAGGCGAGCTCGTTCGCGCCGTGGCAGTCGACTGACGATGAGCTCGTAGGAGTGCTCGATCATCGCCTGGAGATCCCGGTCGTCCACGGTGCCGTCGAGGTCGACAGTGTTCCAGTGGCGCTTGTTCGTGTGATACCCGGGACGAACCGCGGCGTGGATCTCCCGCAGCTCGACAGCCCAGACCGGGTCGCACTTCAGGGTCACGCTGCCGGACTCTCCGGCGAGCATCACCAACGCGAACATCTTGCCGCCGACCTTGAAGACGGCGACCTCGTCGCCGAACGGGTAGTCCTCGACCGCACCCGAGAGGCTCGAGCACAGCTCCAGAACCTGATCCCTGGTCACCGCATCAGACTCGCACCGTCGCCGGGCAATCGGGCACCATCGACGAGCTGCCGGAGCGGGACATGCCAGCGTTCACTGGAGCCAGGGGCGCCGTCGGTCGCCTTCGGCGGGTGCTTCAGCCACCGGTGGTGAAGGTGGACGATGACAGCGTCTGGTTGCCGCTCGACTCGATCGCCAGCACTTCCCACTCGTAGTCGGTGTCGGGCTCGAGGAAGCCGGGCGGCACGGCGAGGCTGGATGCGTCAGCTGGCATCATCACGTCGAGAGTGACCTTGGGGAGCGCGTCGATGCCGGTGTCCGGGCGCACGACGAGGACCTGGTATCCGATGATCGGGCTGCCGTTGGGCGCGGGCACAGGCTCCCACTGCACGACCATGGCGTTGGGATCCTGCGGCGGATCGCCCTCAATCGGAGAGACCAGGGTCGGGCCGTCGGGGAGATCGTGGGTCAGGTCCCACGACCCGACGTAGACGTCACCGTCGAGGTTGCGACCCCGAAAGCGGTACTCGCCTTCGGGCCAGCGTTGCAGCAGCTCGTCGAGCGACAACTCGGTGAAGGGGGGTTCGGCGCTCTCGAGGAACAGCTCGGTGCCACCTTGTTCGGCCATCCGGCCGTTCGCGGTGGCGGCGAAGATGCGTCGGCCCGCCGGGTCGTAGATCGACATCGTGCGCCACTGGTCGGCGTCGATGAAGGCCTGGATCCCGCCGTCGTCGTCGGTGGCGTTGATCTCGAACTTGAGCCGTGAATCGCCCATCGCGATCACATCCGCTCGGCGACGGCCGCGAGCGGAGTCGTCGCTCGCTGGGTCGGCGGCCCACACGGGCGCGGCCGCCGCAGCGACCGCGAGCAGCGCCGCGCAGGCCGTCGTCAGCCCGACTGTACGAGTGTTCATGTCGCCTCCGATCGTGCCGGTCAGGGTCGCTGGTGCGCCCTTGTGTCGTTGGTACACCGGGAGTGCTGACGCCTGGCTGACGTGTCAGCGGGCAGTCAGCTGGCGGCGCCACGCCACCGCTTGCAACCGCACACCACCGCCGCTCGCAGCACGGCCTCGTCGGCGACTGCACGGCGCCCGTCCGCGCTGAAGGCGCGAGTGCTCGCCACCCCGAGACCTATCGTGGGCTCGTCGTCGTCGACGACGACGCGGCGAACCCCCTCCGACGGGGTGTCCCTAAACATCGGGGATAACGCCACGCAACCGCGTCCTCCAACGCCGGCTACGCACTGCTGACTGATGTCAACTGGGGCGTTCGGCCGTGTGGTCAGTCGGTTGTGGCGTGACGCTGAGAACCTTGACCGCCTCGGGAGTCTCGAACCGATGCCAGGTACTCCTTGGCACGACAACGAGTTGACCCGGACCCAGTGTGGCGGGGTGCTCCGTTTCGCCGTCGAGGAAGTAGATCGTGGTCGTGCCGTCGATGACCATGACAATCTCGTCGCCGACGGTGTGGCGTTCCCATTCGCTGTGTCCGGCCCAGTGTCCAACGAAAATTGCGCCGTCTCGGTAGGCAGCCAGGCGGGCGAATGCGTCGGCCGAGCCTTCGTCGGTGCTGATCGGCGTTCGGTCTGGGAGGAATGTCAGTGATTCGAACGCCTCATTGATCGAGATGCGGACCGGCTCGGCCATGTCTCCAGACTCAGATGTCTGGACATTCGGCCCGTGAGCAGGGGTTTCGCGGTCTCATAATTGTTGGTGCACCCGATTCGAGCAGCCGGACGCCTGGACCAGTGAAATCACGGCGGCGTAAGTGTCGAGCGGAACGCGTGACCTTCATCTTCGAGATCGTGGTGCACCATCCCGATCCCCAGCCTGAGCATCGATGTCCAGAGGTCTGAGACTAGGCACGACCCCGCTGATCGATCGGCGACGGGCAGCCCGCCTCGGGCTCGGGCGCTCATCTGTAGCTGCCCCAGAACGCCGGGAGGATGACGCTGCGACCGCGACTCGGACGATCACGGTGAGCGTTCGCGGAGCCGATCTCACGGTCGTGGCCGATCGGCACCTTGGGGACGCGCATTGCGGACGGGCCGAGCGCGTTCTGGGGGCTCGTTCTGGGACGGCGACGCCTTCGGCGATGGCAACCCGAGCCGTCTGATTTGGTCGGGTGGCGAGGCCCCTGATGAGGTGGCGAACGACGACAGCGGGAGCGCCGGGGGACTGATGCAGAGTGAGCTGTGCTGCAGACCCGTGAGGAGTGCAGGCCGTGCCCGGCGTCTGGTGAGCGCCCTAGCCGGTGACCGTGCGATCGCCTCACACCGGGGTGCACACCTCGAGTTCCATGCCGTCGGGGTCGCGGAAGAACAGGGACCAGCTGTCGCCCAGCCGTTGGATGTCGCCGATGTCGGCGCCGGAGTCGACGAGTCGGTCGCGCACCTGGTCGAGGGCACCGCGGGAAGGCACCGAGATGCCGTAGTGGTCGATCGGGCCGCGACCGCCTGGGGTGGTGCGGTCGCCGACGATCGTGCCCGCGGGCTGCTCGGTGACGTTGAGGGCGCTGCCACCACCGAGGTCGAGGATCGCCATGCGCGGGTGGTCCTCGGTGGCGGCCATCTCGAAGGTGACCTGCGCGTCGAAGACGGCTCGGTAGAAGGCGACGACCCGGTCGAGGTCGGCGGTCACCGTCGCCACGTGGTTGAACCCGGTGCTCGTCGGCATGGTGCCAGCTCCTTTCCGACGGCGACGACCGTAGATGTTCAAGTTGTGTTGAAGTCAAGAGTCTCGGCCACGTCGCCCCGCGGCGGTGAACGGACGATCGGTGGTACGGACGCGAGGGCGGCGCCGGCCGGAACGCGCTGCCGACGAGCTAGCCGGGGTAGACGACTCTCCGAACTGGCGCTCCCACTCACGCGGCCGACCAGCAGCTCTTGCGATCGTTCGGCGGCGCTGGATGGGAGACTGGGATCATGGGCCGAGGTCCCGCGAGGGGTTCGGAGATTGAGGAGGTCCGGGCGTGGCGTGTTCCGGAGTACGACCGGGTCCTGTTCATGCACGGAACGACGACCCAGTACCGCGTGGCTCCTCGGGGGGAGTACGTGATCGGCGTCGGTCACCGACGCAGCTTCCAGGCGGCTCGTGGCCGTCGAACGCATGTGGTGAGGCCGGGACAGCTCGTCGTTTGGGATCCATCTGACGAGCACGAGGGGTCCTCGCTGGAGTCGGGGCCCGTGGGAGGCGCGCTTGATGGTGATCGAGCTGGCGGACGTGCATGAGCTCGCCGTCGATCCGGAGGCGAACGGCCTCGAGTTGGAGTTCCCGGACCCGGTCGTGCGACAGCAGGGACCTGGCCAGCGGTTCGTGCATCTCCATCGAGCGATGGACGGACCTGCCTCCTCGCTCGAACGCGAGAGCGCGCTCACGGCGTGGCTTCAGGATGTCGCGGCCCAGTCAGCGCTGGCGGGACGACGTACATCACAGCGGGCCGGCGCGGAGCGACCCGGCGATCCGTCGGGCTTGTGAGTACCTGCGGGACAACCGCGCCATGAACGTCACCCTTGACGAGCTCGCCGAGGCGGCAGGCACGAGCAAGTTCCGGCTCGTGCGGCTGTTCCGTACGGCGTTCGGGGTAGCGCCCCACGCCTTTCAGGTGGGCCAACGTGTCGCCGATGCGCGCCGGCTGCTCGAGCGTGGTGTGTCTCCCGTCGAGGCGGCTGTCGAGGTCGGGTTCTTCGATCAGAGCCACCTTCATCGTCACTTTCGGCCTCGGCTCGGAATGACACCGAGGGAGTACGCGGGCTTGTTTCAACGCGGCCGGGTGACTCCGCGTGCGTCGACTCGCGACGACGCTTCACCGAATACCCACGGGCTCGTTTCGTTGATGAAGTCGGTGGGGAAGCCAGCGACGAAGTCCGACTCATCGCTCAAGACGTCGCAGGGCGTCGGGCGGCAGCGTGCAGTCGACCGCGGCGAGGTTGTCGAGAAGCTGATCGAGGTGACGCGACCCCGATGATGGGATGCACCGCGATCGGATCGTGCTCTCGTCCAGGCGATCGCGACCTGCGACGCGGTCGCGCCAACATCGCTCGCAATGCGGTCGACGGCTCGGGCCACGGCGAGGTCGCGTTCGGTCAGCGCTCCCGGGGAGACCCTGGTTCCTGGCTCCGGCCCAGCCTGGCGTGTGAACTTCCCGGAGAGGATGCCGCCGGCGAGCGGCGACCACGCGGCCACGCTCATGCCGAACGCGTGGGCCATCGGCAGGAGCTCCCGTTCGATGTCGCGCTGCAAGAGGCTGTAGGGCGCTTGGAGCGCAGCGAACGGGGTCCAACCGTGCTGGGCCGCGAGGGTGTTGGCCTGGGCGACGATCCAGGCGGGTGTGTCGGAGACGCCGAGATAGAGAACCTTGCCGTCGCGCACGACGTCGTCGAGCGCACGCATGGTTTCCTCGATGGGGGTGTGTGCATCCCAGAGATGCACCCAGTAGAGGTCGATGTAGTCCGTGCGCAGGCGGTGGAGGCTTGTTCGAGCGACAGCCGGAGGTTCTTGCGATGGTTGCCGCCGCGTTGGGATCCGATCCGTCCCGTGACACCGTGTACTTGGTCGACACCACGAACCGGTCGCGGCGACCTTCGAGCAGCTCGCCGAGGATCGACTCACTCGCTCCGCCGCGGTAGTTGATGGCGGTGTCGACGACGTTGCCGCCTGCGTCGGCGTACGCATCGAGGATCCGTCGGCATTCCTCGGGTGCGGCGCCCACGGTGTCCGGGTCGCCGAAGGTCATGGCTCCCAAGAACAGCTCGGAGACCCGAAGCCCGGTCCGGCCCAGGAGCCGGTAGCGCAACTCGGTCACATGCCGAACATCTCGGCGACGGCGCGGGCCTTTTCCTCGTGCGGGACGTCGCGGACGTGCTGCGTGAGGCCCCACTTGTGTCCGAACGGGTCGATCAGCTGGCCCTCGCGCTCGCCCCACACCATGTCCTGAAGGGGTCGTGCGACCTCGGCGCCCGCCTCGATCGCGCGAGCCCACACCGGGTCAACGTCGTCGACGTGCAGGTACAGCACAACCGACGGAGTGTTCGGCGCGACGGCACCGTGTTCGGGGAACTCATCGGCGAGGACGAGCATCGATGTTCCCAGCAGCAGCTGAACGTCGATCAGTCGACCGTCGGGCAGCGTGATGCGTCTGCGCTCCTCAGCACCGAGGACCTCGCAGTACCACGATGCCGCCCGGTTGGCGTCGGCCACGATGGCGTGAACCGCGAGGTGAGGTGACTGGTCGGACTGACTTCCAATGTGGGTCATGGATTGGCTCTCAGACCCCGCACGGCCGGCGTGCTCGCGCGGCGGAACGTACGGCGCCGGAACGTTGCGGGTCTTGTACGTTCTTGCGGCTCGCGCCGACGAAGTGGTGATCAGACTCGTCGGTGGTCAACGAGCTCGCCCGGCCTCGCCGTAGACAAAGGTGTTGGTCCAGGCGTTGGCGAGAAGGTCGCTCGGGAACCCCGGCTCGAACCCGCTGACGGCGGCGAGGCGCGACAACATCTCATCGGGCAGCTCGACGTCCACCGCGCCAAGACAGTCGTTCAGCTGCTCGAGCTTGACGGGGACCGATGATGGGATGGATCAGTGGCGACTGACCACGGACCCACGCCAGCGCCACCTGCGTGGAGGACACGCCGAGCTCCCTTGCCACGGCGAGCGTCTCGCGGGCGACGGCGAGGTCATGTTCGGAGATGCTTCCGATGTCGAGGCGGCCGGAGCTTCCGTTGCCATCGACGTACTTGCCAGAGAGCAGCCCACCGGCGAGCGGCGACCACGCGGTGACCGTCATCCCGAAGGCCTGCGCTACGGGTAGCAGCTCGCGCTCGATGTCCCTCTGAACGAGGCTGTACGGCACCTGAAGCCCCACGAACGGTGTCCACCCCCGGAGCTCGGCAAGAGTGTTGGCGCGAGCAACAACCCAACTCGGCGCATCGGAGATCCCGACGTACAGCACCTTGCCAGCCGTGACGGCGTCATCGAGCGCTCGGAGCGTCTCCTCGACCGGCGTGTCGGCATCCCAGATGTGCACCCAGAGGATGTCGACGTAGTCAGTCCGAAGGCGACGAAGGCTCTGCTCCAGCGAACGAATCAGGCTCTTGCGGTGATTCCCCGACGCGTTCGGATCCGACCCATCGATCGACAGCGTGTACTTGGTCGACAGAACGAAGCGCTCGCGCTCCGAACCAACGAACTCACCGACCAGCTCCTCGCTGCGGCCCTCGGTGTATCGGCTGGCGGTGTCGATCATGTTCCCGCCCGCCGCGGCGAACGCATCGAAGACCTCGCGCGCCGCCTTCGGCTCGGAGGTTGGCATGCCCACCCACTGCGGCTCGTCGCCGAAGACCATCGTGCCCAGGATGAACTCCGACACTCGCAGCCCAGAGCGACCAAAGAGCCGATATCTCATCACGATGAGGCGACGGCACGGAGCAGGAGTTGCAGGGCAAACGCCGAGCGGATGGGAGTCATGACGAGGCGGTGTCGTTGACATGCCCCGACGCTTCCAAGGCACTGGGGACGCGTCTTGTACGTCCTTGCTTCTCAACGCCGGTCGCTGCAGCCGAGGCACCAGGGGCCCATCGACGTCAATGCAAACGAGCGAGCGCACCGATCGTCCGTGAGCCCGCTCGTCTCTCGGCAGAGGTGCCACCAAACGCCGGCTCGATGGCGCGTGCGAAGAGCCGGCGACGGCCCGACTGCTTGCTGTCGCCAGCACCAGTCGCGCCCCGACTCGGCGTTCGGCGTGCCACCGCTTCGACGACGACGAGCTCGCTCTTCGCCGATGGCGAGCGCTCCGCCCGCCACTGTCCCCCCAAGCGCGTGCCGAACCGCGTCCCCTAGTCGTTCGGTAGCGCCATACGGCCGGCGTTCCGGACGCGGCGGTCCGCGTTATTCGTTACCTGTTCGAGCATCAGGGGTCAAGGCCCTCTTGCTGCTGATCGCTCCTCGACGACAACGGAGAGTACACCGAGATCAGCGGCAGGTCGCGCCGTCGGCTCGATCCCGATCTCGAGCACGGCACCGACAAGGATGAGCGTGGTTACGCCGCGGTCGCGCGAGCACGAGCTCGAGCGGTGTGCGCCGAGGGACGCCGACATCGCCAGCTTGTCGAGCAACGGCTCCCCGGCCGCCGGCCGGAGCTCCTCCACGAGCTGGGAGTGGCTGGCGTCGGGCGGGAGCGAGGACTGCACGTGGTCGGCGCGCTCAACCCGTTGCCACGCCATCGCCGTCCGTAAGGCTCCGACGCCCATGTGCGGCTGAACCGACACGTGCCGGACATGGACAACCGGGACGCCGGCATCGCGAGCGGCGTCGATCACCCTGCGGATCTGCGACAGCACACCGGCGCGGTCACGGACGTGGGCCAGGATCCCCACTTGGGCGTCGTGGACCAGCGCCGCGGCGCGACGGGGCTGGCACATCTCGGCGACGGACTCCGGCACCACCATCCCAAACGCATGCTGCATGCCGGGATCGTGCCACAGCGATTCGACCGCAACACCTGCGCGCCATGTCCCGGCTGGTACGAGGGGCCAGCGCGTGGTGACGGCGCTCACCGCATCCGAGTGCCAGATCCTGTTGAACCGGGCCACGGACGCCAGCACCCACGACTCACCGACAGCCCCGCTTGGCCGCCGGGATTACTGAGCGGGAGCTTGGGATGAACTGGTGCGGGCTCGTCGCTGGCGGGCGACGACGGGATTGCGCGTGTGCATTACCGCCCCCCGACCTTCGGTTGCGTTCCGTGGTTGTCGAGCTCGGTCCGGCGGAAGCGTGGAGCGGGTTCATCTCGCACGGTCGATGAGCCCCGATGACGGCCCAAGTCACGGAGTGCATTCGACTCTCGGCCTGCGGACCGATGAGTTGTCGGGCCGTGGCCCGTCGAAGTGTCGTTATGCGCGCAGTGGAGCTGTTTGCGTTCGAGGAGCGATCATCACCTTCGCCGTTCGTGGAGAAGACGTGGCAGACGCGAAGTGAGCCGGAGGTGTCCTTCGTCTCGGTGGCGGTGACTCATTGGGAGATGGTCGTCACGCGGCAGCGGGGCGTGGCTCATCTGGTGGTGCGGGGGCCAGAGACGAAGGCGACGACGTCGCCGATCCCCGACGACGCGGAGTTCTTTGGCATCCAGTTCAGCCTCGGCACGTTCATGCCGGGTCTTCCGCTGGCGGGTCTGGTCGATCGGTCGTGGACGTTGCCGCAGGCGACGTGCACCTCGTTCTGGCTCAACGGGTCCACGTGGGAGCTGCCGGGGCCGGACACCGCCGATGTCTTCGTCGACAAACTCGTGCGCGCGGGTCTGCTGGTGCGTGACCCGGTCGTGTCCGAAGCGCTGCAGGGTGACGTCGCTGGTCTTTCGACGCGCTCGGTGGAACGACGGGTGCGCACGCGCGACGGGACTGACCCGAGGGTCGATCAGGCAGATCCGACGCGCCGAGCAAGCGGTTGAGCTGCTCGGCCACGGTGTGCCTGCACTCGACGTGTCCCGTCTCGCGGGGTTCGCCGATCAATCCCATATGACCCGGTCGCTCAAACGGTTCGTGGGGCAGACCCCGTCCCAGATCTTGACCCCTGCGTACCACGAGTAGCTGTCGTTTTCGTTCAAGACCACGGCTCCCGCTCACGGCTAGACATCTGGCCATGAGCAACAAGACGGCACACCTTGCCCTCTACGACGGCGCCGCCGAGATGGAGGTCGGACACCTCCTCGCCGAGTTGCACACCGGCCGCTTCACCGGCACCAGCTTCGATGTCGTCACGATCGCCGAGTCAGGCGAGCCGATCACGACGATGGGCGGCGTGCGCATCGTTCCCGACGCGCAGCTCGCGAACCTCACACCCATCCAGAGTGAGCTGTTGATCCTGCCCGGAAGTGAGATGTGGGACACCGGCGGCGGCGAGGCGTTCGCCGCGGCCGCGGGACGCTTCCTCGAGGCCGGGGTGCCCGTGGCGGCCATCTGCGGCGCCACAGCCGGCCTCGCCCGCGCCGGACTGCTCGACCAGCGCAACCACACGAGCGCCGCCCCCGAGTACCTCGCGGCCACCGGCTACGCGGGCGGCGACCGCTACCGCAACGAGCGCGCCGTCATCGACGGTGACCTCATCACCGCCGGGCCACAGTCCCCTGTGCAGTTCGCACGCGCAACGCTGCAACGCCTCGGCCTCGCCTCCGAACGCACCCTCGACCTCTACGAGGCTCTCTTCCACCGAGCCGACCTGACCGCATTCCCCGAGCTCATGCAAGCCGAGGGCGCCGCGTGACGCACGTGCAGCGGACGACACCATCCAGATCGAGAGGAGCCAAGAGTGGGAGCCATACACGTACACGAGTTCATGAGCCTCGACGGCGTCATCGACGCGCCCACGTGGACGTTCGAATACGGCTTCACCCCTCAGATGGAAGAGACGGTCAGCGGGATCACGGACCGTTGCCGAGGCATCCTGCTCGGGCGTGTGACCTACGAGATGTTCGAGCCGTCCTGGTCGGAGGCGGACCGTGGAGGACGATCCCGGAGCGCCGTTCTTCAACGACACCACCAAGTATGTCGTCTCCTCGACCCTCACGACCGCGACGTGGAGGAACTCGAAGGTTGTCGGGCCGTACGACGCCGGCGAGATCCGCCGCCTGAAGGATGAGGTCGACGGCGACCTCTACACCAGCGGCAGCGGGACGCTGGTCCGAGCGATGCTCGCCGACGGCCTGGTCGACGAGCTCCATCTCCTCGTCTACCCGCTCACCCGCGGACCCGGGCCGCGCCTCTACCCCGAGGACGCCGCGCCCAGCAAGCTCTCGCTCGCTGACAGCAAGTCGTACGACAACGGTGTGCTCTACCTCAACTACCGACCGCAGGCGTGAACCGAGCAAGCGGAACCCCTGAACAATCGGGCACGAGGTCGGATTCTGGGTACCCGCGACCACTCGCTGCCAACGGTCAAACACAGGTGGTTGATTACGCACGAACACATCTCGCTGCCCGTCGATCTGAGAGCGGGAGTGCGGCCAAGGAGCTTGTGCCCTGACCAAACCTTCTCAAGCAGTCATCGTGCCACCGTTTCGAGCGGGGGAGTCCCCGGAAGCCGCCTGAAATGACCAGTGCCGTCGCTGGCGTCAGCGCTTCGCCCAACGAATCACCCCGGCGCCACGGGTTGGGTGCCAACCGCCGCACCGCGACGTTGGCGCTGCTGGCGTTCGCAATGCTCATCGTCTCGCTTGATCAGTACATCGTGGTGGTGGCGCTGCCTGAGATCGGCCACGACCTGGGCTTCTCCGAGCAGACGCTGCAGGCGGTGATCAGCGCCTACGCGGTGGCGTCCGCAGGGTTCCTGTTGCTCGCTGGTCGCGCCGCGGACGTGCTCGGTCGGCGCCGGATCCTCGTGGCCGGTCTCGCGCTCTACGCCGGCGCCTCACTCGCGGGCGGACTCGCATCGGAACCCGGATTCCTGCTGGGCGCCCGCGCGACCCAGGGGCTCGGCGGGGCGCTCGTCTTTCCCGCCACGCTCTCACTCGTCAACACCACATTCGCCGAGGGCCGCGAGCGCAACCGCGCCGTCGCGATCTGGGGCGCGGCGGGCGCGGCTGGACTCGTCGTCGGCGTCCTGCTCGGCGGCGTACTCACCCAGACCCTCGGCTGGGAGGCGGTGTTCTTCGTCAACGTGCCGCTGGCCGGCGCTGCCCTGCTGCTCACGTTCGCCCTCATACCCGCCGACCACAAGCGCGAGCCGGGACGCCGCCTCGATCTTCCCGGTGCGCTCAGCGCCACCCTCGGGGTCACCCTGCTCGTGTTCGCGCTCATCGAGGGCCCGAACCTCGGATGGGGTTCGCCCGCTGTCCTGGCCAGCGCGGCAGCCAGCCTGACGTTGCTGGCCGCGCTCGCCATCATCGAGCGGCGCAGCCGCGACCCTCTCGTTTCGCCGCGCCTGCTCACGAACCGGAACCTCGCGCACCGCCGTCGGGATCGCCTTTCTGTTCTGGGCGACATTCGGCTCGGTGCTCTACTTCCTCACGCTCTACCTCCAGGACGTGCATCGGCTACGACGCCCTGGAAACCGGCGTCGGGTTCCTGCTGCCGACGACCGTCGTGGTCGCCGGCTCGGCGCTGGCCGGTCAGCTGGCGACACGCTTCGGCCTCCGGTCCACGCTGGTCGGCGCGCTCGCGGTCGGTGCACTGGGGGCGCTGGTCCTCGGTCTCGCGATGTCCGCCGACGGCTCCTACGCCGCGCTGATCCCCGGGCTGATCGCGATCAGCATCGGCGACGGCGTCGTGTTCACCACGATGTTCATCGCCGCCGGGACCGGCGTGTCAGCCGACGAGCAGGGCGTCGCATCAGGCATCGCCTCCACGAGCACGTCGATCGGCGCTGCCGTCGGCCTCGCCGTTCTTGTCGTCGTGGCCAACTCCGGCACCAACGGACTGGCCGGCGAGGAGCTGCGGAAGGCGACAGCAGACGGCCTCGGCAACGCCGTCCTCGTCATCGCAGTGCTGATCGCGGCCACCGCGCTGGTCGCGCTGAACCTTCGCCCCGCCCTGGCATCCCCAGCCGAGGCAGAGCAGCTGCGCGACACCGGTCCGACCCCGGCAGCAAGCGGCCCGAACCCTCCCAGATGCGGGCGCTGGTCCTCGTCAGCGACATCGTCGTCCGGCCGCCCGACTCCACCGGAAGAAGACCGCTCGGCGTCCGTCGGCACACACGGCTCGGGCGGCGGGCCGTAGTTGGGCTCTTCCCTCTCAAACGGTCGCCGTGCCCATGGCTAGATGTTCGAGGCCCGTGACGAGTGGGCGGAGAACCTTGGTGAAGACCCGGCGGTTGAGGACGCGCGGGTTCGGCGCTAGGCCAGCGCTAGGCCCGTGTTATCCGGACAAGTTCACCCGGAGCCACGTGGAGGGCCACGCCGGTGCGATCATGCGGGACGAGCCGCTGACCGAAGGGAGAACCCGAGATTGAAGACACCCGCCCGCCCTCGGCGGCTCGTTGGTGAGCGCTCGTAGCGTCGAACGCGTGCCGCCTCGATCGATCGCCCCCGGCGCCGTCGCCGTACGAGTCGACCGCGTCACGAAGACGTACGGCGGCCGACGGAACCCCGTTCACGCCTTGCGCGAGGTCTCCTTCGACTTCGTGTCCGGTTCGTTCACGGCCGTCATGGGACCGTCCGGATCCGGAAAGAGCTCGCTGCTCAACTGTGCCGCCGGGCTCGTAACGCCGACATCCGGTGAGGTGTACCTGGGCGAGACGCCCCTCTCCGGCCTCAGCGAGGCGGCGTTGAGCAAACTGCGACGTGACCGCATCGGGTTCGTGTTCCAGGCCTACAACCTGCTGTCGGCGCTGACGGTCGAGCAGAACGTCGTGTTGCCGCTGCGCCTCGCCGGTCGCCGGGCACCCAAGGACCGGGTGCGCAATGTCCTGCACCGCGTCGGGCTCGCCGACCGGGTGCGCCACCGTCCGCCGGAGCTTTCCGGCGGCGAGCAGCAGCGGGCGTCGATCGCCCGGGCGCTGGTCACCGACCCGGCAGTCGTGTTTGCCGATGAGCCCACCGGCGCACTCGACACGCACAGCGCGAGCGAGGTGCTCGCGTTGCTGCGCGAAGCTGTGGACGGGTTCGCCCAGACGGTCGTGATGGTGACGCATGACCCTGTGGCTGCGTCGTTCGCCGACTCGGTGGTGCTCATCGCTGACGGGCAGCTCGCCGGGGTGCTCGACCGGCCGACGGCCGACGTGATCGCCGATCGCGTGACATCGCTCGGCGCGTGGGGACCCGCCGCTCCCGCCCCAGCGCGTCCGCTGCCAGTGCAGTCGTGACCGCGCTCGCCTGGCAGATGCTGCGACACCATCGGTGGCGGTTCGTCGCAACGTTCGTCGCCCTTTTCGCCGGCGCGTCGATCGTGATCGCCTGCGGCGCCCTGATGGAGACTGGCATCCGCTCCGACATGCCGCCGACTCGTCTCGCCGGCGCCGACATCGTCGTCACTGGCGACGTGACGGCGCAGGTCGAGGGACTCGATGAATCCGTGCTGTTGTCGGAGCGTGTTCCGCTCCCGGCCGACCTCGCCGCTGAGCTCGGCGCCGTCTCCGGGGTGGCCGACACGGTCGGCGACGTCACCCTCCCTGCCGCGGTGGCCGTCGACGGGGAGGTCGTCGGAGGCGAGACCAGCGCGTCTCCATGGACGACCGCAGCGCTCGGACCGTTTGGCCTGGTCGAGGGTGCCGCTCCTGCGACAGGTGACGTCGTGGTCGACGTCGAGCTGGCGCAGCGGACCCGCCTGACCGTCGGCCAGGACCTCACGATCATGGTTGGCACGGCCACCGCCGACTACCGGGTTAGCGGGCTCGTCGAGCCCGACGCCGAGCTCTCCAGTGCCGTCGTATTCATGGATGACACGACGATCCAAGCACTCTCGCCACGGCCGGAGTCGGTGGACAACGTCGCCGTCGTGGTCGAACCGTCGGCCGAAGTCGACGAGGTCAGAGACGGCATTGAAGATGTGCTCGGGAACTCCTCCGCATCGATTCTCACAGGTGACAACCGAGGGTTCGCCGAGGATCCGTCGGCTCGGGCCACCACCGTCGAGCTGATCGCGCTCGCCGGCGCGTTCGGCGGGATCGCCGTCGTCGTCGCCGTCTTCGTGGTGGCCAGCACGCTCGCCATCTCGATCCGGCAGCGCCAGCGCGAACTGGCCCTCATCCGGGCGGTCGGGATGACCCCCGGTCAGCTCCGGCGGATGGTGGTCGCAGAGACGGTACTCGTCGCTGTGGTCGCCACGGCGCTCGGTGTCGTCGCCGGTGACATTCTCGGGCGCTGGCTCTACGACGCGATGGTCGGCACCGGCCTCGTGCCTGACGCAATGGCCTACCGATACGGGCGCATCCCCATGCTCGTCGGCATCGGCACTGCGCTGCTGACCGCGGTCGCGGCGGCGTTGGTCGCTGCTCGCCGTGCGGCCCGCACGCGTCCGGTCGAGGCGATGACCGGCGCCGCGGTCGCTGAGCGTTGGCTGACGTGGCCGCGGGCGATCTTCGCCGCCCTGTTCGGCGCCGGCGGGATCGCCCTCGTGATCGTGACCGCCACGGTGCTGAGCGGTCCGATCGCCCAGTCGACCGCCGGACCAGCGGTGCTCTGCCTGGCGATCGCCGCCGCGCTACTCGGCCCTGGCATCGCCCGGATCGTGCTGTGGTTGGTCGGTCTGCCGGTCCGGCTGCTCGGCGGCAAGATGGGACGGCTGGCCGTCGTCAATCTGCGCTCCCAGCGCGTACTGGCGGCGGCGGCGATGACGCCACTGGTGCTCGCCATCAGCGTCGCCACCGCCAACATCTACGCCCAGACCACCCGAGCTGCTGCGCTCGAGGACGACTACCTCGAGAACCTGCGGGCGGACGCCGTGCTCACGTCGGCGACGGGCGCCATCGACCCCGCACTCGTCGAGGCCGTGGCGGCCCGCGCCGAGGTCGGCGGAGCGAGCGCGTTCGCAGCGAGCGTGGGTTACGTCACCTCGCCCGAGGACCTGTCGCAGAGCATCGACGGTCGACCGCTACAGGGCTTCGCGATGGTTGGCGACTCGACCCGTGACCCATTCGATATGACGTCCGGGTCGCTCGCCGACCTCGCCGGCAACAGCGTCGTCATCCCGGACGCGATGCAGCGCCGGGTCAGACGCGGAGCTCGGGAACGAGCTCACCCTCCTGCTCGGCGATGGCGCGACGCTCGACGCGCACCTCGTCGGGACGTACACGTCGGACAGCTTCTTCGAGACGATCCTCCTGCCTGTTGACACGCTCGCACGTCACACCACCATCGGTGCCCCGTCACAGATCCTCGTGACCAGAGCCCCAGGCACGACGCGCGGGCAACTGCTCGAAGCGCTCACCGACGTCGCCAGTGGCCGGCCCGGGATCAGCGTCGACGACCGTGACGACGTCACCGCCGCGTACGGCGAGGACGTGCAGACCAACGCCTGGGCCAACTACCTCATCATCGGAATGATCGTCGCCTACACCGCCACCTCGGTCGTCAACACCCTCATCGTCACCATCCTCGACCGCCGCCGCGAGCTGAACGTCACCCGGCTCGTCGGCGCCAGCCGGCGCCAGGTGACCCGGATGGTGCGCATCGAGACGACGATGATCATCGCCAGTGCCGTCATCGTCGGCACGGCGATCGCCGCAGCCTCGCTCGTGCCGTTCTCCATCGCGCTCGACCAGGGACTCTGGCCGCAGGGACCATCGTGGATCTACGCGGCGATCATCGCCGGCGGCGCCGTGCTCGCCTACCTCTCGACGCTCATCCCCGCCCGAGCCATCATGCGTAGCAACCCCGCCGACACGTGACCTCAGCGCGATCGAACCACTGGAGACAGGACCACGAAGACAACGCCACGACACCTACGTGGCGCGGTGCGCAAGCGATCTACGAAACGGCTACACGAGGACGTCGGAATGGGCGACGATCACGTCGGTGCCAGGCCCGGTGAGCTGGGGCCATCAACGTCGCGGCGTCCGGTGAGACCCACTCCTCGGCGAGTTGATCGCCTTGAGATGAGAGCCGTAGATCGACGTGAAAACGCTGCCGAGTACGGCGACGCCGAGCGCGCCACCCACCTGACGAGTGGTGTCGTTGACGGCCGAGCCGACGCCAGCCTTGGCCACGGGCAGGGAGCCCATGATCGACTCCGTGGCGGGGGCCATCGTGAGAGCCAGACCGGAGGCCAGGACGACCATCCGCCACGCGACGGCGGCGTCGGTGGTTCGACCGGGCCACCAAGCCGATCAGCTGTTGGCCGGCTCGGTAGCGGCGCAGGTTGTCGCAGAAGCGGCCGAGGTCGCGCCGGCCCCGGTCCTGGCTGGCGCCGGCCGTATGGGGACGTCGAAGTGGCACTGGCCGGAATGGAGCGCGCGGCCACCCGCGGGGTGCGCGGCCGCGCCATCCCCACCCATGTCGATCCCGCCCGCCCGTACTGCCATCCGGACTACGACCCGTTCTGGACCGCCGCCCAAGACTTCGGGGTCCCAATCACCATGCAAATCATCACGGGTTTCTCCCTCGACGGGGGGCTTCCGGCGCACTGGGGGACGCCCGCCGGCACCATCAAGGGCTACACGCTGGCCCATGGGACGGTCGTGAACACGATGATCGACCTCATCTGCGGGCGGAGTGTGCGAGCGCTTTCCCCGCTTCAGGTTCGTGATCTCAGCGTACGAGACGGGATGGGCGGCGCAGTTCCTCCAACGCCTCGACCACGCCACGCACCGCACCCCGACGTTCGCCGTCGACTACCTGACGATGAAGCCGTCGGACTACTTCCACCGCAACTTCGGCCATGGGGCAGATGTGCAAACCAGCTGCACCCTCAGCGGACCACAATTGTCGAATCTGTGTTCGATTGACGTTGGCCATGACGCTCAGCTGACGACCCGCCGGTACTCTGCATTCATAGCATGGCTGCTGGGAGCCCGTCCGCTGCCCTCATAACATGGCTGCTGAGAAACGAAAGGCCTTTTGAACTATGACGATCTCTCCGTTTCTCACTGCTCTCGGATCTGAAGGTCCCCCAGCCGACCGAGCGAAAGACATGGACCTGTATGGATGGTTAATCGGAAGCTGGGAAATGGACACGGTCCGCCGCCTCGACGACGGTACAATCCAGAAATGGACTGGAGAGTGCCATTTCGGCTGGGTGCTCGAAGGCCACGCGATTCAGGACATCTGGATCAGGCCCAGGCGCCCCTCGCCGTCTACTATGTATGGCACGACTTTGCGCATCTTCGATCCTGGGATCAGTGGCTGGCACATTATCTGGAATGACCCGCTCAACCAGGATTACTCGCGCCAGATCGGGCGGGCCGAGGGTGAGGACATTGTCCAGATCGGCGATGACTCGCGCGGTCTGAAAACTCGATGGCGTTTCACTGAGATCACCGCCAATGGCTTCCATTGGATCGGCGAGGAAAGAGCTTCCGAAAGCGACCCTTGGCAAATCACGTATGAACATTTCGCCCGCCGAACAAATCCATGAAGCTCGTGGTGTCCCCTTAGCGTAAGATTTGGGATTTGCATCAAAGGGTGCGCCTGCGAAGGCTACCGTATGCGCACAAAGATGAAACTGCCATCACCTTCGAAGACGACGAGGCCGGCGTGCTCACGAGGCACCTCATCGGTGTCGACAACCTGCTTTGGGGCAACGACTACCCGCACCACGACGCCATCTGGCCGCACTCGATGGAAACGCTCGACAAGATCCTCGTTGACGTCACCGACGACGAGCGCGAGCGGATGTGCTTCACCAACACGGTCGAGCTCTACAAATCGACACCTCACCGGCGGGGTCGGCTACCCGTTGGCCCAGCAGCTCGTTGGCGCTGGCGAGCGGGTCCTCGATGTGCAACCGAAGCTGGCCGCCCGGGTGCGTCTGCGGGCTACCGGTGACACCAACAAGAACGATCCCAACGACGCTCGGTCGGTGGCCGTCGCGGCGCTGCGCTCGACGGTCCCGGAGGTCCGCGTCGAGGATCACGCCAAGGCGATGAAGGTGTGGGCGAAACGTCACCGTGACCTGGTCAGGCACCGCACCCGGCTGGCCTCGCGGCTGCACGCCGTACTGTGCGAGCTGACACCGGGCGGGTTCACCGGGGAGATCACCGCAGCTCAGGCCACCCGTCTGCTCGACGAGCTCGAGCCGGCCGGGGCGGTGGCGGCGGCCCGCCACGCCGTCGCCGTGGAGCTGGTCGCCGACTTGCGCCGTCTCGACGGTCAGCTCCGCGAGACCAAACAGCGAATCGGCACAGCGGTCAAGGCGTCGAAGACGACGCTCACCGAACTGTTCGGGGTCGGTCCGATCATCACCGCCACCGTGATCGGCGACGTCGGCGACGTCTCCCGCTTCGCCAGCCGTGACGCCTTCGCCGCCTACAACGGCACCGCACCGATCGAGGTCTCCTCTGGGCGCGGCGCAAGGTGTTCCGGCTGTCACGGCGCGGCAACCGTCGACTCAATCACGCCATCCACATGGCCGCCGTCATCCAGATCCGCTACCGCCACAGTCCCGGGCGCGCTTACTACGACCGCAAGATCGCCGAAGGGCACACCGGCAAAGCCGCCATCCGGGCGCTCAAGCGGCGAATCAGCGATGCGATCTACACCGTCTCCGCGACGACGCCACACGGGCAGCGGGACGCACGTCGACGGGCCCGGGAGGGCAACCGGGGAACGACTCGGAAACCTGCGTGGCCGGCTCACACCCCGAACACCGGCTCTTCGGTCAAGCCACTCCCGAACCCGACACCACCCTACGACCGACAGCCACCCGGGCCCGCACGCCGAGGCCGAAGGCACCCACGCCCGTCCGAAGAGCCTCTTGACAAACAAAGAGGACTCGATCGGAGCGGGCTCGCCGTCGCTAGCCGACTCCTCGACGAGGCTCCCGGGCCCGTTGCGCGGGTCGAAGGTGCGCGAGTCGTCAGCTGCGGGCAGCTCCGTGGTTGATGACCTGCTTCGTGAGTTGGACGCGGGAGTTGATGCCGAGCTTCTGGTACACGTGGCGGAGGTGGCTGCCGACGGTGAAGCTGGAGATGTGCAGGCGGTCGCCGATCTGGCGGGTGGTGAGTCCTTCGGCGGCGAGGGCGACCACTCGTTGCTCGGCGGGGGTGAGGCTCTTCCAGCCGGTCGGCGGACGCTGGCGGGGACCTCGTGTGCCGAGGTTGATCCCGCGGTGGCGCAGCGCGGATCGCACTCGCGTGATGTCGCCCGTGGCGCCGACTGTCTCGTAGGTTGCCAGCGCCGCTCGTAGCTGGGCGATGGCTTCGGTGCCGTCGAGAAGGGTGGCGGCGTCCTCCCTCGCCTTGGCCGTTTCGAGGACGCGCGGGCCGGCCTCGTAGGTCGACACGGCTTGGCGGATCAGCGGCGCGGTCGTGATCGAGCAGTGCCCGGCAGCAAAGCGCCGCGCCCAAGGCAGAGACTGCGTCGGAGCCGGCCGCGCCGGTCTCGATCGCGCTCGTCACCTTCGCGGCACCGGTGCGATCGCCAGCACGAAGATGAAGCCGTACCAGGTCGGAGCCGATGCTCGGCCAGGTTCCGAAGTATCGGACGGGCTCCAGCCGGTCCCACGCTGATGCGAGTGTTCGACGGGCTTCCCCAGGATCGCCTTGGGCGTCGAGGAGGAGCGCTCGGACCCACTCCACGACGTCGACTCCCAGTCCTGGTACGGGTTCGTCTGAGCCGATCGCCGCTTTGGCGTCGGTGATCGAGCCGCGGTGTAGTGCCACCCGCCCGAGCACGCCTCGAGCGATGGCGGTGGGGACATGTGCGACGGCGTGCTCAGCGAGCGAGAGGGCGGCTTCGCTTCGAGCCTCGGCGTCGTCGAGCCGACCCGCCAGGAGCGCGACTCGTGCGTTGGCTGCCTGGAACTGCAACTGGACGGTGAGGTGCCCTCGTTCGGCGACGGCCTCGTGCGCTGACGCGAACAGCTCTTCGGCTTCGGCGAAGCGGTCCTCGTTGATGAGCGCCATCTCGAGGGTGAACTCGCCCTGGCCCGTCCAGGTCTTGGCGACGTCGAATGCCATCGCGGCGGCGTCGCGACCGCGACCAGCGCGCCAGCGTGCAGAAGCAGAGAAGTCCTCGGCCGGTGGCAACTGTTTCGTGGTCGCTCGATGCCGTTCCCTCCTCGATGGCCCGCCGGGCCACGGTCTCGGCATCGTCGACACGGAGGGCGCCATGGAGCGCAAACCCTTCGTTGATGAGCAGTCTGCTTCGTTCCCGGGGTGGCAGCAGGGTCCTGTCTCGGATTGCGTCGCAGTGTCGGAGTGTCGCGGCGGAGTCTCCTTGGTTGGCGTAGGCGGCTGCGAGGGCGGCGCTCAGCCGGGCTCGCTCGCGGACGTTCAGCGTCGGTTGCATCCGTGCGGCGAGGCCTTCGGCGTCGGCCCCGCGTCCGGTCAGGCCGAGCAACACGATCATCTTGACGGCGACATTCACCGATCTGCTGTCCTGGGTGGGAAGACGCTGCAAGGCTGCGGTCAGCAGCTCGATCTTGCCGCCAAGATGGATGGTCTGGTTGGCTGCGGCGAGCAGTGTCTCGATCGCGAAGTCGTCGGATGTCGCCGACGTGCGCAGGATGTGGTGAGCGACCTCGAGCGGCGAGGCGCTGCGAGCGGCCAACGCGCGTGCGGCTTCGAGGTGCAGCGACTGACGTATCGCGGTCCCCATGTCGTCGTAGAGGGCGGACCGCAGCAGTTCATGTCGGAACGCCAGCCGACCGCGATCGTCGATCAGGATGCCCGCTCGGGCGGCATCGTCGAGGACCGGCAACAAGTCGCTCACCGCGGTGCCGCTGACGCTCGCCAGGTCGGCAGGTGAGAACCGGCTGCCGAGGACGGCCGCCCAGCGGAGCAAGGCCATTTGAGGTTCGCCGAGGAACCGCACGTAGCGGACGATGGCCGTGCGAAACGCGATGGGTGTCGACGTCACGTCGGCGTCGACAGCGCCGTCGGTGGTGCGCAGGTGTCCGTCGGCGGCCAGTGCGTCGATCAGTTCGGTCACGTAGAAGGGATTTCCGCCGGCGTTCGCGACCAGCGACTGAAGGCCCGGAGCCGGTGGCAGTCCGAGCCGATCCTCCACGAGGTCGGCGACGGTGTGCTCGTCGAGCGGTCCGAGGGTCACATGGAGAGCGCCGTCACGCAGCGAGGAGTCGAGGAACCGGTGCAGCGCGTCGTCTCTGGGGACCGGCCGGAACGCGACGACGAACGACACCGGCACATCGTGGAGGTGGCGGGTGGCAAAGCGCAGCGCGGTGATCGTCGACGGGTCAGCCCACTGGAGATCGTCGAGCGCGACGACCAACGGCGCCTCGAGGGCCATCAGTTCGAGGCGCTCGCTGAGGCGTTGGACGATCCGGAACTCGGCCGCCGCCTCGTCGATCAGCCGGGCGATCTCGGCGGACAGTGGATCGGCCGACGACCGGCGACAGTCCAGCGCGTCGACCAGCGACCCGAATGGCCGCCTGCCGTCGAGCTCGTCGGCGCGGGCGTGAACCACGCGGAAGCCGGCTGGCTCGGCAAGGACCTCGGCAAGGAACCGCGTCTTGCCGATCCCAGCCTCGCCCTCGAGCAGGACGACCTCGCTGACGTTGCCGAGGCGGCGGCGGACCGCGCCGAACTCACTCGATCGGCCGACGAAGTGCCCGCGTCCACGCCGTAACTGGTGTCCCGTGAGCGCAATAGTGACCGCGAGGAGGCGATACCGGCGAACCGAGGCGCCCGTCACGGCCGATGTGGCTCAGTCCCTTCGCTCGCCAGCAACTGCAGCACGCCGAGGAGGCCAAGCCACCCGACGAATGCCTGTTCCTCGACGGCCGACCGCGCGGCTCCTCCGCTGACGCGGGCGGCCCGACCCTCCGGCGGGTCGAGCCGGCTGAACGACACCTCGATGCGCACGTCAATGCGATCAGCCTGACGACCCGAGAGCCCCGAAGACATCACTCGAGCGCGTGATCTGCAACGGCGGCCACGCCCAGGGGCAAATCGTTCGATCGCGTGATGTTTCCAGATCTCCATGGGAACAACGTTGGACCACACGTCGGGCGCCGCCGCAGCCAACGACGGCGGGTCGGCACGGACCGACCAGCAAGCGCGCCAAACCAACAGGAGGAGACGAACAGCATGAGAGTCGCACGAACCGACTGGCGGACCGTGTGCTCGGGTCGTGGGGTGGCCAGATGGATCGCCGTGCTCGGCCTCACGGCGGCGGCGGTGGCATGGAGCGCCCCACAGGCGGCCGCCGACGCGCCGGGCGACGTCTTCTACCTCTCACTCGGCGACTCCCTGGCGCAAGGGTTTCAACCAATCGGAGGTCCCGACTCGCTGACCGGGGAGGTCGGCTACAACCACGGGTACGCCGACGAGCTCTTCAAGACAGACGCGTGACGCTCACTCGGGCACGCTCCGTCTCGTCAAGCTCGGTTGTGGTGGTGAGACCACGACGAGCATGATCAGCGGCGGAGATTGCCGGTACCCGGCCGGCTCACAGTTGGCGGCCGCCGTCGAGTTCCTCGACGAACACCCAGGACAGGTCGCCTTCGTCACGATCGACATCGGCGCCAACGACGTCTTCGCCTGCGGCGGCGACCCGACCTGCTTCGTTCCCCAGATCGAGCACAACCTGCCGATCATCGTCTCGACGCTGCGCGCCCACGCCGGTCCCGATGTCCCCATCGTTGGCATGAGCTACTACGCCATCGGCAACATCGCCTGGTTCGAGGACCCCCTGGCCGGCCAGATCGCCGCTGCCAACACGGCGCGGTTGAACGATCGGTACGAGCGGCTGTACAGCTCGAACGGCGCGCTCGTTGCCGACGTGGAGGGCGCCTTCGCGGTGACCGACTTCGCCACCCTCGTCAACCTGCCCGGCGTCGGGCCGGTCCCGTTGAGCGTGTACAACACCTGCACCTTGACGTGGCTGTGCACACCGCCTCCGCTCGGCCCCGACATCCACGCCAACACGGACGGATACCAACGCATCGCCGACGCCTTCGCCGCGACGCTCGACCTCTGACACCCCGCGTCTCGAAAGCCGCCGGGTCTGATCCTCGACCTCGACGGCGACGGCGTCACTCGCGTTCGCTCATTCGGCCCGACGTCCGCCGCCACCCAGGCCGGATCGAGGAATGATCGCACCGCTCGAGATCGGTGACGGCGGACGAACACGACAGCCGTGTCTACCGGTGGACGACTCCCCAGCCGACTGACACATGTCATGCCGCCGAGCCGCACGCACCTCTGAGCGACGCCCGGCGCGGCGCGACCCACAGCCATCTTTGGCAACAGGAGGAGAACAAACCATGAATCGAGACCGTGACCTGACCCGACCGCACCGCCGACCCCCGCCCCGTGTGCTCGCCGTGCTTGTCGCCCTCGTCGTGATGCTGGGTGGGTTCGTCGCCGGCACACCGGCGGCGGCCCAAGACGGCCCGAGCGACGTCGTGCGTGTCTGGAACGCGTACGCCCTTGCCGCGCTCACCAACCCGCCGACCGCGTCTACCCCCGGTGCCGGTCAGGGCGCGACGATGACCGGGTTGAACATGGCGATGGTCCAACTCGCCGTGTACGACACGGTCAACTCGATCGTCGGCGGCTACCAGCCGTACCTCTCCGGCCTTCCCGAGGCCCCGGAGTGGGCGTCGGTGGACGCGGCGGTGGCGACGGCGACCCACGACGTGCTGATCGGGCTCGGTCGTGCGCCGGTGCCGGCGCTGCCGGTCATGGTGCGTGGCTGGCTCACCGATCGTTACACCGCGACGCTCGGCATGATCGCTGACGGTGCGGCCAAGGAAGAGGGGATCGACGCCGGCGCGGCGGCGGCCGCGGCGATGCTGGCGTCACGCGACGGCGACGGCCGGTTCGTGGTGGACCCGTTCACAGTGGGCACCGGTCAGGGTGCGTGGCGGCCGACGAGCGGGGTCAACGACCCGGCCGCGTGGGTGCGCAACGTCCGACCGTTCACTCTGCACAGCTCGTTGCAGTTCCTCAGCGAGGGGCCCCGCCCGCTCGACAGCGGTGCGTACGCCCACGAGTACGACGAGGTCAAGGCGCTCGGTTCGAAAACCGCCAGCCGTACCCCCGAGCAGCAAGCACTCGCCGACTTCTACCAGCCCAACCCCGTCGAAATGTTCAACCGTGCCTTCCGCGGCCTCACCGCCAGCCAAGAGCCTCAGCGTCGCCGACGAGGCCCGGTTCTACGCCCTCGTCAACGTCTCGGCTGCCGACGCCGCCATCCACTGCTGGGCGGAGAAAGAGGCGTGGGCGTTCTGGCGTCCGATCACCGCCATCCGAGACGGCGACCTCGACGGCAACGACCACACCGTCGGCGACCCGACGTGGGAACCGTTCATCACGACACCGCCGTACCCCGAGCACCTCTCCGGCTACAACTGCAACACCGCCGCCCTGATGCACGCCGCCCAGCGGTTCTTCCACGACCCGACGATCGACTTCAGCGTCACCAACCTGGCCACCGGGGTGACCCGCGACTATCACCGCTTCAGCGACGTCTACGCCGACACCATCGAGGCCCGCATCCTGCAGGGCATCCACTTCCGCTCCGCGGACGTCCAAGGCGCACGACTCGGCAAGCAGGTCGCCAACTGGGTCGGCGACCACCTCTTCCAGCGGGAGGGGTAACTCCTGAGGCGGCGGCGGGCGGGATCATCGGCCCGCCGCCGCCATCCGGTTCTGTGCCCGCCGCATATTGCCCTTCAATCATCACGCTCGGACCTCCCTTGCGGGCCGAGCACTTCGGCCCGAGCGGCACGCGTGGTATCACGCAGTAGCTGGCGGACGGGTGAGCCGCCGGCTACGACGCGCCCGGGTTTCGGCATGCGGCGTTCGGAACGCGCCGCGGTCAGGGTGCGGCGTGGACTCTGAGCTCACCCCATTGCGCCAGGGTATTGAAGCCTGGAGGGAAGGTCAGTTGGGTCTGGTTGCTGCCGTCCGCGTTCATCACGAACAGCTGCTGTCCGGCGCCGGGGACCGGCCGCACGAACAGGATGTGCTGCCCGTCGGGTGACCACCCGGCGGCCAAGTCGCCGACGGTGTTGTCGGTCAGTTGCTGGACGCCGGTGCCGTCGGCGTTCATCACGCAGGTCTCGAAGTCGGTGGCGCCGCCCCCGATTCTGCACATGTAGGCGATGCGTTCGCCGTCCGGGGACCAGGCGGGTGCCCGTTCCTCTTCGTTGTTGTCGGTCAGCGGCGTCGGTGTGCCTGACCCGTCGGCATCGATCAGGTAGACCTCTGCCGTATTGGACAGGAATGGATGGTCGCCGACGTCGTGGGCGGTGTAGGCGATGGTGTGTCCGTCGGGGGACCAGTCGGCGTCGTCGTCGATCTTGTCCGTGCTGGTGGTGATGTTCGTGGGTTGGTCGGCGCCGTCGAGGAGGTCGTCGACGTTGACGATGAACAGATCACTATCGGTGGTTGCTGAGCCGGGGTCGGTGCGCAGCGGGGTCCCGGTGCCCGACGCCGAGGCGTGGAAGGCGATCTGCTTGCAGTCCGGCGACCAGGTGGCCGAGCTGCCCCGCACGAGGAAGGTCTGATCAGTGCCGTCGGCGTTCATCACGAACAGATCCGACCTGTTGATGGGCGCACCGGCGATGTTGCGGTTGCTGTCGAAGACGATCTTCTTGCCGTCCGGCGAGAGGGTGGGAAGGGCGTCACCGTCGGTGCTGGTGGTCAGGCGGCGCGGGTTGGAGTTGTTCGGGTCGATCAGGTAGATCTCCCCGTTGCCGTCGCGGGTGCTGGTGAACGAGATCGTCGACTCCATCTGAAACTGTTCGGAAGTCCCCGAGTTGCACTGTGGTATGCGTGGGGGTCGGTCGGCTCCCTGTCGTTGCCGCCCCCAGCAGCAGGGCGGGTGTCATCGCGGTGAGCAGTATCGGATGTCCCATGTCAGGCTCTCTTTCTGTTACAGGGGCGCTGCCGGCCACGGCCGGCAATAGCTGATGGCGGTGTGCCGGGTGGTCAGGCACCGGCAAATGTGCGGCGGGAGGGAAACGGTCCGGACCATGGCGGGGTAATGGTCCGGTAACGGCGGCGTTGACGGCTGATCGTGGCGGACGGATGCTCGGGTGGTGACCGCCGTGGGAAGTCTGCGGGTGCGGGTGTTGGGCCCGGCGTCGATCGACGGAGCCGATCCGTTGGCGCCGCGGGATCGCCAAGTGTTGGCGGCGCTGGTGGTGGAGGCCGGGCGGGTGTGTCCGGCGGATCGGTTGGCCGAGGCGTTGTACGGGTCCTCGCCGCCGGCGACGTGGCGCAAGGTGGTGCACGGCAGCATCGCCCGGCTGCGCCACCACCTTGGGGGCCACGCGATTGTGACGACGGGGGCCGGGTACCGGTTGGAGTTGGGTGACGACGAGATCGACGTGCGCCGCTTCGAGCGGCTGATCGGCGAGGCCGAGCGGTTGGCGGCGGCCGGTGAGCATGAGCGGACGGCACTGTCGTTGCGGGCGGCGATCGAGTTGGTGGTCGGTGAGCCGTGGGTCGACTTGGAGGGGTGGGATCCGGCGGTGGCAGCGGCGGCCCGCTACCGAGAGCTGGCCCGCCAAGCCGAGGAACAATTGGTGCGCGCCGAGTTGGCCAGCGGCCGGTACGGAGTGGCGTTAGCGGCGGCGGAGGAGCAGGTGGTGCGCGAGCCGTTGCGGGAGCAGCGGTGGGAGGCGTTGGCCTTGGCCCAGTATCGGGCGGGGCGGCAGGGGGAGGCGTTGCGGACGATTCGCCGCGCCCGGCGAGTGTTGGCCGAGGAGTTGGGGTTGGGTCCGGGGCCGGAGTTGGTCGGGTTGGAGCAGGCGATCCTCGCTCAGGACCCGGGCCTGGTGGGTCCGCCGGCGGTGGCCGGGTGGCATCGGGGCGCTTGTCCGTATCGGGGGTTGGCGGCCTATGACGTGGATGACGGCGAGTGGTTCTTCGGGCGCGACCGCGAGGTCGCCGAATGCCTGGGGATCGTCGACGCCATCGGGTTCGTCGCCATCGTCGGGGCGTCGGGGTCGGGGAAGTCGTCGCTGGCCCGGGCCGGAGTGGCCCAGGCGCTGCGCCGCGACAGCCGCGACGTGGCGGTGGTGGTCCCCGGTGCGAACCCCGACCGGGCGCTGGCCGACATCCGCCGCGGGTCGGTGCTGGTCGTCGATCAGCTCGAGGAGTTGTTCGTCGCCTGTCCCGACGAATCGGCCCAGGCCCGGTTCGCGGCGGCGATGGTGCGTTGGTCGACGGTGGCTCCGGTGGTGGTCACGTTGCGCGCCGATCACCTCACGCGGGTTGCCGAGCTGTCGGAGCTAGCGGCTCGGGTGCAGGCCGGGATCTACTTGTTGGGGGCGATGGGGGAAACGGAGTTGCGGTCGGCGATCGAGGGCCCCGCCGCCAAGGTTGGATTGCGACTGGAGCCGGGCCTGATCGATCTACTGGTCCGCGACGTAGCCGGCCAACCCGGCGCGCTGCCGTTGTTGTCGCACGCACTCGCCGAAACATACGAGCGGCGGGAGGGCCCGGTGCTGACCACGACCGGCTACCGGGCCGTTGGCGGGGTGCACGGGGCGGTGGCGCGGGCCGCCGACGAGGTGATCGATTCGCTGGGACCGGAGGGCCGGCGGGCCGCCCGCGACCTCTTCCTTCGCCTGGTCAGCGTCACCGAGACGAGCGATCCCGTGCGTCAGCGGGTACCCCGGGCCGCCCTGGCTGGTGATCCGACCAGCGAGGCGGTGCTCGACGCCTTGGTCGGTTCGCGGTTGCTGATCGCCGACAAGGACACGGTGGAGATCGCCCACGAAGCGGTGTGCCGGGCGTGGCCAAGGCTGCGGGCCTGGCTCGATGAGGATCGCGACGGACACCGCCTCCACCGCCACCTCACCCTCGCCACCCAGGAGTGGGAGCAGTCTGGGAGGGACCCGAGCGAGCTGTACCGAGGCCCACGGCTGGTGGCCGCGCTCGACTGGGCGGCCAGCGACGACGCCATGCTCAATGACTCCGAGCGGGCGTTCCTGACCGCGAGCGCGGCCCGACGCGACGCCGAACACGTGGAGGCCCGCCGTCGCTTACGCCGCCTCCGTTCAGCGCTGGTCGGCGTTGGACTCCTGTTGGTGGTGGCGTTGATCGCCGGTCTGCTGGCCGTTCGGAGCGATCGCGAGGCTCGCGACCAGCGCGATACCGCCCGCGCCGCGCAGCAGGAGGCGCAGGACCAGCGCGACTCGGCCGAGACCGCCGAGCAGTCTGCCCTCCTCGACGCGTTGATTGGCCGGTCGCAGGCGTTTCGCTCGTCGAACCGCGGGCTCGCCGCGTTGCTCGCCGTCGAGGCCTACCGTCGACGCCCCGACGCCTCGGCATGGTCGGCGCTCCTCGGGACCTTCACAGCGACCCCCGGGTTCGCCGGGTACCAGTACGTACCAGCCGACCGCTTCGTCACCGGTGCGTTGGTCCCGGGCACGTCGAACGCGGTGGTCGCCCTCGACGGGTCCGATCTGATGCTGCTCGACCTCAGCAGCGGTGAGTTCGAGGACCGGTTCCCGCCAGCGCCCGAAGGACTACTGACCTACTCGGGGATACGGGTGAGCAGCGACGGTCGCTTCGTTGCCCAGCTGATCGACGTTTCCGCCGACCCCGTCA
Source organism: uncultured Acidimicrobiia bacterium (assembly GCA_963719775.1). Taxonomy (GTDB): domain Bacteria; phylum Actinomycetota; class Acidimicrobiia; order Acidimicrobiales; family Ilumatobacteraceae; genus JALZMG01. The sequence goes on from CAVRCY010000007.1 coordinate 30,361, forward strand.
CGAACACGCTCGCGGTGTACGAAATGGCGACCGGCCGACGGGTGCTCGGACCGCTGACCCCACCGTTCCTTGCCGCTGACGTCGCCGTCAACGCCGACGGGTCGCTGGTCACCGTCGCCGGCGGACCCAACGGGGACCTCGCCATCTACCGCGTCGCTGACGGCCAGCTCGCCGGCACGGTGCCGGGGCTGAGCCGGCCCGAGGGCCTCGACCTCGACCGGGAGACGGCAGCGCTCGAGTACGACCCAGAGGGCCGCGTCTACCTCGGGTCGATCCGCGGTCCGATCCGCGTGATCGACCCGGCATCGATGCAGGTCGTGGAAACGTTCGACGCGCCGCTGCTGTCATCGAACAACCAGATCGTGCTCACCGGCTCCGGGCTACTGGTCGCAGCAGGCGACGAAGCGGTCGTTGCCATCGACACGTCCACCGGAGCAACACGCTGGACGATCCCCCGCCAGCATGGGAGCAACGCGTGCAGCACGATCGCCGTCGCCGAACACTCTGAGCGCTTCTATTGCCGTAACACGTTCAGCAGCGGGTCGCGACAGATCATTGGTCGCGTCGGCCGGCTCGAGCAGCGGGACTTGGCGACCGGGCGGCCGACCGGTGTGGTGCTCGACCCCCAACAAGGCACCGTCGGAGATCTCGCTATCAGCGCCGACGAAACGGAGCTAGTGACCTTCAGCCACAACGCCCCGGTCATCTCCCGCTGGCGGCTCGACGGGACCGGACCGGTAACGACACGCGTGGGAGAAGGACGGATCTCTGGCGAGTACGACCCGACTGGCACGCTGCTGCTCGTCGCCCACCACGGCGACATCGAGCTGTTCAACGACGAATGGCGCGGCTCGAACGACGACTGGTACGTGCTCGACACGGAAACCCAGCAGGTCATCGACCCGCTCGACGGTGTTGTCAGCGCCCGCTGGACAGGTTCCCCGGACCGACTGGGCATCGGCTTGGCTGACGGAACGGTGGGTGTCTACGACCTGTCAACCCAGTCACTCGTCGAGGGTGTCAACTATGAGCTCCTCGATAGTCGTGTCACCATCGCGCAGTCGTCGGCGGACGGCACCCGGTTCTACCTCGGATACTTGGACGGGCGCATCCAGACTCTCGACAGCGTCACCGGCGAGGAGATCGCACCAGTCATCCAGGCACCCGGAATAGTCGGGTCGATCTCGGCGACGACGGGTGGCTCCCGGGTCCTCGTCGCCAGCGTCCGCGACCAGGAGTGGTCGATGACGACCCACAATGCAACGACCGGACAGCAGCTCGCCGAGCTGCCCGACGTCAACGCGGTCCGGGTCGCGTCCGACGGGACGCTCGTCGTCGGCAACCTCGTGGGCGAGATCACCGAGTACGACTTCGACACCCTGCAACCACTCGGCAGCTTCCCCGGCTTGCGCGCCCTCGTCAACCTGAACGGACTCCGATTCAGCAACGACGGCAAGCTCCTGATCGCGTCGTCGCTCGATCGGACGTTCTCCATCTACGACGTCGCCTCCCACACCCGACTCGGCGACCCGATTCCGTCTGAATTCACCACCGGGGCACTCGCAATACCCTTCCTCCGCCCCGACGGTATGGCCGTTGCTGTGGGCAGCAGCGACGGCATCATCATCTGGGATCTCGACCCCGAACACCTCGCCACCGCAGCCTGTCGCTTCGCCGGACGCAACCTCACCCGTACCGAATGGGACACCCACCTCACCGCACTCGGCGACTACCGACCGACCTGCCCCGAACACAACTGACCCGCCGCCCGCAACGGTGCAACCAGTCACGAACCTCCGCACCGACACCCTCACCGCAAATCCCACGCAGACCTCGCCGACTGGGAGATCCAGAAATATCGGCGGGCGGACCTCCGGCTGTGCCGTCGGATCGACGAGCGCCCCAATGGCAGCCTTCCCGTCTTCCGGCCGACCCGCCGACGGCGTGATGTCGCTCATGATCCGAACCGACGCCGTCGAGCGACTGCGCGACTTCATCTCGTAGTCGAGCGACACAACGACACCATCCGACCGGCCATGCACGCTGGAGTTCGATTCGGTGAGGCACGCAGTCGGCAACCGACCGAACGCGCCCCCACTCGGCACGTTCGGCACTCCTCGACTACCGGTCGCCGATGAGGGTGGGCGTGCATATCGCCACTCATAACAGCGCGAGAGACGTCAGTTGCGGCCTCACTGGCCCAATTGCGTGCCCGATAAACCCAGCCCAGATCGTGACCCGCGAGTAGCCGAGAATGCCGGCTCGAAGTCGCTGCGCGGGCCGTCGTCAACGAGCGAGTGCTTACTCTCGCGAGCGCCCCAATCGGCGAGGTGTACGACGCGAGCGCCGAGCCGAGCCGTCCCAACTGACCGCACCGGGCGAGCGGTGTACCGAAGCGCAGCGGACGACAGCCGATCGCGAGGAGCGCCGCGGCGACGCGCAGGGTTGGTGGGTCTTGTCCATCGCGTCTTCGATCTGATCCCCGTTGTCCACGTTCGTCGGCCACCGTTCGGCTCGTCTTGGACAAGCGCCGACGCCAAGGTGACGGCTCGAGCGGCGTCGTCCTAGAGCCCGAGCTCGATTCCCGTGTGCTGCAGCGCCGGCGGTTCACGGTCGGCGCGGTGCAGCGGGTACTCATCGAGCGACCCCACCACCACCTCGACGATGCTCATACGTCTACTTACATCGATGTCATCCGCGGCATCAACCCCGTCCAATTGGTGCGCCGCCGCCGGGCAGCGGACTCGCGGACACCAACGGACACTGGCGGATACCAGCGGTCACCAGCGGACACAGAACGGGACGAGAGCCTTTACAAGAAGTAAAGGCGGCGGTCCACCGCCGCCGCTCGCGTCACGCCGTCAGGAGGTGGGACCGGCGGAGCGCGTCCGCGTAGTCGAGCGGATCACCGGGCAGCAACTCGAGATGGACGACCTGCGGGCCGTCGCCCCCATCGGTGATCGCATGGACCCGCGCGAACACGGGGTCCTCGTCGTCAGCCGTGATCAAGATCGCGCCGACGGTGATCCTGTCCGGATCGCGGGCTTCGCTCAGCAGCGCGAAGGGCATGGCAAGCTCACCAAGTTGCTGCGGATCGCACGGGATGTCGATCTCGATGGAGTTGCCGGACATGATCACCTCCTCCTCCGCTTGAACTCGTTGATCAGCGTAGGCCCGAAGACGTCGAGCAGGGCGGCGGCGTAAAGGTCTGTCGCATCGGGAAGGACCACGCTGTAGTGCGGGGCCGAGCTCGTTGCCACGAGCTCGAAGCCGGCGGCCTGCAACGTGCCGACTGTTGAGGTTGCGTACCTCGACCTCGATCACATCCGTTCGCGCAGTATCCGATCGAGGGGCCAGCCCTCGATCGCCAGGTCGACGCTGATGGCACTCATCGGCTCACCGTGGTACGTGAAGACGGCGCGTTGGCGCACGGCGTGCTCGACGATCTTGGCGACCGTGAGCGGCCCTCCGCGCACGACGATCACAGCGTCGTCCGGCGTCGGGTCTGCGCGGAGCAGTGGCTCGATCGCCTGCGCCACGGTCAGCGCGGCGCCGCAGGTTCGGGGGCGCGGGCGATCACCCGGCCGATGACGTCCGCGGCCCCGCGGTCCGCCTGCTCGAGGAAGTGGGCGTAGACGTTGAGGGTGGTCGCGGCGTTGCGATGGCCAAGCCGGCCGGCAACGGTACGGACGTCGATGCCGGCGCCGAGCAGCTGTGTGGCGACGAAGTGCCGGAGGTCGTGCAGTCGCACATTCGGGATTCCCTCGGCGTCGCACAAGCGCCGGAAACGGCGGGACACCGAGTCGGGATACCACGGCTCGGAGCTGACCGCTGCGTCGCTGAACACGAAGGCGTCGATGGCGAGCGTCTGCTTGCACTGTCGCGCCCTGGCGTCCATGCGATCAAGGTGCTCCACGACGACGGCCAGCGAGCCGCGATCGAGCGAGACGCGACGGGTGGCGTGGGTCTTGGTGTCCTTCTCGACGAGCCCGACCGGACCGCTCACAACGCCCCGAGCGATCCTGACCGTTCCGTCAGCGACGTCGACGTCCCGACGTCGCAGGGCGACCAGCTCGGACCGTCGGGCGCCCGTCGCCGCGGCCAGCGTCAGGAAGCAAGCCAGCTCCGGCGACTCTGACGCCGCTCGCAGCAGCACCCGGCCGAGCTGCTCGGCGGACGGCGGCGCGATCTGGGGCGCCGGAACACGCGGCGGCGTCGTCGAGGCGGCCATGTTGATGCCGATCCATCCCCAACGGACACCTTGCGCCAGCGCACGACGAAGGATGCCGTGGATCCGCCGCACCGTGGCCGGCGCGAGCGGCGCGCCGTTCGCTCCCCCGCTGGCAACGAGCCGTTGGTAGAGGCGGTCGAGGTCGCTCGACCGCAGCTTCGACAAGGGCACGTGGCCGACGGCGGGCAACAGCGTGCGGTCGATAAATCCGCGCGTCTCCTTCACCGTCTTCGGAGAGAAGCCGGAGGCGGCGTGCTCGAACCAGGCCTCGATCAGCTCGCCGGTGGTCGCGCTGGTGCGGACCGCCAGCCCTCGATCGGCGGCGGTCACCATCTCGGCCAGCACGCGCTGCGCGGCCCGTTTGCCGCCGCGCACGGTTCGGGTGGCGTAGCGCTGCTTACCGTTCACCGGGTCTCGTCCGAGATACACCCGCAGGTCCCAGCTGTCGCCCCGCTGGCGCATGTAGCCCTTCATTGGCAGCCTCCGTCAATACATTGGCACGCCATTGGCAAGCGGGTCCGGAAAGCGGCAGAGGCACCCCGGAGAGTGCCTCTGACCTGGACTTTCGTGAGCAGCCCGTACGGGATTCGAACCCGTGCCGCCACCTTGAGAGGGTGGTGTCCTAGGCCTCTAGACGAACGGGCCGAGCAGCGGTGGGCCAGGCTAGCAGCACGCCGTCGAGCGAGGAGGTGGCCGATGGAGATGCCCAAGCCGACCGATGAGGATCGCCAGCGCTTCCGTGCGCTGGTCCCGGAGGACCCGGCCGTCGAGATCAAGCCGATGTTCGGGAACCTCGGTGCATTCGTCAACGGCAACATGTTCATGGGCCTGTTCGGGGCCGACGTCGGCATCAAGCTCCCCGAGCCGGAGCGCGCTGAGCTGCTCGGCGAGCCCGGCGCCGGACCGTTCGGGCCCGCGGAGCGCCCCATGGGCGGCTACGTCACGCTGCCGGCGGCGTGGACCGCAGCCACCTGTGAGCCGTGGATCGCACGATCGTTGGCCCACATCGGATCGCTCCCGCCCAAGCAACCGAAGCAGCGGCGTTGACGTGATGTCGTCGACTGGCTGGGGAGAGAGGAATCGAACCCCTAATAACAGAACCAGAATCTGCTGTGTTGCCTGTTACACCACTCCCCATCGGAGCGGTCGTGCAGTGTAGCGGGACGCCCAAGGGACGGGTCAGAGGTTGTCGAACCCGATCAGCCGGCCGAGCGCCACGCCGGCCGCCTCCTCGAGGTGGCGGCCGAACGACTCGCTCCCGTCGACCACGCTGTACGGAGTCGGCGAAGCCCACGCTCGCAATCCGACGTCCTCGGCGATCAACCGGCTGCGCAGCGAGTGGTACGGGTCGGTGACGATGAGCACCTCGTCGAGCCCGCGAGCGGCGAGCAGCTCGCTGACGCCCTCCAGGGACTCGTAGCTGTTGGCTCCCTCGTTCTCCAGCACGATCGCCTCCTGCGGGACGCCGCGCTCCACGAGATAGGCGGCCGACGCCTCCGCCTCGGTGAAGCGATCCTCGGCCCGCTTGCCGCCGGTCACCACGACCAGCGGGGCGAGACCCTGCGGCCACAGATCGGCGACGTGGTCCAGTCGAGCCGCCAGCAGAGGCGACGGGTCGCCGTCGTACTGTGCGGCACCCATCACGACGATGGCGTCGACCGGGCGCGACCCGTCACCGCGGCCCAGTCGACCACACCTGGTACAGGCTGACGAGGTAGTAGCCGAACAGGGGGACGAGGAGCAGCCCGACGACGAGCAGCGCCCAGCGCAGTTTCGACCGTCGACGCGGCACGTGCCGTCGGCGCGGCCGCGCCGCGTCGACGGGACGGATCAGTGCCACCGGCGTGTCGTCGCCCGTCGTCGTGCGACCCGTCTCCAGCGTCATGCCACGCCCCCCAGGTCCTTGGCCGCCCGCAACCGGGCCAGCGTGCGCTCACGACCGAGCAACTCGAGCGACTCGTACAGCGGTGGACCGACGGCTCGCCCTGTCACGGAGACGCGCACCGGCGCCTGGGCCTTGCCCGGCTTGACGCCGTAGCGCTCCCCGATACCCTCGACGGCGGCCTTCAGGACGACCGCCTCCCACTCGATGTCGCCGAACGACTCGATCACGTCATCGAGTAGCGGGCCCGCCCACTCCGGGCCCATCGCCTTCGTCCACGAGACCTCGTCGATCTTCGGTTCCTCGAACAGGAAGTCGACGTAGCTCGGGAGCTCGCTCAGCACCTTGACCCGTTCTTGCACGAGCGGGGCGATGGCGTGATACACGGCGCGGTCCCACTGCGGCTCCAGCCACGGCTCGCTGGCGACGACGAAGTCCTCGATGTGCATCGCCCGGATGTACTCGCCGTTGAACGCCCGCAGCTTCGTGAGATCGAAGTAGGCGGGCGAGTGGGTCACGTCCTCCAACCGGAACTCGGCCTCGATCCGCGACCACGGCACGATCTCGGTGTCGCCCGACGGCGCCCAGCCGAGCGTCATCAGGTAGTTGACCATCGCCGCGGCGAGGTAGCCCTCCGCTCGGTAGTCCTCGAGGGCGACCTTGTCACGTCGCTTCGACAGCTTCTTGCGCGACTCGTTGACGAGCACGGGTACGTGGGCCCACACCGGGGGCTCGTGGCCGAGGGCGGTCCACAGCAGCTGCTGCTTCGGAGTGTTCGGCAGGTGCTCCTCACCGCGCACGACGTGCGTGATGCCCATCTCGATGTCGTCGACGACGTTGGCCAGCACGAACAGCGGGGTGCCGTTGCCGCGCAGCAGGACGAAGTCCTCCAGGGCGTCGTGTTCGAACGTCACGTCGCCCCGGATGACGTCGCGCACGACGGTGCGGCCGCCGTCCGGGACGCGGAACCGGAGCACGCGCCCCGGCCCGGGGCCGAGGCCCCGCTGGCGCGAGAAGCCGTCGTACCCCGGCCGCCCCGACGCCTTCGAGCGCTCCTGGATCTGCTCCGTCGTCAGGTCGCAGTAGTACGCCCAGCCCTCCGCGTAGAGGCGTTCGGCGGCTGCCACATGAGCGGCGGCGTTGGAGCTCTGGAAGTACGGGCCCTCGAACGTCGGGTCCTCGGCGCCGATCCCGAGCCAGGCCAGCGCGTCGATGATGCCCTGCGTCCACTCCGGGCGGTCGCGAGCCTCGTCGGTGTCCTCGATGCGCAGCACGAACCGCCCGCCCAGGCGCCGCGCCAGCGCCCAGTTGTAGAGCGCCGTCCGCGCCCCCCCGACATGGAAGAACCCCGTCGGCGACGGCGCGATGCGAAAGCGAGGCGACCCGGGCATGGCCGTTTCACGCTACCGGCGGGGGTTCAGCCCGTCAGGGACGTCAACGGCAGGTTGCGCAGCTGGCGGAGGGCGACGGACAGCGTGGTGAGGTCGTAGCTCTCGGCCCGCCGGATCTCCCTGAACATGGCGTGCGCCCGGGCGATCGACCGCTCGTTGGCCTCCAGCCACCGCTCGACGTCGCCGTCGGAGGACTCGAGCACGGTCGTCGTCAGCTCGGCCAAGGCCGTCAGCATGTCGTCACGCAGCGCCGATCGGGCCTGGGTCTGCCAGCGGTCCGAGCGGGGCAGGGTCCCGATCCCGTCCCACAGCCACTGCAGATCGAGGCGGTCGAACATCTGCCACTCCACCACCGCCACGTCGGCGACGTCGCGACCGTGGGCCTCGGCCACCTCGGTGAGGTCGAACCCGGTGTGCAGCAGCGGCCAGACGCCGGCCCGCTCGGCCAGGCTCTCGGGGACGCCGGCGGTCAATCGCGACGCTTCGGCAGAGCGCACGGAGGCGGCCATCCGGCCGACCAGGGCCGGCTCGAGCTCCGTGGCCAGCCTGGCGATCGGTGATCGGAACTGGGCCACGGCGGCGGGCATGTCGATGGGCGGGCGGCGATGCCGCAGCAGCCACAGGACGCCGCGCTCGACCATGCGGCGGGCGTCGAGGAACAGCTCGAGCTGGGTGTCGAGCGGGATCTCGCCCGTCAGCGCGTCGATCTCGGCCCACAGGGCGGTGAACCCGAAGATCTCACGAGCGACGACCCATGCCCTCGTCACATCGACGACCGACGCTCCCGTGTCCTCGGTCATCCGGTGATCGAACGAGATGCCGGAGAGGTTGACCATCTGGTTCACGACCTGGGTGGAGATGATCTCGCGGCGCAGCGGATGGCGGCCGATCTGGTTGCCGTACGGCTGGCGCAGATCGGACGGGAAGTAGCCGATCAGGTCGCCCACCAGCAGTTCGGCGTCGGGGAGATCCGAGCGCACCATCTCGGCCACGTTGGCGTTCTTCGTGTAGGCGATCAGCACGGCGAATTCCGGAGCCTGGAGGCCCTGACCGGCCGACTGGCGCTCGGCGATCTGCTTGTCGACGGGCAGGAACTCGAGGTCCCTGTCCATCCACCCGTCGTTCTCGAGCACGTCGATGTACCTGGCGTGCACATTGACCATCGGCAGCGCCTGGCGACGGGCGATGACGAGGGCCAGCGTCTGCGCCTTGTTGTTGTCGAGGACGAGCCGGGCCACTTCCTCGGTCATCGATCCGAGCAACTGGTCGCGCTGCTTGCCGGTCAGCTCACCGTCGGCGACGACGCCGTCGAGCAGGATCTTGATGTTGACCTCGTGGTCGCTGCAGTCGACGCCCGCCGAGTTGTCGATGGCGTCGGTGTAGATCAACCCCCCGGCCAGCGCGTACTCGACGCGCCCGAGCTGGGTGAACCCGAGGTTGCCACCCTCGCCGACCATCCGCGCCCGCAGGTCCCGTCCGTCGACACGGACCGCGTCGTTGGCCCGATCGCCGACGTCGGCATTGCTCTCAGTGCTGGCCTTGCAATACGTGCCGATGCCGCCGTTCCACAGCAGGTCAACCGGCGCCTTGAGCACGACGTTGACGAGCTCGTTGGGCGTCAACGGGCGATCCGGGGCGCCCAGCACGGCTCGCGCTTCGGGGCTCAGTTGGATCGACTTCAGCGTGCGGGCGTACACCGCTCCGCCCGCCGAGATCACCGTCGGGTCGTAGTCCGCCCAACTCGACCGCGGCAGCTCGAACAGTCGCTGACGCTCGATGAAGGCGGCCTCCGCATCGGGATTGGGATCGATGAAGATGTGGCGGTGATCGAAGGCGGCGACGAGCCGCAGCGCTCGTGAGCGCAGCATCCCGTTGCCGAACACGTCGCCGGACATGTCGCCGATGCCGACCGCCGTCAGCGGGTCCGTGTCGGCGTCCTTGCCGAGCACGCTGGCGTGCCGGCGGACGCTCTCCCACGCCCCGCGCGCCGTGATGCCCATCGCCTTGTGGTCGTAGCCGGCGCTCCCACCGGAGGCGAAGGCATCACCGAGCCAGAACCCGTAGTCGGCAGAGATCTGGTTGGCCACGTCGCTGAAGGTGGCCGTGCCCTTGTCGGCGGCGACGACGAAGTACGTGTCGTCGCCGTCGTGGACGACCGTGTCGGGTGGGTGGACGACGGCGCCGTCGACCAGGTTGTCGGTGAGGTCGAGCAGGCTGCGAATGAAGATGCGATAGCACTCGACGACCTCGGACCGCATCGCCTCGGCGTCGGCAGGCGGGCGTTTGACCACGAAGCCGCCCTTGGCGCCCGTCGGCACGATGACCGCGTTCTTCACCATCTGGGCCTTCATGAGACCGAGGATCTCGGTGCGGAAGTCCTCCCGGCGGTCGCTCCACCGCAGCCCGCCGCGGGCGATCGGCCCGCCGCGCAGGTGGACCCCCTCGACCCGCGGTCCGCAGGACCAGATCTCGTGCCGGGGACGCGGCAGGGGCAGCTCCGGAATGGCCGAAGGATCGAGCTTGAACGACAGCGATGGGCGGTCCCGGTAGTAGTTCGTGCGGACCGTCGCGTCGATCAGGGTCAGGAACATCCGGCAGATGCGATCATCGTCGAGGCTCGGAATGGCGTCGAGCGCGGCGACGAGACGCTCGCGGATCGTCGCCTCGGCAGCGGCCCGCGCCGATCCATCGAGTGGATCGTCGCGATACCTCGTCGGATCGAAGCGGGCGTGGAACAGCTCGACGAGGTCGGCGACCAAACGCGGGTGGGAGCGCAGCGTCGCCTCGATGTACGGCTGGCTGAAGGCGAACCCGATCTGGCGCAGGTACTTGCCGTAGGCCCGCACGACGGTGACCTCGCGCGCCGTGAGCCCGGCGCCGAGCACCAGGCGGTTGAACCCGTCGTTCTCGACCTCTCCGTCGACCAGCGCGGCGAAGGCCAGCTGGAGATCGCTCCAGCGCCCGGAGTCGATCTCGACCCCCGGCGCGACGCGCACGCCGATGTCGTAGAGGAACACCCGCTCGTCCCCCGAGCGGAACGTGTAGGACTGCTCATCGAGTGCCTCGAGGCCGAGGTGGTCGAGCAGCGGCAGCAACTCCGACAACGACGCCGGGGTGGCACGGCGGTAGATGCGGAAGCGCCACTCTCGCTCGTCGGCGTCGATGTCGTGCGCCACGGCGGTCGTCATTTCGGCGTCGCCGTCGAGCAGCGAGGCGATGCGCTGGATGTCGCCGGTGGCTCGCCCGGGTTGCACGGCCGCCAGGTAGGCCGCCGGCGCGTGTGATCCGATGCGCTCGAAGAGCTCGCGCCCATGCGCTTCGCCGGCCTCGGCCATCAGCGCCTCGCGCAAGCGGTCGGTCCACGACGTCGAGAGGTCGTCGACGATCCGCTCGAGGACGGTGGGAGCGGCGCCCGACGCGTCGTCGGCTCGGCGCACGCTGACCGCGATCCGCGCGAGTGAGCTGGCGGCGACGAACGACTCGAACGTCCGCTGCGACGCTCCATACGCCTCGGCCACGACATCGGCGATCCGCTCGGGCAGCTCGGCGGTGAACCGGCTGCGGGGCAGGTAGACGAGCACCGTGACCCAGGGGCCGACTGGTTCGGGGACCTCGAACACCCGCACCAGCTGGCGCTCCTGGAGACCGACGATGTCGGACACCAGCTGGGCCAACGACGTCGCGTCCTTCTCCAGCACGAGGTCGCGGGGCAGGTTCTCGAGCACGTTGCGCGTGGCCCGTCCGCTGTGTGAGTGCATCCGCGCTTCGGTGAGGTCGAGCGCAGACAAGGCCGCGGTGCCGACGCCGGGGATGTCGACGACGCTGACGCGATAGGCGTTGGTGGCCAGCAGCCCGACGAACCTGACCTCTGTCGACGGGTCGGGCCGAACAGCGACGACCGTCTGCCGGTCAGCGCGGAACACCCTGGCGGGATCGTCGGTGCGGGCGATGACAACGGCACGGTCGCCCGGCATCGGCGGCGGCTGCTCGGCCCTCACGTTGTCGCGGGCCAGTCCGAGCTCACTGCCCCTGCGCAGCGTGAGCGCGCCGTCGGGCTGGCGGTCATACTCGGCTGAGCCGAGGAAGACGAACTGGCCGGCGGCGAACCACGGCAGGATCGGGTCGACCTCGCCGAGGGCACCCATCTGCTCGCGCATCACCGGGAAGTCCTCGACCGCCCGGCGAACGTCGTCGATGGCGTCGAGGATGTCGGCCTCGAGGACCTTGGCCATGGCGTCGTCCGTGCGGTCGATCTCGATCTGCGTCCACGCCTCCACGAGCCCGGCGCCGTCGGCCCCGATCCCGACGAGGCGGTGCGCCCCGTCCCGCTCGACCGACAGCATCGGGTGGACGAGGAGGTGGATCCCGAGGCCGTGTCGCTCCAGCACCATCCGCATGGTGTCGACGAGGAACGGCATGTCGTCGGTGACGACGAGCAGCACGGAGTGCGGCGAGTGCCACCCGTCCCGATCGCGGTCGGGTGACAGGACCCGGGCGACCGGCTGCCCGGGCGGGCGGACTCGACCAAGCGTGAGGTGGGCGAGGGCGACAGCGTAGACATCGTCGAGCTTGCGCTCGTCGACGTCTCCCTCGGGCAGCTCCGAGTAGTACAGCGGCAGGAAGCGGACGAGGAGCGGATCATCGGGGTGGCGCAGCGCGGCCAGATCGCACAGGCGACCCAGGGCCTCGGCGACACCGTGTCCGGCGGTGCTGTGGAGCATCTCGGTTCCGACCTCCGATCCCGACGCCGTTGTCGGGTCCTCTGTGCGCCGTCGGGGACGTCGGTCCCCGACGGTCCGGACTGTAGCGGGCGACGGTGGGACGCCGCTCTAGCCTCGATCACGTGCATCGCCACGATCACCACCCCGGGCACCGATCGGTGACCGGCGGTGCGGCCCGCGCCGCGGTGTTCGGGATCAACGACGGGTTGGTCTCCAACGTCTCGCTGATCCTCGGCTTCGCCGGCGGGGGGGCCGGATCGTCCGTCGTCCGGCTGGCCGGGGTGGCGGGTGCCGTCGCCGGCGGGATCAGCATGGCCGCCGGCGAGTGGGTCAGCGTCTCGGCGCAGAACGAGCTGATCGAGCGGGAGGTGCGGATCGAGCGCCGCGAGCTCGAGCTGCACCCGGCGGCCGAGACCGACGAGCTGGCGGAGATGTACCAGGCCGACGGGATGGACGCTGACCGGGCCCGCCTGGCCGCCGCCGACGTGATGCGCAGCCCAGCGGAGGCGCTGACCGTGCACGCCCGCGCCGAGCTCGGGGTCGATCCCGATCGGCTGCCCTCACCGGCGGTGGCTGCGGGATCGTCGCTCGTGTGCTTCCTGTTCGGTGCCCTGCTGCCGGTGGTGCCGTGGCTGTTTCCGGTGTCCGGGACGGCGCCGACCGTGCTGTCGATCGTCATCGCCGTGCTCGCCGCGGCCGCTGTCGGAGCGATCATCGGGCGATCGGCCGCCCGGCCCATCCCACGCTCGGTGGCCCGTCAGGTGCTCATCGTGCTCGGGGCCTGTGCCGTGACGTATGCCATCGGCCAACTGATCGGCATCAACCTCTGAGCGCCGCGCACATCTGGGCGCGCTTCTTCCCAGCGGGCGACCTGGGCGCGATTCCTCCCGGAATCCGCAACGGACTGCACCCAGATCCTGGCGGCCGGGCCGCGTCAGACTCCGAGCGAGCGCCCCGCGGCGCCAGAGCGGAGCTGATCCCGGAGGTCGAGCGCCTGTTCGGCGGCGTCGTCGGCGGTCGCTCCGACGACGGTCAGGTGGCCCATCTTGCGACCCGGTCGAGGCTCCGCCTTGCCGTAGAGGTGGAGCCGCGCCGCCGGGTCGGCGAGCGCCACGGCCCAGTTCGGTTCACCGCCCGCCCAGACGTCGCCGAGCAGGTTGACCATCGCCGCCGCCGGCACCGTCGGCCCGGTCGGGCCGAGGGCCGATCCGCAGATCGCCCGCACCTGCTGGTCGAACTGGCTGACCGGCGCGGCGTCGAGCGTCCAATGGCCGCTGTTGTGCGGGCGGGGGGCCAACTCGTTGACCAGCACGTGGCCGTCGCTGACGAACACCTCGACGGCCAGCACGCCGACGTAGTCCAGCTGGCAAGCGAGGTCGACGGCGATCGCCGCGGCGCGCGACGCCACGGCCGCATCGACACGGGCCGGCACGACCGACAGGTCGAGGATGCCTCCGACGTGGACGTTCTCCGTCACCGGGTACACGGCGTGATCGCCGGCGGCCGTCCGGGCGACCAGCACGCTGAGCTCGCCGTCCAACGGCAAGCGTCGTTCGAGCACGCACGGCACGGCGCCGAGCGCCGCCCAGGCCGCCGCCAATTCGTCCGGGCCGTCGAGCCCTCGCTGTCCCTTGCCGTCGTACCCGAGACGGGCGGTCTTGAGGATCGCCGGGTAGCGGACATCCGGACGGTCATCGATCGACATCACCGGTGCGTACGGCGCCGTCGGAGTGCCGGCGTCGAGCAGGAAGCGCTTCTCGGCCAGGCGGTCCTGGGTGACAGCCACCGCCGCCGGTGCCGGCGCCACGAGCACGTCGCTGGCGAGGCGAGCCAACGACGCCGCCGGTGGGTTCTCGAACTCGATCGTCACGACCGCGCACGTGGCAGCAAGGTGATCGAGCGCGGCAGGATCGTCGTAGCTGGCGACGATGTGCTCGTCGGCGACGCGCCCGGCCGGCGCCGCGGCGTCGGGATCCAGGACGATCGTGCGGTAGCCCATCAGCCGGGCGGCGATCAGCGCATATCGGCCGAGCTGGCCGCCGCCGAGCATCCCGATCGTCGCCGGGGGCTCGATCGTCACGTCGAGGCGGGCGGCAGCACCGACGATGCCGCTGCGGCGCGTCGCTCGGCCCGGTAGGCGTCGAGGGCGAGGGCCAAAGGCGGGTCGTCGGAGGCGAGGATGGCGACGGCGAACAGGGCGGCGTTCGTCGCTCCGGCCTCGCCGATGGCGAACGTGGCCACCGGGACGCCGGCGGGCATCTGGACGATCGAGAGCAGCGAGTCCTGACCCTGCAGGTGACGGGAAGGGACCGGCACCCCGAGCACCGGCACGATGGTCTTGGCGGCCAGCATGCCGGGCAGGTGGGCGGCCCCGCCGGCACCGGCGATGATCGCCCGGAGCCCCCGGCCGGCCGCTCCCTCGGCGAAGGCGAACATCTCGTCGGGCATCCGGTGGGCGCTGAGCACCCGCGCCTCGTGGCCGACCCCGAAGTCGTCGAGCACGTCCACCGCCGCCTGCATCGTCGACCAGTCGCTGGCCGAACCCATCACCACAGCGACGCGGGCGTCGGTCAACGACACCACTACAGACCGAACGACCGCTGGCGAATCGGGTCGACGCGCAGCACGACGCGCTCGCTCTGGATCGGGGCCGCGTAGTCGTGACCCAGGTAGCGCTGCGACAGCGTGTCGATGTGGCTTCGAGCCTCGTCGCCGCGCACCTGCCCCGACACTCGGCCGCGCACCTCGGCGTAGCGGTACGGGTTGGCGCCGTCCCAGATCGTGACCGTCACGTCGGGATCCTGCTGCACGGCCTTGTACTTGGTCCGATGGATCTCGGTGTTGATGAGCAGCTGGTCGTCGGTGGCGTCGATCCACATCACGTGGTTGAGGATCTGGCCGCTCGGCAGGTGGACGGCGAGGCTGGCGAAGTTCTTCCCGGCGGACGCCAGGTCGCGTATCGCGGGTTCGAGCATGCCGACAACCTAAGGGCTCACCCGGCCATGCGGGTGGCCCACTCGCGCCATCCGCCGCCCAGCTCCGGAGCGGCCAGGAGCAGCGGCGCCAAGGACCGGTCGTCGTGGTACGCCCTCGCCACCAGATCGATGGTCACGTCATGGCCGCTGCGGTGCACGACCTCGATGGCGTCGCCAGCGCCGATCTCGCCGTGCTCGATGATGCGCAAGTAGGCGCCTGGTCGCCCGGCGGCGGCGAACCGCTGGGGGAATCGCCCGTCGCCCATGCGGATGCCGAGCTTGAAGCACGGCACCCTCGGAGCGGTCACCATCAGCACCGCGGTCCCGACCTGCCACTGGTCGCCGATCCGGGAGGCCGTCACGTCGAGACCTCCCGTCGTCAGGTTCTCGCCCATCGAGCCGGGCCCAATCGACCGGCCCTCTTCGCCGGACCACCATGCGAGGTCCTCCATCGCGTAGGCGTACAACGCCCGGTCGGGGCCACCGTGGGCGCGCCGGTCGGCCTGGTCGTCACCGGCGAGGTTGACCCCGGCGGTTCCGACGCGACCTTCCACCGGCTCCTTGAAGATCGCCGTCGTCACCGGCCGGCCGTGGTGGACGACCTCACGCACGGCTCCGACGTTCACCGCCACCACGTGGGCTGTGTGTGCTGCCACCACCGACACCTCCTTCGACGAACCGCTCACCGTGTCGTCCGCGTTGGGGCTGAAACGTTACGGGCCGCGACGGCGACGCCTGCTGACGGGCCACGATGTGGTGGTGGAGGTCGGGCGCTTCGGATCGCCTCTTGTCGCCATCGGAGGCGCGGCGCTCGCCGCGAGCTGGGTGACCGTCGCGCGCGATCACCGCGTGCCGGACTGGGAGGCGGACGTGTTCGCCGCTATCAACGGGCTTCCCGAAGGGTGGTGGCCGGTGATCTGGGGGCCGATGCAGGCCGGCAGCTTCGTCGGCTCGCTGGCCATCGCCGGTGCCGTCGGAGTCGCTGCCCGCAGCGCCCGACTCGGGTTCGCCGCCGCCGTCGCCGCACAGCTCGCGTACTGGCTGTCGAAGGCCGTGAAGGCGCAGGCCCAGCGCGGTCGGCCAGGGACCTTGCTGGCCGAGGTCACGCTGCACGAGGACGCCACCGGGCTGGGCTACGTGTCCGGCCACACGGCCGTGTCGTTCGCCGTGGCCACCGCCATCGCGCCGGCGTTGCCGCGGTGGGCGCGTCCAGTGGCCTACCTCGTCGCGCTCGGAGTTGGAACAGCCCGCGTCTATGCCGGCGCCCACTTGCCCCTCGACGTGGTCGGCGGTGCCGGTCTCGGCGTGCTCTGCGGGTCCGCGGCGCGCTGGGCGTTCGGCCTCGACCGCCCGCCCGGCACCGCCGTGCGGTGAGCCGCTCAGATGTCGCCGCGGCGCTCCAGCACGTGGAACGAGAGCCAGCCGGGGGCGATCGGCAGCCAGTACGTCAGCAATCGATACGTCAGCACAGACGCCACCGCCGCTCCGGGCTCGAGACCGGCCGCCGTGAGACCGGCGACCAGCGCCGCCTCCAGCGCCCCCAGCCCACCGGGCGTCGGTGCAACGGCGGCGAGCGCCGACGCACCCAGGTAGACCGCACTGATCTCGGCGATGCCGACGCCGCCGCCGAAGGCCATGACGACACAGACGAGCGCGGCGCCGTAGACGACGGTCACGCCGAGCGAGCCACCCAGGAGGGCGGCCAACCGGACGGGCGACCTGGCGAGCACGACGACGCTGGACAGCAGCTCCCGGAGGACGCCGAGCACATGGGTCCGCACCAGTCGTCGCGCGCGTCGGCTGGCGACGACGAGCCCGACCACTGCCAGCGCAACGGCGAGCACGATGAGCAGGGTGCTGCTGCTCGGGAGCGAGAACGCCTGTCCCTGGCCCTGACCGGCCCATGCCAGGCTCACGACGAGCAGGCCGGCGTGGACGAGCGCGCCGGCCGCGAGGTTGAGGCCGGTGGCGCTGATCGCCGCCGCCGGCTCGATGCCGCGCTTCTGCATGAAGCGCACGTTGAGGGCCAGCCCGCCGACGTTGGCGGGTGTCAGCCGGTTGACGAAGCTGGAGGCCAGCTGGGCCTCCACCGTCCGGCCGAACGGCAACGGCACGGCCGAGGCGCCCATCAGGCCGATGGCCGCGAAGACGTACGTGAGCATGGACATCACGGCAGCCGCCGTGAGCCACCACCAGTTCGCCGAGCCGAGCGAATCGAGGCCCTCGTCGACGTTGGCCAGCTGCGGCAGCAGGATGTAGAACGCGGCCGTCAGCGTGACGACCATGACGACCGTCCTCGGACGGACGCGCACGAGCTTGACGAGCGGCGCCAGCTCCTCGTGCGTGACGTCGGCGATGTGGCGCCGCAGCGCCTCGAGGTCGGCGGGCGACGAACGACGCTGCGTCGTGCGGGACAAGGCCCACCGCTGGAGGTACGGCATGGCCGCCGCGAGGTCCGGCGGCTCGAGCACACGCGCCGCCGCACCCACGGCGGCGTCCTGCCCGACGAGTGCGGACAGCGAGGCCAGCAGCTCGGCGCGATCGATGGCCTGGGCGTGCGGGGAGGCCGCTACTTCGCCGACGCCCAGTCCAACGAGCGCCGGACGGCCGCCGTCGACGAGCACGTTCTCGACGCGCAACGACCGATGCGCCAGACCCGCCCGGTGCAGTTGGGCGACCTCCCGCCACAGCACGTCGAGCAGGTCGGCGCCGATCTCCTCCGGCGGCAGCGAGTCGAGGCGGTGACCCGCCACCTCCGACATCGCCAGCGCCATCGACCCGCCAGGCACTGCGGCGACGGCCACCGCCGCCGGGGTGCGGATCCCCGCCTCTCGCGCCAGCGTCAACAGCAGCGCCTCGTGCTCGACCCGAAATCTCGGCGACAGCGCGGGCGGCAGCGGTTGCCGCAACAGCAGCGCCCGAAAGCCCCCGTTCAGTCGGTCGGCGTCGTGGACGTCATCGCCGTAGACCTTGACGAAGGCGGTGCTGCCGTCGGCCAGGACGGCGTGGTAGAGCTGGGCCCGGCCGCTCACGGCGCGAGCCAGCGTGACGTCCCGCACGTCGACACCGGCGTCGGCCAGGGCGTGGATCACCGTCGACGGCGTCGGCCGCCGGTTCGGCGCTCCGACGACGACGAGGACGGCGGCGCCGACGACGTTGCCGACGACGGCGGCCAGCCCGACGTCGACGGCAGTGGCCACCGAGCAGCAGATCAACGTCGCACCGAAGGCCACCAACGACCAGCCGATGATCCGGCGCCAGAGGCGGATGCACCAGGGCCGGACGGCCACCGCCACGGCGACTGCCGACGCCAGCCACACCGCCGACGCATCGTCGGCCAGCACCGTGAAGGCGATCGCCGCGGCGGCCGCTGTGACCACGACGGTGAGCATCCGTCGCCAGCGACGGCGCGCCGCGAGTCCGGCGACGACGATGACCGGCGTGGCGACCATCACGACGTCGACGACCGCCTGTCCGAACCCGACGACGCCATCCGGCAACCAGTCGAGCCAGTCCGCCACGTCGGCGTCGACCGCCGCCGACGTCCGCGTCGCCGTCTCCATCCAGACGACGTAGACGACGGCGGTCGTGGCCCACAGGGCGAGCCGCAGCACGTCACCCGGGTGCCGCTCGTACCGCTCGCCCGGGCGGCGGTGACGGGCGATGCCGTCGGCCTCCGCGACGGCTGCGACGGACGCCGGCGACGTAACATTGCGGTCCGTCATGTGGTCCCGTCACGGGCGACGGCACCGACGACGCGCAGGACCAGCACGGTGCCGGCGAGCAACCCACCGAAGCCGAACACTTCGTACAGACCCGTGCTGTCGGCCACGGCTGGTCCGTCCTCGGTGGCCACCAGCAGGATGGAGGACACGAGCAGCAGGGTGGCGCCGACGAACGCCAGCAACGCGCGGTTGGCGAGCGTGCGGACGATGCGCCGACTGTCCTCGTCGACGATGTTGCGGATGCGCAGGTCACCGCGGCCGGCCGCCGTCAGCAGTCGGTCCACGCGTTCGGGCAGGCGGCGCAGATGCGGCAGCGCGCTGATCAGCTCCTCCTTGATGAGCGCGTTGCGGTCCAGGACGGGCAGCACGTCGGACGACTCCAGCATCCCGAGCATCGAGCCCATCAACGTGATGTCCGGGCACAGCGCGCGCATCGTGCCGTCGACCGTGACGAGCGCCCTTGACAGCAGCACGACGTCGGTCGGCATGTGCAGCCCGAGCTGCGACAGCGTCGAGACGAGCTCCTGCATCACCGCCGGATCGATCGTGCCACCGCCGGGACGCACGTGTTCGGCGAGCAGGCGGGCGAGCGCCCGCTCCAGCTCCTCGGGAGTGGCGGCGTCCGTCCCACCCGTGAGCTGCTCGACGCCTTCCCGCAGCAGCCCGACGTCACGCCGCGTGAGGGCGAAGAAGATGTCGACGATCGCCGCTTGCTGCAATGGATCGAGCCGCCCAACAGCGCCGAAGTCGATCAGTCCGAGCGTGCCGTCGGCCAGCGCGAACACGTTCCCGGGGTGGGGGTCGGCGTGGAAGAAGCCCAGCCGCATCACCTGCTCGATCGTCGAACGCAACAGCTGCTGCGCCAGTGCAGCGCGGTCGAGGTCGCCCTCGTGGGCTCCCACATCACTGATCGTGACGCCCTCGAACCGCTCCTGCACGAGGACCCGCCGCGAGCACAGCGCCCGGTAGACCTTCGGGACGCGCACTCCGCTCTCAGGTGAGAGCCGGCCCGCCATCTCGGCCATGGCGTCCGCCTCACGGCGGAAGTCGAGCTCCTCGCGCAGGCTGCGCGAGAACTGGGTGAGGAGATCGCCGGACCGCAGCTGACGTCCGAACACGGTGCGTCGCTGGGCCATGTTGGCGAGCAGCGCGAGCGCCGCCAGATCACGCTCCATCAGCTCGTGGATCCCCGGCCGCTGGACCTTGACGACGACCGCCTCGCCGGACCGCAACCGCGCCCTGTGCGTCTGACCGATGGACGCCGCGGCGAGCGGCTGCCACTCGAACTCGGCGAAGACTCGCTCGATGTCGGCGCCGAACTCCGCCTCGAGGACGGCGGCCACGTCCTCGGCGGGGACTGGTTCGACGCGGTTGTGCAGGGCGGTCAGCTCCTCGCACACGTCGGGCGGGAGGAGGTCGACGCACGTGTCGCGGCGATCTGCCCCAACTTGATGTACACGCCACCGGCGTCCTCCAGCACTCGCCGCAGCCGGATCCCGGTCGGCTCGACCGTCCGCTCGATCTTGGCGCCAGGCGAGATGAATGGCCCGAAGCCCTCGCGCCGCAGCAGCTGGGCCAGCTCCCGGTAGCGGCGCAGCACGGACACCCGCCGACCCAGCGCCCGCAGCGGTCGCGGGGCGACCACCAGACCGGCACGATCACCGACGGCCAGCGTGCCGGGTCGGGCCAGCAGGTCGAACGACACCGCGACGGCCATCGTCGTCGGCACGCCGATGGCGACGATGTGCAGGATCAAACCGTCGGATCCCCAGTCCCAATCGCTGAGGCTGAGCGACACGATCACCGCGATGCCCCATCCGATCACTCCGGCCAGCAGCGCCGTTGACCAGCCTCGGCGCAGTCCGAGCAGCCGGAGCGACACCCGCGTGACGAGCACGGCGAGAGCGACGCCCACGACGATGCGCAGGAGGAGCGCCGGCAAGGACAGGGCGATGAGGGGAACGATGGTCATCCGGATCCTCCAGCGCAGGGCGGGGCCTCGGCACCGCACAGCGTCAGTTCGGTCTCCATCCGAACGCGCTCGACCAGCTCCCGTCGCGGCTGCATGCCGAGCGCGATGTCGAGGCGGGCCATCGACGCGACATCGGAGGCGATGGCCGGCGCCACGTGGTACGTGACGCAGGCGCCGGTGGACACGTACGACCGCACGGTCAACCCGTCGGGCGTCGCCGGGTGGCGCACGTACCGGCGCGCCCCGGCAATATCGGACACTTCGGCCTCCCCGAGGTCGCCGGTGCAGCTCGGGCGGAACGCGACCTCGACAGCCCGCTGACCGACGTCGTCGACATCCAGCCAGAACGAGCCATGGTCCTCCTCGACACGCACGCCACCGAGATCCCAACCGGCCGGCGTCGACTCGAGGCACGGCACCGACGTCGCCGTCGGCACCGCCTGGGCCATGAGGACCATCACGTCGTCGGTCCCGCAGTTGGGCTGCCCCGAGACCGACAGGTCGGCGGGCGTGAACATCGAGACGACGGTCTGCAAGGTCAACCCGCCGATCACGACGATGGCGACGACGAGGCCGATCCGTCGCAGGCTCCAGCGCTGTAGCGAGATCGGCTCTCGATGGGGGGCCAACGCCCGGAACTGCCGGATCAGGTCCCGCCCGTCGTCGCGCATCGCCGCCCGGAGCTGCGAGGGGCTGGCGATGCCCCGCGCCGCGGCGAACGCCTCGGCGATGTCGTCCGGCGTGAAGTAGGCCAGCGCCCTCTCGTAGACCACCGCCGGCTCGGATCGGACGGCGAGGACGAGCATCATGTTGGCGAGGTCGACCGCTTCCCGCCACGGCGACGGACGGACCTGAGCGAAGGCCACGTCGATGAGCACGACACGGCCCTCACGACGAGCAGGTTGGCCGGCTTGATGTCCCGATGGGCCAGCCCGGTGTCCCACAGCCGGCGGATGATCAGCAGCCCGTTGTCGATCACGCCCTCGTCGACCTCAGCCTCGCCGATCTCCACGGCGCCATCGACGAACTCGGTGACCAGCAGGTACTCCCGCTCGGGCGTCAGCTCGACGACGCCCAGCGGCGCAGCCGTCGGCACACCGGCGTCGCGCATCACGCGGAGCGTGTAGTCCTCCTGCTGCACCAACCGGCGCACCGACCGGAACGGCGCCTCGTCCTCGAGCCGGCCGTACAGGACCGTGCGCCCCATCTTGTACCAGCGATCGGCCCGCACGTGGTTCATCGCGTACAGCTTCCCGAACACGCTCCGGCCGTCGGCCAGGCCCAGGCGCAGCGGCGTCGAGCCACCCGATCCGGCGAGGCCGATCGGCGTGATGTCGATGACGATCAACCCGAGCTGATCCCGCACGGCGCGCCGGATGGCCTCCGCCCGGCGGTCGTCGATGGCGAGGTGAGCGGTCTTGCGCCGCTGATAGGTGACGGGGAACAGCTCGTTGGGGACGAAGAAGCGGAACGCCACCAGCGGGATCGCCGCCCCGATGACAACACCCGCGACGATGTCGACCGGATGGTCCACGCCGAGGTAGAGGCGTGACGCGACGACGACGGCGACCACGGCGAGGCCGATCGCCTTGGCCATCGAGAGAGGCCGTCCGGGGACGACCATCGTGAACACGATCCCGACGACCGTGAACGTCACGATCGCCGCAGGTGCGGACGGCAGCGAGAAACCCTGCCAGTCGCCGATCTGCGTCACGTCGAAGGGGCGCGGTCGGTGCACCGCGTCGATCAGCCCGACCCCGAGGATCTGCAGGGCGAGCACGCTGCCCAGGAATGCCAGCAGGTGCCGCCACCGTCGGAACACGACCAGCCCGACGATCAGGACGGCGGCGACCACGGACATCGCCCAACCGGTGGCCAGGGCATCGACCGCCCGGGCGACGTCCGTCATGGGATCGTTGCGCCGTTCGGCGATCGGCCGCAGGATCGCCGCGTCGAGCTGCTCGGTCGCCCGCCGAACCGCTTCCCACCGACCCACGGCGAGCGTCCAAGCGACGACGACGAGCAGGATCGCAGCCCGGGTCCACGTGCTCCAGCCGATGTACCGGGGCAGCGGAGGCGGTGCGCCCGAGGGTCGCCGCCGGCGCCGCCCGGCCGTCTGCGGCTGGCGCGTCGCGGCAGGCTGCCGCGGATCGAGCCGGGTGGAGTCCGTCGATGCCATCACGTCACCGGCCCGGCGCCGCCTTCGTCTCGATCGCCGACTGCCTGCTCGACATGACTGCGAGCCCCTCCCGAGGTCGGCCGCTCCGAGGTCCCCGCGCGGCTCGGTGCAGCCAGGCCGGGGCCAGGACGATCACGGTCGATTCGCTGACGACACTAGTCATCCAGGTGGACGACGGGGTCCGGCCAGGTCGGGCGGGCCGTCACTGTCAGCGGGGACCACGCTGTGGTGAGATGGGGGCATGCAGCGCAACGTTCTCGGCGATGAGCTGATCCCGTGCTCGCTCGACCCGCTGACCGGCTACTACCGCACCGGATGCTGCGAGAACCGAGGCGACGATCCCGGTCTGCATGTCGTGTGCTGCCGCGTCACCGATGAGTTCCTGGAGTTCTCCATGAGCAGCGGCAACGATCTCTCCACACCGATGCCGGAGTACGGGTTCCCCGGGCTGCGGCCCGGGGACCAGTGGTGCGTGTGCGCGGCGCGTTGGGCCGAGGCGTTGGAGGCCGGGATGGCCTGCCCGGTGGTGCTGGAGGCCACCCACGTGTCGGCGCTCGAGTACGTCGACCTCGACGATCTCAGGGCCCACGCCGTCCCGGCGTTCTGAGCCCGCCGGGCGTTCAGCGTCCGAGCAGCTGGCGGCAGCTCGCCGGGTACGCCGCGGCGGCGTCGCCAGGAACGTCCGTGGCTGTTGGCGGGACGACGACGACCTGCCGACGGCGGCCCGGTTCGCCCAACAGTCGTCGTCCCCAGGTCGGCGGCCGGTGAGATCGAGCACTCGCGACACCGCTCGAGTCGCACCTGATGCAGCATCGCACGGAACACCGGTGAACTCCGTATTCGAGCGTCCTGCATTCCTGTAAAGGGCGTGCGGGAACGTGAGCGTGGCCGCGCGGATCGAGTGGTACCCCGAGACGTCCGCTTGACATTGGGTTTACCGAGTATGCATACTCGGTAACTATGGCAGTTCGCGAAGGTCTGCTGGCCTTGCTCGACGAGCGAGCCGCGCCACGGCTACCAGCTGAAGACCGAGTTCGAGCAGGCCACTGGCGGCGTGTGGCCGCTCAACGTCGGCCAGGTCTACACGACGCTCGAGCGGCTCGAGCGCGACGGCCTCGTCGCCGTCGCCGGGGGCGACGGGCAGAAGACCTATGAGCTCACGCCCGCCGGGCGCGAGGCACTGGGCGCTTGGTGGGAGACCGTTCCGGTGGACGACCCGCCGCCGCGAGACGAGCTGATGCTCAAGGTGTTGATGGCGATCGAGCACGGCCCCGACCACGCCCTCGCTGTCGTCACTCGTCACCGCACGGCATTGCTCGCCCTGCTGCAGCTGCGCCGCCGCGAGCGCCGCAACGCCGACGCTGGCCGGGACGACATGGCGTACGGCTCGTCGCCGACGCCCTCGTGGTCCGCGCCGAAGCTGATCTGCGCTGGCTCGACCTCTGCGAGTCCCGCATCACCCGAAAGGACCCGTCATGACGACGCCCATTCTCGAGTTCATCGACACCGTCAAGTCCTATGGCAAGGGCGAGACGGAGGTCTACGCCATTCGCAATCTCACCCTCGAGGTGGCGCCCGGTGAGCTGCTCGCCGTGATGGGGCCGTCCGGGTGCGGCAAGTCGACGCTGCTCCACCTGGCCGGTGGGCTCGAGGTGCCGAGCGCCGGGCGGGTAAAGGTCGATGGCCGAGATGTCGGCGATCTCTCCGCGGAGGAGCTGGCGACGCTGCGCCGCCGCGATGTCGGTTACGTGTTCCAGCGGCTCAACCTTGTGCCGTCGCTGTCCGCCGTCGAGAACGTGATGTTGCCGCTCGAGCTCGATGGCTGCACTGCTCGCCAGGCGCGTCACGCGCGATCGCCGCGCTGCACACCCTCGGCCTGACTTATCATCTCGACCGCTATCCCGACGACTTCTGAGGAGGGCAGCAGCAGCGCATCGCCATCGCCACGCCGTCGTTGGCGAGCGCCGTCTGCTGCTTGCCGACGAGCCGACCGGCTCGCTCGACACGCTGAACAGTGACCAGATCATCGAGATGCTGACTGTTCTACCGAGCCAGTTCGGCACCGCCGTCGTGCTCGTCACCCACGAGCCACGGTTCGCCTCGTACGCTGACCGCGTCGTCTTTCTGCGTGACGGGACGATCGTCGACGAAACACCGCGGCGGATGCCTGACATGCCCGCGACGCTGGCCGGGGTCGGCTGATGGGCCTGCCGCAGTGGCGCTTGGCGTCGCGCCTCGCCCGGCGGGAGGTGCGCCGTCGTCCCGGACGCTCGCTCCTCGTCGTCTTCCTCATCGCCGTCCCGGTGTTCGGGATGACGATCGCCAGCGTGCTGTTGCGGACCCACGACGCCAACGCTGATCCGGTTGCGCGTTGGTGGCGGGCGGGTACGGACATCGTCATTGAAGAGCCGCTCGACGCGGTGGTCGATCTTGGAGAGAGCATGCCCCGCGACGCTGAGGTGTCGACCGTCATCCGCGCCGACTGGGCACCGATCGTCGACGCCGACGGCACCGTCGTCCAAGGCGTCGCCATCGAGGATCCTGGCTCGGGGACGCCGTCGAGGTCGGTCACCGTGACGAACGGTGGCCTGCCACAACCGGGTGAGGTCTGGCTGTCGCGACCGCTCGCCGATCGGCTCGGCGTCGACGTCGGCGATCGAGTCACGCTCGAGCACCCGGCCGGCACGTGGTCAGTCGCCGGAACCGGACGCGTCGATTCGGACTTCGAGCAGCTGGCGGTGATCATGCCCGACCTGCCTGTGGAGCAGTTCGCTGGCGGCGCTCTCGACCGCGTCACGCTGTTCGACCTCCCCGCCGATGCCTCGGCCGCTGACATTGCCGCCGCCGGCCGGGGTCTCGGCGAGGTGGTGTCGAGTCCGTCGGCCGACGAGAGGTTCGACATACGTGTTTCCTGGCGAGGGCTGGACAGTGCGTCGGAGACTGACGCCGCTCCGCTCGTGTGGGCTGGGTCGCCGGCGCGATCGCCCTCGCCGCGACGGGCATCATCGTCGCCGCGGCGTTCGCCACGAGCGCACGGCGGCAGCTCGTCACTGTCGGTCAACTGTCCGCCAACGGCGCGCCGGAGCGGCTCGTTCGCCGCTCGCTGGCCTTGCAAGGCTGTTGGACCGGGCTCGCCGGATCGATCGTCGGTATGGTCGCCGCAGTCGTCGCCCTGCTCGTTGCTAGGTCCACGATCGAGGAGGTGAACGGGGCGGTTTCGCGCCGTACCGCTTCGCCGCTGCGGACCTCGCCGTGATCGTCGCCACCGGGACGTTGGCCGCGACCGTCGCAGCTCTCGTCCCGGCTCGTTCGGCGAGCCGCGTACCGGTGCTTGCCGCTCTCGCCGGACGGCGCCCGCTCGGCGTGGTGCCGCGCCGTCTCGTACCAATCGGCGTGGCGACGTTCGCCCTCGGCGTGTTCCTGCTCTTCCTCGGTGCCAGCAGCGAAGCGGGAGGCGACGCCGCCGCGGCGGCCGCCGTCCTGGGCGGTGTCATGGTGCTCGCCGGGATGTGTTGCTGCAGCCCGTTGGCGATCGACACGATGAGCCGGGCGAGCGCGCAGGTGGGACGGTCGTGGCGCTTCGCCGGCCGCAGTCTCGGCCGCACCCGCACCGTAGCGTGGCAGTGGTAACGGCCATCGCCGTGACGGGCTCACTCGGTGCCGCCGGAGCGACGTTGGCGATGAACATCGACCTCTCCAGTGGCGCCCGTCAGCTACCGACCGATGCCATCGTCCTGCAACCCGGCGTCCTCATCCAGGACCGTGGGACGGACCTCACACGACCACCGGCGGCGCCGCTCGACGAAGGGGCTCGTGATCAGGTGTCGTCGATCCTGCCGGCGGCGACGGTGCATCCCCGACGGATCGCCACCTGGGAGCAGCGGGGTGTTGAGCGCCAGTTCGACGGCAAGATGACCCTCGAAGAGCCGGTGACCGACATCCGTGAGCGCATCGTGATCGCCGATCCGGCGATGATCGACCTGTACGAGTTGAGCACTTCGGAGCGCGCCGACCTCGAATCGACAGGAGCACTGCTGTTGCAGCCATGGTTCGCAGAGGTCGACGCTCGAAGCGCACAGCTCGTGATCGAGACGGCCGTGACCGACATCGTCGTACCGTTCGCCAT
This sequence comes from uncultured Acidimicrobiia bacterium, assembly GCA_963719775.1. Taxonomy (GTDB): domain Bacteria; phylum Actinomycetota; class Acidimicrobiia; order Acidimicrobiales; family Ilumatobacteraceae; genus JALZMG01. The sequence continues at coordinate 57,563 of CAVRCY010000007.1, forward strand.
GCGCGACCACGTTCGCCAAGCGATCGAGAACCGGACACGGAGCCGGACTTCGACGGCGTATACGGCATCGACGTGCTCATGATCACCGAGGAGACCGCCCGCCGGCTGGGCTTCGAGATCGTCGAGTTCGGCGCCATCGTGCGCAACGACGCGCCCGTGACACAGGAGCAACGCGACGCCCTCAGCAGGACGTTCGAGGGCACGGCGCTTGGGGAGTGGTATCGCGACGCCGCCAGCACCGCCGCCGGAGCCTCCGGCTGGTGGGCATTCCTCGAGGGTGAACAGAGCCCGGTGCCGCTGGCGGCGATCCAGGGGATCGTCATCGGCGTCGTGCTCGCGCTCACGCTGCTCGTCGTGGCGATCGGGCTCGCCCTCGCCGCCACGGAGAGCCGCGACGAACGCGACGTGCTCGTCGCTGTTGGTGCACGTCCGCGGACGATCCGCTCGCTGGCCGGGTCGAAGGCGTTGGTGATGACGCTGACCGGAGTCGCCCTGGCGATCCCCACGGGATTGATCCCGACGTACGCCGTCACACGGGCCGTCGACGATCCGTTCCAGCTGCCGTGGCTGGCACTTGCCGGCCTCCTGCTCGCCGTACCACTCATCGCCGGAGCGACATCGTGGGCGGCGAGCACCGTCACCCAGCGCTTCCGCCCCGTGCAGATGTCCAGCTTCTCCTTGGACTAGACCCAGACTCTGAATCCGGGGCGCGGTCAGGCGTGTTTGCGGAGGAGACGACAGTGACGGGACCCTGATGGACGAGCTCGACCTCGTGCCTGCTTTCTGTCACTCGCGAGGATCTTGCTCCTGACATCGCGCGTTGCAAGTGCCCGGTACCGCCGGCTGCTCGTGCGTACTGGTCCGCGGCTCCTCGACGACAGGACAGCGAGGCCGTCGGGGAGGCGGTGGGTGGCCGGCGGTGGCGGGCGGCCGCCGGGACCGGCCAGACGTCGTGCGAGGACGTCCGCGGTCGAGTGACCGAGCGCCGAGAGCCGGGCGACGGAGGACACCAACAGGCGGAGCGCCGCCCGGACGCCAGGACGCGCCACGGAGCCCCGACACCCGCCCGCCAGGGGCCCGAGGCCCACCACCGCACGTCAGGTCCGTCGGTGAGACCCCGCACCGCTACCGCAGCGGCGCCGAGCGAGCGGGCGAGCCGCCCGTACGACGGAGCGCCCGGTGACCGACACGCCGAGACCGGGCGGCAGCCCGGGACGCAGCCGGACGCCCGCCACGCGGGGACCGCCGAGCGACACCGACGCGCGGCGCGGCACCCGGTGCCGACGTGCCGCCAGGCCGGACCCGGCCGAGACGCACACCCACCCGACGAGCAGCCGGAGAAGCGCGCCCGGCACCGCCCTACGGCGGCACCGACACCCACCGCCACCCCAGACCGTCCCGACCAGGACGAGGCGCCGACCACGTCGGCAGCCGGCCCGAGGTGGCCAGCGAGTGACCCGGCCGCGCGGCGACCGCGCGCCCGGCGACCCGGCGCCGAGACCGCCGAGGCGCCCAAACCGCCGGTGTACGACCCGGACACGACCAACGGGTGCGGGAGATGGACCAAAGGCGCCCCGGCGGACACGCCAACACCGACGACGCGCCAGGCCACGCCGAGCTCAAGGGCAGGGCGTCGAGCTCGCAGAGGAGCCGACGAGCAGAGCTACGGGACGACCGGCCCCGCGACCCGTCGGCAACAACTCCGCACGCCCAGCGGTCGACCCCGACACCCGACCGACGCCTGCGGCCGCGTCGCACGGCCACCTCCACACCCGCCCGACGATGTGACGGCGGCGTTGGAACGACCCACGCCAACCGACCGTCGTCGTCGACGGCCAACAAACACCCAGCCGTGCTGGTTACCGTGGAACCAGGAAGGTGCTGACGGTCCATGAGGTCGCCGCCACGGCGGTACCAATACCGCGGGGATATCCGATGCGACCATCCCTATCGGGATCGGGACGAGACCATCGCCGTCGTCGAGTGCGATCGCCGAGCAATGGTTGTGAGTGGAAAGGAGGGCCGAGGAGCTGGCGGCAGCTCGCCGGGTACGCCGCGGCGACGTCGCCAGGCGTCATCCGCAACGTCGACTCGGGCACCGAATCGACGAGCGCCCGCAGGAGGTCGTAGTTGTGCAGCGTGTTCGAGACGCCCTCGAACGCCGGCCGGCGCATCTCCAACAGCTCCGTGGGCGCCTGCGGGTCGAGGTAGCCCCACATGGTGTAGGCGATGCGCACGTCGTGGATGACCGGCGCCCGTCCGAACAGCGACACGCGGCGGAGTCCGATCGCGGTGCACCCGACCACCGCGTCGTCGGCGACCTCGTGGGGCTGCAGCACGAGCTGTCCACGCAGACGGTTGGCCAGCAGCAAGCCGTAGCCCTGGTCGGGCCCCTGGTATCCGAGGCGGGTGCCCGTCGGCTGGCCGCCGCGCAGGTCGCCGGGCCGGTCGGACTTCCACTCGTCCGGTACATGGGCCGGCGACTCGTACCCTCGGGCGTCCTCCAAAGGATCGACGGGCGAGAACTTCGGCGCAGCCATCGACGTAGTTCTACCTCGCTGGCACTGCTCGGCGCAGCGGGCTCAACTCGATTGGGCGCGGAGGCAGTCCTGGATCAGCCCCTCGAGCACCGCCCGCAACTCGCCCTGCGGCGCCACGACGATGCGCTGCGGCTGGCGGTCACCGATCGTCACCCAGATCGACAGCTCGAACGTCTTCTTGCTCTCGATGACCGCGTGGGGGTCGCACCGCGAGACGCGTATGCGCACCGGGATCGATGCCTCGTCCGCCCCGCCCGGCAGTGCGGCGAGTGGCTCGGCTGCCGTCAACGGCCGCAGCTCGAGCAGCACGCTGCCGCGCAACGCGGTCGCGGTGATGGGTTCGTCGCCGGCCGAGCGGCGCAGCTCGATGCTCGTCTCGACGACACCGTCCACCACGGCCTGGTCGGCGCCATAGCCGATGTCCACCTGCTCGAGCACGAACTGCCGCCCGCACTCGTCGGCGCTGATGCGGTCGAGCGGAGCCGGGTCGATGGCGACGAGCCCGTGCTGGCGCTGCCCGTCGATCTCTGCGGTGACCTCGACCTCCGACGGTCCTGCCGGAGCCGGGCACACGGCCGCGCCGAGGCCGATCTGGAGGTCCCGCCGCCGGCCGGTCTCGACGATGGTCTGCCGGGGGTCGGGCGCAACGGGCTCGAACAGCGGAGAGCGGAGGACCAACTCGGTGATCGTCAACTGCGCGTCGCCCTGGTTGTCGAACGCCACCTCCAGGCGGCGGGCGGCGTGCAGGTACCGGGGGAACTCGACGAAGACGGTGACCCCGCTCGGCAGTGTCAGCTCGGACGGCGACGCCGCGGCCGTCGGCTCGGCCGGCTCGCCGTCGTCGTCGTCGCCACCACAGGCCAGCGGGGTGACCAGCACGCTCAGGAGCAGCACCCATCGCCGGGCGTTACATCCGAACACCGTATGATGGTAACGCATGACGGTGCACCCCGTCGACGAGGAGGGACGGACGATCCCCGACGCCAGCTGGCCACCGGGTCGGGAAGCCCCGGGACGCCTCGAGCGCGTGCGCCGTTACCTGAACTCGTGGAACCGCGAGAGCGGCGCCGATCACCTCGGTGAGCCCGTTCGAGCTCGCCGGTGGTTGCGCGGCGAGGGCTGGGCGTTCCGGCCCGACCACGCGCAGCTGGCCGAACTGCGCCGCTTCCGTGACGAGCTGCACGGCGTCGTCGCCGCGCTGGCGCGAGGCGCCCCGCCGACGTGGCCGACGGCGATGGCGTCGGCCACCTTGGGCGTCGAGGTGACCGGCGACGGGCCAGTCCTCGTGGGCCGCGGCAGCAGTGCCGATCGCGTGATCGGCGATCTGCTGGCGATCGTCATCGAGGCGCGGGCCGATGGGTCGTTCGGACGGTTGCGCGTGTGCGCCAACGAGCATTGCCAGTGGTCGTACTACGACCGCTCGAAGAACGGCGCCGGCACGTGGTGCTCGATGGATGCCTGCGGGCAGCGCCAGAAGATGCGCCGCTACCGGGCCCGCCAACGCTCCCTTGCGCGGTGAGAGGTGAGCGCGCCCAGCGCGCTCACCGCTCACCGCGCGCCACTCACTCAGTGCGACGGCTCGGCGGGCCGATCGCTGGGCGTGGCATGCAGGAGGCCGTAGACGATGCTCTCCTCCAGCGCTCGCCACGAGGCCTCGATGATGTTGGCGCTGACCCCGATCGTCGTCCAGTTCCACTCACCGTTGGTCGCATCGATGAGCACCCTCGTCACCGCGCCGGTCGCCCCGGCCCCGTCGAGGATGCGCACCTTGTAGTCCGTCAGGTGCACCCGGTCGAGCTCGGGGTAGGCGCCGTTGAGGGCCGACCGCAACGCCGTGTCGATGGCGTTGACCGGGCCGTTGCCCTCGGCGGTGAAGACCCGCCGATCCTCTCCGACCCACACCTTCACCGTGGCCTCCGTGCTGAAGTTTCCGCTCGGCAGCTCGTCGGTGATCACCCGCATGCTCTCGACGCGGAAGAAGTCGTGCTCCCATCCGCCGGCTCGGCGCATCAGCAGCTCGAGCGAGGCGTCGGCGGCCTCGAAGTGGTACCCCTCGTGCTCCAGCCGCTTGAGGTCGTCGAGCACGGTGTTGACCGCCGGCCCGTCCATCGCCAGGCCGAGCTCGGCGGCCTTCATCGTGATCGTCGCCCGCCCCGCCATCTCGCTGACGACGAACCGCGTGCCGTTGCCGACGAGCTCGCGGATCGACGTGCTCGTAGGCGTCCTTGGCCCGGGCGATGGCGCTGGTGTGCAGCCCCGCCTTGTGGGCGAAGGCCGATGACCCGACATACGGCGCCTGCGGGTCGACGGCCCGGTTGAGCAGCTCCGCCACATGGTGGCTGACCGCTGTCAGCCGCTCGATGCGACCCTCGGGGAGGCACGTGTAGCCGAGCTTCAGCTGGAGGTTGGGGATGATCGTGGTGAGGTTGGCGTTGCCGGTGCGCTCACCGAGTCCGTTGAGGGTGCCCTGCACGTGTCCGGCTCCCGCGAGCACGGCGGCCATCGAGTTGGCCACCGCGCAACCGGTGTCGTCGTGGCAGTGGATGCCGATGACGGCGTCGGTGCCGACGTGCGCGTGGACGGCGGCGACGATCTCACCGATGTCGTGGGGCAGCGACCCGCCGTTCGTGTCACACAGCACGACGTGGCTGGCGCCGTTCATGATGCTCGCCTCCAAGGCCCGCAGCGAGAACTCGGGGTTGGCGCGGTAGCCGTCGAAGAAGTGCTCCATGTCGACCAGCACCCGGCGGCCCTCACGACGCAGGAACGCCACCGACTCGGCGATCATCGCCTCACCCTCGTCGAGCGTCGTCTGTAGCGCCTGGGTCACGTGGTAGTCCGAGCTCTTGGCCACGATGCACACCGCCGCCGTGCCAGCCTCGACGAGGTTGCGCAACGTCGGATCGTCGTCGACCTTCCCCGCGGGCGGCGGGTCGACCCGAACGCCACGAGCGTGCTCGTCGCCAGCGGCAGCTCGGTGGCCGCCCTGGCGAAGAACTCGACGTCCTTCGGGTTGGCGCCGGGCCAGCCACCTTCGATGTAGTGCACGCCGAGCGCGTCGAGCTGCGCGGCGACGCGCAGCTTGTCCTCGACGGTGGCCGAGACGCCCTCCACCTGGAGGCCGTCACGCAGCGTGGTGTCGAAGACCTCCACGCTTCTCGGGACGAACCGCTCACTCATGGTCTCTCGCTTTCGATGGTGACCGGTCCCGAGAACGCAACAAGCCGCCCAGAGGGGCGGCTGCGGCGTGCACGTGGACGGTCCACGTGCACTACGGAATGGCGATGATCGCGTCGAGGCGGCGAGCGGTCGGCGAGATCACCCCGTCATTCAATCGGGTCGGCGGTCCCGGCGTCAACCACGCCGGGACCGCCGCGCCGATCAGGAGCACCGGTCAGTCGGCCGCCGTCACGTGGCTGCCCACGAACTCGGGGTAGGCGAGGACGCCCATCTCGGGCACGTCGAGGCCCTCCAGCTCGTCGGCCTCCTTGGAGCGGATGCCGCCCTTGCCGCGGGCCTTGGAGATGCTGTCCTGGACCTTGAAGAAGGCGTAGATGATGCCGAAGATGACGGTCCAGAGCACGGCGATGCCGACGAGCTGGGCGCCGAGCTGGCCGGCGTCGCCCCAGAAGAGGCCCTTGACGCCCTCGACCTCCGAGCCGTTCCAACCGGCGCCGTAGCTGCCGTCGGCGAACAGGCCGACGGCCAGCACGCCGAACGTGCCGCACACTCCGTGCACCGAGATGGCACCGACCGGGTCGTCGATGCCGCGCCGCTCGATGAAGCCGATGCTGACGACCACCAGGACGCCGGCGATCACGCCGATCACGGCGGCCATCGCCGGCAGCACGAAGGCGCACGGCGCCGTGATGGCGACCAGCCCGGCGAGCATGCCGTTGGCCATCATCCCTGGGTCGGGCTTCCCGGTCCGCCACGTCGTGAACAGCATGGCGGCGATGGCGCCGAAGGCCGCGGCGATGGCCGTGTTGGCGGCGACGGTGGCGAACTGGATGTCCGTGGCGGCGAACGTGGATGCGGCGTTGAAGCCGAACCAACCGAAGAACAGGATGAACGTCCCGAGCATCGCCATCGGGATGTGGTGGCCGGCCAGGGTGCGGGGCTTGCCGTCGCGCCCGTACTTGCCGATGCGGGCGCCGAGCACCATCGCACCGGCGAGCCCGGCGATGCCGCCGACGGCGTGGACCACGCCGCTACCGGCGAAGTCGACGTAACCGGCACCGAAGCCGAAGGTGTCCCACGTCTTGGCCAACCAGCCGCCGCCCCACGTCCAGGCGGCGAACAGCGGGTAGTAGATGGCGCCGCAGAACAAGCCCCAGATGACGAAGCTGCCCCACTTCCAGCGCTCCGCCATCGCGCCGGTCGGGATCGTGGCGGTGGTGTCCATGAAGGCGACCATGTAGAGGAAGATCGCCAGCACGCCGGCATCGATGGCGTCGCCCGAGAGGGCCCAGCCGCCCTCGAACAGGAACGTCCAGTTGCCGCTCCCGAGCAACGGGCCGCCGACGGCGGCACCGATGCCCTCCCCGAAGTAGGCCTGCATGTCGAAGCCGCCGAAGGCCAGCGGGAAGCCGACGAAGAAGAAGCCGATGAACCCGAGCCCGAAGATGGCGAAGTTGGTGCTCACCACGTGTGCCGCATGCTTCGCCCGGCAGAAACCTGTCTCGACGAGGGCGAAGCCGGCCTGCATGAAGATGACGAGCACGGCGCCGAGGACGACCCACAGCAGGTTCAGGCCGGTCTTGACCTCGGCCGTGGGGTCGACGTCCTGAGCGAACGCAACTCCGCCCGTGAACAGCGTGATGATCGCCGCTCCGATCGTGCCGCCGGCGATGTACTTGAGCGCCCGTTTCTTCCGCATGCATCCTCCGCAGGGTCGTGGTCGTTGCCCGGATGACGCGCCACACGGGCTCGCCATCCGAGCGACACACAAGTCGGCTCGCGTTTCCACACCGCGGCGTGGATGTTTCGGCTCGGTTGCGTTCTCCGCGTCAGCGCCTTCCGGCGAACAGGCCACGGCGAGCGCGACCACCGGCGAGCGCTTGACGCACCCGTGCCTTGGCCCCGTCGTCGAGCTTGCGCCCGTGGCGGTCGGTGACGGCGAACCGTCCGCTGAACCGGTCGCCTTCGGTGGCGACCCGAGCTCCGTGGACGGTCACGCCGGCGAGCGCGAAGGCGGTCGCTACGGCGGACAGCTGACCCGGGCGGTCGATGCCCGACACGGTCGACGCGGTGTGCCATGGCAGCGACGCGTCGTCGAAGGTCACGTCGATGTCGGCCGACGGCTCGAGGATGAGACGCCGGCGCAGGGCCTCCTGCATGTGCTCGGCCATGCGGCGGGCCCGCGGGCGGACGGCCGAGCGGACGACGAACGTGTCGACGACGGCGCCGTCGGGCCACGTCGCCACCGTGGCGGAGACGATGTCGGCGCCGGCGTCGGTGAGCGCGCCTGACAGCCGGGCCAGCAGGCCATCGGTGTCGCGACTGGCCACGTCGATGACCCAGTGGTCGACCCGCCCGTTCGGGCTCACGGCCACCCGCACGATTCCGGCATGGGGCCGCGGCTCCACGAGTCGAGCCTGGCGAGCGAGCTCGTCGGGCTCGTGCGTCAAGCAGGTAGCTCAGCGGGGCTGCCTGCAGACGCCGCCTGGCACCCGCCTCGTCGCTCAACGCGATGGCCTGGTTCCGGCGCATCTCGGCCAGCGTGTCGGCACCGTCACCGAGCAACTCCGGATGGGCCAGCAGGTCGGAGATCAGCCCATGCAGCTCGTCGAGGCCCTGGCGGTGCCGCTCCCCGGACGCCAACGCCAACAGGTAGGCGTGATCGGCGGCCGTGGGCGAACCGAGGTGGGTGGCGATCTGGCGGATCTCGGCTGGGTCGAACCCGTCGACGTCGGAGGCGGCCGCCCGCAGCAGCTTGGCCCCGTTGATCACGTGGGCGACGGCCGCCGGATCGCGCACCGCCAGCTGTGCGAGCACGGACGACACGGCATCCGGCGGCGGCTCGGGTCCGGCGACGTCAGAGACCACACCCGCCAGCAGCAGCGGCTCGACGCCGGCCTGTTGGCTCGGGCTCAGCTCGGCGACGAGCTCGTCGAGCCGGGCGACGGTGGGGAACCGCAGGAGGCGACCGGGGTCGAGCTCGCCGGGATCATGTCGGCGGCGGTCCAACGCGGCAGCGACGTCCGGAAGCGCCCGCTCGAGCACACCGGTGACGTCGAGGAGGCGCACCGACCGGGCGTCGCCGGCGCGCAGCACCTCGAGGAGGAGGTCCGTGTCGTCTGGCGTCCAGCGCAGCGGCGCCGAGCGTCGGCCGGCGAACCACTCGAGCAGCTCGTCCGACGGCCGGGCCTTTCCCGCCATGGCCGCCGCCTCGAGGGCGACGGGCACGATCGCCGACAGCGGCGGCCGACCGTTCAACACGATCTCCCCGTCGTGGACGGACAGCCACCCGCCGGCCGGGCGCTCGGTGACGCCGGCGTCCAGATCGTCGGTGAGGAGGGCGCCGCTGCCTTGCTGGAGTCGCCACCTCAGCAGTGGCGGCGAGACGAGCGTCGTCAGCAACACGACGAGGATCAGCGCCCCGTAGAGCTCCTCGTCGAGCACACCCTGGCTCAGCCCGATGCTGGCGAAGATCAGCCCGACTTCGCCGCGCGGCAGCATGCCGATGCCGACGAGCAGGCGATCGGCCCCCCGGCCGGATGCGCCCAGCCCCGCCACCAGCTTCCCGACGGTGGCCACGGCGAACAGCGAGCAGGCGATCAGCAGCCCCTCCGGCCGGAACATCGCGCCGAGGTCGGTGTTGATGCCGATCAGCACGAAGAACACCGGCACGAACACAGCTGCGACGCTGTTGAGGTCGGATGCCACCCGCTCGGCGTGACCGCTGCGGCCGATGGCCAGCCCGGCCATGAAGGCGCCGATGATGAACGCCAGCTGGGCGGCGTCGGCGAGCAGGGCGAAGCCCAGGATCAGCAGCAGGGCCACCACCGTCAACGTGGCACCGGATCGGGCCACCCGATGGACGACATCGAACAGGCGCGGGACGATCAGCAGCCCGACGACACCTGAGAGCACGAGGAAGCCGACTGCCCAGACGAGCGTCGAGCCGACCGTCGCGGCCGTGATGCCGTCGCCGGCCACGAACTTCACGACGACCGTCAGGATGACGAGACCGATGACGTCGTCGACGACGGCGGCTCCGATCACGACGCGGGCCTCCGTCGTGGCCAACGCCCGCAGGTCGCCGAACACCCGGGCCGTGATCCCGACGCTCGTCGCCGTCAGTGCCGCGCCGAGGAAGATCGCCGTGTCGAGCCCTTCGCCGAGTCCGGCGGCCGTTGCCGCACCCAGCGCGAACGGCACGGCGACGCCGATCACGGCGACGAGCAGCGCCGTGCGGCCGACCCGCCCGAGCTCGGTGAGATCCATCTCCATCCCGACCTGGACGAGCAGCAGGAGCACGCCGATCTCGGCGATGACCGCGATGCTGACGCCGCGATCGGCGGAGACCTCGACGAGGCCGAGCACCGACGGGCCGATGGCGATGCCGGCCACGATCTCGCCCAGCACGGCCGGGATGCGGGCCCACTCGGCGACCTCGGCGGCCACCTTGGCTGCGGCCAGGACGATCAGCAGGTCGAGGAGGAGTCGCGCCAGATCGACATCTGCCGCAGCGGCCAGCACCGTCAGGCGCCGACGCTGGAGACGATCGTTGCGGCGATGGCGGTGGCCTCGGCGGAGAGCATCCAACCTCGGCGCCGTACGGTCACGATGGCGTTGGGGCCGAGGGCCCGCCGCAGCCCGACGAGCAGCGCATCGCAGCGCCGCGGGCTGAGGTCGTCGAGCCCGGCGTGACGGCGCAACTCGGAGCGATCGATGACCCGGCCAGGTCGCTCGGCGAGCACGCCCAGCACGGCGAGCTCGCGCCGCCCCAGGCCAACCGCCGGGGTCTCAGGCCACGCCGCACCATGCACGATGTCGACCCTAACGATGGCACGTGAACGGGATGTGAACGTCCCGCGCGGCGCCCCGTGAGGGCGGATTTGTGCGTATCCCTGTGCATGAACGGTGGATGAACGGAGATTTCCTGGGGGTAACGGGGAAGTTCTGGGGAGAACCATGTGGATTCAAAAATTGTCCTTGACCTGGGGTGATGGGTTGGGCAATGTGGCCCCGTACCAGAGAGCGCATCGCCGACTGGGGCTGGGGAACCGAGTCTGCAGGAGCCACCTTCGGGTGGTGTTGAGAGCGGGAAAACGGCCCAGTTCCACGCTTCGTGCAGGTCGGCGAAAGCGGAGCTGGTGCACGGGACGGACGCCACCAAACGCCGCTCCGAGTGGTTGCCCGGTTCGCCGGGAGGACGCACGGAGTGGCCAGGGCCGAGGCACGGGGAGCCACCCCAACTGGCTCGTCGGGTCGAGGTCCTCACGGGGCCGGATCGGTGCCTCGGACTTGTCCGGGGCAACGTGAAGGTGCCGTGACGGCAACGGGGTCGGGTAACCGACGACCGGGCCGATAACACGGCATCGCCCGCCGAGCCTTCGGGCACGACGGGCGATGTGAGGTCGAGCGAGAGGCTAACGCCAGCAGGTCGACCATTGGTGGATGGTTCGTCCCACGATGAGCTGCCCCGGCAGCGCGGAGGCCTCGGCCGAAGCGCTCCCGGGGCGGTTCTGTTTCACCCCACCGGCTTGAATCGCACCGTGACCAACGTCGTGCTTCCGCTGACCGCCCGCCATCTGTGTGAGCACAAACGTCAGGCGGCCGACGTCATCGCTCACACAGACCGAGTGCGGCGGCCTATGCCGCCAGCTCACACCACTCCTTGTACTGCGGCTCTTCGCCACGGACGGCGCGGGCGTAGACCTCGGCGATCGCCTTGGTCTTCGGTCCGGGGCACAGGATCTCCCGGTCGTCCACCGAGTTCACGGAGCTGACCTCGGCTGCCGTGCCGCAGACGAAGATCTCGTCGGCGATGTACAGGTCGCTGCGGGCGATGTTGTCGATGCGGCAGTCGATGCCGAGGTCGGCGCCGATCGTCATCACCGTGTTCTGCGTGATGCCTTCGAGAGCGCCCGCCGACAACGGTGGCGTGAGCAGCATCCCGCTGCGCGACACGAAGATGTTCTCGCCGGTGCACTCGGCCACCAGCCCGCTCGGCGCCAGCATGATCGCCTCGTCGTAGCCGGCCTTCAGCGCCTCGACCTTGGCCAGCGACGAGTTGACGTAGTTGCCCGTGGTCTTCGAGGCGGGCGGCATGGTGTTGTGCTCGTGGCGCGTCCACGACGAGATCTTCATCCGCACGCCCTTCGACACGGCATCGTCGCCGAGGTAGGCGCCCCACGGCCAGCAGGCGATCGCCACGTCGACCGTGCACGGCAGCGTGTTGAGCCCCATCTCGCCGTACCCGAGGTAGGCGATCGGGCGCACGTAGCACGACCCCAGACCCGTCGACATCACGGTCGCCTTGGTCGCCTCGACCAGCTCGTCGACGGAGTACGGCAGCTCCATCCCGACGATCTTCGCCGAGTTGTGCATCCGCACGATGTGATCGGTGAGGCGGAACACGGCGGGACCCTGCGACGTCTCGTAGGCGCGGATGCCCTCGAACACCCCGGTGCCGTAGTGCAACGTATGCGTGAGGACATGGATCTGCGCCTTGTCCCAGTCGACGAGATCACCGTTCATCCAGATCTTGGGCGTCGGCGTGATGGGCATGGCGTCAGTCTCCCACCCGGGCGGCGATTGCATCACCCACGGACGTGGTGCGGCCACTGACCGGTTCGGCGCAGGCCTTCCGCACGCGCTCGGCGGCGTCCGTCTCGCCGAGGAAGTCGAGCATCAGGGCAGCAGACAGGATCGCCGCCCGGGGATCGGCCGCCCCGGTGCCGGCGATGTCAGGGGCCGAGCCGTGGACCGGCTCGAACATGCTGGGACCGGTGCGCGCCGGGTTGAGGTTGGCCGACGACGCCAAGCCGACGCCCCCCGAGACGGCACCTGCGAGGTCGGTCAGGATGTCCCCGAACAGGTTGTCGGTGACGATCACGTCGTACCGCAGCGCGTCCTGGACGAGGTAGATGGTCGCCGCATCGACATGGTGGTAGGCGGTCGACACGCCCGGGAACTCTGCCGCCACGTCGTCGAACGTGCGCTGCCACAGATCACCGGCGAACGTCAACACGTTCGTCTTGTGGACCAGGGTCACGTGGTGGCGCGACCGAGTCTCGGCCAGCTGGAAGGCGTAGCGAACGCACCGCTCGACACCCATCCTCGTGTTGACGCTGCCCTGTGTGGCGACCTCCTGCGGCGTCCCCCGCCGTAGCACGCCGCCCTCCCCCACGTAGGGACCCTCGGTGTTCTCGCGGATCACGACGAAGTCGTGTGGGGCGCCGGTGATCGGGCCGATGCCGGTGAACGGTCGCTGGTTGACGTACAGATCGAGCTCGAAGCGCATCTTGAGGAGCAGCCCCCGCTCGATCACTCCCGGTGGCACGTCTGGCCGGCCCACGGCGCCGAGGAGGATGGCGTCGAAGCGGCGCAGCCCGTCGAGCGTCTCGTCGGACAGGATCTCGCCATCGCGCAGGTACCGGGTGCCGCCCAGGTCGAAATCCGTCGCGTCGAGCCCCACGCCCGTCGCCCGCAGCACCTTCACCGCCTCGGCGGTGACCTCCGGCCCGATGCCGTCACCGCCGATGACGGCGATGCGGTGCAGTGCTGGCGAACTCATGTCGAGGAATCTACGGAGCGCGCGCCACGGGGCCCGACGCCGAGCCCTCCTCAACCGTGGTCCGGGCCGCCGGTAGGATCGATGCACCATGGAATCGACCCAGCTGTCCCAAGAGGCGTTCGATCGGCTGCAGGCCGAGCTCGACGACCTCGTCACGCGGGGCCGCATCGAGGTGGCTGCCAAGATCGAACGGGCGCGCGAGCTCGGTGACCTCTCCGAGAACGGTGACTACCACGCCGCCAAGGACGAGCAGGGCCACATGGAAGGCCGCATCCGCCAACTCGAGTCGCTGCTGGAGCACGCCGAGATCTTCGAGGCTCCGCCACCCGGCGTCGTCGGCCCCGGCAGCGTCGTCACGATCGTGTACGGCGACGACGCCGACGATGCCGCTGAGCGCTACCTCGTCGGGCACATCGAGGAGCGCTCGGGGGCCTCGACGTGATCAGCCCCACGGCTCCACTCGGCGCCGCATTGATCGGGGCCCGGGCCGGCGACACCGTCTCCTACGAGGCGCCGAACGGCGAGTTGCAGGTACGCGTCCTCGGAGTCGAAGTCGTCTGACGGCTCCGGCACCCGAACCGCAGCGCACCGGCCCACGGTTGCCCCCGGCCCGGGAGGTCGAGCTGCCCGCCGGCGTCGTCCGGTTCCGCGAGCTGCCAGGTCCCGCCGGCGCCCCCGCCGTTGTGCTGCTGCACGGCTGGAACGCCACGAGCGATCTCAACTTCTTCCTCTGCTACCGGGCACTCGGTGAGCGGTACCGCGTGCTGGCCTTCGACCAGCGCGGCCACGGCCGCGGCATCCGCACCCGCCGGCTCGTGCGCCTCGAGGACTGCGCCGACGACGTCGTCGCACTGGCCGACGTGCTCGGCCTGCAGCGGGTCGTCCCCATCGGCTACTCGATGGGCGGCGCCATCGCCCAGCTGATCGGCCGGCGTCACCCGGACCGAGTGCGCGGTCTCGTGCTGTGCGCCACCGCCGGTCACTTCAACGCCAGCCGAGACGAGCGGCTCTCCTTCCTCGGCCTCTCCGGCCTCGCCATGCTCGCCCGCCTCACGCCGGCCCAGGCCCGCAGCTGGGTCACGACGCAGGTGTACCTGCAGCGCAAGACCGAGGCGTGGGAGCAATGGGCGGTCGACGAGCTGAACCATCACGACTGGCGGATGGTGCTCGAGGCGGGGCGGGCCCTCGGCTCGTTCCGCTCGGAAGGCTGGCTGGCGTCGATCGCCGTCCCCGTCAGCGTCATCGTGCCGGACGGCGACGAGGTGGTCCCTGTCCACCGCCAGCGCTCGATGGCGGCCGCGCTCCCCGACTCCCGAGTGTTCGAGGTCGCCGGTGGGCACGACGTCGCCGTGGCCCAGCCGGCCCGCTTCGTCCCGGTGCTCCTCGACGCGGTGCACTCGGTCCTCCAGCGCCATCCAGTCTGACGTGCGCGAGCGACGTGGGCGGCTGCCTACGATCGCCGTCGATGACCAACGCCGAGCAGTTGTTCGATCAACGCCGGGGCCTCGCACGGCGCTTCGCCGTCGTCGCCCTCGCCTACTCCCCCGACGGGCGCGTCGCCGGGCTCAGCGGTCCGCTCGACCTCGGCCTCGGGATCGGCGGCTTCGCCATCGTCGAGGGCGATGACGACGACGACGTCGTCGTCCAGGTCCGCGAGCTGCGCGTCGTGGAGCGGGAGGGCATGTCGCTCGAGATCGACCCGAGCGACGGTGCCCTCGGACCTGGTGTGGCCACAGCAACCGTACGTCCGGTGACCCGCGGTCTGGCCGGGTCCGCCGCCGTGCTCGGCCGCATCCACCAAGGCCAGCTCGAGGTGCAGGCCGCAGGACCTCCGTTCGGTGAGCGCGCCCTCCGGGCAGCAACCGGCGACGAGGTCCAGGCGATCGTCGACGCGCTGGACGCCGGTGTCCCCACCATCGAGGTGGGCATGATCGCCACGGGCGATCCGGCAGCGCCGACGGCGCCGGCCCGCTTGCGCGCCAAGGGCTTCTCCCGGCACACGTTCATGTGCGGGCAGTCCGGCTCCGGCAAGACGTACACCACCGGCGTGCTCTTCGAACGGTTGCTGGGTGCGACGGGCCTGCCGCTCGTCGTCCTCGACCCCAACTCCGACCACGTGCACCTCGACGCCGTCGCCGACCCGGACGACACCTCGCCGGCGGCGCAGCGCCACCGGGTCGTCGCCGACGACGTGCGCGTCGCCCGGGCTCGCGGCGTCCCCGCGACGTACACATTGTGCGCCGACTTCGGTCAGTTGCCCGTCGAGGCCCGTGCCCGGTTGCTGCAACTCGACCCGATCGGCGACCTCGACCTGTACGCCGCGCTGCGTGGGCTGGCGGGGCGCCCGGATGCGCCGGCCTCCATCTGGGACTTCGCCGCCGCCGCGGCGCAGGATGCGGCAACGGCGCCGCTGGCCAGCCGCATCGGCAACCTCGGGCTCGACCGCTGGACGCTCTGGCGGCGGGACGGCGAGACGTCCATCGTGCAGCACGACCTGCGATCCCAGCGGTGCGTCGTGGTCGACCTCGGCAGCCTGCCGACGGCCCAGGAGCGCGCGGCCGT
Source organism: uncultured Acidimicrobiia bacterium (assembly GCA_963719775.1). GTDB lineage: Bacteria > Actinomycetota > Acidimicrobiia > Acidimicrobiales > Ilumatobacteraceae > JALZMG01. The sequence goes on from CAVRCY010000007.1 coordinate 73,412, forward strand.
CGCGCTCACCTTCCTCGAGACGCAGTGGGCCCGGCGGGCCGAACGGCAGCCGATGCTGATCGCCGTCGACGAGGCCCACAACGTGCTGCCGGCGGCGACGACCGACCCGCTGTTGGCGGCCGCCGCCGACGTCGGCGTGCTGATCGCTGGTGAGGGTCGCAAGTTCGGGATGCACCTGTTCGTCGCCACCCAGCGGCCCGGCAAGGTGCACCCCAACGTCGTGACGCAGTGCGACAACCTCGTGCTGATGCGCATGAACGGCGAGGCCGACATCGCCGTGTTGGAGACGATGTTCTCGCACGTGCCGGCGGCCATGCTGCGTGAGGCCGTGGGCTTCGGACTCGGCCAGGCGCTGGTGGCCGGCCCGATCTCACCCGTGCCGCGCCTGGCCCGCATCGGGCGTAGGATCACCGCCGAAGGCGGGGGCGACGTCCCGGCCAACTGGGCCACCGACCCACTCGCCACGATGGAGGGGTGATGTGCTCGCGTCATCGATCCGGTCGGCGCTGGCCGATGGTGGGCGCCGTGCTCACGTTCGGTGCTCTGGTGGCTGCGGCGTGCTCGTCGGACGACTCCGACGGTGCCGCCACGACTGCGCCGGCGGCGACGAGCGCGGGGACGACCGAGGTCCCGGCGACCAGTGCCGAGGCGACCCAGCCATCGCCGACGAGCGGCGCATCGACCACGGCGCCGTCGTACGAGACCGCGCCGTGTCCCTCACCGAACTATCCGGGCGCCCCGCAGCTCGATCTCGGGCCGGAGTTCGAGTGCGGCTTCCTCACGGTGCCGGAGGATCGGTCGCAACCCGACGGCCCGACGATCCGCATCGCCGTGGCCAAGGCCGCCGCAGCGACGCCCAACGCTGCGCCCGATCCGATCGTGTACCTGGCCGGCGGGCCGGGCGGTACCGGGATCGTCACGGCGACCCAGCGGGTCAACGACGGCTGGAACCGTGACCGAGACGTGATCTTCCTCGACCAGCGTGGCGAGTACCACGCCGAACCGCTCCTCTCCTGCCCCGAGGTCGACGAGTTCTTCGCCGCCGCCGTCAGCCTCCCGTCGGCGGATCCGGCGACGTACGAGCAGAGCGCCGCGGCGACGCAGGCCTGCCGCGACCGACTCGCCGGCGACGGATGGATCCTCGGGGCGTACAACACGACCGAGAACGCCGCCGACATCGCCGACCTGCGCGTGGCGATGGGTATCGACGAGTGGAACCTCTATGGCGTCTCCTACGGGACGGACCTCGCCCTGCAGACGCTGCGCGACCACCCCGAGGGGATCCGCAGCGTCGTCCTCGACTCCGTCGTGCCGCCGCAGCTCAACCTGATGGACGGGTTCTGGCCCAACGCCGCCGAGGGCTATCGGGCGTTGTTCGATGCCTGCGCCGCTCAACCAGCGTGCACCTCAGCCTTCCCCGACGTCGAGGCCCAGTTCAACGCGCTCGTGACGGAGCTCGCCGCGCAACCGCGCGTGGTGACCGTCCCCGATCCGGCCGGTGGCGCGGACGTCGATGTCGTCGTCGACGGCTACGCGCTGGCCAACCTCGTGGTCGTCGCCTCCCTCTCTCCCGGCTCGATCGCCGGAGTGCCGTCACTGATCAACAACCTCGCCACCGGCGACGGGACGGCCGCCGCGGCGGCCATGCTGGCCGGGCGCCCGCCGGTCGGGGTCACCGGCTACGGATTGGCGTATGGCGTGTTCTGCGCCGAGCAAGCCGCTTTCACCAACCTCGAGCAGGCCGTCGCCGCCGCCCGAGAGGTGCTTCCCGGCTTTCCCGAGAGCGTGTTGTCGCTGCTCCCGCAGTCGCCGCGGATCTTCGACGACTGCGCCATCTGGGACGTGCCGCAGGCCGCGGCGTCCGTGCACGACGCGACGACCAACGATGTGCCCGTGCTGCTGATCACCGGGACGCTCGACGCGATCACGCCGCCGAGCTGGGCCGACGCCGCCGCCAGCGAGCTGCCGAACCCCGCACGCTGCGGTTCCCCGGCTCGGGGCACGACGTGATGGTGTGGTCGCCCGAGTGCGCCGTCACCGTCATGCACAACTTCCTGGCCCAACCTGGAGGGGAGTTCGACGCCAGCTGCGTGGACTCCGTGCAGGTCCCGCCGTTCACGACCCCTTGACGGCGGCGGCCCGACGGCAGGGCGTGGCGGGGCACCGGTAGCGTCGCCGGATGCGTCGCCTCCGGCTGCCCGCCGCCGCCGTCATCACCGTTGCCTGCTCCAGCCTCGTCGCCTGCGGCAGCGATGGTTCGACGAGCGAGACCGCGGCGACGCAGCGCGCCCACGGAAACCTCCGTCAGCGACCTCACGCTCGTCAGACAGACAGGTCCGCCTTCGACGGTGCCGAGCGATGTGCCAGAGGTCGCCCTGCCCGATCCCATCCCCACCGAGCTGGTGGTCACCGAGGTCACGCCTGGTGATGGTCCGGAGGCGGCCAACGGCGACGTCGTCCTCGTCAACTACGTCGGCGTGCGCAGCGAGGACGGCACGCAGTTCGACTCGAACTTCGGCGCCGACCCGTTCGCCGTCGTGCTGGGCCAGGGTGGTGTGATCGCCGGGTGGGACCAGGGCCTCGTGGGCGCGCAGGCGGGCGAGCGCCTGCAGCTGGACATCCCCAACGACCTGGCCTACGGCGACCAAGCGCAAGGCGACGTGATCCAGGCCGGGGATGCGCTCTCGTTCGTCATCGACGTCTCCGCCGTCGGCAAGGCCGCCGAGCCCCCGGTCGCCGCCGACCTGCCCTTCGGTGACGAGCCGGCCACCGAGCTCGCCATCGACGATGCCCGGGTCGGCGACGGGGCGCCGCTCGAGGACGGCCAACAGACGTACCTCCACCTGGTGGCCGCCCGTGGCGACACCGGGGAGGTCCTGCAGAGCACGTGGGAGCAGGGCGGGCCACAACCGATCACGTTCGCCGAGGGGGGCACCGTGCCGTTCCTGCTGGAGGGTTTGGCTGGCATGCACGTGGGTGGCCGCCGCACCCTCACGGTGCCGTTCGCCGACGCCTTCGGGCCGGAGGGGGCGGCCGACCTGGGCGTGCCCGACGGCACCGACCTGATCGTCGTCGCCGATCTGCTCGTGGCCTACTGAGCGGGAGACTGGCCGCGCGTCAGGCGACGATGTCGACGATGTCGACGAGGTCGAGACCGAGGTCGAGGGCGCGTGCCGAGTGGGTCAGCTCGCCGACGGCGACGTAGTCGACACCGGTCTCGCCGACCTGGCGGGCGACCTCCAGCGTCAGCCCGCCGCTGGCCTCGAGCACCACGGAGCGACCGGACTCGGCCCGCACGCCGACGGCCGCACGGATGTCGGGCAGCGTGAAGTTGTCGAGCATGACGACGTCGGCCCCGGCGTCGATGGCGACGCGCAGGGCGGCCAGCGAGTCGACCTCGATCTCGACCGGGAGCGAGCCGTCGAGTGCACGCACGGCGATCAGCGCCTCGGCCACGCCTCCGGCGGCGAGGACGTGGTTGTCCTTGATCAGCACGGTGTCGGACAGCCCCATGCGGTGGTTGGCCCCACCGCCGCAACGTACGGCGTACTTCTCGAGCGCCCGCAGACCCGGCATCGTCTTGCGCGTGTCGCGGACGACGCATGGCGTCCCGGCCAGCGCGTCGACCCAGCGCCGGGTCAGCGTGGCCACGCCCGACAGGTGGCACAGCAGGTTGAGCGCCGTCCGCTCCGCCGTGAGCAGCGCCCGCGTCGGCGCGGTGACGCGGGCGACGTCCTGGCCCGGCCGCACCCGGTCACCGTCGGCCGACAGGTAGACGAGGTCGGACGCGGCGTCGCCGCACACCGCGTCGACGACGGCCGCGGCGACCGGCAGACCGGCCACCACGCCGTCCTGGCGCGAGCCGAACGTCCCGATGCTGCGCTGATCGGCAGGGACGGTGGCCACCGACGTCACGTCGACACCACCCATCAGGTCCTCGGCGACGGCCATGCGAACGAGCGCGGCGACGGCGTCCGGGTCGAGCCCCGCCGCCAACAGCCGCTGGCGCGTGTCGCCCGACAGCGGGTGGAACGTGAACACGCTCAGACCGTACGCAGCTCGCCGTCCGCGTCCTGACGCACGTCCACGTGCCGCCGCCACACGTCGCGCGGTTCCGGGAAGTCCGTGCGCCGGTGACATCCCCGGCTCTCGGTGCGCTGCGTCGCGGCGGCCACGACCGCCGTGGCCACTGTCAGCATGTTGATCGCCTCCCACGCCGGCCGCGATGGCCGGCCGACCGCGTCGACCTTGCCGGCCACGGCGTCGAGGACGCCGGCGGCGGCGTCGAGCGAGGCGGCATCCCGCAGCACGCCGACGTGCCGGGACATGGCGGCACGGATCTCGGGACGGTGGCTTCCGTCGAGCACGGCGGCGGCGCCGTCGGCGGCGGGCACCTCGACCGGCTCGACGGGCTCCGCCACCTGCCACGCCAGGTCACGCCCGAGACGTGTCCCGGCGACGATGCTCTCCGTGAGGCTGTTGGACGCCAGCCGGTTGGCACCGTGCACGCCGGTGCACGACACCTCGCCGACGGCGTACAAGCTACGCAGCACCGTGGTGCCGTCCAGCGCCGCCGGAACGCCGCCGCAGGCGTAGTGGGCGGCCGGGGCGACAGGGATGCGCTCGCGAGCGGGGTCGATGCCCGCCTCCCGACACGCCGCCGTGATCGCCGGGAACCGCTCGTAGAAGCGCTGACCGAGGTGGGTGGCGTCGAGGAACACGTGGTCGTCGACGCCACCAGGCGCCATGGCCATGCACCGGCTGATCGCCACGGCCACCACGTCACGGGGGGCCAGGTCCTCCTGGGGGTGGACGCCGACCATCACCCGACGTCCGGCGCCGTCGTACAGGACGGCGCCCTCGCCGCGCACCGCCTCGCTGATCAGCGCCTGCTGCCCCACGGCGTCGGGGCCGCGCCACAGCACGGTCGGGTGGAACTGCACGAACTCCGTGTCGCGGACGACGAGCCCGGCGCGCAGCGCCAGGGCGATCCCATCGCCGGTGACGGCCGGTGGGTTGGACGTCGATGCGAAGACCTGGCCGGAGCCGCCGGTGGCCAGCACGACGGCGCGGGCGGTGACGTGGCCCACCGACTGCACGTTGCCGTCGGCGTCGATCATGGCGATCGACACGCCGGCGGCCTGCACGTGCCCGTCGCGGTCGCGACCAGTGAGGAGATCGAGGGCGAACGCCCGCTCGAGGACCTCGACGCCGGCCGCCCGGGCCGACTGGTCGAGCGTGCGCTGCACCTCGGCGCCGCTGCGGTCACCGCCGGAGTGGACGATGCGCTCGTGGCTGTGGCCGCCCTCCCTCGTCAGCGCCGGGCCGGCGCCATCGGCCTGGGGATCGAACGCCGCGCCGAGGCGCATCAGGTAGCGGATCGACGTCGGGGCCTCGGCGACGAGCTCGCGCACGACCGCTTCGTCGCACAGCCCAGCGCCGGCGGCGAGGGTGTCGCGGACGTGCTCCTCGAACGAGTCGGTCGGCGCCAGCACGGCGGCCAGCCCGCCCTGGGCCCACGCCGTCGAGCCGGCGTCGAGCACGTCCTTGGTGACGATCAGCACGCTGCGGACCGGTCGGGCGGCGAGCGCCGCGGCGAGCCCGGCGGCTCCCGAGCCGAGCACGACCACGTCGACGTCGCGGCGCCACGTCGGGGGCGGTGCCGAGAGGCGGCGAGGGAGCGCCATTCGACCTCACTCCCCCGTTGGCGACGGCGTTCCGATGGCGATCATCCGCTCCACGGATCGGCGGGCCCGCTGGGCGATGTCGAGCGGCACGTCGACCTCGTCAACTCCGTCGCGCAGCGACCGCAGCAGCTTGGCCGGCGTGATCATCTTCATGTACTTGCACACCGCTGCACGGTTGACCGGCTCGAACAGCACGAGCGGGTTGGCCTTGGAGAGCTGGTGGAGCATGCCGGTCTCGGTCGCCACCAACACCTTGCGCGCCGTCGTCCGCTCGGCCGCCGTGACCATCCCGCTGGTCGAGAGGATCTTCGTCCGCGTCTCCGGCACGACGCCGGCACCGACGAGGTACAGGGCACTCGTGGCGCAGCCGCACTCGGGGTGGATGAACAGCTCGACGTCCGGGTTCTCGGCCACCCGCGCCTTGAGCTCCGCGCCGTTGATGCCGGCGTGGACGTGGCACTCGCCGAGCCAGATGTGCATGTTCTCGCGCCCGAGCTGGCGCTGCACGTGGGCGCCCAGGAACTGGTCCGGGCCGAACAGCACGGTGGTGTCCTCGGGGATCGAGGCGACCACCTCCACGGCGTTCGACGACGTGCAGCAGATGTCGGTCTCCGCCTTCACGGCGGCGGTCGTGTTGACGTAGCTGACGACGACGGCGCCGGGATACTCGGCCTTCCACGCCCGCACCTGCTCGGCGCTGATCGAGTCGGCCAGGCTGCAGCCGGCCCGCTCGTCGGGGATCAGCACGCGCTTGTCGTAGCTGAGGATCTTCGCCGTCTCGGCCATGAAGTGGACACCGCAGAACACGATCGTCGACGCCTCGGCCTCCGCCGCGACACGCGACAGGCCGAGCGAATCGCCGACGTGGTGAGCCACCTCCTGGATCTCCGGCAACTGGTAGTTGTGGGCCAGGATCACGGCATCCCGCTGGCGGGCCAGCTGGCGGACCTGGTCCGCCCAATCGGCCGGCAGCGTCGGCTCCATCACGATGTCGCTGGTGACGCTCACGGCGACGAGCGTACGGGGATCGGGGCCAGGGCGGCACTGAGCCGGTCGGCCGCCGCCACCACCGACGATCCGAACCGTCGCCCGGGCTGTCGGCTGAGGCGCTCGACCGGACCGCTCACGCTGACCGCCGCGATCACGTCACCGGAGCGGTCGACGACTGCTGCGCTGACGGACGCCACCCCTGCCTCCCGCTCCTCAATACTCTCCACCCACCCGCCCTGGTGCCCGCTGTCCACCCACCCACCCTGACGCCCACTCTCCACCCACCCGCCCTGGTGCCGGGCCAGCAGGCGCCCTGCCGAGCCGACGTGCAACGGCAGCACGGCGCCCTCCGGGACGATCCAGCGCAGACCGTGCGGTGACTGCAGCGACACGACGCAGCGCCGTCCGTCACCCTCACGGACGAACAGCTGCACGCTCTCGCCGGTCTCATCGCGCAGCGCCGCCAGCTCGGGGCGGGCGATGTCGGCCAACGGAAAGCCGTCGGCGGCGGCGCGACCGAGCGGCACGAGCCCGAGCCCGAGCGCAAAGCGGCCGTCGGGATCGCGCCGAACCAGGCCGTGGCGCTCCAGCGCGATCGCCAGCCGGTGAGCGGTGGCCCGCGGGAGCCCGGTGGCGGCCTGCAACTCGGCCAGGCCGATCGGCCCTTCGGCCTGCAGTGCCCGGAGCACCGCGGCCACCTTGTCGACGACGCCGACGTTCGATACGCTGTCCACTGATCAGGAACTCTATCTCAGAATGTGAGAGCCCATGCCCGCCCAGACACTGCCCGAGAAGGTGTGGGACCGGCACGTCGTGCACTCGGCGCCAGGTCAACCTGACCTGCTGTACATCGACCTGCACCTCGTCCACGAGGTGACCAGCCCGCAGGCCTTCGAGGGCCTGCGGCTGGCCGGCCGACGCGTCCGGCGTCCGGATCTCACGGTCGCCACCGAGGATCACAACGTTCCGACGGCCGACATCGACCAGCCGATCGCCGATCCGATCTCGGCCCGCCAGGTGGCCGTGCTGCGCGAGAACACTGCGGAGTTCGACATCACGCTGTACCCGATGGGCGATCCAGGCCAGGGCATCGTCCACGTCATCGGGCCGGAGCAGGGTCGCACGCTGCCCGGCATGACGATCGTCTGCGGAGACAGCCACACCGCGACGCACGGTGCGTTCGGGGCGCTGGCGTTCGGGATCGGGACCAGCGAGGTCGAGCACGTCCTGGCGACCCAGACGTTGCACCAATCGCGGCCGGCTTGGATGGAGGTCGAGATCGACGGCCAGCTGCCGGCCGGCGTGACCGCCAAGGACGTCATCCTCGCCGTGATCGGCGAGATCGGCACCGGTGGGGGCATCGGCCACGTCATCGAGTACCGCGGGTCGGCGATCCGCGGGCTGTCGATGGAGGGCCGCATGACGATCTGCAACATGTCCATCGAGGCCGGCGCACGGGCCGGCCTCGTGGCTCCCGACGACACCACGTTCGCCTACCTCGAGGGTCGAACGTTCGCCCCCACTGGCGCCGCCTGGGAGCAGGCCCTCGACGACTGGCGGGAGCTGCACAGCGACGACGGCGCAGCGTGGGACAAGCAGGTCCACATCGACGCCTCGCTGCTGCGCCCGCAGGTGTCGTGGGGGACGAACCCGGGTCAGGTCACGTCGATCGACGGCGCCGTCCCCTCTCCCGACGAGTTCGCCGACCTGACGACCCGCGAGTCGGTGTCCCGGGCGCTCCAGTACATGGGCCTCACGCCGGGCACGGCGATGCGCGACATCGCCGTCGACACCGTGTTCATCGGGTCGTGCACCAACAGCCGCATCGAGGACCTGCGCGCCGCGGCCGGCGTGCTGGCCGGTCGTCACGTCACTGCCAAGCGGGTCATGGTCGTCCCGGGGAGCCACGCCGTGAAGGCGCAGGCCGAGGCCGAGGGCCTCGACGCCGTGTTCATCGCCGCCGGCGCCGACTGGCGGGAGCCGGGATGCTCGATGTGCCTGGCCATGAACCCGGACAAGCTGGCGCCCGGCGAGCGGGCGGCGAGCACGAGCAACCGCAACTTCGAGGGCCGTCAGGGCCGCGGCGGGCGCACCCATCTCGTGTCGCCGGCCGTCGCCGCGGCCACCGCCGTGGCCGGCCACTTCGCCACCCCGGACGACTTGCTGACGCTTCGATGAAGGCCGTCCACATCGTCGCCGGAAGCGGGCTGCCCCTCCGCCGCTCCGACGTCGACACCGACCAGATCATCCCCGCCGAGTGGCTCAAGCGGGTCGAACGGACCGGGTTCGAGCAGGGCCTGTTCGCTACATGGCGCGACGATCGGGACTTCGTGCTCAACCACGAGGAGCACCGCAACGCCCGCATCCTCGTGGCCGGTCCCGCCTTCGGCGTCGGGTCGTCGCGCGAGCACGCCGTCTGGGCCATCCAGCAATACGGCTTCGATGCCGTCATCGCGCCGAGCTTCTCGGACATCTTCCGTACGAACTGCGCCAAGAACGGCCTCGTCGCGGTGGTGCTGCCTGGCACGGTGGTCGAGCGGATCTGGGACGCCATCGCCGACGACCCCGCCACCGACATCACGATCGACGTGGAGCGGCTGACCGTCGAGGTGCCGGCCATCGGCCTCGTCGAGCCGTTCCCGATGGACCCGGCGACGCAGCACCGCTTCCTCGAGGGCCTCGACGACGTCGGGATCACGCTCGGCCACGCCGACGAGATCACCGCCTTCGAAGCCGATCGGCCGGCCTGGCTCTCCGGCCGGTAGCTCAGGACCCGAGGCTTTCGCGGCCCCGGAGGTGTTCCGGCGCCCCATCCGGTACGCAACGCCTCGGGTGCCGTGAAAGCCTCGGGTGGGGAACCCTGCTACGGCTCGGTGCTCAGGCTGTCGGGGACCTCTTCGCCCTCGTCCGCCAGGACGGTCGTCGTCGTCACCGCGACCGGCTGCTCGGAGCACAAGAACGTGCCCTCGGCGACGTTGCCGGTGTCGTCGGTGCCCTCGAACGTCCCCGACCACCCGCCCTCGTCGAGCACCACCGTGGCGTCGTACGCCGTGGTGTTCTGCTGGGTGTCGGCGACCTCCAGCGTCCCCTCGTACTCCCCGGCGGCAGTGCCCTCCTCGTCGACCCGCAGCGTGGCCGAGACGAGCCGGCTGTCGGTACCGAGTCGCCGGAGGTCGATCACCGACACCGTCTGTGACGTCCCGCCGTCGAGGGCGGTGCACGTGGCGTTGAGGCTCAACGGGGCGAGGTCGGCGGCGCGCACGGAGCCCCGGTCGAGGCTCAACGATTCGTCGATCCCCTCGCCCGCCACGCGCACATGCACGGTGACGAAGCCGGAGCCGGCCTCGGCGGGCGCGACCGTGCTGGGCCCCGTCGACGTTGGGCCGGCGACCGTCCCGACGGAGGCGCCGGTGTCGCCGGGATCACCCTGCAGCGGGTCGAGGGTGTCGGTCGACTGCCCGCTCCCACCGCAGGCGGCGAGCATCGCCACGATCGTTGCGATGGCCACGGGAGCGCCGGCCCGCCTCCTGGTCCGCACGGGGCGACTGTACCGGCGCGGAAGGATCACAAGAGGTCAGGCTGGAACGACGCCAGGTCGCGCAACCGCAGGTCGTTGCTGAACACCTCGATCGGCGGTTCGAGCGGCAAACGCAACGTGCGTTGCAGGATGCGCATCTGCGTGTGTTGGTTGTACTCGACCAGCGTGACGGCCCAGCCATCGCGGCCGGCGCGGGCGGTGCGTCCCGAGCGGTGGAGGTACTCCTTGGCGTCCTTCGGTGGGTCGTAGTGCAGCACGGCGCCGATGTCGTCGACGTCGAGACCGCGGGCCGCCACGTCCGTGGCCACGAGCACGGCGAGGCGGCCGTCGGCGAACCGGCGCAACGCCCGTTCCCGCGAGACCTGCGGCAGGTCACCGTGGATCGCCGCGGCGTCGACGCCGAGCTCGCTCAGCGACCGCGCCACCCTGTCGCACAACCGCTTCGTCTGGCAGAACACGGCCAGCCTCGGGATGCCCTGGGCGATGGCGCCGATGACGCGGTCCTTGTCCATGTGGTGGACGGCGAGGAACAGGTGGTGCATCGTGCCGACCGTGTCGGTCGCCGAATCGATGGCCACCTCGACCGGGTCGCGCAGGTAGCGACGGATGAGGTGGCCCACGTCGCCGTCGAGCGTGGCCGAGAACAACATGGTCTGCGTGCGGGCGGTGCAGTGCCGCAGGATCCACTCCACCTGCGGTGTGAACCCGTCATCGGCCATCCGATCGGCTTCGTCGAGCACGACCACGTCGACGTCCGACATCGAGATCTCGCCCGACTTCAGCAGGTCGATCAGCCGCAGCGGCGTGGCGACGACCACCTCGACTCCCTCACCCAGCGTGTCGATCTGGTCGAACCGACTGGCGCCGCCGTACACGGCGAGGATCCGCTGGCCGGCGTAGTTGGCGACGGGCTCGAGCACCTCGGCGACCTGGATCGCCAGCTCTCGCGTCGGGACGAGCACCAGTCCGAGGGGTCGCGCCGGCTCGGCATCCTCGACGATGCGGGAGAGCATCGGCACGCCGAACGCCAGCGTCTTGCCTGAGCCCGTCCGGGCCCGGCCGCACACGTCGCGCCCCGCCATCGCCAGCGGGATCGCCGCGGTCTGGATCTTGAACGGCTGGGCGAAGCCGGCCGCGGCCAGTCCGTCGTCGATGCGCGGCGGCACGCCGAGCTCGGCGAAGCCGGTGGGCGGCTCGACGGCGGGGAGGACGGCGACCGTCGTGAGGGCCGCTGGTCGGGACGACATTCTGTCGGGGGACGGGGGGGTGGGACGCCGAGGCCGGCGCCGGCGGCGGGGCGCTCCCCGCCGAGATGAGGCTTCTGTCATGGTGGATACCAGGCTAGCTGGACCTTTGTCGTCGCCAGCGGTGACGTCGGGCCAGAGACCATACTGACGGGCGACGAACGGAGGCCGTCAATGTCTCAGCTCCGAGCGCTGATGCTCGGCCCGCCAGGATCGGGCAAGGGGACGCAGGGCGAGCGGCTCGCCACTCGCTACGGCGTCCCACACCTGTCGAGCGGCGAAATCCTCCGCAAGCACGTCCGGGACGGCACCGAGATCGGCCGCGCCGCCGGCGAGGCGATGCGCCGTGGCGACCTGATCGCCGACGATGTCGTCATCGCCATCTTGGTCGAGGAGGTCGTCGGGCCCACCGCGCAGGGCGGGTTCGTGCTCGACGGGTTCCCGCGGACCGTCCCGCAGGCGATCGCCGCCTATGACGTCGGGCGCCGTCTCGGCGTCACGTTCCAGGCAGTGATCCTGCTCGAGGTCCCCTACGACCTGCTCGTCGACCGGCTCGTCACCCGCGGCGCGGCGTCAGGCCGTGCCGATGACACGGTCGACACGATCCGTCACCGCATCGACGTCTACATGGACCAGACGCTGCCGTTGATCAACTACTACACCGGGCGCGACATCCTCGTCCGCGTCGACGCCACCGGCACGATCGACGACGTCACCACGCAGATCAACGACGCCGTCGACAAGCTGGGCTGATCGCCGCCGAGGGACGCTGGGCTGACCTCGTTGCGCGTCGCCGTCGTGGCTACGGTCGACCCAGTGCAGGAGTTCGTCATCGCCCGCAACCCGGAGGTCGACTCGTCGTTGCCCTACCTCGTTCGCCTCCCGCTCCCGGACGGCGCGGTCGTCTTGAAGGTCCGTGACGTGTGGCCGCGAACGGCGAAGGTGTACTGCCATCGGGCCCTCGGGTGGCCGCAGGACGTCGAGATCGTCGACCGGGTCCCGGTGCGCTCGTGCCTGCGACGCGGCGCAGCGGTCGATCTCGTGTTGGATCGCACCCGGGAGAGCCGCTCACAGTTCGTGTTCACGCGGGCCCGTGGTCGCGACGTCATCTTCTGGCAGACCGCCCGCACGACCCGCCAGGCCCGCCCGAACGTCACGGTGCCGTCCGCCCGGGCCGCCGGTCGCCGGCTGGACATCATCGTCGACACCTACGAGCGCTACGCGTGGGCGTTCAGCCGCCAACAGGCCGGGACGACGCGGCGCGCCCTGCCCGCCGGCGACTACGCAGTCGAACTGGACGGTCGCATCGTCGCCGCCGTCGAACGGAAGTCACTGGCCGATCTGGTGTCGACGATGACGAGCGGCAAGCTGTGCTACTTGCTCGCCGATCTGGCGGCGCTGCCGACGGCAGCGGTCGTGGTCGAGGACCGCTATTCGGCGGTGTTCAAGCTGACGCGCGTCCGGCCCTCGACGATCGCCAACGGCCTCGGCGAGGCGGCGGCCCGGTTCCCGGCCGTGCCGGTCGTGTTCGCCGAGACCCGCCCGCTGGCGCAGGAGTGGACGTTCCGGTTCCTCGGCGCCGCGCTCGAGCACCATCGCGACGACGAGGTGGCCACGCTGTTCGAGGCAAGCTTGACTCCCGCCGGCGATCTCGTGGCGCCCGCGCCGACGACCGCTGAGGTTCGTGCCTGGGCCCGTCTGAACGGTGTCGCCGTCCCTGTCCGCGGCCGGCTGGGCCCCGACGTGTGGGCCGCCTACCAGCGAGGCGATCGACGGCATTCCGCGGGACTGACGCCGGTGCCCGGGCGGGCGCCGGTCAGCGGGCCGCCGATCTGGGCGCGACTCGTCCCGAGGTGAGCAATGGGCGCGCCCAGCGCGCCTCACCGCTCACCGCGCCGGGCAGTTTGAGCCGCCCCGGCGTCGGTCGGCGCCGGCTCGGACCCGGCCCGGCGGGCGCTCGACGATGTCGTGGGTGGCTCGCTGATCCGGAGACGGCCGACCCCGCAGCGTTCGCCGATGTGTTCCTGCAGCAGGTTCCGATCGAGGACGTGCGCAGATCCTGACCGAGCTCGGTGCCGGTGGCTGGGAGGCGATCGGCGTCGAGTCGATCGCACCCGGCGCCGTCGCCGCCCGCCTCGAGGGTCCCGGGTCACCACTTGTCGTCCAGTTGCAGGTCGATGCCCAGGGCCTGATCGCCGGGCTGTTGTTCCAGCCCGCCGAGCTGACCGACCCGCCAGTCGACCTCGCCGGCCTGGTCGAGCGCGTCGAGGCGGCGGCGCCGATCGCCGGCTTCCTGCGTGCCGACGTGGCGGCGGACGGGTCGTGCTCACCGGTCGCCGAGCTGGCATCGAACGCGCTGTTGCCGATCGGGTCCGCGTTCAAGCTCTACGTCCTCGGCGCCGTGGCCGAAATGATCGACTCCGGTGACATCGGCTGGGACGACCCCGTAGAGATCCGCGACGAGCTCGACAGCCTGGCCAGCGGCGAGACCCAGAACGAGCCGGCCGGCTCTGTGGTCTCGGTGCGCGAGCTGGCCACCCGGATGATCTCCGTCAGCGACAACACGGCGACCGACCACCTCATGGATCTGGTCGGTCGCGACCGCGTCGAGCAGGCGCTGGTCACCCTCGGCCACAGCGACCCCGCAGCGACGACACCGATGCTGACAACCCGCGAGATGTTCGTGATCAAGACGAACCCCGATCTGCTCGGGCGCTACCAGGCGGCCGACGTCGCCGCTCGTCGCGCCCTCCTCGACGGTGAGGTCACCGCCGCACCGCTGCCCGACGTCGCTGACTTCCCGAGCGGGCCGACGGCGGTGACGACGGTCGAATGGTTCGCCTCACCTTCCCACATCTGCCGTGCGCTGATCAGACTGGACGACCTGGCCGAACAGTCGGGCCTGGAGCCGATCCGCGACGTGCTGTCCGAGAACCCCGGGGTCGCCACCGACGGCGACTTCCAGCAGGTGCTCTTCAAGGGCGGGTCCGAACCCGGCGTGCTGTTCGTTGCCTGGCTGGCCACCCGACCGGACGGCTCACGCATCGTGAGCACCGGAGGCGTGGCGAACGAGACAGCGCCCGTCGATCCACAAGCACTCCAACTGCTCGCCCTCGGGCTCACCCTCGCATGAGCACCCGAGCAGTCGGATCGACCGCGGCGGTAGTTCGCCGGAAGGCTGACGGCTAGCTTGCGAGCATGCCATTGGAAGGTGAGTACGCACCCAGCCCGACCGACTGGGCCCGCAAGCAGGCCGACGCCTTCGAGGCCTCCGCCGGCGGCGAGGCCAACACGCTGCAGGGCCGACCCATCATCGTCCTGACGACGCGGGGCAACAAGACTGGCAAGCTGCGCAAGACGCCGCTGATGCGAGTCGAGCACGACGGGCGCTACGCCGTCGTCGCCTCGCTCGGCGGCGCCCCCAAGCACCCGGTCTGGTACCACAACATCGTCGCCGATCCTCACGTCGAGCTGCAGGACGGAGCGCTCAAGCGGGACATGGTCGCCCGCGAGGTCACCGGCGAGGAGAAGGCGCTGTGGTGGGACCGGGCGGTCGCCGCGTGGCCCGACTACGCCACGTACCAGACGAAGACGGAGCGTCAGATCCCCATCTTCGTCCTCGATCCCGTCGCCGGGTGACGAGACCTTGATGACCGGAGACGCCGGCGGGGCATGCTCCGGGCTGGACGGCGGGATTCGAAGAGCTAGGTTCGGCGGTGTCCGGCCACGAGCCGGGGCAGTTGGCAAACGGCGTGGAGAGGTGTTCGTGGGCAGGTTCGGCGCAGCCGCGCTGACACCGCGTGGCGGCGAAGGCGGTCGGGCATCATGACGCTGGCCTTCGTCGAGCAGGATGAGCCGGCGCCGGACGCCGAGATCCTGCAGCGCATGCGTGATGGCGACCACGGCGCGTACGCCGTGCTCTACGAGCGCTACGTCGGCCGTTCGGTGCGGACTGGCCCAATCGATCCTGTGGCGAGGCGACGTCGACGACATCGTGGCGGAAGTCTTCGCCGCCGCCTTCGCCGCCATCCGGCGGGGGAAGGGCCCCGCCGACGACTTTGGTCCGTACGTGCTCAGCGCCGTGCGCCGTGAGTGCTACCGCGTGTCGCGCCGTCGCCGTCGGCGCCGTGAGTCGCCGGCGGAGCCCGACGCCGTCGAGCGAGCTGGGGCAAGCGACGAGCTCGACGAAGCCTCCGAACGAGCGGTGCTCAGCCAGGCCTTCGACGCGTTGCCGGCACACATGCGGACGGTGCTCTGGCTGACCGAGGTCGAGGGCCTCAGCCACGCCCTGGTGGCAACGCGGATGAGCTCGACGCCGCAAGCCGTTGCTGCGTTGGCCATGCGGTCGCGCCGTGCGCTCGCCGAGCACTACCTGCAGGCGCACCTCGGCGAGACCGCCGGTCGGGGGCCCATCCCACGGGAGTGTCGCGAGGCCCGCCAGGCGCTGGCCCAGATCGTGCGCCGCACGGCGAGCCGGCGCCAGGAACGATGGGTCTCCGCCCATCTGGCGGAGTGCGCCGAGTGCGCCCACGCCCGCGACCAGCTGCGCCTCGTCAACCAGCGGCTCCGCACGCTGCCTCCGCCTCCGATCCTCGGCCCGATCGGCCTGAGCCAGGTGGTCGGCCTCGGACTCCGCGCCCGTCTCACCACCTTGCTGCTCGGGCCGGTGGCTCCGCTGACGGCGGCGACCAGCCTCTTCGTCGCGGCGACCACGCTGCCCTCGGCGGTGCCCGCAGCCGTCGCCGCTCCCCCGGCGATCGACGCACCGGGCGACGCCAGCGGGTCGGAGCCACGCACCGGCCAGGCCGAAGGCGCCGTCCGCTCCGGGAGTCGGCCGCTCGACGACGACCGCACGGCCGCCACGACCGGCAGTGCGGAGACGGCGCCCACGACACCCGTGGCGACGACAACGCCGGTGGCGACCACCACGGCTTCCACGCTCGTTGACGGCCGCCGCACCGTTGCCGTCCTTGACGCCCGCCGTCGCTGGGACGCCGACCACGCCCACCGCGCCGGCCTCCCCGACTGCCCCGCCCGACGTCACTGTGCCCGTGGCGATCGCCATCGCACCTGGCGGCGCCTCCGTCTCGGTGGCCGTGCCGCTGCCGGTCGACGTCGCGCCGTTGCCTGATGTCGAGGTCGCCGTGAGCGCGACGCTGCCACCGGTCACCCTGCCACCGGTCACGCTGCCGGCGCCGCTGCCGCCGGTCGAGGACATCGTCCCGCTGATCGGCGGTGCGCCCGTCGCTGTTGACGGTGGCGTCGGCCCCGTGGCGGCCGAGGCCACCGTCACTCCGGACGGGGTGGAGGTCTCCGTCGACGGCGTCGACGAGCTGCTGCCGCCGGCCGCCGGCGGGCTCCTCCCCGGCCTCTGAGCCCAGAACTTTTCTTGCGAATCGCGTCATGATCGGCGCTCCGCGGACTGAGTACCAGTATGCGGCGGAGCCCCGCCCGGTGACCGGCACCACGTCGTGGCGCCGATTGCCGGGTGGGTGCACGTCTCCGCATTGCCGTGATCGGCCGCAGCGTGTAGGTTCGAGTCGATGGTCAGCAGCCGCGCGTTCCGCCTCCTCCTGCTTATGTAGGGCGAACGTCGGTCAGCAGCGCGTTCGCCCGCCCCCCGCCCCCACGGCCGGGGGGTTCTTCATTTTCGGCCGCCCACGCCGACCGCGACCCACCGTCACACCCCGCTCGAGGAGCTCCCGACATGCCACCTGCACCCATCTCCCCCCGACCGATGTCGTTCGACAAGTACCAACCCTTCGTGCCCATCGTGCTGCGCGACCGCACGTGGCCCGACCAGGTCATCACGACCGCCCCGTTGTGGTGCTCGGTCGACCTGCGCGACGGCAACCAGGCCCTGATCGACCCGATGGATCCCGTCCGCAAGCGACGGATGTTCGAGGCCGTCGTCGCGATGGGCTTCAAGGAGATCGAGGTCGGCTTCCCGTCGGCCAGCCAGCCCGACTTCGACTTCATCCGCCAGCTCATCGAGGAGGACTGGATCCCCGATGACGTCACGATCCAGGTCCTCACGCAGTGCCGCCAGGAGCTGATCGAGCGCACCTACGAGTGCATCGCCGGGGCACCGCGGGCCATCGTCCACTTCTACAACTCGACCAACCCCCTGCAGCGCCGCGTCGTGTTCGGGCTCGAGCAGGATGGCATCGTCGACATCGCCGTCAACGCCGCCAAGCTCTGTCGCAAGCTGGAGCAACAGCACCCCGCCACGGCGATCCGCTACGAGTACTCGCCGGAGAGCTTCACGCTGACGGAGCCGGACTTCGCCATCGAGATCTGCGAGCGGGTGATGGACGCCATCGAGCCCTCCGATGATCGGCCGATCATCCTCAACCTGCCAGCGACGGTGGAGTGCTACTCCCCCAACGTCTACGGCGACGTCATCGAGTGGTTCGGACGCACGATCAGCCGACGCGACCGAGTGGTGCTCTCGCTGCACCCGCACAACGACCGCGGCTGCGCCGTGGCCGCCGCCGAGTTCGGCGTGATGGCCGGCGCCGACCGCGTCGAAGGCACGCTGTTCGGCAACGGGGAGCGGACCGGCAACGTCGACATCATCAATCTGGCCATGAACCTCTTCGCCAACGGCGTCGATCCGCGACTCGACATCACCGACATCGATGCCCTGCGGCGGGTGGCCGAGTACTGCAACCGCCTGCCGGTGCCGCCGCGCCACCCGTACGTCGGCGATCTGGTCTACACGTCGTTCTCTGGGAGTCACCAGGACGCCATCAAGAAGGGGTTCGACGCGCTGCCCGCCGACTACGACCAGTGGGGCGTGCCGTACCTGCCGATCGACCCGCAGCACGTCGGGCGCACGTACGAGGCCGTCATCCGCGTCAACAGCCAGTCCGGCAAGGGTGGCGTGGCCTACGTGATGAAGGCGGAGCACGGCTTCGAACTGCCGCGGCGCATGCAGATCGAGTTCTCCAAGACGATCCAGCACATCACCGAAGACTCGGGCACCGAGATCACGCCGGTCGTGATGTGGGAGGCGTTCCGCGCCGAGTACCTCGCCGAGCGGCCGCGCTACGAGCTCGTCGGCCACGAGCTGCACACCCGCGACGGCCGGGCGACGGTCACCGCGCAGGTCCGCGTCGACGGCGAGCACCACACGGTCGTCGGTGAGGGCAGCGGGCCGATCTCGGCGTTCGTCAAGGGCCTGCGGGAGGAGTTCGACACGGCGCTCGACGTCGTCGACTACGCCGAGCACGCCATCGGGCGCGGCGCCGAAGCGACGGCGGCGGCGTACGTGGAGTCGATCGACGACGGGCCTGACGATCAGCGCGAGCCGCGGTGGGGCATCGGCATCGACCCCGACATCACGACCGCCGGCCTCAAGGCCGTGCTCGGTGCGCTGGAGCGCCAGCAGCGCTGAGCCGTCGTGGTCAGCCGAGGAAAGCGAGACGGATGGACGTCGCCGACCAACGTACGGCCGGCACAGGCTCGTCTCCGTGGGCCGACACGGCGGAGCGGGTACTTCGGGCTGGCGAGGTGCTCGTGCGCGAGGGCGACGCCGGCGACGACGTCTTCGAGGTGATCGAGGGCACGCTGGACATCCTCCGCGGTCCCCACCTCGCCCGCGTGGACACCGTCGGCCCCGGCACGACGATCGGCGAGATCGCCGCACTGGCTGGTTCCCGCCGCACGGCCACGGTCCGGGCCCCCGAACGGGCCGTCGTCCGCCAGATCGACGGCGCCACATACCGCCGTTGGCTGGCCGACGACGAGGATCGGCTGACGCAGCTGGCCGACGCGGCGCGGGCGCGCATCGATCGTCATCGCACGATCGACATCGTCACCGAGCTGCTCGGCGTGGACCCGTCGATCGCCAGCGCGGTCGTCCGGACGAGCGAGTGCCTGCGGATCGAGGCCGGCGACGTGTTGTTCGCCGAAGGCGACCCGCCCGATGCCGGCTACGTGGTCGTCAGTGGGCGCTTGACGGCGACCCGCGGCGGTGTCCAGATCGGCGAGGTCGGGCGCGGCGAGGTCGTCGGCGAGATCGGCCTCATCGAGCGGTCACCGCGGACGGCGACGGTCACCGCCCTGCGTGACAGCACGTTGGCCCGTTTCAGCGTCGACACGTTCGGCACGCTCATCGAGACCCATCCGGCGCTGATGCTCCAGCTGTCGCGGACGATCCTGGCACGGGTCGGACGCCCGCTCGCCAAAACGGACCGGGCGCGCTCGATCGCCGTCGCCGTCACCGCACCGATCGACACGCGGGCGTGCGTTGGCCGGCTGGCGGCGGAGATCGCTCGGCACGGCACGACGCGACACCTGTGGGCCGATCGCATCGACGAGGCGCTCGGCCGTCCGGGGCTCGTCGACTCCGAGCTCTCGGTCACGCGGCCGGCGCTGTCGGAGTACCTCCAGGACGTGGAGACGAGGCACGACTACCTGGTCTTGGAGACCGAGGCCGCGGCCACCTGCTGGACTCGACTGGCGCTCACGCTCGCCGACCGGATCGTCGTCATCACGTCGGCAGATCCCGACGACGCCGAGCTGCGCCGCGTTGGCGACGTGCTGCGGGCGGCACCCACGTCGACGGGGATCGAGCGGTGGCTGGCGCTGGTCCATCCCGCCGACACGACCCGCCCACGGGGAGCGGCGACGATCGCCGACCGCTTCGGGTTCCAGCGCGTGGCCCACGTGCGAGAGGGATCGGCCGCCGATCTCGACCGCCTCGCCCGGCTCGTGTCGGGCAACGCCACCGGCCTCGTGCTCGGCGGTGGCGGCGCCCGCGGGTTCGCCCATCTCGGCGTGTGGCGCGCCCTGAGCGAGCTCGACATCGAGATCGACGCCATCGGCGGTGCCTCGATCGGTGCGTCACTGGGTGCCCTCATGGCGCTGCAGATCCCCCACGACGAGTTGGTCCCCCTGGTCGCCGAGCTGTTCCGCGGCCTGCTCGATTACACGGTCCCCGTCGTGTCGTTGGTCAAGGGCGAGCGCATCAGGCGCAACATCA
Source organism: uncultured Acidimicrobiia bacterium (assembly GCA_963719775.1). Classification (GTDB taxonomy): domain Bacteria; phylum Actinomycetota; class Acidimicrobiia; order Acidimicrobiales; family Ilumatobacteraceae; genus JALZMG01. Next base: position 93,860 of record CAVRCY010000007.1, read on the forward strand.
CGAGGATGTTCACCGACGTCGACCTGCGCGACCTGTGGATCCCGTTCTTCTGCGTGTCGACGAACCTGACGAGGTGCCGGACCGAGGTCCACGACCGGCTCGACGCCGCCACGGCGATCCGGGCCAGCGTCGCCATCCCGGGCATCCTCCCGCCGGTCCCCTTCGAGGGAGATCTTCTCGTCGACGGTGGCGTGCTCAACAACCTCCCGTGCGATGTCATGCGGGCGTCCGGGGCCGTCAGCCGCCTGATCGCCGTCGACCTGTCGCCGCCCGTCGGCCCCAGGGCGCACGAGGACTACGGCCTGTCGGTCTCCGGTTGGCGGGCGTTGCGGGCGCAGTTCGGTTCCTCGCAGCCGCAGTTCCCCCGGCTGCTGGCGGTCATCATGCGGGCACTGGTCGCCGGATCGGTACGTGATCGCGATCGGCTGCTGGCCGACGGCAGCGTCGACTGGTACCTCGACCTCGAACTGGCCGGCGTCCAGTTGCTGGACTTCGAGCGGGTCGTCGAGATCGCCGACCGCGGGTACGAGGCGGCGCGACCCCGGCTGGAAGCCCTCGTCGCGGCCCAGTCCTCCTGACCCCGAACATCTGGCGCGCGATCCGTCCCACGGACCGATCTGGGTGCAGAAATTTCCGACAGTCGCGAAGGAACGCGCCCAGATCGGCGTCCGCCATCCCGCTGCGCTGGTGTGCATACGCTGTCGGCGCATGGCAGAGCGACGACGGTTCCGGCAGCTCAGGCGCGTGCTCTGGCTGGCCGCCATCATCGGTGCCGTGGTCGGCGTGCGGCGAATGGCCGAACGCCGGCGCGCCGCGCCGCAGCTCGGGCCGCCGGCGACGTGGCCGCCGCTGGAACCGAGCGACGTGCCGGTCGCCGCCGTCGGCGACCTCGTCACGGACGGGCCGGAGCCGCCGGCGACACACCCCGTCGGCGGTCTCCCGGTCAGTGACGTCCCGGTCGCTCCGATCGGCGCTCTGGTGGCCGACGAGGCGACCGTCGAAGTGCTCGAACCGGCCAACGCCGCGCCGTGGGTCCCGGCGGTGGACGGTGCGTGCCCCGCCAGCCACCCGATCAAGGCCAATGCCAACTCGCGCATCTTCCACGTGCCTGGAGGGCGCTCGTACGCCCGCACGCAGGCCGAGCGGTGCTACGCCGAGGCGGCCGATGCCGAGGCCGACGGCTACCGTGCGGCCAAGGGTTCATGACCCGCCGCCCCAGAACGGAGCTCACGTGAGAGTCATCGTCGACTACGACGTCTGCGCCTCGACGGGCAGCTGCATGCAGGTCTGCCCGGAAGTGTTCGAGGTCCGCAGCGACGGCTTCTTGTACGTCCTACAGGACGAGCCGCCACCGGAACTGCACGACCGCGTGCGTGAGGCCGCCGACCTCTGCCCGACGGGTGCCATCACGGTCGAGGACTGAGCGCCTGGGCTTCCACCAGCGCCTGCAGGCCGCGTGGGCCCGGTCAGGCTCGATGCTCTGCGTGGGCCTCGACCCCGACCCCGCCTGCTTTCCGGCTCCGTTGGACGGCGCGGCAGACGCCATCGAGCGCTTCTGTACCACGATCGTCGACGCCACAGCAGACCTCGTCTGCGCCTTCAAGCCGCAGTTCGCCCACTTCGCCTCGCAGCGCGCCGAGCCGCAGCTCGAAGCGGTGTGCCGATACATCCGGGAGCGCCATCCCGACGTCGTCCTCGTGCTCGACGCCAAGCGGGGCGACATCGGCTCGACGGCCGAGCACTACGCCCGCGAGGCGTTCGGCCGCTACGGTGCCGACGCCGTGACGGTCAACCCGTACCTCGGCACCGATGCGGCGACGCCGTTCCTCGAGCAGGGCGGGGTGTTGGCGTTGTGCCGCACCAGCAACCCCGGCAGCGCCGAGCTGCAGGAGCTGGACGTCGGCGGGCTGCCGCTGTACCAGCGCGTCGCGCTGATGGTCGCCAACGAGTGGGCCCAGCTCGGCGACTGCGGCCTGGTCGTCGGAGCGACGCAACCGGACGACGTCGCGGCCGTGCGCGGCATCGCCGGAGCGCTGCCGTTCCTCGTGCCCGGCGTCGGCTTCCAGCACGGCGACCTCGCCGCCTCCGTGCAGGCCGGCTCGACGGGACCCGGCAACGGCCTGATCGTCAGCTCGTCCCGGGCCATCCTGTATGCGTCACCCGGCGACGACTTCGCCGACGCCGCGCGAGCCGCTGCCATCACGACGCGAGACGCCATCCGCGCCGCCCAGGAGGCGGCCTCGCCGACTCCCTAGGCGATCAGCGTGGCGACGCTGATGATGCCGGGCGCCTCGCGGAGCGACTGGACCACCTCCGGCGGCACGACGTTCGTCGGCGCGATCAGCATGACCGCTGTGCCGGCTTCCTCGGCCCGCCCGACGTCCATGTCGCCGATGTTCACACCGGCGTTGCCGAGCAGCGTGCCGACGGTGCCGATGACGCCGGGCCGGTCGTCGTTGGTGACCATCAGCATGTGATCGGCGGGCGGCACGTCGAACGTGTGCCCGTCGATCAGCACGATGCGGTGCTCGCTGTGGCGACCGGCCAGCGTGCCGCTCAGCGAGTGGCCGCCGCCCGTGACCGTCACCAGGTTGACGTAGTCGCCAGAGGTCGTCGAGCTGATCTCGCGCACGTCGATGCCGTGCTCCCGAGCCCGCTGCGGGGCGTTGACGTAGGTGACCGGTTCCTCGCTGACGCCACCGAACAGCCCCTTGAGCACCGACAACCCGACAATCCGCGTGTCGTAGGCGCCGATGTCGCCCTCGACGGCGATCTCGATCGTCGAGCGGCAGTTCGTTGACGAGCGATCCGAACAGCCGACCGAGCCGCTCGGCCAGCGGCAGGAACGGGCGCAGGGTCTCGTGCGCCTCGGCGGCTGCCAGGTTGACGGCGAACGGCACGAACTCACCGGCCAGTGCCATCTGCACCATGTCGGCGATCGTGTCGCCGGCCTTGTCCTGGGCCTCCCGTGTGCTGGCCCCGAGGTGGGGGGTGACGACCACCGCCTCGAGACCGAACAGCGGCGACTCGGTGGTCGGTTCGAGATCGAACACGTCGAGCGCGGCGCCGGCGATCACACCGTCCCTGACTGCGTCGGCGAGGGCGGCCTCGTCGACGATGCCACCCCTGGCGGCATTGATCACGCGCAGGGTCGGCTTCGCCTTCACGAGCAGATCGCGGCCGATCAGCCCCGCTGTCTCCGCTGTCTTGGGCAGGTGGATGGTCAGGAAGTCGGACTCGGAGACCACCTGGTCGAGCGGCAGCAGCTCGACGCCCATGTGGCGCGCCCGGTCGACCGAGACGTACGGGTCGAAGGCGATCAGCCGCAGCCCGAAGGCGCGGGCACGGTCGGCGACGAGCTTGCCGATGCGTCCCAAGCCGACGATCCCGAGCGTCTTGTCGGCCAGTTCCACGCCCTCCCACCGGCTGCGCTCCCAGCGCCCGGCGACGAGCGCGGCATGCGCCTGCGGCACGTTGCGGGCCTGGGCCAGCAACAGCGCCATCGTGTGCTCGGCGGCCGACACGATGTTGCTCTCCGGCGCGTTGACGACCATCACGCCGCGCCGGGTGGCCGCGTCGATGTCCACGTTGTCCAGTCCGATGCCCGCTCGCCCGACCACCAGCAGGTCGCGGCCGGCCGCCAGCACCTCGTCGGTGACGATCGTGGCGGAGCGGATGATCAACGCGTGGGCGCCCTCGAGCGCCAGCAGCAGGTCAGCCGGCGACAGGCCGGGACGCACGTCGACGTCGTGGCCGGCGGAGCGCAGGCGGTCGAGCCCGCTGTCGGCGATGTCTTCGGTCACCAGGATGCGGGCCATAGAGCGACATGCCTACCGCCTGCGCCGCCGGTTCGCGCAGTACGTTCGTCGCTCGTGGCCGGGACGCAGCTCGACTCGATCGAGCAGTGGTTCGTCGATCGGGGCCTGCCGCACTTCGTCGAGCGCCGCGACACGGCATCCCAGATCTGGGCTCGCGCCCTGCCGCTGCTCGTGTTCGCCTATCTCCTCCTCGGCTTGAACGCCCTCGACCTCAAGCACTGGAGCCGGGGCGTGAACGTGGCCGCCGCGGCGTTCGTCATCTCCGCCTCGTTGCTGACGTGGTTCGCCGCCAACCGGTTGCGCGGCCGTCGCTGGCTGGAGCGGCCGCGGCGCATCGGCCGAGCCGAGCTGCTCGTGTTCACGATCGTCCCGGCCGTCCCTTCGATCGTCGTCGGGCAGTGGGGCGACGCGCTGCAGACCGTCCTCACGGCAATCGCCGTCCTCGCCGTCCTCTGGGCGCTGACCAGCTACGGCGTGTTCCCGCTGCTGCGCTGGGCCGGCCAACGCACCGTGGCCCAAGTCGCGGTGCTGTTCAACGTCGTCGTCCGGGCCCTGCCGTTGCTGCTCCTGTTCACCACCTTCCTGTTCATCAACGCCGAGGTGTGGCAAGTCGCCGGCACGCTGACGGGCGTTGTGTACGTCGCCGTGCTGGCGATCTTCTTCCTGCTCGGCGCCGTGTTCGTGCTGTCCCGCGTGCCACCGCTGATGCGCCAGCTCAACGAGTTCGCGACGTGGGCGGAGATCGACGAGCTGGTCGACGGCACGCCGGGTGACGTCGTGCTGCGAGAACTTCCGCCGCTCGCCACCGCGCCCCCACTCGACCGCCTGCGCCTGCGTCAGCGGGTCAACATCGGTCTCGTCACGATCTTCTCGCAGGCCATCCAGATCACCGTCATCGGCCTCGCCCTGACAGGGTTCTTCGTACTGTTCGGGTTCCTGGCCATCCCGGAGGAGACGGCCGAGGGCTGGACGGGACTCGATGCGATCGACGTGCTGGCCTCGTGGACGGCAGGTGGACGGACGCTGGTCATCACGGAGCCGCTGCTGCGAGTGGCGGCCTTCCTCGGTGCGTTCTCCGGCATGTACTTCACGGTCCTCCTGACCACCGACGCGACGTACCGCGAGGAGTTCGCCGAGGACGTGGGGCCGCAGGTGCGGCAAGCTCTGGCCGTGCGGCGCGTCTACGACCGGGCCAGGGCGGCGGGATGGGGTGCGGATCGTGTGAGCGAGCGTTCCATGCCGAGCCCGCGCGAAGGCCCGAGGGTGCGAGCGAACAGGCGTCTAGGTGACCGAGATCCGCCTGCTCGACGATGCGATCGAGATTCGCCGCGTGCTGACCCTCTTCGACCAGGTCTGGGGGGCCGCCTCGCCGATGCTGGGCGTGGAGTTGGTGCGGGCGATCGGGCACGGCGGCGGCTATGTCGCCGCGGCGTACATCGACGAGCAGATCGTCGGCGGCTCGCTCGGGTTCCTCGCCCGCCATCGCGGCGAGGACGCATTGCACAGCCACGTCACCGGCCTGCTGCCCGGCGTGCGCCATACCGGCCTCGGTCGGGGGATGAAGCTGCACCAGCGGGCGTGGGCTGCGGAGCATGGGCTGGCGTGGGTGACGTGGACGTTCGACCCGCTCGTGCGGCGCAACGCGTGGTTCAACCTCGACGTGCTGGGCGCCGGCGTGCACGAGTACCTCGTCGACTTCTATGGCCCGATCGACGACGCCATCAACGCCCGCGACGAGAGCGACCGGCTGCTCGTGGCGTGGCCGACGACGGAACCGACCTCCGAGCCTGCGGCGGCCGCTCAGCAGTCCGTCCCTGGCGCGGTTGCCGTCCCCACGCCCGAGGACATCGTCGTCCTCCGGCGCACCGATCCGGCGGCCGCGCAACGCTGGCGGCGGCGGCTGCGCGACGAGCTCGGCAGCCGGCTCGCCGCCGGCGGCCGGGTGGTGGCGTTCACGAGATCGGGCGACTACCTCGTGGACGTGTCACCAACATGACCGCTCGGATCACCGAGCTCCGAGAGATCCGGCTGCCACTGGTCGCCCCGTTCCAGACGAGCTTCGGGGTGCAGACCAGTCGGCGCATCCTCCTGATGCGCGCCGAGGTCGAGCGCGACGGCGAGCGCTTCGAGGGCTGGGGTGAGTGCGTGGCACCCGATGCGCCGACGTACTCGGCGGAGTACGTCGACGGCGCCGCGCTCGTCATCCGCGAGGAGCTCGTCCCCCGGCTCGACAGCCTCGACGGCGCCGCCGACGTCGCCGGCGCGTTGGCCCCCGTGAAGGGTCACCCGATGGCCAAGGCGGCGATCGAGATGGCCGTGCTCGACGCCGAGCTACGGGCCGCCGGCTGTTCGTTCGCCGCCCGCCTGGGGGTGACGCCGCGACAGGATCCCGAGCGGGGTGAGCGTCGGCATCCACGAGTCGATCGCCGCCCTCGAGGCTGCCGTGGCCGGCTACGTCGAGGACGGGTACGTCCGCATCAAGCTGAAGATCGAGCCCGGATGGGACCTCGCTCCGGTGGCCGCCATCCGCCGGCTCGTCGGCCCCGACGTGCCCCTGCAGGTCGACGCCAACACGGCGTACGGGCGCGACGACATCGAGCACCTGTGCCGGCTCGACGAGTTCGACCTCCTGCTCATCGAGCAACCGTTGCCCGAGGATGATCTCCTCGGGCACGCCGCGTTGGCCCGCGCCGCGGCGACGCCGGTGTGCCTCGACGAGTCGATCACGTCGGCGACGACGGCCGCTGATGCCATCGAGCTCGGCGCGTGCGAGATCGCCAACATCAAGCCGGGTCGTGTGGGCGGGTACCTCGCCGCCGTGACGATCCACGACCTGTGCCGGGAGCGTGGCGTGCCCGTCTGGTGCGGCGGGATGCTGGAGACGGGCATCGGCCGCGCAGCCAACGCCGCGTTGGCGGCCCTCGACGGGTTCACGCTTCCCGGCGATGTCTCGGCCTCGCGCCGGTTCTACGAGCGGGACATCGTGACGGCGCCGATCGACGTCGTCGACGGTCACGTGGCCGTCCCGACCGGCCCGGGGTTCGGCGTCGAGCTCGACCGGCCGTACCTCGACCAGGTGACGGCGTGGCGTGACGAGATCGGTGCGTGAGCGCGGGCGACGGTACATTCCAGCGCATGGCGAACCCGTTCTTGTCCGAGGAGTGGATGGCGGAGGCGCGGGCGATCCGTGAGCGATATGCCGACCAGACCACCAAGGTGACCCAGTCCGTCAAGATCAACCAGATCGTCACGGGGGCCCCGTTCGGCGACGGCACGGTGGAGAGCTACCTCGACACGTCGTCCGGCGACGTGGTCATGGAGCTCGGGCGGCTGGAGGACGCCGACGTGACCCTGACGACCGACTACGACACGGCGAAGGCGATCTTCGTCGACCAGGACCCGGCGGCGGGAATGCAGGCGTTCATGAGCGGCAAGATCACCGTGCAGGGCGACATGATGAAGCTGATGGCCATGCAGGCCTCGATGCCCTCCGACGAGACGAGCCAACTGATCGCCGAGGAGATCAAGTCCATCACGGAGTAGCCGCCGACGAGCGAAGCGAGCGGCGGAACTCCGAACTGGGGTGCGTTCTTCCCGGATTCCGGGAGGAAACGCGCCCAGTTCAGGACGACCAGGCGCCGAGGGCGTCGCCGAGCGCGTCGACGGTCCACGTCTCCTTGCGCTCGACGGTCTCCGCCATCTCCCACGACCGCACCCGCTTGACGACGCCGCCCTGGACGAAGAACGTCTCGCCGGTGAACGGGCAGCCGGCCGTGCTGAGGTAGGCGACGAGCGGCGACACGTTGGCGGGATCCCACTCGTCGAAGACGTCGTCCTTGGCCGCCATGATGTCGTCGAGGCCGGGCGTGGCGAGGGTCAGGCGCGTGCGGGCCGCCGGGGCGATGCAGTTGCTCTTCACCTCGTAGCGCGCCAGCTCCTTGGCGATGATCTGGCTGAACGTGGCGATGCCCGACTTGGCCGCCCCGTAGTTGCTCTGGCCCGGGTTGGCGAACAGCCCTGACGTGCTCGACGTGTGGACGATGTTGCGCGGCTTGGCCCTGCCGCTCTTGGCCTCCTCCCGCCAGTACGCGGCGGCCCAGCGACTCGGGGCGAAGTGACCCTTCAGGTGCACCCGCACGACGTCGTCCCACTCCGCCTCGCTCATGTTGACGAGCACACGGTCGCGCAGGATGCCGGCGTTGTTGACCAGGATGTCGAGATCACCGAACGTCTCGATGGCCATGCTGATCAGGCGCTGACCACCGTCCCAGCCGGCGACATCGTCGCCGTTGGCGACGGCCTCCCCGCCGGCGGCGCGGATCTCGGCGACGACCTGGTTGGCCGGGCTGTCGTCGACGCCCACGCCGTCGTTGGCGCCACCGCGATCGTTGACGACGACCTTGGCGCCCTCGGCGGCGAACAGCAGGGCGTGCTCTCGCCCGAGCCCCCGGCCGGCACCCGTGATGATGGCGACGCGTCCGTCCAGTGCACCCACGGGCCGGCACGGTAGTCCGTCGCCGGCGGCGGAGCATCTGGGCGCGATCCTTCGCGACTGTCGGGAATTTTCCGCCCCAGATCGGTCGTCCCTGCCTCGCTTCGCTCGGCAGGACCGGGGCTCAGAGGAAGACCATGTCGATGGCCGTGCCGCGCTTGTACTGGTTGCCGGGGTTGGCCGGCTCGCCGGCCACGGTGGCCTGGACGAAGAGGCCCTGCGTGCTCCCCAGCAGGCTGCCGATGTTCAGCCCGGCGGCGCCCAGCGTGGCTTGGGCCTGCGGCAGGGTCTGCCCCGTGAGGTCCGGCATGACGACGAGATCGACGCCCTTCGACGGGGTCAGCTGGACCGTGGCGCCGCGTTCGACGGTCGTGCCGGGGGCCGGCGTCACCGTGACCACGCCGCCGACCGGGACGGTGTCGCTGAAGACCGGCTCGCCGGCGGCGGCGATCAACCCCATCGCCTGCAGCTGGGCGGTGGCGTCGGCGACGGACAGACCGGTGAGCTCAGGGATCACCCGAGGCGCCGGCCCCGCGGACACGACGAGCGCGATCTCGGTCTCCGGCAGCACCTCGTCGCCGGCGACCAGCGCCGGGTCGGCGGGCACCGACCACGAGACCACCTGGCCGACCGGCGCCGTTTCGTCGAACTGCTCGGTCGCCGGCAGGGCCACGAGGCGCAACTCGGCCAACGTCGTCTCGGCGGCGCTCAGCGGCTCCGACGTCAGGTCGGGCAGCGTGCGCAGCTCCGGGCCTTCGCTGACGACGATCAGGAACGGCTCGCCTTCGGCCAGCTGCTCACCCGCCACCGGCGCGGTGCGGATGATGTCCCCCGGCTCGGGCTCCTCGTCACTGCGGTCCTGCTCGACGTCGATCTCCCAGTCGAAGTCCTCGGTCAGCCGAGTGGCGTCGGCCTCGGTCAGACCGACGAGCTCCGGCACCTCGTGGGTCGGCGTGCGGAACAGCTGGTAGGCGAGGTAGACGAGCCCAGCGAGCGCCAGGAGCACGAAGAGAGCCAGCAGCCACGTCAACCAGCGGCGCCGAGGCCGGTCGCTGCGGGGCGCCTCGACGTCGCCGGGCGCCGCGCCGCCGGCGGCCGGGGCCTCCGGCGGTGGCGGAGGCGGGTCACCAGGCGGCGAACCGCCCGAGGGCGTGTTGCTCGACGGGCTCGTCGACGGTTCGCCAGGACGGGCCAGAGCGGCCAGCTCGTCGACCGTGGCATCGACGTCGCCGTCGTACACCGTCGGTGCCGCCCCGCCGGCATCGGTCAGCGGCTCGCCCGTCTCCGCCGGCTCGTCGGTCGCCACCTCGACCGTCTCCGCCGCCGCAACGTCGGCCGCCGCAACCTCCGCCACCGCAATCTCCGCCGCCGCAACGTCGGCCGTCTCAACCTCGGCGGACGCCACCAGGGCTGCCGCCGCAGCAGCGCGCGCCGCTGGCGCGCGTCCTCGGGGCGGGTCACGCCGCCCGTCGGGTCGTTCGGTCGACGCAGCTTGCTCGGATCGTCGTCGAAGACGCTCGTGACGATGATCGGGATCGGTGCCGGCCGGGGCAGCTTCTCGGCCGCGCCGACGAGCGCTCGGCCGAGCTCGGACGCCGTCGACCGCTCGGCCGGTTCCGGGCGGCCGGCCCGCTCGAGGACCGACGCCAGTGGGCCGAGATCGGCCGACACCGGCATCAACCGGCCGATGCGCGCCGACAACGTGGCGACCGTCGATCGCGCGGCGAACGGGACGGTGCCGGTGACCGCCTCCGCCAGGATCAGCGCCAACGAGTAGACGTCGGTCTTGCCGTCGACCGGCTGGGCCAGCGCCTGCTCGGGCGAGCAGTACCGGGCAACGTGGGTCGCTACCGTGGCCGGCTCGCTCCAGTCGTGGGCACCGAGCAGACGGGCCAACCCGAAGTCGACGATGCGCAGCCGGCGGTCGTCGCCGAACACCAGCTTGGACGGCGTCAGCTCGGTGTGCACGAGGCCCTTGTGGTGGGCGAAGTCGAGGCCGCGGCAGGCCTCCAACCCGACCATCAGCGCCTGCGACGGGTCGAGCAGGCGGCCGCGGTCGAACAGGTCGCGCAGGCTGCCGCCGGCGAGGTACTCGACCACCCCGTACGCCGTCGTGCGTCGCCCGATCTGCTCCTCACCCCAGTCGTAGACCGCGGCGATGTTCGGGTGCGACAGCGTCGTCATCGCCTTCATCGTGCGGGCGAAGCGGTGGCGGAACTCGGGCGACTCGGCCCACTCGGGGCGCACGAGCTTGATCGTCACCGGGCGCCCGAGCTCGGGGTCCTCGGCGTCGGCGATCACCGTGTTGGCCCCGGCCGACACGACGCGTGTGATGCGGTAGCGCTCGCCGAGCACCCGGCCCACGAGGCCGCGCCGGGTCCCGGTCTGCTCGGTTGATTCGTTGGCGCTCATGTCGTCATCGGGGGTCGCGATCGTGGGGCACCGCGCCGCAGCACGCTACCGCCGCGGGTCTCGCCGGTGGTGACAGGCCATCGAACGCGCGGACGACGCCGATCACCGAGCCGGCATGATCGACCGGCATGATGGAGTGGTGAGCGCACGTCACCCCGACGACGCCGACCTGCTGCCCGAGGTGGCGCCGGCGAGCTCCGCCGTGGACGCTGGCCAACACCATGACGGGCTGCTGGCTCGACTGCGGCGCGTCGACCGCAAGCTGCTGCTGGCCAGCCTCGCCCTCGCCATCGGGGTGGTGTTCATCGCCCTCGGGCTGCTGCGGGCGGTCACCGGCGACGACGTCACGAACCTGCCGGACGCCATCGACAGCATCCGACCGGGACCTGACGACGAGCAGGTGCTCCAGCAGACGCAGGTGACGGTCGACCTGGCCGAGGGCTACGAGGGCGAGCTGACCGTCGACGGCATCGCGCTGCCGACGGTGCGTCTCGATCAGCTCAGCCCGGTCGACGTCGAGCCCGGTCAGCAGATCGAGGTGCCGCCCGGCACCGTGTTCGAGCCGGGCAACGGCACCCTCACGTTCACGCCAGCAGATGGGACGGCCATCGAGACGTTCGACCCTGGATCGCACTCGGTGATCGTCAGGTACTGGACCACCGAGGAGGGCCCCGACGCCGCCCGCTCGTACGGGTGGACGTTCGACGTGGTCTAGCTCTCGCCGGTCTCGAGCAGACGCTCGAACGCCTCCTCGTCGATGATCGGAACGCCTGCCGATTCGGCCTTGGCCACCTTGCTGGCGCCGGGGTTGTCGCCCACCACGAGGGCGTACGTCTTGGCGCTGACGCTCCCCGGGCTGGCGCCACCGCGGGCGACGATGGCGGCGGCGGCTTCGTCCCGCGAGTAGCGCGACAGCGTCCCGCTCACCACGACGGCCTTGCCAGCCAGCACCTGGGAGACCTGCGGCGTCAAAGCCGGCGCCACACCGAAGTCGACGCCGGCCTGGCGCAGCCGCTCGATGAAGGCCCGGTTGGCGTCGAGGCCGAACCACGTGGCGATCGACGCGGCGATGATCGGGCCGAGCCCGGCGACGGTGGCCAGCTCCTCGTCCGTCGCCCGCATCACCGCGTCGAGGGTGCCGAAGTGAGTGGCCAGGGCCTGAGCCGCGGCCGGGCCGAGGTGCTTGATGCCGAGGGCGGTCAGCAACCGAGGCAGGGGCCGGTGGCGCGAGTCGTCGATCGCCGCCACCAGCTTGTCGGCGCTGATCGTGGCGAAGCCATCCAGGGTCAGCAGCTGCTCGCGCGTCAGTCCGAACAGGTCGGCGGCGTCGGCGACCAAGCCGGTGGCCGTCAGCTGACCGACGGTCCGTTCGCCGAGGCCCTCGATGTCCATCGCCCCGCGGGAGGCGAAGTAGATCACCCGTTGGTCGCGCTGGAACGGGCACGCCGGCTCGACGCAGCGCGTGTCGGCCTCACCTTCGAGTCGCACCAACGTGCTCCCCAGCGGGCACGGGCATGTGGTCGGGAACGTCCACGGCACCGAGTCGGGCGGGCGCATCGAGAGCACCGGGCCGACGACCTCCGGGATCACGTCACCGGCCTTGCGCACGATCACCGTGTCGCCGGGCCGCACGTCCTTCGCCTTGACCTGGTCCTCGTTGTGCAGCGTGGCGACACCGACTGTCGAACCGCCGACGAAGACCGGCTCGAGCATGGCGAACGGCGTGGCCCGGCCGGTGCGCCCGATGGACACCTGGATGTCGCGCAGGACGGTGGTGCGCTCTTCCGGTGGGAACTTGTAGGCGATCACCCAGCGCGGCGCACGGGAGGTGGCGCCGAGCCGTTGGCGCTGGTCGGCGTCGTCGATCTTGACGACGACGCCGTCGATCTCGTACCCGAGGTCGTGGCGATGCTCCTCCCGATAACGGCAGTACTCGGCCACCTCCTCGAGCGTGTCGAAGACGCGGATCTCGGGGTTGACCGGCAGCCCGAGGCGGGCGACGTACTCCAGCGCGTCGGTGTGGCGCTCGAGTGGCGGGCCGCCGACGACCTCCCCGGTTTGGTACACCCAGAACGACAGGTCGCGCTGAGCGGTGATCGCCGGGTCCTTCTGGCGCAGGCTGCCGGCGGCGGCGTTCCGCGGGTTGACGAACAGGCGACCGCCCGCCGCCTCGGCCTGCTCGTTCATCCACGCGAAGCTGGCCACGGGCAGGTAGACCTCGCCGCGCACCTCGAGCACGTCCGCCACGTCGTCGCCGCGCAGGCGGGCGGGGACGGCGCTGATCGTCGCCACGTTGGCCGTGACGTCCTCGCCGACACGCCCGTCGCCACGGGTCGCCGCTTGCACGTACTTCCCGCCCTCGTAGCGCACGCTCATCGCCACGCCGTCGATCTTCAGCTCACACACGTACCGCACGGTCTCGCCCGGAATGCCCCTGGCGACGCGATGGCCCCACGCCAGCAGGTCCGCCTGGGTCATCGCGTTGTCGAGGCTCATCATCGGCACGGCGTGCACGACAGGGGCGAACAGGGCGCTCGGGGCCGCGCCGACCTGTTGGCCGGCGGCGCTGTCGCCGGCCAGCTCGGGGTACTGCTCCTCGAGGTCGCGCAGCTCGCGGGCCAGCAGGTCGAAGTCGGCGTCGGAGATCTCCGGGTCGTCGAGCTGGTGGTAGCGCTGGTTGTGGTAGGCGACGAGCGCGCTGAGCGCGGCGATGCGCTCGGCGGCGTCAGCGAAGCGTCGTAGTCATGCGCCCAGTGCGAACCGGCTGGCCACCGCCTGTTCGTTGATCCGCCGCCCGATCTCCCGAGTCAGGCGACAGACCCCATCGGCGACGGCCGGAGTGTGCGTCCCGAGACCGCAGTGCGGCGTGACGAGGCTGCGCTGGCGCAGCAGGACAGGATCGCACCCGCGACCGACGAGCTCGCACCAGACCCCGCTGAGACGGCGCCAGGGGCGGTCGTCCGTCGTCGGGACGGGACCATCGGTCGGCACGGCCCCCCAGGCGATGCGGCCACCGCCTTCCAGGAAGCGGACGAGGTACCCGGTGACCGCCGGGAGCTGCTCGCTCACGGGGATGGCCAGCATGTCCGGACCCGCGGCCAGCAACGAGGCGATGTCCACATCCGCACAGCAGTGCACACCGACGGTGGCCATCGGCTGCACGGCCGCCATCGCGCTCGACAGGAGATCGATGGCCGGATCGGGGGCGATCGGGAAGCCGGGGTGCATCAGCTCGCCGAACCACGGTTCGTCGAGCCAGACGACCTGCGGCGAGTCGGGGAGGGCGGCGGCGACCGCATCCGTGATCGTCGCCAGGCGGGAGCGGACGGCGGCCACTGCGACGGCGAACGCCGCGTCGGCGGTGACGCCCGCCCTCGTGAGTGCTACGCCGAGCGTGACCGGCCCGACGAACTGCCACTTCACCGGGCCGCGCAGGCCCCGCGCGGCGGCCGTCGACAGGAACGTCCGCAACGCGGCGTAGGCGTCGTTGGCCAGATCGGTGGCGACGGGCGAGCCCGGATCGACGGCGTCACGGTCGACGGCGACACTGCCGTACTGACCGAGCGTGATGCCGCGGATGCCGACCACGGCCTGGGCGATCATCCCCTCGGCCGGCGAGCGTCGGGGCAACGTCGGGATCGCCGGGAGGTCGTACTCGCGCAGCGCGAATGCCGCTGCCTCGTGCACGGAGCGATGCGGCAGGCTGCCGATGCCGGTCGTGGCGCCGGGCGGCAACACGTCACCGAGGGCGGGCGGCCGATGCGCTTGGACCATCGACATGCTCGCTCCTTTCGACGACGGCCGACCATTGCGTTCCCCGGCAAGGCCGACATGGATGACGAGGGAGTTCTACTCCAGCGCTCGTGGATCCGACGGATCGCACTCACGTTGGTCGTCCGAGGCCGCCGTGGGCAAGTCTTCAGCCCGTGACGGAACGCACGATGTCGCGGCTGGGCTACGACCGCCGTCGCGCCCTCGTCTCGGAGCTGACCGTGTGGGGCGGGCGGCTGGCATGGCTCGGCGTCGCCGTGTTCGGCGGCCGAGCGATCGGTGCTGCCGCGGCCGGCCGCAGCGGGGCGGTGGAGAGCGTGGCCACGGTCGGCGCGTGGGCTGGGTGGGCCGCCGGGGCGGTGGCGTTGGCAGTGCCGGCGGTCGTCACACTCACCGCAGTGCGAGCCATCGTCCCCGCCGCACTGGTCGTGCTCGCGGTCGCCGTCGTGTTCGGCGCCGACGCCGACGACGCGCTGGCGCTCGGTGTGCCGGCTGTGGTGGCCACCGTGCTCGTCGCCGCTGCCGAGACCGGGCGCCTGTACATCCAGGCGTCGGCTTACGGGGACGAGCAGCGCTTCGGGCTGCGGCCGCCGCTCGGGTACCTCACCGCCGTGGTGGCGACGTGGATGATCTGGGTGACCGCCGTGATCATCGCCCCGCTGGCGTGGGCCGCCGCGGCGTGGGTGCCAGCGGTTGTGGCCTCCGTCGTCGTGGTGGCCGGTGCGCTGACGCTCCCCCGCCGCTGGCACCAGCTGAGCCGCCGCTGGCTCGTCTTCGTCCCGGCAGGGCTCGTCGTGCACGACCCGGTCCTCCTCGCCGACGCGCTGATGCTGCCCCGCCGCACGGTCGCCGCCGTCGAGGCCAACGAGCTCGGGCCCGGCACGGCGACGACGGCGGTCGACCTCACCGGCCCGACGCCCGGGTTGGCCGTCGAGATCACGCTGCGCCAGTCAGTGACGGCGCGTCCTGGCGCACCGACCGACCGAGCCCCGCGGCAGGCCCGTCCAGTGCGCCGCCGTGCTGGTGTCCCCGACCCGCCCCGGCGCCGTCCTGACCGAGGCCCGCCGACGACTCAACCCGTCGCGCCGCTGACATCTGGGCGCGATCCTTCCCACGGGCCTATCTGGGTGCAGGAATTTTCAGGGGTCGCGAAGGAACGCGCCCAGATCAGTTGACGGCGATGCCCCCGCCCAGCACGACGCGGTCGGTGCGGGTCGTAGAACACGACGCTCTGCCCTTGCGCCACGCGTCGTTGCGGCTCGTGCCACGTGACGTCGACGCCGGTGCCGTTCACGGCGAGGGTGGCGGGACGCGTCGCACCGTGCGCCGAGCACTGCACCACGACGTCACCGGCGGCCACGCCGTCCGTCCAGGTGACGCCGCCGACTGACAGGGCCGGTCTCAGCAGCTCGGTCTCGCTGCCGACGACGACGGTGCCCGTGGCGCGGTCGATGTCGACCACGTAGCGCTTGGGGCCGCCACCGGGCAGGCCGAGTCCCTTGCGCTGACCGAGCGTGACCAGCTCGACGGCGGCGACCCGCCCGACGCCCACGCCGGCCGTGTCGAGCACCCGCGCCGGGTGCATCGCCATCCGCCGACCGAGGAACTCGGCCCGCCCGCCGGTCGACGTGATGAAGCACACGTCCTGGCTGTCGGGCTTGGCCGCCGTCCGCAACCCGAGGTCGGTGGCCACCCGACGCACCTCGCCCTTGTCGCCCAGCTCACCGACGGGGAACAGCGTGCGGGCCAGCTCGGCCTGGCCGAGCATGTGGACGACGTAGCTCTGGTCCTTGGCCCGATCGGCGGCGCGCTGCAATGTCCATCGTCCGTCGCCGCTGCGGACGACGCGTGCATGGTGGCCGGTGGCGACGGCATCGAACCCGAGGAGCTCGGCCCGCTCGGCGAGGCGAGCGAACTTGATCCGCCGGTTGCACTCGACGCACGGGTTCGGCGTGCTGCCGCCGACGTGGGCCGCCACGTACGGATCGACGACGTGGGCGCCGAAGTCCTCGGCGAAGTTGAACACGAGGTGGTCGATGTCCAGCTGCTGCGCCACGCGGCGGGCGTCGTCGACGTCCGACACGCTGCAACACCCGGTGTCGCTCTCGCCACCCCACAGCCGCATCGTGACGCCGACGACATCGTGCCCGGCTCGGGCCAGCAAGGCGGCGGCAACGGACGAATCGACGCCGCCACTCATCGCCACCATCACCTTCATGGACAGCTCCCGAGTCAGGTCCCGACCGGGCTGGCCCGCCGACGTAGCTGGGCCACCGCGCCGGTCAGCGTCTCGATCGCCACGTCGACGTCGGCGTCGGTGGTCGTGCGACCGAGGGTCATGCGCAGCGCGCCGGCGGCCCACGACCGCTGGACACCCATCGCCGCCAGCACGTGCGACGGGTCCATCGCCCCGCTGGCGCAGGCCGACGCGGCGGAGGCGCAGACGCCCGCCTCGTCGAGGAGGTAGAGCAGCGCCTCGCTCTCGATCCCATCGAACATGACGTGCGCCGAACCGGCCACCTTGGCCGCCGGCGGCACGGTCTCGCGCACGTCCGAACGGCCATCGACGAGCCCGGCGACGAGCCGGTCTCGGAGCGCGGCGATGCGGACGGTCTCGGTCGCCCGCTCGGCGTCCGTGGCGGCCAAGGCTTCGGCGGCGGCGACGATCCCGGCCACGTTGTGCGTCCCGCTCCGCCGGTCCCGCTCCTGTCCCCCGCCGACGATGAGCGGATCGAAGGCCGTGCCGTCACGCAACACGAGGATGCCGACCCCCTTTGGTCCGCCGAACTTGTGGGCGCTGAGCGACAGCGAGTCGACGAGCGGCCACAACGCCCGCAGGTCGAGCCAGCAGGCCGCCTGCACCGCATCCGTGTGCAGGACCGCCTCCGGGGCGCGGGCCCGCACCACGTTGGACACGGCGGCCATGTCGGAGATCGTGCCGACCTCGTTGTTGACGGCCATCACGCTGACGATGGGGACGTCCGGCCCCAAGCGTCCGCTCGAGCTGCGTCGAGGCGCACGTGCCCGGTGTCGTCGACCCCGACCACCGTCCCGTCGTGGCGCTCCACGGCATGGAGGACGGCGTGGTGCTCGGTCGCCGGGCACACTGGATGGCCGGTGCGGCGGCGCATGGCTCCGGCGATCGCCGCGTTGTCGCTCTCGGTCCCGCATCCGGTGAACACGACCTCGCCTGGCCGGCAGCCGATGACGTCGGCGACGCGGTCCCTGGACTCGTCGACGGCCCGCCGGGCGTCGCGGGCGAAGCGGTGCGAGCCGCTCGGGTTGGCGAACCGCTCCGTGAGGAACGGGAGCATCGCCTCGACGGCGTCCGGTCGCATCGGCGTCGTGGCCGCGTGATCGAGGTACACCAGCCGGGGCATGGTGCCATAACGCTAACGGCGCCGCGCCACGGTGCGCGGTGAGCGCGCCGAGCGCGCTCACCGCTCATCGCGATACAACAGCGGGGGTATGGAGGGGTACGGGCGGTCGTCGTACGGGGAGGCGTTCGCCGATGTGTACGACGACTGGTACGGGGATGTCAGCGACATCGCCGCCACCGTCGCCTTCGTCGCCGGGCACGCCGGAACCGCCGGGCGCGTCCTCGAGCTGGGCGTCGGCACCGGCCGGCTGGCCGTGCCGCTCGCCGAGCACGGCCTGCGGGTCCACGGCCTCGACACGAGCACCGCCATGCTCGAACGCTTGCGCCGACGCGACGCAGCCGGCCGCGTCGTCATCACCGTCGGGGACATGGTCGAGGACCTCCCCGACGAAGCGTTCGACGTCGTCCTCGTCGCCTACAACACGCTGTTCGGCCTCGAGTCGGCGGAGCGCCAGGCGGCCTGCTTCGCCGCCGTCGCCGCCCACCTGGTGCCCGGCGGTCGGTTGATCGTCGAGGCCTTCGTGCCCGAGGATCCGCCGCCCGCCGGAACGGTGGTGACAGTCCGCTCGATGACCGTCGACGAGGTCGTCCTCTCGATCTCCGACCATGATCCGGTCGCCCAGCGGGCCGCCGGGCACCTCGTCCAGTTCGTCGACGGCGCCGCCGTCCGCCTGCGCCCGTGGGCCATCCGCTATGCGCCGCCGACCGAGCTCGACGCGCTCGCCGCGCAGGCCGGGCTGGTGCTCGTCGAGCGGTGGGAGGACGTCGCCCGCCGCCCGTTCACCCCGACAGCCCGCGCCACGTCAGCGTCTACGGGACCTCCGGTCGGGGCGAATGAAAACGCTTCCACCATGCCTGTGCAGCGACGCCCAGGAGTCCTATCCTGGGTTACATCACTGTGAGCGAGCGAAGCGAGCGAACCATCATCACGGTCTTCGCTCATTGGTGCCCCGTCGAGTGGCGTGCATCGAAGCCGTCGAATGGGTCGATGGTGCACCAATGAGCCAAATGCGTCTCAACCCACTCACCGGGCGGTGGGTCACGATCGTGGCCGAGCGGGCACAGCGACCAAGGGATTTCGCACCCCGCGTCGGTGAGATCGAGGCCGATCCCCGGCGACCCTGCCCGTTCTGCCCCGGCCACGAGGAGGCCACGCTCCCCGCCCTGGAGACCGTCGACGAAGGAGGCGGCTGGCGGATGCGGGTCGTCCCCAACCTCTATCCCGCCTTCGACGGGGAGACCGGCTTCGTCGTCCACCACGTCGGCCCGGTGCACGTCACCGCCGAGGCCAGCGGCATCCACGAGGTCTTCGTCTACACCCGCGACCACCTCGGCGGAGTCGACCACCTCGACGACGCCGAGGCCGAGGATCTGATGCTCGTCCTCCAGCGCCGCCTGGCCGAGCACGCCCGCTCTCCCGAGGTCCGCTACACCCAGGTCATCATCAACCACGGCCGCGAGGCCGGTGCCTCGATCGCCCACCCGCACGCCCAGATCCTCGGGCTGCCGTTCGTGCCGGGCGAGATCCTCGACGAGGAGCGGGCCTTCGCCCGGTTCGCCGGCGGCTGCGTGATCTGCACCACCATCGAGGCCGAGCTGGCCTCCGGCGAGCGGGTCGTGTTCGCCGACGACGACGTCGTGTGCATCACGCCGTTCTGGAGCGGCGCGCCGTTCGAGCTGCTGCTGATGCCGCGGCGCCACGAGCTGCACCTCCAGGACGCCGACCCGCAGAGCCTGAGGGCGATGGGTCGGGCCATTCGTGACGCCGTCGCCCACCTCGAGTCGGCGATCGGCGACGTCGCCTACAACCTCGGCTTCCACACCGCCCCGCACGAGCACTCCGGGCAGTACCACTGGCACGTCCACCTCTGGCCCAACCTGGTGACCCAGGCGGGGTTCGAGCGGGGCACCGGGGTGATGATCAACGTCATGCCGCCCGAGCGGGCGGCCGAGACGTTGCGTGCCGTGCGCACGCCTGCGTGACCCGCATCTCCGTCAGCGCCGACTACGACGCCACGCCACCCGAGGTCTGGCACGTCCTCGAACCGATCGAGTCGCACGTCGACTGGATGGCCGACGCCGAGACGATCCGCTTCCTGACGGAGCAGACCCGAGGGCTCGGGACGCGCTTCGAGTGCGTCACCCGCGTCGGCCCGATCCGGCTGACCGACCACATGGAGATCACCGAGTGGGATCCCGAGCACTCGATGGGCGTCCGCCACGATGGGGTGGTCACGGGCACCGGCCGCTTCACGCTGCACCCCCTCGACGGCGGGCGCACCCGCTTCCAGTGGGAGGAAGAGCTCGCCTTCCCCTGGTGGCTCGGTGGTCGCCTCGGCGAGCGGATCGGCGGCCGACAGGTCATCGGGCGGATCTGGACCGGCAACCTCGAGCGCCTGCGACGACTCGTCGAACGGCGGCCGTGAGGATGCTTCGCCCTCCGCGCTCGTTGCTACGCGGCGACGACGACCGACCAACGGCGTGAGCGCGCCGGGTCGGGCAGATAGGCGCAGCGCCGGCCAGTGGTGATCGTGTCGCGCAGCTCGGCACCGAGCTCGTCGTGCGACGCGGCGATCACGTCGATCGCTCGCGTCAGCGCCTTGCGCACGGCCGTGCGCGCCCGCTCGCCGGCGTCGACGAAGCGCCGCGACTTGCCCGAGCGGGCGAGGTCCGCCGAGAGCGCGTCGCGCAGCTCCTCGCGCTCGCGCTGGAGGCTGGCGATGCGCGTCGTGTCGCCACGTCGTCCGGCCGACTCGAGGAGGCGATCGATCTCCTGCACCCGCCGCCGGTAGGCGCCGAGGGCGTCGCGATCGAGCAGCTCGTAGCCGGCTTCCGGGATGCTCGCCCCGCCGCAGAGCTCGACGGCCGAGATCTCGTCACCTGGATGGGCCAGCAACCAGCCGAGGTAGCGGAAGCCGACCAGGTCGGGGACGATCACCTGGCGGTCGTCCACGTCGACGACCCATTGCTCGCCGTCGCGACGCAGGACGGCGGCGTCGGGGTCGGGCGCGGCGAGCTCATCGGCGCGAGCGAGCGAGGTCGCCGCTCGCCGATCCATCCCCATGCTCGTCGCCTCGGTCGCCGCTCGTTCCCAGGCCGCACGGGCGGCTGCACGATCGCCCACTCGGCCACGCCGCTCGAGCGCGGCGGCGAGGTCGGCCCGCGACAGCGCGACGAGCGGCCAGTGTCCCAACGCGGCGTTGGCCTGGACCGCCCGGTCCAGGTGGTCGACGGCGGCGTCGGCGTGCCCGGCCAACAGCGCGCCCAGCCCGAGCGCCCGCTCGACCGACCCGAAGCAGCTGACGGCGAGCGACGGCATGGCCGGCCGGTCGGCGAACGGCTCGAGCAGCGGGGACAGCTCGCTGGCCAACTCGCCGTCACCCAGCGCCCAGGCCGCCTCCATCAGGATGACCATCCCGGCCAGCCAGGTGCTCGACCGCGGGCAGCGCATCGAGCCGACCGAGGCTGCGCACGCCGGCGATCGCCTCCTCGACCAGCCCGGCCCGGGCGGCGACGGCGGCGACGCCGGCGCGGAAGGCGAAGTCCGGGGCCACGAGAGTGTCGGACGAGGCGATGTCCCGGGCCAGGTCGAGCAGCTCGGCGTCCCGATCCTGCAGCCACCTGATCGTCAGCAGGTGGACGCCGTAGTAGCCGGTAGCGTCGGCATCGCCGAGATCGATGCCGAACGTGAAGCAGCCGTGGGCGGCGGCCTCCGCCTCGTCGAGGCGACCCTCGCGGATGGTCCGCATCACGTCGATCGCCGAGACCATGTACGAGACGGTGCGGCACCCGACGGCGTCGGCACGGTGACGGAGCTCGTTGAGCGTGCGGACGGCCGCCACATCGCCACCATGGAACTGGTCGACCGCCTTCCAGAGCAGCCCGAACAGCACGCGGAGGCTGTCACCGGCAGAGGTCGCCACACGGATCAGATCGTCGGCGATGGCCAATCGCTCGGCGAGGTGCTCGGGCGCCAGGAGGGCGTGATGGCTCAGCGACAGTGCCTCGGCCAGCGCCCGAGGATCGCCCAGTTGGCGGGCCACGGCGAGCGTCTCGAACACCGGGCCGACCGGAGCGCCGTCGTAGACCGCCTCGGCGGCGAGGCGGACCCGCAGCCGGGCCCGCAGGCCGGTGTCTGCCGGCGGCAAGCCGTCGAGGGCGGAACGCTGCAACTCGAGGACACGCGTGCGATCGACCTGCCCACGGTGCTCATTGACCCAGACACCTCCGAGGCCGAGGGCGGCCCGGGCCTGGCCCAGCGGATCGGCGGCGGCCTCCGCGGCTGCGGAAGCCCGCTCGTAGGCGACGCGAGCATCGACCAACCGACCGCAGACCAGGCGGGCGTCGGCCCACTCCAGGAGTACCTCGACGTGCTCGGCCGGTGGAGACAGGCGCTCGACCAGTTCGACCGCCGAGTCCAACAGCCCGGCGGCTCGCTCGTAGTCGAACCCGGCGGCGAGCACGCCCGCCGCATGCCGACACTTGGAGACGGCCCGCCACGCGTCGGCCTCCGAACGCGGCGCGGCCAACAGGGCGTGGTGGGCGCGACGAGCCACGGACGACGGGCGGTTGTCGGCCGGGACGACGGCGACGGCTCGGGCGTGGGCCGCCATCGCCTCCAACGGGGTGAGCGCGCTCCAGCGCGGCGCGCCGCACGACGTCGTGCGTGAACGTCCAGCCGTCCGGCCCGCGATCCACGAGCCCGCCGCAGGACGCCGCGCTGAGCGCGAGGTGGACCTCCTCAGGGTCTGCTCCCGCCAGCGCGGCGACGTCGGTCGCCGTCGCTTCCATGCCGAGCACTGCCGCCATCGCCACGACGCGTCGGTGCTCCGGTGACAGCACACCGAGGGCGTCACCGATCACGCCCTCGACGGCGCCGAGAGCGTCCTCGGCGGACGTGCGGACGACCGCCCGCGCCAGGAGCAGCGGGGTGCCGTTGGTCATCCGGGTCAGGGCTGCGACGAGGCAGTGCTCCTCGCACCGTCAGTCCATTCGCGGAGAGGAACGCCGCCGTCTCGTGACGGTCGAAGGACGTCAGCTGCAACACGGTGGCATCCCGTTCCAGCTCGTCGAGCAGGGTCTCCGCGCTCGCTCGCGGGAAGGCCTCCGCCGGTCGTCGGGTCACCACCATGACCACCCGACGGCGACCGATCGACCGAGTGAGGTAGCGGGCCAGCAGAGCGGCCGTGTCGGCGACGTGAGCGTCGTCGATGACGATCATCAGCGGGGTCTCGTCGGCGCGTTCGGCGAGGACGTCGGCGATGGCCATGAAGCGGGCGAAGCGGTCTGGATCGAGATCCGGGCGGCCGGCATCCTCGGCCAACAGCGACACGGCGTCCGGCCCACCGAGCTCGGCCAACACCTCCGGCCACGGCCACAGCGGCGGGGCGCCTCCGTCGGACCAGCAGCGGCCCCATCCCACAGCGAACCCCGCCTGCTCGGCCTGCTCGGCGGCCTGCTCGCACAGCGCCGTCTTGCCGATGCCGGCCTCGCCGCGCACGACCAGCAGTCCGCCGGCGCCGCGGCGAGCCGCAGCGCAGGCGTCCCCGATCACTGCCAGCTCGTGGTCCCGCCCCACGAAATGGCGATGACCCCGAACGGGTCGTCCAGCCATCACCTCTCACCCTACGTGCGGACCCCTGCCCCGGTTCGTGCCATTACGTGCCACGCCGTGGCACACCCACGTCACGCGCTTCTCATGCGAAAGGAGAAACCATGGCCACCACATCGCTCGGCACCTACCGCGTGCCCTACCGCCCCGGCACGTCGGTGGAGGTGACCAGGGATCACCTGACCCACGAACCACCGACCCGCATCGACATGCACGGCGTCGGGGAGCAAGCCGTACCACATCGTCGCCGCGGCGTCAGGCGTGATCCGCTTCATCGTCGACCGGTTCAGCGCCAACCGCCCCGGCAAGACCCCGTGCAACAACAACTACGTGTGGATCGAGCACGACAACGGCGAGTGGACGAAGTACTCGCACCTGACGAAGGGATCCGTGACGGGCGTCGGCGGGCTCGCCGTCGGAGACCGTGTGACCGCGGGGACGTTCCTCGGGTTCGAGGACGACGTCGGCTGCGCCAGCGGCGAGCACCTCCACTTCGAGGTCGCCGTCCCCATCGACCCGTCCGATCCGATCGATAGCGACGGCTTCATCCGCGGCGGAACGGCGCGCAACCGCATCCCCCGGATCTGCGGCATTGCGGGGCCGTTCTTCGTCGACGGCGAGACGTGTCGCGCCGTCGCCTGTCCCGCTGTTGTCGTGCGTCCTTCAGTGGTGACCTTCGGCTCCGTCGCCCGGGTTCGACCAGCCAGCGGACGGTCGCGGTCACCAACCTCGCCGGGCGCGACATCACCGTGGCACTGGCGGTGCCACCGGCAGGGTCGGTCTTCACGTGGACGGCGTTCAACCGAGTGGTCCGCCATCAGACCGAGATCAGTGTCACCGTCACGTTCAGGCCGCGCAGCAGCGCCATCGAGCGGGCCACCCTGCGGTTCACGAGCACGGCGGCCGGCAGCCCGCACACGGTCGGCCTCCTGGGCAAGGGCATCGGCGGGTTCCCGACGCCCGGCCCGTTCGACGAACGACCCACGGCGGCGGCGTGACGGCGAGGCCGTCACCGGCCTCGCGCCGTCGTCGAGAAGTTCTGGGCGCAGATCGTCCCAACCCTCCGAAAATTCTGCACCCAGTTGGTGGTCTGGGAAGGATCGCGCCCAGATGTCCGGCGTCCCACCGGCGGGGTCGCGCCCTATTCTCCGGCGCATGCGGGTCCTGATCCTGGCCTGGGACTTTCCACCTGCCTCGATCGGCGGCAATGCGGCCCACGTCGACGGGCTGAGCAGGGCGCTCGCCGGGACCGGGCACGACGTCGTGCTCTTCACGCTGGCCCACCCGGGCACCGCCCCGGACACGGTGGCCGGCGGCGTGCGCGTGTTGCGGGCGCGCACCGATCTGCCCTGGTTGCCGGACGACGAGCTCGTCGCCCGCGTCGCCTCGGCCAACCACCACCTCGTCCAGCTGTCGGCCCGACCTCAGCGACTGGTCGCCGGACATCGTCCACGCTCACGACTGGCAGGTGGCGTGGGCAGCCGACACCCTCGCCACGCTGCACGGAGCGATGCTCATCGCCACGTTCCACGCCACCGAGCGCGGTCGCCATGGCGGGCGGGTGCCGCCCGGCGAAGCGAGCACCATCCACTCCGTCGAATCGTGGATGGCCCATCGCGCCGCCGAGGTCGTGGCCAGCTCCCGGTTCATGCTCAGCGAAGTGATCAGCGGCTTCGAGCTCCCCGCCGAGCGCACCCACCTCATCCCCAACGGCATCGACCCGACCTGGTGGGCGACCGGCGAGGTTCCGGGTCGCCGCAATCGGCTCGTGTTCACGTGGGGCCGCGTGCAGTACGAGAAGGGCTTCCAGGTGTTGGCGAGGGCGATCAACGCGCTGCGCTCGCGGGTTCGCGGCATCGAGTGCATCATCGGCGGGCGGGGCAGCTACCTGCCGGAGCTGCAGTCGCAGATCGACCTCGAAGGGGTCAGCGACCTCGTCCAGCTGCCGGGGTTCCTCCCCGACGACGAGCTGCGCGACACGGTCCACCGTGCCGGCTGCGTCGTCATCCCATCGCTCTACGAGCCGTTCGGCATCGTCGCCCTCGAAGCGCTGGCCGGCGGCGCTCCGCTGATCGTGGCCAAGACGGGCGGGTTGGCCGAGCTCATCGACGGCACTGGCGCCGGCCTGCTGTTCGAGCCCGGCAACGCCCACGAGCTGGCCAGCTGCATCGAGATGGTCCTCACCGACGACGGGCTGGCCGACGAGATGCGTCGTCGGGGAGCGGAGCTGCTGGCCGACCGCTACTCCTGGGATGCCATCGCCGGCGCCACCTCCGCCGTGTACACCCGCCACCCGTCGCGCCCCTGAGCAGGGCGACGCGGAGATCACTACGCTGCCGCGCCCATGCGCCCGGTTCGCCGCTTCGAGGTCCTCCCCGCCATCCCCGTCGCGCTGGCCACGCTCCCGGAGCTGGCCACGAACCTGCATTGGAGCTGGGACCCGGAAGCGATCCGCCTGTTCGGCCGCCTGTGGCCGGGCTGGTCGGCCGGCGTCGCCCATCCGGCCGAGATGCTGCGCACGACGAGTCCGGAGCGGCTGGCCGAGCTGGCCGCCGACCCGAGCGTCGTGGACGACCTCGGCGCGGTCTCGCGTCGACTGGGGATGGCGCTGACCGGCACGTCATGGTTCGAGTTCCGCTCCAACTCGCCGCTGCGCAGCGTCGCCTACTTCTCCCCCGAGTTCGGCATCACCGAGGCCCTGCCCCAGTACTCCGGCGGTCTCGGCGTGCTCGCCGGCGACCACCTCAAGGCATCCTCCGATCTCGGCGTCCCGCTCGTCGGCGTCGGCCTGCTCTACACCGAGGGGTTCTTCCGCCAGCGCCTCGACGTCGACGGTTGGCAGCAGGAGAGCGTCGTCGAGTTCGACCCCCGATCGCTGGGGTTGGCGGATACCGGCGCCGAGGTCACCGTCTCTCTGGCCGGCGACCCGGTGCTCGCCCATGTCTGGCGGGCCGACGTCGGGCGCATCCCCCTCTACCTGCTGGATACGGAGGTCGCCGGCAACTCCCCTGACGGCGTCGCCGTGACTGACCGCCTCTACGGCGGTGACGAGCACCATCGCTTGCGGCAGGAGATCATGCTCGGCATCGGCGGCGTGCGGGCGCTGCGCGCCCTCGGCATCGAACCCGACGTGTTCCACACCAACGAGGGCCACGCCGGCTTCCTCGGGCTCGAGCGGATCCGCGAGCTGGTCGCCACGGGGACGCCGTTCCCGGCCGCCGTCGAGGTCGTGCGTAGCGGTGGCGTGTTCACGACCCACACCCCGGTGCCCGCCGGGATCGACCGCTTTCCCAAGGCGTTGCTGGCGCAGTACTTCACGGACTTCGCCGCCGAGCTCGGCGTCACGTTCGACCAGCTGTTCCAGCTCGGCCACCGTGCCGACGAGCCCGACGAGAAGTTCAACATGGCCGTCATGGGCCTGCGGCTGGCGGCCCGGTCGAACGGCGTGGCTCGGCTGCATGGTGCGGTGAGCCGGCGGATGTTCCAGGGTCTGTGGCCCGGCCTGAGCGTCGACGAGGTGCCGATCGGCTCGATCACCAACGGCGTCCACGGACGGACGTGGGTCTCACCACGAGTCGACGCCCTGCTGACCCGAGTCGTGGGAGAGGAATGGCCCGGCGCCGACGCCGAGCGCTGGGCCCGTGTCCGCGAGGTCGATCCGCTCGAGGCCTGGGCGACACTGAACGACGGCCGCGACGAGCTCGTGCGCCTGGCTCGCCAACGGCTCGGGTCGGACGTGCTCAACCCGCGCCGCCTGACGATCGGCTTCGCCCGCCGTTTCGCGACCTACAAGCGAGCGACGCTGCTGCTCTCCGATCCCGACCGCCTCCTTCGACTGCTGCACCATCCGGATCGGCCCGTGCAGTTCGTGTTCGCCGGCAAGGCCCACCCCGCCGACACGCCCGGCAAGGAGCTGATCCAGCAGATCGAGCAGTTCGCCCGCCGGCCGGACGTGCGCAGCCGCTTCGTCTTCCTCGCCGACTACGACATCTCGATCGCCCGGGCCATGGTCCACGGGTGTGACGTGTGGCTGAACACGCCGCGCCGCCCGCTCGAGGCGTGCGGGACCAGCGGCATGAAGGCGGCCCTCAACGGAGCGCTGAACTGCAGCATCCTCGACGGCTGGTGGGACGAGAGCTACGACGGGACGAACGGATGGGCCATCGAGTCGGCCGTGGACGATCCCGACCAGGAGCGTCGCGACCTGCGGGAGGCCAACAGCCTCTTCTCGATCCTCGAGCAGCAGGTCACCCGCAAGTTCTACGACCGCGACATCGACGGCATCCCCCGGCAGTGGGTGGAGATGGTGCTGCAGGCGTGGGCCTCGCTGGGACCCCGCGTCACGGCATCCCGGATGGTGCGCGACTACACGACCGCCCTGTACGAACCGGCCGCCGCATCGTCCCAGCTCCTGGCCGCCGACGACGCGAAGGCGGCGGCCGAACTGGCGGCGTGGCGACGGCGCGTCGTCGCGGCGTGGGGCGGCGTCAAGGTGGAGTCCGTCGAGGTCGACGACAGTGACGCGCCGGCGGGCACCCGCCGGCCCGTCGTCGTCCACGTCGAGCTCGGCGGTCTGTCGACCAGCGACGTTCGGGTGGAGGTCGTCCACGGCCCGCTCGGCCACGACGGCGAGTTCCGCGGCGACCTGACGAAGACAGAGCTGCAGCCGACGGACCCCGGTGGGGAGTACGCCGGCGAGATCGTCGTCGGCGTGCCGGGCGCCTACGGCGTCACGGCCCGCGTCATCCCGGTCCACCCGGACCTCGCCAGCCGCTACGACGTCGGCCTCGTGGCCTGGTCGTGACGAACCGAGGCTTTCACGGCACCCGAGGGCGTGCGTGCCGGAAGGGGCGCCGCAAACCCTCGGGTGGTCGACCTACTCGGCCCTGTTGAACTGCACGATGGCGAACCACAGCAGCCCGAGCCCGAGCACCACGACGATCCCCAGCTGGACGCCGATCGGGACGGTCCAGCCGAACCACTCGATCGGCGGGTTCAGCTCGTCGAGCGACGCCTGCGGTGCGTCGAGGTGGGCGAACACGGTGGTGCGCATGGCGTGCACGGCATAGGTCACTGGGTTCAGCAACGTCAGCGTCTCGAGCCACCTCGGCAGGTTGTTGATCGGGTACAGCGCGCCTGACAGGAACGACAGCGGCAGCAGGAGCATCTGCATCACGCCCATCATCGATTGGATCTGCTGCACCCGGGCGGCGATCACGAGGCCAACGGCGCAGAGCGCGAACGAGAGCAGGAACAGCTCGAACACGAGGGTGACCATCATCCCGATGTCGTACGGCACGTCGACGGTGCCGGCCAGCGCCAGGATGATCAGGCTCTGGGCGGTGGCAACGGTGGCCCCGCCGAACGCCTTGCCGACGAGGATCGAGCCGCGCCGCACGGGCGCCACGAGCATCTCCCGCAGGAAGCCGAACTCCCGGTCCCAGACGATCGACGCCGCCGAGAACGTGGCCGTGAACAGGACCGACGTCGCCAGCACCCCGGGGAACATGAACGTCTTCAGGCTCACGCCGCCGGTCGATGCCTCGGTCAACGACGACAGGCCGGTCCCGAGCACGAACAGGAACAGGACTGGCTGGATGAGTGCGGAGAGGATGCGCAGCCGGTCCTGACCGAAGCGGATCAACTCCCGCTGCCAGACGATCTTGATCCCCCGCCAGTCCTGACGCAGGCCGCGATCGACCACCCTGACGGACGCAACGGTCGCGGCTACGGCCATGTCCCTACCTCCTCGTGGCGTTGACGAAGCTGCGCATGTTGTCCACGCTCGTCGCCTCGGCATCGCGGATCGTGCGGCCGGTGTAGGCCATGAACACATCGTCGAGGGACGGACGGGCGACGGACACGGACTGGATAGGCACGCCGAGCTCGGCGAACAGCCGAGGCACGAAGCGCTCCCCGTCGGCAACTCCGAACGTCACGAGCCCGTCGTGGATCTCGGCCTCGATGCCGAAGCGATCGCGCAGCGCGGCGATGGCTGCGCCGTCGTCGGCCGTCGAGATGCAGACCCGATCAGTGCCGACGCTCGCCTTGAGGCGGCCCGGCGTGTCGAGCACCACGATCTTGCCGGCGTCGATGATGGCGATCCGCTCGCAGTTCTCGGCCTCGTCCATGTAGTGCGTGGTGAGGAAGATCGTGATGTCCTCGCGCCGCCGCAGCTCCTCGATGTAGCCCCAGATGCTCGATCGCGTCTGCGGATCGAGGCCGACCGTCGGCTCGTCGAGGAACAGCACCCGCGGTGAGTGCATCAGTCCGCGGGCGATCTCCAACCGCCGGCGCATGCCGCCCGAGAACGTCTGGACCTTGCCCTCCCGACGCTCCCAGAGACCGACCATCTCGAGCACTTCGCGCATCCGCGAGGCGATCGCCGTCTTGGGCATGCCGTAGAGCTCGGCGTGGAAGCGCAGGTTCTGCTCAGCCGACAGATACGTGTCCAGCGTGGTGTCTTGGAACACGAGGCCGATGTGCCGGCGGACGTCGAGGCGTTCGGTGACGACGTCGTGGGCGGCGACCTCGGCTCGGCCGGCCGTCGGGGTGGCGAGCGTGCAGAGCATCTTGATCGTCGTCGACTTGCCGGCACCATTGGGTCCGAGGAAGCCGAACACTTCACCCGGCGCGACATCGAACGAGATGCCATCGACCGCGGTCACCGGGCCGTAGCGCTTCACGAGGCCGTCGACGACGATCGCACGATCCATGCCGTGTCCATCGCCGTTCGGCGTCACACGGCGAGTTGATTGAAAACTTGAATCGTTGATAGTTGCCATGATACGATCGCGGATGTGCCCCGTCAACCCGGTTCGGTCCCGAAGGGCACCGACGTCGTCACCCTCGGCTTGCGGCTCGCCCACCTCATCCGCCAGGAGTTCGGTGCGCGGATGGCCCACGAGCAGTGGGCCATCGACACCAACCTGCGGCGCGGCTGCTTCGGCGTGCTGCGCGCCGTGGCGGCGGCCGACGAGCCGATGTCCCAGCGCGACGTCGCCGAGCGCACCGGCATCGACGCCAGCGACGTCGTCGACCTCGTCGATCGCCTGGAGCGCGCCGGCTACCTGCGCCGGGAGCGTGACGAGCAGGATCGCCGCCGCAACGCATTGGCCGTCACTCCTGCCGGCCATCGGGCGATCGCCAGGCTGAGCATCGTGTCCCACGCCGTCGACGAGGCGGTGCTGGACGTCCTGGCGCCTGGCGAGCGGGACGAGCTCCGACGGCTGCTCGGGCGCGTCGTGGACGCCCACGACCGGCCGGCTGTCGCGGCGCGCACCATCGGGGCGTGACAACAAACACGCAGTCACCCGTCGCGCGCCTCTCGATAGGGTCGGCAGACATGACTACGGCCCCCGACGGAGTCGACACTGCAGTCGTCGCCGACGACCTGTACAAATCGTTCGGCGAGACGAAGGCCCTCGCCGGTGTGAGCTTCCGCATCGAACGTGCCAAGGTCGTCGCGCTGCTCGGCCCGAACGGTGCCGGCAAGACCACGGCCGTGCGCGTGCTGACCACCCTGATCAAGCCCGACGCCGGTCGGGCGTACATCGACGGGATCGACGTCGTGGCCGAGCCGATGCGGGCCAAGGCGCGGCATCGGCCTGACCGGCCAGTACGCCGCCGTCGACGAGCGCCTGACGGCGACCGAGAACCTGCAGCACGTCGGCCGCCTGTACCACATGCCAATGGCCATGGCGAAGGAGCGCGGACGTGAGCTGCTCGAGCGGTTCGACCTCACGTTCGCCGCCGACCGCGTCGTCAAGGGCTATTCGGGCGGGATGCGCCGCCGCCTGGACATCGCCATGAGCCTGATCGCCCGGCCGTCCGTGCTGTTCCTCGACGAGCCGACGACGGGCCTCGACCCGCGCAGCCGCCTCACCGTGTGGGCACTCATCGAGGAGCTCGTGCGCGGCGGCACGACCACCCTGCTGACCACGCAGTACCTCGACGAGGCAGATCGGCTGGCCGACGAGGTGGTCGTCATCGACCACGGCCGGGTCATCGCCACCGGCACGTCCCAGTTGCTCAAGCAACAGGTCGGCGGCGACCGCCTCGAGGTGATCCTCGCCGAGGTCGACGCGGGCCGGGTCGCCGACGTGCTGGGCAGCCTGGCGTGCGGCGAGATCGTCATCGACGACGATCGCCGGACGGTGCACGTGCCGGTCTACAACATCGAGGGGACGGTGCCCTCGGCAGTGCGCCTGCTCGACGCCGCCGGGGTGCCGTTCACCGACGTCGTCGGCCGCGAGTCGACGCTCGACGACGTGTTCTTCGCCCTCACCGGCCACGCCGCCACCGAGGACACGACGCCCGACATCGAGCGCGAGACGGTCGACGTATGACCACGGATGTACAGGCGACCGAGGTCGCCGAGCTGACCCCGGCCGCCGAGCACGAGTTCCCCAGCGGGCCGAGCTGGATCTTCAAGGACAGCTGGACGGAGGCGACCCGCCACCTGCGGGCGGTGCCTCGCAACCCCGAGCTGCTGATCTTCGCCACGATCCAGCCGATCATGTTCATCGTCCTGTTCGTCTACGTCTTCCAGGGCTCTGTCGAGACACCCATCGACTACGTGCAGTACGTGATCCCCGGCATCTTCGCCCAGACCGTGCTGTTCAACTCGGCGTTCACCGGCGTGGGCGTCGCCGACGACCTCAGCAAGGGCATCATCGACCGATTGCGATCGCTGCCGATGTTCCAGTCGGCGGTGCTCATCGGGCGAACGATGTCCGACGTGGTCCGCAACGTGATCACGTTCGTCGTGATGCTCGTGGTCGCCTTCCTCGTCGGCTTCCGCATCGAGGGGACCCTGCTCGAGGCGTTCGCCGCCACGGGCCTGATGTTCCTGTTCAGCTACGCCTTCAGCTGGATCCAGGCGCTGATCGGCTTGTCGGTGAAGTCCGTGGAGGCGGCCAACTCGGCCGGGTTCATCTGGATGTTCCCGCTGACGTTCGTCTCGTCGGCGTTCGTCGACCCGGAGAACATGGAGGGCTGGCTGCAGCCGATCGCCGAGCACAACCCGTTCACGAAGCTGACCGACGCCTGCCGTGCGCTGTACAACGGCTACGACCCCGGCAACGACGCATGGATCGCGCTCGGCCTGGGCGATCGGCATCACCATCGTCTTCGCCTTCCTCGCCAACCGCAAGTTCGCCAGGAGCACGTCCGCCTGATCGTCGCCGGTCAACGCGTCGGGTCGATGTTCGGGTTGAGACGGAAGAGGTTGTCCGGGTCGTAGCGCCGCTTGATCTCGACCAGCCGCTCGAGGTTGGGGCCGTACGCGCTGGCCACCCGGTCGCCCTCATCCTCGGCGAGGTAGTTCATGTACACCCGCGGCGCGGTGTACGGCTCGAGGGCGGCGAACGTCTCGCGCACCCACCGCACGTTGGCTTCGGTCTCCGCCGGGTCCAGCCATTGTCCCGTCAGGACGAGGTTGTACCCGGTCTCGCGATACGGATAGGCCGTCGCCGCCGGATCGACCCGGCAGACCGCGCCGTGGAAGTGCTCGATGACGATGCCGGTCATCGTCGATGGCGTCGCCTCGAAGGCGGCGATCATCGTCTCGACGGCGGCGTCGCTGAGCTCGGTGAAGAAGGCCGACTTCCAGTAGTTCAACGCCCCCCGCGGGAAGCCGTCATCGAGCATCGTGTTGACCGCCGGGTATGGCATCGGCTGGACGAGATCGAGGATCGGCGGCCCGAACTGACGCAGCGGTTGCAGATCGGCCTCCGCCTGGCTCGGCTCGCCGCAGTGGCAGAGCGGGAGGGCGCAGAGCTTCATGCCACTGCCGTCCGGTGCGTGCACGAGCGCGCAGAACACCGTGGCCTCGTCCGGCAGCCCCTTGGACACCTGGCGGAACATGTCGACGACCTCGCCGGCGGCCGCCAGCGGATGGGCGACCAGACCACCGAGGATCACGTCGAGCGGGTGGGTCTCGAACTCCATCGAGGCGGCCACGCCGAAGTTGCCGCCACCGCCGCGCAGGGCCCAGAACAGGTCCGCCTCGTTGTCGTCGTCGACGATCCGCACCTGCCCGTCGGCGGTGACGACCTCGACCTGCGTCAGGTTGTCGATCGACAGCCCGTACTTCCCCATCAGCCAGCCGAGCCCCCCGCCCAGCGTCAACCCGGCGACGCCGGTGGTCGAGACCACCCCGCCGGTCGTGGCCTGCCCGTAGACATCGGTCGTCCGGTTGTACTCGTCCCAGGTGACCCCACCCTGGGCCCGTGCCCGCCGGCGCACGGGGTCGACGTCCACCCCGCCCATCGGCGACAGATCGATCATCAGGCCGCCTTCGGTGACCGCCCGCCCGGCGACGTTGTGGCCGCCTCCACGCACCGAGATCTCGAGGCCGTTGTCTCGGCCGAAGTTCACCGCGTCTCGCACGTCGGCCACGTTGCGGCACTGCGCGATCACCGCCGGACGCTTGTCGATCAAGCCGTTGTGCACGGCGCGTACCTCGTCGTATCGCGCGTGACCAGGCACGACGACGACGCCACGAAAGGCGCCCGCCAACGCGTCACCGATCCCAACGTCGACCATGTGGATCCCCTCTCATCCGCCCCGGCTGCTCCGCCAACGTAGTCACTCGCCGACCGACGCACCTCGCCGCTGCTCGGCGACGCGGCGCACCGCCGGAGCGGTGGAGCCGCGCACGACGAGCTCCGGCCGGAACAGGTACTCGCGATGGACGGCCGGGGCGCCGCCCAATTGGTCGAGCAGCAGGCGGGCGGCGTGCAGGCACATGGCGTTGATCGGCTGGCGCACCGTCGTCAACGGCGGGTCCGTGTAGGCCATCAGCGTCGTGTCATCGAAACCGACGGTGGACCAATCGGCGGGCACGGCGAGGCCGTGCTCGCGGGCACCGAGCACGGTGCCGAGGGCCATCAGGTCACTGGCGGCGACCACCGCCGTCGCACCGTGCTCCACGAGCGGGCCGGTCGAGGCCCGACCCCCTTCGACGGAGAACATCGTGTCGACGACGAGGTCGTCGTCGACGGCGAGACCCGCCGCGTCGAGCGCCTCCCGGTACCCGTCCAGTTTGCGGGCGACGACGACGTAGCGGGTCGGGCCGCTGACGAACCCGATGCGCCGATGACCGAGGCTGGCAAGGTGGGCGACGGCGAGCGCCGACGCCTGGCGGTCATCGCACGACACGAACGGGGCGGGGACGTCGGCCGAGTAGCCGTTGACGAAGACCATCGGAACGCCCTGGGTGATCAGCTCGCGGTACGGGGTCTGGTCGCTCTCGGTGTCGGCATGGCGACCGGACACCATCACGATCCCCGAGACACCGCGTTCGACGAGGGTGCCCAGGTACTCCAGCTCGTCGACGATCTGCGTCGCACAGCCGAGCACGCACGTGTAGCCGGCGCTGGCGAGACGCGCTTCGAGGAGCTGGGCCAGCGCCGGGAAGATCGGGTTGTCCAGCTCCGGCACCACCAGCCCGACGAGCCCGGCCTCCAATTGGCGGCGGCGCACCAGCCGCGCGACGCCGAGCTGATCGACGGCGTGCATGACGAGCAGGCGCGTGCGATCGCTGACACCCGGACGGCCGTTCATCACCCGGCTGACGGTCGCCTCACTGACCCCCGCCAGGTCGGCGACCTCGCGCCAACGCACGCGCACGACGGAGATGATAAGGGCTTCTGCACGTCTTGCAAAGAATGAAAGAAACTTGCTACCTTTGCAGCGACGCCGCCGAGTCACCGCGTGCCTACGATGCGAGCCGGGCGGTGAACAACCGAACGAATGGGGGATCATGCGTACTCGTACGTTCCGCGCGACGACGCTGCCGTTGCTCGCCAGCCTCTCGCTCCTCGCCGCCGCCTGCGGCGGTGACGACGACGACGGCGGCGCCGACACGGCGACCACCGCCGCAGGTGCTGACTCCGCCACCACGGCCGCCGAGGACACCGCCACGACCGCCACCGAGGAAGCGGGCGAGGACACCGCCACGACCGCCGCCGAGGAAGGCGGGGAGACCACCGCTGCCGCCGTGCCGCCGCGGGGCGACGCCGATCTCGTGATCTGGGCCGACGACACCCGGACCGCCACCGTCGAGGAGATCGCCCAGACGTTCGCCGAGGAGAACGGCATCGTCGTCTCCGTCCAAGAGGTGCCGGGCGAGGAGATCCGCCCGTCATTCATCCTCGCCGCCCCGACCGGCGACGGCCCCGACATCATCGTCGGCGCCCACGACTGGATCGGCGAGCTGTCGGCCAACGGCGTGCTCGAGCCGCTCGAGCTGCCCAACGCCGACGACTTCCAGGAGGTCTCCGTCGAGGCGTTCACCTACGACGGCTCGCTCTACGGCATGCCCTACGCCGTCGAGAACATCGCCCTCATCCGCAACACCGACCTCGTCCCGACGGCCCCGGCGACATGGGAAGAGGTCGTCCAGATCGCCACCGACTACAAGGCGGCCAACCCCGACCCGACGAACCTCGGCCTCGGCGTGCAGGTCGGCGCACCTGGCGACGCGTATCACTACCAGCCGATCATGTCGGTGTACGGCGGGTACCAGCTCGGCCAGAACGAGGACGGCACGTACAACACCGGCCGACGTCGGCCTCGACTCGGAGGGCTCGCTGGCCGCCGGGGCGTTCCTCGCCGAAGCCGCTGCGTCGGGCATCATGAGCGCCGACGTCACCTACGACGTGATGCGCACCAGCTTCGGCGAGGGCAAGGCGCCGTTCGCCATCACCGGCCCGTGGGCCATCGCCCAGGAGGACACCGGGTTCGCCGCCACCGGCGTGCCCTACGAGGTGACCCCGATCCCGCCCCTCGCGGGCGGCGAGCCGCCGGCCGTGTACGTCGGCGTGCAGGGCTTCATGGTCTCCTCGTTCTCCGAGAACAAGGACCTGGCCAAGAGCTTCGTCCAGGACTTCATGACGCAGGAGCCGCAGCAGCTGGCGATGTTCGAGGCCGGCCGGCGAGCCCCGGCGCTGATCGCCGCCTACGAGCAGGTCCTCGACGATGCGGACGTGGCCGGCTTCGGCGAGGCAGGCGCGGCAGGGCATCCCGCTGCCCGCCGTCCCCGAGATCGCGACGGTGTTCGAGGCGACCGGGCTGGCCGAGGCCAACGTGCTCAAGGGCTCGGACCCGACGACGGAGTTCACCGACGCGGCCGCCGCCGTCCGCGAGCGGATCGGCGGGTAAACGTGAGCACGCCCGACGACCGAGCTCCGCGACGCCGGCTCGGCGCCGGCTCCGGGTGTGCCGTCGAAGGAGCGGGCGGGCTCCTTCGACGGGGCGGGATCGACGACCGGCTGGATCGTCAAGATCGTCCTCCTCGGGCTGGCCGACGCCCTCGCCCTCGTCGGGCTGTTCATCGCCTTCAACGAGGAGGCGTGGACCTACTTCGCCGTCCTTCTCGTCACCCTGGTGGCCCTCAACGTGGTGTACCTGCCACGGCGCTACGTGCCGATGAAGTACCTGCTCCCGGGTGTGTTCTTTCTGCTCTGCTTCGGGGTGTACCCCGTCCTGTACACGGCGTACATCTCGACGACGAACTACGGCACCGGCTTCGTGCTGTCGGAGGACCAAGCGATCGAGCAGATCCAGAGCCAGTCGATCACCCGGGCCGAGGGGGCGACGGAGTACGACGTCACACCGCTCGCCGGGCCGGACGGCAGCTTCGCCGGCTACGGCCTCTTCGATCCCGAGACCGAGGAGCCTGTTCCTCGGCACCACCGAAGGACTGGCGCCGCTGGAGGGGGAGGCCGAGCTGCAGGTGCTCTCGACGACGGGCCGGACGTTCATCGTCAGCGCCGGCGACTTCACCGGTGTGCGCCCAGGCCAGGTCGACGAGCTCCCGGGTATCCGGCCGACCCGTCGACCTACGTCATCCCCGGGGAGACCGAGGGCTCGGCGATCGGCATCTCCGGCGGCCAGGCGTTCGAGAGCGCGTCGACGCTTCGTGTACGACCCCGAGAACGGCACGATGACCGACACCGAGACGGACGTCGTCTACACCGCCGTCGACGGCCAGTTCACGGCCCCCGACGGGTCGACGCTGACACCTGGCTTCACGGCGTCCGTTGGCTTCTCCAACTACCGCGAAGTGTTCACGGGTGACGAGTTCCGCGGCTCGTTCGGGCGCGTGCTCCTGTGGAACCTGGCCTTCGCTCTCCTCAGCGTGGTGACGTGCTTCGCCCTCGGTCTGCTGCTGGCGCTGGTGTTCAACGAGGAGCGCCTGAGGGGGCGGAAGATCTACCGCTCGCTGATCATCATCCCGTACGCCCTCCCGGCGTTCATGACGGCGCTGGTCTGGCGCGGCCTGCTGAACACGACGTTCGGCATCAACCGCTGGCTGGGCACCGACATCGGATGGCTGGAATCGACGCCACTGGCGATGTTCTCGCTGATCCTCGTCAACATGTGGCTCGGCTACCCGTACATGTTCCTGGTCTGCACGGGCGCCTTGCAGAGCATCCCGTCGGACCTCAAGGAGGCCGCCTACGTCGACGGGGCCACCGGCCTCAAGACGTTCCGCAAGGTCACGTTCCCGCTGCTGCTGACCGCGGTCAGTCCGCTATTGGTGGCCAGCTTCGCCTTCAACTTCAACAACTTCACGATCGTCTACCTGCTCACCGGCGGCCAGCCGCGAGACAGCGGCGAGACGGCGGGGTCGACCGACATCCTGCTGACGTGGGTGTACCGCATCGCCCTCGACCTCGACCCCAAGCGCCAAGGCATCGCCGCCGCGCTCAGCGTGATGATCTTCATCATCGTCGCCGTCCTCGCGGCGGCCGGGTTCAAAGCGACGAAGACGTTCGAGGAGGTCCGATGAAGGAGCGCCGCGAGTTCATCGCCGGAGATGGAGGGCGAAATGTCTGTCGGTGAAGTCGGGATGGTCGGCGAGGTTCTCCGCGAGGAGCCGCCCGCCAAGCCGGCCCGCATCCCGGGCGCAAGCCGGCGCTGGTTCGCCGCCACCGGCTGGCGCCACGTCGTGGGCCTGCTGGCGCTCGTCTTCGCCCTCTTCCCGGTGTGGGTCGTGGTCATCGCCGCCTTCTCCGAGTCGGGCAACCTGAGCAGCCAGACGTTGTGGCCCGAGTCCCTCACGCTCAAGCAGTACGACACCCTGGTCGACAACTACCCGTACTGGCGCTGGTTCGCCAACTCGCTGGTGATCAGCGTCGTGGCGGCCACGGGCACGGTGCTGCTGGCGTCGACCGCCGCCTATGCCTTCTCGCGGCTGCGGTTCGCGGGACGGCGGCCGGGCCTGTTCGCCCTGCTGCTGATCCAGATGTTCCCGCCGGCGCTGGCCTTCGTGGCCATCTTCATCATGGTCGACAACCTCGACGACGTGTACCCGGTGCTCGGGTCGGGATCGATGCTGGCGATCATCGTCTTCTACCTCGGCGGCGCCCTCGGGGCCAATGCCTGGTTGATCAAGGGCTTCTTCGACACCATCCCGCGCGATCTCGACGAGAGCGCGGAGATGGACGGGGCGACGCACAACCAGACGTTCTGGAGGATCATCTTCCCGCTGGCCGCGCCGGTGCTGGCGATCATCTTCCTGCTCGCCTTCATCGCCGCGCAGGCCGAGTTCCTCATCGCCTCCGTGATCCTGTTCGGCCAGGAGCTGGAGTCGGAGAACCAGACGCTGGCCACCGGACTGCGCGGGCTGCTGGCCGGCGACCGCTACGACCTGCGTTGGGGTCCGTTCGCCATCGGTGCCCTGATCGGGGCGATCCCGGTCGTGCTGCTGTTCCAGTTCCTCCAGCGCTACATCGTCGGCGGCATCACCGCCGGCGCGGTCAAGGGCTGAAGACACCAAGGAGAGGCCTCATGGCTGAAGTCGTGCTGGACAGGATCACGAAGCGCTACGAGAACGGCTTCGAGGCCGTGAAGGAGCTCAGCATCGACATCGGCGATGGTGAGTTCCTGGTGCTCGTCGGCCCGTCGGGGTGCGGGAAGTCCACCGCCCTGCGGATGGTCGCCGGGCTGGAGAAGATCACCGAGGGCGAGCTGCGCATCGACGGCCAGCGGGTCAACGAGAAGCCGAGCCGCGACCGTGACATCGCCATGGTCTTCCAGAGCTACGCGCTGTACCCGCACATGAGCGTGGCCGAGAACATCAGTTTCGGGCTCAAGCTGCGCAAGATGCCGAAGGCGGAGATCCAGCGCCGGGTGGATGCGGCGGCGAAGACGCTCGGTCTGGAGGAGCTCATGGATCGGCGGCCGAAGATGCTCTCGGGCGGCCAGCGCCAGCGCGTGGCGATGGGGCGGGCGATCGTCCGCAACCCGCGGGCGTTCTTGATGGACGAGCCCCTGTCCAACCTCGACGCCAAGCTGCGCGTGCAGATGCGGGCCGACATCGCCGCGTTGCAGCGCGAGCTCAACGTCACGACGATCTACGTCACCCACGACCAGGTCGAGGCGATGACGATGGGTGACCGTGTCGCCGTCATGCGCAAGGGGCTGCTCCAACAGGTCGACGATCCACAGGTGCTGTACGACGAGCCCGACAACCTGTTCGTCGCCGGGTTCATCGGCTCGCCGCCGATGAACATGGCCGAGGCCACGGTCGTCGGCGAGGGTGACGAGCTCGCCGTGCAGGTCGGCGACCAGCGTCTGGCACTCGATCCGAAGGTGCTCGTCGATCGGCCGGCGCTGCGTGACTACATCGGCAAGACCGTCGCCATCGGCATCCGCTCGGAGGACCTCAGCGAGCCGGGGCCGCGCAACGACGTCCCCGAGGACCAGCGCCTGCGCTCGAACGCCATGCTCACCGAGGCGCTCGGCTCGGAGATCGTCATCCACTTCTGCATCGATGCGCCGTCCGTGCAGACCGAGGCGGCCAAGGAGCTCGCCGAGGACGCCCACACCGGCGATGCGATCGTCGCCGTGGAGGGCCCCGGCACCAAGTTCGTGGCCAGCTTCAGCCCGCGCAGCCGGGTCAAGCCGGGCGACCCGATCGAGGTCGGCGTCGACACCAGCCGTCTCTACTTCTTCGACCTGGGCACCGGCCTGGCGATCGAGAGCTGAATCCCTCGGTGCGCGATGAGCGGTGAGCGCTCGTAGGACGCCGACTGGTCACCGCACGAGTCGAGTCGTCACGTGCGGTGAGCGATCAGCTGCCAGGCAGGTCGCCTCATCGCTCACCGCGTGCTCGATGCCATCGTCGACGACCGACGGGCGGTAGCCGAACGACTGGTCCTGGTCACGATCACGGTGCCGTCTCGACGAATCGGACTGGAGGAGGATCTCCCAGCCTGGCGCTGCGGGACCGCTGCCCGCCCGCCACTGCTGGCGCTCGGCGCGGGTTCCGGGTTGGCCGACGTCGAGCCACCGGGCGACGTCGACCTGTTGAACGTCGAGCTCGAACAGCGAGCCTCGGTGACCGTCTAGATCATCCCGCCGACTCCTCGCGCTCGAACCCGTCACGTCGCCACTGCACTGCGCATCGGCATCGGCGATCGACGGCGACTGCGCGGATGCAGAGCTTGGCGTCGTCAGGCCCCGGCAGCGCGTGGATCACGCAGCGCGGATCCCGCCGCAGGTCCCAGCCCTTCGGTGACGACCGCGGGATCGCCGCGTCGCCCCGCGGCGAGGATCTGGCAGAAGGGGTCGCACCCGGGGGCCACCGTCCCGGACGCAACGGTCGCCACGTTGCCGATCCGGCCCGGAGCGGATCCTGGCCTCGAAGCCAGCGCCACGATGCCCGGCCAGTGCGCGGCAGCGGCGGCAGCGATCTCTGGCGCGTCGCCCTCGAACGGCGCCCAACTGGCCGTCGCTCCGAGTACTGTCGTGGGAGGCGATCGGTCAGGGTGACTCGCCGCCTCGACGCCAGGGAATGAGGGCGATGCCGAGGAGCGCCACGCCGACGGCCACCCAGACGAGGGCGTCGTCGTCGACACGGCCGACACCGAAGACGGCGACCAGCACGCCGAGGGCGATGACGCCGATGCCGAGCACGGCAGCAAGCGGTTGGAACGGGTGCGCCTTCACATCAGCCCTCCGTGGTCGGGGGTTTCGTCGTCGGATCGAGGAGCTCGCGGCGGCGCGCCGGGACGTCGATCAACGTGCCGCTGGGCGTGACGATCATCTCGTTCGGCAGAACGAGGTACTCCTCGCCGAACTCCGTCGCCACTGCTGTCACACCGTCGCCGCGGCGCACGGACTCGCCACGGATCCAGAGCTGTCCACGCGGGCCAATGGCGCCTGCACCGTCGGGCAGCAGCACCGTGCCGTCGGACGCCATCGTCACCCCATCGCCGAGCTCGATCACGCCGCTCGGGACGGGGCCGCTCTCGAGCCAGGGCGGGGGCGGTGCGATGAACGGCGGCCGGGGACGCTCCCTGACGACGTCGACGCGCCGTACGAACAGATCCCCGTCGCTGATCGTGGCGTCGACGATGACGCTCGGGCTGGCCCTCAGGGCCGATGGTGAACGTCTCGTCACCGGAGGCCCTGCGGATCCCGTCGACCTCGGCCTCACCGTCGTGCAGCTGCGACCGGATCTCGACGGTCACGTCGTCGTCGACCGTGAGGTGGACGTCGCCGATGCCGACGCGCACATCGACCGTCTGCGGAGTGGCGTCGGGTGATCCGACGATCTCGATGCGGACGTCGCCAGCGACCGCGTCGTGGCGGATCGTGGAGGTCGGCCAACCCGGACCGATCGTGTAGTGCTCGCTCCCCCAGCTCCACTCTTCGACGCCGGCGCGGGCGGCGTGGCCGGCCACGAAGCCGGCGGCGGCGAAGGCGATGCCGGGTACGACGAGCCAGAGCGCCCGGCCGCGCCAGGCGCCCACCAACAGTCCCGCCCCGCACACGGCGGCGGCGGCGCCGAGCCACTGCTCAGGATGCAGGCGCCCGTCGTTGAGCTGGTCGATGAGCGCGCCCGCCGCAGCGACCACCAACGCGATGCCGAGCGTGACGCGTCCGAGGAGCGACGCTTCACGATCGCGCGGTCGCCACATCACGACGTCGTGGACACGACCGCTGACGACGGCGTCGCTCTCCGCGGTCTCGGGGACCGCGCCGGGGACACGGCGGACGACGCCTCGCGGTTGCCAGAGGGCGACGGCCACGCCGACGAGCACCGCCGCCAGCACGATGGGACCCTCGAGCAGATCGGCGTCCCCGTCGAGGACGAGCAACACGCCGACGAACAACACGGCGGCGCCGATCCAGCGCATCACCGCCCACCCGGGCCGCCGACCGACGATCAGGACCAGCCACAACCCGACGTACAGGATGATCCCCAATCCGCTGGCCAGGGACAACCCGACGAACGCCAACCGGACCCACAGCGGGTCGACCCCGAGCCGCGCCGCCAGGTCGAAGGCGACGCCGCCGATGACGCGGCCGTCGTCGGTGGCGGGCCGGGGTGCCTCATGAGGATCGCTCGGGAGCCCAGCCGTCTCGACGGGCGCCCCCTCCGGCGGTTCGGTCAACATGTCCACGCGGCTCACGGTACGAATCGGCCGGCGACCGCACCATCGGGGATGACCCTGATTCGACGTCGGGTCCGTCCGGGCGATCCCGGATGTCGCTGCGGCACGAGCGCGTGCGACGATGGCGACGTGATCCCCACGACGACCCCGTTGCCCGAGGGCGGCGCCTCGGTCCACCACGGCGAAACGGGGAAGCTCCCCCGC
Organism: uncultured Acidimicrobiia bacterium; assembly: GCA_963719775.1. GTDB lineage: Bacteria > Actinomycetota > Acidimicrobiia > Acidimicrobiales > Ilumatobacteraceae > JALZMG01. The sequence goes on from CAVRCY010000007.1 coordinate 136,962, forward strand.
AGCGCCGACCGCATCGTGGCGGGTGTGGTCGGTGCCTACGCCGCTCGCTGGCGGGTCGAGCCAATCGTCCTGCGCGCCGCCGTCGGCGTGCTGACCCTCGCCGGCGGGATCGGGCTGGCGCTGTACGGCGTCGGCATCGCAACGACGACCGGGCCGGCTCGCGACGTCACGCCCGCCGGCACGGCGCCCGCCGATCGCCGGAGAGACCTGGCGATCGCCAGCGGCACGCTGGCCATCCTGGTGGTGGCGAGGTGGATGGGCCTGTGGCCCGGCGACGCCATCATGATCCCGGCGATCCTCGTCGCGACGGCGGTCGCGCTGCTGTGGACGCAGGGGCGAGGACGCAGCCGTCGGCTGCCGCCCGCACTTCGCGTGGGCGCCGGGGTGGTGCTCGCCATCTCCGGCGTCGCCGCGTTGGCCGAGCGCACCGGCGGGCTGACCGACGTCGGTCGGTCCGTCGGCGCCATCGCCGTCGCCGTCGGCGGTGTCGCCGTCATCGCCGCGCCAGCCATCGGTCGGCTCGTCGCCCAGCGCGATCAGGAACGCATGCTGCGCGTGCGCGAGGAGGAGCGGGCCAACCTGGCCGCCCACCTCCACGACTCCGTGCTCCAGTCGCTCGTGCTGATCCAGCGATCGGATGATCCCCGACAGATGGCCGGTCTGGCCCGCCGGCAAGAGCGCGAGCTGCGATCGTGGCTGTATGGCGGGCTGCCTCTCGGCGAACCGACGACGTTGAACGCCGCCGTCGAGGCGATGACGGCCGCCATCGAGGTCGACCACGCCGTCCGCATCGACGCCGTCACCGTCGGTGACCAACCGCTCGACGAATCGGCGCGGGCGTTCCTCGGCGCGCTGCGGGAAGCGGCGACGAACGCCGCCCGCCACTCCGGGGCGGCCAAGGTCGACGTGTTCGTCGAGGTCGACGACGACGTGCTGGTGGGCTACGTGCGCGACACCGGCGTCGGCTTCGTGCTGGCCCAGGTCGCCAAGGACCGGCACGGACTGGCCGACTCGATCCTCGGGCGCGCCGAACGCGCCGGCGGGAAGGCGACGGTCGTCAGCCGGCCGGGCGCCGGCACCGAGGTCGAGATTCGCACCCCCAGGTCGTCGCCATGATCCGCATCGTGCTGGTCGACGACCACGCACTCATCCGCGCCGGTGTCCGCGCCGAGTTGACCGGGCCGGCAGCCGCGGCGATCGGCGGGCCGGCGCTCGACGTCGTCGGCGAGGCCGAATCGGTGGAGGAGGCCGTGGCGGTGATCCGCGCCACCCGTCCGGACGTCGTCCTGCTCGACGTCCACCTGCCGGGCGGCGGAGGCCGGGCGGTGATCGAGGGGACCCGGGCCGACAAGCTGGACACCCGGTTCCTCGCGCTGTCGGTGTCCGACGCCGCCGACGACGTGATCGGGGTCGTGCGGGCCGGTGCGCGGGGATACGTGACCAAGACGATCGGCGCCGCCGAGCTGCGCGAGGCCATCGTGCGTGTGCACGGCGGCGACGCCGTGTTCTCTCCGCGCCTCGCCGGGTTCGTCCTCGACGCCTTCGCCAGCGACGAGCCGGTGCCGATCGATCCCGAGCTCGACCGGCTGACCGCCCGCGAGCGGGAGGTCATGCGGTTGATCGCCCGCGGTTACGCCTACAAGGAGATCGCCTCGCGACTCAACCTGTCCGTGAAGACCGTCGAGACACACGTCTCCGCCGTCCTCCGCAAACTGCAGCTGTCCAACCGCCACCAACTGACGGCCTGGGCCAACGAACGCCGCCTGGTCTGATTCTGACGACAGTTGATCTCGCTGAGCGAGGCAAAAACGATTCAGAAATGGCTTGGAGCCGACGTCAGCGGCCGGTGAAGGTGGCCTTGCCGGGGCCGTGCTCGAGAAAGCTGGCCACGCCGATCCGGCTGTCCTCGGTGCCGAAGACCTCGACGAACGCCGCCTGCTCAGCACGCAGGCCGTCGGCCAGCGGCATCGACAGGCCGCCGTCGATGACACCCTTGAGCAGCGCCTGCGCCTGCCGCGGCCCACGGGCGACCTCCGCCGCCAGCTCCAGCGCACGGGCCATTGGGTCCTCGTCGACGACCTCGTCGGCCAGGCCGATGCGCAGCGCCTCGGCGGCCGGTACCTGGCGGCCGGTGATGCACAGCTCCTTGGCCCGGCTCGGGCCGACGAGGCGGGCCAGCCGCTGCGTCCCGCCGCCACCCGGGATGATGCCGAGCAGGATCTCGGGCTGCCCGAACACGGCGCGCGGCCCGGCGATCCGGTAGTCGCAGGCCAGCGCCAGCTCGCACCCGCCGCCGAGGGCGTACCCGCTGACGGAGGCGATCACGAACCGCGGGATGGCCGCCACGGCATCCAGCGCCCCATGGATCCCCGTCGCGATCGGAACAGCCTCGTCGGCGCCGCCGAACTCGGAGATGTCGGCGCCGGCGGCGAAGATCCGCTCACCGCCGGTGATGACGACGGCGCCCGGCGGATCCGCCGTCAACTCGCCGGCGGCGGCCCACAGCTCGGCGAGCAAGGCCTGGGACAACGCGTTCACCTTGCCGTTCGGCGAGGGTGATGACGGCGACGCCGTCGTCACGACGTTCGAGATCGAGGAGGTCGGGCATCGCACCAGTCTCCTCCACCCGCGGCGCCCGCCGCGATTTCCGTTTCCCCGCCGCCGAGACGCCCAGGGCTTGTGTGAGAGAACTGTTCGCACTGATGGCCGTCCAACACGGCGTCGCCTCCCGCGCCCAGGCGCGGGAACTCGGGGTCAGCCGACGGGTCGAGCGTCGCCGGCTGGCCGACGGCACCCTGTCGGCGCCGTTCCCGCACGTGCTGGCCGCAGGCGGCGCGCCGGTGACGTTCGAGACCCGGGCGATGGCAGCCACGCTGGCGTCCGGGGTGGTCGCCGTCTCGCACGTCGCGGCGGCGCGGCTACATGCCCTCGGCGGATTCGACCGGATCGCCACGATCGACGTCATCGGCCGGCGCGGTGCCCACCTCCACCTCGCCGCGGGCATCGCGCTGCACTACACGCGGGGTGACGTCGGGGAACACGTGACGCACGTCGGTCCGATCCCGGTGCTCACGATCGCCGCGACGCTGGCCCTCCTCGCCCCTGTCGTCGGCATCAGACCGACGGCGCAGGCGCTCGAGCAGCGCGCTCCGGCGCGGCGTGACGAGCGAGGAGCTGCGCGCCGCCGCCCTGGCATGGCGCCAGCGTGGACGGTCGGGACCGCCGGCCCTGCTGATGCTGCTCGGCGAACGGGTCGACAACCGGCTCCCCCGCAACTGGTACCAGCGGGTCGCCGGCCACGTCCTGGCTGCCACGGGCGTCCGGCTCGTCGGCGAGTACCCGATCCGCGACGGCCATGGCATGCTGCTCGCCGAGCTCGACCTTGCCGACCCGGTCCACAGGGTCGGCGTCGAGGGGCACCGTTGGCAGTGGCACGTCACCTCGGCGACACAGCACGACGATGCCCGCCGACGGGGCCTGTTGCGCCGGCTCGGCTGGGAGATCGTCGACGTGTGGTGGAGCGACCTGCACCATCCCGAGCGGGTCGGCGCCGAGGTCGCCCACCTGCTGCGTTCGCGCCGTCCGGCGACCAATCGGCGCGGGTTACGGTCCGGCAGGTGATCGTCATCGGCGACGCGCTCGACCTCGACGGCTACTGGCGCGTCGTCCTCGGGCACGAGGCGATCTCCATCGACCCCGCGCTGCTGCGCCGCGTGGACGCAGGACGAGCGGCGATGGAACGGCATCTGGAGACCGGCGCGACGGCTTACGGGGTGACGACGGGGCTCGGTTACTTCGCCGACCGGGCGATCCCCCCGGCCGACCAGGCGGCGTTGCAACGCGCCATCGTCCGCGGGCGGGCCGCCGGCATCGGCCCGCCGTACGGCGAGGAGATCGTGCGCGGGACGATGCTGCTCCGGCTGGCCGGCTTCCTCGCCGGTCACACCGGCGTCACGGCGGCGCTCTGCTCGTTCATCGCCGACCGGCTGAACGCCGGGTGGTATCCCGTCGTGCCGGCCAGCCGCCCCGGCGCCGCCGGCGAGACGATCCCGCTGTGCCACCTGTTCCAGACGTTCATCGGCGAGGGCGACGTGTTCGTCGACGGGGGGCACCGCGCCGCCGCGGCCGCGCTGGCCGCCGACGGCGTCGAGCCGTACGTGCTCGAGCGCAAGGAAGGACTCGCGTTGATCAACGGCGCACCGCTGGCCGCGGCGCTCGGTGCGGACGCGCTGCGCCGCTGCGACCGTCTGCTCGAGCAGGCCACCTTGATCGGCGCGCTCACGGCCGCGTTGATGGCGGTCTCGCGGCGGCCGTACTCGGTGCGCATCGCCGAGCTGAAGGGCGACCCAGGCCAGCTCCACGTCACCCGCCGGCTCGCTGCGCTCCTCGACACCGGCGCGGCCATCGAGGCCGACCAGCCACAGCCGCCGGTGTCGCTCCGGGTCCTCCCCCAGGTGCACGGCGCCGTGCACGACGTCCTCGCCCACCTCCGGCTGCAGGTGCAGCGGGAGCTGCGGGCGGTGACCGACAGCCCGCTGTACCTCGAGGCGTCCGACGGCGAACCCGCCGGTTTCTACCCGTCGGGGAACTTCCACAGCCAGGCGCTGACCCTCGCCCTCGATGCCGCAGCGATCGCCATGACCCAGGTCGCCGCGCTCAGCGAGAAGCGGCTGCACCGGCTGCTCGACGCCAGGTTCTCCGGTCTCCCCGAGCAGCTCGCCGCCGACGGCGCCGTCGGTGGCAGCGGGCTGGTGTCGTTGCACAAGTCGGTCGTCGGCCTGTGCGCCGAGAACCGCTTGCTGGCCAGCCCCGCGTCGATCCACTCCGCCGACACGTCGGCGGGCCAAGAGGACTTCCAGGCGTTCACCGCCCTCGCCGCCGGCAAGCTCGCCACGCTGCTCGACAACGTCGAGCTCGTCCTGGCCTACGAACTGGTCGCCGACCGCCAGGCGGACGCGCTCGGCGCTCCGTCGGTGCCGCCGCGGCTGCGGCCCGTGGTCGAACTCCTCGGCGCCCGGCTCGAAGCCGTCACGGCCGATCGATCGCTGGCCCCGACGGTCGAGGAGGCGCGGGCGATCCTCCGCACCGGGGCGCTGGTTCGCGATGGCGGCGCGGGGGTGGGTTAGGGTGACGTCGGGAGGGGGAACCTGCGGGCGTCCAGCAGGCACAGGAGGGGAGGCCATGCAACGGCCCCCACAACAACGTGTCGACGCGATCCGGGCGAGGAGCACGGACCGCGAGAACCACCTGATCGACGAGCTGCGCTTCGGCAAGATCGGGCGGCGCGAGTTCGTTCGTCGGGCGGCCGTCGCCGGGATGTCCATCCCGCTGGCCGGGTCTCGTCGCTACTGCCTGCGGGGCCAGCCGCGACCCGCTCGAGGAGGCCGACCCTCCGCAGACTGCGGCGCCGAAGCCTGGCGGCACGATCCGCGTCGGTCAGCAGGCGCCGTCGGGTGTGCTCGACCCCGTGTCCGTGAACAACCAGGGTGGCCTCACCGTGCTCGGCCAGACCGGCGAGTTCCTCGCGTGGTCCGACGGGAACCTCGAGCTCCAACCGCGGCTCGCCGAGAGCTGGTCACCGAACGACGACGGCAGCGTGTGGACGTTCAACCTGCGCAAGGGCGTGACGTTCCACAACGACCAACCGATGGAGGCCGAGGACGTGGTCACCACGTTCGACCGCCTCGCCGACCCGGAGAACGGCTCGAACGCCCTGTCCGTGTTCACCGGCGTGCTGTCGAAGGGCGGAGCCAAGGTCATCGACGACTCCACCGTGGAGTTCACGCTGGACGCCCCGACCGGCAACTTCCCGTACCTCGCCAGCTCCGACAACTACAACGCCATCATCCTGCCGAGGGACTACGAGGGGGACTGGGATCGCACGTTCATCGGCACGGGGCCGTGGAAGCTCGGCGAGTACCGGCCGAGTGTCGGCATCACGCTCGTCCCCAACGAGCAGTACTGGGACCCGAGCCGCAAGCCGCTGGCGGAGAAGGCCGAGATCGTCTTCTTCACCAACGAGCAGAGCCTGGTCCTCGCCTTCCAGGGCAACCAGGTCGACGTGGTGGTGCAGTTCTCGGTGTCCGGTGGCAAGGCCCTGCTGACGGATCCGACGGTCGTCACGACGGAGCTCAAGTCCTCTGCCCACCGTCAGTGCCACATGCGCTGCGACGTCGAGCCGTTCAACGACAAGCGCATCCGCCAGGCCGTCGGCCTGCTCGTCAACCGCACGAACCTCGTCGACGGCCTGCTCGACACGAAGACCGACATCGGCAACGACAGCCCGTTCGCCCCCGCCTTCCCATCGACGTCTCCCGACGTGCGCCAGCGCGAGCAGAACGTCGCCGAGGCCAGGAAACTGCTCGAAGCGGCGGGGGTCGCCGACGGGTTCAGCGTCACGCTCTCCACCTGGCAGGGCTTCGAGATGCCGGACTACGCCCAACTGCTCCAGCAGGACCTGCGGCCGGCGAACATCCGCCTCGACCTCAGCATCACGGACGCCGGCACGTACTACGGCGACGCCGTGTTCGGCAACTCGCGGTGGCTCGACTCCAACATCGGGATCACGGAGTACGGCCACCGCGGCGTGCCCAACGTGCTGCTCGGGGCACCGCTGCTCAGCACGGGCACCTGGAACGGCGCGCACTTCAAGAACGAGACGTACGACCAGTTGTTCGCCGACTACACCGCTGCCGTGGACCTCGACATCCAGCGCACGGCGGCCAAGCAGATCCAGGAACTGCTGCTCGACGAGACACCGATCCTGTTCACGTACTTCTACTACTTCCTGTCAGGGGCCAAGGACTACGTCGCCGGCGTGGAGACGACGGCGATGGGCCACACCGACGTCAGCCGGACCGGGTTCATCTAGGAGTCGGGGAAGAGCCGTGAGACGTTTCATCATCACCAGGATCCTGCTCAGCCTCCTCACGCTGTTCATCCTCAGCATCATCGTGTTCGTCATTGCGCAGGTGCTGCCGGGGAACGTCGCCAGGAACATCCTCGGCCCGCTCGCCGACCAGGAGTCCGTCGACCAGCTGAACGCCGAGCTCGGCACCGACCGGTCGTTGATCGTGCAGTACTGGGACTGGATCACCGGCCTCTTCAGCGGGGACATGGGCGAGTCGGTGGTCCAGGGGCGCTCGGTGTCGTCGATCCTCGGCGACGCGCTCGTCAACTCAGCCAAGTTGGCCGTCCTGGCCTTCATCATCGTCGTGCCGCTGGCCATCTTCGGTGGCGTGTACGCGGCGCTGAAGGAAGGGACCGGCCGCGACCGGGTCATCTCGCTCGGCGGCCTATCGGCCACGGCGATCCCCGACTTCGTGTGGGCCGTGGTGCTGATCGTGATCTTCCCGCTCGGTCTGGGCATCTTCAAGCCGACGGCCACGGCGCCGCCGGGCTCCAACTTCGTCGAGCAGGTGTACTACCTGCTGCTGCCCGCCATCTGCCTCGTCTTCGTACTGTTCGGCTACATCGCCCGGATGGCCCGCGCCGGCACGATCGAGGCGCTCGACGCCGACTACACGAGAACGGCGGTCATCAAGGGCCTGCCGGAGCGCACGGTCGTGCGCGAGCACGTGTTGCGCAACTCGTTGCTGCCGACGATCGCCGTCGTCGCCACGCAACTCGGCTACCTCATCGGTGGACTCGTCGTCATCGAACTGATCTTCAACTACAACGGGCTCGGTAAGACAATCTTCGAGGCGGCCCAGCGCAAGGACATCCCCGTGTTGCAGACGGGCGTGCTGATCGTCGGGATCGTGTACCTCGTGGCCACGCTCGTCGCCGACATCCTGTACTCGGTCCTCAACCCGCGGGTGCGCTTGGGAGGTGAGGGATGAGTCTCTCCACACCCGGTCCGGCGTCGACGGTCGACCCGATCACCGCCGGTGCCCGGCCCGCCACCACGGCCGCAGAGGAGCGCTCCGCTCAGCGCGAGCGGCTGCGGTTGCTGCTGCGTTCCAAGGTCTTCATCGCCGGCTCGTTGATCGTGCTCTTCTGGGTCTTCTGCGCCATCTTCGGAGAGGCCATCGCTCCCGACGACCCGTTCGCCACCGACCCGCTCGATGACCTCGCCAGCCCGAGCAGCGACCATTGGTTCGGGACCGATCGGGTCGGACGCGACGTGCTGTCGAGGGTCATCGTCGGCGCCCGAGACATCCTCATCGTCGCCCCGCTGGCGACCGTCTTGGCCACCGTGCTCGGAACTGCGCTCGGGCTCGTCACCGGGTACTTCCAGGGCCCGGTCGACAACATCCTCAGCCGATTCATCGATGCGTTCCTGGCGCTGCCCACGGTGATCATCGGCATTCTGGCGATCGTCTCCCTCGGGCCGTCCCGGTGGACCGTGATCATCGTCATCGCCGTCGTGTTCGCGCCGCTCATCGCCAGGACCGTGCGCGCCGCGGTGCTCCAGGAGCGGGGGATGGAGTACGTCTCGGCGGCCCAGCTGCGCAACGAGCACACCTCGTACATCCTGTTCGCCGAGATCCTGCCCAACGTGATGGGCCCGGTGATGGTCGAGTTCACGGTGCGGTTGGGTTACGCCATCTTCACCGTCGCCACGCTGAGCTTCCTGGGCTTCGGCATCCAGCCGCCGGCGCCCGACTGGGGCCTGCAGGTGTACGAGCACTACGGGCTGATCAGTGGCGGCTACTGGTGGCCGGTGCTGTTCCCTGCACTGGCCATCGCCAGCCTCGTGATCGGCGTCAACATGATGGCCGACGGCATCGCCAAGGCGTTCGAACGATGAGCACCGAGCTCGCCACCACCCCGCCCGTGACGACCGCCAACGCGCTCGAGCTCGACGACCTGCACGTCGAGTACAAGGTGCGCGGCACATGGAAGCAGGTCCTGCGCGGGGTCAGCCTGGTGATCGCGCCCGGCGAGTCGTTCGGGCTCGTCGGGGAGTCCGGCTGCGGCAAGTCGACGGCCGCCTTCGCTGCGCTCAAGTATCTGCCGCGCAACGGCCGGGTCAGCGGCGGTTCGATCCACGTGGCCGGCGAGGATCTGCTGACGATGAGCGACGCCGCCGTGCGCAGGCTGCGCCAGACGCAGGTGTCGATGGTGTACCAGAACCCGACATCGGCGTTGAACCCGACCATCCGCGTCGGCGACCAGGTGGCCGAGGCGTTCACCCTGCAAGGGATCAAGCACGACGACGCGCTGGAGCGGTCGAAGGCGATGCTGACCAAGGTCCAGATCTCCGATCCGACGCGGGTGATGGGCCGCTACCCCCACCAGCTCTCCGGCGGGATGAACCAGCGCGTCGTCATCGCCATGGCATTGGCCAAGGACCCGACGCTGCTGATCCTCGACGAGCCGACCACCGGCCTCGACGCCACCGTCGAGGCGGAGGTGCTCGACCTCGTCGCCGCGCTGCGTCAGGAGTTCGGCACGAGCGTGCTGTTCATCAGCCACAACCTCGACGTGATCCTGCGCATGTGCGACCGGGTCGGTGTGTTGTACGCGGGGCGCGTCGTCGAGGACGGCCCCGTCGAGGAGGTGTTCTACAACCCCCGCCATCCGTACACCGTCGGGCTGCTGCGTTGCATCCCTCGCGCCGGCGCGCGCAAGGACCAGGGTCGGCTCGACACCATCCCCGGGTTCCTGCCGGGCCTCGGAGTCGAGCTCCCCGGGTGTGTCTTCACCGAGCGCTGCGCCCTCGCCGAGGACATCTGCCACCGCCAAGAGCCCGACCTGTTCGAGGTCGGCGGCGGCCACCACAGCCGCTGCCACTTCCACGAAAAGGCGCAGGAGCTCCCACGGGACACGACGCCGGTCGCCGTCACCGAGCGCGCCGATCGAGACCCCTCGAGGGTGCCCGTGATCAGCACGCGCAACGTGCGCAAGACGTTCCACCAGGACGGTCACGACGTGCGGGCGGTCGAGGACATCACGTTCGCCTGGCGCCAGGCGAGACGCTCGGGCTCGTCGGCGAGTCGGGCAGCGGGAAGACGACCCTGGCCCGCCTCCTGCTCGGGCTGACCGCTCCCGACGAGGGATCGGTCGTCGAGATCGAAGGCACGCCCGTCGCCGCCGAGATCCACCACCGCGACCGCGAGCAGGTGCGCTCGCTGCAGATCGTGTTCCAGAACCCCGATGCGGCGCTCAATCGGCGCTTCTCGATCCAACGCATCATCAAGCGAGCGTTGAACCGGCTCGTCGGGACCAGCGGCGCGCAGCTCGACACCCGCCTGCGCGACCTCGCCCACTCCGTGCGCTTCGACGTGCGGTTGATCAGGGCCAAGCCGTCCCAGCTGTCCGGCGGGCTCAAGCAGCGCGTCGCCATCGCCAGGGCGTTCGCCGGCGATCCGAAGATCGTCGTGTGCGACGAGCCGACCTCCGCCCTCGACGTCTCCGTGCAGGCGGCGATCCTCAACCTGCTCGCCGAGCTGCAGGTCGAGAAGGACACCGCCTACCTGTTCATCTCCCACGACCTGGGCGTCGTGCGCTACCTGTCGGATCGCATCGCCGTGCTCTACCTCGGCCGGCTGATGGAGCTCGGCGCCGCCGAGACCGTCTTCGGCCCGCCGCAACACCCGTACACCGAGGCGCTGCTGTCGGCCGTGCCGCAGGAGGAGGGCGACAAGCGCAAGCGGATCCGGCTGACGGGTGAGATCCCGAGCCACGCCGACCCGCCGTCCGGTTGCGTGTTCCACACCCGCTGCCCGCGCTACATCGGCGACATCTGCAAGACCGACGAACCGGAGCTGCGCGAGGTCGAGCCGGGCCACTTCTGGCGCTGCCACTACTCCGTCGAGGACCTCCGCCAGCTGCAGCAGACCGCCCCACCGGCGTCGTCGCCGGCCTGACTGTCGCGTCCGGCGGGCGGGGCGTCAGGCGGCGGTGATCTCGGTGCCGTCGGGTCGGTGGGTGTGCCATCGGCCCTCGCCATCGCGCCACACCGTGTAGCCGGTGTTCTTGTGGATGTTGTGGCGGGCGCAGCCGGGTCCGGCATTGGCCGGGTCGGTGAGGCCGTCGAGAGCCCAATCGACGGTGTGGTCGATGTGCGTTCGAGGTCGCCCACAGCCAGGCCAGAAACATCGAGCGCCTTGCAGCTTGGCGGCTTCCCTGGCCGAACCGGTGAACAGCCGAGACCTGCGGCCCAGCTCGATGACCACCCCAGCCCCGTTGATCACCACCCGCCGGACATGTCCGACCAGCGAGGCCATCACGGCGGCGGCCGGATCGACCTGCACCCCATCGACGGTCTCACAGCGCCGATCATCGACCGCCGCCGGATCAGGCAATGGAGCGTCAGGAGCCTCGCCGCTCATGCGGGCCAGCCACGCCTCATACGACTCGTAGTCCATCACCAGGTTGACGACCGGCTCCGGAGCCCTCGAACCGGGAGCCGTGGAGGCGGCCCGCTGGAAGATCGCCCGCAGGGCGTCGAAGCGGCGTTGCCCGGCCGTGCGTTCCAGCATCGCCGGGCAGGCGTCGTCCCCGAAACGGGCCCGCACCGTCTCCCATTCGGCGCCGAACTCGGCATCCTCGAAGCGCGACAGGATCTCGATCATCGCCGCCCCGTCGATCACCCCGCCATGGGCGTCGAAGCGGAACTCGTGACCGACGATCGAGGCGTGCGCCGACCGCCCGGCATGGGCCGCCTCATGGTCGCCGTGGGTGCCGTCGACGTCGGCCAGCGACTCCCAGCGCTGCACGCAGATCCGGAACTCGCCGTACGGCAACGCCTCGGCGTGCTCGACCAGCAACGGCAGCGCCTCGACGATCGTCGCCCCAACCCGCGGGTTGCCCCGCGCCCGGGCCAGTTCCCGCACCTGCGCCACCCCCAGCCGGCCGGCGGCCAACTCCTCGGTGACCTGCGGAGCGTCGCGACACAACCTCACCGTCCGCACCCGATCGCGGATCTCGACGTCCGACCAACGCACCGTCGCCCGAGCCCATCCCCGGATCGAGGCGTGACCATCGACCCTCCACGAGACCGCGCTGATCGGCCTCATTCAACACGCCGACCACGGCCGCCTCGGCACGCCGGATCACCCGCTCCAACGACACCAGACGACCCGCCAACCCGTCGGCGTCCACACCGTCGAAGTCGAAGCCAAGCGCGCTCACCAACTCGAACACATCATCCAACGCGGCAGGCGAACCCATGTGCACATCATGACCAAGGGGTGTCAGCGCCAACCCGTCACCCGGCGATCGACCCCGACCCACCTCGAACCCGCAGCATGACGTGCGCCGAACGCCATGTCGTTGTGTGCTCGGTGGGCTGATGCCAGCCGTACGGGAGCTCACGAGTCTGTCGGTCATCAGCACGCCTTCGACGGAAGCACGGTCTGGCCGGCACTAGCTACATCACTGCCATGCATAGCGGGCGTTGCGAAGAGTTTGAACCTGGCGCCTGCTGTTTCTCGTTCCTCCGCTAGGACACGCATTAACACGCACGTGACGCGCATGCAGGCCGAAGAGCAGCTCTCGCCGATTTCGAACAGCCGAGGAGGAGTAGCGTGACCCCGAGGAACGCAGATCGGGAGGTTGTCGATGCGACGTGCAGCGATCGTCCTGTGCCTGGCGCTTGCGGGGCTTGCCGCCGGGACCGCTCAATCCGCCCCCTCGACCTTTGTCCACGGTCTGAGTCCCTACCCCAACCCGGGCGGCTGTCACGGTGCACCGCAGTCGGGAACGCTCTTCGTGAACTCCGAGGTCGAACCCTGGGTCGGCGACAATGACAGCCCAGCAGCCTTCGGCGACACGGATTCGCTGATCGGCACCTGGCAGCAGGATCGCTTTTCGTCCGGCGGCTCCAGCGGACTGCTGGTCGCCTACTCGCACAATGGCGGGCTGAGCTGGGTGGTCCCGCCCCTCAGCGCGCAGCCGGCGATCACGAACTGCCAGGACCCCGACCACAGCGGGACGAACTCCGATTGGGAGCGGGCGACGGATCCATGGAGCGACATCTCGCCGAACGGCGACATGTGGTTCATGAGCCTGTCGTTCAACGACACCCGCAACCTGCGCAACGCGATGCTGGTCAGCAAGTCCGAGGACGGCGGGGCAACCTGGACCGAGCCGGTCACCCTGATCGACGATGCGGACCCGCACGTCTTCAACGACAAGAACACCTTGACCGCGGACCCCAACGACTCCAATCTCGTCTACGCGATCTGGGACCGGTTGGTCTTCCCGAACGAGCGCTCGCAGGGCGACTCCTCCGCGTTGCATGCGGCCGCGTTCACGGGGCCGACCTACTTCTCGAAGACCGAGAACGGGACCGATGACGATGGCGGCGACTGGACGACGAGGGAGATCCTCGATCTCGGCCGCAACGACCAGACGATCGCCAACCAGATCGCCGTCCTGCCGCGCGCGGCCGGCGAGACGGAGAGCACCCTGATCAACGTGTTCGACTGGATCCACAACGACAACAAGCAGGGCCGCAAGGGCGAGAAGATCTCGGCGATGTGGTCGACTGACTCGGGCGATACCTGGTCGGATCCGGTCGTCATCGATTCGCTCGCCGGGGCGGTTCCGTTCGACACCGACCCCGACGGCGCCCCGTGTCCCGAGACGCTCGGCCACAAGCACGACCCGTACATCTGCAGGCTGCGCACAGCTGACGGCGTCGCCGACATCGCAGTCGACATGAACGACGGCACGGCCTACGTCGTCTGGCAGGACGGCGGCCCGAACGGCAAGGTGCGCATCCAACTGGCGAAGTCGACCGACCACGGCCAGAGCTGGACACAGCTGGGCGTCGTCAACACGGTTTCCTCGACCGATGCACACACGCCCTCAGTGGCGGTCGACGAGGAGGGGACCGTCGCCGTGAGCTACTACGACTTCCGCTTCAACGACGTGAACTCGAATGATGGGCTCGAGACGGCGCACTGGATCCGCCGCTCGGCTGATGGCGGCGCGTCCTTCGGGCCGGACGAAATCCTCGGCACGACCTTTGACACGCGAAGGGCGCCGTACGCGATCGGCTACTTCCTCGGCGACTACGACGGCCTGGCGTCGATCGGAGCGTCGTTCGAGCCGTTCTGGATCTCGACCCAGGGCTCGACCGCTCTCAAGCCGGTGCTCAACGGCGGCGTCGACTTTGCAGACCGAACCAACGTTTTCTCGGCCTTCGTTCCGTAGGGCAAGGCTTGGATGGGCTGGCCGCCATGCGCGGCAGGCCTCTGATCACGCCCATCCGAGCGCGGCGCTTCCGGCTGCTTCCTGTGCGGGAGCCGGCCTCTCCGGCGATGATCTGGTGGCGCCAGCGACCGATGCTGTGCCCCAGCCGACGACCTTGGGAGGCATGTTCGTCGGCCGCACCAAGCGGGCGGCACTCCCACCACTACTGAGCAACGCGCCCGAACTTCGCGACCGAATCACGTCTTCCGGCTCCACACGGTCGCGCAGAACGGCATCTCTTCGCGCGCGGGATCCTATGTGCGAGCTTGCGCTTGGTGTGACTCCCGTAGGTGTGTGGTCGAGGACGATTGTCGGTTGTGTCCGCGTGCCTCGATCGTCGTCTGGCATCATTCGTCGCCGGGGCGCGAGACGAGCGACGTCTGCTTCCGTGATCCCCGAAGGAGGGTCAATGGCAGTTCACCGAACGATGGCTCGACGTTCCGCCGTTCTGTTGATCGCGGTGTTCGCCGTGCTCGTCTCGCTGCTGGTCGCCCCGCCGGCGGGATCGCCGCCGACGTCGACGGCGACGTCGTGCCACCATGGTGCGGTGTGCCCGAGAACGATGCGGCCGGCAACTTGCCCGACGGGACGCGGCCGGTCAGCCGGCAGGCAGCTTCCCGCACATCCCGTACTACGCGATCCGGTGCACTCTCGAGGACATCGTCGCCTCGAGCAACGGACGAATGAGCCTCGAGGTGATCGGTAAGTCGGCGTTGGGCAGGGACCTGTTCCTCGTCACCGTCAATGCCCTCGACACCGCCCAGCAGCGTCAGGACTTCCACAACTGGCAGCAGGTCCGCAACGTGGCGCTCACCGACCCTGGTCGAGGTCAGCAGCTCCTGCAGTCATACGGCGATCGAGTGAAGGTCCCAGTCTTCGTTCAGGGCGCCATCCACGGCAACGAGTACGAGGGTGTCGAGGCGATCTTCGAGACGCTGCACACGCTCGCCACCACGCCGTACGGCTCGGACCCCGAGGTCGACGCGGTGCTGGACCACGCCGTGGTGCTCTTCAACGTCATTCAGAATCCCGACGGCCGGGTCGCCGGTAGTCGACCAACGGCAACGGCTTCGACCTCAACCGCGACTTCATGACTCAGTCCCAGCCCGAGACCCGCGCCTCCGTCGCCGTCATGCAGACGTGGTTGCCCCCCGAGGTCTTGGACCTGCACGGCTACATCACGCCGACGCTCATCGAGGCGACCACCAAGCCGCACAACCCGAGCATCGACTACGACCTCTGGCTCAAGTGGAACCAGCCGCGCATCGACGCCAACGAAGCCGCGCTGGCCGTCTCGAACTTCGCCGTCACTCGTCCGGTCAACGACTGGTGCGCCGACGGTAACCCCGCACCCCCGAGCGGGCTGTGCCCGGACGGGGAATCGCCAGGTCCTGCTGTCGCCGAGGGCTGGGACGACTGGGGCCCCTTCTACACGCCGATGTACGCGCAGCACGTCGGCCTCAACGGCTCGACGGTCGAGATGTGCAACCAAGCCAACAACACCGCCTGCGCGGTGGCTGGTACTACGCCGCTCGCTCCCGGACGGCTGGGCTCGAGGATCATCCAGGAGATCGTCGTCTGGTCGACCCTCCAGTTCGACATCGCCAACCGCAATGAGCTGTTGCACGATGAGCTCGAGCGCTACTTGCGCGGCGTCACCAACGCACCTCGCCCGCCGTGCTGCGAGCCGCCGTTCGATGTCGACAACAACTGGATGGAGGAGTTCCCCACCGCCTACATCGTGCCGATGGGTAGCAGCCAGCGCAGCGAGCCCGAGGCGAACCGACTCGTTGACTGGCTGGTCGCCAACGGGATCCTCGTCGAGGAGATGAAGCAGGCCTACACCTGGGAAGGCGTGACGTACCCGAAGGGCTCCTACGTGGTCTACATGACCCAGGCCCACCGTGGACTCGCGGACACGGCGCTGGGCCTCGGCGCCGACATCTCCGAGGACATCAGCATCTTGTACGCGCCTCCGGCGGCCTGGAGCCACGGGTACTTGTGGGGTGCGGACGTGGTGCGGGTGCCGCGGGACGCGGCATTCACCCCGCGCACCAACCGCATCGTCGAGGCCAGTCACCTGCTCGGTGGCGTGGAACCGGGCCCCTCCAGCGCGTACGCGCTCGAGATCGACTCGCCGACCGCGGTGCGCACGCTCAACGCGCTCACGGGCGAAGGTCTCACCGCCGAGTTGGCGCTCGCACCATCGACGGC
>CAVRCY010000008.1:0-324466 GCA_963719775.1 uncultured Acidimicrobiia bacterium
GGTCCGCAGCGACCGGCTGACGCCAGCCCGGTCGCCGCGCACGGGTGCGGTTGTTTCGATGAACGCCTGGTAGTCCCTGCGCCCCCGAGAACAGCGTGTCGTCGTACAGGTCGCCGCCCAAGGTGGAGTACGACTCGTGCCGTCGAGCCGGCCTGGGCCAGCGCCTCGGCGCAGGCGGCCTCGGCGTCCGCCCCCCTTGAGGCTGATGTCGACCGGGATCACGTTCCCGGTGACATCGCTGGCTCCGCTGCCCGTGAAGGTGCCCGTCGCTGACCGGGGTCAGCTGCTGCAACAGCGCCGGAAGACGAAATGGAACTCGAACTCGTCGAGCGTCACGTCGTAGCCGGCCTCCTCGAGGAGACCGCCGACGTAGGCGACACTGTCCGCGTAGCCCTGCCCTCGGCGGCCCGGGTCCCCGGGTCGAACTCGTCGTCATTGGCGTCGGCGATCGCCTGAAACCGGAGCAATCGTTCCGGGTTCGACAGAGGCCGGTATAGGGTGCTCCGGCGGGCGGCTGGAAAGTGGGGGTACCCAAACATGAGACATCACAGAGTCGTGGTGGCTGCCGCGCTTGCCGCAGGACTGGCGGTGACGGGCGCCGCCGGCGCAGCGGCAGGAGCGAACCGCTCGCCGGCGCCGCGGCCGGCCCAGGATCCGCCGGACGACGGCGGCGAGTACGTCGTCGCATTCGAGCACGAGGAGCCAGGACGCTGCGCTGGCAGCCATCGCCGGCGGCCGGCGGGGTCGTCGTCGACGTGCAGGAGCAGATCGGGCTGGCGCTCGTCGAGACGGCGGGCGGCCGACTTCACCGAGGCGGTCGCCGCCGACGCCAGCGTCACCGGCGTCGTGCAGAACCAGTCGATCGGCGCCTCCGAGCGGGCCGGGCCCAGGTCCGGGCGACCGAACGCCTGACGGTGATGGAACGGGGGCGGCCAGCGGGCAGGCGGCCGGCGCCAGCCGAGCCGTCCCGGCGGGCCGCCCGCACCGAGCCGCTCGAGAGCCTGCAGTGGGACATGGCGATGATCGGTGCGACCGCTGACGGCGCCCATCGCCGGGCAACCGGCCGCAGGGTGACCGTCGGCATCATCGACACCGGTGTCGACGCGAGCCACCCGGACATCGCGCCGAACTTCAGCTACGAGCTGAGCCAGAACTTCACCCACGACATCCCGGCGATCGACGGGCCATGCGACGTCCCGACGTGCATCGACCCGGCCTGGGTCGACGAGGGCGGTCACGGCACCCACGTCGCCGGCACGTCGGCGCCGCCCGCAACGGGATCGGCATCACGGGCGTCGCTCCCGACGCCACGATCGTCAACGTGCGGGCCGGCCAGGACTCGGGCTTCTTCTTCTTCTACGAGACCGTCGTCGGCCCTCCTGTACGCCGGTGACATGGGCCTCGACGTCGTCAACATGAGCTTCTTCACCGACCCGTGGCTGTTCAACTGCGACTCGGACGATGACTACGTCTCCGGCGACGTCACCGAGGAACAGATCGCCGAACAGGCGATGATCCGCACCGGGGTGCTCGCCGCCCTCGACGTACGCCCACGAGCAGCGGGGTCACGTTGGTGGCCGCAGCCGGCAACCAGCCACCGAACCTGGCCGCTGCCGAGCGCCTCGACACATCAGCCCGGACTACCCGCTCGGCACCGAGCAGGATCGCGTCGTCACTAACAACTGCCTCGACCTGCCTTCGGAGGGACCGCGACGTGCTCACGGTCGGCTCCGTCGGGCCGTCGACGACCAAGTCCGACTTCTCGAACTACGGCCTGGGGACGTCGAGGTGTCGGCGCCCGGCGGCTGGTTCCGCGACTGGCATCGGAACGCCGAGCTTCCTGACCGACACCAACCAGGTCCTGTCGTCGTACCCGTACGAGCTGGCCATCGAGGAGGGTCTCCTCGACGCGTCCGGCACGCCGGCCGTGCCGACATCTACTCCGCCTGTGATCGGCGATGGCAACTGCGGGGCGTGGATCTACCTGCAGGGCACGTCGATGGCGTCGCCCCATGTCGCCGGTGAAGCCGCGCTGGTGGTCCAGGCCCACGGCCGTGGCGGCCGCGGCGGGCCGTCCTCGCTCCCGACACCGTGCGCGAGATCATCGTGGCGACAGCGACCGACCACGCCTGCCCGGTCGGCGGGGTCGAGATCTACACCGACGAAGGACGCCCACAGGACTTCAACGCGGTCTGCGAGGGCACGACGGCCGTCAACGGCCTGTACGGCGAGGGGATCATCAACGCCACGGCCGCCGTCGCCCGACCCGCCTAGCCGACGCCCCGAGCCCATCTGGGCGCGGATCGTCCCACCCGTCCATCTGGGCGCAGATTGTTTCGGTTTCCGGGACGATCTGCGCCCAGTTCGACCGCCGGGCCTGACGCCAATCGAGATCGGTGAGCGGAGCGGGCGGGTACCCGTGCGCCCGAGTCACCATTCTCGGCCGGGCCGACACGGCGCGGCACCGCTAGCATCGGCGCACGACAGAACGGGCTGTGGCGCAGCTTGGTTAGCGCGCTTGACTGGGGGTCAAGAGGTCGGGAGTTCAAATCTCCCCAGCCCGACAAGAAAGTCCAGGTCAGAGCCGGTGTCGAAGAGCACCGGCTCTTTCGCTCTCAGGGCATGTATGCACGAGGTATGCAGCCGAGCACTACGATCGAGCACATGCAGTGGGTGCAGGTTGGTGAGCCCGAGGTACACCGCCAGCGCGGCAAGTGGGTGGTCCGGCAGTCCGGTTACGACGCCGTCACCAGCAAGCGCAAGGTCAGCCAGCTCGGCACGTTCGAGACCAGGCGAGCAGCGACGGCCCACCGTCGGGCCGTACTCGAAGGCCGCGCCGGGACCGACACGGAGACGGTCGGGGAGTTCGTCCAGCAGGTGTGGCTGCGCTCGAAGGACGGCCGGGTCGAGACCTCGACGTTCGACCAGTATCGCTGGGCTGTCGACCACCACATCGTCCCGCTGATCGGCAAGGTCCGCCTGCGCGACCTCACCCCCGGGGTGGTCGATGGCTGGGTGGCGGCGCTGGTGGCGTCGGACGACAACGGCAGGCAGCGGCTGGGCGCAACGTCCGCGCGCACCGTGCGGAAGGTGCTGTCGATGGCGCTCGAGGAGGCCGTGCAGCGTGGACGACTCGGCCGCAACCCGGTCGGGTTGACCCAGCCGCCGCGGCGCGATCGCACGCGACGTCAGCTCGGCTGGACCCTCGCGGAGGCTCGCCGCTTTCTCGCCGCCGTGGGGGATCACCGGTTGGCGCCAGCCTTCCAGCTGTCCCTCGTCACCGGCCTGCGCCGGGGCGAGCTGCTCGCCCTCCGCTGGAGCGACGTCGACCTCGAGGCAAACAACCTGACCGTGCACCAGCAGCTCGCCATCGAGCGTGGACATCCGGTGCTCAAGCAGCTCAAGACCGAGCACGCCGATCGTGTCGTCACCTTCGGCCCGGCAACGGCCGGCGTGCTCGCCGCGCACCGCGAGCGGCAGGAGGCCGAGCGGCGGCTCCTGCGGGACGCGTGGGAGAAGACGGGCCTGGTGTTCACCAACCCGGTCGGCGGCTGGATCGACCCGAGCCACTTCGGCCGCGTGATGGATCGACTGATCGCCACCGCCGACGTGCCGCGCATCACCCCGAGAGGCCTACGCCACACCGCCCAGTCCGTCGGACGCGTTGTCGTGGGTGATGACAAGGTGATGCAGGAACGCCTCGGCCACGCCGACATCGGCGTCACGCTCAACACGTACACGCACACGGTCAACGAGCAGCACCGCGCCGCGGGCGAGCGACTGGACGAGGTGTTCGGATCGTGAGGTTCAGCCGCCACGCCCGGCAGCAGATGGCTCGGCGGAGGATCAGCGCCGACGAAGTGCACGAGGCGGTGGCGAACCCGGAGACGAGCTATGCCGGCCGACCTGAAGGCCGCGTCGTCGTCCTCGGGCGGACCACCGCCGGCCGAGGGCTCAAGGTGGTGCTCGCCGGTGAAGTCGTGGTCACCGTCGCCGATCGGGAGGAGGAGGCGTAGCGTGGTGTGCCATGCGGGTTGACTTCGACCCCGAAGTTCAGGCCTGGTATCTCACCCTCTCCGACGCACAGGTGAGCAGGACGGTCCATGTCTCGGACGAGGTCGCGGTCGACGTCGACGAGGCAGACGACGTTGTGGGCGTGGAGTTCCTCCTGGCGCCGGCGACCATCGAGCCAGCGGTGCGCGAGGCGCTGTTCGCTCGGTTCCCGGCGGTCCAGCAAGCCCTGGCAGAGCTGCACTCCGCCGTCGCCTGACCGTGTCGCTGCGAATCGACATCGATGTCGACTGGAACACGATGGACGACACGGGCCAGCCGTGGACCTGTGTCAGCGAGGCGGCCGACCCGAACAAGATCATGCCGGGCGAATGCGTGATCGCTGGCCCGGACCGCCGACTCGAGATTGCTCGTTCGGCCAGCATGTCCTGCTTCGGCGACCTTCGACCGAACCCGGGCCGGTCGTAGACTGCGCTCATCGCCGGGCACGAGACGCCTGCATGGGACCTTTGGGTCGACTTCCACCGCGTTGACTCGGCAGGTCTGACGCACGCCCATGTCGACGACGCCACTGCCGGTGCGCACCTGGAGCAAGGTGGGTTCATCGTCGCGGGCGACGACGGCGCCGACCCAGGAGTAGCTGAGATCGTCGAGGTGCGGAGCGACGGTGTGGTGCTCCCGCGAATTCTGCCTGGGCACGCCGAGCTCCATCGAGGGTTGCTGCAGCCGCGCACGGGCTGACAACTGCCTTTTACTTTTCGTCAAGGCCATCGTGTTGTTCTGTGTCCGCCAGTGTCCGCTGATGTCCACCAGTAACCGTGGTTGTCCGTGAGTCCGGCCAACCGGATCGATCGGCGCGCGGTGGGGGGTTGGTAGCCAGGATGACATCGATGTAAGTAGCGGTATGAGCGTCATCGAAGTGGTGTTGGGGTCGCTCGATGAGTACCCGTTGCTGCTCACGGTCGAGGAGGCGGCGGGGGTGTTGCGTATCAGCCGGTCGCTGGCCTACGACCTCGCCCGCCAATACGAGGCGTCCGACGGCCGGGCCGGCCTGCCGGTGCTGCGACTCGGCTCGTGCTTGCGCGTCCCGCGCTGGGCGTTGGCCGAGTTGGTGTCGAGCGTCGGCGGTCACGGGACATCGCGACGACGACTGGCGAGTGGTGGCGTCGGTGCGCAGCGTGGCGGCCGAGCTCGGTCTGGGCAAGAACGCAGCTCATCGCGCGCTGGGGGGATTTGGGTCGGGCCGGTTGGGTCGTGCCCGCGCAGCGTCGCGGTGACGCCGGCCGATTCGACGCCGGGGGCTACCGGTTGACGATCCCTCCCGGCATCCTCGACTAGGTCGACCTCGGGTTCATTCGATTCGAAGCCGTCGATCCGTCGCGTGAGTCCGGCGAAGCGTCAAAGCGTCGCGATAGTCGGTCGCTTCAGCAGGTCGAGCAGCTCGTTCTGCTCCCCGCCGAGTAGGAGTCGCCGTGTCGAAGCAGTCAGGTCCTGCAGCAGCACGTCGAAGAGAGTGACAGACAGGTGCCCGCGAGCGGGCGGGGGTGGGTCCCGGGTCGATGCTGCGGGTGACCACCCTCCACGCGTCGTCGGCAGGGGCCACCGCGGCGTACTACGCGCAGTACTTGACGGCGGCGCCGGGGGAGGTTCCGGGGGAGTGGTCGGGCCGCCACGCGGTGGTACTCGGGCTGTCCGGCAGGGTGGATGTCGACGCGTTGGAGTTGTTGTTGTCGGGCCGTGACCCCGTTTCGGGGACCCCGCTGGGTCGAGAGCTGCTCGACCGGTACACGGCAGACGGGCGACTGGTGCGGGCGGTGTCGGGGTTCGACGCCACGTTCTCGGCACCCAAGTCCCTCTCGGTGTGGTGGGCGCTGACCGGCGACCACCGCCTCCTCGAGGCCCACGACGTCGCCGTCACCGCCGCGCTGGAGCATCTAGAGCGGTTCGGGTCCACGACCCGCATCCGCTGTAACGGCGGCCGGCTGCACCCGGACACGAACGGCGTCACGATCGCCACCTTCCGCCAGACGACGTCGCGGGCCGACGACCCCCAGATCCACACCCACGCGGTGATCTCGGCCAAGGTCCAGACTCCTGAAAATCGGTGGCTCGCTCTGGATGCCCGCTACCTGAAGCGACATCAGCGGATGCTCGGCGGCCTGTACCAGTCGGTGTTACGCGCCGAGCTCACCAACCGCTTCGGGGTCGAGTGGGGACCGATGTTCACCGGGCAGGCGGAGATCGCCGGCGTCCCCGACGAGCTGCTCGACGTGTTCTCCAAGCGCAGCGCCGCTATCAGCGTCGCCATGGCGACCAAACTCGACGAGTTTCGCGAACGCGAAGGACGGGAGCCGTCCCGGTTCGAGCGGGCCGCGCTGGAGCGCGAAGCCTCGGCGGACACCCGGTCACGCAAGTCCGGGCACTGTGTCGCCGATCTGGCGACACGGTGGCGGAGCGAGGCCGCCGAGGTGGGCTGGAGCGTCGCGCGGCTTGAGGACGCGATCGAGCAGGCCGCGAGAATCCGGAGACAGGTTGACGTTCTGACGGTCGACGATGTGGTCCAGGCGGTGTCGGCGATGCGGTCGACGTGGGGCCGGGCCGAAGTTGTGCAGGCGATCTGCGATCGGCAGCGGCCCGTGTCGCAGCTGTCGGGACACCGCTGGGCCGACGCCCTCGAACGAATCCGCCGACCAGGTGCTCGATCACTGCATCGACTTGGACCCTGCCGATGACGCGGTGCGCCGTTCGTCGGATCGACGGTCGGTGTGGATCGAACCGACCGCTCCTCGCTTCACCTCCGAGATGGTGCTGTCTCAGGAGGAACACATCCTCACGTGGGCGATCGAGGCGCAGATGGACCCGCCGGCCCCGTCGACCACCGTGGATCGGGGCGGGCTGGATGTGTTGCAGGGCGACGCCGCGGCGGCGGTGGCCGGTGACGACGCGCTGGTGTTGGTGGTCGGCCCGGCCGGTGCCGGCAAGACCCGCATGTTGCGCGCCGCCGTCGACGACCTGCGCCGACAGGGACGGCCGCTGTTCGGGTTGGCCCCAACGGCGAAGGCCGCCCGCATCCTCGAGCGAGACACCGGCATCGTGGCCGACACGGTCGCCAAGATGGTCTACGAATGGGACCGGCCGGACCGTGTGGCAGGGAATCGTTGGCGGCTGCCGGTTGGCACGACGGTGGTCGTGGACGAGGCCGGCATGATCGGCACCCCAGCGCTGCACCAGCTCGTCGTGCTGGCGGAACGGCAGGGGTGGCGGCTCGCTCTGGTCGGTGATCACCACCAGCTCCAGGCGGTCGGCCGAGGTGGCCTGTTCCACGAACGGGCGGCGTCAGGACGGGTCGACGAGTTGGAGCGGATCCACCGCTTCACGCAGCCATGGGAAGCAGCCGCGTCGCTGATGGTGCGCCGCGGTGACCCTCGCGGTCTCGACGTCTATGAGGCGCACGGGCGGATCATCGCCGGCACCCTCGACGACCATCTGGCCCGCATCGCCTCGTCGTGGATCGACCACTACGACGCCGGAGGGACGACGGCGATGTGGCCTCCAGCAACGATCACGTCGACGTCATCAACGCCGCCGTGCAGGCAGCCCGTGTCGCTGCGGGCCACCTCGATCCGGACTTGTCGGTCGTGATCGCCGGTGGGGAACGGGCCCATCCCGGCGACGTCATCGCCACCCGCCGCAACGACCGCCGGCTGATCACCACGACCGGGGAACCGGTCCGCAACCGGGAGACGTGGACCGTGACCACCATCCATTCCGACGGCGCATTGACCGTGACCCAGGAGCGGGGACACGGCACGGTCTGCTTGCCGGACGAGTATGTGCGTCACCATGTTCGGCTCGGCTATGGAGCGACCGAGCACGCCTACCAGTCCGACACCCGTCGCCGCCGGCATCGAGCTCGTCTCGGCGGCGACGACACGCCGCGGTTTGTACGTCGGGGTCACCCTCGGCCGCGACGAGAACCTGATCTTTGTCATCACCGAATCGGATGACGTCGCCGAGGCCCGCGACGTCCTCGACGGCATCCTCGCTGTTGACCGGGCCGACATCCCCGCCGTCACCCAACGCCGCAACCTCGCCACCCAACACCGTCAGTGCCGGCGCCCCCGTCGTCGACATCGCGTCAGCCGAGTCGCTGTCAGATCCCGGACTGGTTCACCGGATTGCTCGCCGACGCCCGACACGCTCTCGGTGAAGCCGAGCACACCGTCGAATCGCGTGCAGCCGAGCGAGCGCGACGTGCAGCTGCCATCACCGCAGCGGAGGGTGATCTCGCGGACGTCGATCGGGCGACGGCTCCTCACCGCGAGAGGCTCGCCGTTGACGCGAAACGAGCCGACCAGGCCCGGTCGACCCACACAGCGGCGCAGCGGCGCCTCGCCGGCAGTCGTTGGCGGGGCCGGCGCGAGGCTCGCCGTGAACTCGACATCGCCGAACGTGTCCTCGAGCGGGCCGAAGTGGGGCTCGAACGAACCCGGCAACGGGCAGCGCCCGACGTAGAGCGTTACCGCGCCGCAGTCACCAACCTCGAGGACGCTCACACCGACGTCCGTCACCACGACCTGGCCACCCAACTCGACTCCGTCTCTCGTCGACTCCCAGAGCTGGAGCGAACCGTGGCCGCGCTCGACACGTGGCACCGCTGGGCCAACGGCGAGACCATTACCGTCGACCAACTCCACGACACCGTCGAGGTCCTGAGCGCCCCCCACGGCGAGCACCACCGGGCACTCGGCCACGTCCTCCGGACCTGGGCTGGCACAGCAGGCATCGACCTGCACATCGCCGACCGTCGACCGCCGGCCCTGCAGCGCACGGGAATCGAGCTCGGGCTGTAGGACGACGCCGCTCGAGCCGTCACCTGAGCGTCGACGCGTGTCGAAGACGATCCGACTGGTCGCTGACGAACGGGACAACTGCATCACATCGAAGACGCGGTCAACAGCGCGCACCTGCGCGTCTATCGACTCGCTCGGCACGATCGAGGTTGGTCCTCCGCGCGTTCGGTACAACCGCCCGCACTGGGCGGTCAGCAGAGAAAGTCGGCCGGCTGGCGGGCAACGACTTCGGCTCCGCACTCGCACCGGTCCACCGAACGCTGCCGACTCGGGGCGCGCCCGGCCGGCTTCACACTTCGGGTCTCACCGAGCGATGGCAGGGTCGAAGACCCGGTCGAGCCGCGTCGTTATGGCGCTCGCTCTAGACGAGGGTGGACAGCTGGAGGAACGCCTTGTGCGGGTGGATGTCCCGTGGTCCCGCGCCGGTGGACGCGGCATATGCGGTCGGGCCGAGGACCTCGCCGCGGAACGGCTTGGTTGGCGCCGACGAGATCGACCACAGCCTCAGCGGGTGTCGGCCGCGGCCGGTCGCGACTCGACTCGACGACAGCGGTCAGCCGAGCGCTGCGCGGAGCGCTTCGAGGCGTTCGGGGACGACGCGGTACCAGACCCACAGTGAGCGCTTCTCGCGGGTGACGAGGCCGGCGTCGACGAGGATCTTCATGTGGTGGCTGATGGTCGGCTGGGAGCGGCCGGATGGCTCGACGAGGTCGCAGGCGCAGACCTCGCCGTCGGCGAGCTGAGGCGATGCACGAGAGCAGTGCGCAGCCGGGTTGGGTCGGCGAGGGCGGCGAAGGTGCGGGCCAGCGTCTCGGCTTGGTCCTCGTCGAGGACGTCGGAGGTGAACGGGTGCGCAGCAGAGCTGTTGCGTCGATCGGCGAGGCTGGCGGTGCGGGCGCTCACGACAGGGATCGTATCGAGAATCGTCGATGCGGCGCATTGACATACGTCGATGCGATCGCTACGATGTCGTATCGACGAATCTCGATGTAGTGGAGGAACCATGTCGCGTGTGCAGTTGGCGTTGAACGTTGCCGACCTGGAGGAGTCGATCGACTTCTACACCAAGCTGTTCGGCGTGGCGCCGGCGAAGGTCCGCGACGGCTACGCCAACTTCGCGATCGCCGATCCGCCGCTGAAGCTGGTGCTGTTCGCCGGTGGCGGTGAGCCGGGCTCGTTGAACCATCTCGGTGTCGAGGTCGAGTCGACCGCCGAGGTGATGGCCGCCGCCGCCCGGGCCCGTGGCGAGGACTTGCCGACCGAGCTGCAGGAGTCGACGACGTGTTGCTACGCGGTGCAGGACAAGGTGTGGGTGCAGGGTCCGGACAACGCGTGGGAGTTCTACACGGTGCTCGCCGACGCCCCGGTCCCGGCGACCGATGTTGCGTGCTGCGACGACGCTGCAACCCGGTGGTCGGCACGCCGGCCGCGCGGAGGCTGCTGCGGGTGACGACCGACGTTTCGCCGCGTCCGGCTGCGTGGCGGGGAGCCGAGCTTGCTGGTCGCCGGGACTGGGTGTACGAGCTGACCGCCGACGAGGTCGAGCGAGCTGTTCGACGCCGTGGAGGTGGTCCGCCGCGTCCGGCGTGCCGCTCGACGAGCTGCGTCGGGACGCAGGTGCCGCTGCCGATGCTGTCGCCGGTGATCGACGGCTGGGCCGACGAGCTGGACGCCGGCCGAGGGTTCGTGCTGGTGCGTGGCGTGCCGGTCGACGAGCTCGGCGAGGCGGGCGCGGCGATCGCCTACGTGGCGCTCGGCGTGCACCTGGGTGTGCCGGTGTCGCAGAACGCGGCGGGCGATCTGCTCGGCCACGTCCGCGATGACGGGTCGGATCCGGACGATCCGACGGTGCGTCGCTACCGGACTCGTCTGGCTCAGCCGTTCCACGTGGACGGGTCGGACGTGGTCGGGTTGCTGTGCTTGCAGCCGGCGAAGTCGGGTGGGCTGTCGCAGATCGTCAGCTCGGTCACCGTCTCGAGGAGGTGGCCCGACGTCGTCCCGACCTCGTCGGGCTGTTGCAGGAGCCGTGGTACTTCGATCGCTACGGCGAGGAGCGGCCCGGCGAGCGGCCGTGGTTCGCGATGCCGATCGTGTCGGGGCTGCCGGAGCGGTTCCGGTTCGTCTATCTGCGCTGGTACATCGACAAGGCGCAGAGCCATCCGGACGTGCCGCGGCTCACCGACGCCCAGGTCGGAGCTGCTCGACCTGATCGACGCAGTTGGCGCAGGACCCCGAGCTGCACCTGGACATGGACTTCGTGCCGGGCGACATCCAGTGGCTGGCCAACCGCACGATCCTGCACTCGCGCACGGCCTACGAGGATACGACGATCCGGCCCGGCGGCGCCACCTGCTGCGTCTGTGGTTGACGTTGCACCGCAACGTCGTCGACGGCACCGGGATCGGGTGGGATCCCGGTCAAGACGCGCGGACTAACCGGCCGCCGGGACCGTGCAGGGAGGCGAGGAGCGCTTCGACCCGGCCGCGGATCTCGTCGCGGATGGGTCGGACGGCGGCGACGTCTTGGCCGGCGGGGTCGTCGAGCTCCCAGTCCTCGTAGCGTTTGCCGGGGTAGAGCGGGCAGGCGTCGCCGCAGCCCATGGTGATGACGACGTCGGCGGCGCGGACGATCTCGTCGGTCCACGGCTTGGGGAACTCGCCGGTGATGTCGATGCCGACTTCGGCCATGGCGGCGACGGCGGACGGGTTGATCTCGGTGCCGGGTTCGGAGCCGCCGGACCAGGCGACGGCGCGGTCGCCGGCGAGGTGGTTGAACCAGCCGAGGGCCATCTGGGAGCGGCCGGCGTTGTGCACGCACAGGAACAGCACGATCGGGGTGCCGTCGGTGCCGTGGCCTTCGACCTTGGCGAGGGCGCGCAGCCGTTGGCGGGCGAAGCGTTCGGCCATCAACGGCAGGAAGTTGGTGAACTTGGCCCGGTCGGCGAACTGGTCGTAGCTGGTCTCGAGGAACAGCTCGATGGTCTCGGTGGAGAAGAAGTCGGCGAACTCCTCGTGCAGGGTGCGCGGCGGCCAGCTCGCAGGGCGTACTGCTGGTCGATGGAGAGGCTGTCGAGATCGGGCATGGTGGGTAGCTCCCAACTGGCTAGGTGGTCGATGTCGGGTCGGCGACGTCGGGCGGGTAGAGGAAGCGGATCAGGATCGAGGGCGACGGCGGCGCCGATGAGTTGCATGACGATGAACATCGGCGCCGACGACGGGGCGATGCCGGCGAAGCTGTCCGAGAGGGTGCGGGCGATGGTGACGGCCGGGTTGGCGAAGCTGGTGGAGGAGGTGAAGAAGTAGGCGCCGCCGATCCACACGCCGACGGCGACGGCGACCACGTTGGCCCGTCCGCTGCGGACGCAGCCGTGGATCACCAGCAGCAGCCCGGCGGTGGCGACGACCTCGGACAGCCACAGCGCCCCCGACGAGCGGTCCTTGGTGGACCAGCTCGATGGCGGGGAGGGCGAACATGAGGTTGGCGACGATCGCGCCGAGGCAGCCGCCGACGACCTGGGCGACGATGTAGAGGCCGGTGTCGCGGGTGGAGATGGCGCCGAAGCCGCGGTCGATGAGGGTGACGACGGGGTTGAAGTGGGCGCCGGACACGGCGCCGAGCATCCAGATCAGCGCGATCAGCGCGCCGGCGGTGGCGGCCGCGTTCTCCAGCAGCTGCAGGCCCGACGTCGTCGGGGGAGAGGCGGGTGGCCATGATCCCCGAGCCGATGACGGCGAC
This sequence comes from uncultured Acidimicrobiia bacterium, assembly GCA_963719775.1. GTDB lineage: Bacteria > Actinomycetota > Acidimicrobiia > Acidimicrobiales > Ilumatobacteraceae > JALZMG01. The sequence continues at coordinate 12,600 of CAVRCY010000008.1, forward strand.
GATCAGCAGCCCGGTGCCGAGCGCTTCGGCGACCAGCCGGCGGGCGAGGTCGAGCGTGCAGCCGCCGGTGCCGGTCTCGGGTTGGCGGGCCAGCTCGCTCATGACGCGGCGACCAGGCCGGTGATGCGGCTGCGCAGCTCGGCTGACGGTGGCGTCGAACGCCGCCCGGCTCGGTGTGGCGACCGGGTCGGGGACCGACCAGTGCAGCCAGGCCGGGTCGGGGTCGAGCTCCTCGTGGGCGCGGTCGCAGACCGTCACCACCAGCGCCGGCCGATCGCGCGACGTCGTCGAGCAGCTTCGGGTCGGGCGTCGGCTGAGGTCGAGCCCGGCGCGGCGGGCGGCGGCGACGGCGCCGGGGTGGACCCGTGTCGGCCGGGTGGGTGCCGGCGCTGTCGGCGGGCTGGTCGGTGAGCTGCGTCCACAGGGCGGCGGCCAGCTGGGAGCGGGCCGAGTTGTGGGTGCACACGAACAGCGCCGGCTCGGCGGCCGCTCGGCGGCCGGGGAGCAGACCGTCGAGGGCGTCGCGGTGGAGGTGGACGTAGCGGCGGCGGCCGTCGCCGCTGGAGCGGCTGCGGGTGATCAGCCCGACCTGCTCGAGCACGTCGAGGTGGTGGGCGAGCAGGTTGGACGGGATGCCGGTGAGCCGCTGCAGCTCGACGGGGGCGCGGTCGGAGGCTGGCGAGCTCGTCGACGATGGCCAGCCGGGTGGGATCGCCGAGCGCGGCGTGACGTGGCGCTCGAGTCGCACCGGGTCCACGACGTCGAGCCTATGGCTCAGTTGAAGATGAGTCAAGAACTGCTGAGTGAATGCTCGGTGTCGACGGCTCGAGTCCGGTGTGAGGGCGCGGGTCGCGAACACGGCGGCGGCACGCTGGCGGGGCGAACAGGGTGAAGCCGACCCGTAGCCGACGGCGGCGGCGAGGGCGGCGAGGACAGCGGGGCGGTGGCCCGGGCGATGGTGGTGGTGGCGGCGCTGGTGGCGGCGAGGCGGCCGTAGCCGTCGGGGCCGTTGAGCCGGGACAGGAGCATGGGGCGCAGCAGCGTGGCCGTGCCTTGGGCGGCGCCGAGCAGGGCGACGGCGATCCATGCCGTCCAGCTGCCGTCGGAGAGGGCGAGGACGACGATGGCGACGGCGGGAAGGCCGAGGATGCCGGCGGCAAGGTTGGCCGACGAGGTGCGTCGGGCGGTCGGCCCGAAGGCGAGGCGGGCGGCGACCTGGGTGGCGCCGAGGGTGCCGGCGGCGACGGCGGCGAGGACGGGCTCCAGCCGTGGTCGACGAGGTACGGGATGAGGTGGACGATGCCCGCCGCCATCGTCGCCATGGCCAGGGTGAAGGCGACGGTCAGCAGCACGACGGCCCGGTTCGGTCGCGTCGCGTCGCGTCCGCGCACAACGGTCCGCCGTGTGGCTGCCGGCTGGTTCCGGCGGGGCAGGACGACGAGCGTGGATCGGGATCGTGATCGCGGCGAGGGCGACGGCGAGCACGACGAGCGACGTCCGCCAGCCGAGGCGGTCGGCGAGGATCGCGGTGACGGGTTGGAAGATGGTGGAGGCGAACCCGGCGACGAGGGTGAGGGTGGTGATGGCCCGGGTGGCGTGGGCGCCGAACTGCTTGACGAGGACGACCTGGGCCGGTTCGTAGAGGACCAGCGCCATGGCCGCGCCGATGGCGATCCACACGACGTAGAAGGCGCCGACGCTGCTGGCGGCGGCCCAGCCGAGCACGCCGAGGGTGGCGAGGATCGAGCCGGCCGTCATCAGTGGTCGGGCCGGGTGGCGGTCCAGGAGCCGGCCGACCGGGAGGGCGGCCAGTGCCGGAGATGATGACGGCGAGCGTGTAGGCGCCGATCAGCGTGGTGCGGCTCCAGCCGAGGTCTCGTTCCATCGCCGGCAGCAGCACCGGGAAGGCGTAGTAGAGGATTCCCCACGACACCGTCTCGGTGATGGCGAGGCCGGGGACGAGACCTCGGCTGGTCGACGTCATCCGCCGCAACCGCCGCCGCCAGGCCGGCTCGTCGCTGGTGGCTGCCGGTCGGCGAGCGAGCAGGCGCCGGTCTCCGGCAGCACGAGCTCGACGCGGCTGGCGGCGTCGAGGTCACCGGCGAGGGCGGCGACCACGGAGCGGACCTGTTCGTAGCCGGTGCGCAGCAGGAACGTCGGGGCCCGGCCGTAGCTCTTCATGCCGACGATGAAGAACCCCGGCTCGGGATGGGAGAGCTCCATGAACCCGTGCGGTGGCACGGTGCCGCAGCTGTGCACGTTGGGGTCGATGAGCGGCGCCAGCGCGCGCGGTGCTTCGACGATCTCGTCGAGGTCCAGGCGCAGCTCGCGCAGCGGCGCGAGGTCGGGACGCAGGCCGGTGGTGACGATGATCTCGTCGAACGGGCCGATCTGGCGATCACCGTCGCCGATCATGACACCGTCGTCGACGGCGGTGACGCTGTCGGTCGCGGAAGCCGTGCTCGACGGCGATGACCCGCTCGGCGACGAGCTCGTCGACGGCGGTGCCGAGCCGGCCACGCTCGGGCAGCTCGTCGTTGGCGCCGCCGCCGACGAGTCGGGCGGCGCCGGGCCGCCGCAGCAGCCACGTGACCTTGGTGCCCGGCGCGGTCGCGGCGACGGCGGCCAGGTCGAGCAGCACGTTGGCCGCCGAGTGGCCACCACCGGCAACGGCGACGCGCTTGCTGGCGTAGCGGGCCCGGTCGGCGCCGAGGACGTCGGGGATGCCGTAGCGGATGCGGGCCGACGCGGCCTGTTCGCCGCGGGCCGGGATGCCGGCGGCGCCGAGCGGGTTGGGGGTGGTCCAGGTGCCGGAGGCGTCGACGACGGCGGTGGCGGTGAACTCGTGTTCGACGCCGTCTGCTCGTACCGGACCACGAACGGTGCCTGGTCGCGGCCGTCGGTGTCGAGGCGGCTGCGTCCGTGGCGGGTCACCGCGGTGACGGTGGCGCCGAGGCGGAGGCTGCGGGCCGATCGCCGGGTGGGCGGCGAGCGGCTCGAGGTAGCGCTCGACGAGGTCGTTGCCGGTGGGGTGCTCGGCGGCCGGCGGCGGCGTCCAGCCGATCTGGCCCAGCAGGGCCGCGGCGGCGGGGTCGATGTCCATCGCCCACGGCGAGAACAGCCGGACGTGGCCCCACTCGCGGATCGAGGCGCCGACCGCGGTCGCCGGCCTCCAAGACGGTGAAGGCCATCCGGCGCTGGGCGAGATGAGCGGCCGCGGTCAGGCCGACCGGGCCGGCTCCGATGATGACGACGTGCGCGGCAGTGGACATGACGCTCCTCCAAGTGGATAGATCGACGACCATCGATACAAAATACATCGACGATTGTCAATACGCTGCTGTTCGATTGCGCGTCCAGGCGGGCCGTCTTGCCGCGACGTCGCCGTGATCGATTATCGTCGATCATCGATGGAGTGTCTGCGGGACGAGGCCGTGACGTGGGCTGTCCTGGTTCCGCGCCCTTGGTGATCCGTCGCGGATCTTGATCCTCAACTTGCTGGCGACGGCCACTGGCGGCCGATGTCGGTCGGCCGAGATCGTCGACGTCTGGCTAGTGCGGTACCTGTCGGCCGTCAGCGGCCGAGGTGGTGATGGGCCGCGTGCCAGCCGGCGTCGGCCCCTGGGAGGAGACGACAACGTACGCGAAGGAGGAGACGATGAACGAGCCGGACAGTGTCGAGGCCGAGGTGCGCCGCTACTACGCCGAGCCGCGGTCGCCGCCGATGGAGGGTCTGCGGCGTGCTGCGGGCCGCAGGCCGACCAGTTCGGTGCCGGGCTGTACGACGACCTCGCCGGTCTGCCCGACGCGGCCGCGTTGGCCAGCATCGGCTGCGGCAACCCGGTCGCCGTCGCCGACCTGCACCCGGGCGAGGTGGTGTTGGACCTCGGCTCCGGCGGCGGGATCGACGTGCTGCTGTCGGCCCGCCGGGTCGGACCCACCGGCATGGCCTACGGGGTGGACTTCACCCCCGAGATGCTCGACCTGGCCCGCCGCAACGCGGCCGAGGCCGGCGCCGACAACGTCGAGTTCCTCGAGGGCCGCATCGACGCCGTCCCGCTGCCGGACGCGTCGGTGGACGTGATCATCTCCAACTGCGTCGTCAACCTGGCCGTCGACAAGCCGGCGGTGTTCGCCGAGATGCACCGCCTGCTGCGTCCGGGCGGGCGGATCGGGATCAGCGACGTCGTCACCGAGGACCGCCTCAGCGCCGCCGAGCGGGCCGAGCGCGGCAGCTACGTCGGCTGCATCGCCGGCGCCCTCGCCGTGTCCGACTACCGGGCCGGACTGGAAGCCGCCGGCCTGGAGCACGTGTCGATCGAGTTCACCCACGCCGTCGGTGACGGCGTCCACGCCGCGATCGTCCGCGCCACCAAACCCGCGCCGTGACGTCGACCGACTCGATTGCGCTGTCGTTGATGCGTCCATCGGCGGCGACGTTCGTCACTACGGTGGGAGAGTCTCCGGAGGACGCCATGTCACAGGTGCGCACCGATCGGCTGGACGCCAGTTGGGCCGAGACCCTCGACCGGGTCCGAGCCTTCGTCGCCGCCCGGGTCGGCGACCCCGAGCTGGCGGCCGACATCACCAACGACGTCGTCGTGCGCAGCATCGCCTCGGGCGCCCTGGACCGGGTCGACAACCCGGCCGCCTGGCTGTACCGGTCGGCCCGCAACGCCGTGATCGACCACTACCGCACCCGCCACGTCCACGACCCGCTCGACGACGCCGATGCCTGGCCCGATCCGGGCCCGACCGACAACCAGCCCAACGAGGCGACCCGGGAGCTCGCCCGTTGCCTGCAGCCATGCTGCACGAGCTCCCGCCGGCAGCGCGGGATGCGCTCACCCGGGTCGACATCGACGGCCAGACGCACCAGCAGGCCGCCGATCAGCTCGGCATCTCCGTGTCCGGGATGAAGTCCCGGGTGCAACGGGCCCGCCGTCAGCTCAAGGACCTGCTCGAGCAGTGCTGCACGGTCGGGCTCGACCGAGCCGGTGCGGTCGCCAGCCTACCGGCCGGCTGGATCGACGTGCGGCTGCGGGGAAGTCAACGCCCTGCTCGGCGCCCGTCCTGAGCTGACCGCAACGCCGTCGTGGCCGACTGAATCGCGTCGTGACCCCGCCGGCCCGCCTGCCGGTTCGGGGTGATGTCGCTCAGCTGGCGGCGACGAGCGGGGCGACCGGGCGAGGCGCCACCGACTGCTCGAGCGGCGGCGCTCGAGGGTCATGCTGCCGTCGGGCATCGCTGCTGACGGTCGTGGCGACCGCCCGTGCGGTTGCCGGTTCGGCGCGGGAGGATCGTGACGACGATCCACAGCGCCGCGGCGGCGGCGAGGGCGGCGACGGTGTCGCCGAGGGTGGCGGTGCCGAGCACGTTGCCGCGCAGGGCGTCGGCGGCGTGGGCGACCGGGTTGAGCGCGGCGAGGGTGCGCATCCAGCCGGGCATGGTGTCCAGCGGGGCGAAGGCGCTGGAGACGAACATGAACGGCATCATCACCATCATCCCGGCGAACTGGACGACGTCGGGGCGGCGCAGCCGGTCGCCGATGCGCCCGAACAGGGCGCTCATCGCGCCGGCGAGGACGACCAGCACGACCAGCCCGGCGACCGCGTCGACGAGGTCGCCGTGGAAGCGGAACCCGAGCAGCGCGGCGCCGGCGAGCAGGATCGCGGCTCGGCCGATGGCGAACACGGTCTCGTTGATCGTGCGGGCCAGGCCGGGCAGGGCGCGTGGCATCGGCAGGGCGGCGAAGCGGTCGTGCAGGCCGTTGGTGTGGTCGATGGCGGCGGCGACGCCGGCGTTGGTGCCGGCCATCACGGTGGTGACGGCGAGCATCGCCGGGGTGAGGAAGTCGATGTAGCTCACCGCGGCCGGGAAGTCGGGTCCGTCGGCGACGCTGCGGAACACCTGGCTGAACAGCACCAGCATCGCCATCGGCATCGTCAGGGAGAACATCAGCAGCTGCGGCACTCGGGCGGTGGTGCGCAGGTTGCGGGCGACGAGGGCGGCGAGCTGCGTCGCCGACCGGGACGCGGTCGCGTCGGCGGTGATCGTGGTGGCGGTCATGATCGGGCTCCTGTCGGGGTGAGGTGGGTGAAGACGTCGTCGAGGCTGGGCGAGGTGACCTCGAGGTCGCCGACGGTGACGCCGGCACCGGCGAGGTGGGCGACGAGGTCGGCGGCGGCGTCGGCGTCGCCGGCGCTGTAGCGTGACGGTGACGTGGCCGGCGCCGGCCGGCCGCTGCGATCTCCGGGCGTGCTGCGGCAGGCGGTCGACCTGTGCGGCGGGGATCGTGGCGGTGACGACCTTGCCGCCGACGAGCCGCTTCAGCTCGGCCGGGGTGCCGCGGGCGGCGACCCGGCCGTGGTCGAGCACGACGATGTCGTCGGCGAGCCGGTCGGCCTCCTCGAGGTACTGGGTGGTGAGCACCACCGTGGTGCCCGGACGCGGTCAGCTCGTCGACGACGTCCCACAGCGCGGCGCGGGCGGTCGGGTCGAGGCCGGTGGTCGGTTCGTCGAGGAACAGCACCGACGGTGAGCCGACGAGGCTGGCGGCGAGGTCGATGCGGCGCCGCGAGCCGCCCGACAGCTCGCCGACCCGGCGCTCCGGCGACGTCGGCGAGGTCGAGCCGGTCGACCAGCTCGCCGGCTCGGTGCCGGGCGCCGCCGGCCGAGCCCGGCGAGGCGGCCGACGAGCTCGAGGTTCTCGCGTCCGGTGAGGAACTCGTCGAGCCCGGCGTACTGGCCGGTCACCCCGATGCGGCGGCGGACCTGGTCGGCGTCGGCGACGACGTCGAACCCGTCGACGACGACGCGTCCGGCGTTCGGCCGCACGAGCGTGGTCAGCACCCGGATCAGCGTCGTCTTGCCGGCGCCGTTGTGGCCGAGCACGCCGAGCGTCGACCCGCGGGCGACGTCGAGGTCGACGCCGTCGAGCGCCCACGTCGTGCCGTAGGCGACGTGCAGGTCCTCGACGACCACGGCCGGACCGGTCATCGCCCGGCCTCCGGCGTGCCGCCGCAGCAGACGCTGCCCTGCGTCGGGGCGGTCGACGCAGCAGGCGCCCTGCGACGTCGCCGGCGTCCTGGGCGGGGTCGTCGGCCAGCACGGTGTAGAACTCCCACCCGCCGAGCGGCACGTCGGGGGCGTCGACCCACACCTTGTCCTGCACGGCGTGGCAGCAGCGATCCGACTCCATGAACGAGTGGCGCATCCCGGCGGCCTCGAAGCGGCCGGCGGCGGCGTGCACGTCGTCGGTGAGGCGACCTCGACGCCGAGGTGGTTGAGCGGCGACGCGGCGCCGGGGTTCTCGAACAGGACCAGCTTGAGTGGCGGGTCGGCGATCTCGAAGTTGGCGTAGCCGGTGCGCTGCTTGGCCGGCCGACGCCGAACAGGTCGGTGTAGAAGCGGGTCGCCTCGTCGATGTCGGTGACGTTGAGGGCGAGCTGGAGACGGCTGGTGTTGACATGGCGGACTCCTGGTTTCGCTCCCGCCCGTTGCGGGAGGCACCGCCGATGACGAACGACTCGCGAATCGGACGCACCGAACGGCTCCAACGGCGATGCGTCCATGCGCCGCTCGAGTTCGTCATCGATGGCAGCACCGACGAACAGGAGGAGCGGCGTGATGGATCTGCGGCTGGAGACGATGCCCGACGATTGGCAGCGGCTGCTGGCGATCGTCGCCCACCCCGACGACTTGGAGTACGGAGCGGCCAGCGCCGTCGCCCGCTGGACCCGCTCCGGCAAATGGGTCGGCTACGTCATCGTCACCAACGGCGAGGCCGGCATCGACGGCCTCGCGCCCGAAGATGCGGGACCGGTGCGCGTCGCCGAGCAGGAGACCAGCGCCAAAGTCGTCGGCGTCGAGGACGTGGCGTTCCTCGGCTACCCCGACGGGGTCGTCGAGTACGGCTCCGCGCTGCGTCGCGATCTTGCGCGGGAGATCCGCCGCTACCGGCCCGACCTTCTGCTCATCGCCACGTACGACCTGACCTACGGGCTCTCACCGGGGCAGCGGATCGTCAACCAGGCCGACCACCGGGCCGTCGGGATCGCCGCTCTCGACGCCGCCCGCGACGCCGCCAACCGGTGGATCTTCCCCGAACTGATCGACGAGGGGTTCGACGCCTGGTCGGGTGTCCGCCACGTCTACGTGATGGGATCCAACGAGCCGACCCACGCCGTCGACGTCGACCGACACCATCGACGTCGGGATCGAGTCCCTCCGCGCCCATCACACCTACCTCGACGGCCTCGGACGAGACTTCGACCCCGCCGAGTTCCTCCACGGCATGACCATCGAGCCAGGACGGGCGCTCGGTGTCCGCAACGCCGTCGCCTTCGGCCGGGTGCAACTCCAAGGCGTTTGAGCCGGCGGTCTGAGCCGCCGTACCGAGCTCGCTGCTGCCGCGGAGCCACCGCGACGCCTGACGGCGATCCGTGACATCGTCGCGGGATGGCCGACGCCCGCGAGGCCGACCAGCCAGCCGCCGCGCCGTCGGAGTCCAACTCAGTCTCGGTGTCCGCCAGTTCCCCAGCCTGGCTGACGCCCGGCGTCGCCGGCATCGGCACGGCGAGCCTGCTGTCCGACGCCGGCCACGAGATCCCCACGGCCTTGTTGCCATCACTGTTGACGTCGACGATGGGTGCGCCGGCGTCGGCGCTCGGGGTCATCGAAGGAATCTCCGACGTGCTGGCCGGGGCGGCCCGCTTCGGCGGCGGTGCGCTCGCCGACGACGCCGAGCGTCGCCGTGTCGTCGCGGTCGGCGGATACACCACGACCGCTGTGCTCTCGGCCGGCATCGGGGCGGCGACGGCACCGTGGCAGGTGGCGATACTGCGCGCCGGGGCGTGGACGGCTCGCGGGTTGCGGGTCCCGGCCCGCAACGCCTTGCTGGCCGACGTCGTAACCCCCGCTGCCTACGGGCGGGCCTATGGGTTCGAGCGGATGATGGACAATCTCGGCGCCATCGTCGGACCGCTGTTGGCCATCGGGCTGGTCGCCGCCGTCGGGACGCGCAATGCGATCGGGCTGTCGATCATCCCCGGGCTGCTAGCGGCGGCGGCGATCCTCTACGCCATCCGCCACACCGCGGCGCCCACCGACCGGCGACGCCAACCGATCCGCCTGCGGGTGCGGCCCGTGCTGCGTGGACGCCTCGGGCGGCTGCTCGCCGGATGCACGGCGTTCGAGCTCGCCAACTGTGCCGCGACGCTGCTGATCCTGCGGGCCACCGAGCTGTTCGAACCCGGACGCTCCCAGGATTCCGCCACCCAGCTCGCGCTCTGGTTGTACGTCGCCTACAACGTCGCCGCGACGGTCATGAGCCTGCCCGCGGGACACCTCGGCGACCGCATCGGGGCGCCACGCGTGCTGGCGATCGGTGCTGGCTGCTTCGCCGGCGCCTACGCCTGGTTCGCCGTCGGACCGGACGAGCCACTTGCGTTGGCGCCGGCGTTCATCCTCGCCGGACTGGGCATCGGATGTGCCGAGACCGCAGAGCACGCCGCCGTGGCCACGCTCGCCCCGCTCGAACTGCGCGGTTCGTCCTTCGGGATGCTCGCCGCCATCCAGTCGATCGGCAACCTCGTCGCCTCCGGCGGAGCCGGGCTGCTGTGGACTGCGGCGTCACCGACCGTCGCCTTCACCGTGCTGACGTGCACGATGGCGGTGGCGGTCCCGCTCGTCCTCGCGTCGTCGCCAGCAAACGAGCCCGACGCCAGATGAGTACCGCGACCGTTCACGCCGTCTCGGCGCCGGGCGTCGCCGTCGTGACGGGCTCGCGCTCCACGGCATGCGCCTGCGTGCGTGTGATCGTGACGACGGCCGTCACGATGACCGCGGCGCCTGCCCACTGGCGTGCCGTGAGCTGCTCACCGAGTAAGAGACGGCTGGCGGCGAGCCCGAAGATCGGGATGAGGTTGAGGAACACGCCCGCAACGGCTGGAGCGATCCGTCGCAAACCCGTGATGTAGAACCAGAACGCGACGGCGTAGTACAGCACGCCGGCCACAACGGCGCTCACCCAGCCCGTCGGCGAGACTGCCGAGAGGGAACCGATCTCCCCGACGCCGAGCGCTCCGGCGAAGAGCACCAGCGAGAACAACAGCGCCGCCACCTGCTGGACGAGGACCACGCTCAGCGACGAGGCCTCGACGAGAAGGCAACTCGACAGGACCGTGTAGATGGCACACGCAGCGACGCCGGCGACGGTGAGGGCGAGGCCCACCGGCTCGACGCCCGCACCCGGCACGAACACCACCAGCAGCACGCCGCCCAGCGCGACCAACAACCAGGCGAACACCCGGCCCGTCACCCGTTGACGCAAGAGCAACCACGCGAACAGCAGGATCAACAGTGGCTCCACCGCCCACAACAGCACCGACATGCTCGCCGAGATGAGAGCGAGCCCGGCCAGACCCAATGCGTACGACAGGCCCGGATTGAGAAGACCAAGCACTCCAAGGCGACGGAGCTCAGTCGAGGACCGGACCCGCTGACGGCTGGCCGCCGTCACGGCAGCGAGCGCAGCCACGCTCACGGCGAGCTCGAGGGGCAGCAGCGTCAGCGGTTCGATCTCCTCGACGGCCCGCTTGCTGATCACCGTGGCGATCCCCCAGCAAGCAGCGGCGGCGACCAGCGACCATGCGGGAGCGTGCGCGCGAACGGTACGAAACATCTGACGTACTCCGAATTGATGGTTGGACGGGACGGACGCGGACTGTCAGCAGTCCGTGTCTTCACCGTCACAGCGCGCGTAGCTCGGCAGCCGCTCCCGGCGGCCCGGCAACACGCATTCGCACATCGACTCGATCGTACGACCGACGTCAATTGCGAGGGTCGCACCGACGGAACTCATCGCTACTCGTACCACTCCACCACTCATGTCACTTCGAACGCAGGCCGGGTCGCAAGTGGTTCTGCCACTTGACAACGATCGGCGTCGAAGCTCTAATTCAACAGGTGACGAATAGATCGGTCGTCGCCGGACGGGCGGCGGTGTTGGTCGACGGCCTGATCGTTGATCGGGGCGGCCGCCGGGTCATCGACGGCGTCTCACTCAGTGTCCCCGCCGGCACCGTGACCGGCCTGCTCGGCCCCAGCGCAAGCGGCAAGACGACGCTGATGCGGGCCATCGTCGGGGTGCAACGGATCGCCAGCGGCCGTGTGACCGTGCTCGGCCAACCCGCCGGATCGCCGGCGTTACGGCGGCTGGTTGGCTACGTCACCCAGGCTCCGAGCGTGTACGGCGACCTCACCGTCGGCGCCAACGCCCGCTACTTCGCCACCGTCTACGGCGCCGACGAGACGGCGGCCGAGGCGGCGATCAACGACGTCGGCCTCGCCGTCCGGACCGACCAACACGCCGACCAACTGTCGGGCGGCGAACTGGCCCGCCTCTCGCTCGCCTGCGCCCTCGTCGCCGGCCCGCGGCTGCTGGTGCTCGACGAACCCACCGTCGGCCTCGACCCCGTCCTGCGCGCCGATCTGTGGGCCCAGTTCCATCGGCTCGCTGAGCGCGGCGTCACCCTGCTCGTGTCCAGCCACGTCATGGACGAAGCGGACCGGTGCGATCGGCTCCTCTTGCTGCGCGACGGGAAACTGCTCGCCGACGACACCCCGCACGGGCTGCGGACCAGCACCGGCACCGACGACCTCGAGGGAGCGTTCCTGCACCTCATCCGCACCCGCCAGCGAGTCGCCTGACATGTCGGCGACGATCACGTTGGCCACCGCCCACCGCGTGCTCGTCCAACTGCTCCATGACCGACGCACCGTCGCGCTCGTCGTTGCCCTGCCGGCCATCGAACTGACCCTGTTGCGGTTGGTGCTCGACGCCGACCCCGCCGTGTTCGACCGCTGGGCCGTGCCCCTGCTCGGCGTGTTCCCGCTGATCACCATGTTCTTGGTCACGAGCGTGGCGATGCTCCGAGAACGCACCAGCGGCACCCTCGAACGACTGCTCACCACCCCGATCCACAAGCTCGACCTGCTCGTCGGCTACGGCCTTGCTTTCGCCCTCGCTGCCACCGTCCAAGCGGTGATCACCTGCGCCATCGCTTACGGGTTGTTGGGGCTCGACACCACGGGATCGGCGTCGCTGGTCGTTGCAATCGCGGTCGCCAATGCTTTGCTGGGGATGGCCCTCGGCCTGTTCACCAGCGCCTTCGCCCGCAGCGAGTTCCAAGCAACCCAGCTCCTCCCGGCGGTGGTGGTCCCTCAGCTGCTGCTGTGCGGCCTGATCTGGCCTCGGAACAAGATGGCACCCGCGCTGGAAGCGATCAGCGACCTGCTGCCGATGACCTACACCATCAACGCCCTCAGCGAAGTCACCCGCCACGCCACCGCCACCAGCGCACTGTGGCGCAACCTCAGCATCGTCGCCAGTTGCGCTGTCACCGCCCTGCTGCTCGGAGCGCTCACCTTGCGGCGACGAACCCCCTAGTGGCCAGCTCCCGCCCGCCGGCGCGCCGACGACGAGGCCGACCCGTCGGCGATTCCGACACCCGACCGGCGATCCTCGACGCCGCCCGCCACTGCTTCGCCGAACGCGGCTACGACCGGGCCACGATCCGCGACATCGCCGCCACCGCAGGAGTCGACCCGGCCCTGCTCCACCACCACTTCGGCACCAAACACGAACTGTTCCTCGCCGCCATGCGCCTGCCCGTCGACCCCACCGACATCGTCCGCGGCATCCTCGCCGGCGACCCCGACCACCTCGGCGAACGCATCGTCGACACCTTCCTCACCGTCTGGGACTCACCGGCGGGAGCCGCCCTGGCCGGCATGGTGCGCAGCGCCGTCAGCCACGAACCCTCCAGCCGCATGCTCAGCGAGTTCATGGCCAGCAGCGTCCTCACCCCAGTCGTCAAAGAGCTCGGCGTCCGCGACGCCAAACTGCGCGTCACCTACGTCGCCTCCCAACTCTTCGGACTCGCCCTCGCCCGCTACATCCTGCGCCTCGAACCGCTCACCTCCGCCAAACGTGACCGAGTCATCGCCGACGTCGCGCCGACCATCCAGCGGTACCTCACCGCAGAACTGGGACATTGACACGGCACCACCGGTTTGGCGGATCCGACCGCCGCTGTCTCCCGTTGAGCGCGCTCGCGACCACCCTGATGACGGCGCACCCTGGAATGTGGCGACGCGAGAACCGGACGAAGTGCACAGCCGAAGCGCCACATCACATGGCACGAGCATGGCTCGAACATCACCACGACGCCGACCCGATCGCGCTGGTGGCGTCGAGCAACCACCACGTTGACACCATCAACCAGACAGTTCACGCAGCCCGACGCGCCGATGGTCTGCTGCGCGGTCGCGGCTCATGTCACGGCGGTGGTGGGCGTCGACGGCGCGGCTGCGCGCGACCTCGCTCGCCCGGTCGTGACCCAGTTCGGCCGAAACGAGCAGTACGCCGCCATGTTCGCGGCCGCCGGGATGCCGATCCTGGACGGCGTCGTCAGCGACGAGCTGGTCGACGCCCTGATCGTGAGCGGCGACGGGACGACGCTCACCGACCGCCTCGGTGAGCGGGCCGACGGACCCGACGAGCTGGTCGTCTCGCTCGAGAGCGCCGGTGGCCGACGCGAGGACGAAATCACGTTGTTCGGCGTGCTCGGCAACCTCGCCCGCGCCTTCGCGAGATGAGAAATCCAAGGGGTCCTCAGTGGTCGTAGGCGGTGAGCCAACCGACCACGGATTGATCGGATCAGTTCGACACCGTGCACCCCGACACCGGCATTGCCTTGCTCCCCAACTTGCACGAGGCGCCGGTCCTGAGCTACCCGGCTGGTCGAGAGGCTCCACATGCTCGTGCGCTCTGTACGGCGTGACCCGCAGCGACACGACGAGACACCATGACACGTGTGGCTTCAGCCGCCCGTCGTTGGCGCCAGGATTGATCTTGGGATGCGGGGCATCGGGTGCTCTTCGACATCCCGATCCAGCTCGACCTCCACTCGGGGGGTGCAGACCCAACGGACGCACCTTGAACGTTCAGCTCGTCGGATCGTGGACGCCGGAAATGAACCCGAGCGACAAACCGCGAGGGTCGGCGAGCGACGGGACGATCCGAGCATCGAGATCGGCATCAGGGTGTCCGGCGGCGCGCAGCCGCGCGATCGCCTGGTCGATGTGGATGGCCCCGCTGCTGGCCAGCCGGAAGGCATCGATATGAGGGGGCGGCGGTGTGTCGATCAACAGCCAGTGCAGCTCGTCGCCGCCCGGCAGCCGTCAGTCGCCGGTAGTGCCAATGCGGGAACGGTTCACCGTTGGGTCCGCGCCACCCCATCCGCGGCGGTCTCCTGCCAGATCGCCATCTGGGCGCAGTCTCTGCTCGGTGCTGGCAGGATCGGCTCCTAGATCAGGCGCCGCCAGTGGGCCGTAGCGATGCGGTGAGCCATGAGTGCACCTGGTGCGCCGATCTCTCACCGCGCAGCCGGCTTCTCCGTGCCTCCTTCATGCGGCGGACGGCCTCGGGGTCGAACTCGCGCTCGAGCCGGGTGCGGGGCGTCGACACGGCGTCGAGCGTCGTGATCGCCGTGTAGATGAGCTTGGCCATGATGCCTCCGGGTCAGGGGTCGCGATCCCGTGTTGTGACGGTGGCTGGGGGGAAAGCGGCGACCATGAGGTCGTCCCGGTCGCCGGGGTGGCCATCCGCGCCGCCCAACCTACGGCGAGGGGGACCGGGGTGGCGGCGGCCTCGTGCCGAGTTGATGCTCAGGTACCGGCCGACCAGCGAGACGGTTCAGGCAGTGTGACGTCGCCGTAGCCGTTCGCCCGCGCCGACCCGACAAGGAGCTCGAACAGTACGTAGCGCTCCGCCGGGTCGTAGGACGCCGCAGCGACCACCCCGGCGCGCACGGCGTCATCGTCGACCGCCATCCCCTCACCGCTGAGGAAGAACTCGCCGCCCGAGCCGGCGGTGTCGGGCACCCCGTTGTGCATCGCGAACCGGCGCCGTTCTCGCAGATCTCGGCCCTTCGGCGAGGTCGGTTCCATGAACACGTGGAGACCCGTCGAGGACACGATCGGCGTCACCGGGTGCACCCGCGCCCCGCCGTCGCCGGTCACCGTCGCCAGATACGCCGGCGGGCGCAGGAGACGATCGGCGCCGAAGGCGGCGAGCTGAGGGACGGCGAGCGCGAAGTCGGACCACGAAAGCACGACGCGAGGCTTCCACGCTCCGGCGTCCACGTCACCCGATCGCGTCTCCGATCGAGGGTGATCGCACCTGAGCGTTGTCCGAGGCAGGGAGTTCACATCTCCGCAGCGCGACGGAAGACTGGGCCGATGGACCGCCCATCGATGTCTCCTGGCGACATCGTCGCCCTCCTGAGGGACTCGCCGGAGCACATTGCCGCGATCACGTCCGTGCTGACCGCCGAGCAGGCCGGGGAGTCACCGGCGCCGGGCGAGTGGTCGGCGAACGAGGTGCTCGCCCACCTTCGCAGCTGTGCCGACGTCTGGGGCGGATGCATCGGCACCATCATCGGTGAGGACCACCCGACGATCCGCGCCGTCAACCCGAGGACCTACATCCGCGACACCGACTACGTCGACCGGCCGTTCCGCACCTCGCTCGACGAGTTCGCCCGCCAACGCACCGAGCTGGTCGCCGTGCTCGAACCACTGCCCTCCGACGGCTGGGCACGCCACGCCACCATCACGGGGGCCGGCGCGCCGCTGGTCCGCTCGGTGCGCGGCTACGCCGAGTGGCTGGCCACCCACGAGCGGGCGCACTGGAGGCAGTTCCGCAAGATCGTCGGCCTGCTGGCCTAGATCCAACGTGGTTCATCCGAGCACGCTGGCCGGCGTCGTGGCCAGCTCATTCCAGGCCAGCCGCAAGCGATGGAAGCCCTCCTGGACCACCGCCCACGGCCGGTCGACGCAGATCCGCACGTGCGGGTTGGGGGCTCGCGTCGGTGTGGCGATGCTGCCGGGCGCGACGTGGACTCCGTGCCGGCTGGCGAGCACCACATAGGGGGAGGTGTCGGCGATCGGCAGCCGTGGCCACAGGACCGAGCCGCCGGCGGGTTCGTCGACCTCCCACTCGGGGAAGTCGGCGCGGAGGACAGCCAGCGCCCGGGCGACCGTCGTCGACAGCGTGGTGCGGCGCTGGGCGGCCAGCTCTTCGAGATGGGGCAGCAGCTGGAGGGCCAGCAGCTGGGCCGGCACGGAAGCTCCGAGGTCATTGGCCAGGCGGAGGTGCAGGGTGCGCTCCACGAACGGCGCCGGCGCCCGCAGCCAGCCGATGCGCAGCCCACCCCACGCGACCTTGCTGAACGACCCGACGCTGATGACCACGGCGCGACGGCACAGGTCGGCCAGCTCCGGTCGCACCCGGCCGCCGAAGGCGAGATCGGCGAGCGCGCAATCCTCGACGACGGCTGTGTCGTGGCGGTCGAGGACCTCGGCGAGGGCCCGCAGCCGCCCGGGCGCCGGCACGCGCCCGGTGGGGTTGTGGGGGCCGGTCTGCACGTACAGCACGGGGGGCCGGTGCTCGGACAGGCTGCGGTCGAGCGCTTCGGGCAGGATGCCGGCGGAGTCGGTGCCCACCGGGATCGGGCGTGCCCCGAGCGTGTCGATGATGTCGAAGATGCCCGGATAGCTGGTCTGTTCGACGGCGACGGGTGTGCGGCGCGTGCTCAGCGCTCCGACGACGAGCGACACCGCCTGGTGGGCGCCGGCCGTGACGTGGATCTGACTCGGATCCGTCACGTGACCGTGCTCGCTGTGGCGGCGGGCCAGCGCGGCGCGCAAGGCGGGGAGGCCGAGCGGTTGGACCCCCGGTCCACCTCCGCCGGCCAAGAGGGCGGCGACGTCCACGCTGACGGGTGGCAGATGCGAGGCGTCGGGCGGGTTGCCGGCGGCGAGGTCAATGCCAGAGACGGGCAAGAAGTGCTCAGCGATCCTGGATCCGGCGACGGAGCGCTCGTAGGCGCTGCGCACGGTCGTTCCGCTGCCCTGCCGCGAGGTCACCGTCCCGTCGGCGCGCAGTTCGTCGAGGGCGGCGGTGACCGTCGAACGGCTGACGGCCAGCGTGGCGGCGATCGTTCGCTCCGGCGGTAGTTGCGATCCGTCGGCCAGCACGCCGGACTGCACGGCGCCGCGCAGCGCGTGGGCCAAGCGCTGGGCCAGTGTGCCGTGGGTGGCGTCGGCCCAGCCGGCCAGCACGATGCCGAGGTGGTTGCCGGCGCGAGGACTGGCCTGGCGGGTGGCCTGTTCATGCACAAGCCAATCATGCGCAGTTGGCTCGTGACAGTGCAAGCGTCCCCGTCGACGATGGAGGCGACGCCAGAAGGAGGAGCTCGAGTGTTCGCCCCGCACTGCCCCAACTGCCAACACCGAGTGCTGCTCGGAACCCGCCGCATCGTCCGCTTCGTCTGGGATCGTCACGGTGAACGCAGGATCATCGTGCGCTGCTTCTGCGGCACGTTGCTGGACGCCCTCCCGCTGCTGTGGGGCGACGAGCCCGACCAGCCCGACGAGCTGCCGATGGGAGCGTGAGCGGGCAGTCACAGGACGACAAGCGGCTGGTCGCCGCGGTCCTTCCGATCACCGCCGCCGTCGGGGTCTTCGGGATCGTCTACGGCGCCGCCGCCCAGCCGATCTTCGGGGGGCCGCTGACCGTGGCCTCTTCGCTGATCATCTTCTCCGGCGCCGCTCAGTTCACGATGGTCGGTCTGCTCGCCGCCGGGGCCTCGCCGTTCGCCGTGCTGTGGGCCGTGACGGTGCTCGATCTCCGCCACCTCGCCCTCGGTGCGGCGATCCGCCCGCGCCTCACCGACGGCCCGGTCCGCCGCCTAGTGACGGCATGGTTCGTCATCGACGAGACGGTGGGCCTCGCCCTGACCAGCGGCCGCACGACCTCCAAGGTGCTGGCCGGTGCCGGCAGCGCCTGCTACCTGGCGTGGGTCGCCGGGACCGCCATTGGCGTCGCCGGCGGTGCGGTGGTCGGCGTCGAGGCGTTGGCGGCGGCCGTGTTCCCGGTGCTGTTCATCGGGCTGGCCTCGATCCTGGCGCCTGACCGACGCGAGTGTGATGGCCGCCGCCGTCGCCGGGTCCCTGACCGTCGCCGCACTCCTGCTGTTGCCGGGGCTCGGCGGCCTGGCTCCCGTCGTCGCGGCCGCCGTCGCCGTCGCCGTGGTCCGCCCGCCGTGATCGAGATTGCCGTCGTCGGCGCGGCGGCCATCCTGACCTACGCCAGTCGGGCGGCAGCCGTGGTCCTCCTCCCGGTCGCCGGCGGGCGGCTGCTGCGCTTCATCGAACGCCTCCCGGCGCCGCTGTTCGCCGGTCTCGCCGTCTTCGCCCTCGTCGGCGCCACTCCCACCTGGCCGGACCTGCCGGCGGCATGTGCCGCCGGCGGAGCGCTCGCCGTGGCGTGGCGGCGCAACGTCGCCCTGACGCTCGCCGCCGGGCTGTTCGCCTTCGGCATCGGCACGCTGTTGGCCTCAACTCCGCGATGACTGGGTGTGACGCACGCCATTTGTGACGTTCCAGCGTTGCGTGCCGCCCGTAGAATTGGTGGGATGGACTGCTGGGGGACAGCCTGATGAGCCAGGCGGAGGTCGAATCCACGACCCCGGCCGGCACGGCCGCCCGGCCCTCGACCGGATCCTGGTGGCGCCAGGGTCGTGTGCTCAGCGACGGGACCGTCCTCCACTGGTGGAAGCAGATCATCGCCGTGCTCGCCGTGTACGGGCTCTACGAGCTGGTCCGCAGCCGAGCCGTGGCCGGCGCCGAGGTCGCCTTCGACAACGCCCTCCTGATCATCGACTGGCAGCAGGCCCTCGGCATCAACCACGAGCTGGCCATCCAGGAGTGGTCGTTGCAATGGCTGCCGCTGATCGTCGCCAGCAACTACTTCTACGGGTCGATGTACCTGCTCGTCACGTTCGGGACGATCGTGTGGCTGTACCGCAAGCGGTCGGACGCCTACCCGCTGTGGCGCAACACGCTGGCGTTCATGACCACGATGGGCCTGATCGGCTTCGCCCTCTTCCCGCTGATGCCACCGCGCCTGCTCGACGTGTTGGGTGACGGGCGGACGTTCGGCTTCGTCGACACCCTGGTCGAGTACCCGACGTTCTGGTCGTTCGACTCCGAGGGCATGCGGACGGTCTCCAACCCGTTCGCCGCGATGCCGAGCCTGCACTGCGCGTGGGCGTTCTGGGGCGCCTGCGTCCTGTACCCGCGGGTCAAGAGCAACTGGGCCCGTGTCCTCGTCGTGCTGTACCCGATCGCCACGATCTACGTCGTCGTGGCGACGGCCAACCACTTACTTCCTGGACGCCGTCGGCGGCCTGGTGATCTTCGTCGTCGCCTACGTGCTGGCCCGCCTCGTCACCCGTGCCGGTCGCGGCCGCCCGCTCTCCGAGCGCGACGAGGAACCCGACGAACCCGGGGATCCGGGACCGTACAAGGCGATCGCCGCCCGGTAGGCCTCGACGTTCAGGTCGACCACCCGCGCCCACTCGACGGCGACCGGGGTCTCCTGGTTGTACTTGGCGATCAGGCCCCGCAGCTCCGGATCGCCGACCAGCCGCTCGAGCTGGTCGACCATCCCGGCGTCGCTGCGGGCGAGCAGGCCCTCCAGGCCGTGCTCGACGAACTCCCGGATCCCCGTGCGCTCCTTGGCGACGACCGGAACGCCGGCGCACCGCGCCTCGAGGGCGGCGATGCCGAACGACTCGAGGTTGGCGGGGGCGATGAAGATGTCGGCCCGGGCGTACATCGACCTGATCTCCTCCCGGGAGCGTCGGCCGACCAGCGACACGACGTCGCCGAGCCCGTGGCGGGCGATGTAACGCTCGAGCGACGGACGCTCGGGTCCCTCACCGATCACGTCGAGGTGCAACCCGGTCGATGTCGGCGTGCGCTGGCGCAGGCGGCGGATCATCCGCAGGAGGTGGAGCGGTCGCTTGCGCGGGGCCAGGCGCATCACGGAGATCATCCGCACGTCGTTGGGATCGCGGTCGACGTGCTCGACGACCCAGTCGCGCTGGTCGATGCCGTTGGGCAGCACGAGCACGTCGCGACCCGGGCCGGCGATGCGCTGGATCGGCTCGGCGGCGACGGCGCTGACAGCGGAGAACACGGCGTCCCACTGGCTCCAATGACCCAGCCTGTCGAGGACGCCGAAGACGGGGGCGGCGTAGCTCCACATGCAATGGGTGGTGATCACGGTGGGCAGCCCCGCCCGCTGCGTGCGGTATGCCGCGGCATAGGACAACGGTGAGGCGATCCCGCCGTGGAAGTGGGCGACGTCGACCTGCTCGCGTTCGAGGACGTCGGCGGTCATCCGAAAGCTCGTCGGCGTGAACGGGATGTTGAACGGCAACAGCGGGACGTCGAGGCGGTGCACCCGGACGCCGTCGACGACGCTCGGACCCGCCGTCGGCGTCACCACCAGGACCTCGTGTCCGACGGCCATCAGGCGCTGGGCGAGGTCGTGCACCTGCATCTCGATGCCGCCGACCTGTGGGACGTAGCAGTCGCTGACCAAGCCCACGCGCAGTGCGGACATGCGTGCCGACAGTATCGGGCGGCCGGCGTGCCCGTGCGGAAGGCCGAAAGATGACCGATCATGACGGCAGGAGCGGCCAGACTGGACCCGTGAGCCGGAGTGGCGGGAGCCCGCAAGGGCGCGGGGCGTTGCGGCGGTGACGCGCACGCTCGTGTGCTTCCACGCCCATCCCGACGACGAATCGATGCTGACTGCCGGGACGATGGCCAAGGCCGCCGCCGAGGGCCACCGAGTCGTGCTCGTGGTCGCCACGCGGGGCGAGCGTGGCGACGCCGACGGATCGCTGGCCGTGGCCTTCGATGACCTCGGCGACCTGCGCCTCGCCGAGCTCGACCGGTCGGCGGCCGCCCTCGGCGTCGCCCGCGTCGAGGTGCTCGGCTACGGCGATTCGGGGTCCGGTGCGGGCGTGCCGGCTCCCGGCTCGTTCGTGGCGACGCCGGTCGACGAACCGGCGGCGCGGCTGGCGGCCATCCTCCGCGAGGAGACGGCCGACGTCCTGACGATCTACGACCCGCTCGGCGGGTACGGCCATCCCGATCACGTGCGTGTCCACGCCGTCGGGCGGGAGGCTGCGACGCGGGCCGGAACGCCGGTCGTCCTCGAGGCGACGATCAGCCGCGATCTGCTGGCGCTCGCCGTCGATGTCGTGCCGACCCTGGGGCTGCAGCTGCCGGAGGACTTCGTACCGCCCGATCTCGCCACGGTGTACACCGCCGCTGCCGACATCACCCACACCGTCGACGTGCGCGACGTCCTCGCCGCCAAGCGGGCGTCGATGGAGGCGCACGTCAGCCAGACGACCTCGGGCGGGACCACCGTGCGCACCCTGGCGGTGTTCTTGGCGCTCCCCGACGAGTGGTTCGCCGCCGCCTTCGGCACCGAGTGGTTCGTCGACCGCTCACTGGCGCGAGGCGCCGCCGAAACGGACGTGTTCGCCACGCTGGATCGAGCCCGGGCATGAAGAACCTTCCCGATCCGGAGGTCACGCAGGCCGCCGGCATCGACGCGTTGAAGGTGCCTGGTCATCTCGTCGAGCACGAGCTGGCCGTCAAGTCGCCGCGTCGCCGGATCCTCGAGATCGTCGTCTCGCTCGCTTTCGTGGTCGTGCTGTTCGCCTTCGCCATCCCGAAGATCACCGGTTCCGGGTACGCCGAGATCTTCGAGTCCATCACGGAGCTGACGACCGCTGAGTGGATCGAGCTGACGGCGTTCTGGATCCTCGTGATGGTCGTCTACAGCGGCGTGCTGACGACGTCCCTGCCGGGGTTGACGCACCCCCAGGCGCTCGTCGTCAACTTTGCCGGCAGCGCAGTGTCGAACGTCGTGCCGTTCGGCGGCGCGGCTGGGGTAGCGGCGACCTACACGATGACGATGTCGTGGGGCTTCGCCGCGCCGAGTGTCACGCTGTCGATCCTCGTCACCGGGATCTGGAACGTGCTGATGAAGATGGGGCTGCCCGTCGTTGCCTTGACGATCCTCGTGATCGCCGGACGCAGCACGGCCGGCCTGGTGGTGCCGGCCGTTGATCTGCGCCGCGCTGCTGATCGCCGGCATCGTCGTGTTGGCCCTGGTGCTGCGCAGCGAGGCGCTGGCCGCACGAATCGGCGAGTTGGCCCAGCGTGCCGGCTCGTGGTTGATGCGCCTCGTGCGGCGTCGCCCAGCCGTCGGCTGGGACACCGCCGTCGTCGACTTCCGGCACCGCAGCCTGGGGTTGGTGCGGGCCCGCTGGAAGGCAATGACGGCGTGGATGCTGCTCTACAACGTCGGCCAGTACCTCCTGCTCCTGATGTGCGTGCGGATGCTCGGCGCGACGAACGACGAACTGGGTTGGATCGAGGTCCTCGCCGCGTTCGCCTTCGCCAACCTGTTGACGGCCGTCCCCATCACGCCCAGCGGCGTCGGGTTCGTGGAGGCCGGCACGGTGGCCGCCCTGATCGCCTTCGGGGGCAACGACGTCGGGTCGGCCGCCGCCGTCTTCCTGTTCCGCGGGTACACCTACCTGCTCGAGATCCCGGTGGGGCTCGTCGGCTGGGTCGTGTGGGCGATGCGCCAGCGTTGGCGCAAGCCGATCCCACCAGACCCGGGGCTTTCGCGGCACCCGAGGGCGTCCGTCCCGGGTGGGGCGCCGGAACCCCCCGGGAGCTCCGAGAGCCTCGGGTCGGGACGGTGAACCGGTAGCGTCCGTCCGGCCATGTGCGGCCGATTCGTGTCTGCCAGCTCACCCGAGAAGATCGCCGAGTACTTCGGCGCCGCCTTCGAGGGCGAGACGCTGGGCGAGAACTACAACGTCGCACCGACCAACGACATCTACGGCGTCGTCGTCGGCGCCGACGGCGAGGCGCGGCTGGAGGTCTTCCACTGGGGCCTGATCCCCGTGTGGGCCAAGGAGCGCAAGATCGGCCAGCGGATGATCAACGCCCGCGCGGAGTCGATGGCATCGAAGCCGGCCTTCAAGGGCGTGTTCCGCAAGTACCGCTGCATCATCCCGATGGACGGGTTCTACGAATGGCAGGCCGGGCAGCCCGGGGGGCCTGTGACGAAGGCCGGCAAGCCGGCCAAGCAGCCGAAGTTCATCAGCCGGCTCGACGGCGAGCCGTTAGCAGTGGCCGGGCTGTGGTCGGCGTGGCGCGACCCGGCGGCCGCCGAGGGCACCGACTGGCTGCACACGGCGACCGTCGTCACGACGTCGGCCAACGGCACGATGTCGCCGATCCACGACCGGATGCCGGTCATCCTGCCGCAGTCGGCGTGGAGTGCGTGGCTCGATCCGAACAACGACGACATCGAATCGCTCTCCCAGCTGCTGGTTCCGGCATCGGATTCGCTGCTCCAGGTGCGGGCCGTTGGCACCGAAGTCAACAACGTCCGCAATCGGGGAGCGCACCTGATCGACCCGGTCGACCCGAGCTGACGGCCCTCTCAGTCCGTCGGCCCGGCGGGCACGACGATGATCTCGAGCTCGGTCTGGCCGTCGACGGCGACCTCGTGGTGGGCGTCGGAGATCCACTCCAGCCGACCGTCGACCTCGATGCGGGCGGACACGCCGTAGCGGCGGCGCGGATCGAGCTCGGCCGTCGGGACGACGATCGAGAACGGGATCGGCACCTGGTGGTCGGCCTCGATCGTCTGCTGGGCGATCGTCACGGCGACGGCGTCCGCCCGCGAGACATCCCGAACCTCGACCGAGGACGACCGCCCCAGGCGGCAGCGCGACGCGCTGGCGGTACGTCACCGAGCCGCTGACGAGGACCTCGCCGGCTGCTTCGGAGCGGCCCATCGAGCGCAGCTCGGCCCTGATCGCACGCGCCGCCGACTCCAGCTCGCTGGGGTCCACGGAGCGGGCGGCGTTGGCGAACGCCAGCTCCGCCATGGAGTTGGTCGGGATGACGTGGACGTGGGTGTGGGGCACCTCGTAGCCGGCGATGATCACGCCGACTCGTTGGCAGCCGAGGGCCTGGCGCTGGGCGAGGGCGATGATCCGGGTCACCTCGAACAGATGGGCGACCAGGTCGGCCGGCGCATCGATCCACTCGTCGATCTCCTCGATGGGCACGACCAGCACGTGCCCGTGGGCCAGCGGGTTGATGGACAGGAAGGCGACGCAGCGATCGTCCCGCCACACGAACGTCCCAGGCTGCTCGCCGGCGATGATCCGGCTGAAGACGGTCGTCATGCTCCGAGGGTATGGGGTGACCGGTTCGGAGT
Organism: uncultured Acidimicrobiia bacterium; assembly: GCA_963719775.1. Lineage (GTDB taxonomy): Bacteria > Actinomycetota > Acidimicrobiia > Acidimicrobiales > Ilumatobacteraceae > JALZMG01. Next base: position 36,847 of record CAVRCY010000008.1, read on the forward strand.
CGCGGTCCTACGATCAGGTCCATGGGCGAGCCGGGGGTCGAGGTCGGCGCCGTGCGGGCGGCCACGGCGGGCGAGGTCGATCGCATCCTCACGGTGCCGACGCTGTTCACGTTCGCCCGGCTGCTCTGCCTGCCCTTGTTCCTGTATCTCCTGTTCGGTCGCGACAACCGGGCAGGCGCGGCGTGGCTGCTCGGCGGGCTGGGCGCGACGGACTGGGTCGACGGCTACCTGGCCCGGCGGCTGGGGCAAGTCAGCGAGTTCGGCAAGAAGTTCGACCCGACCGTCGATCGCCTGCTGTTCATCGTCGCCGTCGTCGCGATCATCATCGATGGCGCCGGACCGCTGTGGTTCATGATCGCCGTGCTGGCCCGCGAGCTGCTCGTGGGGGGTGCCGTCGCCATCGCCACGGTGTTCTACGGCATGGCCCGTTTCGACGTGACGTGGCTCGGCAAGGTGGCCACCGCGCTGCTCATGTTCGCCATCCCGGGGTTCATGCTCGGCTACAGCGACTTCCCTGCTCACGAACTGTTCCTCGTCGGGTCGTGGATCCTCGGGATCCCTGGGCTCTGCCTCAGCATCGTCACGGGGATCGGGTACGTGCCGAAGATCCGCGCCGGCGTGGCGGCCGCCCGCACGGCGGTGACATGAGTGAGTCTCCCGCTGAGCCGCCTCGGCGATTTCGATACGGTTACGGTCCATGAACGTCCCCGACCAGTTCCGGTACTCGGCCGACCACGAGTGGGTCAGCCGCGACGGGAACGTGGCCCGGGTCGGCATCACCGACTACGCCCAGGACGCCCTCGGGGACGTCGTGTTCGTCCAGGTGCCGTCCGTCGGCTCCAACGTGGTGGCCGGCGAGACGTTCGGCGAGGTCGAGAGCACGAAGTCGGTCTCCGACGTCTACGCCCCGGTGTCCGGGGTCGTCGTGCAGGTCAACGAGGGGCTGTCCGACGCCCCCCAATCACTCAACGAGGATCCGTACGGGGAAGGGTGGATCTGCACCATCGAGATGTCCGAGCCCGACCAGTTCGACGCCCTGCTGGATGCCTCGGCCTACCGGGAACTCATCGAGGGCTGAGGGTGGCCTACACGTTCTGCAACAACTGCGGGCACCGCAACCCACCCGACAGCAGCTTCTGTTCGAGCTGTGGCGCGCCGTTGGACATCACGACCGATCACACGATCACGATCGGCGCGGTCGACCCGCTGCAGGACGCCCCCGGCAGCGAGGACGACATCGTGGTCCCGCTCGCCGACCTGCCGACCGACGCCGCGGTGCTCATCGTGCGATCCGGCACCCAGGCCGGCGACCGCTTCACGCTGAAGTCCGACGTGACGAGGTTGGGTCGCCATCCCGACAGCGAGATCATGTTGGACGACATCACGGTCTCCCGCCGGCACGCCTCCCTCGAGCGGACGGCCGAAGGGTACGTCGTGACCGATGCCGGCTCACTCAACGGCACCTACCTCAACCAGGAGCGGATCGAGCGGGCCGTGCTGCACCACGGCGACGAGCTGCAGATCGGCAAGTTCCGCCTCGTGTTGTTCGAGCGCGCCGATGGCTGAGGCAGGGCCGTCGCACCTGTCGATCGGGGAGGTCCTCGGCCTGCTGCTCGAAGAGTTCCCCGACGTCACGATCTCGAAGATCCGCTTCCTCGAGAGCCAGGGGCTCATCGAGCCGGAACGGACGCCGTCCGGGTACCGCAAGTTCTTCCACGACGACGTCGAGCTGTTGCGCCTCATCCTGCGCGAGCAGCGTGAGAAGTTCCTCCCGTTGCGGGTCATCAAAGACCGCATCGACTCGGGCCAGATCGAGACGCCGGACGGCACCCCGTCGAAGGGCGTCCCGGACCCTGAACGCCCGACGGGCGCCATCGTCGCCAAGCACCCGGCTGCCCGCGGGCGGGTGGCACCGACGTCATCGCCCGCCACGCCGACCGCGCCGGCGACGCCCGCGACACCGGCGACGCCGGCGTCCGCCCCACCCGCAGCGGCCAACGGGCGGCCCGTCGATCCGCCCCCGCCGACGGCCCGCCTGCTGCCGGGCGTGCTCGTCAACCGCGAGGAGTTGTGCGCCATGGCGTCCGTGACCCCTGAGCAGCTGGCCCAGCTGGAGGACTATGGCGTCGTCACCCAGCGCAGCGGCGGGGGAGACCTCTACGGTGACGACGCGGTGGAGATCGCCTCGGCCGCCGGCGGGTTCCTGCGCGCCGGCGTCGACGCCCGTCACCTGCGGGCGTGGCGTACATCGGCCGAGCGCGAGGCCGGCCTGTACGAGCAGCTGATCCTGCCCGTGCTGCGCCAGCGCAACCCGCAGGCGCGGGCCCAGGCGGTGGCCCGGCTGGACGACCTCGACACGCTCGGCGGCAAGCTGCGGGCGGCCATGATGCGCGCCGCGTTGCGCCGGTACCTCGAGATCTGACCTGCCGTCTCCGGCCTCGGCCCCCGGCGGCGGCTGGCGTTGCGCCGCCCCCGGTCCCGCCGCGAGCGGTACGATCGGAAGCGTGGTGCCGCTGGAGCTGGTCGGGGTACGAGTCGAGATCCCCGCCAACACGCCCATGGTGTTGCTGCGGGAACAGGCCGGACGGCAGCGTCTGCTGCCGATCTACATCGGGACGCCGGAGGCGACCTCCATCCACTATGCGCTCGAAGGGGTCACCCCGCCGCGCCCGCTGACCCACGACCTGTTCATCCAGGTGCTCACCGAGCTCGGGGTTGCCCTCGAGCAGGTCGTCGTGACGGAGATGCGCGACCACACCTACTTCGCCGAGCTGCACCTGCGCCGCGCCGGCGGCCAGATGACCGTGATGTCGAGTCGGCCGTCGGACGCCATCGCCCTGGCCGTGCGCTGCGCCGCCCCGCTGTTCGCCTCCGAGGAGCTGCTCGACGAGGTCGGCCAGGAGCCGACGCCGGAGCCCGAGGAAGAGGCCGAGGAGATCATCGACGAGTTCCGTGACTTCATCGAGCGCGTGAACCCCGACGACTTCTCAGTGTGAGCGAGCGCAGCGAGCGAACCAGCGTTACGGTGAGCGAGCGCAGCGAGCGAACCAGCGTTACGGTGAGCGAGCGCAGCGAGCGAACCAGCGTTACGGTGAGCGAGCGCAGCGAGCGAACCATCGTTACGGTGAGCGAGCGCAGCGAGCCTTGACGGCTCGGCTCCCGGGCCCTAGCGTCGGGTGGTCACAACGTCGTAACTACGCCGGTGTCGCACCGGCCGTCCACACGACGCATCGCAGGACACGGAGGTGTTGGGGCCGTGACGGAACAGGGATACAGCGGCACGCAGACGGCCAAGATCGTCGGCATCACGTACCGCCAGTTGGACTACTGGGCCCGCACGGACCTGCTGCGCCCGTCGCTCGTCGAGGCCTCCGGGAGCGGCAGCCGGCGTCGCTACTCCTACCGCGACCTGCTCGAGCTGCGGGTCATCAAGACGCTGCTCGATGCCGGCATCCGCCTGGAGTCGGTGCGCGAGGTGTTCACCTACCTGCGCCGCCACGTCACGTCCAACATCGCTTCGGCGCACATCGTCATCAGCGGCCACCAGGTCGTGCTGTGTGACGGCGATGAGCTGGTCGACGTGCTGCGCAAGGGCCAGGGCGTGCTCAACGTGCTCCCGCTGGCCGGCGTCAAGGACGACATCGACGCCCAGCTCGTGCCCCTCGGCGAGGAGGTGCCCAACGGCCGCCGGCCGGGTCACGTGACGCTGGCGACATGAGGGTCGAGCGCTCGCCGCTCGACGCCATCCATCGCAGCTTGGGAGCCCGGATGGTGCCCTTCGGCGGGTGGGAGATGCCGCTGGAGTACCCGACGGGCACGATCAAGGAGCACCTCGCGTGCCGCAACGAGGCGGTCGTGTTCGACGTCTCCCACCTCGGCACGGTGCGCGTCGAGGGCGCCGATGCGTTCGACCGCCTGCAGGAGGCGCTGACCAACGACCTGGCAAAGGTGGCCCCGGGGGGGGCGCAGTACACCCACCTCCTCGATGACTCCGACGGCTCGGTGCTGGACGACCTCATCGTTTGGTGGCACCCACGGGGCGAGGGCGATCCGGACGTCTTCGACGTGATGCCCAACGCCTCCAACACCGACCGCGTGCGCAACGCCGTCGGCGGCCAGGAGACGACCCACGAGCGTGCCGTGCTCGCCGTGCAGGGACCGGCGGCGCTCGACCGGCTGGGGGCGGTCGCTCCTGAGGCCGCCGGCGTCGGCCGCTTCCGGGTGCAGCCGGTGACGTGGGACGGGGTCCCGTGCACCGTCGCCGGGACGGGGTACACGGGGGAGCGCGGCGTCGAGATCGCCGTCCCGGCCGACGCCGCTGCAGCGCTGTGGGAGGCGATCGTCGGCGCGGACATCATGCCGGCCGGTCTCGGCGCCCGCGACACGCTGCGACTGGAGGCGGCGTTTCCCCTCCACGGTCACGAGCTGGGCCCGGGCATCACGCCGCTGCAGGCAGGGCTCGGTTGGGTCGTCGCCTTCGGCAAGCCATCGTTCCGCGGGCGCGCCGCGCTGGTCGCCGAGCGCGATCGCGGTATCGAGCGTCATCTCGTGGGCGTGGCGACGGAGGGCCGCCGGCCGGCTCGCGCCGACTGCGACGTGCTCGCCGAGGGTCGCGTCGTCGGCCGCGTGACGAGCGGCAACTTCTCACCGGTGCTCGGCCACGGCATCGCCCTCGCCTTCGTCCCACCGGACGTCGGCGAGGGCTCGGCGGTCGAGGTCGACGTGCGCGGCACGCCCCTGCCAGGTGTCGTCGTCGCGACGCCGTTCGTCGGTCGCTGACATCTGGGCGCGATCCCTTCCACCTGTCGGAAAAAACGGTGCCCAGACCGGCGGTTGGGAAGGATCGCGCCCAGATGTTCTGGGGCCTCAACCTTGGGCCGCGGACGCTTCTTCTTCGCCGGCGCCTTCTGGGCTGCCCGCTTCTTCGCCGCCCGCTTCTTCGCCGGGGCCTTCTTCGCCGGGGCCGGGGCCGTCGCTGCCGCCGGGGGGCTCGGCTCGACCGTTGCCGCCGGCTGGTGTCGCCGGCCGCGCCGGCGAGGCCGGGGATGCGCAACCCGAACAGGCCGCCGGCTTGCTCGGCGATCTGGGACAGCGGTGACATCCGCCGCGACAGGTCGTTGATCACCCTGAGGAACTCGCCGAGATCGGTGGGCAGCGTCGTGAGCACCGGCGAGTTGAGCGTCTGGGCCAGCGACGAGAGTCCGGGGATGACCTGATCGATCGGCCCCGCCAGTCTGGCCGACAGCTCATCGGCCAGCTTCACGGTGCGGTTCATCTGCGGGATCATTGCCCGGATCGTCGGTTCGAAGTCGTTGAGCAGCCGGTTGATGCGTCCGGCCGTCTCATTGAGGTTCTCCATCGTGGCGTTGAAGTTCTCGAGGCCTTTCATCAGCTCTTCGGCGCCCCGGCGCAGTTGGTCGACGGACCGGATGCCGGCGGCGATGGGCCCCGCCACGAGGGAGATGACGTCGGCGAACGGGTCGGTGCGGCCGGAGCCGGTGTCAGCCATCCGTGGCACGCTAGCCAGCGTCGCCCGTTCGGTCTGTCAACGTCGACGCGTAGCTCTCCAACGGCGCGCACGAGCACACGAGATGACGGTCCCCACCGGCCGCATCCACGCGTGACACCGGCGGGAAGTACTTCGCCAGCCGCAGTGACGGCAGGGGATACGCGCCGAGCGCCCGGTCGTACGGCCGATCCCACTCGCCGAGCAACTCCTCGGCGGTGTGCGGGGCGAGGCGCAGCGGGCTGCTCTCGAGCGGCCAGTCACCGGCCGCGACGCGCTCGATCTCCTGGCGGATGGCGATCATCGCCTCGCAGAACCGGTCGAGCTCGGCGAGGGTCTCGCTCTCCGTCGGCTCGATCATCAGCGTCCCGGCGACCGGGAAGCTCATCGTCGGGGCGTGGAACCCGTAGTCCATCAAGCGCTTGGCGACGTCGTCGACGGTCACGCCCGTGGTCTTCGTGATCGTCCGCAGATCCACGATGCACTCGTGGGCCACCCGTCCCGCCCGGCCCGTGTACAGCACCGGGTAGTGGTCACCGAGGCGCGTCGCCACATAGTTGGCCGAGCAGATGGCGACCGCCGTGGCGCGGGCCAGTCCCTCGGGACCCATCGAGCGCGATGTAGGCCCAGGAGATCGGCAGGATGCCTGCCGATCCGAACGGCGCCGCCGACACGGGTCCCACCGGCTGCGGCTCACGGCCCAGCGGATGGCCCGGCAGGAACGGCGCGAGGTGGGCCCGCACGCCGATCGGCCCGACGCCGGGGCCGCCGCCGCCATGGGGGATGCAGAACGTCTTGTGCAGGTTGAGGTGACTGACGTCGGCGCCGAAGCGTCCCGGGCGAGCCACGCCGACCAGCGCGTTGAGGTTGGCCCCGTCGACGTACACCTGGCCACCGGCGTCGTGGACGGCGGCGCAGATCTCACCGATCGCCTCCTCGAACACTCCATGCGTCGACGGGTACGTCACCATGATCGCGGCCAGCCGCTCACCCGCCTGGGCCAGCTTGGCGTGGAGATCGGCGGTGTCGATGTTGCCGTTGCCGTTGGTGGCCAGCACGACGACGTCGAGCCCGGCCATCACGGCGCTCGCCGCGTTCGTGCCGTGGGCGCTGGCCGGGATCAGGCAGATGGTCCTTTGGTCGTCGCCGTTGGCGCGGTGGAAGGCACGGATCGCCAGCAGCCCGGCGAACTCACCCTGGCTGCCGGCGTTCGGCTGCACGCTGACGGCGTCGTAGCCCGTGATCTCGGCCAGCCACGCCTCCAGCTCGGCGATCAGCGCCCGCAGTCCTGCCGAATCGTCGTCGGGTGCGAACGGGTGCAGGTCGGCGAACTCCGGCCACGTGATCGGCAACATCTCGGTGGTCGCGTTGAGCTTCATCGTGCACGAGCCCAATGGGATCATCGTGCGGTCGAGCGCAAGATCGCGGTCGGCCAGCCGGCGCAGGTAGCGGAGCATCTCGTGCTCGCTGTGATGGCGGTGGAAGACGGCCTGGGTCAGGAACGCATCGGCGCGACGGGCCCACGCCGGCAACCCGTCGGGCACCTCGTCGGGCTGGAGTGGCAACTGCGCCCCGAACGCAGCCAGCGCCCGCTCGACGACGTCGAGGGTCGACGTCTCGTCGAACGTCAGCCCGACCGTGCTGTCGTCGACGCGGCGCAGGTCGAGCCCGCGGTGGCGCGCCGCAGCCAGCGTGGCATCGGCGTCGACGTCGACGACCGTGATCGTGTCGAACCACGCCTCGTGGCGGAGACGGTGCCCGGCGGCGCGGAGTCCGGCGGCGGCGATCGTGGCCAACCGGTGGGTCCGTTCGGCGATCCGCTCGAGTCCATCCGGACCATGCCACGCGGCGTAGAACCCGGCGATGTTGGCCAGCAGCACCTGGGCCGTGCAGATGTTGGACGTCGCCTTCTCGCGGCGGATGTGCTGCTCGCGAGTCTGCAGGGCGAGGCGCAACGCCGGCCGACCGGCGGTATCGGTGCTGGCGCCGACGAGCCGGCCAGGCAACGACCGGGCGGCCGTCTCGTGCACCGCGATGAACGCCGGATGCGGGCCGCCGAACCCCATCGGCACGCCGAAGCGCTGCGCCGAACCGACGGCGATGTCGGCGCCGAGCTGGCCGGGCGGGACCGTCAAGACGCACGCCAGCAGGTCGGTGGCTACGACGGCCAGCCCGCCGCACTCGTGGACCTGCTCGATGGCCGCCCGCCAATCGACGACGTCGCCGGTCGAGGTCGGGAGGCTGAACAGCGCACCGAAGCAGCCACCGGCGAGGTCGTCGACGTCGCCGACGACGAGCTCGATGCCGACCGGCTCGGCGCGCGTGGCGAGGACGGCGATCGTCTGCGGATGGGTGTCGTGGTGGACGACGAACCGCTGGGATTCCACCCTCGTCAGACGGCGAGCCATGGCCATCGCCTCGGCGGCCGCCGTCGCCTCGTCGAGGAGGGAGGCGTTGGCCACCGGCAGCCCGGTCAGCTCGGCCACCATGGTCTGGAAGTTGAGCAGCGCCTCCAGCCGACCCTGGCTGATCTCGGCCTGGTAGGGCGTGTAGGCGGTGTACCACGCCGGGTTCTCCAAGAGGTTGCGCTGGATCACCGGCGGCGTGACGGTGCCGGTGTAGCCCATGCCGATCAGGCTGGTGCGCGCCGCGTTGCGCGCCGCCAGGGTTCGGAGCGCGGCGAGCACCTCCGGCTCTGTGCGGGCTGCCGGCAGGTCCAGCGCCACCTCGGACCGGATGGACGCCGGCACGGTCTGGTCGAGGAGCTCGTCGAGCGACTTGGCGCCGATGACGTCGAGCATCCGTTCGAGCTCCGGCTCGGTCGGGCCGACATGGCGGTCGACGAACTCATCGATCAGCTGGGCGAGTGGTGTTGGCATCTGGGCTCCGAACGTGCATCGATCCGGTCGCCCCGCGCTGTCATGGGACCTGAGAGTTTCGCCCGGCGCCGTTGCCGGGCTTTCCCCTTCGGTGAGCCCGCCTCCCTGCGGAGGTCGTGCTGCTTTCCAGCGTCGCCTCACCCATCCGGTCCCGAGGCCTGAGAGATTCCGGGGTGGTTGCTCCTTCGGCGCCCGCCCCGCTCCCAACGGCGCGACGGGCTCTCCCGGATGGGTTCGTCAGCACCCGTCAGGCTACCCGCCAGGCGGCGCCGGCGCCGGGATCCACCGCCGTGGCGGATCGGTTGGAAAGACTGCCGTGCGTGAACGCCGCCTACGACGCCGCACAGTGGCATGAATTCGCCGTCGCGGTGGCCGGGGCGACGGCAGCGCTGTTGGGTCTGCTCTTCGTGGCCACGTCGATCAACGTGCGCGAGATCCTCTCCGACTCGCGCAACGTCCACCGTGCCATCTCCACCCTCGTCGCGCTCGCTACGCCGCTCGTCATCGCCGTGCTGCTGCTCATCCCGGGGCAGCCGAACACCGCCCTCGGCATCGAACTGGTGGTCGTCGGTCTGCTCGCCGGTGCGTTGCTCGTCCCGCTCAACTCGTTGGCCGACTTGTCACCGCACCGGACGAAGCGTCAGTGGCTCCTCGCCAGCGCCGTCCCGATCGCGCTGCTCGTCGTGCCGACGGTCATCGGTGGCATCGGCGCGGCGACGGAGACACTCGGCGGGCTGTACTGGCTGCCGGCGGCGGTGATCATCACCGTCCTCGAGCGCGTTGGCCCAGGCGTGGGTGCTGCTGATCGAGATCCTCCGCTGATCGTTGCGCCTACCATTGCCGGGCCACACCGGAGAGGGGGTCGGTCATGGTCGTCAGAGGTGGACGCGAGGTTCGTCCGAAGGTCAGGATCCGCCGTGAGCCTCGTCGCCCCGAGCGGGATCCGACGCTCGGCATCGCCGTCCCGGTCGATCGAACCGGGCGACCCGCCAACCGGCTGGTGACGATCGGCGACTCGTTGACGCACGGGTTCATGAGCGGGGCCATCTTCCGCACCGACCTGTCGTGGCCGGCGGTCGTCGCCTACGAGATGGGGCTGCGTGCGGGCATCGGGTTCCGGTACCCGACCTACGAGCCGCCCAGCGGGCCCGGCGGGTTGCCCCTCGACCTCGAACGCCTGCTGCGAGGGCTGGAGGACCGCGTCGGCGAGCGACTCGACTGGTGGGAGGCGCTCAAGGCGCTGCGCTTCGTGCAGTCGCACATGGACGGCATCGAGGACTGGTGGGAGCGCGGGCCCGGCCTGGTCGTCCCGCCGACGTCCGCCCCGTACCACAACCTCGGCGTCTATGGAGCCGACCTGCTCGACGTCCAGCTGCTCGACGCCGACGTCATCGCCAAGCGCCTCGCCGGTCCGACCGACGACAACTGGATGAACCAGCTCGTGGAGCACGACAACGACCGGGCCTGGCGCACGGTCCTGGAGAGCTGCCGCGCCGCCGACGGCACGGCCCGCACCGTGCTGCAGGCGGCCCGGGCGATGGGGGAGGAGGGTGTCGAGGGCGGTGGGCCCGGGCCAGGGATCGAGACGCTCGTCGTCATGCTCGGGGCCAACCACGCGCTCGGCTCCGTCGTCCACCTCGACGTGCGCTGGACGCCGCCCGACTACCTGGACGCCACGCCGAAGCGGCGCCTGGACACCAAGCGCGCCCACAACGTGTGGCAACCAGCCCACTTCGACGCCGAGTGGGAGCCGATGGTGACCGCGCTCAAGGCGGTGCAGGCCCGCCACGTGATCGTCGCCACGGTTCCGTCAGTCACGATCGCGCCGATCGCCAGGGGGTGGCGTGGCAAGTCCGCCCGTGGTTCCCGCTACTTCCCGTACTACGTGCGGCCGTGGATCGACGACGACGACTTCGACGTCGATCGCGACGACCATCTGACGGAGCAGGAGGCCCGCACCATCGACTCGGCGATCGATGCCTACAACGCCACGATCATCGCCTCCGTCAGGGCGGCCCGCCAGGAGGGTCGCGACTGGTACGTGTTCGACCTGGGCGCGCTGCTCGACAGCCTCGCCACCAAGCGGTACCTGGAGGACCCGTCGGCGCGGCCGGCGTGGTGGGAGCCGTACACGCTGCCGGCCGAGCTGGCCGCGCTGCAGCCGGTGCCGAGCACGCGCTTCTTCGAGTCGGGCCGGGGCGGACGCACGGAGGGTGGCCTGTTCTCGCTCGACGGCGTCCACGCCACGACGATCGGCTACGGGGTCATCGCCCGAGAGGTGATGCGCATCATGAACGAGCACGCGCAGGTGGAGTTCCGAACTCGGACCGGCGACGTGCGACCGCCGAACACCGTCGACGTCGACTTCACGCGCGTCCTGCTCTCCGACACACTGATCAGCCGACCGCCGACCATCATCTCGTCGACGCTGGCACTGATGGGCTGGCTCGACGAGACCGTCGACTGGGTCAATCGATTGCTGCCGTTCCGCTGATGCGCGGCTCTCAGCTGATCGGGGCTGCGGCGATTCGATCGGCGTCGATGGCGCTGGGCACGAGCAGGACGAGCCGATCCATGTTGCGATCGGCCATCGCCCGACGCGCCGGGTGGTCTTCGTCCAGCAGGCCCTCGTCCCAATGCGTCCACGTCGTCAACAGGAAGTCGTCGCGAGTGCCACGCGCGGCGAGGGCGCCCTGCAGCAGCTCGTCGCGGGCGGGGTGGTCCCACGCCACGTTGATCCCGTCGGTGCGGCGCGCCGCGATCACGGCCAACGCGACGCTGTTGACGCCGAGCAGCACCGTCGGGCGATCGGCGGGGGAGCGGGAACGTCGCCAGCTCCGGACCGCGGTCGGCAGCCCACACGACGTCGAGCGTGTCGAGCGTGCGGGCTACCGCGGCGTGGCGAGCCTCGACCGCCGCCGCCGGAGCTTGACCGACGGCCCGCATCTCCGCCGACCATCGGCTGTTGGGCGACCCGCCGGCGCCCAGGCCCAGATGGAACTGGCGGTCGGAGATGGCATCCACCGTGGCGGCGGCGACGGCGAGCACGGCGGGCGTTCGGTTGTTCACGTTGGCGACCATCGTCCCCAGCTCGATGGTCGTCGTCGATGCGGCGAGCGCGCCGAGCAGGGTGAAGGCTTCGAGCATCGAGCTGCCCCGCAGCGATTGCCCGGCGAGGTGATCGAAGACCCACGCCGCCCTGTAGCCGGCTGCCTCCGCGGCGAGCGCCCGATCGCGCAGTTCGGGCCAGCCCAGCGTGGCCTGGTTGAACTGCACGTCGATGCTCAGCGGCACGCCGCTGTCTACCAGGCGGGGACGTGCGTCACAGGAAGCTGAGGTCGGCGTCGTGGCCGGCCAGCACTGCGTCGGCGGACGTGGCCGACGATCGACCGCTTGGTCCGCGGATCGGCGGCGGACTGCGCCGATCCGCGGACCAAGACGGGTCAGCAGGCTCCGATCGCCCCGATGATGGGGGAGGGGTTGACGGCCGCGCCGCCGCCCGGGTGGACCTCGAGATGGAGATGGGGTGTGCCGGCGTTCCCGGTGCGGCCGAGGTATCCGACCAGCTGGCCGGCGGTGACGGACGTGCCCACCCCGATGCCCGGGGCGATGGCGGCGAGGTGGCCGTAGTAGAAGTACGTCCCGTCGGCGCGCGCCAGCTTCAGCGCGTTGCCCGAGCGCGAGCCCGGCGCGTCGGCGTAGGTCTGGGTGATCGTGCCCGTCGCCACGGCGTACAGCTGATTGCCTTCGGCGGCGATGATGTCGGTGCCGAGGTGCATGGCGACCGTTGCTCGCGGTCCGCCAGCCACGAGTCGCCGTAGTCGCACGGCCCCTGTACCGGCTTGGCCTCGAGGGCCACGTCGACGCGTGGGCCGGCTGCGGGTTCCTGGGCCGCGGACAGCCCGAGCGCCGCCGCTGTCGCCTCGTCCACCCTCCCGGAGACCGTCAGCCCGCGAGCGCGCTGGAACGACATGATCGCGCCGCTCGTGCTCGAGCCGAACACGCCGTCGGCGCCACCGGGGACAGGTATCCCGGCTGCCAGCAGCGCGCTCTGCAACGCCACAACTCGGGTGCCACGTTCGTTGAACTTGGCGAAGCCAGCCGCTGTCGCACCGGACGAGCCGCCACTCGACGCGGCGGGCGCCGCTCCGCTCAATCCGAGCAGGCGGGCGGTGCGGGCGTCGACGGCGCCGGTCTTCGGCAGGCCGTTGGCTTCCTGGAACATGATCACCCGGTTCTGCGTCGCCGCCCCGAAGACGCCGTCGGCGCCGCCGCGCAGCGTCCAGCCGAGGGCGATGATTCGTTGCTGGAGCTCGACGACCGCCTGGCCGCGCGCGCCGAGCTGCAAGCCGCCGGAGGTCGACGACGGTGACGGGGCGGCCGACGGCGTGCTGTGACCGTTGAGCCCGAGCGCCGCTGCCGTCGGGTCGTCAAGCACTCCGGTCACGCCGAGGCCCTTCGACTGTTGGAAGGACTTCAGGGCGTTCTCCGTTGCCGTGCCGAAAACGCCGTCGGCGCCGCCGGGCAAGGCGACGCCGGCGTTGACAAGGGCGCGCTGCAGCACCGTGACCGAGCCCCCGCGCGCGCCTCGGCCCATCCCACCAGTGGCGTTGGCCGCTGCCGGTGCGGCAGCCACCGGGTTGCTGCCGGGCAGCCGCCGTCAGACCGAGCGCCTTCAGCGTGGCCGGGTTCGTGCGGCCGGTGATCTTGTAGCCCTGCGCTTCCTGGAAGTCGCGCACGGCGTCGACCGTGGAGCCGCCGAAGACCCCGTCGGCGCCGCCACGGATGGGGAACCCGACGTCGATCAGTCGCTGCTGGAGCTGGCGGACGGCATCGCCGGTCGAGCCGAGCCCGAGGCTGGCGGCGGAACCTCCTGGGGCCGGTGGCGATGACGGCGCCCCCCCGCCGGCCAACCCGAGCGCGGCCGCGGTGCGTTCGCTGACGACGCCGGTCACGCTGAGGCCATGCTGGCGTTGGAAGTAGCGCACCGATGACTCGGTGGCCGAGCCGAAGTAGCCATCGACCCCGCCAACCACCCCGACGCCGACCCTGACCAACGCTTGTTGCAGTGCCCGCACGGCGTCACCGGAGGCCCCCTTGCGCAATCCGACGATGTCCACCGACGCCGGAGCGTGGGCGGCCGCCGATGCACTTGCGGACACGACGGACGTCGCGCCGGCGGTGAGACCGGCGGTCAGTGCCACGACGGCGCCGGCACGGCAGATGCGGGCGCGTCGCGGCACGCGCGGACCGGTTGGACATCGAGACGCAGCCTCCTTGCGAGCGGACGCAAGGAACTTCGGCGGAACGGGCCAGGTGGGCCAGCCCCATCCTCCGCTCGCGCAGGTCAGCGCCCGGCTGGCTGCACGACATGGGACCGTCAACCTGACATAACGATGATTATGGGCGCCAGCGCTCGGCGCCGAGGCGCCATTGGCTGGCGCCCATAATCTCTGGCTGCCCCATGCTCACGCACCACGGCTCGCCTGCAACCCCCCATGAACGGCGCTGACCGCACCCGCCGATGATCCAGCGCGGTGAGCGGTGAGCGCGCCTCCTGCGCTCACCGCTCACCTCGGGCGCCGGCCCTATTCCGTCATGACGATTTTGGGGGTGGGGTGGATGGTGCGGGCAGCTCTCGGTTGCGGAGGGGTCTCGCCGCGGTCAGGAGCCAGTCGAGGATGCGGCGCAGCTCGGGTCCCGTCGGTGTGTTGCCGGCGGCCTGCAGGTCGTGCTCGGCGTCGTCCACCGCGCAGGCCAGGACGTACAGATCGTCGTGCAACTCGTCGAGCGTCGTCTTGGCCATCACCAACTCGCCTTCGCTGAGCTCGAGCTCGGCGGCACGTTGCCGGCTGACCCACTCCCACTGTCGGCAGCGTTGGGAGCAGAAGACCCTCGGTCGGCCGCGCCCGCCTCGCTCGGGCAGCACCCTCCTGCACCAGCGGCACCGCCCTAATTCCGTCATGACGAAAACCGTACTCCCCCGAACGGAACTGACCCAAAGTCAAGGCCACTTCTGGCCGTGAAATCAACGAAGAACTACGGCTTCACGGGAGCTGTAGCTCGAGCCGCACGGAGCCGGCGGGGTCGGCACGGAAGTCACCTCGACCGCTGGTACCGGCGAGCTCGCCGGTGCACGACCCGCTCGCCACGGTGAGGTCGGCAGTCGCCGCGCCGTCCTGGAACGCGCCGACGTGCTGGAGCACGAGCGTGCCGCGTCGGTTGCCAATCATCCCGTCGATGCGCTCGAGACCGACGAAGGTCGCCGTGCCATCAGCGGCGTACGCCATCAACCACTCCGTCAGCGAGTCTCCCTCGATGTCGCCGGCGTAGGACTTCCCGACCTTGGCCCGGGTCAACTTGGCTGCTCCGGCACGCCGGTCGAACTGGTGCTCGTCCCAGTTGGTGATCTCGAACGAGGCACTGATCGGGCTGGCCATGTGTGGCTCCTCTCGGGTAAATATGTGTGAGTCATACATATACCCGAGGTTGATCGGGGCCAAACAGAGGTACACAGATCGAAGTGAGCAGGGCGCAGTCGGACCACGCGACGAACGTCACCGGCGCGTTCGCGCTCGTCGCCGCGGATGAGATCCGACAGGCGACCGCGCAGGCCGCTGGCCATACCGACGCCGCCCCTGCGGCACTGACGTCGCTGTACGAGGCGCCTCGCGGGCGCTCGGTGGACGAGCTTCGTCGGGTCGTGGGGCTGACACCGTCGGGAGGCGTTCGACTCGTCGACCGCTTGGTCGCCGATGGCTACGTCGACCGTCGCGCCGGCGCCGATCGGCGCAACGTGATCGTGACCCTCACCCCGCGAGGACGGCGGGCTGCCCGCGCCGTCCGCGGCGCTCGGGCGGAGGCCATCGAGCAGCTGCTCCGCCCGTTGACGGCGAGCGAACGGACCCAGCTCTCCAAGCTGATGGGCAAGCTGCTGGGGGCGCGGGCCCTCGAACGCCTGGCCGAACGCCAGCAGGGTCAGTCGCCGCCCGGCGGCTGGATGTGTCGCCTCTGCGACTTCGCCGCCTGCGGGCGCGACCGTGGTGCATGCCCCGCCGCCGAGGCCGTTGCCTCGTGCTCAGGGCGAGCTCGGTTCACCCCCGAGCGCTGGTCTCCACCGGGGTGTCGGCTCGACGAGCGGCCGCAGGTGATCACCGATCAGGCTGTCGGTGGGCTGTCGGGCCACTGACGTGCGCTGTCGTCGCGGCACGATCTCGTGACCAACGTCATGTTGCCGAACGGGCCCGCGAGAGCCTCAATGGACGGGCAGGATCGTCCGTCCACGTTCCTCGCTGGGAGCCCGTAACCGTGGTGTATCAAGCCGGCTGAAGGTCGGTCCGGCATCGATGCCGCTGTTGCAATTCCCACCCCCCGCCCCCGAAAGGACGTCCCGTGTTGAAGCGTCTCGCCGAAGTGTGTTTCCGTCGCCGTCGGCGGGTCCTCTTGCTGTGGGTGCTCGGTCTCGTCGTGCTGGGAGCGGTGGTCGGCGCGGCGGGTTCCGGTTACCGCTCTGACTTCACGCTCCCCGACGTCGAGAGCAAGCGAGGGATCGACATCCTCGATGACCGGTTCGGTGGGCAGGGCGCTGGACAGGTCGGCAACATCGTGTTCGAGGCCGAGCAGGGCGTCGAGGATCCGCAGGTCCGCCAGGTCATGGAGGACTTCTTGGCGGAGGTCGAGGAGATCGACGGTGTGCAGTCGGTGGCCAGCCCTTATGCGCCGGGGAACGAGGCACAGATCTCCGAAGACGGCGCCGGGACGATCGCCTACGCCGAGTTGGAGGCGCCTTCGGATGCGTCGTTCGAGGAGACCGTGACGATCGGCGACGAGATCCGGGCAGCCATCCCGTCGCTCGAGGGTTTGCGGGTCGAGGTTGGTGGCCAGGCCTTTGCCGAGTTCGAGGTGCCGTCCTCGGAGGCGCTCGGGCTCGGGTTCGCCATCGTCATCCTGATCATCGCCTTCGGGTCCGTGCTGGCGATGGGCCTGCCGATCGGCGTCGCGTTGGCCGGCATCGTGTCGGGGACGATGATCGCCGGGCTACTCTCGAAGGTCGTCGACATGCCCGACTTCACGTCGACGATCGGGGTGATGATCGGTCTCGGCGTGGGCATCGACTACGCCTTGTTCATCGTCACCCGGTTCCGCGAGAACCTGCACAAGGGGTACAGCGTCGAGGCCTCCACGCTGATCGCCATGAACACCGCCGGCCGGGCCGTCGTGTTCGCCGGCACCACGGTCGTCATCTCGCTGCTCGGCATGCTGATCATGCAGCTCAGCTTCGTGTCCGGTCTGGCGATTGGGGCGGCGGTCGTGGTGGCCATGACGTTGGTCGCCTCGCTGACCCTGCTGCCGGCGTTGCTCGGCTTCGCCGGTGAACGCATCGAGGTGACCCGCCGGCGCGGTCTGATCGCCGCCGGACTGATCGCCATCGCCCTCGTCGGCGTCGGCCTCGGAGTGCCGGCGCTGATCGTGTTCACCCTGCCGGTGGCCGTGGTCGTGCTGCTGGCCAGCTTCGCCGTCGCCCCGCTCCGCAAGCAGGTCCTCGCCCGCGAGCCGAAACCCTTGCGCGAGACGCTCTCCTACCGGTGGAGCCGGGTCATCCAGCATCGCCCGTGGAACGCCGTGCTGGCCGGCGCCGCCGCCCTCATCCTCTTGGCCATCCCCATCTTCGGGTTGCGTCTCGGGTTCTCGGACGAAGGCAACTACCCGGCCGACACCACCACCCGCCAGGCCTACGACCTGCTCGCCGACGGCTTCGGACCGGGCTTCAATGGCCCCCTCAGCTTGGCCACCGAGGTCCCGCCCGGCACTGACCCCGCCGCCCTGCAAGCCGTCACCGACGCCATCGCCGCCGACCCCGGCGTGGCGTTCGTCAGCGCCCCGATCACCAACGATGAGGCGGCCCCGACGGCCGCGCTGTGGCGCGTCGTCCCGACCACCGCACCGCAGGACGAGGCGACCACCGACCTGGTCAACCGGCTGCGCGACGACGTACTGCCCCCGGCCACGGAAGGCGCCGGGTTGGACGTCGCGGTGGCCGGTGGAGTCGCCATCGGCGTCGACTTCACGGACTACCTCTCGGCCCGCTTGCCATGGTTCTTCGCCGCCGTGCTCGGACTCTCCTTCCTCCTGCTGATGGTCGTCTTCCGCTCCCTCCTCGTGCCGTTGAAGGCCGTCGTCATGAACCTGCTGTCGATCGGCGCCGCCTACGGCATCGTCGTCGCCGTGTTCCAATGGGGATGGGGTGGTGGCCTGCTCGACATCGAAGGCGCCCCCATCGAGCCGTTCGTCCCGATGATGCTGTTCGCCATCGTCTTCGGGCTGTCGATGGACTACGAGGTGTTCCTCCTCTCCCGTGTGCGTGAGGAATGGGACCGCACCGGCGACGCGCGCACCTCCGTCGCCGACGGCCTCGCTTCCACCGCCCGCGTCATCACGGCGGCGGCCGCCATCATGGTCGTCGTCTTCGGCAGCTTCCTCGGCGAAGCCGATCGCGTCGTCAAGCTGTTCGGCCTCGGCCTCTCCGTCGCCGTGCTGATCGACGCCACCATCGTCCGACTGCTCCTCGTCCCCGCCACCATGGAGCTCCTCGGCGACCGCAACTGGTGGATCCCCCGCTGGCTCGACCGCATCCTGCCGCGCGTCCACATCGAGGCACCCCCCGACCTCGACGCCGAGCTGGCCGAGCTCGAGAAGGAGCAAGCCGCCGGGATCGGGTGACCTCCGCATCGGCGTGCGTTGTTCGGCGACTGCCCACAGCGGGTACACCCGCAGGGCGACGAGAGGAGCGCACGATGGCCGACCTGAGCGCCAAGAAGCGTGAGAAGCTGCCTGCCAAGGACTTCGGCCTGCCTGAGAAGGCGAGGACGAACGCCGCCAAGCGGCAGTCGGGCAACTACCCGATGCCCGACAAGGCGCACGCCCGCAACGCCAAGGCCCGAGCGGCGCAGCAACGGGACGCCGGCAACCTGACCAAGCAGGAACGGGAGCGCATCGACCGCAAAGCCGACAAGGTCCTCGACGACTGACGGCGCCGGCACCCGGAGGAAAGCGGAACTGACCCAAAGTCAAGGCCACTCTTGGCCGCGAGATCCACGGAGAACCGCGGCGTCAGGTGGCCGGTCCTCGCTTGACGCACGGCACTCTTCGCCCCAGAGTGAGGCCGTGGCCGACGTCCTGGTGATCGCCGCCGACGGCGAGGCGGCGGTCCGCTTGAGCGCCCAGGTCGACGGTGCCCAGACGATGGGTCGAGTCGTCGTCGCACCCGATGAGCCCAGGCAGGTCGCCGGCGCCGATCGCCTGCGCATCTTCACCGCCGACGACCGGCCAGGCGCCGAAGACGTGGCCCACCTCTCGCCCGCCGAGCTGCTCTTCGTCGATGCCTGGCGGGCGCGGCTCGACGAGGGTGCCAAGGTGCGCCCGGGTGACGGACTCTCGTGGGACACCACCGGGTTCCAACCGCCCGATCCGCCGTATCACGAGGATGACTGAACGATCCCGTCAGCAGGGGCGCAGGCGGGGCGACCGACAGCAAGGAGGATGCCATGGCAGGCGACATCGGCTACGACGAGCACCTCGTCCTCCTCCGGCCGGGGGTCGAATCGGCGGCCGTCGAGCGCGTCACCGCAGAGCTCGACCGTTCGGCGGGCGTCGTGCACCAGTACGGCGAGCGGGTACTGATCGTCCAGCCGCTGGCCGGCTCCGACGGCGTGCCGGCGGTGCGTGACGGCGTGCTGGCGGCGACGCCCGACGAGGCGGCCGACGACGTGACGGCGACCATCTCGGACGTCGAGGCGTTGGGGTTGGCCGCGTTCGCCCTCCGGCGCTCCGAGGAGTACGCCGACGACAAAGCGGGTCGGCCGTACCAGGGGGTGACGTGGGACGACATCGAGTCCGATGTGCTGCCCCCGGACCCGCCGCCGGAGGTGCGCGCCGAGCTCCACGAGATCGACGAGCATCGCGCCGCCGCCCGTGCCGCCGCACCCACCAGCGCCCGCCTCACTGGCAGTGTGAGCGTGGGGGTGATCATCGTCGAGGGACCGACCGCCGCCCTCAAGTTCTCGCCCGACGAACGCGTCAAGGTCGTCGCCGAGGTGCAGAACGGTCTCGGCTGGCTCGGCGCGCAGAGCTCACCGACCGGCGTCCGGTTCGTCTACGACATCCAGACGGTCACCCTGCGCGTGCGGCCGGGGCCTGCCGATCTGACCTCCGGCCAGAAGGAAGCGCTCTGGCGTGACCCGGCGATGGCCAGCCTCGGCTTCGGCGCAGGGACGGACGGCGTGCACGACTATGTCGAGCAGTTGCGCTCGACCAACAGCACGGAGTGGGCCTACTGCGCCTTCTTCACCAAGTACCCAGTGGGTTGGTTCGCCTACGCCTCGATCGGCGGGCCACGGCTCGTCATGGACTACGCCAACGACGGGTGGGGACCCGACAACATCGACCGCGTCTTCGCCCACGAGACGGGGCACATCTTCGGGGCCCCCGACGAGTACGCCAGCAGCAACTGCAATTGCGGCGGATCGTGGGGATACTTCGGCCGGCCGAACGGCAACTGCGAGACCTGCGCCGCCAACGGTGGCGTGGCATGCCTGATGCGGTCCAACGACTTCGCCATGTGCGCGTTCACGCCGTATCACCTCGGGTTCCCGCAAGGCGCCCGATACTCCGGAGCCTTCCTCGCCGGAGGTGACCAGTACGGGCTGTGGGTCGGCGCCGACCAGGCGCGGTTTCTCGAGAAGTGGCAGGAGTGGTCGGCCCAGGGGCTCCGCCTGCGCGACCTCGAGGTCTACCGGCCGGGCGGCACGACGCTGTACGGCGGTGTGTTCGAGGCGGGCACCGGCCGGTACGGGCTGTGGGTCAACGCGTCGTGGAACAGCTTCCGTGACAAGTGGCAGACCTGGTCGGGCGACGGGTTGCGCTTGACGGACCTCGACGCTGTCCGCGTCGGCGGCACGACCCGGTACTCCGGCGTGTTCCGCGCCGGCACGGGCGCCTACGGGCTCTGGGTCGACGCGTCGTGGGACAGCTTCCGCAACAAGTGGGTGGAATGGACCGCCGACGGTCTGCGGCTCACCGACCTGAAGGTGCTCGAGACGTCCGGAGGTCTGCGCTACTCCGGCGTCTTCAGCGCCGGGACCGACGCCTACGGGCTGTGGGCCAATGCCTCGTGGACGAGCTTCGTCGACAAGTGGCAAGCCTGGTCGAACGAGGGCCTGCGACTCGTCGATCTCAATGCCGTCAACGTCGGCAACGAGGTGCGGTACTTCGGCGTGTTCCGCGCCGGCACGGGACGGTACGGCATGTGGGCCGATGCTGACTGGCCCTCCTTCAAGGCCAAGTGGGAGGAGTGGAGCAACGACGGGTTGCGGCTGATCGACCTCGACGTGCGCCAGACCGGGATCGAAGCCGCGGCAGCTCCGACGCGCGACGGCAGTGCAACGGCCCGGCTCGGCCTCGGTGACCAGTCGATCGCGCTGGCGGACGTGCCGAGCGAGCCCGGGTTCGGCGGGCGCGTCGAGCCGGCGGCGGACGACGCCGGGCACGATGCCGCCGGCTTCGGTGCGGCCGTGCTGGCGACGTCGGCCGACGCGCTCACGGAGACCGGCGCCGGGGCTGGCTTCGCCGTGTTCGCTGACGATGCAGGCGACGTCACTCCCGGCGCGACGGATGGCGCCGGCGGCCGCGTGATGGACGAGGGCCGGCCCGCCGCGGCCGTGTCCCTGGTCGGAGCCGATGGCGCCGGCGGCCTCGTCGGCTGAGTCCGACGGTCGGCGTATCTCAGGACGGCCGGCGCACCTCTAGTCCTCACACGCCACGTCGTGACGTCGAGAGGACAAGGAGATGCCGATGACCACGGTCGATGCGGCCCGGCCCGAGCTGAACACGCCGCCGCCGCCGCCGGACCTCGGCCCGGCCGACGCCGGTGAGTCGAGGCAGTGGCAATGGTTGAACGACACGATGCCGTTCTCGGCCCTCGACGACTGCCAACAGCCGGCGGTCTTCATCGTGGAGCAGATCGACGACAAGGAGTTCCGCATCCCGGCGACGTTCGGCTTCCAGTACAACCCGACCGGCGAGGCGCCGATCCGCGTGACGCCCGAGAGCCTCCCGTGCACGGACTTCGCCTCGATCCCGCGGTACATGTCGTGGTTGGTCAGCCGCCACGGCCGTCACACTCCGGCGGCCCTCGTCCACGATCAACTGGTCGTCGACGACGTGTCCTTCGAGGACCGCACGACCGCCGATCGACGCTTCGTGCAGATGATGGATGCACTCGAGGTGCCGCCCGTACTGAGCCGGGTGATGTGGTCGGCGGTGACCATCGCCACCCGCGTGAAGGGCACGGTCTGGTCGAAGTTCGGGATCGCCGCATGGGCGCTCGCTGCGCTCGTCGGCATGACGGCCCTCGTGTGGGGGGTGGTGACGGTGACGCCGTGGGCCGTCGCCGCAGCCGTCGTGCTGCCGATCGTGGCCGCAGGCTGCTGGGGCAAGCAGTTCTGGGCTGGGGTCGTCGCGGGGTATGCACTACCGGTTGTGGCCATCCCCGCCGTCGCCTCGCTCGTCGGGTACTGGCTGTACTGGGCGATCGAGAAGATCGTCAAGGTGATCCGCCAACAGTTTCGCCCGAACCGCCACAAGGTGCTCGCCGACCCGATCGGCTATCAAGGCCGATAGTCACCCGAGGCTTTGACGGCACCCGAGGCCGTGCGGACCGGACGGGGCGCACGAAGACCCCGGTCCGGCCGGGCCTCGAGCGGGTCACGGCGCTGGTGCGGTAGCGCCAGGGCCGATGACGATCACGGGTCGGTCAACGACCCGCCGTCGGCCCACGCCGACTCGACCCGTTGCAGACGCTCTGCCGCCGTCTGGCGCAGCAGGTCGGCGGTGTGGGCCACCAGGAGATCGAACAGGGCCAGCGTTCCCACGTGGCTGTCGAAGGGCGAGACGGATGCCGCCGACACGGTGAACGAGTGGTCGGCGCCGAGGGCCAGCGGTGACAGGACGCCATCGGACAGGGCGACGGTCGTGTGGCTGGCCTGGCGGCCCTGTTCGAAGGCGTCGAGCAACCAGCGTTCGTAGCGTCGCAGGTCGACGACGACGAGCGTCGAGCCGGCCCGGCTGAGTGCCAGCTGGCGGCGCACCGTGACGTCGCTGCCGTTGACCATCGTGACACCGCCGCGCAATGCGCTGAGATCCGTGGCGAACTGCAGGGCGACGCCGTGCTCGGCGTCCCCCGCCAGGACCAGCACGTCCCTGTCGACGTCGGCGAGCAGTGCGACGACGGCCTCCAACGTGCGGGAATCCACGGCGTCGAGGGTGGCCTGCACGTTGGACAGCTCGGCGGCGCGATGCCGGGCGATCGGCCGGTCACCGCCCAGCTCGCGGATGCGCTCGGCCGCCGGTCGCAGCTGGTGTGACAGGTCGCGCTGCACGGAGGCCTGCAGGGCGCTGAAGCCGTCGAACCCGAGCTTGGCGGCGAGGCGCACGACAGTGGCCGCACCGGCCGTGGACGCCTCGGCGAGATCGGCGACGGTGCCGAAGCCGACGAGCTGGGGGTGCTCGAGCACGACCTGCGCCACTCGGCGCTCGGCGGCGGTCAGCTGCGTGCCGGCGGCGCGGACTCGCGCCTCGACCTCCATCTCCGACATGCCGTCGGACAGTAGTTGCCGAGCGATCCCGTTCCGCCGACACATCCGGCGGGAGCGGCCCTTCCGGTTCCCACATACTGGTGCCGTGCAGCTGCCCCCTCCCCCGGCTCGTTCCTTCGCCAGCGACAACGCCGCCGGCGCCCACCCAGCGGTCCTGGACGCCGTCGTCCGCGCCAACGAGGGGCACGCCCTGGCCTACGGCGACGACCCGTGGACCCGCAGATGCGAGGCCGCGTTCCGCGATCTCTTCGGCGATGCCACGACGCTGCTCACGTTCAACGGCACGGGCGCCAACGTGCTGGCGCTGGCCACCCTCCTGGGTCCGGCCGAGGCCGTGGTCTGCACCGAATGGGCCCACGTCGCGACCGACGAGACCGGCGCGCCGGAGCGCATCCTCGGCGCCAAGCTGATCGACCTGCCGGCCACCGACGGCAAGCTGCGCCCCGAGCAGATCGACGAGGTCGCCGGGCTGATCGGCAACCCGCACCACGTCCAGCCAAGTGTCGTGTCGATCACGCAGGCCACCGAGCTGGGAACCGTCTACTCCCCCGACGAGGTCGGCGAGCTCTGCGACCGGGCGCACGGTCACGGGATGACCGTGCACATGGACGGCGCCCGTATCGCCAACGCCACCGCTGCCCTCGGTGGTGACGTGGCCACGGTGCGGGCGGTCACGGTCGACGCCGGCGTCGACGTCATGACGTTCGGCGGGACGAAGAACGGGCTGCTCGGAGGCGAAGCGGTGATCCACCTGCGCCCCGAGCTGGCGCGGCGGGCCCTCTACCTCCGCAAACAGGTCACCCAGCTGCCGTCGAAGATGCGCTTCGTCGCCGCCCAGTTCCTCGCCTTGCTGGACGATGGACTGTGGCTGCGCCTCGCCGCGCATGCCAATGCGATGACCGCCGAGCTCTATGCCGCGACACTCGATGCGCCCGGCGTCGAACACGCGGCCGCCCCGGCCGTCAACAGCCTCTTTCCAGTGCTGTCCCCGGATCTCATCGAACCGCTGCGCGAGTGGTCGTTCTTCTGGGACTGGGACCCGGCCCGCCACCAGGTGCGCTGGATGACCGCCTGGGACACGACGCCGGAGGACGTCCGCGCGTTCGCCGCCGGCGTGACGGCTGCCACAGCGAACGTCGCCGCCGAGAATTGACCGAGCGATGATTTATTCCGTAACATGACACGCATGTCGCGTTCGACTGGGCGTGGCATCCAGCCGAAGGGGTCGTCGCATGGCAGCTGTGGAGTTCGTCAGCCTGGCGACGGCCGGTGACGAGTGGATGCGGGCAGCGGCGTGCAAGGGTCTGACCCACTTGTTCTTCCCGTCGTCGGCGGAACGTCCACAGGCTCGCGAACGGCGCGAAGCGATGGCCCGGGAGGTCTGCGCCACCTGCACCGTCCAGACGGACTGCCAGCAGTTCGCCCGGAGCAACCACGAGTACGGGTTCTGGGGCGGTGAGAGCGAGGACGAGCGCCACGCTGCCGGGTACCGCCTGATCGCGCCGATCGGCGTGCGCGCCCGTGCTGGCTGAGCGCGTCGTCAGGAGCTCAGCGGAACCGACTCAGTGACGGACCAGCAGCGCGGCCCATCCGTCGCGCGTTGCCGTGTCCACGACGTGCAACGGCCGCAACGCCGTGCGCACATGGTCGTCGGCGCCCTCCAGGACACCGCTCACGATGAGCGCGCCTGCCGGCGCCAGCACGCGCCGTAGATCCTCCGCCAGGTCGATGACGGCACGGGCCAGCAGGTTGGCCAGCACGATGTCGAACGGCTCGTCGATCGAGGCCAGCGGGCGCATGCTGGCCGTGACGACCCCGCCGACGCCGTTGCGGACCGCATTGTCCGTCGTCGCCTCGATCGCCGCCGGCGAGATGTCGATCGCCTCGACGTAGGGCGATCCGAGGCGGGCGGCGACCACCGCCAGCACGCCGCTCCCACAGCCCACGTCGAGCACCGTGGCGCCCGGCCAGATGATCCGGCGCAGCAGGCGCAGCGTGAGCACGGTGGTCGGGTGGTCGCCGAGCCCGAAGGCCGCGCCGGGATCGATGTCCACCCGCATCACGCCGGGACGGACGGGGGTCTCGAGCCAGGCGGGGACGACCACGAGGTCGCGGTCGATCCACGATGGCACGGCATGGGCTCGCCAGCTGTCGGTGACGGCAGGGTCGATCTCGACCGTTCGCCAGCGCCAACGAGCCGGGAACGCTTCGGCGGCGGTGGTGATGGCGGCGACATCGGTGCCGAGCGAGGTCCACAGCTCGACGAAGTGGTCCTCGGTTGGTGCCTCGGGCGAACGCTCCTCGACGGCCGCCACACCGAGCGCCCACAGCGCGTCGCTGGCGAGGTCCACCTCGTTGGCCGGCACAGTGACCACGAACGCCAGCATCAGTCGATCCGTCGTAGCTGGTCCCGGTAGCGGGCGACCCTGGCGACATACGTCTCGACGCCGTGGGCGATGTCGTCCGACCGGGCCCGTCCCAACTTGATCGTCGCCGGCACCCCGACGGCCAATGCTCCAGGCGGCACCTCGACATCGGCGAGCACGACGGCGTTCGCCGCGACGACGGCGCCCGTTCCGACCACCACCCGGTGCAGCACGATGGCGCCGTTGGCGACCATCGCCCGATCCTGGACCACGCACCCCTCGAGGTGCACGATGTGGCCGATCACGCACTCGTCCCCGACGACGGTCGGGTGTTCGGCGGTGGTGTGCAGCACGCTGCCGTCCTGGATGCTCGTGCGGGCGCCGACGCGGATCTCGCCGTCGTCGGCGCGCAGCACGGCGTGCGGCCAGATGGAGCTCCCGGGCCCGATCTGCACCGAGCCGATGACCACCGCGTCGGGGTGGACGAACGCGCTGGGATCGATCTCAGGGACCTGGGCACCGAGCGCGTAGACCGGCATGGCCGAGACCGTAACCCCAGGAAGGTCAGTGGAGTGACGTCACAATGACCCTGTACGGTGGCGCGCCATGCCCGTGCGCATCGAGATCGAGCTGACGAGCTCGGCTCCCGACGGTTCGTGGACCTGGCGTGCCGCCGGAGCCCGGGAGCCACGCGGCGTGCTCGACGGCGCGATCCTCCCGGGCGGCGCCGCCGTCGGCGATCAGTTGCGGGTGGAGACGGAGAAGGACATCGACGGCATCCGCGTCGTCGCCGTCGTCCCACCCAAGGAGAAGTCGAACCGCACCGACACGCTCGAGCTGCTGCCGACCGACGAGACGTTCGAGCCCGTGGTCCAGCACCGTGCCCCCGGCGGCGGGCGCGACGATCGCGGGGCGCGACGGCCGCGGCGTGATCGCCCCGAGGGCGGACGCCGCGGCGAGCGGCGCGACGACCGTCGTCCCGCCGGCGTCGATGCGGGTGCCGGTCGCGGTGATCGCAGTGATCGTCGTGATCGTGGTGATCGTGGCCGGCAGGGCGATCGCCCCGACGGAGGCGAGCGCAGCGACGATCGGCGGCGCCATCGTCCTCACTTCACGCCGCCGCCCGAGATCCCGCAACGCCCCAAGCCGAAGCGGTTGCGTGCCGGCAAGCAGCACCGGACCGATGTGCTCAGTTCATTGGCGGAGGAGCAACAGGCGGTCGCCGAGCTGGCCCTGCAGGGTCTCGCCGCCGTGCGCCAGCGGCTGCGCGAAGACAACGCTCGCCTGCGGTCCGAGGGCAAGCCCGAGATGCCCGAGGCCGCCGTGTTGAAGATGGCCGAGGAGCTGATCCCACGCCTGCGGGTCGCCGACTGGCTCGATCGGGCGGAGGCCGCCAAACGCCAGTTGGAGCACCTGGACCTGCGCGACCTCCGGAGCGTCGTGGCGTCGGCCGATGATCCAGTCGTGGCCCGCGACGAGTCGACCCGCGAGCTGGCCGCCGAGCTCAAGCAGGCCTTGATCACGAAGCAGGACGAGGAGCTGGCGCTGTGGTTGACCGATGTCGAGGCGGCGCTCGATGTCGGGCGGGTGGTGCGGGCGCTGCGGCTCTCGTCGGTGCCGCCGAAGGCCGGTGTGCCCTTCCCGGCGCCGCTGGCGCAGCGCCTCGGCGAGGCGACGACGACCTCGCTGCAGCCGACCGACGGCCCCGACCGCTGGGTCGCCGTGTTGGAGGCCGCCGCCTTCTCGCCGGTGCGGGCGCTCGTCGTGCCGGCCGCGCCGGCCGAGCAGCGCAGTGACGAGCTGCTGGCCACGGTGCGACGGCTCGGGCCGCTGTTGCCGCAGGTCGCCGCGATCTACGGCCTCGAGGTTCCTTCCGGCGGCCCGGTGCCCAAGCCGCTGCGCCCGACGACTCGCCGCCCCGAGCCCAAGAAGGCGGCGGCGCAACCGGCGAAACGCCCCGCACCTGCCGGGCCGGCGACGCGCACCCCGGCGGCCAACGGGGCACCTCGTGCCGAGCCAGGTAGGGGGCAGGAGCAGCAGTCGGCGCCCGCCGCCGACGGCCCGCCCGACGAGACCCCGCCAGTGGTCACCGAGCAGCCCGTGGCGGATGAGATCGACGTGGTCGACACGAACGGCGCACCGCCTGCCGAGCAAGCCACGAAGGAGCAGCCGGTGCCCGCCGCGGACACCCCGCCCGACGAGACGCCGCCAGTGGTCACCGAGGAGCAGCACACGGTCGACGACGTACGGGTTCCCGACGCCCCCGCCGCCGACGAGTCGCCGATCACCGAGTGGACGACGACCGACGAGGGCACCGTTGGTGACGAACCCGTCGCCGGCCACGACGGTGGTCAGGCGGCGCCGGAGACGGACGAGTCCCCTGTCGCCGACTGGACCGCCGCCGACGGCACCTGAGGTGAGCGCGCACGGCGCCGCGCTCGATCTGGGAGTGATCTCTGCCGACAGCTGGCAGAGATCACGCCCAGAAGCCCGATTGGCAGCGATCACGCCCAGATCGACGGTGCTCTCGGCGGGCGTCCCGACCGCGGGACCACGGGACTCGGGCACGTACCATCGGGCGCCATGTCCGACGTTGTGCTCTACGAGTCCGCCGGCCGCGTCGCGGTCATCACGTTGAACCGACCCGAGGCGCGCAACGCGGTCAACGGCGCCGTCGCCACCGGTCTCGAGGCGGCGATCGACCAGCTCGAGGACGACGACGAGGTGTGGATCGGCATCCTGCGGGCCAACACCGAGGGTCAGGACCGCCCGGTCTTCTCCGCCGGCGCCGACCTGAAAGAGATCAGCGCCGGCAACGCCGCCGCGCTGAGCACTTCGCGCGGCGGGTTTGCCGGCTTCACCTACCGGCAGCGCCGCAAGCCGATCGTCGTCGCCGTCGACGGCTTGGCGACCGCCGGCGGCTGCGAGATCGTGCTGGCCGCCGATCTCGTCGTCGCCACGACGCGCTCGGCGTTCGGGCTGGCCGAGGTCAAGCGCAACCTCATCCCCGGCGCCGGCGGGTTGTTCCGTCTGCCGTGGGCCGTCGGCCAGGCGACGGCGATGGAGGCGATCCTCACCGGCGAGCCGATCCCTGCCGAGCGGGCCTACGCCTTGGGCATGGTCTCGCGGCTCGTCGCGCCGGGCGAGGCCGAGGCCGAGGCCCGTCGGCTGGCCGAGCAGGTCACGTCGGCGGCGCCGCTGGCGGTCTGGGAGAGCCGGGCCGTCGTGCGGGCCGCGGCGACCTCCACGGAGGACGAGCTCAAGCGGATGACCACCCGGGCGATGGAAGCGGTGATGCTCGTCGGAGGACCTCGGCGAGGGTCTCCGCGCGTTCATCGAGAAGCGTCCCCCGAACTGGAAGGGTCGGTGAGGCGGCGGGAGACGGTGATCAGCCGGGCCGTGATCCCGGCCCGCTCGTACAGGTTCTTCGTCTCGCGATCGCCGGGCAGCGCTTGGCCCTCCAGCAGGCGGGCGCCGAGCTGGCGGGCCAAGCCGGTCGCCTCGTCGAGCAGCGCGTCCCCGAAACCGAGCTCTCGAGCGGCGGGCAGGACGTACACCTGGTCGACGGTGGCGACGTCGTCCGTCACGTCCAGGATGAGGTAGCCGACGATCAGTGGCGGCGCTCCGGCGATCTCGGCGACGAACACGTGGCGCAGCTCGACGGCGTGCGCCCATTCGTCGCCGACGACCGGGTGCTCGTCCAACCAGCGGGCGCCCCCGCGGGCGTCGCGCAGCGCGGCCCGCGCCGAGGCCTCCAGCGATGCCAGCTCGGCGGCGTCCCCGGGCCGGGCCGGACGGACGTCCGGGTCGATCATCCGTGAACGAGCAGCTGGTCGATCTTGCCCAGCACCGTGCGGCGCCCGCGGTGGGCGGCCTCGAAGCGCTGGACGCGGCGCAGCTCGCTCGGGGAGAGTCCCTCCAATCTGGCCACGACGTGGCTGGCGGCGAGGCTCTCGTACTCCTCGATCGGCAGCTCCTCCGCGGCCATGTCCGCCACGTCCGTCTCCTCCACGGTGACCGCCTGCGGCGGGGCGACGTCCGCCGCTTCGGCGTCGACGATCCGCCGCCGGGGCGGCACATAGGGAGGGGCGGGCACGCCAGCCATCACGTCGAACAACGATCGGGCCAGGCGGAGCGGCTGTTCGACGATCTCCCGGG
Source organism: uncultured Acidimicrobiia bacterium (assembly GCA_963719775.1). Taxonomy (GTDB): domain Bacteria; phylum Actinomycetota; class Acidimicrobiia; order Acidimicrobiales; family Ilumatobacteraceae; genus JALZMG01. The sequence continues at coordinate 66,407 of CAVRCY010000008.1, forward strand.
CACCGTTCATGCGGCGACGCAAGCATGCATCGATGGCCCGTACGGCCTCGGTCGGCGCCGCCAACGCCGCGTCGATCATCGCTTGCAGCCAGCGTTCGACGGCGGCGCGAGTGGGATCGTCGACTCTCGTCATGGCGACCGATCACCCGAAGATCGGGCAGGCGTCGTCGCCGACCGGGCACCCGGGCGCCGAGGCCCGCACCAGCAGGAAGCAGTTCGGGCACAGTTGCTCGTCGGCGCGCTTCGGCTGCAGCCGGTCGCCGCCCTCGCTGCGGTCGTCGGGCTCGTCCTCCTCGTCTTCATCCTCGTCCTCGACGGTGACCAGGCGATCCTTGAGGATGCGATCGAGGTCGGCCTCGACGTCGTCGGGAGACAGCAACTCCTCGTCGTCGTCCTCCTCCTCGTCGCCGGCACGACGCTTGGTCCGCGTGGTGGCCGGCTCCTCCGCCTCGTCCTCCTCCTCCTCCTCCGTCCTCCTCGACGACGACGGCGTCGTCGGCGTCCTCGTCCTCCTCGACGAAGGCCTCGTCCTCGAGCTCCTCGGCGTCCGGCTCCACCTCGAGGTCAGGGGCGTCCTCGTCGGGCTCCTCCTCGAGCACGCACGGCGTCGTCTTCCGGCCCGTCCGTCAGCATGTCGTCGTCGTCAGCAGCCATCTGTTGCTTTCTCGAGCGCTCGTCGCGGCATCGTGACCGCCAGGCCGGCGGTTCGCGGGCGGAGCCTAGGCCGGCAGGTCACCGGGCCTGCCGACCCGACTTGTGACAACCGTCACACTCAGGAACGGCGCCGCGCCTCGGCCCGACGCTCGGCGGCGAGGCGCTCCAGCTCGGGTGCTTCGGTCGTCAGGTGGTTCATCGCCTCGGCCACGGCCCGGTGACCGGCATGCTCGGCAATCAGTCGGTGCATCTCGAGCACGACCCGCCGGTAGGCCGGGTGGCCCTGCGTGCCGGAGCGCAACTCGAGCACGTGGATCGCCTCGCGCGCGTTCATCTGCATGACGAAGCGCAGGCGGAAGGCCATCGAAACGGCGTAGGGGGCCTGTTCCGGGAACGAGGCGAACAGTGCCTCGTACAACCGGGTCGACCGGTGCATCGCCTCATCGAAGGCGCGCTGTTGGCCGGCGTCGTCGACCAGCTCGGGACGGACGTAGCCGTGGTAGGGCGTGAGGCGTTGCCACTCGATCGTCAGCAGTCGGTGGCGCTGCAGGTCGCGGAACGCCCCGTAGTCGGCCAGCACATCGAAGCGGTAGTCGACGCGCTCGAAGGCCCGGCCAGGCTTGTGCCGCCGGTTCTCGCGCTCCCCCACGTACGCCCGGACGAGGGCCAATCGCTCAGCCGCGCCGAGCCTGGCGACGCGCTCGAGCAGCTGGTGTTCCGGCAGATGGGAGTGCGGATAACAGATGGCCGCCAGCAGCTTGTCCTCGGCCTGCGGATCGAAGTCGACCAACGTGACCGCCGGGGCGCTGTCGGCCGGCTCGTGGGCGAACAGCGACTCGACCAGCTCGGCCGTGCGCTGGCGAGTCGTGGCAAGGTAGGTCGACCACCGCCCGCCGCGCTCGGCGACGTCGACGCGGCGCAGGAAGCTGGGGATCACCTTGCGCAGCTCGTGCAGCATGAGCTCGCCGTACTCCCGGGCCTCCGGCAGCGGGTGGGACCGCAGTCGGAGGAGCAGCGCCTCGAAGGCCTGGCCGCTGCCGTAGACGCCGACGTTGGACAGCGAGGCCGCCGGCAGGATGCCGCGCACGGCATCGAGCGCCTTGGCTCGCGTCGCCTGGCGGAACACGAAGTCGCTGTCGTCGGGGTCACGGGCGACCGTGGCCCGGACGTGGTCGGTGACGGCGCCGAGCACGAAGCTGTAGGCGTCGAACAGCCGGTCCATGTCGCCCACGTAGCGGGTCCCCAGGCGGCTGGCCAGCACGGCGGGGTCGCGGTAGTAGCGGTACCGCCCGCCGAGCCGGGCGTCGTAGGCGATGTAGCGGGTGCTCTGCTCGAGGTAGCTCATCAGCCGACCCCACTCGAGCACCTTGGTGAGGATGTTCGACGCCTGCTCGCAGGCCAGGTGGACGCCGCCCAGCTGGGCGACGGAGTCGTCGCCGTACTCCACGAACACCTTCTCGTAGAGGTCCTCGGCCCGCCGTACTCCGACCGTGGCGTCGACCGTGTGATCGCCGGAAATGTCGAGATCGCCCACGAACTCGTCGATGAAGAGCCGGCGCAGGCTCTTCGGGCTGCGGCTGTAGCGGGCGAACAGCGCGCCCTTGACGACCTCCGGCAGGTTGACGAGGGCGAACACCGGCCCGTCGAGGTTGGTGAAGTAGCGGCGCAGCACGTCGGCTTCCTCGGAGGTGAACTCCTCGGGGACGTAGGCAATCACAGCGGGCGATCCTACGGTGCGCCGCTCGACCGCCCGAGGGATGGCCGCCGCCGCGCCGGCGCTCAGCTCAGTGCCGCAAAACGATCTTGCCCAGTTGGTCGCCGGCTTCGAGGCGGGCCAGCGCCGCTTCGTAGTCGGCGAGCGGGACGACCTCGTCGATGCTCACGTCGAGACCCTGGGCGACCAGCGCCGTCACCTCGGCGAACTCCTGGTAGCTGCCCATCGACGAGCCGATGATCTCGTACTGCTTGAAGAACAGCCGGGGCAGGCTGATCGTCACCGTGGCGCCCGACGTCCCGCCGCACACGACGAGACGACCACCCGCCCGCAGCGACCGCACCGACTGCTCCCACGTCGCCGCGCCGACGCTCTCGACCACCACGTCGGCCTGCACCGGCCAGCGGTCCTCGCTCGAGTCGATGACGGCGACAGCCCCCATCGCCAACGCCTTGTCCCGCTTGGCCGCGCTGCGGCTCGTCGCCACGACCTCCGCCCCGGCGTGACGGGCGATGGCCAGGGCGGCGCACGAGACGCCCGACCCGATGCCGACCACGAGCACCGTCTGCCCCGCCTGCAGCCGGGCGCGGCGCAGCATCCGGTAGGCGGTCAGCCAGGCCAGCGGGTACGCCGCGCACTCTTCCCACGTCCGCCCGCCGGGCCGTGGCACGACGTTGCGGGACGGTGCGATGGCGTGGGTGGCGTGCCCGCCCCAGGTGTGCTCGCCGTAGATCGCCAATCCTGGGCCCATCGGGCTGTCGTTGCCGAGCGCCACGATGTCGGCGATCGGTGAGACCCCGGGGTTGACGACCACCTCGTCGCCGACGGCGATCCCGTCGACTGCTGCGCCGACGGCGTCGACGACGCCGGCGACGTCGCACCCGGGCACGTGCGGCAACGGTGGCTTGGGCATGCCGCGGGTGACCCAGAGGTCCATGTGGTTCAGTGCGCTGGCGACGACCTCGACGCGGACGTCGTCAGGACCGAGGTCCGGGAGCTCGATCGATCCCCAGCGGTACGCGCCCGGCGACTCGTCAAGGATCCAAGCATCCACGCCGACCTCCTCGGGGGGTTCAGATGTGCACGACGGCGGCGTCGGGTTCCACGACGACGTCGAGCGAGCGTACGGTGCCACGGGCGACGCCGTCGACCCACAGCCGCTGCGGGTCGTCGAACTTCCACGAGATGGACGTCGTCGTTCGTACGTGGATCGCCGGGTGCGGCACGTGCGTGCCGGTCGGCAGGCGACGCCACGCCTGCCAGCGGTCGCGCAGCGACATCGCCGCATCGACCTCGACGACGTCGAACCGCCCGTCGCCTGGGTGGGCCCGCGGCGCGACATCCCAACGGCCGATGCGATCGACGTTGAGCGCCGCCACGAGCGGGCCGCGCCACCGGCTGCGGCCGCGGGCCACGACGTGGGCGACGGCGACGACGTCACGCCCATCGGCTCGGACGCGCAGCACGTCGATCGGGAAGCGCTGCCGTCCGGTCCCTCGTGACGGACCGCCGAGCGTGGCCAGCAGGTCTCCGCCGACGAGCTGCACCGGACGGGCGTCGGTGCCAGCAAGGCGCGCCGCCAGCTCGGAGTCCGAGCCCACGAGGACGATGTCGTCCGGCGCCGGGACCGACTCACCCCATGAGGAGCCGCGCCGGATCGTCACGCGTCGACGGGGGCCACCACGCCGTCGGCGACCACTCCGCGGAACGCCTGGCGGGCCACCTCGCGAGCACGGCGCCGGGTCGCCTCCTCCGGCGCGACGTCGGCGATCTGGCGGGCGAGGTCGACGAGCTGCTTCATCGTGCGCACGAAGTCGCCCCCGGTGAGCTCCTCCGCGGCCACGACGTCAGCCAGCTCCTCGCCGGCGACCCAGCCGTGGGCCGCGGCGACGAAGCCGGGATCAGGCGGGCGATGCTCGGCCAGCCCGGTGGAGCGCTCGTCGGCAGCGAGGTCCTCACTCGTGGCTTGGATCCGCCGCCACCGGGTGCGAACGTCCGACGACGGGAACCAGGGTGGCGGGGCGGGGTCGGCGCTGCGGTGCTCGTAGACGAACGTCGACAGCAGCCCCGCCAGCGCCGGTGCGTCGAGGCCGTCGAGCAGCCCGTCATGGAGGCACTCGGCGACGAGCAGGTCGGACTCGTGGAACACACGTGAGAGCACGGCGCCGCGTGCCGTCAGTGCCCACGTGTCGTGCGCCAACTCCACGTAACGCCGCCTCGTCAGGACGTCGAGCACGCGGTCGAACTCCTTGGCCAGCGATTGGTTGTGCGCCCTCTACCCGCCCGCTCAGCTCGACGAGCTCACGCTCGAACCGCTCGACCTGGCCGGCTGCCCGCATCCGCTGGCGCAGGTCGGGGTCGGCTTCGACGGGATGCGGGCCGTTGCCGGCCGCTCGACTCGGTGCCGTGGACGGGCCGCGCAACTTGGCGTCGCCGAGGGCCCTGGCGACCTCCCTCCGGTACTCGGCACGGTTGGGGCTGAACGAGCTCGGCAGCCGCACCGTTCCGAGCGCCCGGGGGACGTCGTCGAAGTCGTCGGCGGTGAGGAGGAGCAGGTCGGCTCGCTTCGTCACCGTCGTCAACCGCATGCCGCCCTTGCGGTGCGCGCTGGCGACCACCGCCACGGGACCCTTGTAGCGGCCCTTGGCGGCGTGCACGACCTCGCCAGGGCGCAGGCGGGCCAGGCCGACGGCGACCTGCTCGTCACGCCCGCGACGCTGCAGCCGCAGCTCGTCCAGGCCGCGCCGGTACTCCCAGATGTCGCCGAACGGGCTCTCCGCCTCCTCGCTGGCCTCGGCCATCCTCGCCCGCACGCGCTCCAGCCGAGCCTCGAGCCGGACGACGTCCCGGTCGGCCTGGTACTGGGCGAAGGAGAGGTTGAGCAGGTGGTGGGCCTCCTCGCTGGAGTACGTGCCGACGAGGTTGGCCGCCATGTTGTACGTCGGCCGGAACGCCGATCGCAGGTGGAACGTGCGGCTGGCGGCCAGCACGGCGACCTGCTCGAACGACACGAACGGGCTCCACAGCACCACCGCGTGGCCCTCGTCGTCGATGCCCCGGCGCCCGGCCCGACCGGTCAGCTGGGTGTACTCACCTGGTGTCAGCGGCTCGTGGCGGTCGCCGGTGAACTTCGTCAGCTTCTCGATGACGACCGTCCGGGCCGGCATGTTGATGCCCACGGCCAGTGTCTCCGTGGCGAACACGACCTTGATCAGGCCTTCGACGAAGCAGGCTTCGACGGCCTCCTTGAAGGCCGGCACCATCCCGGCATGATGGGCGGCGATCCCGGCCTCCAGCTGGGCGATGAACTGTGGATACCCGAGGACGGCGAGATCGTCGTCAGTGATCCCCTCCAGCCGCAAGCCGACGATGTCACGGATCCGGTCCCGTTCCGCCGGGGTCGTCAGGCGCACTCCTGCTGCCAGGCACGAGCGAGCAGCCTCGTCGCACTGGTTGCGGCTGAAGATGAACACGATCGCCGGGAGCATCTCGCGCCGGGCCAGCAGGTCGGCGATCTCGAGCCGGCCAGGGGTGTACAGCACCCGACGCCCACTGCCCCGCACCGGGCGGTGGTGGCGCGACCCGCGGCGCACGGCGGACAGCGTCGAGCCGTGCGGCGTCCGGGTTCGGACGGCTCCCGACGAACGTCGGCAAGAGGTGCAACCGGTCGTTGGTGCGGTCCCCCACGAGGTAGTTGTCGTGCAGGCGAACCGGTCGACGCAGCTCGACGACCGGGGTCGTCGGCCCGCGCACGGTCTGGATCCACGCCGCCAATTCGGTCGCGTTGCTGACGGTCGCCGAGAGGCAGACGAGGCGGACGTGCGGCGGCAGGTGGACGATGACCTCTTCCCAGACGGGCCCCCGGTACGTGTCCTGCAGGAAGTGGACCTCGTCGAGGACGACCAGCCCGAGGTCGTCGAGGGCCGACGAGCGGGCGTAGATCATGTTGCGCAGGACCTCGGTCGTCATGACGACGGTCGGCGCGTCTCCGTCGATGGCGTTGTCGCCCGTCAGCAGCCCGACCTCGCCGGCGCCATAGGAGGCTCGGAGGTCGCGGAACTTCTGGTTCGACAGGGCCTTGAGCGGCGCCGTGTAGAACGCCCGGCGACCGTCCCGGCGGGTCGCTTCGATGCCGTACTCGGCGACGACCGTCTTGCCGCTGCCCGTCGGGGCGGCGACGACGACATGGTGCCCGGCGTCGAGGGCGTCGATGGCGTCGAGCTGGAACCGGTCGAGCCGGAACGGAAATCGCTCGATGATGTCGGCTCGGTCGCGACGCACGCGCTCAGTCTCTCAGGAGGGTGCCAGTGCCCGTCGCTTGCGCACCTCGAACAGCTTGCCCAGCCCGATCGAGAGGAAGTACAGCAGGGTCATCGGCACGGCGAGGGCGGTGAGGGAGATCGGGTCGCCGGACGGCGTGATGACCGCGGCCACCACGACGATGGCCAGCAGCGCGTAGCGCCAGCCGCGCAGCAGCTGGCCGGGGGTCACCACGCCGGCCAGCTGGAGGAACACGAGCAGGACGGGGAACTGGAAGCCGACGCCGAAGGCGGCGACCATCAGCGCGACGAAGCGGACGTAGCGGCTGACCTGGAACACCTGGCCGACGTCGGTGCCACTCCAGGAGATCAGGAACTCCAGCGCCGGCTCGAGGGTGATGTAGGCGAGGAACCCGCCGAGCAGGAAGAGCAGGAGCGACGACAGGATGAACGGGATGGCGTAGCGCTTCTCCTTGGAGTGCAGGGCGGGCACGATGAACCGCCACACCTGCCACAGGATGACGGGCATGGCCAGGATGAGACCGCCGTAGGTGGCCACCCGGAGGCGGGTCGTCAGGCCCTCGAGCGGGTCGAGGATGTACAGGTTGGCATCGCCGCTGTCGGGGTTGAAGCCGCAGAACTCCTCGCCGCGCTGCTGGCAGAGGCGGTCGTACGGACCGGTGAGGAAGCGCAGCACGGGGTCGTAGAAGGCCACGATGACGATCGCGCCGACCATCACGGCGAGCGCCGCAGCGGATGATGCGGACGCGCAGCTCACCGAGGTGTTCGGTGAGCGTCATCGTGTCGTCCGGCGTCTTCAGCGTCGGCCGCTCGCGCCGACGGAAGCGCGGGCTCATGTAGTTCGCGCCTCGTCCACGCTCGGATCGTCGGTCGGCGGGCCGGCGGTGCGCTCGGCTGGTGGATCGGCGGCGCCGCTCAGCGTGCGGTTGATCAGCGCATCACCGTCGCTGTTCGGCGGTTGCTCCTCGACAGCATCGGTCCCGCCGGTGAGGGATTGGTTGGTCGGCGCCTCGGTCAGGGGTCGCGGCGGTCTCGGGCGTCTCGGGCGGTTGACGCACGGCGGGCTTGGGCGGAGCCGGCGATGCTCGGCGGCCCTCGGACGCCGATGTGCTGGTCTCGGCGTCCTCGAACCGCGTCGACTTCTGCAGGAGGTCGGCGGTCTCGCGCATCTCCTTCATCGGCTCATCGAGCACGCTCTTCATCTCGGTCTGGAAGCTGTTGCCCATCCGCTTCAGCTCGGCGTACGTGCGGCCGGCCCGCCGCAGGAAGTCGGGGAGCTTCTCGGGACCGAGGATCACCAGCGCCAGCAGGAGGATCACGACGATCTCGCTGCCGGACAGGTTGAACACGCGCCGCAGTCTACGGTCCTGCCATCATCGGGCGTTGTGCAACAACGGCTCCCGTCGCTGCTCGACCAGCCGATCGCCTTCGCCCATCGGGGAGCCAGGGCACACGCCAGGGAGAACACGCTGGAGGCGTTCGCGCTGGCGCTGCGCCTCGGCGCGACGGGGCTGGAGAGCGACGTCTGGCTGACCAGCGACGGCGTGCCGGTGCTCGACCACGACGGGGTGGTGCCGATCGGCTGGCGCCGCCGCCGTCGCCTGTCGACGTACCGCCGGGAGGATCTTCCGGCGCACATCCCCTCGGTCACGGACCTGATCGAGACATGCGGCACGGGCTTCCACCTCTCGCTCGATCTGCAGCAGCGCGACGTCGGTCCGGTCGTCATCGACGTGGTCAGGGACGTGGCACCCGGCCTCCTGCCCCGGTTGTGGCTGTGCCACCCCGACATCGAGCTACTGGCGGAGCTCCGACCCGCCGACGACACCGTGCGACTGGTCAACTCGACGAAGCTCGATCGCATGCGTGAGGGACCCGAGCGGAGGGCCGCCGTGCTCGCCGATCGTGGCATCGACGCCGTGAACCTCCACCACACCCAGTGGACGGGCGGGCTGACCACGCTGTTCCACAGGTTCCACCGGGTGGCGTTCGCCTGGGACCTGCAGTTCGAGCACGTCATCCGCAACGTGCTGCGGATGGGCATCGACGGCGTGCACAGCGATCACGTCGACGTCATGGTCGACGCCTTCCAGGCCGAGCTGGGCAGGGTCTAGTCGTCCGAGTGCTGGACGTCGAAACACCACGCCTGGCACTCGGATGACCTTCAACACTCGGATCGTCACAGCCACTGCCAGTGCTGGCGCGGCCAGAAGACGACGAACGCCCGGCCGACCAACTCGTCCTCGGCGATCGCGCCCAGCGCCCGGCTGTCCTGCGAGCCGCCGCGGTTGTCGCCCATCACGAAGACGTGGTCCTCGGGCACGGCCTGCGGGGCCAGATCGCCGCCGCAGTTGCCGGGCTGCACGATGGCGGGGTCGAGGTACGGCTCCTCGAGCACCCGACCGTCGATCAGCACCTGGCAGCTGTGGATCTCGATGGTCTCGCCGGGCAGGGCGATGACGCGCTTGATGAGGTCCCGCTCGGAGGCACCGCTGATCTGGTGGAGGACGACGACGTCGCCCCGGTTCGGGTCGTGCAGGCGGTACGACAGCTTGTTGACGAACACCCGGTCGTCATCGGCCAGCGTGGTCGCCATCGACGTGCCGTCGACGACGAAGTGGGCCAGCACGAACGTGCGCACGATGAAGGCGACGAGCAGCGCGACGCCGATGACGACGACCCAATCGATGAACACCCGATGGCGGCGCGTCACCGGCGCGGGCTCTCCTCGGGGGTCGTCGCGCCCGCTGGGTCGCCCACCAGCTCGGCATCGTAGATCCCCGGGGTCGTCGCCTCGCCGGCGGCCGTCGTCGACGATCTCGCCGTTGGCGATCGTGCTGTCGTCCGGGTACTGCCCGACCAACGGGTCACCGACCGGGGTGCCCTCGTCCGCTCGGCGCGCGCCGGCCACCCGCCGCTTGTTCATCGACTGCTCACCGCGCCTGGCCGTTGGCTCACAGCGACTCGATCAGCTTCTCGACCCGCTCGTCGCGGCTCTTGAAGGGGTCCTTGCACAGCACGGTCCGCTGGGCCTGGTCGTTGAGCTTGAGGTGCACCCAGTCGACGGTGTAGTCGCGCTTGCGCTCCTTGGCCCGCCGGACGAACTCGCCGCGCAGCCGGGCCCGCGTGGTCTGCGGCGGGACGTCGGTGGCGGTGTCGATGTCGTCGTCGGTGCAGAGCCGCTCGACCATGCCGCGGTCCTGGAGCTTGTAGAACGGGCTGCGGGCCCGCGAGACGTCGTGGTACTGCAGGTCGAGCAGTTGCACGCGGGGGTGCCCGAACGGCAGGCCGTGGCGCTCGCGGAAGGCCTCCAGCAGCTTGAACTTGATGACCCAGTCGACCTCCCGATCGAGCTTCATCGGGTCGTTCTCGATCGTCGAGACGCAGTGCTCCCACATCTCGAGGGCGCGCTGCTCGAGCGGCGGGAACCCCTTGGCATCGGCGTAGCGCAGCGCCCGGTCGAGGTACTCGCGCTGGATGTCGAGGGCGCTCACCTCGCGGCCGTTGCCGAGCCGCACGACGCGGCGGCACGACGGGTCATGGCTGATCTCGCGGATCGCCCGGATCGGGTTCTCCAGCGTCATGTCGCGCAGCACGACGCTGCGGTCCTCGAGCATCCGCAGCATGCAGGCCGCCGCGCCGACCTTGACGAACGTCGTGTACTCGCTCATGTTCGAGTCGCCGACGATCACGTGCAGGCGGCGGTAGCGCTCGGCGTCGGCGTGCGGCTCGTCACGGGTGTTGATGATCGGGCGGCTGCGCGTGGTGGCCGAGCTGACGCCCTCCCAGATGTGCTCGGCCCGCTGGGCGATCGAGTACGTGGCGCCGCGGGCCGTGTGCAGCACCTTGCCGGCGCCGGCGTAGATCTGCCGGCTGACGAGGAACGGGATCAGCACCTCGGCGTAGTGGCCGAGGTCGTCGTGGCGGCTGGTGAGGTAGTTCTCGTGGCAGCCGTAGCTGTTGCCGGCCGAGTCGGTGTTGTTCTTGAACAGGTAGATGGTGCCGCGGATCGACTCCTCGGCCAGGCGCTGCTCGGCCGACTCGACGAGGCTCTCGAGGATCCGCTCACCCGCCTTGTCGTGGACGACCAGCTCGTAGAGCGAGTCGCACTCCGGGCGTGGCGTACTCGGGGTGGGAGCCGACGTCGAGGTAGAGCCGGGCACCGTTCTGCAGGAACACGTTGGAGCTGCGGCCCCAGCTGACGACCCGGCGGAACAGGTAGCGGGCGACCTCGTCGGGGCTGAGTCGGCGCTGACCGCGAAGGGTGCACGTGACGCCGTACTCGTTCTCGAGGCCGTAGATCCGCCTCTCCATGGAGTCAACCTAGCGGTGCCCGGCCCCTGCCGGAGTGGCAGTTGTCGGCTGATCGCGTCGACGGCGTGAACACAGGTGGCGCCCGGGCGCGCTTGGACCACGGTGCCGAGCGTCGCGGGGTCGACGACGGCGACGACCGGGTACCCGCCGGTGGTCGGGTGGTCGGCCAGCATGACGACGGGTCGCCCGTCGGGCGGCACCTGCACGGCGCCGGCGATCAGCCCTTCCGACGGCAGCTCGGCGTCGACCTGGCGCGCCGCAGTGCAGGGCCGTCGAGGCGGACACCGACGCGGCTGACGTCCGGTGAGACGGTCCAGCTCGTCGCCACGAGGCGCCGCATCGCATCGGCGGCGAACCAGTCGAGCCGGGGCCCGGGCCACAGCATGACGAGCGCCGGGTCGTCGGCGACGGGCGCCTGATCGACGACGATCGGCGTGCCGGGGTCGGCCCCGATCGGCAGCCGCTGCCGGCCACGAGAGCGCTGGCGGGCCGAGGCCCGAGAGCGGTGTCCTGGCTGGCCGAGCCGAGCACCGGCCCGACGTCGAACCCGCCCCGCACGGCGAGCGTACGCCCCAGAGCTGCCCGGGCGCCGGCTCGACGGCGAGGTCGTCGCCCGGCTCGACGGGCACGGGTCGACCCGCTCCGCAGACGGCGCCACGACGCATGGGCCGCTCGACCGCGAGCGTGCAGTCCGCCGGCCGTCTCGAGCACGGCGGCGTCCTCCGGGTTGCCGACCAGGCGGTTGACGAGTGCCCGCCGGCGGGCGTCGAGGGCGCCGCTGGGCGGCACCCCGATGGCGGCGAGCCCGGGCCGGCCGCCGTCCTGCATCGTCGTCGACCACCCGAGCTCGACGATCTCCAGCGCGGTCACGACGCCGCCGCTCGAAGCGGACGGTCGTGCCGGGCGCGATCAACGCCGGCGGGTCCCGCGTCGGTGTCGAACAGCACGGCTGCGGTGCGGCCGATGAGGTGCCAGCCGCCGGGCGAGGCCGTCGGGTAGACGGCGCTGTAGGCCGCGGCGATGGCGACCGAGCCGGCCGGGACCCGGGTGCGCGGCGTCGCTCGCCGCGGCAGCTCGAGCGCCGGGTCGAGTCCGGTCAGGTAGGCGAAGCCCGGCGCGAAGCCGCAGAACGCGCACTGGTACGGTGGCCGCGGTGTGGCGTTCGACGACGTCGGCGGCGGCCAGCCCGCAGGCATCGGCGACGGTCGTCGAGGTCCTCGCCGTCGTAATCGACCGTGATCTCGACGGGCGCTCCGCCGCCCGGGGTCGGCTCGACGGCCGGGCGCTCAGCCAGGTCGCGCAACGTCGCGGCGACCTGCTCCCGATCGGCACCCGGCGTCAGCCGCACCAGCACGGTGCGGGCGGCCGGGCACGACCTCGGCGACGACCTCGCAGCTCGGCGACGGCGCGGGCGACGGCGAGGACGTCCCGTGTCGTCGAGCTCGACGAGCCAGGCCGTCGGCCCGTACGGCAAGCAGGCGCGGCGGCGCCCCGCTCACGTCGTGAACGGGTGGATCTCGACGCCGGCAGCCTCGAGCGCGTCGCGCACGGCGCGGGCCAGCCCGACCGCTCCCGGCGTGTCGCCGTGCACGCACAGCGAGCGCGCCTCGACCTCGATCGACCGTGCCGTCGACGGACATCACGACGTGCTCCGTCGCGAGGCGCACGGCGCGGGTGGCCACCTCTGCAGGGTCGACGACCAGCGCATCGGGCTCCGAACGTGGCACCAGCCGCCCGTCGCGCAGGTAGGCGCGGTCGGCGAACGCCTCGGCGACCGGTTCGAGGCCGGCCTTCTCGGCGGCGCGCAAGAGGTACGACTCCGGCGCACCGAGCACGGCCAACGAGGGGTCGTACTCGGCGGCGGCGGAGACGACGGCGTCGGCCTGGGCCGGATCGTGCACGGTGGCGTGGTACAGCGCGCCGTGGGGCTTGACGTAGGCCACCTCGCCGCCGGCGACCTGGGCGAACGCGTCGAGTGCGCCGAGCTGGTAGAGCACGACGTCGCGCAGCTCGAACGGGTCGATGTCGAGGGCCCGGCGGCCGAACCCGACGAGGTCCGGATAGGCGACCTGGGCGCCGATCGAGACACCGTTGGCGACGGCCGCCGTGCAGACGGCGCGCAGCGTCGATGGGTCCCCGGCGTGGAAGCCGCACGCCACGTTGGCGCTCGTGACGACCTCCAACATCGCCTCGTCGTCGCCCAGCTTCCAGACCCCGAACGACTCTCCCAGATCGCTGTTGAGGTCGATCGCGGCCATCGCCCGCAGCGTACGTCACCCCCTCAGGACCCGAGGCTTTCGTGCACCCGAGTCTTTCATGCGCCCCGTCCGGGCCGGAATCCCTCGGGTCCACGCAAAGCCTCGGATCGTCAGGAGGCTGACAGTGCCTCGGCGACCTCGTCGTCGGTGAGGCGGCGGAAGCAGCGCCGGCCGTTGCCGCGGGCCAGCAGCGCGACCTCCAGCTCCGTCGCCGGCAGCGTGCGGTCGGGTCCGGCCAGCGCCGCGGCGCCGACGCGCACGGCGGCCGCCGCATCGAGCCCGTCGGTGAACGACTCGGAGATGCGCGACAGGATGGCGTCGGCGTCGCCACCGAGCACGGTGTGATCGCGCTGGTCGAACACCGTGCCGTCGTAGAGGATGTGGAACATCTGGTCGCCGTCGGGCTGGTGGCCGACCTCGGCGACGAGGATCTCGACCTCCATCGGCTTCATCTCGTGGGTGAAGATCTGGCCGAGGATCTGGGCGTACTGGTTGGCCAGGCTGCGGGCGTCGACGTCGTCGCGGCTGTACTGGTACCCCTTGAGGTCGGCGGCCCGCACGCCGGCCACCCGCAGCTGGTCGAACTCGTTGTAGCGGCCGACGCCGGCGAAGGCGATGCGGTCGTACAGCTCGCTGACCTTGCGCAGCGTCTCGGAGCTGTTCTCGGCGACGATGGCGATGCCGTCGGCGTAGCGCAGGGCGACCAGCGCCCGCCCCCGGGCGATGCCCTTGCGGGCGTAGTCGGCCCGGTCCTTCATCACCTGCTCGGGCGCGACGTAGAACGGCATGCTCACGACGTCCGACGCCTCCCGTTCGCGCACCTCGGCGAGCGATCGCCTCGTAGCGTCGGGCCAACTCGGCGTCGTCGACCAGCACGAAGCCGTCGGCGGTGATCGTGGCCACCGTGGGGTAGATCCCCCGGAGGATGTCCGGACCGCCGGTCGCCGAGTCGGCGTCGGCCGCCTCCCAGAGCGCCCGGCAGACGAGGTCGACGAGCCGCCGAGCGGTCGAGCCCGGGGCGGTAGCCGATCTTGATCACCGTGCCGGCATGCAGGCTGCCCGAGCCGGTGGCGACGTACTCGCGCTCCTCGTAGCGACCGCCCGTGACGTCGTAGTCGAACAACCGGCCGACACCTCGCCGCAGGTCGAAGCCGGCGAAGATCGGGACGACGGCGAGGCCCATCATCGCCGCCTGCAAGTTGCCGCGCACCATCATCGAGAGCTGGTTGGCCTTGCCCTCGAGGCTGAGCGCGATGCCCTCGACCTTCTCGTAGTGCTCGAGCTGCAGCTGGAACAGCCGTACCATCTCCGTTGCCGGCCCGGCGGCCCCGGCGATGGCGACGCCGCTGTGGCGATCGGCCTCGACGACCTTGTCCATCGCGCGGTGGCTGATCAGGTTCCCGGCCGTCGCCCGGCGATCGCCGGCCATGACGACACCGTCGGCGTAGCGCATCGCCACGCACGTCGTGGCGTGCGGGATGGCGCCCAGCGCGGCGGCTTCCCCGTCGAGGTCCGCCGCCGACGCCCCGATGCGCCGCAGCAGGTCAGCAAAGCTGGCCCCCGGGTCCTCACCCGGGGGGAAGACGGGCATCGTCATGGAGGGCTACTGCCCGCCCTTCTGGACGTAGGACTTGACGAAGTCCTCGGCGTTGGTCTCGAGCACCTCGTCGATCTCGTCCAGCAGGTCATCGAGCTCGGCCTTCAGCTTCTCGCCGCTCTCGGAGACCGCCGGTGCGTCCTCGACGACCTCGGTCTCGGTGGTCCGGGGGGTTTGCTTCTGCTTGTGCGTACGTTCGGCCATGTCCTCGCCGCCTCCTTCGCGGTCGCTACCCCGGCGCCCTACGAACCCAGGCGCTCGAGGAGCTCGACTGCGCTGTCGCTCTCGTCGATCAACCTAGCCACGTGGTCGGCTGTTCCTCGCAATGGCTCCATCATCGGCACCCGACGCAACGGCTCGCGGCCGACGTCGAACACGATGGAGTCCCAGTTGGCAGCGACGATCTCGTCGGGGTACTTGGCGAGACAGCGCCCCCGGAAGTAGGCCCGGGTACTGGTCGGCGGTTCAGTGATCGATCGCTCGACGTCCTCCGGGGCGACGAGCGTGTCGAGGCCGGCCCGCGCCGCCAGGCCGCGGTCGGGCCGGAGATCGTGGTACTGCAGGTCGATGGCCTTCAGGCGCGCCGACCCCGGGGCCAACCCGTGGCGTTCGGCGTAGCCGTCGACGAGCCGCTGCTTGGCCACCCAGTCGACCCATGAGGCGACGGAGGCGCGGGTCGTGCTCGAGCCCGGTGAGCACGTGCTCCCAACGGCGCAGGACGTCGAGGCCGATCTCCTCGTCGACACAGGCCAGCCCGTGCAGCTGCTCGTACTTGCGGGCCCGCTCGAGCAGACCCCACTGGATCTCCAGCGCGGTCGCCCGGCGGCCGTCGCGCAGCATGATCGTGCGCGACATCGTCGTGTCGTGGCTGATCTGGCGGATCGCCGACACCGGGTTGCTGAGCAGCCAGTCCTCGCCGAGCGCGTCGTCCTCGATCATCGCCAGCACGATGGCCGTCGTACCCACCTTGAGGTAGGTGGCCACCTCGCTCATGTTGGCGTCGCCGACGATGACGTGCAGCCGGCGGTACTTCTGGGCGTCGCAGTGCGGCTCGTCGCGGGTGTTGACGATCGGCCGCTTGAGCGTCGTCTCCAGCCCGACCTCCTCCTCGAAGAAGTCGGCGCGCTGGCTGAGCTGGTAGGGCACGTGGTCGGACGGCACGCCAGGCAGCTCGCACCCCGACCTTGCCGGAGCCCGTGAACACCTGGCGGGTCACGAAGTGCGGGGTCACCTGGGCGACGATGCGACCGAACGGCGTCTCTCGGGCCAGCAGGTAGTTCTCGTGGCACCCGTAGCTGTTGCCCTTGCCGTCGGAGTTGTTCTTGTGGACGATGACCTCGACCGGGCCCGTCGTCGTCGCCTGCAGCTTGGCCACGGCGTGCACCATGCTCCGGCGGATGATCTCCTCGGCGGCGCGGTCGAAGCGCACGGCCTCCAGCGCCGTGGCGACCTCCGGGATCGAGATCTCGGGGTGGGCGTGGTCGACGTAGTAGCGGGCGCCGTTCGTCAGCACGGCGTTGACGAGCGTCGTCTCGACCTCTGGCGCCATCGAATCGTCGAGTGAGAAACCACGGGCGTCGTTGGCCGGCTGCTCGTCGTCGAAGTCCCATCCGACGCGCCCGCGCTGGCGGCTGGTGGTGGCGGCGACGTAGGCGTTGATCAGCAGGGAGGAGGCCGAGACCGGGTTGTTCTCCGCTCCGCGGACCGCGATGCCGTACTCGGTCTCGATCCCGCAGACCTTCGGCAGCGCCATGGGTGGACCCTAGCGACGAGAACGGTGGGTGCAAGGGCCTTTGCTGTTACAGATATTGGCCGGTGGCCACCCGTTCGATGGCCCGGCCGCCCATCGGGTCCTTCTCGCGACCCTCGTTGACGAGCGTGCGGATGAACACGATGCGCTCGCCCTTCTTGCCCGAGATCTTCGCCCAGTCGTCCGGGTTGGTCGTGTTGGGCAGATCCTCGTGCTCCTTGTACTCCTGGCGGATCGATGCCAGCAGGTCGTCGAGCTGGACGCCGCGGTCCCCCCGCCGATGACCCGCTTGATGGCCAGCTTCTTGGCCCGCCGCACGATGTTCTCGATCATCGCTCCGGAGGCGAAGTCGCGGTAGTAGAGGATCTCCTTGTCGCCGTTGGCGTAGGTCACCTCGAGGAACCGGTTGGCCTCGTCGTCCTTGTACATCTCGGCGACGGTGGCCTCGATCATCTCCGGCACGCGCTGGCCGGCGGCGATCGGGATCTCTTCGGTGAGGTACTGCGAGAAGATCTGGCCGGCGGCGACGAGGTTGGGCCGCTCGATCTTGATCTTCACGTCGAGACGCCCGGGTCGCAGGATCGCTGGGTCGATGAGATCCTCGCGGTTCGTGGCACCGATCACGATGACGTTGCGCAGGCCCTCGACGCCGTCGATCTCGGCCAGCAGCTGGGGCACGATCGTCGACTCCATGTCCGAGCTGATGCCCGAACCGCGGGTGCGGAACATCGAGTCCATCTCGTCGAAGAAGACGATGACGGGCCAGCCCTCCTCGCTCTTCTCCCGGGCCCGCTGGAACACGAGGCGGATCTGGCGCTCCGTCTCGCCGACGTACTTGTTGAGCAGCTCGGGGCCCTTGATGTTGATGAAGTAGCTGCGCGCTTTGTTGTCGCCGGTCGAGGCAGCGACCTTCTTGGCCAGGCTGTTGGCGACGGCCTTGGCGATCAGCGTCTTGCCGCAGCCCGGCGGGCCGTAGAGGAGGATGCCCTTGGGGGCGGGCAGGCGGTGCTCGGCGAACAGCTCCTGGTGCAGGAACGGCAGCTCCACGGCGTCGGCGATCTGCTCGATCTGGTCGTCGAGCCCACCGATGTCGGCATAGGAGATGTCCGGCACCTCCTCGAGCAAGAGGTCCTCGACCTCGGGCCGCGGCAGCTTCTCGAGCAGCAGGTTGGAGCGGGTGTCGAGGCGCATGGTGTCGCCGGCCCGCAGGTGGATGCCGCGGACGGCGTCGGCCAGCTCGCAGACGCGCTCCTCGTCGGCGCGGCCGACGACGAGCGCCCGCACGCCGTCGTCCATCAGCTCCTTGACGGTGACGACCTCGCCCGTGGTCTCCGGGCGGCGGGCGAGGATGACGTTGAAGCTCTCGTTGAGCACGACCTCGCTCCCCCGGTCGAGCTCGTCGAGGTCGATGTCGGGGTGCGTGGCGACCTTCATCTTGCGCCCGCTGGTCAGGATGTCGACCGTGCCGTCGTCGTTCTTGCCGACGACCACGCCGTACGCCGACGGTGGCTGGGTCAGCTTGTCCACCTCGTCGCGCAGCGTGGCGATGTGCTCGCGCGCCTCCCGCAGCGTGTAGCTCAGCTTCTCGTTCTGGGCGACCGCCTGGGCCAGCTGGCCCTTCGTCTCGAGCAGCCGCTCCTCGAGGGCGCGCACCCGCTTCGGGGCGTCGGACAGCCGAGCACGGAGGTGGGCCAGCTCCTCGACCAGCGCGTCGACCTGGGCTCGGGTGGCCTCGATGGACTCGTCCTCGGGCACGCGGCCTCCTTCTCGTCGATCTACGGGCGACGCTACACCCGAGGGGTCTCGACCGGTCGGACACCAGACGTGCCGCTCGTGTCGCTGGTCGAGGACGTTTCCACGTCGGGCGCCGTGTAAACTCTCGGCGGACCGTCGGAGCGAAGGAGTCACGCCACATGAAGGTCTGGATCGATCAGGATCTCTGCACGGGCGACGGCCTCTGCGAGGAGATCGCCCCCGACGTCTTCACGCTGCTCGACGACGGGCTGGCGTACGTCAAGGAGGGCGACAAGATCTTCGCCGCGGCCAAGGGCAACCCGCAGGGCGCCGAGGGCCTCGCCGAGATCCCCGACGGACAACTCGACGCCGTCATCGAGTCCGCCGAGGAGTGCCCCGGGGAGTGCATCTACATCGAGCCCTGAGATTCTTACGACCGTGACCCGCGAGCGCGGGTCACCTCGTTCGGTCGCTGGTTGGTCGAAGAGCTCTCGAAGTGGGGTGATCCGTCCAGCGCGACCCGGCCGATCTGGGCGGACGTCTCAAATCGCCATCTGGGCGCGGAGGTTCTCGAAAAGGGACCCTCGCACCCGAACGCCGTTTGAGACGCTGCAGCGCAGGCCGACTGTCGTCAGAATCGGGTTCCTCCGTTCAGCGGCCGAGGAAGCGAGCCACCGTGAGGAAGCCGGTGTGGGCGACCATCCGGTGGTCGGGGCGCACGGCCTGGCCGTCGACGTGCCACCCGCGGTGGAGCACCTCGATCGTGCGGGCGTCGATCCACTTCCCCCGCAGCGCCTCGCGTGCCTGGGCCGCCTGCGTGATCGCCGGCGTGTAGGCGACGAGGATGCCGCCCGCCCGCAGCGCCCGCTCGGCGTGCGGCACGACCTGCCACGGCTCCGGCAGGTCGAGGGCGACGCGGTCGAACACGCCGTCCTCGGCAGCGATCCCTTCGTAGCTGTCGCGTAGCTCGACCCGGTAGCGGGTGAGCGCTTCCTCGCCGAGGAAGCTGCGGATGTTCGTGCGCGCCCGGTTGGCGAAGTCCTCGCGCATCTCGTAGCCGACGATCTCGGCGCCGGCCCGCAACATGGTCATCGAGAGCGCGCCGGAGCCGACACCCGTTTCGAACACGCGGACGCCGGGACCGATGTCGGCGAGCATGCAGATGGGCGCCAGGTCCTTCGGGTAGATGACCTGCGCGCCTCGTGGCATCTCCAGCACGAAGTCCTCGAGCGTGGGTCGCAGCACCGTGTACTCGGCACCGTGCGTCGAGCGCACGACGGTGCCCTCGAGCGCGCCGACCAGATCGCCGTGGGCGACGAAGCCGGCGTGCGTGTGGAACTCACCGTCGGCGACGAGCACGACGAGGTAGCGGCGACGCTTGCTGTCGAGGAGCAGCACGCGCTCCCCCAGCCGCAACGGTGCGGCCGTCATCGACGGCGGCCCGGCGGGCGGGCGACCATCTCGACCGGCACCGGCTCGTGCGCCGAAGCGACCTCGACGAGTCGACAGAACGCGCAGACGTCCCCGGTGGTCGGCGCCCCGCAGCGGGCGCAGGCGTGCAGGCCCTCGACGTCGGCTCGAGATCGGCCGGCCAGCAGCGGCGCCATCCGTTCGATGAAGCCGAGGTAGAACGACGCCTTGGTGCCCGGAGACGTGGACTCGATGTCGTTCAGCGCGGCCTTGTACCCGAGATGCCGGTTGCCGGCCGCCATTGGGCATTCCTCGACCTGGTAGTCGATGCCGCGCACGATGCACCACGCCGCCGTCTCCCGCTCGGTCAGGCGGACCAACGGCTTGATCTTGCGCGGGAAGCCATCGCCGGCCGGGAGGCAGGGCAGCTGGCGGGCGAGGTAGTCGATGTCCCAGTGCAACGTGTTGCCGAGCAGGACGGCCGCCTCGTCGTCGAGGTTGTGGCCGGTGGCTATCGCGTCGTAGCCGCCGTCGCGGGCGGCGGCGTCGAAGAGGTGGCGCTTGGAGAGCCCGCACGCCGAGCACGGCACCCGACGCGTGGCCCGCGCCGCCGTCGGCACGTCGAAGCCGTGCTCGTGGCGGAGGTCGAGCGTGCGCAGCGGCCACCCGCGCTCGTCGGCGAAGGCCCTGGCGTACTTCCCGCTGTCGTCGCTGTAGTCGCCGATGCCGAGCCCGAGGTACAGGCCGTCGGCGTCGTAGCCGAGCTGGCGGAGGAGGTCCCAGACGGCGAGCGAGTCCTTGCCGCCGCTCACCGCCACGAGCACGCGCTCGCCCGGCCGCAGCATGCCGTGGTCCTTGATCGCCTGCTCGACCTGTCGCCGGCAGAACTGCTGGAGGTGTTCGGCGCAGAAGTTGGCGTTGTGCCGCGGCAGGTCGATGACCGCCGGTCCACGGCAGACACGACACTTGCTCACGTTGATCCCCCAGAGATCACTGGCCGGACCTCGATCGTGTCGTCGTCCTCCAAACGGGCGTCGCCGGGCACCAGCTCGCCGTTGCGGATGACGAGGTGCGATTCGCGGTTCAGGTCGAGCTCGGCCAGCAGCGCCAGCACCGTGCGCGTCCCCTCGATCTCGAGCTGCCGCCGCGGGTTGCGCAGCAGCACCTTCACCGTTTGCGGCGGATGGCCGCGAGGATGATCGTCTGGCCGAGCTCGAGGCGCTCCACGGCCACCGTCTGGGGGTCGGAGCCGAGGATCTTGCGGAGGAGGCGGTGGCCGAAGATGAGCACGCCGACGAACTGCCAGAATCGGCTGTCGCCGAGGAAGCCCTGGGTCATCGCCTTGTGCCGGATGAAGTACCCCGGCGACACGAGCGGGTAGAGGCGACGGAGTGGGCCCATCGTCAGACCCGGCGGATCTCGACGATGGTGTTCTTCTTGCGCCCGCTGCGGCGCCCGATCAGGTAGATGATCAAGACCACCACCAGCGCGCTCACGCCGGCCACCGTGGCCAGCGTGCTGCGTTGGTCGTCGACCTTCTCACGGACCTCCCCCTGGAGCGCCCGGAACTGGTGCTCCAGGTCGTCACGGGTGATCTTGGTCTGCGGGGTGCGGTCAGCGTGCTTGGCCATCACTTCGAATCCTTGTTGAGGCTGTCCCGGTTGATGCGGCTGATCACGAGTGCGAGCAGGCCGACGCAGACGATCAGCACGATCAGGTAGGCCAGCCACGACAGCGCCCCCGTGGCGGCGCGGTCCCACTCGGTCTGGATCAGCCTCAGGAGGCCGAGGAGCACGATGACGAGGCCGAGGCCGACCAGGACGGCGCCAGCGGCGCCCATCGCCAGCCACCGGCCGGCGCCCTTCAGCGGGCCGACCGTCTCCTGCATGGCGTAGGCCTTGACGACCTCGATGACGTCGTTGAGCGAGGTTGGGTCCTCGCGGCGCGGGCGCGGTCGCTCGGTCTGTGGGGCCGTCACGCCCGCCGTTCTATCACGCTCGGTCCGCGGGACCTGGAGAGGTCCGCGCCCTCGGGAGCTCAGCCGAACCTCGCAGCCTCAGCCGAGGCGGAACTGCAGCATCGCCTCCACGTCGTCGAGGGCTGCGTCGAGGAGGTCGAGCCGTTCCGCCGGCGACGCGCGCGCCGAGCAGGCGGAATCGATCGGCCGGACCGATCGGGGCCAGCCCGGCGAGGTGGTACGAGGCCAGCAGCGGGTCGTCGCTGATCGTCAGGTCAGGAATCTCCAGGAGGTCGCCGACTTCCACCGCCATCCCGAGCACATCGCGCAGGCGGGCCGCGGCGACGCCCACCCGGGCCGGGAGCTCGGCACGCGTCGGGGTCGTCGTCGGGCCAGTCGTCGACATCGGCGAGCGGGTAGGGGTCGTCGGGCAGCCAGGCGTTGACCCGGATGCGCCGCGTCCCGACGGCGACGACGGCGTAGCGCCCGTCCTCGAGCGCGTTGACCTGCACCATGCGGGCCACCACGCCGACGTCGGTGCGCTCATCGCCGCCGCCGACCTCGGAGCCCCGCTCGATCATCGTGACCCCGAACTCGGGATCTCCGGCGTCGGCGAGGCAGTCGATGACGAGTTGGCGGTACCTCGGCTCGAACACGTGCAGCGGCAGCAGCCCCCCGGGCAGCAGCACGCTGCCCAGCGGGAACATCGGCAGCACCGCCACAGCGCTCACCGTATGCCCGCCGGAGCCGGCCCTCGTTTCTCCGTCAGATTTGGTGTCATCCGTGACCTTGACCGGGGTTCAAAACCGGGGCTCGGTCAGCGGGGGGCGAGTTCGGCGGGTGTCGGACCCTGGGGGTAGGTCGCCAGGGTGGTGGCGAAGGCGTCCCAGACCGGGCGGTACACGGCTTGGTCGGTGAGCGGTCCGGGCCCGTTGAGGATGAGGGCGAACTCGATGACGCTGCCTCCGTCGACGGGCAGGTAGCCGGCCAGCGCCTTGACCGCCGGCGGATCGACGTCGAGCGGGGCGTTGCCGAGTGTGCCCGTCTTGGCCAGCATCCGTCCCGCGACGGGCGACTCGGTGAACAGGTCACTCAAGGTCCCGGTCTGCCCGGCGACCGGCAGCCCAACGCCGAGCAGCCCCTCGGGGCCATCTCTGCCGAGCACGGCGAGCAACGCGTCACACGTCAATCGGTTCTCGTTGCTCAGGCCGGAGCCGTCGGCCAGCACCACGTCGGTCATCGGAATGCCCCAGCCATCCAAGGTCCGGCGCATCACGGCCAGCCCCGCCTCGCGGGTCCCGCTGCCGAGCTCCTTGACGAGCATCTCCGCCGTGTTGTCGTCGCTCGTGCCGAGCATCTCGCTGACGATGGCCGACATCGGCGCCGAGGGCACCGACGCGATCGACGTCGCCTCGGGCGGCGCCACACCGACCGCCGGTTGACCACCGATCGTCACGCCGCGCTGGGCGAGCAGCGCCGTGAACTCCCGAGCCGCCCCGAAGGCGGGATCGCTGGCCCGTGACGGGTCACCGGTGACCCGCGCGTCGTTGACGACGAGGGCGTCGTAGGGGCCGGCCTCGATCCCCCGCACGTCGTTGTCCCAGCTCGGCGCGAACCACTCGTCGTCGTAGCGGCTCCCGTCGCCGACGATGGACCCCTCGACGCGCTGCACACCGGTATCGACAACGGCCTGGGCCAGCGCGTCGAGCGACGTCGGGTCGGTCACCGGGTACCGGTCGTCCTGCACCGGGTACAGGCTGCTGGTCAGCAGCGGGTCACCGCCACCGACGAGGTAGAGGTCGCCGGTCACGACGCCGGCCTGGGCCGGCGCGGCGCGCACCTCCGTCGTGAACTGGGCCTCCGGCCCGAGCACGTCCAGCGCCACGGCCCCGACGAGCAGCTTCTGGTTGCTCGCTGGGATCACCGGCCGGGCACCGCCGGTCGCGCCCACCGGCACGCCGTCGAGGCCGACCGCCAGACATGATGATCCATCCAATGTGGCGCCGAACTCGGCGACCGCCGCCTCGAACGCCGGCAGGCTGACGTCTCGCGCCAGGACGCCCGGCAGGCGGCGGAACGACATCAGCGGCGTGGTCAGCGGAGCCGCCGGAGTCGGCGGGCGCGACTGCCGGCTGCTCGGCCCCCTCGTCGGCACGAGCCGCCGCCCACCGCCAGAGACCGGCCAGCGCGATCGCCGGGACGAGCGCGAGGAGGGTGACGACGACGACCGGGTGCAGCCGCCGCCGCCGAACTTCATCGGTCACTGCCGGCGCGCCGGGTTCGGTATCGGGCGTCGCGGTACAGGTGGCCGAGCGCGATGACGGCACGGTTGCCGCTGGCATAGCACAGGCGCCCGCTGGCCCGCACGGCCGCCGGCCCGGCGTTCGACGGATCGGCGAAGGCCAACTCGGTCGCCGTGAGGATCGGCTTGCCGGTGGCCCGGCTCAGCTCGTCGGCGGCGGCGGCGAAGCGGGCGTCCTGGCGCTCGTGGTACTCGACGATGCGGTCGAGGCCGTGGTCGGGGTAGAACGGTCCGTCGCGGATCATCCGCGCCTGGTTGGACTGGATCCCGATGCCGATGTACACGATGGCGTGGACGTCGCGGTGTTCGGCGATGCGACGCATCACCTCCGGGATCGTGTCGCGGGTCTCCCCACCGGCACAGTCGACCGGGTTGTTGCGGCTCCAGCGCGGCGGCAGCAGCTCGTCGATCGAGGCCCGCAGGTCGTCGGGCAGGACGAGCAGGCGGAGGTCGCCGTCACGGGTGATGGCATCGGCGGTGACGACCCCCCAACCTCCGGCCGTGGTCAGCACGACGACGTTCGGGCCGGCGGGAGCCGGTTGGGTGGCGAACGTGGCCGCCGCCTCGAACGCCTCCTCCACCGTGGCGGCGCGGGTGATGCCGGCGGCCCGACAGGCGCCGTCGAAGACCTTGTCGTTGGCGGCCAATGCTCCGGTGTGGCTCGCCGCGGCACGCGCGCCTCCCTCGGTGGCTCCACCCTTGACCAGCACGAGCGGCTGCCGGGCGGCCGATCGGCCCAGTCGATCGAGCAACGCGCGGCCGTCGGCGATCCCTTCCACGTAGGCCAGCCCGACGGAGGTGGCCGGGTCGCTGGCGTAGTAGTCGAGGTAGTCGGCGACGGAGACGGCCGCCGCGTTGCCGGCGGACACGGCTCGACTGATGCCGACACCGGTCGCCCGGGCGTAGTTCAGGAAGCTGGAGACGAAGTTGCCGCTCTGGCTGGCCACGCCGATGCGCCCCGGTGGCGGGTAGGGGGCGACGATCTGGGCGCACAGCGAGACCGGTGTGCTGACCACGCCTTGGCCGTTCGGTCCGGCGAGCAGGATCCCGAGCTCGTCGGCCAGGGCCACCAGCGCCGTCTCCGCCCGGCGCCCCTCCTCCCCCGCTTCGCCGTACCCGGCCGACGTGAGGAATGCCGCCCGCACCCCCTTCGCCGCACAGGCCCGCAACAGGTCCTGGTTGGCCGCCGCCGGCGTGCACACGAACACGAGGTCGATCTCGCCGTCGGGCAGCGCAGCGATGTCGACCACCGTGCGGATGCCGAGCACCTCCTCGCCCTGCAGGTTGGTGCCGAACACACGGCCCGCATAGCCGCTGGCGAGCAGGTTGTGCAGGGAGACGAAGCCGAACTTGCCGGGATGCGTCGACGCACCGGTGATCAGCACCCCACGCGGCTCGAACAGCGCCCGGAACTGCTCCGCCGAAGGCGGCCGGCGGGCCGGCGCGACCTCGTCGACGCGCCCTGGGCCCAGCTCGACGAGGGCGTCCACGGCGACCGGCCGGCCGGCGACGTCGACGATCAGCGGATTCACGTCGACGCTGGCCACGTCTGGGTGTCGGCCGGGCACACGACCGAGTGCCACCAGGACGGCGGCCACGGCGTCGCGGTCGACCGGTGCCTCCCCGCGGAACTCGCCGAGCAGCCGTTGCGTGGCCAGCTGATCGATCATCTCGTGAGCCGTGAGCTCGTCGATCGGCGCCGGACGGAACACGACGTCGGCGACCGCTTCGGCGAGGACGCCGCCGAGACCGAGCATCACCGTCGGGCCGAACTGCGGGTCGCGCAACATCCCCGCGATCAGCTCCCGGTGACCACGCACCATCGGCGCCACGAGGATGGCGACCTCGCCGTCGTCGGGCGTGGCCGCGGCGAGCAGCTCGCCCGCGGCCTGGCGCACCGCGTCCGCGTCGGCGAGGTGCAGGCGGACCAAGCCGCGCTCGGTCTTGTGGGCAATGGCGTCACCGTTGAGCTTGGCCACCACCGGGTAGCTGAGGTCGTCGGCCGCCTTGACGGCGTCGTCGGCCGTCGCTGCCAACCGCTCGTCGATCAGAGGGACGCCGAGGTCGGCCAGCAATCGTTTGGAATCGCTCTCGGAGAGCGTGCGGGCACCCATCGGCGCCACACGGTAGGGCCCGCGGGGGCAGTTCAGCCGCCGAGTGCGACCACGGCGTTGCGCTCGTAGGCGCCGCGCTGCGATCGCCAGATCAGGCGGCTCGCCGCCGGCGCATAGGCCGCCAGGCCGGCCCGCTCGGTGTCGTCGACGTGGGCGTAGAGCCAGGCCAGCGAGAAGCGTGCCGGTCCGGTGGCGACGGACCGCATCGCCTCGTGGCGCACGGCCTCCTGCTCGTCGGCGTTGAACCACCGCTCGACCAGCGGGGCCAGCAGCCGCTGTTCACGGGCCAGCTGGCCGCTCAGCACGTGGGCGGTCGCGGCGGCGAGATCGGCGGCCTTGCCGACCCACCAGTTCTCGGCGCCGAGGCCGAACGACAGCACGCCCAGCGCGTCGCCGAGGTCGCCGAGCGCCTGGTCGATCCAGGCGTGGTCGGCGGCCAGCGTGTCGAGCGAGCGCTGGTCGAGGGCACCGCGCGAGGCCAGTGCGGGCACGATCATGGTGTCGAGCAGCTCGTGGTGGCGGCGCACCTGGGCGGCGAACCCGCTGAACCAGCGATCGAGGGCGTGGTGGCGACGGCGGTCGTCCGCTGCCAGCTCGCCGAGGGCACGTTGGAGCTGGTCGGCGCTGGCGACGAGCGCCTCCCGCACGTAGGCCATCACGTCGGGGGCCACGTGCTCGGTGACCGCTCGCTCATGAGAGGACCTCATGGTGGGTCGTGACGCCGAGCAGGAGCGCAGCAGGTACTCGGCCATGAGCGAAAAGACCGTGATGCTGATTCGCTCGCTCGAAGACTCGCTCGCTCATGCCCGGCATCCCTTCGCTCGTCGGAGGACGTCTCGATCCTCGGCGCGTCCACATGACGCTGACATGACGAGCGCATGAAGCCCCCGCCAGATACGCGTCGCGACCACCAAAATCTGGGCGCGCTCCTTCCCACGAGCGTTTCTGGGCGCGGCTTGTTACGGGATTCGCAACGATCTGCGCCCAGATCTGGACGCCGACTCGCTGCTCACGTCGACTTACGGGACGAGCGCGGCGTGGAAGAAGGCCAGCACGTGCTCGAGGCGCTGCTCCAGGGCCCTCGGGTCCAGCGGGTCGATGTCCAGCAGGCCCTCCAGGAACGGAGCGTCGGAGAAGTAGCTGAGGAGGGCCCCGTAGCCGGTGATCAGGAGCTGCGAGGCATCCTGGGCGCGGAACGTGCCGGCCGCCATCTCGCGCTGGAAGTACTCGACGGCGAGGTCGAACATCGGGCGCAGCACGGCGGCGAGGTCGATGCCGAGATGGGCGCCGCCATCGATCGCCTCGCGGCGCACGAGGCGCACGTAGGCCGGGTTGTCGACGAAGTACTGGAAGCCGGCCCGCAACACGAGCTCGACCTTCGACCACCCGTGGTCGTCGACGGCGACCGCCGCATCGAGCCGGGCGAACCAGTCCGACAGCAGGCGCTCGAAGACCTCGCCGTACAGGGCTTCCTTGGAGGGGTAGTGGTGCAGGAGGCTGGGCCGCCGGATGCCGACGCCAGCGGCGATGTCGTTGAGCGACGTGCCCTCGTAGCCCGTCATGGCGAAGCAGGTCACGGCCTCATCGAGGATCGATTCTCGCGTCGTGCGCGGCGCTCGACCGGCCTGTACCCCGAACGAGGGTTCGCGCGCCATGGCGCCAACGCTACAGGTGCTTGCCTACCGACCAGTAGGTAGACGTTGGTACCCTGGGGCGCATGCTACGAATCGTGCTGCTCGCGCTTTTCGTCGGGGCCGGCGTCACGCTGCTGGCCAACGTCGCGACGACCGTCTACCTGCACCGGGCGCTGGCCCACCGGGCCCTCACCCTGCATCCGGCGATCCTCCAGGTGTTCCGCGCCCTGACGTGGATCACGACGGGCATCCGACCTCGCCAATGGGTTGCCGTGCACCGCAAGCACCACGCCTACACCGACGTCGTCGGCGACCCGCACTCGCCCGTCCTCAACGGCTGGGTCAAGGTGCAGATGATGAACGTGGCGATGTACAAGCGGGAGGCCAGCAACCCCGCCACGCTGGCGAGATACGCCAAGGACCTCCCGGCCACCCGGGCCGACCGCTGGTGCTACGACCACTCGCTCCTCGGCCTCGGCATCGGCATCGGCTTCCTGGTCGTCGTCTTCGGCTGGCAGGTCGGGCTCCTCGCCGCGTTCATCCACCTCAACCTGTACCTCGGCGGCTCGGCGGCGGTGAACGCCATCGGCCATCACTTCGGCCGCCGCCCGTATGCCAACACCGCCGGCAACCTGCAGTGGCTGGCCCTCATCACGGCCGGCGAGGGTCTGCACAACAACCACCATGCCGCGCCGACGTCGGCCAAGCTGGCCCACCGGTGGTTCGAGATCGACCCCGGCTGGTACGTGATCAAGCTGCTGACGTGGTTCCGCCTGGCCAAGACACGTGTTGTCCGCAGCGGCAAGCGGCAGGCGGCAGACCGCTACGAAAAGGCCCGCGAGCTGGCGGCGGTCACCCGAGGGCGGCGTCCAGCAGCTTCCAGTTGATGAGGTTGGCCAGGAACGTGTCGACGTAGTCGGGGCGCTTGTTGCGATAGTCGATGTAGTAGGCGTGCTCCCACACGTCGCACGTCAGCACGGCGGTCTGGCCGTGCTTCATCGGCAGGTCGGCGTTGCCCGTGGCCATGATGCCGAGCTGGCCGTTGTCGAGCGTCAGCCATGCCCACCCTGATCCGAACTGCCCGGTCGCCGCCGCCTTGAACTCGTCCTTGAACTTGTCGTACCCGCCGAACGCCTCGTTGATGGCGTCCCCCGCGGCGCCAGTCGGCGCCCCGCCACCGCCAGGAGCCATCGAGGTCCAGTAGAGGTTGTGGTTCCAGACCTGGGCCGCGTTGTTGAACTTCTTGCCCGGCTCGGCGTTCATGATGATGTCCGCGAGCGGAGCGGACGCCTCCGGGGTGCCCTCGATCATCCCGTTGATGGTGTCCACGTAGGTCTTGTGGTGCTTGCCGTAGTGGTACTCGAAGGTCTCGGCCGAGAGGTACGGCTCGAGGGCGTTCATGTCGTAGGGCAGCGGCGGCAGTTCGATGGCCATCGGGCAGGTTCCTTCTCTCGGTGATAGGTGGCGATACCTTGCCCCATGGCATAGCCGCTGCAAACCGCCCGTCGCTACCCTCGGCGGCCATGCACATCGTGTCGGCGCTGTTCGTCGAGAATTTCGAGATGCGCCAGGCGCCCGGCCCCTCGACGCGCATCGACCTGACCGGCGCGATGTTCTCGATGGCTGCGCCGTCCCCGGCGCCGGTGACCATCACCCCGCACCTCGTGGCGCTGATCTACTGCCCGCCGCGACGAGAGCGGCCAGGGCGTGTTCGAGGCCCTGTTCCGGCGCACCGACGATCCCGACGTGGAGGTCACCGAGGACGACCAGGTGGCCCGCAACGTCAGCCCCTTCACGGTCGAGCCTGGCAAGTTCACGTACCGGCTGGTGCGCGGCGAGCTGGAGTTCCCGGACTACGGCCCCGTGTTCGCCCACTGCCGCATCGACCGCGGCCCGTGGCTGGTCGTGCCGTTCACGCTGCTGCCGCCCGTCGAGCCCGCCTGAGCGCGGTCCGGGCACGTTCCCGACGACATTCGGTAGGGTCCCGGCGATGCCCACCGAGATGCCGAGCGACGTGCAGGCCGCGGCGATCTCGTTGATCCGCGGCTTCGCCATGGACGCCCCGCTGTACGCCAAGAGTGGTCATCAGGGCACGGCCATGGCGCTGGCGCCGCTGGGCCACGTGCTCTACAGCCGGGTGATGAAGTACGACCCCGGCCATCCCGAGTGGCCGGATCGCGACCGGTTCGTCCTGTCCAACGGCCACGCCTCGATCCTCCAGTACTCGATGCTCTACCTGGCCGGCCTCGGGCTCGAGCTCGCCGACATCAAGGCCTTCCGCTCCTGGGAGTCGAGGACGCCTGGCCACCCCGAGGCGGGGCACACGCCGGGCGTGGAGGTCACCACCGGACCGCTCAGCCAGGGCTTCGGTGACGCCGTCGGGATGGCCATCGCCGAGCGCTTCCTGCGCAGCCGATTCGGGTCCCACCTCGTCGACCACCACACGTACGTCATCGCCGGCGACGGGTGCTTCATGGAGGGCCTCAGCCACGAGGCGGCGTCGCTGGCCGGGCACCTCGGCCTCGGCCGCCTGATCTGCGTCTACGACGACAACCACATCACGATCGACGGCGCGACCTCACTGGCCTACTCCGACGACGTCGGCACCCGGTTCGCCGCCTACGGCTGGAACGTCGTACGCCTTGGCGAGATCGCCGAGGACACCGACGCCCTGGAGGCCGCGCTGTTGGCGGCGCGCACCGACGAGGAGCGGCCGAGCCTGCTGATCCTCCGTTCCCACGTCGGCTACCCGTCGCCCGACCACACCGACGACTACCTGGCCCACGGCAACCCGTTCACCGCCGAGGACGTCACGCGCACCAAGTCCGTGATGGGGATCCCCGACGAGCCGTTCTGGGCGCCGCCAGAGACCGTCGCGGCGTACCGGGAGGCGACCCGCCAGCGTTGCCGCGAGGACTACCAGCGCTGGTCCGCATCGCTCGAGTCCATGGACGCCGAGGAGCGGGCGGCGTGGGACGCGGCATGGGGTGCCACCGGCCTCAAGGGGTGGGACGAGGCGCTGCCGACGTTCGAGCAGGGCGAGAAGCTGGCCACCCGCCAGGCGATGGCCAAGGTCCTCGCCGCCATGCTGCCCCATTTCCCCGGCATCATCTCCGGTGCCGCCGACCTCACCGGGAACACCGGCGTCAAGCTCCCCGCCGATGCCGGTCAGCAGACGGCCGAGTCGCCGGGCGGACGGCAGCTCTACTACGGCATCCGCGAACACGCCATGGGGGCGTCGCTGGTCGGCATGGCGCGCCACGGCGGGATCCTGCCGCTCGGCGGCACGTTCTTCGCCTTCCTCGACTACATGCGTGAGCCAGTTCGCCTCGCCGCCCTCTCCCACGCCAAGGCGATCTTCGTGTTCAGCCACGATTCCGTCGGCGTCGGCGAGGACGGCCCGACCCACCAGCCCGTCGAGCACCTGGCCACACTTCGAGCGATCCCGCAGATCCAGGTCATCCGGCCCGCCGACGGCAACGAGACGGCCGCCGCATGGCGGGCCGCCGTCGATCACGACGGTCCGACGGCGCTGGTCCTCACCCGCCAGGGCGTGACGGTGTGCACCGACGGCTCGGCGGTCGAGCGCGGCGCCGGCATCGTGCTCGACCGCGCCGGCGATCCCGTGCTGGTGATCATCGCCACGGGCAGCGAGGTGTCGCTGGCGGTCGACGCCGGCCAGCGGTTGAACGCCGACGGAGTGGCCACCCGGGTGGTCAGCCTGCCGAGCTGGGACCGCTTCGCCGCCCAGGGACGCGAGTACCGCGAGGAGCTGTTGCCGCCGGGAGTGCCGGTGCTCTCCGTCGAAGCGGCCACCACGTTCGGCTGGGAGCGGTATGCCGACGACTCGATCGGGATCGACCGCTTCGGGGTCAGTGCGCCGGGCGACGAGGTGCTCCAACGCCTCGGCATCAGCCTCGATCACGTGCTGCACCGTGCCCGGCGGCTCGTCGCCGGCGATTGACTGGCCGCTACCAACGCGAACGGAGGGCATCGATGGTGAGCAAGTTGATCCGTCTGTACGAGGAGTTCGGCCAGAGTCCGTGGCTCGACAACCTGCAGCGCGGCTACCTGACCTCCGGCCAGCTCGCCGCCCTGCGCGACGACGGCATCCGGGGTCTGACGTCCAACCCGACGATCTTCCAGAAGGCGATCGAGGGTTCGGCCGACTACGACGAGCAGTTCCGCGCCATCGCCGCCGACGACGGACCGGTCGTCGACGACTACTGGACCCTGGTGACGTCCGACATCGAGGCGGCGTGCGGCGTCTTCGAGCCCGTCTACGACAACAGCTCCGGCGGCGACGGGTTCGTCAGCGTCGAGGTGGCGCCCGAGCTGGCAGATGACTCTGCGGGCACCGAGGCGGCCGCCCGGGACTTGCACGAGCGGATCGCCCGGCGCAACCTGATGGTCAAGATTCCCGGGACCGCCGCCGGGCTGGCGCCGATCCGCCAGATGATCAGCGAGGGTCGCAACATCAACGTCACGTTGATCTTCAGCCTTCAGCGGTACCAAGAGGTGATGGACGCCTACCTCGACGGGCTCGAGGCGTACGCCGCAACCGATGGCGCCGACCTCTCGAAGGTCGCCAGTGTGGCCAGCTTCTTCATCTCCCGTGTCGACACGGAGGTCGACCGCCGGCTGGACGCGATCGGGACGCCGGAGGCGCTGGCGCTGCGCGGCAAGGCGGCCGTCGCCCAGGGCAAGCTGGCCTACCAGCAGTTCCGGCGGACGTTCGCTGGTCCCCGCTGGACATCCCTCGCCGAGCGTGGCGCACGGGTCCAGCGGCCGCTGTGGGCCAGCACGTCGACGAAGAACCCGGCCTATCCGGTCACGTTGTACGTCGACGAGCTGATCGGTCCGGACACGGTCAACACGCTGCCGGACGCGACCATCGAGGCGTTCGTCGACCATGGCACGTTGGCGCGGCGCATCGACGCCGACGTCGACCAGGCCGAGGACGTGTGGCGGCGGCTGGCCGAGGTCGGCGTCGACATGGCCGACGTCGCCGAGCGACTGGAACGCGAGGGCGTGGCGAGCTTCCAGAAGAGCTTCGACGAGTTGCTCACCACGCTCGACGCCAAGTCGGCGGAGTTGCGTGCCCACTGACGGCCCGAACAGCGGCGGGCGGAGTGGCGGGAGGCTCACGGCCAGCCCGCCGCGGGTCGCCGACGCTCTCCGCGAGCGGGCTCGCCGGCTCGTCGAGGAGCTCGACCTGCCGGTCGATCCGCGCGTCGCCAGGGAGCTGCTGGAGGCGGCGCTCGGCCTGCTGGCCGACGATCCCGACCCACTCGACCTGAAGATCGCCGCCGCCGCGATGACCGAGATGCGCGAGGCGTTCACGGTCTTCGCGCCGTACCGGCACATCCCCAAGGTGACGGTGTTCGGCTCCGCTCGGACGGCGGCCCACGATCCCGTGTACGAGCAGGCTCAGCGGATCGCCGAGGCGCTGGCCGAGCGCGGCTGGATGGTCGTCACCGGCGCCGGGCCGGGGATCATGCAGGCGGCGATGGAGGGAGCCGGCCGGGCCCGCAGCATCGGCGTGGCCATCCGGCTGCCGTTCGAGCAGGGCGCCAACCCGGTGATCGCCGGCGACGAGAAGTACGTCAGCATGAAGTACTTCTTCACCCGCAAGCTGATGCTGGTGAAGGAGAGCCGGGCCTTCGTCTGCCTGCCTGGCGGCTTCGGCACGCTCGACGAGACGTTCGAGCTGCTGACCCTGACGCAGACCGGCAAGGGCCTGCCCGTGCCGATCGTCCTCCTCGACCCGCCCCACGACCCGTTCTGGAAGCGGATCGACGAGATGATCCACGAGCTGTTGGTGTCCCGCGACCTCGTCTCGCCGTCCGACACCAAGCTGTACTTCGTGACCGACTCGGTCGAGGAGGCGTGCGCCGAGATCGACCGCTTCTACGCCAACTACCACTCGATCCGCTACGTCGGCGACCAGGCCGTCATCCGCCTGCGCCACGAGCCCACCGACGAGGTGATGGCCGAGCTCAACGAGGACTTCCGGCGATCTCGTCTCGCGCGGGCGGTTCGCCCGCACCGGCCCGTTGGACATCGAGCGGCGCCACGACGACCACGTCGAGCTGCCGCGGGTGCGCTTCTCGTTCGTCAAGCACCGCGCCAGCGATCTGCGGTCCCTGATCGACGTCCTCAACCGGGACGTCGCGCCGATGCCCGGAGCCGGAAGCGGCCGCGATCCGGCCGTCGAGGGCGCCGCCGCGGCTCAGTCCCCGCCGACCTGACGGAGCAGGTTGGCCGCCTTCTCGACGGCGCGGCGGGCCTGGACGAGCGTCTTGTCGGTGGCCGGTCGGGCGACCTGTCCGTCGGCGACAGCCTGTTGCAGGACGTCGAACGACAGCTCGTCGAGCTCGTCACCGATCGCCTCGAGGCGCTCGGCGAGCTCGTCGTATCGGGTCACGGGAGCAGTGCCTCGGCGACGATGTCGACCGGGTGGCGGACGTCGAGCCCGGCCGCCGCCAGGTGCATGGCGCAGCCCGGGTTGGCGCTGGCGACCGTCGTGGCTCCCGAGCGCGCCGTGGCCCGGGCGATCGCTGCCAGCTTGCGGTCGCGCACCATCCCGGCCAGCTCGGGTTGCAGCGCCGAGTAGGCGCCGCCGGCGCCGCAGCACAGGCCCTCGTCGTCCAGCTCGACCACGTTGGCGACAGGCCGCAGGACGGCCCGCACGGCATCGTGCGTCCGCTGGACATGGCGGAGGTGGCACGGGTCCTGGACGATGACGACTCGGCGCTCGCCGGTCGCGACGGGCAGGCGATCGAGCCGGGCCGCCAGCCACTCGTGGACGTCGAGCACACGTCGCGAGAAGGCGCCCGCCTCCTCCGTCCCGAGGAGCCGTCCGTAGTCCTTCATCGCCGCCCCGCACCCTGCGGCGTTGACGAGGATCGGCGCCTCGCCCGGCATCGACTGCACCACTCGCGTGGCGAGGCGGGCGGCCTCGTCGTGCAGGCCGGCATGGACGTGGAGGGCGCCGCAGCAGGCGCCTGCCGGCCCCGGAACGGCGAACGATGCCCCGGTGGCGCGTACCAGCGCGGCGGTGTTGCGATGCGTCTCGCGCATCCAGGCGTCCATCACGCAGCCGGTGAACAGCCACACGTCGGTGCCTGTCGCGGTGAGCGCACGACCACGACGCAGCGGGAGCCGGCCGAGCCCGGCACGCGCCGGCACCAACCGCAATCGCTGCGCCAGCGCCAGGACCGTCGACCCGGCGAGGAGCGCACGGTGCCGGCCGAGCACGGCCAGCCCGGCGCGGAGCCAGCGCGGCGCCGTGCGGTGCTCGGCGGCGAGCGCCTGCCGCGTCGACTCCATCAGGTGGCCGAATGGCACGCCGCTCGGACAGGCCGGCTCGCAGCCACGGCACTGCACGCACGTCTCCATGAAGCGGACGAACTCGTCGTCGGCGTCGGCCGCCCGCCACTGGACGGCACGCATCGCGTCGATGCGACCACGCGGGGAGAGCCCCTCCTCCCCCGTCACGCGGTACGTCGGGCAGTGCGGCAGGCACAGCCCGCAGGCGACGCAAGCCGCCAGCTCCTCGTCGTCGAGTCGCAGGTCGAGCGCCGCCACGCGGGTCACGGTACCGGCCGCGCGCTGGAGGATCCGAGGGCTTCCGTCCTTGAGGGGGCGCCGGAAACCCTCCGTTGCCGTGAAAGCCTCGGGTGGGGTGGGGCGGTCAGCCCATCCATTGGCCGCCGTTGACGTCGATCGTGGCGCCGGTGATGTAGCGGGCCTCGTCGGTGCACAGGTGGGTGATCGTGGCCGCGAGGTCGGAGGGTGCCCCCGGTCCACGGTCGCCGCCCGGCTGCATCGAGAGCATGCGGTGGCGCAGCTCGGCGTCGAGCACCGTCCACATCGGCGTGTCGTGCGGACCGGGCGCCACGGCGTTGGCGGTGATGCCGTCGGCGGCGTGCTCGCGGGCCAGGAATCGGGCCAACGTCAGCAGCCCACCCTTGGACACGGCATACGCCGGCCCCGAGAGGGCCGAGCCGCCGAAGCGACCGGTGACCGAGGCGACGAGCACGATGCGCCCCATCCGACCTGCCGCATCCCGGCGACGACCTCCCGCCCGCAGAGGTAGGCAGACGTCAGGTTGATGTCGAGGATCCGCCGCCATGTCGACGGCGGCTCGTCCTCGATGCCGCCCTGCCCGGTGATCGCCGCGGCATGGACGAGGATCAGCGGGTCGCCGATCTCCTGACGCACGCGGGCGAAGGCGTCGCCGATGGACTCCTCCGAGCTCACGTCGCAAGCGACGACACCGTCGCCGTCGCGCAGGTCGACACCCAGCACCGGGTGGCCCGTGCGGCGCAGGCGCTCCATCACGGCTGTGCCGATGGCGCCGGCCCCGCCGACCACGACGGCTGGGCGGGTCGACTCGGGACTCAGTGCGGTTCCTTGGGCGTGTCCGGGTCGGCCTCCCACTCGGTCCACGACCCGTCGTACACCGCGACGTCACCGAAGCCGGCCAACCGATAGGCCAGTGCGGTGGCCGTCGCCGCCACGCCGCCGCCGCAGTACGTGATCACCGAGCGGTCCCCGTCGGGCGCCATGTCCGCCGACTCGATCCGCGCCCGCGCCGCGGCCGGCGTCATCCAGTGCTCGCCGTCGGCCAGGAACCCGAGTCCCGTCAGCCGCCGCGAACCCGGAATGTGGCCGCTGGCGGCGTCGTAGGCCTGGTCCATCCGAGCGTCCGCCAGCAGTTCGCTCCGGCCGCCGGCGACGACGTCGAGCACGTCCGCCTTGCTGGCGTAGCGCTGCGGTTGGAAGCGGGGCGTGAAGCGGGCCCGCTCCCGGCGGGGGACGTCCGTGACGATCGGGCGCCCTTCCCTCCGCCAGGCCGTGATGCCGCCGTCGAGCACGGCTGCGGCGTGGTGCCCGTAGACCCCCAGCGCCCACCACACACGAGCGGCGGCCGGGACGTGGTGGTCGTCGTAGGCGACCACGTAATGCTCGTCGCCGATCCCCGCCTCCTCCATCGCCCGGGCGAACCGCTCGGGCGGCGCCAGCAGGGACGCCGGGCGGTCGGGGTCGGCCAGCTGGGTGTCCCACCGCAGGTGGACTGCGCCAGGCACGTGACCGGCCCGATACTCCTCGTCCCCGCAGCGCTCGTCGAACGGGCGGAGGTACCAGCGGCAGTCGACGACGCGCACCAGCGGATCGTCGAGGTGCTCGGCCAGCCAGGCGGTGCTGACGAGCGGCTCCGGTGCTGTCACAGGCATGATGCTAAGACACGGGGGTGCGCTGGGGGGTGTGGTTCGAGCCGGTCCGTCCCGTCGCCGAGCTCGTCGAGCTGGCCCGGCTGGCCGAGGCCGAGGGGGCCAGCACCTGCTTCGTCGCCGACGAGGGCACCGATCGCGATGTCTGGGTGGCGCTCACGGCGATCGCCCTCGGCACCGAGCAGCTCGTGGTGGCGCCGGCGATCACCAACCCGTTCTCGCGACACCCGGTGACCAGCGCGGCGGCGGCGGCCACGTTGGCCGAGCTGGCGCCCGGCCGGGTGTGGCACGGCCTCGGCGTCGGGGGGAGCCGCGTGCTGGCGCCGCTCGGTCTCGATCCGGCCGCGCCGTACAGCGCGCTGCGGGAGGCCGTCGACACCAGCCGCCAGCTCCTGGCCGGGCACTCGCACGGCCCGGCCCGCCTGGCCTGGGTCGACCCCGAGCATCCGGTGCCGCTGGCCGTGGCGGGGCGCGGTCCGCGGGTACAGGCGCTGGCCGCCGAGCGCGCTGACTGGGTCATCCTGTCGGCCGAGCCGTTGGCCCGCCTGCCCGGTACGGCGACTCGCTTGCGCGCCCATGGAGCCCGCCTGGCGTGGTCGGCGTACCTGGCCTACGACGCCGTCCAGCGACGCAAGGTGCTCGGCCACTTCTCGTACATGGCCCTCGATGCCCCGCCGGAGATCCGTGCCGCGGCCGGCCTCGACGACGATCGGGTGAACGCCGTCCGTGAGGCGATGCTGGCGGGACGCCTCGACGACGCCGCCGCGTTGCTGCCCGAGTCGCTGGTCGACCACTACGCCGTCGCCGGTGACCCGCAGGAGTGCGCCGCCCGGATCGCCGCCATGTCTGCCCACTGCGACCTGTTCTCCGTGCCGATGAACGACGTCGCCGATTCGGCTGAGCACATCCGCCGGAGCGCGGCGATCCTCCGCCGGGTCGAGCGCGCCGTGACGGCGGAGTCGGGGATCGCCGCGTAGGCGGGGAAGTCGGGATCGACGACGGTGTGGATGCCGAGCCCGTTGGCCACGCGGTTGACGTAGTTGAGATGGGCGCACTGGGCGTTGATGTCGACGATGGCGAGGTCGTCGAACCCGGCCTGGCGCAGCGCGTCGACGTCGCCGCGGGTGATCGTCGCCGGTGCGGCGGTCAACTTCGCCGCGTAGTCCACGACGGCCCGGTCGGCCGCCGGCAGGTCGACCGACGTGTGGTCGACGGCCAACGCCTCGATCTCGGATGCCGAGAGGCCGGTCTCGCCGAGCTTGATGGTCACCTGGCTCATGCAGTACGGCGTGCCGTTGATGGCCGAGGTGACGAACGAGATGAGGTTGCGTTGGTGGGCGGTCAACGCCGACGGGCAGCGCTCGGTCACGGCGTAGAGGTCGAGGCGGGCGGCGACCAGCGCCGGGTACAGGGAGCCGGCGAGCGTCAGCTCGGTCGGCTCGCCGAGCGCCTTCGACTGCCGCTCGTAGCTGTCGCGCAGCGGTCCGTCGGCCTCTTCGGCCGAGACGAAGGAGATCCACATGGCCACCAGTGAACCACCGATGGGCGATCGTGCCGTGGGCTTCGGCCTCTCGCTCTCCAACGAGGACCACGTCGCTGCGACGCTCGCCGTGTGCCGGTACGCCGACGATGCCGGGTTCGACGAGGTCTCGCTGCCCGAGAGCCGCCAGCACCGCGCCGTCTGCTCCGCCGCCGCGGCGGCGTTGGCAACCACCGAGCGGGTGCGCATCAGGATCGGCATCGCCAACCCGGTGACTCGCCACCCGGCCGTGCTGGCCATGGAAGCCGGCACCTTGGCCGAGATCGGCGGACCGCACCGCCTGGCGTTCGGCGTCGGCGCGGCGGTCTGGACGATGCGCGCCCTCGGCTACGAGCCGGACGGCTGGCGGCCGTACACGAACGTCGTCGAGACCGTGCGCGCCCTGCGCCGTTGGCTCGCCGGCGAGGAGCTGGGGTTCGCGCCGACCACGTTCACCGCCCGGCCGGACAGCCGCCTGGACTTCGTACCGCCGCCGGGCATCCGCATCGACGTGGGCGCGGTGAGCGGACGGATGATGGAGGCCGCCGGCCAGTTCGCCGACGGCGTGCAGCTCGGCGCGCTGGTCAGCCCCGCCTACGCCCGCTGGGCGCGCCAGCGGCTGGCCGTCGGCGCGGCGCGTGGCGGCCGGTCCCCGAGCGATCTCCTCGTGTCGTCGAACGTGCTCGTCAGCGTCGGCGACGACCGCGACCGCGGCGCGGCGGGCGGTGCGCGACGTCCTCGCCTACTACCTGGCCCGCGTGGAGGGCGTCGTCGTCGACACGTCAGGCGCCGATCCGGAGAACGTGGCCGCCGTGCGGGAGGCCGTCCGCTCTTCCGGCGTTCCGGCCGGGGCGGCGCTCGTCTCCGACCAGGTGCTCGACACGTTCGCCGCCGCCGGGACGGTCGACGAGGTCGCCGCAGGGTTGCGGCGATGGGTGGCCGCCGGCGTCGACCTGCCGTTGGCGTGGCACACGCTGGGCCCGGATCGGGACCGCGCCCTCCAGCTCCTCGCCGGGCCGGTGCGCGTCGGCCATCGTGGGCTGACGACTCAAACCGTCACCGGCTCGTTGGAGGCATGCCAGTGCGTGACGCGGCGGCCGAGCCAGCCGAAGGCCATGAACGTGGCGATCCCCGAACGCGCAGCTCACGGCGATCGTGGCGTAGAGCTGGGGGTAGTCGGAGGTGCCGCGCTTGGTGTACTTGTCGAGCAGCTGACCCAGGCCCTGCTCGCCCACCCGGAAGAAGTACTCGCCGATGATCGCGCCGACCACGCACAGCCCGGCGGCGATGCGGAACCCGACGAACATGGCCGGCATCGCCCCCGGCAGCTCGAGCTTGCGGAAGCGCGTCCAGCGGGAGGCCCGATTGACGCTGAACAGGTCGTGGTGGCTGGCGTCGCCCGCCAGGAGGCCGAACACGGTGTTGGAGATGATCGGGAACAGGGAGATGATCACGCAGACGATGATCCGTGAGCGGAATCCCTCCTCGACGAAGAGGATGTCGTTCTTGGCCCACAGGTCGAGGAGCGGCACGATGGCCAGGATGGGCACCGTCTGCAGCACGATGGCCCACGGGTAGAACGACCGCTCGATCCACTTCGCCTGGCTCATCAGCGCGCCGAGCAGGACGCCCAACACCACGGCGATGGCCAGGCCGACGGCGGCCTCCTTGGCCGTCACGAGGAGCGCGCTGAAGATCTCGCCCCTGGTGTCGCTCGTCGGCGAATCCCTTGCGCCACACGTCGTGCGGCGCCGGCAGCAGGAAGCGCTGACTGTCAGACAGCGCCACCTGCCGCGCCAGGTACCAGCCGCCGAAGAAGATGACCAGCGAGGCCACGGCCGTCGCCAGCACGACCCGCCGCGGCCCCTTGGCCGCCGATGGCGCGGGCTGCAGCCCGCCGGTCGACAGGACCGGCGGGGCAGCCTCGGCGGCGGCCGGCTCGCGCCGGTCGACGACGCTCACGGGTTGCGACCGCGATGCTGGTTCACTCGACGATTCGCTCCCTCACTGCCCCAACGAGATGGAGGGGTCGACGAACTCGTTCGTCACGACCTGCTCGCAGGACGTGTCGGCGGGGATCGTGATGCCTTTCGACTCGAAGACCGGCCTGAGCTTCTCGATCAAGCCGTCCACCCGCTCGCAGTCGAAGTCGCCGATCGTCTCGTTCCCCGCGTCGCTGACCAATCCGAGGTCGAGCATCTGCTGCACGGCGTCGGCGTTGCCGCCCGGGGTGAGCGTCCAGAACGTGTCCAGCTCGGTGACGATCTCGACGAACTTCTCGTTCATCGGCTCCGGGTTGGTCACGTAGTCGACGAGCGACTGCTGGAAGATGGGGACCAGCGCGGCGAGGCACTCCGCCGACTCGGTCAGCGTCTCCGGCTTGACCGAAAGCGCCGACTGGTAGATGTCGAATCCGGTGTCGTGGATGAGGAGGAAGTCCACCGGCTTGTTCCAGTCGGGGATGTCGTTCTGGTACTTGTAGACCTCGTTGGTGGCGAACCCCTGCTGCACGAGGTTCTGCTCGGCGACGAAGCGGCCCGGGCTGCCGTCGTAGGAGCCGTCGATCTGGGCGGCGTCGAGCTGGCCGGTCTCGAGGAGGTAGTCCATGTAGGCGGCGCCCTCGAAGTAGAGCACGGTCGCCCCTGATGCCTTGACGTCCTCGATGGTCTGCATGTCCGGGTACGCCGCCGGGTCCCACATGAGGATCTGCGGGCCGACGTCGTAGCTGGCGAAGATGCTGACGAGCGGCTGGTCGCCGCCGGCGTTGCGGATCACGTCGCCCGTGTCGGCGTAGCCGGCGAAGATCGACGGATCGGCGTAGATCTGCTGGGCCGGCGGGGAGAAGTTGATGAACGGACCGCCGGCCCTGATCTCCAGCGTGATGCCCGTGTCCCCGAGCGGCCCGGAGTAGGTCCCCGTCGTCGCATCGACCGTGCCCTCGGTGCCGATGGCTTGGTAGGTGTAGCCGTGATCGGGCTCCGGGAACCAGTCGGTCTGGATGACGAGTGGGTCCGGGCAGATGCCGGTGAGGTCGACGTCCGCAGCGCCGCCGCCAGCTGCCGTGGTGTCGGCGCCGCTGTCGGCGCCGCTGTCGGCCTCCGTGGTCTCCGCGCTCTCCGTGGCCTCCGTCGTCTCGGCACCGGCCGTCGTCTCGGCGCCGGCATCGGCGGCGGTGGTGTCGGCGCTGGCGACAGTGGTCTCGGTGGCACCGTCGTCATCGTCGTCGCCGCCGCAGGCAGTGACGATGGCCAGCACGCCCACCGCTGCTGCGGCGGCGAGTGTCTTTCGGGTCTGCATGGTTCTCCCCCTTTGTTGGATGGTGGTCATGTCGCGGCGGTGCGGTCGACCGCCTCCCGCCGTGGTCGCAGTGGCCGCTGGACGACATCGCT
The DNA here is from genome assembly GCA_963719775.1 of uncultured Acidimicrobiia bacterium. Taxonomy (GTDB): domain Bacteria; phylum Actinomycetota; class Acidimicrobiia; order Acidimicrobiales; family Ilumatobacteraceae; genus JALZMG01. Next base: position 108,272 of record CAVRCY010000008.1, read on the forward strand.
CCAGCTCCGCGTGGCCCGCGTGCCGATGATGGTGAACAGAGCGAAGAGCGCGACGCCGAGCAGGCACGAGAAGAACAGCGCCGTGATCACGAGATGCGTGCGCTGCTGGTTCTGGTAGAGGCTGAGCTGGCGTCCGAGGCCTGCGGCGGCGGGATCGCCGGCCCGGAAGAAGAACTCCCCGACGATGGCGCCGATGACCGACAGGCCGGCGGCGATGCGGAGGCCCGGTGAAGATGGACGGGACGGCGGCCGGGAACTTCAGCTTGACCAGCCGCGTCCACCTCGTGGCGTGCTGCAGCGTGAAGAGATCGTGCTGCGCGGCGGTCGCCGACTGCAGGCCGAACAGGGTGTTGGCGATGATCGGGAAGACGGAGATGATCACGCAGATGACGACCTGGCTGGAGGTCGAGAAGCCCATCTTCAGGCCGACGATCGGAGCGATGGCGACGAGCGGGACGGTCTGCAGGATGACGGCGTACGGGTACAGCGTCCGTTCGAGCCAGATCGTCTGGCTCATCAGGACGGCGACCAAGGTGCCGATGACGAAGGCGATCGTCAGGCCGCTGACGGCCACGACGGTCGTGCGGGCCAGGCCCTCGAGGATCGGCTGCAGTCGGTCCCAGTCGAAGAACCCTCTCGATACGACGTCGTGCGGTGGCGGCAGGAACGCCCGCTGCTCGTCGCGCAGCAGCCCGTACGTCACGAACAGCCAGAGGCCGATCACGGCGGCGGCGACGGCGAGCGGTGGCAGCGACGAAGCGGGCGAAGCGGAGCAGCGGCGAGGGTCGTTGCGGTCGCTCGACCGGCGCCCGTACGGCGACGTCGGTCATCGCCTGGCGACCTCGTCGCGGAGCATCGCCTTGCTGATCTTGCCGGTCGGAGTCATCGGCATGACGTCGATGATCTCGACCCGCAGGCCAGGCGGCATCGGTGTGCTGGCGGAGCCGATGTACGTCTCGAGCGTCGCCACGCCGACGTCGGCACCTTCGACGAGCGTGACGAAGGCCACCGGGCGATCGCCGCCACTGTCGTCGGGCAGGCCGATGAGCGCGGCCTCGCGTACGGCAACGTGGCGCAGCGAGCGCTTCCTCGACCTCTCGCGGGTACCAGTCGGCGCCGTCGACGCGGAGGCGCTCCGACAACCTGCCGCGCATGAACACGTACCCTTCGGCGTCCACCACCCCGACGTCGCCCGTGCGCAGCCAGCCGCCGCGGAGCGCTTCGCTGGTCTTGTCCGGCCGCTCCCAGTACCCCGTCATGAAGCCGCCACGCAGGCACAGCTCGCCGATGACCCCGGTGGGCACCTCGTTGCCCGTCGTCGTCGAGGACGCGCACCTCCTTGTCGGGCAATGGCCGACCGCAGGACGCCACACGGTCCTCGCTGAACGGGTCGTCCGGCGCCGCCAGCCCGACGAACCCGCCGAGCTCGCTCTGCCCGTAGCTCTCGCACAGCGGCACGCGCGAGGCGATCGCGCCACGCCAGCTTCAGATCGGGCGGCACCGGGCCGCCTCCGGATAGCCCGAGCCGGAGGTGCGACGGCGGTCGCTCCCGGCGGCCGCTCTCGTCCAGCAGGTCACGGAGCACGATTGGGTTGCCCGCCACGACCGTCGCGCCGAGCCGCTCGGCGGCCTCCCAGCCGGCGTCGGCCGTCCACCGGCTCATCACGCAGGTGGTGCCGCCGACGTGGAGGACCGGCAGCAGGTTGGCCACCAGCTGGTACGAGCTGGACAGCGCGGTGGGGCCGAGGCTGACGTCGTGCGGCCCGCAGGCGGAGCCGTTCGGCGATGCACCGTGTCGCCCGCATCGTCGGCTCGTGGGCCAGGCAGGCACCCTTCGGCGGCCCCGACGAGCCCGAGGTGTACGAGAGGTGGGCGACGTCACCGTCCTCCGTGCGGTCGCGTGGCGGGGCGGGGGCCGCGTCGAGCATGTCGTCCCAACCGATGGCGCCGTCCTGCGCCCCGTCGAAGCACACGTAGTGCTCCACGGACGGCAGGTTCGGCCGGTGCTCGTCGATCGTGCGGAAGTGGTCGCCGGTGTACACGAGCACGCGGGGACGCGCATCGCCGACGTAGTAGTCGAGCGACTGGGCGTACTGCACGTTGACGAGCGCGCAGATGGCGCCGAGTCGCCAGGTGCCGAACATCGCCGTGAGGTAGTCCAAGCCGTTGTGGGCGAAGATGCCGACCCGATCGCCCGGCCCGACACCGAGTGCGGCCAGACCGCCGGCGACCCGCTCGGCAACCGTGACGGCCTCGGCGTAGGTGAGGCTGCGGTCTCGGTCCACCCACTGCAGGGCGCGACGCTCAGGCGTGCGGTGCGCCCCGTCACGGAGAAGATCGAAGAACCGCAGGATGCCTCCCTGTCCGCTGAGAAGGTCGAGTCATTCTGCGCGCTCGATGGGCTCCCCACCCCTCCTGCGTGAACGGTGCGTGACGATCCGAGTGTTGGAGGTCGAGAAATCCCACCTCCAGCGCTCCGACGCGCTGCAGCACTCGGATCGATTGGTGGCCGACGGTGTGGTAGGAGGGGCCCGTGCCGACCGCGCGATCCGGGGCCTGCCGTGGTGCACCAGGCGGGGCTGGCGATGCTCACCGACGACGGGGTCAACCTGGTCGCCGACGCGTGGCACCCGGCCGGCGGCGGACGATGGCCGGTCCTGCTGCAGCGGCTGCCCTACGGGCGGGCGGTGGCCTCGACACCGGTGCTCCCCCACCCGTCGTGGTTCGCCCGCCGCGGGTTCGCCGTCGTCGTCCAGGACTGCCGTGGCCGCGGCGAGTCCGGAGGGCAGTTCGCACCGTTCGTCGACGAGGGGCGCGACGGCGCGGCGGCCATCGAATGGGCGGCCGGGCTGCCGTTCAGCGACGGCCGGGTGGCGACCTACGGCTTCTCCTACCAGGGGTTGGCCCAGCTGTACGCCGCAGCTCGCCGGCCCCCGTCGCTGCGCGCCGTGGCGGCGATGATGTGTGCCCCGGACCCTTACGAGGGCTGGACGTACGAGGGCGGCTGCCTGCGGTTGCCGTTCGTCGCCTTCTGGAGCGCCCAGCTGGCCGGCCAGGAGCTGGGGCGCGGCCCCGTGCCCTACGACGTCGCCGCGCTGCCGGTGCGCGAGGCGCTCGGCGCGGATCCGCCGCCGTGGTTCGTCGAGTGGCTGGACCATCCCGTCGACGACGTCTACTGGGCCGCCCGCCGCCCCGATCTGTCCGCCATCGAGGTCCCGGTGTTCACCGTCCTCGGGTACCTCGACGAGTTCACGTCGGGGACCGCCCGGCTGATCACCGCCCTCGATGCCCAGGCGGTGTGCGGTCCGTGGGCCCACATGCCCTGGGGCACCCGGCACGGCGGCGCCGAGCTGGGCCCGGAGGCCGGCCCGACAGGTGTATTCGAGCGCCTCGTGGCGTTCTTCGACGGCGTGTTCGAGGCGCCCTGTTGGGGACCCGCCGTCGCGGGTGACGTACTTCGTCGCCGGTGCCGGCTGGCGGTCGGCCGAGCACGTGGCCGCCGCCCCATCGCATCGATCGGTGGACGGCGACGAGCGGTGGGAACGCCAACTCGCGCCACGGCGATGGTCGGCTCGTCCGCGGCGACGCCGAGGCCGGGCCACCAGATGTGCTGGTGGTCGAGCCGCTGGTGCCGTATCCCGGCGATCCCGTCGACCACCAGGACGAGTCCGGCGCGGAGGACAGGCGGGACGTGCTCTGCTACACCAGCGAGGCGTTGGCGGAGCCGCTGGACCTCGCCGGCAGTCCCGCTGTCGCCGTGCTCGTCTCGTGCGATCGCCCGACCCACGACCTGGTCGTCACGCTGGCGTTGGTCTCCCCGGACGGCGCTTCTCGTGCCCTGTCCGAGGGCGTCCGACGATGTCGCCCCTTCGAGCTTGGTACGGCGTCCGAGCACGTCGTCGAGCTGCGCCCCATCGCGTGGCGCTGCCCGGCTGGAACGTGCCTGCGGCTGGACGTGTCGGGTGCCCGGTTCCCGGCGTTCGACCGCAATCCCCACACGGCGGTCCCGCCGGCGTTGGCCCGCGCCGAAGACACGGAGGTGGCGACGTTGTCGGTGCTCGCCGTGCGACTCGACCTCCCGATCGACGTCGCCGCGGGCGATCAGATCTAGGCTCGCTGGCAGTTCACGAAGGAGGGCGATCGTGCAACCAGCCCTGCAACACGGCGTGTTCATGTTCGGCGCCGTCGAGATGGACGACGCCGGAGCGGGACCACCGGCGCCCACCGACCGGCGGTACACGCAGAAGCAGATGTGGCACGCCGCGTTGCGCATGCTCGACATGGGCGTCAAGGCGGAGGAGGTCGGGTTCGACACGTTCTGGCTGACGGAGCACCACTTCCAGCACGAGGGCTATGAGGTGATCCCCAACGGGGTGCTGTTCGGCGCCGTCCTGGCCGAGCGGACGTCGCGCATCAAGATCGGCGCAATGTTCCACATCGTCCCGCAGTGGCACCCACTGCGCTTCGCCGAGGACTTCTCGACGATGCACAACCTGTCCGGCGGGCGCGGGGTCCTGGGCGTCGGCCGGGGGACGGTCCCCGCGAGGCGCAATCGCTCGGTGCCCAGGTGGGCTCACACGACAACCCGGACAAGGCGGAGGCCGACCGCATCAACCGGGAGATGATGGACGAGGCGATGGACGTGATCCTCGCGGCGATGGAGAACGAGTCCTTCAGCTACCACGGGTCGTATTGGCAGCTCCCGCCGCCCGGCATCCCCGACCGCGGCGGCCAGGTGGAGGAGCTCACCTTGGTGCCGCGCCCGCTGTACCCGTACGAGATCTGGCAGGCCATCACGTCCCCGCCGACGCTCGAGCACGTGCCGGCGCGCGGGTTCGGCGGCGTGTTCTGGTTGCTGCATCACGAGTTCGTCCGCCAGCGCTGGGCGCGCTACGCCGAGATCTACGAGGAGCACCAAGGCAGCGCGCCGGCGCCCGGTGAGAAGCGCCAGCTGGTCATCAACATCCGTGTCGAGGACAGCCACGAGTTGGCGTGGGAGCGGGCCCGCAAGGGTCACGACGAGTTCTGGAAGTTCCTCGGCCCGTACGGGTGGTCGAAGGGGTACATGGGCGAGGACGGCAAGCCGGCGCCGCCGGGCCTGATCCCGACGCTGGAGGAGTCGGTCGAGCAGAAGGTGTGGGTCATCGGCAGCCCGGAGGAGGTCGCCGAAGGCATCGCCGCCTACCGCGACGCCCTGTCCCTGCGCTACCTCACGGTGTTCCCCCACTTCCCCGGCGACACCTACGACGAGGCGGAGGAGCAGATGAGCCGCTACATGCAGGAGGTCGTGCCGCTCCTGTAGGGGCGCCAGAGACGGGCAGCCGACCGGGGCGCGGACCGCCGCGGCCCCCGGTCGGATCTGGGTGCGGTTTGTTGCGGATTCCGGGAGGATCTGCGCCCAGATCGGGTGGTGGGAAGGATCGCGCCCAGATTCCCGGGACGCGGCGGGCGGGTCAGGCGGCGGTCCACGGTGGGGCGTGGGGGTCGCCGCGCCAGTACTCCAGGCGGCGCTGCGCCTCGGGGATCGCCGCCGGGTCGGTGCGGGCCGCCCGCAGGCGCATGAGGGTCGCCGCGACGAGGCGCAGCTCGGCGATCCGCTCGGCCAGTGGATCGCCGGCCAGCGACCGCCCGTACCCGGCGGCGAACTCGTCGTACCAACGGGCCGGCCAGCCCCACCGGGTGATGCGCAGCAGCATGCTGTGGTCCCACGCCGGCGGGCCGGCGCACAGGAGGTCCCAGTCGAGCAGCACGGTGCCGCTGGCCGTCGCCATCACGTTGTCCGGGTGCACGTCCCCGTGGCACACGACCCGGTCCTCCGCCCGCCAACCACGATGGCGCTCGATCGCCGCCACCAGACCGGCACGCGCCCCCGGGTCGAGCAGTGGGTCGACCTCCGGCAGCAACGTGTCGAAGTCCCACCACGGGAAGGACTCGCAGGGCGGGAGTGGGTAGTCGGCCGGCAGGGCGTCGGCATCGAGGGCGTGCACGAGGGCCACCATCCGGCCGACGTCGGCCCAGTCGGCGTCGCCTCCCGTCGGCACCAACCGATGCCACGCGGTCACTGCGACGCCGCCGTCCACGACCACGTCGTCACGGGCCGGCGGGGCCACCCGGACCCCTGCCTCGGCCAGCACACCCGCCAGCGCCAATGCCGCCTCTGGCGCGGCCGTCGGACGACCCACCCGCAGCACCACGTCCCCGGCGACGAACGTCGCATTCATCCCGACCCGCACGAGCTCGGGCGCCGGCAACCGCCAGACGTCCGCCGCTCGCGACGCCCCACGGAGCACCTCGTCCATCGGTCCGGGTGGACGGTCGACGAACGGCCGGTCAGCCATCCAGGGCATCGAGGACGTCGACGCCAGGGTTCAACCGGCCGGTCGGGTCGAAGCGCTGCTTGATTCGGCGGTGGAGGTCGCGGAGAACCGGATCGACCGCCCGGGCGGGCGCCGGCTCCTCGTGGTGCACGACGCCGACCCCGAGCTCGACGACGAACCGTCCCTTGAGCGTGCCGTAGGCACCCGGCGGGATCGACCACCGTCCGCCCGTCGGGAGGACCGGCGGTTCGGCGACCGGCTGCACTGGTAGCCCGTCCACCTGCTCGGCGATGTCACGCTCGTCGCCCTCCAGCAGCACCCAGACGGTGGTGCCGTCCCACAGTGCCGCCGTCGGCCGGTACAGGCGGGCAGCAACCTCGGCCGGGTCGAGTGGCCCGCTGAACCACTGCTCGAACCGAGCCCTCGGCCGCGTCCGCAGGATGACGTCGCCGATGAACCCCAGCGTGCCGCGGGCGCCGACGAGCAGCCGACAGAGGTCGAAGCCGCTGACGTTCTTGACCGTCGCACCGCCGGCCTTGACGACCTCGCCGGCCGCCGAGACGTAGCGGACCTGGAGGACGGTGTCCCGGATCGGTCCGTAGCCGAGCCGGCGGACACCGCTGCGGCCGACCGCCAGCGCGCCGCCGATCGTTCCGCTCGGGGGGATGGCGACGCACTGCCCGTGGGCCAGCAGGGCGTCGTCGAGCTCGCCGACCATCGTGCCAGCGCCGCAGGCCACCGTCATCTCGGCCGGTTGGATCGATGCGATTCCGGCCGGCGCGCCGACGCTACGCACGTTCGGGACCGGTCCACCACGCGTGCCCAACCCGGTGATCGTCACCGGACCCGCGGTGCCGACCTCGTCGGCGAAGGCCGCCAGCGACGTCAGATCCATGCGCCCTCGGCGACCGCCTTGCCGACCTGGAGGTCGCCGCACCCGGCCGGGCTCGGCAGCACCTTGCCGGGGTTGGCGAGACCGAGCGGGTCGAACGCCGCCCGCAACGCGGCCTGCGCGTCGAGGTCGACCGCCGAGAACATCAGCGGCATCAGGTCGCGCTTCTCGAGCCCGATGCCGTGCTCGCCGCTGAGCACGCCGCCGGCCTCGACGGAGACTCGGACGATCTCCTCGCCCGCTGCGTGGACGCGCTCCATGACGCCCGGCTCTCGGCCGTCGTAGACGAGCAGCGGGTGGAGGTTGCCGTCGCCCGCATGGAACACGTTGAGGACCAGCAGATCGTGGCGGGCGGTGATCTCGTAGACCTTCGCCAGCACCTCCGGGAGGCGTGCTCTCGGCACGACCGTGTCGTGGAGGTAGTAGTTCGGCTTGATGCGGGCGATGGCGCCGAACGCCGACTTGCGGCCCTTCCACAGCAGCGCCCGCTCGACGTCGTCGGCAGCCACTCGGACGGTGCGCACGCCGTGCTCGGTGGCGATGCGCGTGATGACCGCCGTGTCGGCGACGACGCCGTGGGGCAGGCCGACCACCTCGACGAGGAGGGCGGCGGCGGCGTCGACGGGCAGCCCGGCGTGGATGTAGGCCTCCACCGCCTCGAGGCACAGCCGGTCCATCATCTCCATAGCGGCCGGCACGATGCCGGCGGCGATCACCGCGCTGACCGTCGATGCGCCGGCCTCGACGGTGTCGAAGTCCATCAGCATCGTGCACACGGCTGTAGGGTCCGCCGTCAGGCGCACGCAGATCTGCGTGGCGATGCCGAACATCCCCTCGCTGCCGACGAACACGCCGCGCAGGTCGTAGCCGACAGGCTCGGGGTCCTCGCCGCCGAGGACCGTCACCTGGCCGTCGGGCAGGACGACCTCGAGGGCGATGATGTGGGCATTCGTGACACCCTCGGCGAGGCAGTGCGGGCCGCCAGAGTTGTTGGCCACGTTGCCGCCGATCGAACACGTCTGCTGGCTGCTCGGATCCGGGGCGAAGTGCAGCCCGTCGGCGGCCACCGCGCGGCTGAGGTCGAGGTTGAGCACACCTGGCTCGACCCACGCCCGCCGGCTGGCGACGTCGACGGAGAGGATGCGGTTCATCTTGGTCGTGGCGACGACCACGGCGCCGTCCGGCGGGACGGCCCCGCCGGCCAGCCCGGTACCCGAGCCGCGGGCGACGAACGGCACGCCGTGGCGGTTGGCGACCTGGACACACGCCTGCACCTCGGCCGTCGTCAGCGGGAAGCACACGGCGACCGCCGCGCCCTCCATCGCCGACGCGTCGTGACGGTAGAGCGAGAGCTCGGTGGCGCCGTCACGGACCCGCTCGTCGTCGAGGGCGCCGCGCAGATCGGCGACCAGCGTCGCCGCGGGAGCGGGCCGGGCGGTCACTCCGGCGGGTCGGGGCGGCGCATGAGGATCACGCGGCCCGACTCCACGGGTTCGCCGTCGACGAGCACCTCGTCGTCGGGGTGCAGGTGCTCGTGGAGGCGGACGAGCCGGCCATCGCGCTCGGCACGTAGCTCGCGCTCGCGCACCTGGGCCGCCATGCGTCCCTCGCGTACGGCGTCGGCGAGCCGCCGGCCGGAGCGCCGGACGCCGGCCGCCGCTCCACGGGCGACGTTCGTCGGCGCCATCCGCCGCGCCGTGGCGGTGACCTTGCGTCGGGCGTAGCCGGCGCCGGCGGCACCGGCGACCACGCCGCTGGCGAACCACACGACGCGACGCATCTCACGCTCCTCGACGCAGGCGGCGGACGGCCCGCGTGGTGCCGGTGGCGATGCCCGCGGCCTTGATCATCGGCGTGGAGAGGGTCGTCCGGCTACGGCGACCGTTGCCGCCGATCGCCTCGGGCGACGGGAGGGCGAACCGCGCCACGTCACCGCGGCCGCCGGCCGACACGTGGCGCACCTCCTCCGCCGTCCTGCGCATCCGTCCAGCAGTCGCTCCGTCTCGGCGCGGACCGCCGCGACGTCGGCACGCAACTGACCAAGGCGTCCCGCACCCGCACCAGCGTGATCGCCAGCGCGGCGAACGCCAACGTGCACAGCACGCCCGCCACGACGAGCATCAGCTCACCCGCCGTCATGTGTCTCGGCCTCCACTCCCGTGCCTCTCCTGAGTGTCTCGATCCGTGCATGCAGGCGCTCGGCGACCTCCTGCTCCTCGCCGTGGCGACTCGGTCGATACCACGTGCGATCGGCGAGACCGTCGGGCAGGTACTGCTGGTCCACCCAACCCCCGAGCTGATCGTGCTCGTGATCATGAGGGTACTCGTAGCCCGCGCCGTGGCCGAGCACGGTGGCGCCCCGGTAGTGGTTGTCCCGCAGGTGGGCCGGCACCTCGCCGAGCGCGCCGGCGGCGATGTCCGCCCGGGCCTGCCAGATGGCCATCGCGCTGGAGTTGCTCTTCGGCGCCGTGGCCAGGTGGACGACGGCCTGGGCCAGGTTGAGCTGGGCCTCTGGCAGGCCGACGAGCTCCAGCGCGTGGGCCGCCGCGGTGGCCACGAGCAGCGCTCGCGGATCGGCCATCCCGACGTCCTCGCTGGCGAAGATGACCATCCTGCGGGCGATGAAGCGGGGATCCTCGCCGGCCTCCAACATGCGGGCCAGCCAGTACACCGCGGCATCCGGATCGGAGCCGCGCATCGACTTGATGAACACGCTGACCACGTCGTAGTGATCGTCCCGCCCGTAGCGCACGGCGCTCGTGGCCAGCGCCGCCTCGGCGTGGCGCAGCTCGATCCCGCCGGGGCTGGCCAGCGCATCGGCGACCTCGAGGGAGGTCAGCACCTGCCGTCCGTCGCCACCGCTGCGCTCCACGAGCAGTGCGAGCGCGTCGTCGGCGGCGGTCGTCTCGAGGGCGTCGAGCCCACGGCCGACGAGCACCCGGAGTTCGTCAGGCGCCAGCGGCTCCAGCCGGAACAACGTCGACCGGCTGCGCAGTGGCGGGTTGACCTCGAAGAACGGGTTCTCGGTGGTGGCGCCGATCAGGACGAGCGTGCCGTCCTCGACGGCCGGCAGCAGGGCGTCCTGCTGCGCCTTGGTGAAGCGATGGATCTCGTCGAGGAACAGGATCGTGCCCTGGTCGTGCTCGCCGAGGCGCTGGCGGGCCCGCTCGATGACCTCCCGGACGTCCTTCACGCCGGCCGTCACGGCGGACATCTGCTCGAAGGCCCGCGCCGTGGTCCCGGCAACCGCCAGGGCCAGTGTGGTCTTGCCCGTCCCCGGCGGTCCCCAGAGCAGCACCGACGAGAGGCGGTCCTGCTCGACGAGCCGGCGCAGGGGCCGTCCCGGCCCGAGCAGATGCGGTTGGCCGACGAGGTCGTCGATCGTGCGCGGTCGCAGTCGCGCCGCCAGGGGTGCCGTGCTGCGCAGCCGTGCCTCCGCGGCATCCGAGAACAGGTCGGGGCTCATGCGGTTGCCCCGTCGCCGAGCACCTTCTCATAGGCGACCCGGCGGAACGGGGCGACGTGCCCGACGAGCCACGCCGGGTCGGCCCAGCGCCATGCCCGGAACTCCCGTCCGTCCGGCGTCGGCTCGAGGTCGTCGGACAGGGCGCGGAAGAAGAACCACCGTTGGATCTGGCCGAGCCGGGCCCCGGTGCCGACGATCTCGTCCGGCCATTCGTAGGGCACCCACTCGGGGTGCTCGCCGACGAGCTCGACGTCACGCGGCCCGAGCCCGGTCTCCTCGCCGAGCTCCCGCCACGCCGCGTCGAGCGGACGCTCCGCCTTCTCCAGCCCACCCTGCGGCAGCTGCCAGCTCCCCGGCACGTCGGTCCGTTCGAACGCCAGCACCACGCCGTCCGACCGTCGCACGACGGTGACCACGCCGGCCCGGAAGTGCCGATTGCCCACCGTGGGCACGCTAGCGAGGTGCCGGCGCGTCCCGAGGTGCTCGTCGGACCCGCGGGACGCGGCGCGTAGAGTTCCGGGCCGTGAGGCGGGGTGAGGTCGGTATGGCTTCAGGCCGCTCCCGGGGACTCGATATCCGGTTGCTCGGCCCGATCACCGCCGAGCGAGACGGCGAGCCCGTGTCGCTCGGCGGTCCTCGCCAGCGCGCCGTCTTGGCCCGCCTCGCGCTGGTGGTCGGCCATGTGGTCACCGTCGACCGCCTCGTCGACGACGTCTGGGCCGGTGACCCGCCGGCGACGGCCGTCAACACGCTGCAGAGCTACGTCTCGTTGCTCCGCCGGGCGTTCGGCGACGCCCACGCGGTGCGCCGCGAGGGACCGGGCTACGTGCTCGCCGTCGATCGTGACGTGCTCGACGCGGCGCGCTTCGAGGATCGTCTCGCCGAAGCCCGCGCCCTCGGCGCGTCGGACGCTGCGCTGCGTGCCCTGGATGCTGCGCTGGCCGAGTGGCGGGGTCCGGTGATGGCCGACGTCGCCGACGAGGAGTGGGCCCGGTCGGCCGCCGTTCGCTGGGACGAGCTGCGCCTCAGCGCCCTCGAATCGCGCTACGACGCCCTGCTGGCCCTCGGTCGCCACGGTGAGGCCGTCAGCGAGCTGGAACGGACGTCCGACGAGTATCCGTTGCGCGAGGGGTTCGCCCGCCGGCTGATGATCGCCCTCTATCGATCGGATCGCCAGGCCGACACGCTGCGCGTGTACTCGCGCACCCGGACCGTGCTGGCGGAGGAGCTCGGGCTCGACCCGTCGCCCGCCCTGGTCGGCCTGCAGACCGCCATCCTCAGCCACGACCCATTGCTCGCCGAGCCGGTCGCCGCCCCGCCGGCCCGGACGGCGCCAGCTGCGGAGACGCCACCCCCGGCGCTCGAGACGACACCGCCACCCCCCTCCCCGGTGGCGCTGCCAGGCCCCGCCGTGCGGGCCGGCGGAACGAGGTTCGTCGGACGCCAGCAGCAGCTCGGCGCGCTGCACCGACTGTGGTCGGAGGTCCAGGCCGGCGATCGCCACCTGGCGCTGCTGACGGGCGAAGCCGGTGCAGGCAAGTCACGGCTGGCCGCCCGCTTCGCTGCCGACGTCCACGGGCTCGGGGGGATCGTGCTATGGGGCCGCGCCACCCCAGACGCCATCGTGCCGTTCGAGCCGATCGTCGAGGCGCTGCGCACCGCGCTGCGGACGGTCTCCCCCGAGGCCGGTCGTCGTGTCGCCGCCGAGCGGGGCATCCTGTCGCTGCTCCTGCCGGAGCTCGATCAACTCGTCCCCGGCGTCAGGCCCGAACGGCCGGACCCGAGCGTCGAGCGCTACCTGTTGTTCGAGACCGTGGCCGAGCTGCTCAACGGCGAGTCCCGCGAGCACCCTCTGTTGATCGTGCTCGACGACGTGCATTGGGCCGACCTCGCCTCGCTGACGTTGGTCGAGCACGTACTGCGCCACGAGCTGACGTCGCGGACGATGGTCGTCGCTGCCGCCCGGTCCCCCGCCGACGACCCGACGCCCGAGCTCGATCGGATCGCCGCCGTCCTGGATCGTGACGGTCTGCTCACGCGTGTACCGGTGCAGGGCTTCGGCACCGCGGAGGTCGGCGATCTCCTCGAGGTCAGCGGGCGCGACGCCAGCGACGCCGCCGAGCTGCGGGCCGCCACTGGCGGCAACGCGTTCTTCCTCACGGAGCTCATCCGTCACACCGAGGGAGAGTTCGGCGGCGATCTGCCCGAATCGGTCCGGGCCATGCTCGCCGTGCGCCTCGACCGACTGGATCCGGTCGTCACGCAGGTGCTCAACCTGACGGCCGTCGGCGGCCTCTCCGCCACGACACTGCCGGTGCTGGTCGCTGCCAGCGGGCTCGACGGTGACCGCCTCCTCGACGCCACCGATCGCGCCGTGGCCGCCGGGTTGCTCGTCGAAGACGGGGCCGGCCGCCTTGGGATGCCGCACGCCTTGATCGGCCAGGCGATCCGCGAGCGGTTGGGACGGACCCGCCGCCTCGACCTCCACCGCCGCATCGGCGAGGCCCTCGAGGACGTCAGCGAGCCCAACTCCTCGCCGACCCTTCGGGCCCACCACCTGATGGAGGCCGGCGCCCTCGTCGACCGTCGGCGCCGCGTAGCGGCCGGGCTGACGGCTGGCCAGCACTCGTTGTCGATCGGGGCCTTCGAGGATGCCGCGATGTGGGTCCAACGGGTCCGCGAGCTCGTGACGGAGCAGACCGACCTCACGGACCGCGTCGCCGTGTGGCTGCTCGAGTCCGAAGTCGCGCGGGCCGTCGGCGACGGAGCTGCCGCCATGGCGGCGGCCAAGGAGGCGGCCACGCTGGCGCGGCTCGGTGACGATCCGCTCCTCGTCGCCCGCGCCGCCGAGAACTGGTTCATGGCGATCTCGGGAGTCGGATTCGACATCGGCCGCCCGGCAGATCCGGAGCTCGTCGATCTGATGGAGCTGGCGCTCGCCTCATTGCCGGACGAGCAACGGCGCTATCGGGTGCGGATGCGCAGCATGCTGACGTCGGTGCTGGTCGCCAGCCGTGACGTCGTGCGCCGCCGGCAGTTGGCCGCCGAAGCGCTGGCCATCGCCGCCGAGGATGGCAGCCCGGAGCTGGTGGCCTCCGCCCACATCGCCCAGCACCACGCCCTCTGGGAGCTCGACCGGCTGGAGGAACGCACCGAGGAGGCGATGATCGCGGTGCGCCAAGCACTGCGAACGAGCAACGTGCAGCTCCAGCTCTCGGCCATGCTCTTCGCCCTGGTCGACTTGCTCGAGCTCGGGCGCATCGAGGAGCACTTGGCGATGCTCGAGCAGTTCCGGACGGTGGCCGCCGAGTCACACCTCACGCTGTTCGAGGTCTATGCGATGTTCATCGAGGCGTCCCGGCTCCTGTCGACCGGCCGCTACGAGGAGGCCCAGGAACTGGCCGACGAGGCTCGGGCGGCCGGTGTGCGCTCCCACGGGGTCAATGCGGAAGTCGCCTATGCCGGCTTCGCTTACCGCATGGCGCTCGATCACGGTCGGCTGGCTGCGCTGGCCCCCGACATCGAGAGTGTGGTGGCCGCGAGGCCGCTACGCACGTGGCAGATCGCCCGCTTGCGCGGCCTCGTCGAGGTCGACCAGCGTGCGGATGCCGAGGCACTGCTCGCCACGTTCGTTGATGCTGAACGCCTGCTGATCGGTGAGAACCAGATGTTCCTGCCGTCAGCGTGCACGCTCGTCGAGGTCGCCCACGCGCTCGGCGACGCGACTCGGGCGAGTGTGCTGCAGCGGTCGCTCACGCCGTATGCGGGCCGCGTCGCGGTGGCTGGCTTGGTGGGCTTCTCCGTCGGGCCGGTCAGCGGCTACGTCGGGCTGGCGGCACTCACCGCCGGCGACCTCGACTCGGCCGAACGGTATCTACGCCAGGCCGTCGCCGAGAACGTGGCCCACGGGACAGCGCCCTCATGAGGCCCGCGCCCATCTCGACCTCGCGCTCACCCTCCTGGCTCGCGGCGGATGCCGGGGATGGCGACGAGGCGGCCGACGAGGTCGCCAAGGCCCGCCAGATCGCCGACGAGATCGGCCTCGTCCTGACCTACCCCGAGACCTGACCCGAGGCTTTCACCGCACCGGAGGACTTCCGTCCCCGAGGGGGCGCCGCAAACCCTCGGGTGCGCCAAACCCTCGGGTGTCTGCTACTCCCTCAGGAGGCCGCCGTGAGTGTGGGGGCGTCCGGCGTGCAGACGCGGCACGGCGTGCGATCGGAGGCGACGGCGGCGGACCGAGAGATCGCCACGACGTCGATCTGCCCGGCGATGACTCGGCACGTCGCCCGGTGGTAGCTCGTCGGACCGGCCATCACCGTCTCCCCACTGACAGCCGCGGCGGCAGGCAGCGCTCGAGCCGGCGACGCCACCGCGCTCGACGGCTGCCCGCAGGTCCTCGAGGGTGCCGCGCAGCTCGGCCTGATCGGCGCGCAGGCTCTGGGTGATGAGCATCGCCGAGCCGAGCACGATGAGGCCCAACCCACCGATCCCGCCGGACACGATGTACGGCATCTGGGCCGCGACCTCGTCGTAGGTCGCCGCGCCGTTCCAACCGAGGAAGATGAGGAAGAACCCGGCGATGCAGTAGGCGATGCCGAGCACGCCGCCGAGCCGAGCCTTGTTCATGGTTGCCTCCAGTGCATCGTGCGATGTGGCGTCGACATCATTCGTTGGCGCCCCCGAGGTACGACTCGCGCAGGTTGGCGCCGCGGATCTCATCGCCGACCCCCGAGAAGATCAGCGTTCCCTTCTCCATGATCAGCGCCCGGTCGGCATACGGGAGGACACCGACGTTCTGCTCGACGATGACCACCGTGACGCCGTCCTCGTTGATCCGCTTGACGACCTCGAAGACGACCTTGGCCAGCGCCGGGCTGAGGCCGAGCGACGCTTCGTCGATCAGCAGCAGCTTGGGCTTCGACATGATCGCCCGACCGATGGCCAGCATCTGCTGCTCCCCGCCCGAGAGCGTTCCAGCGGCCTGCTCCTGGCGCTCGGCGAGGCGGGGGAAGTACTCGATCACGAGCTCGCGGCGCTGCTCCACCAGTGCCTTGTCGCGGCGTTGGGTCCAGGCGCCGAGCCGCAGGTTGTTGGCCACACTGAGGCCGGGGAACACGCGGCGTCCCTCGGGGACGAGCGCCACCCCCTTGGATACGAGCTGGGTCGGCGAGCGGCCGCCGATCTCCGTCGCCGGCGAAGCGGATCGAGCCGGCGTCGGGCTTGAGCAGGCCGGCGACCGTGGCCACCGTCGTCGTCTTGCCGGCACCGTTGAGCCCGAACAAGACCGCCGTCTCGCCCTCCTCGACCTGGAAGCTGATGCCCATCAGCACGGGGAAGCCGTAGCCGACCTCCAGGTCCTTGCACCTCCAGCAGGGCCATCAGTCCGTCTCCACCAGGGACTCCAGCTGGTGCTCGAGGGCGAGGACCGCCGGGTCGGGGTCCTCGCCCAGGTAGGCCGCGATGACCTGGCGATCGTTGCGCACGTGCTCTGCCGATCCTTCGACGAGCAGCTCGCCGAAGTCGAGGCAGTACACGTAGTCGCAGATGCGCACGACGAGCGGCACGTGGTGCTCGATCATGGCGATCGACAGCCCGAAGTCCTGCCGCAGCCCGAGCAGCGTGTCGCCCAGCCGGTGGGCTTCCTCGGGGCCCATCCCTGACGACGGCTCGTCGAGCAGCAAGACGTCGGGGTCGGTGGCCAGCACCGTGGCGATCTCCACCCGCTTGAGCGTGCCGTACGGCAGGCCGGCGACCTGGGTGTCGAGCAGGTCGCCGAGGCCGAGCGCACCAGCCAACGCGTCGGCCCTGTCCCGCAGCCGACGCTCCGAAACGAGCGAGGTGCGGCTGCCGAGCATGCCGGCGATCGGCGAGTAGTCGGCCTGCAGGTACTGCGCCGTGATCAGGTTGTCGCGCACCGTGGCGCCCTTGACGAGGCCGACGTTCTGGAACGTGCGCCCGAGCCCGAGCGCGGCGCGCCGGTGGACCGGCATCTCGGTGACGTCGTGACCCTTCAGGGTGACCCGCCCGGTGTCTGGCGTGTAGAAGCCCGTGATCAGGTTGAACAGCGTCGTCTTGCCGGCGCCGTTCGGTCCGATGATGCCGACGATCTCGTACTCGCCGATGGCGATGCTGACATCTCGGTTGGCCTGCACACCGCCGAAGCGGATCGAGAGGTTGGTCGCCTCAAGCACGGACATCGGTGATCTGCACTTCCTTGAGGCCGCGGTCGTGGGGGTCGAATCGGTGGCCCGCCATCCACTGCGTGAGCGGGCGCAGCTGCTGGCCGATGCCGCCGGGGAACTGGATCAGCGTGAGCAGCAGGAGCAGCGGCCCGATCACCAGCCGGGCGATCTCCGGCGTGAGCGTCGGGCCAGGGATGTGCTCGAGGAACCATTCGACACCTGGGATCCGCTCCAAGAGGTACGGGAGCAGGGCGAAGAAGGCGCCGCCGATCACCAGGCCGACGCGGTTCCGCAGCCCGCCGACGACCGTCATGATGACGAAGACGAGGGCGAGGTTGAAGTTCCACACGTCGGCCAACACGAAGGTGTCGTTGTGGCCGATCAAGGCTCCGGCGAGCCCGGCGAACACGCCGGACACGACGAAGGCGAACAGCGTCGCCAGCCGCACATTGATGCCGAAGGTCGAAGCGACCCGCGGGTTCTCCCGGAGCGCCAACAGCGACCGGCCCGCCTTGGTGCGCATCATCCGCCAGTCGACGAGCAGGACCAGCCCGAGGAAGGCGAGGCACAGGTAGTAGTAGCGCCATTCGCTCTCGAACCCGGCCGGCTTCGGCGCCTCCTGCCCGGCCCCGCCACCGGTCAGCTCCTGGATCTGGAAGATGTTCTGCTCGGCGACCAACCCGTAGGCCAGCGTGACGAGCGCGAAGTACAGCCCGCGGATGCGCAGCGACACACCGCCGAGCACCAGCGCCTGCCCGCCGCCGATCGCGGCCGCGGCGAGGACACCGACCCAGAACGACTGGCCTTGCACGGTCACCATGTACGCCGACACGAACGCTCCGACGCCGACGAAGGCCTGCTGGCCGAGGGAGATCTGGCCGACGTAGCCGAGCAGCACGTTCAGCGACAGGGCGACGATCCCGTAGCAGACGGCCGTCGTGTAGACGACCAGGTCGACGGCCGGACGGCCGAGTGGGAACACCAGCACGAGGTACGCCGCACCCAACCACAGCACACCGCGGGCGGCCCAGCCGACCGGAGAGGGACGGAAGGCGGATGTGGCGGGCGCGTCGACGGGGCGTCGGCCGCGGCGGCGGGTTCGGCGGTCAGCGTCACCTCAGGTGCCTTTCCCAAACAGTCCCTGCGGCCGCACGAGCAGCACGCCGAGCAGGATGACGAACAGGACGAGCGTGTACTTCGTACCGGGGATGTCCTCGAAGATCGGTGCGCTGGTGGCCACCGACTGGATCACTCCGACGAGGATGCCGCCGACGACGGCACCCGGCATGCTGGTCATGCCGCCCAGCACGGCGGCGATGAAGGCCGGGATGAGGTAGGTCGAGGTCATGATCCCGGGACCGAAGCTGCCGCCGTCCGGGACGATGATCAGCGCCGCCAGCCCGCCGATCAGCGCCGCCAGCACCCAGGTGAAGCTGGACAGGCGGCGCACGCTGATGCCGACCAGCTCGGTCGCCGTCGGCTCCTGGCTCGCTCCGATGATCGCCAGCCCGAGGTTCGTGCGGGTGAAGAACAGGCCGAGGAGGATCGCCAGGACGAGGAGCGTGCCGATCAGCCACAGCCGCTGGTCGGAGATGTCGGTTCCGAGGATCCCCACGCGGTCGACCCGGTCGAAGGGCTTGCCGATCGACTTGCCCTGCGCCGTGGCGAACCAGATCTCCACGCCGATCGCCAGCAGCGCCACGCCAGCGGTGGCCACGAGGAGGATGACCCGCGGTGCGTCGAACAGCGGGCGGATGATGATCCGCTCCGTGAGGAACCCCATCAGCCCGGCGGCAACCAGCGCGCCGAGCAGGGCGACCCAGTACGGCACGTGGAAATCGAGCAGGTACAACGCGAAGAGCGCCACGGTGCCGAACTCGCCCTGGGCGAAGTTGAACACCCCGCTTGACTTGTAGATCAGCACGAGGCCGAGCGCGACCATCCCGTACGCCGAGCCCGTGCTCAAGCCGATGACGAGCGCGCCGCCCTCGTCGGTGACGATCAGCAGGACTGCGAGCGCGATGATGACGACGGCGGTGATGAGCGCGTCGCGTGCTCACGCAGGAAGGCGGCCACCGATCAGCCCGCCTCGAACAGGCCGGCGGTGACGTACTGCCCGGGTGTGACGCTGCAGTCCGTCGTGAGGAGGTAGGCGCCCGTGCCGCCGAAGTGGTCGTCGACGGTGTACCGCAGCGGGGCGTAGATCCCGTTGTCGAACTCCGGCGTCGTGACGAGGGTGTTCATGAACGCCGCCCGACCGAGATCCGGCCCGGTCGCCTCGAGCATCACGGCGATCGCCTTGTTGATCGACCACAGCTGGAACCCGACGTCGTCGGCGGTGGCGCCGCCGGCGAACTGGGCGTACGAGGCGTTGAAGTCGGGATCGATCTCGTCCACCCCGACCAGCGCCGGCGTCGGCGAGAAGAACTCGCCGGTCGCCACTCTCGGGACAGCCGATGGCGGCGACGGTGTTGAGGCCGCTGGTGACGCCGGGGCCGATCCACACCGGGGCATAGCTCTGGCTCTCGCGCGCCGGGGGTCAGCCCGAGGACGTAGATGACCGGCGACGCCAGGAGCACGACGGCGCCGGCTCCGGAGTCCTTCAGCTGCTGGGCCACCGTGGCCGATTCCGCCGGCGAGGCGGCCTTGTTGATCCGGTTCTCGTAGGGGATTGTCATCCCGGCGTCCGTCAGCGCCGCCTTGTACGCCTGGTAGGCGTCCTCGAACGACGGGGTGTCGGCGACGACGAGCGCAACGTCGGTGAGACCCTGCTCCTGCAGCTGGGCGACGATCAGCGGCGCCTGCGCGGCATAGGTCATCGAGGTGGCGAAGTACGTCTCGAGGTCGGCGAGACCATCCTCGTTGACGCCGGCCGAGAGGTAGGGGATGCCGTTCTCGTTGGCGTACTGGGCGCAGGCCGTGATCTGGTCGGCGCCGCCCCCGCCGACGAGCAGGAAGGCGCCGTCCTGCTCGACCATCTCCCGGCACACCTGCACGGCGCTGTGGGTTGAACTCGTCGTCACGGAAGACGACGCGCACGGTCCGGCCATAGAGCTGGTCGGGAGCGCTCTGGGCGAGGAACTGCCAGTAGATGTCCTTGCCGACGTCGAAGCTCTCCTGGGGGATCGGCGATGCACCGGTGACGGGTGCGTGGATGCCGATGACGATCTCGGTGTCCGTGACCCCTGCCGTGTCGTTGTCACGGGGCTCGTACGGCCCCTCGCCGACCGCCGCCGTCGTGGCTGGTGCATCTTCGGGGGTGGTCGAACCTGCGGTGGCGGAGCCGGGGACCGTCGAGCCCCCCTCGCCGGCGGTCGTGGGCGTGCCAGCTGGCCGTGGTGGGCGTCAGCGGTGGTGGTACCACCGTGGTTGCGCCGCCAGCGCTCTCGCCGCCGGTGCCGGCGACGCCGGACTTCTGACCGCAGGCCGCGGCAATGACGCTCAGGGCGAGCAGGACGGGCACGACACGGCGCATCAGCGGACCTCTTCCTGGTCGGTGGTGGTGCGGTCGAGGTAGCGGCTGACGCCACCTGACGAGCGCGCCGATCGGGTCGGTTCGCCGGCCGAGCCGAGGACCAGCGCGGTGACCAGCGCGAGTAGGAGGACCAATGGGATGAGCAGCCACACGGTCCACGACCAGTTGCCGGTGAGGTCCCCGGCTGAACCGAGGACGGTGATCGCATCTGCGGTCGCGTGCACGGCAACAGTGTGGCTGACGCGCGATGCCCCACTTGACCATCCGCTGTCGACTCGTCGTCGACGACGCCGCGTCGCGGCGGCGCAGCTGCGTCAGCGGCCGAGGGCGCGCAGCCGGTCGACGACGTCGACGAAGTCGCGATCGTGGCTGGCGACGAGCTCGAACCAGCGGGCGGCCTCGAGCGTGATCGCCGGCCCGATCGTGCAGGTCGCCGAGCACGTACCACTGGCGGAGGTGGTGGTCGCGGACCCGCTTCGGGATCTGGGTCGCCCGGCTCATCGTGCGCAGCGCACCCTTGAGGTCACCCCGATCGGCCTGGGCGCCGGCCGCCACGATGCGGGCCTCGGCGAGCACCTCCTGGGCGGGTGAGGCGGCCCGCACGTCGGCCCAGACGCGCTCGACATCGGTCCAGCGTCGCTGGGCGCGGTAGGCGTCGGCCAGCACGGGCAGCAGGGCGACGGTTCGGATGCAGCTGCTGGGCCAGCTCGAGCTCGGCGGCGGCCTGCTTCCAGCGCCCCGACCGGTAGGCGGCCAGGCCGATCACCTCGTGCACGGCGGCGACGTCGGGGAGCTCCCGCAGCAGCGAGGTGGCGATGCGCCGGGCCTCGTCGTAACGCTCGCCGCTCCAACGCCTCCTGGGCATGACCGAGGCGCTCGGTGAGGACGTCGGCCCGGCGGCCGTCGCGGGCGCGACGAGGAGATCGCGGCCGCCGCCTCGGGTGGCACGCCCTTCATCCGCCGGGTCGTCCGAGCCGGCGCCGCGGCCCGCGTCGCCGCGCCGGTCGCCTCGGCGCGCAGTGCCCCCTCGTCGATCCACTGCTCGAGCGAGCGGGCCTCGATCTTCTCCCGCTCGGTGTCCGGGTCGCGCGGCGGGCGTGGCGCCCGCTTGGCGTTGACCTCGGCGGCTCGCCGCTCGGCGGCCGTCAGCGTCCGCTCCGGGCGGCGGGCACGGCCGTCGCCGGCGGGCGCCGCGCGCCGCCGCGGCCGCGCCTTGCCGCCGTTCGATCGCTGGCCACCGGCGGACGCTGGCCGCGGCCCTTCGCCGGGCGCGATCCCGGCCGTCCCGCTCGATCGCCCGGCCCCGAGCGCCCGTCCGGACGGCCGCGACGGACGAGGTGGACGGCCGGCGGACATAACGGTCGATGCTACGAGCGGCCGACCGCAACGCGACCGGCCATGCTACGGGGCCGAAAACGACGAAGAGCGCCTCCCGGATGGGAGGCGCTCCTCGAGCGAAATCCGGCGGCGTCCTACTCTCCCAGGGGGTCTACCCCCAAGTACCATCGGCGCTGACAGGCTTAACTTCCGTGTTCGGGATGGGAACGGGTGTGACCCTGTCGCTATGGCCACCGAAATCAGTTGTCAACGGGTGCGCGATCGCACACCGAGGACTCCAGAGCAAGCACGAGCGTTCAATCCAAGCCCTCGGCCGATTAGTACCGGTCGGCTGAACGTGTTGCCACGCTTACACCTCCGGCCTATCAACGTGATGGTCTTGTCACGGGCCTTACTGCGTTGACCGCATGGGTGTACTCATCTTGAAACGGGTTTCCCACTTAGATGCTTTCAGCGGTTATCCCTTCCGTAGGTGGCCAATCTGCCATGCCCTTGGCAGGACAACAGACACACCAGAGCTACGTCCGTCCCGGTCCTCTCGTACTAGGGACAGCCTTTCTCAATACACCTTCGGCTGCGGAGGATAGGGACCGAACTGTCTCACGACGTTCTGAACCCAGCTCGCGTACCGCTTTAATGGGCGAACAGCCCAACCCTTGGGACCTGCTTCAGCCCCAGGATGCGATGAGCCGACATCGAGGTGCCAAACCTTCCCGTCGATATGGACTCTTGGGGAAGATTAGCCTGTTATCCCCGGGGTACCTTTTATCCGTTGAGCGACCACGCTTCCACACGCAATGGCCGGGTCACTATGCCCTGCTTTCGCATCTGCTCGACTTGTAGGTCTCGCAGTCAAGCTCCCTTGTGTCATTGCACTCGACGGCTGATTGCCAACCAGCCTGAGGGAACCTTTGGGCGCCTCCGTTACAGTTTAGGAGGCGACCGCCCCAGTCAAACTACCCGCCTGGCGCTGTTCCCGATCCGGATCACGGACCGAGGTTAGAGCTCCAACATACGCAGGGTGGTATTTCAACGATGACTCCACACTGGCTGGCGCCAATGCTTCCAAGTCTCCCACCTATCCTACACAACGCAGGTCAAAACTCAACACCAAGTTATAGTAAAGGTCCACGGGGTCTTTCCGTCCTTCCGCAGCTAACGAGCATCTTTACTCGTACTTCAATTTCGCCGGGTCTATGGTTGAGACAGTGGGGAAGTCGTTACGCCATTCGTGCAGGTCAGAACTTACCTGACAAGGAATTTCGCTACCTTAGGACGGTTATAGTTACCGCCGCCATTCACTGGGGCTTAGGTTCACAGCTTCGCCTTGCGACTAACCGTTCCCCGTGACCTTCCAGCATTGGGCAGGCGTCACAGCGTATACAGCGCCTTGCGGCTTCGCACGCTGCTGTGTTTTTGGTAAACAGTCGCTACCCCCTGGTCTGTGCCACCCTCGCCAGCTCGGGCCGTAAAGGCCGTCACCAGAAAGGGTCATCCTTCTCCCGAAGTTACGGATGTAATTTGCCGAGTTCCTTAACCATAGTTCTCCCGATCGCCTTGGTATTCTCTACCCGCCCACCTGTGTCGGTTTGGGGTACGGGCTCCGTGCCAGCTCACTGCTGGGCTTTTCTTGGCAGCATGGGATCAGTGACTTCGCCTGTTGCGGCTCGGCATCACGTCTCAGAGTTACGGCCCCAACTCTCATCGGGACCCTCCTACACGCTTACCCGGGGACAACCATCGCCCCGGTTCACCTACCCTCCTGCGTCCCCCGTCAGCTACCCGCCAGCGGCTCGGTGAGATCGCTCCCCGAAGGGAACAGCCCCCACGTTGCCACTCTTGGGCCTGGCGCGGGCACGGAGGTACTGGGATATCAACCAGTTGTGCATCGACTACGCCTCTCGGCCTCGCCTTAGCTCCCGACTCACCCTGGGGGGATTAGCCTTCCCCAGGAACCCTTGGGCTTTCGGCGGAGGGGTTTCTCACCCCTCTCTCGCTACTCATGCCTGCATTCTCACTCGATGGCGCTCCACCCCGGCTCACGCCAAAGCTTCGCTGCACCATCGACGCTCCTCTACCGCTCCCACGCTCGAAGCGTGGAAGCCCATAGCTTCGGCTCAGGACTTGAGCCCCGTTACATTGTCCGCGCAGGATCACTCGACCAGTGAGCTATTACGCACTCTTTCAAGGGTGGCTGCTTCTAAGCCAACCTCCTGGCTGTCTGTGCAATCCCACATCGTTTTCCACTTAGTCCTGAATTTGGGGCCTTAGCTGATGATCTGGGCTGTTTCCCTTTTGACCAACGAAGCTCATCCCCCGTGGTCTCACTGCCGTGCTCTGGAGTACCGGCATTCGGAGTTTGGCTGGGGTTGGTAAGCTTGTAGGCCCCCTTACCCATCCAGTGCTCTACCTCCGGTACTGAACGCACGACGCTGCACCTAGATGCATTTCGAGGAGAACCAGCTATCGCCAAGTTTGATTAGCCTTTCACCCCTATCCACAGCTCATCCCCGCCATTTTTAACTGACGTGGGTTCGGCCCTCCACGGAGTCTTACCTCCGCTTCAGCCTGGCCATGGATAGATCACTTGGCTTCGGGTCTACAGCATGCGACTCTACGCCCTATTCAGACTCGCTTTCGCTGCGGCTACCCCACTACGGGTTAACCTTGCCACACACCGTAACTCGCAGGCTCATTCTTCAAAAGGCACGCCATCGCGGCCATACCCGAAGGCATGACGACGCTCTGACTGCTTGTAAACCAACGGTTTCAGGTACTATTTCACTCCCCTCCCGGGGTACTTTTCACCTTTCCCTCACGGTACTGGTTCACTATCGGTCGCCAAGGAATACTTAGACTTACGGGGTGGTCCCCGCAGATTCACGCCAGTTTTCACGGTCCCGGCGCTACTTGGGATGACGAAGCAGAGGCTGCGTGTGTTTCGGATACGGGGCTGTTACCCACTCCGGCCGGCCTTTCCAGAGCCGTTCTCCTACACAGCAGCTTGGTAACTCTGTGGTAGGTCTGGTGCCCTACCTCTTCGAGTCCCACTACCCCGCAACAGCAACGCCACCAGGCTTGGCACTGCTGCGGTTTGGTCTCTACCCTTTTCGCTCGCCGCTACTCAGGGTGTCGCGGTTGCTTTCCTTTCCTCACGGTACTGAGATGTTTCAATTCCCGTGGTTCCCTCCACCGGCGCTATGTGTTCAGACCGGGGTACACACTCCATGACGAGTGGTGGGTTTCCCCATTCGGACATCTGCGGCTCGTTGCCTAGTAGACGGCTCCCCGCAGCTTTTCGCAGTCACTCACGTCCTTCATCGGTTCTTGGCGCCAAGGCATCCACCGTTGGCTCTTTGTAGCTTGGAAAGAACAAAATTTCGATGTTCGTTAAAGAACAAGATGCTCGTGCTTGCTCTGCAGTTCTCAAGGTGCGACCATTCGGACGCATCGCGGAGCTCGACGTAGGAGCTCGACGCAGCGGCGTCACCGAAGCAGTCGGATGGTTCCGACTCCTTCAAAACGGAAGAGAAGACAGGTGCGCCGGCGTCACCGAGCGAGGTGAGGACGAATCCTACGAACCTCGACGGCTGCGACGACGAACCCACCAGTGCACCAACTGGGTGTCCAGACACCGGGTGATCAGGTGATCACCGACGGTGTGGAATGG
The DNA here is from genome assembly GCA_963719775.1 of uncultured Acidimicrobiia bacterium. Taxonomy (GTDB): domain Bacteria; phylum Actinomycetota; class Acidimicrobiia; order Acidimicrobiales; family Ilumatobacteraceae; genus JALZMG01. The sequence goes on from CAVRCY010000008.1 coordinate 133,615, forward strand.
ACTCCTTAGAAAGGAGGTGATCCAGCCGCACCTTCCGGTACGGCTACCTTGTTACGACTTCACCCCAATCACCGACCCCACCTTCGACGGCTCCCTCTCTTGCGAGTTGGGCCACCGGCTTCGGGTGTTGCCGACTTTCGTGGTGTGACGGGCGGTGTGTACAAGGCCCGGGAACGTATTCACCCCGGCGTGCTGATCCGGGATTACTAGCAACTCCGGCTTCATGGAGTCGAGTTGCAGACTCCAATCCGAACTGAGACCGGCTTTGTGGGATTCGCTCACCCTCACGGGATCGCAGCCCTCTGTACCGGCCATTGTAGCGTGTTTGCAGCCCTGGGCATAAGGGGCATGATGACTTGACGTCGTCCCCACCTTCCTCCGAGTTGACCCCGGCAGTCTCCTGCGAGTCCCCGACATGACTCCGCTGGCAACACAGGATAAGGGTTGCGCTCGTTGCGGGACTTAACCCAACATCTCACGACACGAGCTGACGACAGCCATGCACCACCTGTGTAGGGCCCGTTAGGACACCCTGTCTCCAGAGCTTTTCCCTACATGTCAAACCCAGGTAAGGTTCTTCGCGTAACATCGAATTAAGCAACACGCTCCGCTGCTTGTGCGGGCCCCCGTCAATTCCTTTGAGTTTTAGTCTTGCGACCGTACTCCCCAGGCGGGGCACTTAATGCGTTAGCGACGGCGCGGATCTCGTTGGTTGAGACCCACACCTAGTGCCCAACGTTTACGGCGTGGACTACCAGGGTATCTAATCCTGTTTGCTACCCACGCTTTCGCTCCTCAGCGTCAGTCACGGCCCAGAGCGGCGCCTTCGCCACTGGTGTTCCTCCTGATATCTGCGCATTTCACCGCTACACCAGGAATTCCCCGCTCCCCTACCGCACTCGAGTCACAGCAGTATCGGGTGGCGGCTCTGGGTTGAGCCCAGAGTTTTCACACCCGACTTACCGAACCGCCTACGAGCTCTTTACGCCCAATAAATCCGGACAACGCTTGGTGCCTACGTGTCACCGCGGCTGCTGGCACGTAGTTGGCCGCACCTTCTTCTACAGGTACCGTCATTTTCTTCCCTGCTGAAAGCGGTTTACAACCCTAGGGCCTTCTTCCCGCACGCGGCGTTGCTGCATCAGGCTTTCGCCCATTGTGCAAGATTCCCCACTGCTGCCTCCCGTAGGAGTCTGGGCCGTGTCTCAGTCCCAGTGTGGCTGATCATCCTCTCAGACCAGCTACCCGTCGATGCCTTGGTGAGCCGTTACCTCACCAACAAGCTGATAGGCCGCGAGACCCTCCCGATCCGGTAACCCTTTCGTCAGTCCACCATGCGATGGTCCGACGGCATCCGGTATTAGCAAGTGTTTCCACTTGTTATTCCAGAGACCGGGACAGGTTTCTCACGTGTTACGCACCCGTTCGCCACTAGGTCTTCCGCAGTCTTGCGACTGCATGGACCTCGTTCGACTTGCATGTGTTAAGCACGCCGCCAGCGTTCGTCCTGAGCCAGGATCAAACTCTCCATCAAGAACCGGCTCGGCTCACCCACCGAGGTGGATCGACCGAAACGATTTGGTGTGAGAGCGCCGACACCCCGAGCGTGAATCTCGCTCCTGGTGGATGCCGTGCTCCTGTCGGCCGGGTGATTAGCTCCGGCCTGATGAACTCGACCGGCAGAGCCGGCTTCGTTCGTGTTGTGACCGGTGGGAACCGGCCACAGAATTGACAGACAGCGTCATCGCTCGACCCGAAGGGTCGTCGACTCGCTGCCCGCACTGGCGTTCGTCTTCTCTTCCGTTTTCAAGGAGCCGAAGCTCGGGCACGCACCGGCCGGACCCGCGAGGCGGGTCCGCTCGGCGTTGGTGCCTGGCCTGCTCAGGACCGGCGAACCGGTCCTGAGGGCGGAGAGAAACACTATCGACGCGGTGCCGGACCGTCAACCTCGTCTGCGAGAAATCTCGACGAGGTGGTACGACCGCTTGCCCTTGCGCAGCAGCAGGTAGCGGTCGTGCAGCAGGGGCACGTCGCCGAACCCGTCGTCCATGGCCGACGAGCCGACGCCGTTGGCCCGCACCGCCGCCCTGCTCGAGCTGGCGGCGGGCGTCGCTCTTGGACGACGGCAACGCCGGTGGCCAGGAGCAGGTCCACGACGTCGTCGAGGGCGTCGGCGTGGCCCGGCTCGACGGCACCTCGCCGGCCAGCGTGGCCAGCGCTGCCGGCGACGCCGCCGAGGGGGTCGGCGCCGAACAGCACGTCGGCCGCCTCGCCGGCGGCCCGCGCGGCCTCGGCGCCGTGGACGAGGGCCGTCACCTCGTCGGCGAGCGCCCGCTGGGCGAGCCGCCGCTCCGGGGCCGCGGCGTGCTCGGCGAGCATGCGCCGCGATCTCCGCGAGCGGGCGCAGCGAGAAGAACTTGAACTGCTGCTCGAGCTCGCCGGTCGTCGAGCTGCATCCAGTGCTGGTGGAACTGGTACGGGCGACGTCTTCGCCGGGTCGAGCCACAGCCGGGCGCCGGTCGTCTTGCCGAGCTTCGAGCCGTCGGCGGCCGGTCAGCAGCGGCCAGGCCAGGGCGTGCACGGCCGACCTGGCGCTTGCGCCGGATCAGGTCGACGCCGGAGACGATGTTGCCCCACTGGTCGGACCCGCCCATCTGCAGCTCGCAGCCCGAGGTGGTCGTGCAGCCAGAGGTAGTCGTTGGCCTGCAGGAGCATGTAGCTGAACTCGGTGAAGGAGATGCCGTGCTCGGACTCCAGGCGGACGCGCACGCTCTCCCGGGCCAGCATCTGGTTGACCGTGGCGTGCTTGCCGACGTCGCGCAGGAACTCGAGCAGCGGTGATCGGCTGGCGTCCAGTCGCGGTTGTCGACGAGCCGGCCGCGGTCGCCGTCGAAGGTCGACGATGCGCCCGATCTGCGCCTTGATCGCGGCGACGTTGCGGTCGAGGGTCTCGTCGTCGAGCAGGTTGCGCTCGTCGGAGCGCCCGCTCGGGTCGCCGATCATGCCGGTGGCCCCGCCGGCCAGCGCCAGGGCGAAGTGCCCGGCGTCCTGGAAGCGCCGCAGCATGATCAGCCCGATGAGGTTGCCGTGGTGCAGGCTGTCGGCCGTCGGATCGCAGCCGTAGTAGAGCGTGAGCGGGCCAGCGGCGAGGCGGGCCGCCAGCGCGGCCGGTCGGTCGACTCCTGGATGAGGCCACGGGCGTCGAGGTCGGCGAGCAGGTCCATAGCGAGCATCCATGTTGGCACCGCGCGGCCGACAAGCCACCCATCCCCGCCGAGTCGCGGTGGGCGGCACCTTCGGTACGGTGCCGCCATGTCCGCCGGACAGGCGCCGCTGCGCTCCATGGCCACCGACGTGGCGACGTGCGCTCGGATGTTCGCCGAGTTCGCCCGCAGCGACAGCTCCCCGGGCGCCGCTGTACGCCCGGCTGGCGACGGGATCGCCGCCGACCACGAGCTCGCCGGACTGCTCCTTCACAGCGCCCACCACGCCAGCGCCAGCCGGTGCTGCTGCTGGCCTGCGTCCACGTGCTCCTGCTCCGGGACCCCGATGCACCCCTCGCCCGCTTCTACCCGAACCTGACGATCGACCCAGACCCGGGCGACCCGATGCCGGCCCTGCGGGCGTTCTGCCGAGCGCACCGCGTGCGACCTCGAGGCAGCTGCTGCGGACGCGCAGCACGCAGACCAACGAGATCGGCCGCTGCGCCCTGCTGCTCCCCGTCTTCGCCCTTGTGGCCGCCGAGGTCGGTCCGCTGGCCCACCTCGACGTCGGCAGCCAGCGCCGGCCTCAACCTGCTGCTCGACCGCTACCGCTACGCGTACGTGCCGGGTGGACCTGTCGGCGGGCCGTCGCCGGTCGCGCTGACGTGCGGCACGCGGGGTGGCGTGCCGGTCCCCACGGTCGTGCCGGAGGTCGGCGCCCGCAGGGCCTCGACCGCTCGCCCGTCGACGTGCACGACGCCGACCAGGCGCGGTGGCTGGAGGCGTGCGTGTGGCCGGACCAGACCGACCGCTTCGAGCGGCTGCGGGCCGCTCTCGACCTCGCCCGCGCCGCCGGCGTCGACGTCCGCGCCGGCGACGCCGTCGCCGACACGGCCGCCCTCGTCGACGAGCTGGCGGCCGATGGGCACCCGGTCGTGACGAACACGTGGGTGCTCAACTACCTGACGGCGGGGGCCCGCACGGAGTACGTCGCGGCCCTCGACGAGCTCGGCGGCCGGCTGGACCTGTCGTGGGTCTTCGCCGAGAGCCCGTTCCTGACCCCGGAGCTGCCCGGCGCCACGGCGATCCTCTCGAGGAACGCACGGTCCTGGTGCTCGTGCGCTGGCGTCGAGGGCGGCGCACCGTGGACCACCTCGGCGATGCCCACCCCCACGGCTACTGGCTGCACTGGACCGGCGGCGCCGACGTCCACGCCTGAACGAGCCGACACTGGCACGTACGCTGGCGAAGAAATCGCGGAGGAGGGGTCGTGGATGTCTTGATCTCGGGCGCTGGTCCGGCGGGACTGACGACTGCCTACTGGCTCCGACGCTACGGGTTCACCCCCACGATCATCGAGCGAGCGGCGTCCTTGGTCACGGGGGGATACAAGATCGACGTTCGCGGGCGAGGGCTGGACGTCCTCAGGCGCATGGGGGTGCACGACGCCGTGCTCGCCGCGAGCACCCACATGCAGGGGGCGATGCTCGTCGATCGAGAGGGCAACGTCATCAGCAACATGGGTGGCGACGAGTTCGGACATCGCGTCGGCGACGACCTCGAGATCGTGCGCGGGTCGCTGTGCGAGATCCTGATGGATCACGTTGGGGACGTCGAGATGGTGTTTGGCGATTCGATCCAGTCCGTGACTCGCGTCTGGAGAACGCACGGCGGTCACGTTCGGGCAGCATGACGGACGTGAGTTCGATCTGGTCATCGGCGCCGATGGACTGCACTCCAACGTCCGTCGCATCGTGTTCGGCGAGGAATCGCAGTTCCTGCGCGACTTGGGCATGTACCTGTGCGTCTACTCCGTTCCGAACTACCTGGATCTCGATCGGATGGAGATCCAGTACTCGGAGGTTGGACGGATTGCGGCCATCTGGTGCACGTGTGACGATCCGCATGCCAAGGCCTGCTTCGGCTTCGCCGCACCGTCGCAGCCGATCGCCTTGCACGACAGGGCTGCGCAGGAGCAAGCGGTGCGGACGGTGTATGCGGGGATCGGTTGGGAGGTCCCGCGACTGCTGGAGATGATGCCGGCGGCGACCGATTGGTACTTCGACGTTGCCGCCCAGGTCGTCATGCCGCACTGGTCGCAGGGCCGAGTCGTCCTGGTCGGAGACGCCGGCTACTGCCCTTCGCCGATGGCCGGCCAGGGCTCGAGCGTCGCACTCATCGGGGGCTACGTCCTGGCCGGTGAGTTGGCTGCGGCATCCGGTGCCCATCCGGCTGCGTTCGCCGAGTACGAGCGGGTGCTGCGCCCGTTCGTCGACGCCAACCAGCAGCTCGGCCTCACGTCGGCAGCGTTCATGACGTCGAAGGACGAGCAGCCTGCCGTCGAGCTGTCGGCGAGCGAGATCGAGTCCGTCATCGATCGCTCCACCGAGCGGATCGCCGCCGCGGCGAGCTCCCTGGACCTCAAGGACTATTCGACGGTCTGAGCGCCGGCAGCCGGATCATGGCACGGTCGTCTCGATGGTGACCGTGCTGGCGGCCCAGCGGGCGGCCGTCGGCGGCGGCCCGGCGGTGCCGATGTCGCGGTTCACGGCGCGGGCGAACAGGCGCTCCAACGTGGTGCGGGGCAGCCGCTCCGCAGCGGAGCGGGTCACCGGCTCGTCGAGCGGCGGCAGCTCGGCGCTGGTGGCGTCGAAGTCCACATCGCTGACGACGACCTTCAGCCAGTCGCGCACGGCGGCCCCCGATCGCAGCGGCCTGTCGGGCGGGAGCTCGACCGGGATCGGCCGGCGGTCCCACAGGGCGACGGTGTGACCGCCGGTCACCCTCGTCGTCGGAAACACGACGTGACAGCGATAGCGATCGGTGAGATCCAGCACGGCGACGTACAGGTCGTCGGCGGCTCGGTTGTGCACGTCGATGAAGACCCGCGGCGCAACGGCCGTGCCGTCGGGCAACCGCTCGTACCGCAAGCGGTGGCCGGCAGCGGCCTCACGCGGTGGACGATCCAGCGGCCGCAGCTCCTCGCCGGCGAGTGCGTCGTACACGTCGAGCACGACGGCATCGGTCAGCGGCGAGGCGTGCTCGCCGAGCTCTCGAACCTGCTCCCACCGCGCCACGTGCTCGAGCCGGGTGGCGACGAGACGGGCGCCGCCGGCGGTGGCGACATCCGTCGCCGTGCTGATCGGCGTGCCGTCCAACCTGGTGATCTGGGCCACGCCAGCGGTCGCCATCGTGACCCGCAGCTGCAGCGCCCCTGGCGAGCCGTCTTCCCGGCGGATGACCCGCACGTACGGCGACGGCCCCCCGCCGGGGCCGGCGGAGGCGATCGCCGCACTGATGGCCGACTGCACCGACGTCGCCGCGGCGGCGTCATCGTCCGGTCCGGGGGGATCGAGGACCACCTCGGCCGCCGGCAACGGCACCTCGGCGATCACCGCGTCGTAGGCGATGTCGTCCGGCTCCCATCCGATCGGTGTCACGTCCGACGAGCCGATGCGGACGTCGGTGACCCGCACAGCGCCGGCCGGGCGGTCGTCCGGGGCCCGGCACGCCAGCACGAACGCTTCGTCGCCGGCCGGCGGTCGCAGCCCATGGGCCTGACCGGCATCGACGACCCAACCGCTGGCGCCACGGGTCACGCTGAATGTCGGGGGCACCGGCGTGACCGCGCCGTCGAGGAACAACGTGTCGCCGGGCCCGCCACGGTCGAGCGGGAAGAGCTCCGGGCGCTGGTCCGTCGTCGTGCGCTCGACGCGGGCCCGCACCGTGTCGAGCAGCGAGCGGTACGTGGTGCGCGCTCCGAGCGCGGTCAGGGCGTCGAGCAGCGCCAGCGAGAAGGCCCCGCGGGTCGATCCGCCGACGGCGTGCTCCTTGGCCGTCTGGTGCGATCGGCAGGCAGACAACGCCACGTGGGCCGGCGTCGGTGCCCGCCACTGGTCGAGGGCGCCCGGCACGAAGTCCTCGAGCGGACGCGGTGTGGCCACCTCGGGCAGGAGGTCGCGCTGGGCGGACGGCACCCAGCCACGCACCGCCGTGTCGACCTCGCGGGTCGCGCCGCCGGAGTGGCAGCAGTCGAGGACGACGGCGACGTGGGCCCCAGCGGGGGCGAGCTCGGCCAACAGCACGGCGAGCTCCTTGTCGGCCACCGCCCTGCGCAGCTTGCCGTCGATGCGCCGATTGCAGTCGTGGAACATCAGGGTCTGGATGCGCCCGGTCGGCTCCAGATCGGCGACCTCCGCAGGCGCCGGCTCCTCGCTGCCGTGCCCGGCGTAGGCGAACAGCGCGACGTCCCCCGCTCGGGCACGGCCGAGGTGGCGACGGAACGCGGCGATGACGCGCGTCGCGAGAGGCCTCACCATCGAGCAGCATCTCGAGCTGCAGATCGACGTCCGTCCTGGCGCCGAGGTAGTCGGCCAAGGCGTTGATGTCGTTACGACACCCGTGCAACGGGGGTGCCGGTGGCGGGTAGGCGTCGATGCCGACGAGCAGGGCGTACAGCGTCACGGCGGGCGGTCGCCCGGCGGACGGTCGTCGATCACGCAGACCAGCCCATGCACGGGATCGGCGAGGGTGGCCGAGTCGCCGACGCCCTCGACCCGCAGTCGGTAATCGCCGATCGGCAGTGGCGGCAGCTCGCCGTGATGGACCTCGTCGGCGTCCTTGCGCATCACCTGGGGGTCGCCGACGAGTCGGCCGGTGGCGAGGTCGGTGACCGTCGCCAGCAACGTGAGGTTGGCGCGATCCGGGACGGCACGGATGATCAGCGGCTCATCGGGCGCCAGCACCTCCTCGGCGTCGAGTCGCACGCCCTGCACGGCGCGGAAGCCCTCGCGCCGTTGCATCGTCAGGATGCCGAGCAGCTGGGTCTGCACGGGTTCGGCGTTCTGCAGCGAGGCGTGTCGGTCGCCCGAGTACATCGGCTGGTAGGCCGGCTGCCAGTCGTCCGTCTCGATCGGGGTGGACGAGACGCCGCGGCACGGTGCCGTCGCCGCCCATGTCCTCCTCGCCGTGCTGCTCCAGCACGACGAGCCGTCGCCCGTCCCAGCGCGCCGACTGCTTGGTCGCCTGGGCCAGGCCGACGACGGAGTGGATGTCGTAGACGCCCTCGTCGTGCGTCGACACGCCGGCCTCGATGGCACGATGGAAGTCCTCCAGCGCGGCGCCGGCGCGATCGGCGTCGACGCCGGGCAGGTCGACCTCGGCGATGCGCTGGTAGCCCGAGCCGAGGTCGACACACGGGTACACGGGCAGCAGCTGGTACACGGAGGTCAACGAGCGCAGGAGCTCAGTGAGATCCACGATCTTCAGCGGGCCGAGCCGCTTGGTGAACCCGTTGGCGAGGAACTCGAGGGCGTTCAGCGATCCGCGGTACGGCGTGCCGAACGTGACCAGGCGGCGGGTGTCGCGCCAGCCATCAAGGCACTCGAGGAAGTAGCGAGCCACGAGCCCGCCCATCGAGTGGCCGATGAGGATCAGCTTGGCGTCAGGATTCTGCTGTCGTTGCGCATGCAACGTCCGATCGGCGACGTCGCTGCAGCCGGCGGGCGGCCACCCGGTTGTCGCGCCGCCAGTCGTACGGGCAGCTCGACGTACGTCGTCGCCGGTCGACGACGTCGAAGTGGTCGTGGATCATGCGGGCGATCCCGGAGTACCCGTCGATGCCCCACAGCCCGGGGATGATGTGCACGTCGGGCATCAGGCGGGTGGCGACGACCCCGTCGCCGAGGTCGTCGACCTCCCACGGGTCGTCGTCGAGGGCCAGCTGGCGAACGCTGCGCGCCGAGCGTCCACAGGGCGCGCCCGATGGCGCCCGGCGTCGGCGCCCAGACGTCGTCGCCGTCCCGAGTCAGCACGCTGCCGAGGATCCCCGGCAGCACGCACGACGACGTCGCCCATCGGTCGCTTCACGCGCTTGCCTCCATGGCCCCGTCCCTCCCGTCGAGCATCGGCCCTGCTCACTTGTATCAGGCGGCGATGTGGTCGATCATCTCAGTTTCGGGGATGGCCACCTACGTCTACGAGGACTTCCGGGTGACGTTCACACCACGGGCCGAGGGCGAGTTCGACGTCCGCGCCGCCGACGCCGATGGCGGGATCGCCGTGGGGACGTTCACCGTCCCGCTCTCGGAGACCGAGCTGGAGCACGCCGTGCTCGACGTCGCGACGACCCGGACGGGCGACCGACGGACACGACTGGCCGAATCGGCGCTGGAGACGGTTCCCCCGTCGCCGATCCCGGAGGCGACTCGGGACGTGGGCGGTACCGGCCCTCCCGTGATGACGCCGAGCGCCTCGGACGGATCGCTCGCCGAGAGCTTGTTCGACGGCGACGTCGGGGCGGCCTACGAGCGCGCTCGTCGACCTCGCCGAGAGCCGCGGCCGCGGTACTCGGCTGAGCCTGTCGCTGGCCAAGGCGCCGTCGTTGCTGAGCGTGCCGTGGGAGTTCCTGTACCGCCCGCCGCGGTTCCTCGCCAGCCAGCGGCGCAGCCCACTGGTGCGGGTGCTCGAGGCATCCGGCTCTGGCGTCGGCACCGGTCATCGAGGGCGCCGTCCGCGATGCTGGGCGTGGTCGCCAGCCCGCACGACCTCCCGCCGCTCGACGTCGCCGCCGAGCGCGAGCGCGTCGATCGGGCGATCGCGTCGGTGCGTCGCGCCGGGTCCGTCGAGCTCGACTGGCTGGAGCCGGCGATCGCCCGGCAGCCTCCGCCGGGCGTTGCGTGACGAGGAAGTACCACGTCGTCCACTACGTCGGACACAGCGACTTCACGGAGCAGGGCGATGGCGTGCATGTACCTCGAAGGTGCCGATCGGCTCGTCGGTCGAGGTCGACGAGACGTTGTTCGCCAACCTGCTGGCGACCAGACCGTGCTGCGGCTGGTGGTGCTGAACTCCTGTGAGGGCGCTCGGACGACGCTCACCGACCCGTACGCCGGCGTGGCCACGACGCTCGTGCGCCTCGGCGTACCGGCCGTCGTGGCGATGCAGTTCGAGATCAGCGACGAGGCCGCCATCGTCTTCGCCGAGGAGCTGTACACCAACCTCATCGGCCGCCAGGACCCGATCGACGCCGCCGTCGGCCGAGGCCCGCAAGGCGATCTACGCCGAGGTCGACACGCGTCGAATGGGCGACGCCGGTGCTGTTCGTCAGCGATCCCGAGGTCGAGCTGTTCCGCTTCCACGTGCCGGCGGCCCCGCTGCCGCCTCCCGACCCGCCTGGCGACCCGGTCATCGACGCCCGGTCGTCTCGACGCCGCCGGGCCGTCGATGGTGGCGCCGGATCCTCGTGGCGCGTCGTCGTCGTGCTCGCCGTGGTCGGCGCCGTCGCATTGGTGCGTACGTTGCGGGACGACGGACGCACGGGCGAGCCTCGTCGACGACGACCACGATCGCCGGCCCCAGCCGTCGCCGCCTTCCCGAGCGTGCCGGTCGGCGAGCGAGGGGCCGACCGTCGAGGTCGCCATGCAGCGTCTGCTGACCCACCGCGGGTTCACCCGTCCAGCCGACCGGGTTCTTCGACGACGCCACCGAGGACAGCGTCACGGAGTTCGAGGACGCGGTCGGCATCCCGCCGGACGGGCTCGTCGGTCGGCGTCACGTGGCAGCAGCTCGTCGTCGCCGCTGCGGCGCGGCGACAGGGCGAGGCCGTGCGGGCGCTGCAGGATGCTGCTCAGCGACGAACGGCGTGCCGACGGAGCTGGACGGTCGGTACACCCGGAGATGCAGAACGATCGTCATGGACTTCCAGCGGGCCAACGGGTCTGACCGTCGACGGCATCGGCGACATCGACACCTGGCGCACGCTCCTCGCCGGCGCCGCCGCCGGAGACTGAGCGTCCGCACCCGAGGCTTTCACGGCACCGGAGGGCGAGCGGCCCGGGGGCCGGTACGCACACGCCTCGGACCGCTCGCTCAAGCGAGCCAGCGCCACGGCTGATCGACGGCGACGCGGATGCCGACGCGCGGCGTGATCGTCGGCGCCGCCGGCGGGGGCGTGCCGTCGTCGACGATCGCTGACGTCGGCGGTCGGCGCACAGGTCGAGCCCGTCGTGCTGGCGCGGTCGAGGCCGAACGCCTGGCAGAGCTTGCCGGGCCCGTCGGTGAGGTGCCGGTCGGGTCGGCCGCCGCGTCGCGCCCGCATCACGTCGAGGCCGCGCAGCGGCGCGACGGCGCGCAGCAGGACGGCCTGGCCGTCGCCGTCCGTCGACCGGTGACGACGTTGGCGCAGAAGTGCATGCCGTACGTGAAGTAGACGTAGAGGTGCCCGGGCGGCCCGAACATCGTCGGCGTTGCGGGCCGTGCGGCCACCGGAAGGAGTGGCTGGCCGGGTCGTCGGACCGGTAGGCCTCGACCTCGACGATGCGACCGGCGCACGGCCCGGCGACGAGCACCTTGTTGAGCAGGGTCGGGCGCGACGCTCGAGCGACTCCCGGGCGAAGAACGACCGCTCCAGCCGACACTCCGTCACGCCAGGCGGGCCTGCTGTGGCGTCGAGGGCGGCGCTGAACTGCGTCAGCTGAGCGGCGACGGGACCGGGGCCGGCGCCGCCCGGCGACGTCCGCCGTTGCACGCCGACGCCGGGGCCGACCAGCGCGGCGGCGTCTGGCCCGAGCCGGTCGTCCGCCGCGACGAGGTCGCGCAACGGGCGGCCCGTCGCCAGGTGCTGGCGGACGAGCTCGCCGACGATGGCGTGTGCCGCGCGGAACGGCGTGCCCTGGCCGACGAGCCACTCGGCCAGATCGGTCGCCGCCAGCGTGTCTGCGTCCGCCGCGGCAGCCATCCGGTCGGTGTGGAACGTCGCCGAGTCGATCATCCCGTCAGCGCGACCAGCGCCGCCGAGATCTGGTCGACCGAGTCGAACAGCGGCTCCTTGTCCTCCTGGAGGTCGCGGTTGTACGCCAGCGGCAGCCCCTTGAGCGTGACCAGCAGCCCGGTCAGGTTGCCGATCAGCCGCCCGGCCTTGCCCCGGGCCAGCTCGGCGATGTCCGGGTTCTTCTTCTGCGGCAGCATCGACGACCCGGTGGCATAGGCGTCGTCGAGCCGGGCGAAGCCGAACTCGTCGGTGGTCCACAGCACCCACTCCTCGCCGAGACGGGCGAGGTGGATGCCGAGGAGAGCGAGGTCGAAGAGCGCCTCGGCGACGAAGTCGCGGTCGCTGACGGCGTCGAGCGAGTTGGCGAAGGCGGCGGCGAAGCCGAGGGCCGCCGCCGTCGCCGCTGGGTCGATCGGCAGGGACGTGCCGGCAAGGGCACCGGCGCCGAGCGGCGACACGTCGAGGCGCTCGACGGTGGCCACGAGGCGGTCGACGTCACGGGCCAACGCCCACCCGTGGGCCAGCAGGTGGTGGGCCAGCAGGACGGGCTGGGCCCGCTGGAGGTGCGTGTAGCCCGGGAGGTAGGCCTCGCCAGCGCCGACGGCGCGGGCCAGCAGCACGGTCTCCAGCTCGACGACGAGCCGGGCGACCTCGATCAGCTCGCGCTTGCACCACAGCCGGAGGTCGGTGGCGACCTGGTCGTTGCGACTGCGGGCGGTGTGCAGCTTGGCGCCGGCCGGACCAGCCAGCTCGGTGACCCGCCGCTCGACGGCGGTGTGGATGTCCTCGTCGGTCGACACGAACTCGAACGAGCCCGCCGCCAGCTCCGCCTCGACGCGATCGAGCGCGCCGAGCACGGCGTCCTGCTCGGCCGGCTGGAGGAGCCCGGCCCGGCTGAGGCCGCCGACGTGGGCCCGCGAGCCGGCAATGTCGTCGCGCCACAGCCGACGGTCGAACGGCAGGCTGACGGTGTAGGCCAGCAGGGCATCCGCCGGGCCCCCAGCGAAGCGCCCGTGCCACAGCGTCGGTCGGCTCGTCGTCAGGCATCGTCGCCTGCGAGGCCGGCCAGCGATCGCAGCCGGACGGCGAGGTCCTCGCCAGGCGTCGTCGGGTCGGCGACGCACAGCAGCGTGTCGTCGCCGGCGACGGTGCCGAGCAGACCGTCGAGCCCGCTCCGATCGAGGGCCGACGCGACGACGTGGGCACAGCCGGGCGGTGTCCGCAAGATCACGAGGTTGGCGGAGACGGCCACGTCGCCGACCCACTCCCCCAGCACGCGCCGCAGCTGGTCGAACGGAACACGCCGGTCGCTCTCGAGCTCGGGCAGGGCATAGGCGGAGTGGCCTCCTGGGACGCGCACCTTGATCGCTCCGAGCTCCTCGAGATCGCGCGACACCGTCGCCTGTGTGGCCGTGATCCCCTCGCCGGCCGAGCAGCTCGAGCAGCTGCGGCTGGTTGGCGACGGCCCGCTGGGCGATCAGCCGGGCGATCGTCTGCTGGCGCTGCTGCTTGACGCTCACGGAGCACTACCCAGCAGGAAGGCCAGGGCGCCCCTGGCGGCGGGGAGGCGGGCGTGGCCCTGCGGGAACACGAGGCTGCGCGGCCCGTCGATGACGTCGGCGGTGACCTCGAGACCGCGGTACGCCGGCAGGCAGTGCATGAACACGGCGTGCGGCGCGGCCAGCGCCCATCAGCGCGGCGTCGACGGTGAAGCCCTCGAAGGCCTGTTTGCGGGCCGCCTTGTCGTCCTCCTGGCCCATCGAGACCCACGTGTCCGAGTGCACGGCGTCGGCGCCGGCCACGGCGTCGGTCGGGCGATGGCTCTGCGTCACGCTGGCCGAGCCGAGGAGCGTCAGTCGTTCCAGCTCGGCGTCCTCGGCGGCATAACCGACTGGGCAGGCGTAGCGGATGGCGGCGCCCAGCCGCACGCAGATCTCCCCCAGCGAGCGGGCCACGTTGTTGTAGTCGCCGACCCATGCCACGGTGCGGCCGTCCAGTGACCCGAGGGCGTCCTCCATCGTGAGGGCGTCGGCCAGCGCCTGCAGCGGGTGGGCCCGATCCGACAGCATGTTGACGATCGGCACGGCGGCGACGTCGACCATCCGGCGCAGCACGTCGTGGTCGAAGACCCGGGCGGCGATGACGGCGTGGTAGCCCTGCAGGATGCGCACGACGTCCTCGACCGACTCCCGCTCGTCCATCCCGATCTCGGTGCCCTGCGTGTAGATCGGGGTGTCCCCCGAGCTGGAAACCGCCATCTCCATCGACTGGCGCGTGCGGGTCGACGGCTTCTCGAAGATCAGCGCCGCGCCCTGCGCCGGCCAGCGGTCGGCCCAGCTCGTCGATCGGCGTGCGGGCGAGGTCGAGCACCTGACGGACCTCGGCGGCGCTGAGGTCGGCGATCTCCAGCAGATGCCGCAGGTTCATCGAGAGCACCTCGGTGATCATCGCCACGGCCTCGTCGATCTCGTCGTCGGAGACCGTCAGCGGCGGGGCGAGGCGCAGCGCCGTGGCTGTCACGGCGTTCGTCACGAGGCCGCGGTCGAGGAGCTGGCGTTGCACCGCCTTGGCGTCGCCGCCCTCCAGCTCGGCGGCCAGCAGCAGCCCCCGGCCGCGCACGGAGGCCACGCCGGGAACGGCGGCCAGCGTCGTCGCCAACGCCGCGCCCTTGCGGGCGGCCAGCGCCGGCGCATCGATGCGCCGCATCTCGGCGATCACCGCCCGCACCACTGCGGTGGCGATGGCCGTGCCGCTGTACGTGCTGCCGTGGTCGCCCGGCTCGAACACGGCGGCGACCTCGCGCGCGGGCCCAGCAGGCGCCGACCGGCATGCCGTTGCCCATCGCCTTGGCCAGCGTGACGACGTCCGGTGCGACGCCGTCGTGCTGGAAGCCGAACCACTCCCCGGTGCGTCCGAACCCGGTCTGGATCTCGTCGACGATCATCAGCGCCCCCGTGTCGTCGCACAGCTGGCGGATCCCGGCGAGGTAGCCGTCGGGCGCGACGTTGACCCCACCCTCACCCTGCACCGGTTCGATCAGCACGGCGCCGACCGTGGCATCGACCGACCGATCGAGGGCGTCCAGGTCACCCCACGCCACGTGGCGGAAGCCCTCCGGCATCGGCTGGAACGGCTCGTGCTTGCTCGGCGACCCGGTCGCCGCGAGGGCGGCCAGCGTCCGTCCGTGGAAGCTGTCGAGCGCGCTGACGACGACGTGGCGACCGCGACCGCCGTGCTTGCGGGCCAGCTTGATGGCGCATTCGATCGCCTCGGCGCCGGAGTTCGTGAAGAAGACCTGCCCGTCGAAGCCGGTCGTCTCAGCGAGCAGCAGGTTGACGTCGACGGCAGCGTCGACGGCCACGGGGTTGGCGAAGAGGTTGCTGACGTGCAGCAGCTGGCGGGCCTGCGTTTCGATCGCGTCGGCGACGGCCGGGTGGGCGTGACCGAGCGACGTGACCGCCAGCCCGCACAGGAAGTCGAGGTAGCGCTTGCCGTCGACGTCCCACAGCTCGGTGCCCTCCCCGTGGGCGAACATCACCTGCGGGAGGGCGAAGACGGGCATCATCGGCCACGTCTCGAGGCTGGCGTCGCTCAACGACGTGTCTCATCGTGTTCGCTCCCATGACCATCGTGCCGATCCCGGCATCGGTGAAGATCTCCAGCAACAGGACGTGGGCGATGCGCCCGTCCAGGATGTGCGCCCGTCCGACGCCGTTGCGGACGGCGTGGAGGCAGCTGACCGCCTTGGGGATCATTCCGCCGGCGATCGTGCCGTCTCCGACGAGCCGCTCGAGCTCGTCGGCCGTCGTCTGGCGGATCAGGCTGGCGGCGTCGTCGACGTCGCGGCGCAACCCCTCGACGTCGGTGAGGTAGACGAGCTTCTCGGCGTCGAGCGCTTCGGCGATGGCGCCGGCCACGACGTCGGCGTTGATGTTGTAGGCCTGCCCCTGGTTGTCGGTGCCGATCGTGGCGACGACCGGGATGAACTCGTCCTCCAGCAGGCCCTCGAGGATGCCGGGGTTGATCGCCGCCACCTCGCCGACGAAGCCCAGCTCGGGATCTCGCGGCAGCGCCTTGATCAGGCCGGCGTCCTCGCCGCTGACGCCGACGGCGTAGTTCCCGTGCAGGTTGATCGCCGTCACGAGCTGTGGGTTGACCTGCCCGATCAGGACCATGCGGGCGATGTCGACGGTGTCGGCATCGGTCACCCGCAGGCCGTTGCGGAACTCGGCCGTCTTGCCGAGCCGCGCCATCAGCGCGCTGATCTGCGGACCCCCGCCGTGCACGACGACAGGGCGCATGCCGACGAGGCGCATCAGCACCACGTCCTCGGCGAACAGCGCCAGGGCGTCGTGGTCCGTGGTGCCGGCCAGTGCGTTGCCGCCGTACTTGACGACGACGGTCTTGCCGGCGAACCGCCGGATGTACGGCAGCGCCTCGACGAGGACGTGGGCGACGGTGGGCGCTGGGGCCCCGCTCACGGTGCCAAGCCGACGGTTGGGAGACCGGCGGTCTCGGGCAGGCCGAGGGCGACGTTGGCCGATTGCAACGCACCACCGGCGGCGCCCTTCGTGAGGTTGTCGATGGCGCACAGCGCGACGACGTACCCGGTGCGCTCGTCGTGGCGCACGGTGACATGGGCGGCGTTGGAGCCGAGGGTCGCCTTCGTCGACGGGCTGTCGTCGGTGACGACGACGAACGGCTCGCCGGCGTACGCCTGGCGCAGGTGGGCCAGCAGCGACGCCGTGGTCGGCGCCGACCCGGCCGTCGACCGGGCGTAGCAGGTCGCCAGGATGCCCCGGTTCATCGGCGCCAGGTGCGGCGTGAAGAGCACCTGGGCCTGCAGGTTCTGCTCGATCTCGGGCGTGTGGCGGTGGTCGAGGAGCCCATACGCCTGGAAGTTCTCGTCGACGGTGCAGAACGCCGTCGTCGCCGACGTCGACCGACCGGCGCCCTGACACGCCACTGGCGGCATCGACGATGATCCCCGTCGGTTCGATCAGTTCGGCGTCGAGCAGCGGCGCCAGTGCCAGCGTCGCCGCCGTGACGTAGCAGCCGGGCGTGGCGATCAGGTGGGCACCCTTGAGATCGGCGCGATGGCGTTCGGGCAGCCCGTACACGGCCTCCGCCAGTAGCTCGGGCTGATCGTGCTCGAAGCCGTACCACGACGGGTAGGCACTGGCGTCCTTGAGCCGGAAGGCGGCCGAGAGATCGACGACGCAGCCGACGCGGTCGATCAGCGACGGCACCACGGCCATGCTGACGGCGTGCGGCAGGGCCAGGAAGGCGACGTCGAGGCCCTCGACGCAGCGCGCGGTCGGAACGGTTGCAGGACGAGGTCGGAATAGGCGGCGAGGAGCGACGGGAACAGCTCGCCCACCGCTACGCCGGCTTGCGTATCGCCGGTGGCAACGGTGACGTCCACGTCCGGGTGGGCGGCGAGCAGGCGGAGGAGCTCGGCGCCGGTGAAACCGGACGCTCCGACGATGCCGGCTCGTGCAGTCACCGCATGATCATACGTGCCTCCGCATGGACATGCAACGCCGACGGAGACCGCACGACGCGGGGCAGAATGGCCGCATGCTCCCGGGCAGTCCGCCGACGAAGGGGCGGCTGTTGTTGGCGACGCCGCCACTCGAGGACCCCAACTTCGATCGGACGGTGATCTACGTCCTGGAGCACCATGACGAGGGCGCCCTCGGCCTCGTCCTCAACCGGCCCAGCCTGGAGCAGCTCGGCGAGCCACTCGACGCCTGGGTCGAGCTGCAGACCGAGCCGTCGCAGGTGTTCTCCGGCGGCCCGGTCGAACCCGACGCGCTGATCGCCCTGGCCCGCACCCGGGAGCCGATGGACGAGCCCGACGAGCACCTGGCCCCGTTGAGCGGCACGATCGCCTCCGCCGACCTCGCCGCCGACCCCGGCGCGGTCGTGTCGTCGATCAACGCGCTGCGCGTGTTCCGGGGGTACTCGGGATGGGGACCGGGGCAGCTGGAGGGCGAGATCGACGCCGGTGCCTGGCTCGTGCTCGACCCCGAGCCGACCGACCTGTTCACCGCCGAGCCCGACGAGCTCTGGCGAGTGGTCCTGCGCCGCCAGCCCGGCCGCCTCGCCTGGCTGGCCGACGCTCCCGACGACCTCGAGAGCAACTAGACCCGAGGGTTTCGCGCACCCCGTCCGGGACGCACACCCTCCGGTGCGCGGAAAGCCTCGGGTCGACTCACGTGTTGCCGGCGTTGTAGCCGTCGAGGAACTCGGTGCCGTACTCGTCGTCGGTGGCGGTGAGACGCTCGTTGACGAGGTTGGCCACGGAGCTGACCAACTCGGAAGCACCGCCGTCCGACAGCGCCTCGTCGACGTGCGCCGCCAGTGCGGTGAGGTCGCCGGTGGCGAACATCGTGGCGATCTCGTCGAACCCGGTGAGGTCCTGCACGGAGAACGGCAGCACGGCCAGCGCTTGGTCCCGCGCCGTGCGCGTCGGGATCGATGGACTGGATCGCCGCCCGGGCCATCTGCAGGGCGAACACCACGTCGCCCTCGCGGTCCCCCTCGCCGCGTGACCCGTCGAGTGCCGTCGGCGACAGCTCGGCCTGGATGGCGCCCAACGACCGGCCGAGCAGTCGAGCCTCGGCGTCCGGCAGCCGGTCGAACTGCTCGGCGAACGCGAGGTCGTCCTCGAGCTCCATGAAGCCGACGGTGACCTCGCCGTAGGCCCGCCCGAGCTCGGTGCCGATCGAGGTCGGCTCGGGGGCACCGCCGAGCAGGTCCTCCGCCGCCGCCACGACCGCCGGCAGCTGACCTGCCGGCCCGGAGACCTCGTCGCTCGAGTCGCCCGCCGAGCGCACTGCGACGGCGATGGCACCGAACACGAGGGCCGACAGGAACATCGGCACGACGACCCACAACCACCCCGGCGCCCGACGGCGCGCCGGCGCAACGGGCGTTGGTGCCACGCGGCGCCTCAGCCCCGCAGCTCGGCACCCAGCTTGGCGGCCGCGGCGGTCACCTTCTGGCGCACCTCGGCGACGTCGGCGTCGGTCAGGCTGCGGTCCGCCGCCTGGAGCCGGAGGCGGTAGGCCAGGCTGCGTCGTCCGGCGGCCAGTCCGGGTCCGCGGTAGATGTCGAACAGGTCGAGGTCGACGAGCAGGCCACCGGCGCCTTGGCGGATGGCCTTGTCGAGCCGCTCGGCCGGCACGTCGTCGGGCAGGGCGAAGGCGAGGTCGAGATCACTCGACGGCTGGCGGCTCGTCGCGCGCCACCGCGCCGGGTGCGGCTGTTGGTCGATCACGGCCCGCAGGTCGAGCTCCAGCGCCGCCACCCGCTCGGTGATCCCGAAGGCCTCCAGGACGTCCGGCGCGACCTCGCCGATGGCGCCGATCGTGTCGCGGCCGGCAACGAGGGTTGCCGAGCGCGTCGGATGGAGGCCGGACGGCGGGCGGCCCTGGTCGACGCGGGCGCCGATCCCCATCGCCGCGGCGACCTCCCGCCACACGGCCATCGCCGCCGGCGCCTCCTCGCCGGCCAGCAGCACCCCGAGCGCCTCGTACTCGTCGGGCAGCTCGCCTTGGCTCGGCGGGTAGACGTGACCGATCTCGAACAGCGCCACGCCGGGACGGCGGTGCGACTCGTTGAACGCCACCGCCCGCAGCAGTCCGGGGCGCAGCGACGTGCGCAGCACGCTCTCGTCGGCGACAAGGGGGTTGCTGATCCGTAGCGCGTCGCCGTCCAGGCCGGCCCGCGCCAGCGTGTCGGGGGCGAGGAACGGGTTGGGCATGACCTCGGTGATGCCGAGCCCGAGCAGTACCTGACGCAGTTGGCGCCGTCGCTGTTGGGCCACCGAGAGGTGACCGTGGACGACCGACGCCGGCATCCGCTTGCCGATCCGCTCGTAGCCGTACAGCCGGGCGACCTCCTCGATGACGTCGATCTCCTCCGTGCTGTCGGGCCGCCACGACGGGAGGGCGACCGTTCGCACGTCGCCGGTGCCGGACACGACGTAGCCGATGGGATCCAACAACCCCGGCAGGTCGTCGGCCGCCAGCGACGTGCCGAGGATGCGGTTGACCTGGGCGATGCGCACGGTGGTCGAGCGTTCGGCCGGCGGTAGGGCGTCGCTGCGGGCATCGACGGCGCCCTGGTGCACGACCAGCTCCGGGCACGTCTCACACAGCAGCTCGACGAACCGGGCGATCGACGTGTCGATGCCATACGGGTCGACGCCGCGCTCGTTGCGCGCCGATGCCTCCGACCGCAGCCCGAGACGAGCGACCGACTGGCCGATCGGTACCGGCGCGAACCATGCGACCTCCAGCGCCACCGATGTCGTCGCCGCGCTCGATCTCGGTGTCCGTCCCGCCCATGATCCCGGCCAGCCCGATCGGGCGATCCTCGGCGTCGCAGATCAACAGGTCCTCGCCGGTCAACGCGCGGTCGATGCCGTCGAGCGTCACGAGGCGCTCGCCGGGACGGGCCAGGCGGATGCGGAACCCGTGCCCGCCGAGCGTGTCCAGGTCGTAGGCGTGGTTGGGCTGGCCGCGCTCGAGCATGACGTAGTTGCTGACGTCGACGACGTTGCTGATCGGCCGCATTCCGGCGGCCGCCAGCCGCTCGGCCATCCAGGGCGCCGACGGGCCGACGACGACGCCCGACAGGACGGTCGAGGTGAAGCGTCCGCAACGGTCGCCGTCGACGATCTCCACGGTGGTCGGCCGGGGGTCGCCGCCGAACGTCACCGACGGCCGCGGTTCCCGGAGCGGGCGGTCGAGCTTGGCCGCGACGTCGCGGGCGATGCCGATGTACGACCAGGCGTCCGGGCGGTTGCGCGTCACGTCGATGTCCAAGACGACGTCGGCGCGGCGGCCGAGGGCCTCGCCATACGGCACGCCGATCGGCGAGTCTGCTGGGAGCACGAAGATCCCGGAGTGGTCCTCGCCGAGCTGCAGCTCGCGGGCCGAGCACAGCATCCCGTCGGAGTCGTGGCCGAGGATGCGCCGGCGGGCGATCGTGCGGCCGTCCGGCAGCACGGTGCCGATGGGCGCCAGCGGCACGATGTCGCCGGGGCCGAAGTTGAACGCCCCGCACCAGACGTGATGGAGGGATCCGTCGCCGGTGTCGACCCACACGCGCTGGACGTTGGCCGCCTCCGGGCGCTCGGTGCGCAGCACGCGGGCGGTGACGACGCCGTCGACCGCGCCCGTGTGGACGACATCCTCGACGGGCAGCCCGAGTCCGGCCAGCGTCCTCGCCAGCGCGTCGAGGTCGTCGCCGGTGTCGACGTAGTCCTGGAGCCAGGAGAGCAGGACCTTCACGTCAGAACTGCTCCGCGAAGCGGATGTCGCCGGTGAACATCTCCCGCAGGTCGCCGACCTCGTGGCGCTCCTTGGCCATGCGGTCGATGCCGAAGCCGAAGGCGAACCCGCTCCACTCCTCGGGGTCGATGCCGCCGGCGCGCAGCACGTTGGGGTGGACCATGCCGCACCCGCCGAGCTCCAACCAGTCGCCGGACGGCGTGCGGATGTCGAACTCGCCGGACGGCTCGGTGAACGGGAAGTAGCTCGGCCGCAGTCGCGACGTGAAGCCCTCGCCGAAGAACGCCTTCGTGAACGCCTCGATCGTGCCGGCGAGGTCGGCCAGGCTGATGTCGCGGTCGACAACCAGCCCCTCGATCTGGTGGAACACGGGCATGTGCGTGGCGTCGGGCGTGTCACGGCGGAACACGCGGCCCGGGGCGACGATGTAGATCGGCGGTGGACCGGCCAGCATCGTGCGGATCTGCACGGGCGACGTGTGTGGGCGCAGCACGGTGCGGCCGGGCTCGGCACCCGGATGGTCGACGAACAGCGTGTCGAACTCGCTGCGCGCCGGATGCGTGGCACCCATGTTCAGCGCCTCGAAGCTGTACCAGTCGGTCTCCACCTCGGGGCCTTCAGCGATCTGGAAGCCGAGCCCGACGAACACGTCCTCCAAGCGTTCCCAGGCCTGGGTCACGATGTGGGCGCGGCCGCGGCGCGGCTTGCCGGCGAACTCCGTGAGGTCGAGGCGCTCCGCTTCGATCTGCTCGGCGCGCGCCTCGACGGTCAGCTCGGCGCGCCGGGCGGCCAGCCCGTCGGCGGTCGCCGTCGTCGCCTCGTTGAGCTGCTGGCCGGCCATGCGCCGCTCGTCGACGCTGGCCAGCGAGCCGAGACGGGTCTTCAACTGCGCCAGCGCACCACGCTTGCCGAGCAACCGGGTGTCCAGCGCGGTCAGCTCGTCCAGCGTCGTCGCCGTGGCGATCTCGCGCAGCGCTGCGTCCCGAGCGGCCTGGATGTCGTCGATCAACAGAGAGATCCTTTCAACACATCGATTCTGACGACAGTTGATCCCGCTGAGCGGGATCAAGTCTCCTGAGAATCGTGATCGCGGGCACGGGCCGCCTCGAAGCACAACACGGTGACCGCCATCGCCACGTTCAGGCTCTCCGCCCGGCCGCGATGTTCGATGCGCACCCACTGGTCGACCGGTGCGTCGGCGCGCAGGCCGTGGGCTTCGCCACCAGCGACGATCGCCACGCGTCCGGACCAGTCGGCCTCGGTGTGCGGGACGCCTTGGTGAGACGAGGTCCCGACCAGCCGCAGACCGGCCGCACGCGTCGTCGTCCAGCGTCGACTCGAGGACGGGGACGTGGAACACCGACCCGGCCGACGCCCGCACCACCTTCGGGTTGAACGCGTCGACCGTCCCGGGCGTGAGCACGACGGCGTCGACGCCCGCCGCCTCGGCGGAGCGCAGGATCGTGCCCAGGTTGCCGGGGTCGGCGATCCGGTCGGCGACGACCACCAGCGCGGCCCGTTGCAGGACGTCGTCGGCCGGCACTGGCAGCCGCACGACGGCGAAGAGGCCGCGCGGCGTCTCGGTGTCGCTGATCCGCGACGCCACGCCGGGCCCCAGGGTGTGGACCGGTCCGGCACCGCTGACCGGCGTCACGCCCGGGCCGACGTACTGGGCCTCCACCTCCCAGCCGGCGGCAACCGCCTCGCCCGCCAGCAGCGGTCCCTCGACGACGAAGGCG
This sequence comes from uncultured Acidimicrobiia bacterium, assembly GCA_963719775.1. Taxonomy (GTDB): domain Bacteria; phylum Actinomycetota; class Acidimicrobiia; order Acidimicrobiales; family Ilumatobacteraceae; genus JALZMG01. The sequence goes on from CAVRCY010000008.1 coordinate 156,632, forward strand.
CCCTCCTCCTGGCGCGAACGACGGCGCCCCAGGAGGCGCCGCAGTCGTTGGATCTGGGGGTTGGTGAACGTCAGTCCACTGCTGACGACGTCGCTCAGAGCGCCGCCTTGGCCGCCTCGACGAGGCGGCCGAACGCGACCGGGTCGGTGACCGCGAGGTCGGACAGGATCTTGCGGTCGACCACGATGCCGGCCGCCCCGAGACCGGCGATGAACCGGCTGTAGGACATGTCGTGCTGCCGCGTGGCGGCGTTGATGCGCTGGATCCACAGCCGCCGGAACTCGCCCTTGCGCGCCCGGCGATCACGGAAGGCGTACTGCCCGCTGTGCATGACCTGCTCGTTGGCCGCCCGGAACGACCGGCTCTTGTTCCCGTAGTACCCCTTGGCCTGCCCGAGGACCTTCTTGTGGCGCCGCTTGGCGGCGACCCCGCGCTTGACGCGTGCCATCTCGACTCTCTCCTTGTTCGTTTGGTCAGCGCTGGCCCAGCAGGCGCTTGATCTTCGGAAGGTCTGTCGGATGCACGTCGGCGTCCTTGGCCAGACGCCGGGTGCGCGTCGAGGGCTTCTTCTCGAACAGGTGCTGGCGCATCGACTGCTGGCGCCGGAGACGGCCGGTGCCCGTGGTCTTGAACCGCTTCGCGGCGGTCTTGGATGTCTTCATCTTCGGCATGGTCTGCACCTTTCGGCCAGCAGTGAACGAGGGGGGTGAGCTACGGGGTGGTCGACTCGGCGGCGGCCGGTTCGCTCGGGGGCGCCGGCTCGAGGTCCCCTTGTCCGTCGATCGACGCCGCGGCGACGGTCGGCGGGGCGGCCGCGGCCTTGGCCGCTTCGTCGAGCGCCTTCCGGTCCGGCGACAGCACCATCGACATGTTGCGTCCCTCCAAGCGGGCTTGCGTCTCGACCTTGACGACCGGGCCGACGACGTCGAGGACCTGATCGAGGATCTTGGTGCCGAGTTCCGGATGGGCCATCTCGCGGCCCCGGAACTGCAGCGTGACCTTGACCTTGTGTCCGTCGCGGATGAACTCGTCGACCTTGCGCACCTTCACACGGAAGTCGCCCTGCCCGATCTTCGGTCGGAACTTGACCTCCTTCACGGACACGTTGGACGACTTGCGGCGGGACTCCTTGGCCTTCTGGGCTTCCTCGTAGCGGAACTTCCCGTAGTCCATGATCCGGCACACCGGCGGGTTGGCCATCGGAGCCACCTCGACGAGATCGAGTTCGAGGCTCCTGGCCAGCCTCAACGCCTCGGGGACGGGCTTGATGCCGAGCTGGTCCCCGTCCGGTCCGATGAGGCGGACCTCACGGGCCCGGATGCGGTCGTTGATGCGGTGCTGCTCGCGCTGCTCGCGTTGCGGCGCGGCTATGGCTGCTCACTCCTGTGCAATGGGTGGTGTCTCCCTGTTCGTGGTTGGTGGTTCGGTTGCTCGACGCCAAGCCCGCGGAGCACACCGACCGCCGCTGCCCCATCACTGGGACTGCCACCATCGGAGCCGTTGGACCCGGACGCACGTGCGGTGGCCGGGTGGGGGTCTCCCCCACTTCGCCTCAAATTGCCCCAGGTAGGGTAGCGCACGTGGATGGCCAACCGGGCGAGAACGTGCCGGACGACCAGGCAGCATCCGGCGACGACGCCGCTGAGGACCCCGGCCAGGACCAGCTGGCCGACGCCCAAGCGGCGATCGACGAGGCCCGCCGCCGCGTCGCCGAAGTGCCGGCGGAGGTCGTCATCACCAACCACGTGATGGGCCTGTACGAGCTGGCGGCGATCCACCTCTCCGCCGAGCAGCCCGACCTGCGATCAGCGGCGCTGGCGATCGATGCCGTGGCCTGCCTGGTCGACGGGCTCGGCGATCGCCTCGGCCCTGAGGCGGCGACGATGCGCGATGCGCTCGGCAACATCCGCCTGGCGTTCGTCGAGATCAAGTCCCGCGTCGCCGCGCCCCAGCCGTGAGCCGACGGTCGGCCCGCCGGAAGCGGCCGAGCGGGGCATCGACGACGCGCCCGGCGCGCACCGTCACACCTTCGGCCCGCAGCAGGCCGGCTTGACCGGCCGTCCTGGGTGTCACCAACCGGCCGTCGCTGCGCACGACACGCCACCACGGCAACTCGCCGCCGGATCCGGCGAGCACGGCTCCCACCGCCCGTGAGCGTCGTGGGTACCCGGCGACCTCGGCGACGTCGCCGTAGCTGACGACCTCCCCCTCGGCGAGGGCGACGATCACGCCGACCACGCGCTCCTCGAACTCGGTCATCGCAGGTTGGACGCCTCCGGCGAGCCCAGCTTGACCATCACGTCGAACGTCACCCGGCGGCCGACCTCGATCGTCCGGGTGCCGTCGGCGATCTCGACGCAGTGGAAGAGGTAGCTCGTGCCGTCGTCGGTCGTCGACACGGCCGAGCCCGACGTGCTCGTCGAACTCGGTGACCGTGCCGCTCGGCATCAGTGGACGATCTTGGCGATCGGGACCTCGAGCAGGTCCGTCGCGCCGGCGTCCTTCAGTGCGGGGATGATGAGGTTGATGCGCCGCTTCTCGACCAAGCGTCTCGACGGCGAAGCCTCCTCCGGCGAGCTCCGAGACGGTCGGCGACTTGGCCGACGGCAGCACGCCGAGGACGGCCTCGAAGTGCTCGGCGGCGACGTTGAGCTTGAGGAGCACCTTCGTGCGCGCTTCCAATGCGCCGTTGAGGAGCGTCATCAGCTGGCCCATGGCGTGTCGCTTGGCTGGGTCCGCGTGGGCGGCGGGGTTGGCCACGACCTCCGTGTAGCTGGTCAGGATGGTGTCGATGACCCGCAGCCCGGACGCCCGCAGGGCCCGCCCGGTCTCGGTGATGTCGACGACGCAGTCGGCGATGTCGGGCACCTTGGCCTCGCTGGCGCCGTAGGACAGCCGCACGTCGGCCTCGATGCCGCGGTCGGCGAAGAAGCGCCGCGTCAACTCTGGGTACTCCGACGAGACGCGCACGCCCTGGTGCAGGTCCGAGACCTGCTGCGCCGGCGACTCGTCGGCCACGGCGACGATGACTCGGACGGGGTTGGCGCTGGCCTTCGAGTAGCGCAGCTCGCCGAGGCTGACGACGTCGCTGCCGGTCTCCTCGACCCAATCCCGGCCGGTGATCCCGAGGTCGAACAGGCCCTCGGCGACGTAGACGGGGATCTCCTGCGGGCGCAGGATGCGCACTTCTGCGACCCGCGGGTCGTCGATCGTCGCCCGGTACTCGACGGCCGACGAGCGGATGACGGCGAGGTCGGCGGCCTCGAAGAGATCCAGCGTGGCGCGCTCCAGCGAGCCCTTCGGGAGGACGATGCGCAGCACGGCGGCGGACGCTAGCGGGAGTCGGTTGCGCCCGGGCTCAGTGTTCGGTCGGCGCCTCGTGGAGCAGGCGCAGGGCGTGGGGCAGCACGTCGAGCACCGCGCCGAGCTGCTCGACGCAGCCCTTCGGTGACCCCGGCGTGTTGCACACGATGACCTGACCGCGGACGCCGGCGATGCCACGCGACAGCCGCCCGAACGGGCTGACCAGCCGCATCGCCTCGGCCAGGCCGGGCGCCTCGCGCTCGATCGCGTCACGGGTGCCCTCGGGCGTCTGGTCGCGTGGCGCGAACCCGGTGCCGCCGGTGGTGACGATCAGCCCGGCGAACCCCTCGGCCAGCTCGGTCAGCGCGGCGGCCACGGCCTGGCGGCCGTCCGGCGTGACGCGATGGTCGACGACCTCGAACCCGGCCTCCGACAGCTGGGCGACGAGCGCCCGGCCGCTGGCGTCGTCCCGCGTCCCGTGGGCCACCCCGTCACTGACCGTGAGCACCTTGGCGTACAGCGGTCGGTCCGGCACTCGCGCAACCTACATCTGGGCGCGATCCTTCCCAACCGCCGAACTGGGCGCAGATTTTCGCGACCGGTGCGAAGGAAACGCGCCCAGTTCCGGTGTGGCCAGCCGGGCGGCTAGACGAACGACTCGCCGGGCTCGGGATGGGTGCCGTTGGCGAAGTCGCGCCACGCCATCGCGGCGCGGCCCTCGGGCTGCACCGTCGCCAGGCGCAGCGCACCTTGACCGGTGCCGACCGTGCCGACGTCGTCGGCGAGCACCCCGGGGGCCGCGTCGACCGAGTCGATGCGGGCTCGCCGCGACGACCTTGAGGCGGCGATCACGGAACGTGGTCCACGCCCCGCCGACGCGCACCCAGCGGTCCAGCTCGACGGCGGGGCGCGACCAGTCGAGGCGCAGCTCGGCGGGATCGATCTTGGGTGCCGTCGTCGGCTCGCCCTCCTGGGGCCGCGGAGCGGGCAGCGGACCGGACAGCGTCTCGATCAACAGGTCGGTCCCGGCCTCGACGAGCGCCGCCCGGAGGTCGGCGACCGTCGCCCGCTCGCCGATCGGCACCGTGCGCCGGGCGTAGATCGGCCCGCTGTCGAGGGCCGCCTCGACGGCCATGATGTCGACGCCGGTGACCGTGTCACCGGCCAGCAACGCCCGCTCCACAGGCGCCGCGCCGCGCCACCGCGGCAGCAGCGAGAAGTGCATGTTGATCATCGGCAGCGCCGCCAGGACGTGGGGCCGGATGATTCGCCCGTAGGCGACGACGACTCCCAGCTCGGCATCGACGGCGAGGACGTCGTCGATGTCGTGCGACACCCGCAGCCCGAGCTCCTCGGCGGCGGCCTTGACGGGACTCGGCGACGTTGCGCTCCCGCGACCGCGACGACGGTCGCCGCCGGTGACCACGAGCACGACGTCGTGGCCGGCGTCGACGAGCGCCCGTAGCGGTGGGACGGCCAGCGCCGGGGTGCCCAGGAAGACCAGGCGCACGTGGCGCTCAGCGGAGGCGCAGGTGGCGGCGCGGCGCGGCGCCGGCGGCCGGCGTCTCCTGCAGGCGGCGGAACTCGGCCATCGCTTCGCGGCGCTGCTCCGGTGTCATCCGATCGAACATCAGCACGCCGTTGAGGTGGTCGATCTCGTGCTGGAACATCCGGGCCTCCAGCTCGTCGGCCTCCCACTGCACCGGGTTGCCCTGGAGGTCGAGGCCGCGCAGCAGCACCTGCTTCGGGCGGACCATCTCGACGTAGAGGCCCGGGATCGACAGGCAGCCTTCCTCGTAGACCCACTCCCCGTCGGCCTCCACGATCTGCGGGTTGAAGACGACCATCGGATCGTCACCGAAGTCCCACACGAAGACCTGCTTCTGCACGCCGATCTGCGGCGCCGCCAGTGCCAATCCGTTGTCGCTGCCATACAGCGTGTCGAACATCTTGTCGACGAGCCGCATCGCTTTGCCATCGACGTCACCGACGGGCGCGGCCTTCGACTTCAGGACGGGGTCGCCGAAGATGCGGATCTTCTCGGGCACGCCATCAGGCTACGGCGTGAGCCCGGCGGCCGGGCTCGGCTCCCAGAGCAGCTCGATCTCCTCCAGCGTCTTGCCCTTCGTCTCCGGCACCCTGAGCTTGATCCACACGAACGCCACGACCGAGAAGAAGGCGAACAGCCAGAACGTGGCGGCCTGGCCGATGCTGTCGGTGAGGGTCAGGAAGAACTGGCTGACGAGCCACGCGCTCCCCCAGTTGGCGGCGGTGGCGACGGCGACGCCGCGACCGCGGATCCGGCTGGGGAAGATCTCGTTGATCATCGTCCAGACCACCGGGCCGAGCGAGAAGGCGAACGACGCGATGAACACGACCAGCCCGACGAGCGTGAAGATGCCGGCCATCGACTCCCCCGATCCCTTCGGATGGTCCTCCAGCCGCAGGAAGCAGAAGCCGACGACAGTCAGGCTCGTCGCCATCCCCACGAGCCCGGTCAGGAGCAGTGGCTTGCGCCCGAAGCGGTCGACATAGGCGACGGCGATGAACGTGGCCAGCACGTTGACCGCGCCGATGGCCCACGTCGTCGCCGCCGCCTGCTCCAGCGGGGTCTCGAAGCCGGCGGCACCGAAGATGTCGTTGGCGTAGTAGATGATCGCGTTGATGCCGGTGATCTGCTGGAAGACCGCCAGGCCGACGCCGATCAGTAACGGCCTCCGCAGGCCGCGGCTGAACAGCTCCCGCCATGAGGCCTGGTCGGCGTCGGCGGCGAGCGTGGCGCGGATCTCGGCCACTCGAGCGTCGACGTCGGCGTCGGGCTCGACCTTGCGGAGACCGGCCACGGCGTCGTCCACGCGGTCCTTCTTGAGCAGCCACCGGGGCGACTCCGGCATCGGCCACATGGCGAAGGCGCCGGCCGACCACGAGCAGAGGCGGCCCGGGGGCGAACGCCTCCAGCGCCGCCCCGATCGTGAACAAGACGGCGGAGGCGAGGATCGTGATGCGGCGCCCCCAGGCGTCGGCCAGCACGCCGGCGACGAGGGCACCGAACAACGCCCCGAGCGTCACCCAGCTCGTGATGACCTCGACCAGCGTCGTGCCGATGTCGAACTCGGCCTGGATGCCATTGAGGGCGCCGGCGATGACCCCCTGGTCGTAGCCGAACAGCAGACCGGCGAGCATGATGACGACGCCAACCCCGATGAGCCATCGGTTGATGTGCCGTCGCGCAGGTGCGACCGGCGGCGCGTCCAACGTGCCCGTCATGACCCCTCCCTCACGAGCTGCCCGCGCGAGAAGACGTACTGCGTCCATAGGCTCGGGCCGGCGATGCCCCAGTACTTCGATGAGTCGCCTTCGGCGCCCTCTCGCCAGGAGGAGGTGCAGGTCGAGCTCGGTGACACGTCGTTCGTGCTGCGTACCGATCGGGGCGTGTTCAGCCACGGTCGCCTGGACCCCGGGACGGCCGTGCTGTTGCGCGGCGCGCCGCCTCCGCTGGCGGCGGGGACGCTGCTCGACCTCGGCTGCGGCAGCGGTGCGATCGCGCTGGCCCTGGCTCGCCGCGCCCCGGCGGCCACGGTGTGGGCGATCGACGTCAACGAACGGGCCCGCCAGCTGACCGCCGCCAACGCCGCCGCCAACGGGATCGGCAACGTGGTCGTCGCCGAACCTGCGGCGGTGCCCGACGATCTGCGCTTCGACGCCATCTGGTCGAACCCACCGATCCGCATCGGCAAGGCCGCGCTGCACGAGTTGCTGGCGACGTGGCTGGCCCGACTGACGCCAACTGGTCGCGCCGTGCTCGTCGTGCAGAAGCACCTCGGTTCGGACTCGCTGCAGCAGTGGCTCACGGCGCAGGGCTGGCCGACGAGCAGGTTGGCCTCGGCCAAGGGCTATCGCCTCCTGGACGTCGCCCCGCGATCCTCCTGACCGAGGATCTGGGCGCAGTTCGTCGCGACAGTTGGGAAAAGCCGCGCCCAGGTCCGCCCGTGGGAAGGATCGCGCCCAGATGTCAACGGCGCGGCGGGTCGACCTCTACGCGGATCCGGCTGCCTTTCGGGCGAGGGGCGGCGATCAGGGCGCGGCCGAGCTCGTCCCAGGTCGCCGCGCGGACGACGTGCGTCTGGCCGGCGCCTCCGCCGACGGAGATGCCGTCCGACCGCGCGCAGCCAGTCGGCGACGGCGTCACTCCCCTGTCCGCCGACCGCCGCCAGCGCTCCGAACGGTGGCAGCGCGAGGACCCGGCGGCGCTCCGTCTCTGCCGCCGTCATGCGCCCCGGATCCGCCAGCAACGCCGCCTGGACGACCTCGTGACGAGGCAGGAACGTCTGCACCAACAGTCGCCCGCCGTCGCCGCGGGCCCCGACGAGGCGGGCGCCGCGCACGAGCAGCGCCATCGCCTGCTCCGCCGCCCGGTAGCGCGGCGCCAGCAGCTCGGCGTCGAAGTCGAGGAACGCCACCACGTCGGCTGCCGGTACCCGATGGAGCACGGCCTCCGTCCCGACGTACACGCCGGCCGCCGGTGGCTCATCGTCGTCGCGCCCGGTGACGGCGACGACCGGGCGTCCGGCCGCCGCCTCGAGCTCCTCGCGCAGGCGGGTCACGCCGGGCCGCAGGTTGGCGAAGGCCGACGCCCCGCACACGCGACACACCGCCGGTCGCACCATCCCACATGAGCGGCAGACGAGCGTGCCGTCGTCGGCCAGGCCGACAGCCGCCGCGCACCGTTCGCAGCGGGCCAGCGCCTTGCACGTCCGACACGCCAGGATGCGGGCCCGTCCGGGCGTGTTGTGCACGCAGACCACGGCTCGCTCGTGCTGGCGCAGATGCACGATCAGCGCGGACGTGACGAGCGAGGTCTTCCACGGCTCGTCACGGCTGCGGTCGACGATCTCGACGAACGGCCAGCCAGCCCGCTCCTCGTCGATCGACGGTCGTTGCAGCCAACCGTCCACGGCCGCCAGACCGACGACCGTCGGGCTCGGGGACACGAGCAGCACCGGTGCGGCGGCTCGACGGGCGCGCTCGACGACGACGTCGCGGGCGTGCCAGGTCGGCGTGCGCTCCTCCTGCAGCGCCTCGTCGTGCTCGTCGACGACGACCGCCGCGGCGAGACCGGGACACGGCGCCCACGCCGCGGCGCGCGCCCCGATGACCACGTCGACACCTGCCGCGGCGAGCGCCCAATCCTGCGGGACCAGCGCCACCGTCAACCCTGCCCGCCGCAACCGGATGGCATCGACACGGGCACGGTCCACGGACGGGACGATCACGAGCACGGGGCCGTGTGCGGCTGCGGCGGCCACGACCGGCAACACGTCCGCCGCCGGCGGCAACCGGAGCATTCCGCCGCCGGCGGCGAGCAGCCTGCCGGCGCCTCGATCGGCCGGCTCGACGACGCGGCCCGAGCGACGGGCGACCGGCAGTCCCGTGACGTTGACGGGCGGGCTGGCGGTGACGAGCAGCGGGCGCAGGCGGCCGGCGGCCCAGCGGACGGACGCCCAACGGGCGAGGTCGATCAGCTCGGCATCGGGCCCGCGGGAGCTGACCTTGGCGATCGGCAGGCGGCGCCGAGGAGGACTCGTCGCCCGGATCGAGGGCGACGACCCAGCCACGGACGCGTCGGCCATGGAGTGGCACGCGCACGATCGAGCCGATGGCGATCGACGGCGCCAGCTCGGCGGGGACGAGGTAGTCGAACTCCTTGTCCAGCCCGGTGACGTCGGGCAGGACCCGGGCGACCCGTGGCGAACCGGTGTCAGGAACGTCGGCTCAGGAGCGATGTCAGGCGCCGACGGCGGCCTTGAAGTCGTCGAGGCGGGACGTGTGCTCCCACGTGAACCCGGGCAGCGGGCGGCCGAAGTGCCCGTACGCCGCCGTGTCACGGTAGATCGGCCGCTTCAGGTCGAGGTCGCGGATGATCGCCCCGGGTCGCAGGTCGAACACGTCGCCGACAGCCTTCTCGATCACTGCTGGGTCGACCGTGCTCGTCCCGAACGTCTCGACGAGGATGCTCATCGGGTGGGCCATGCCGATGGCGTAGGCCACCTGCACCTCGCAGCGCGTCGCCGCCCCGCTGGCCACGACGTGCTTGGCCACCCACCGCGCGGCGTAGGCACCGGAGCGGTCGACCTTGCTCGGGTCCTTGCCGCTGAACGCCCCGCCGCCGTGGCGACCCATGCCGCCGTACGTGTCGACGATGATCTTGCGACCCGTCAACCCGCAGTCGGCGTGGGGGCCACCGAGGACGAACGTGCCCGTCGGGTTGACCCAGATGTCGACGTCGTCGTCGGCGAAGCGCTCGGGGATCACCGGGCGGATGACCTGCTCGATCAGGTCGGGCCGGATCACCGTGTCGCGGTCGACGCCCTCCTGGTGCTGCGTGCTGATGAGCACGGTCTTCAACGCCACCGGCTGGCCGTCGGCGTACTCGTAGGTGACCTGCGTCTTGCCGTCCGGCCGCAGGTAGGGCACCTGGCCCGACTTGCGGACCTCGGCCAGGCGCTCGGCCAGCCGGTGAGCGGTCCAGATCGGCAGCGGCAAGAGGTCCGGCGTCTCGTCGCAGGCGAAGCCGAACATCATCCCCTGGTCGCCGGCACCCTGGGCGTTGAGCTGGTCCTCGCCTGCCACGCCGTCGCGCAGCTCCTCGCTCCTGTCGACGCCCTGGGCGATGTCCGGGCTCTGCTCGTCGATCGAGACGATGACCCCGCACGTCGTTCCGTCGAAGCCGTAGAGGGGGTTGTCGTAGCCGATCGAGCGGATCGTCTCGCGGGCCAGTTTGGGGATGTCGACGTAGGCCGAGGTGGTGATCTCGCCGGCGACGACGCACAAGCCGGTCGTCAGCAGGGTCTCGCAGGCCACCCGTCCGTCAGGGTCCTCGGCGAGGATGGCGTCCAGCACGGAGTCGCTGATCTGGTCGGCGACCTTGTCGGGATGACCCTCCGTGACGCTCTCCGATGTGAATGTCCAACGGGACAAGGTTGCTCCTAGCTGGTGGTACGGGCGCGGATCTCGACGATGGTGTCGACGACGGCGCGGGCGATGTCGCGCTTGTCGCGCTTGTCGATCGTGATCGGCTCGAGGTTCGGTCGCAACAGCACGACGGCGTTCGTGTCGGAACCGAACCCGATGTCCGGCTGGCTGACGTCGTTGGCGACGACGAGGTCGAGCTGCTTGGCCGCCAGCTTGTCGTTGGCGTTGGCCAGCAGGTCGCTCGTCTCGGCGGCGAAGCCGACGAGGACCTGCCCCGGTCGCTTCGCCGCGCCGAGTGCGGCCAGGATGTCCGGCGTCGGCTCGAGCACGATCTCCGGGACGCCATCGCGCTTCTTCAGCTTGCCGTCGGCCGCCTGCCGTGGCCGGAAGTCGGCCACCGCCGCCGCCATCACCACGACATCAGCGTCACGCCGGGCGTCGACGGCGGCCTGCATCTGGGCTGCGGTCTCCACCGCCTCGACGGTGACTCCGGGTGGGACGGGCCGATCGACCGTGCTGACGAGCACCACCTCGGCGCCGCGGGCGGCCGCCTCGGCGGCGATGGCGTAGCCCTGCTTGCCGGAACTGCGGTTGGCCACGACGCGCACGGCATCGATCGGCTCGCGGGTCCCGCCGGCGGTGACGACGACGCGGGCGCCGACGAGGTCGCTGGGCGCCTCGGCTACCGGGCCGAGGATTCGGGCGGCGGCGGCGACGATGTCGATCGGATCGGCCAGCCGTCCGGCGCCGGTGTCGCCGCCGGCCAAGCGGCCGACCGCCGGCTCGACCACGTGCACGCCGCGGCGGCGCAGCGTGGCGATGTTCTCGATGACGGCCGGGTGCTCCCACATCTCCGTGTGCATCGCCGGGCACACCAACACGGGCGCCCGGGTCGCCAGCAGCGTGTTGAGGAGCAGGTCGGTGGCCAGCCCGGAGGCGTAGGAGCCGATGACGTCCGCGGTGGCGGGGGCCACGATGACGAGATCGGCTTCCTGCCCCAGACGGGTGTGCGGGATTGGCGTCGGGCCGTCCCACAGCTCGGTCTGCACCGGCTCACTGGCCAACGCGTCGAGCGTCGCCCGACCGAGGAACTGCTCGGCACCGCGCGTCATCACGGGCACGACGTGGGCGCCGGCGTCGATCAGACGACGGCACACCTCGACGGCCTTGTACGCCGCGATTCCCCCGGTCACCCCGAGCACGATGCGCGATCCCGCCAGCACGGCCGGTGTCCGGGATCAGACGTCCGTGGCGTCCTCGGCGCCGACCGACTGCTCGTCGAGCGGCTCGGTCTCGCCCTCCGGGGCGGGAGCGTCCGTCCAGCGGATCTTGTCGGCGGCGATCTCCTCGAAGCCGATGCTCAGCGGCTTGCGGGCCACGGAGCTGACCTGCGGCGGCACCATGTGCCCGAGCCCCTCGCCGAGCTGGTTGAAGTACGCGTTGATGTTGCGGGCCCGCCGGGCGGCGAGCGTGACCAGGCCGAACTTGGAGTCGACGCGATCGAGGAGCTCCTCGATCGGCGGGTTCATCATCGTGTCGTGCGCGCGTTCCATCACTTCTCCATGCCGAGATCCCACCCCCCGCTCGACCGGGCGGGCGGACAGCCGAGCAATCCTACCGGCGAGGGGACGGATCGCCCCTCGTCCTGGCCGCCTCGATGATCGCCAGCATCTCGTCGATCGTGTCCTCGAGGTCGTCGTTGACGACGACGTGGTCGGCAAGGGCCAGCCCGATCGGTTCCTCGTCCTCGGCCTTGCGCAGGCGGGCGCGCACCTTCTCGGCGTCGTCGCCACGGTGGCGCAGGCGTCGTTCCTGCTCGGCGCGCGTCGGCGGCAGCACGAAGATCAGCAGCGCGTCGGGTCGCGCCGCCTTCACCTGGCGGGCGCCGTCGACCTCGATCTCCAGCACCACGTCGGCGTCGGCCGGTGGATCCGGGAGCGGCGTGCCGTAGTAGTTGCCGAGGAAGCTGGTCCATTCGACGAAGCCGTCGGCGGCGATGCGCTGCTCGAAGGCGTCGCGGTCGGTGAACGTGTAGGCGGTGGCCGGCTCGCCTGGACGCTGCGGGCGCGTCGTCCAGCTCCGGCTCAGCCAGAGGCTCGGGTCACGGCGCACCAGGGCGTCGACGATGGTCCCCTTGCCGACCCCGCCGGGTCCGGAGACGACGATGATGAGTGGTCGTCCGGGGGACCCGGGGTTCACCCCTTGCGGAGGCGAGGATCCTCGAGCAGCGCCTTGCTCTGCTGCGTGCCGAGACCCTGGACCCGGCGATTGTCGGCGACGCCCGTGTCCTCCATCACCTGACGGGCCTTGACCTTGCCGACGCCCGGCAGCGACTCGAGGAGCGACACGACCTTCAACTTGCCGACGTTCGGGTCATCCGACGCGAGCGCCTCGTCGAGCGTCATCGTGCCGTTCTTCAGTTGCGTTTTGATCACAGCGCGGGCAGCGCGGGCTTCGGCGGCCTTCGCCAAGGCCGCCGAACGCTGCTCAGGGGTCAACTGCGGAGGTGTAGCCATGCAGGTCACGGTAGCAAGCCCCGCCCTGCTCCGGGGGGATGCGCCCCGCGACGTCGTACAGGTGTGCGAGACCCGCTCGTGGGTCGACGTCAGCCGGAGCGCCGGGCGAGCAGGCCGGCGAGCACCTTGGCGGGCGCCCGCGGGTCGGCGAACGTCGCCGTTCCGACCTGGATCGCCGTGGCCCCCGCGAGCAGCAGCTCCTCGGCGTCCCAGCCCGTGGCGACACCGCCGACGCCGATGATCGGCACGCCGGGCAGCGCGGCGTGCACGTCGTGGACCACCCGCACCGCCACCGGGTGGATGGCCCGGCCCGACAGCCCGCCACCGCCGGCACCGAGGGCCGGCCGCCGGGTGACCGGGTCGTAGACCATGCCGAGCAGCGTGTTGATGCAGGTCACCGCGTCGGCACCGGTGTCCACGACGGCGTACGCCACCTCGACGATGCGGTCGGTGTTCGGGCTCAGCTTGGCCCACCGCGGCCGTCCGCAGGCGGCAGTGGCGGCGATCGCGGCGGCCGACAGCTCGGCGTCGTGGGCGAAGATCGTCGCGTCCACGTTGGGGCAGGACAGGTTGACCTCGACGGCCACGACCTCCGGCGGTGCGGCAGCGAGCAGCTCGGCGGCCCGGGCGTAGTCGTCCACCGAGTGCCCCCAGATCGAGGCGACGACGGTGGCGCCGGTGCGCAGCAGGTCGGGCAGCACGTGGTCGAGCCAGTAGGGCACGCCGGGACCTTGCAGGCCGACGGCGTTGAGCATGCCCTGCGGTGTCGGGTGCAGGCGGGGCGGCGGGTGGCCGGCCCACTCGTAGGCGGCCAGCGACTTGACGACGACCGCACCCAGCGCCGAGAGGTCCAGGTACGCGGCCAGCTCAGCGCCGTAACCGGCTGTCCCGGACGCCGTCATCACGGGGTTGGCCAGCTCCACGGACCCGACCCGGACGCTCACCGTGACGTCCCCCGCCCCCCGGTTCCCGTCGTCTGTGTGAGGACAAACATCAGGCGGCCGACGTCTTCGCTCACACAGACGCCGAAGCCGGCCGGGCACCTCAGCGACGCTCATGGTGCTCTTGCAGCGAGCGGACCTCCAGCGCGGTGTGGCGCTGCTCGGCCAGGCCGTGCACGGCGGCCAGCGCGGCGTCGACCGTCGTCACGCAGGCCACGCGGTGGACCGTGCAGGCCTTGCGGATCTGCTCGCCGTCCCGGCGCCCGCCCCGGCCTTCCGGCGTGTTGACGACGAACGTCACCGCGCCGGCGGCGATGAGGTCGACCGCCGTCTTGCCGGCACCCTCGCTGACCTTGGCCACGACCTCGTCGACACCCTGGCCGAAGCGGGCCAGGTAGTCGGCCGTGCCCTGCGTCGCCACGACCCCGAGGTCGAGCTCGCGCAAGCGCTTGGCGACGACCAGCCCCGCCGGCTTGTCCGAGTCGGCCAGCGACAGGAACACCGTGCCCGAGGTCGGCAGCACCGTGCCGGCCGCCAGCTCGGCCTTGAAGAAGGCCCGCCCGAAGGTCCGGTCGATGCCCATCACCTCGCCGGTCGAACGCATCTCCGGACCGAGCGCCGGATCGACCTCCGGGAACCGCGAGAACGGCAGCACGGCCTCCTTGACGGCCACCGAGCCGACGGCGTCGGGCCCGTGCATGACGGAGCTCCCGAGCAGGCCCTCGTCGCGCAGCTGGGCCAGCGTGGCTCCGAGCATGACCCGCGTGGCCACCTTGGCCAGCGGCACCCCGGTCGCCTTGGCGACGAACGGCACGGTGCGGCTGGCGCGCGGGTTCGCTTCGATGACGTGCACGGTCGTGCCGGTGACGGCGAACTGCACGTTGATCAGGCCGCGCACATCGAGTCGGGCGGCGATCGCCTCCGTGTACGCCTCGATGACCTCGACGACCCAGGACGGCAGCGTCTGGGGCGGGATGGCACACGCCGAATCACCCGAGTGGACGCCGGCCTCCTCGACGTGCTCCATCACGCCGCCGATCAGCACGTCCCCGGTGTGGTCGCGCACGGCGTCGACATCCACCTCCACGGCGTCCTCCAGGAAGCGGTCGATGAGCACCGGGCGCTCGACGGACAGCCCGCCTTCACGGCCGAGGCTGCCGTTCCCGGCCAGCTCCGACTGCCACACCTCCTGCAGGGCCGAGGCCAGCTGGTTGACGTCATGGACGATCTGCATCGCCCGCCCGCCCAGCACGTAGCTCGGACGGACGAGCACCGGGAACCCGACCTCCTCGACGATCCGCAGGGCTTCCTCGAGGTCGGTCGCCGTGCCGCCGGGCGGCTGCGGGATGCGCAGCTCGTCGCACAGGGCGTTCCACTTCTCCCGGTCCTCGGCCACGTCGATCGATGCCGGCGCCGTGCCGGCGATCAGCTCGACCGGGATCTGCGACGCCAGATTCAGGGGCGTCTGCCCGCCGAGGGCGACGATCACCCGCGGGGCCACGCCGTCGGCCGCCGCCGTCTCGGCCTCGATCACATGCAGCACGTCCTCGACCGTCAACGGCTCGAAGTACAGGCGGTCGGAGGTGTCGTAGTCGGTCGACACGGTCTCCGGGTTGCAGTTGATCATCACCGTCTCGAACCCGGCCTCGCGGAGGGCGAAGCTGGCGTGGACGCAGCAGTAGTCGAACTCGATCCCCTGGCCGATGCGGTTGGGCCCCGAGCCGAGGATCACGACACGTGGCCGGTCCGACGGCCGGACCTCGCACTCGTCCTCCCACGTCGAGTAGTGGTACGGGGTCTCGGCGGCGAACTCGGCGGCGCACGTGTCGACGGTCTTGTACGTCGGGTGCACGCCGACCGCCCGCCTGGCGTCGCGCACCGCGCCCTCGCTGGCATCCCACAGGTAGGCCAGCTGGGCGTCGCTGAACCCGAGGCGCTTGGCCCGCCGCCACGCGCGGGCGTCCAAGCGTGGCGGGACCGTCCATGCGTGGCGAGCTCGTGGCGCTGCTCGACGATGGCCAGCAGCTGGTCGAGGAACCACACGTCGATGCGGCACGGCCTCGTGGATGCGCTCGAGGTCGACACCCGCGCCGCAGCAGCTCGCCGATCTGGAAGAGGCGGTCCGGCGTGGGGATGGCGACCGCCGCCAGCAGCGCGGCCTCGTCGAGGCCGACCAGCTGGCGTTCGGCAGGATCGCAGTTGAGCCCGAGACGCCCGTGCTCCAGCGAGCGCAACGCCTTCTGCAAGCTCTCGGGGAACGTCCGCCCGATGGCCATCGCCTCTCCGACCGACTGCATCTGCGTGCCGAGGACGCCGGACGTGCCGGGGAGCTTCTCGAACGCCCACCGCGGGATCTTCGTGACGACGTAGTCGATGACCGGCTCGAAGCACGCCGGGGTGGCCCGCGTGACATCGTTCGTGTATCTCGTCGAGCGTGTAGCCGACGGCCAGCCGGGCGGCGATCTTGGCGATCGGGAAGCCGGTCGCCTTGGAGGCCAGCGCCGAGGAGCGCGACACCCGCGGGTTCATCTCGATGATCACCTGCCGCCCGGTCACCGGGTCGAGGGCGAACTGCACGTTCGAGCCACCCGTCTCCACGCCGACGCGCCGGATGCAGGCGAAGGCGTCGTCGCGCATCCGCTGGTACTCGACGTCGGTCAGCGTCTGCGCCGGCGCGACCGTGATCGAGTCCCCGGTGTGCACCCCCATCGGGTCGACGTTCTCGATCGAGCAGACGACGATGCAGTTGTCGGCCCGGTCGCGCATCACCTCCAGCTCGAACTCCTTCCAGCCGGCGATCGACTCCTCGATGAGGATCTCGCCGATCGGGCTGGCCGCTAGGCCGGCCGCGGCCAGGCGGACGAACTCGTCCACGGTGTGGGCGATGCCGGTGCCGCGCCCCCCGAGGATGTAGGCGGGGCGGATGATCACCGGCAGGGCGACCTCGTCGAGGACGGCCCGCGCCTGCTCGACCGTGTGGGCGATGCCGGACGCCGGGACGTCGAGCCCGATGCCGACCATCGCCTCCTTGAACTGCTGGCGGTCCTCGGCGGTGGCGATCGCCTCGGCGCTGGCGCCGATCAGCTCCGGTCCCGCTGACCCCCCGATGACACCCCGTTCGTGCAGCGCCATCGCCACGTTGAGGGCCGTCTGCCCGCCGAGCGTCGGGAGCACGGCGTCGGGCCGTTCCCGCTCGATGATCCTGGCCAGCACGTCGGGCGTCAGCGGCTCGATGTACGTCCGGTCGGCGAAGTCCGGGTCGGTCATGATCGTCGCCGGGTTGGAGTTGGCCAGCACGACGCGGTAGCGCTCCTCGCGCAGCACGCGGCAGGCCTGGGTGCCCGAGTAGTCGAACTCGCAGGCCTGGCCGATGACGATCGGACCGGAGCCGATGACCAGGATCGACGAGAGGTCGTCGCGGCGCGGCATCAGGCCACGCCGTGCTCGGGTCGCGGGAGGCCCGTCGGTTCGGTCAGCGATCCGGCGGCGACCGACGATCGACCCCGGAAGGCGGCGATGCGGCCGAGGAAGCGCTCGAACAAGTACGCCGCGTCGTGGGGTCCGGGTCCGGCTTCCGGGTGGTGCTGCACGCCGAAGGCGTTGGCGTGGCGGGCGTCGAGACCCTCGCAGACGCCGTCGTTGAGGTTGACATGGGTCAGGTCGGCGACGCCGTCCAGCGTGTCGATGGCGACGGCGAAGTTGTGGTTCTGGCTGGTGATCTCGATGCGGCCCGTGCGCAGGTCCTTGACCGGGTGGTTGGCGCCGTGGTGCCCGAACGGCAACTTCAGCGTGTCCGCGCCCAACGCCCGCCCGAGCAGCTGGTGGCCGAGACAGATGCCGAAGATCGGCACGCCGGAGCCGAGCAGGTCGCCGATGGCGTCGGTGGCGCCCACGACGCAGGCCGGGTCGCCGGGCCCGTTGGACAGGAAGATGCCGTCGGGATCGCCGGCGAGCACGTCGGCGGCCGGCGTCCTGGCCGGGACGACCTCGACGGTCCCGAACCTGCTGAGGTGGCGGAGGATCGTGCGCTTGATGCCGAAGTCGTAGGCGACGATGCGGTACGCCCCTCCCTGCCCGCCTTGCCCGACGGTGTACGGCTCCGGGGTGGTGACGGTGGCGACGAGGTCGATGCCATCGGTGCCCGGTTCACTGGCCGCCGCTCGGCGGAGCGCATCGACGTCGTCCGCCGCGCCGAACGCGCCTGGGATGGCGCCGGTCTCCCGGATCAGCCGCGTCAGGCGCCGGGTGTCGATCCCGGTGATGCCGGGCACGCCGTAGCGCCGCAGCATCGAGTCGAGATCGCCCTGGGCGCGGCGGTTGCTCGGTCGGCGGGCCAACTCGCGCACGACGACGCCCCGGCAGAACAGCCGGCGGGCCTCGAAGTCGGTGCGGTTGACGCCGTAGTTGCCGATGTGCGGGTTGGTGAAGGTGATGATCTGCCCGGCGTAGCTCGGATCGCTGAGGATCTCCTGGTAGCCCGTCAGGGCGGTGTTGAAAACGATCTCGCCCGCGGCCGGCGTGGCGGCGCCGAACAGCTCCCCCTCGAACAGCGAGCCGTCGGCGAGGACGAGGACCCCCGGCGTCACATCTGCTCCGGCTGGGTGTTCATGCACGGCAGTGTATGTTCATTCACCTCGTCGCGACTCCGTCCCGGACCACCGGCTGGCCCTGGAACACGGTGTGGCGGACCAGGCCGCGCAGCTCCTTGCCGACGAACGGCGTGTTGCGGCTGCGGCTGGCCAGCGCGCCGGGGCGCACCGACCACGTCGCCTCGGGGTCGAACACGACCAGATTGGCCGGGTGCTCCGGCTCGATCGTCCTGCCGTGGCGGTCGGCGACACCGGCGATCGCCGCCGGGCGCCACGACAGCGCGGCAACGATGTCCGGCAGCGGCATGTCCAGCTCGCAGAGGGCCACGCCGAGCGCCGTCTCCAGACCGAGCATCCCCGGCGGTGCGTCGTCGATCGGTCGCTCCTTGTCCTCGGTCGGATGGGGGGCGTGGTCGGTGGCGATGGCGTCGATCGTGCCGTCGGCCAGCCCGGCCTTGACCGCCGCCACGTCGTCCGCCGTGCGCAGCGGCGGGTTGACCTTGAAGACCGGGTCGTAGCCGCGCAGGTGCTCGTCGGTCAGGCTGAAGTGGTGCGGCGCGGCCTCGGCCGTGACGGGCAGCCCGTCGGCCTTGGCCGCCCGGACGAGCTCGACGCTGCCCGTCGTGGAGAGGTGCAGGAGGTGGATGCGGGCGCCGGTCAGCCGGGCCAGCTCGATGTCGCGGTGGACCATCAGCTCCTCGGCCAGCGCCGGCCAGCCCGGCAGGCCGAGCTCGCTGCAGCAGCGTCCTTCGTGCATCACGGCGCCCTGGGTCAGGCGGGCGACCTCGCAGTGCTGGGCGAGGACCATGTCGAGGCCGAGCGAGTACTCCATCGCCCTGCGCATCAGGAGCGGGTCCTGCACGCCGTTGCCGTCGTCGGTGAAGATCCGCACGCCAGCCTCGACGAGCTCGGCGTACGGCGCCAGCGCCTCGCCGGCCCGGCCCATCGTGATGCAGCCCGCCGGCAGCACCTCGCACAGGCCCGCCCGCTCACCCTGGCGGCGGACGAACTCGACCACGCCGCGGGCGTCGTGCGGCGGATCGGTGTTGGGCATCGCCACCACCGCGGTGTACCCGCCGAGGGCGGCTGCCCGACTGCCGGTCTCGATCGTCTCGGCGTCTTCGCCACCCGGCTCCCGCAAGTGGGCGTGGAGGTCGACGAAGCCGGGCGCGACGACGCAGCCAGTGGCATCGAGGACGTCATCGGCATCGACCTCGAGATCAGCTGCGACGGAAGCGATGCCGCCGCCGTCGATCAGCACATCGGCGCGCCGTTCGCCGCGCCGATCGATGACCCGCCCGCCGCGGATCAGGATCATGACGCGCTCTCGGCGACGTCGCGGCCGGCGCCGAGCAACTCGAACAGCACGGCCATCCGCACCGCCACCCCGTTGGCCACCTGTTGGGTGATCACCGCGCCGGGCAGCTCGGCCGGGTCGACGAGGATCTCGACCCCCCGGTTCATCGGACCGGGGTGCATGACGAGGGCGTGGTCCTGGAGACGGCTGGCCCGCTCGGCGGTCAGGCCGAAGCGCGTGCTGTACTCGCGCAGGCTCGGCACGAGTGCCTCCTGCATCCGTTCTCGTTGCATCCGCAACAGGTACACGACGTCGACCTTCTCGATCACCTCATCGAGGTCGTCGGTGGCCGCCGCCGGCGGCACGGGAGGCAGCAGCGTGGCCGGCGCCACGAGCGTGACGTCGGCGCCGAGCGCGGTGAACACTTCGACGTTGCTGCGGGCCACCCGGCTGTGGCGGATGTCCCCGACGATCGCGATCCGCAGCCCGTCGAAGCCACCCGTGCGCCCGAGCGCGGTGCGCACCGTGTAGGCGTCCAGCAACGCTTGTGTGGGATGCCCGTGCCAGCCGTCGCCGCCGTTGATCACGCTGGCCGTCGTCCACCTGCTGACCTGCCACGGCACCCCGCTGGAGCCGTGGCGGATGACGAAGGCGTCGACGCCCATCGCCGCCACGGTCTCGATCGTGTCGCGCAGGCTCTCGCCCTTGTTGACGCTCGACGTGCCGACGCTGAACGTCATCACGTCGGCGGAGAGACGCTTGGCCGCCGTCTCGAATGACAGGCGGGTGCGCGTCGAGTCCTCGAAGAACAGGTTGCAGACGGTCTTGCCGCGCAGTGCCGGGACCTTCGGGTGTGGTCGGGCGTTGACCTCGACCATCGTGTCGGTCAGGTCGAGAAGGCGCAGAACGCCGTCGACGCCGACCTCGGAGATCGAGCGAAGGTGCTTCATCCGGGGACCTCCCTGATCTCGACGCCGTCCTCGGTCACGACGACGTCCTCGGTGATGCTGGTGGGCAGGTTCTTGCCGACGAAGTCGGGCCGGATGGGCAGCTCGCGGTGGCCGCGATCGACCATCACGGCGAGTTGGACGGCGCGAGGGCGGCCGTAGTCACCGAGGGCGTCGAGGGCTGCCCGCACGGTGCGGCCGGTGAACAGCACGTCGTCGACGAGCACGACGGTCGCTCCGTCGATGTCGCCGGGCAGCTCGGTCCTGCCGGCCGGAACCACCGGCCGCAGCCCGATGTCGTCGCGGTACATCGAGGCGTCGACGCTGCCGACGGGCACGGGGCGCTCGATCCTGGCGATCTCGGCCCCGAGGCTGCGGGCCAGCCAGACACCGCCCCTGCTGCACTCCCAACAGCACGACGCCGTCGAGACCCCGGTTGCGCTCGAGGATCTCGTGGGCCATCCGGGTCGTCGCCCGGCGCACATCGTCCGAGCGCAGCACCACCTTCGGTGCCCGCGCCGCCAGCTGCGGTTCGTCGCTCATCCATCCTCCGTCTGGGCCTCACAGGACCCGCTTCACGGTCGGCGCCGACGGTAGCAGCCACACCGGCTCGCTCGTGGGTATGTGTCACCGCTTCCACGAGCCGGTGACGTCGTCGGCGACACAGAACCGAGGACGGTCAGTCGTCGGGCGGCTCCAGCGGCGGCAGCGGGCCGTCGCGCCGGTACAGCTCCCACGACTCGTTGGCCTCGACCAGCTCGAAGCCCTCGGCGATGGCGTTCCAGTCCTCGGTCAGCTGGGGGTCGCGGGCGACGGGCAGCACGACGTACTCGACCTGCTCGGCACGGTCCTCCAGTCGCGTGCCCTCGAGGCTCGTGTCGGGCCCGTAGAGCACGACACGGAACGGGTTGGGGAACTGGTAGATCTGCTCGCGGTGGGCGAGGTGCGGCGTCACGCCGTAGTACGCCGAGACGACGGCATCGCTCGGGATGTCCTCGATGATCGTCCCTCATCCGCTCGGCGACCGGGTGATCCGGCGGCCAGAACGCCAGCTCATTGCGGGAGAACGGCAGCGGGCCCCACAGGAAGGCGGTGTACAGCGCGACGACGCCGACGGCGGCGATGGCGTAGGTCCTGCCCTGGGGACCCAGCGCCTTGATGGCGTACGCCGTGCCGAGCGCCAGGGCCGGGACGACGACCAGCGAGTAGTGGTAGTTGACGTGGTACTGGTACCAGAACGTCGACACGACGTTGGCCGCCAGCACCACGAACCCGATGAGGGCGACGCTCGGACGGCGCAGGAAGACCCAGGCGAACGGCGTCAGCATCTGCCACACGTACCACGGCCGGCCGTCCGAGCGGAGGTGGTCGACGACGTCACCCGGGCGCTCGAACGTCGTGCGCAACAGCCCGCCCGGGCCGCCGAACGGCACCCGCCACGCGTTGCGCGTCGGCACGCCGATCAGCGTGCGGATCACGACCAGCATGGCGACGGCCATGAAGGCCAGACTTGCCACGATCGTCAGCACGCCGATCCGCCGGTCTCGGCGCAGCGCCACCCACACGCCGAGCGGCACGATGATCAGCGCCACGTCCTCCTTGACGAGCAGGGCGAGGGCCACCGCCACCACGTAGACCTTCCACCGGCGTTCGAGGGCGGCCCAGATGGCCACTCCGACAAGTACCCCGAGGACGGAGTCCGGGTGGAAGTTCTCGATGTTCGTCCAGCCGACGGCCGGGTGCAGCAGGTAGGCGGTGGCGAGGACGAGCGCCATCGCCTCGGAGCTCAGCGCGCGGCGGGCGTAGAGGAACACGGGCACGGCGCCGAGTCCGATGACGAGCGACTGGGCGAAGAACATCGTGCCGGCGGCCGGGAACAGCCAGTAGAACGGCACGAGCAGCAGCAGGATGAACGAGGTGTGGTCGCCGAACAGGTTGCGACCCATCAGCGTCACGAACGGCGCGTCGAAGCGCGACATCAACCAGAGGCCTTGGTCGTACAGCCCGGAGTCGTAGCTCGACGTCCCCAAGCCGTGGTGGATGTCGAGGCTCAAGTCGGTGAAGTACACGACGTACAGCGCGACGACGCCGACGAGCCCGATCTGCCACACGGTGATCCGTCGCCACCACGGTGACCCGCGCGGGCGTCTCGGGTCGTCTCGGTCGTCGGCGGTGCGGCATCGGTCGACTTCTCGACGGTCGCGGGATCCCCGGTGACCGGCTCGCCGGTGCGCCCGAGTACCTCGCCGCTCATCGGCGGGATGCTATGGCGCGTCGGTGTCGCGCAGCTCGCGTGCGAGCGCTGAGAGCACGCCGTTGACGAACCGGCCGCTGTCGTCCGTGGAGAAGCGCTTGGCCAGCTCGACGGCCTCGTCGATGACGACGGCCACCGGGACGTCGGGTCGCTCGGCCAGCTCGAAGGCGCCGAGCCGCAGCACGTTGAGGTCGAGCACCGGCATCCGCGACAGCGGCCAACCGGTGGCCTTGGCGGCGATCGCCTCGTCCAGACGGTCACGATGCTCGGTGACGCCGCGCACGAGCGTGGCAGTCATCGCATCCGGCTCGACGATCTGCACCTCCAGCGCGTCGACCGGGGAGATGCCCTTGACCTGCGCCTCGTACAGCAGGTAGAGCGCCCGCTCCCGGGCATCCGACCGGCGGTCGGGCCGCTTCGGTTTGTTCATGATGCGGCCGCCGAAGCGCCTGGAGGCGCCGGCGTCCCTTTACACACGCGTGATGTAGTCGCCGGAGCGGGTGTCGACCTTGATGCGGTCGCCGATCTCGACGAACAGCGGCACCTGGACCGCCTTGCCGGTCTCCAGCTCGGCTGGCTTGCGGGCACCGGACACCCGGTCGCCTTGGACGCCCGGCTCGGTCTGGACGATGGTCAGCTCGACGGAGGCCGGGATCTCGACGCCGATGATCTGGCCCTGGTACTGCGCGATCTGCGCGACGGCCTGCTCCACGAGGTAGTCGGCGGCGCTGCCCAGCGCGGCGCGCGGCACCGTGATCTGGTCGTAGGTCGAGGTGTTCATGAACACGTAGTCGTCGCCGTCCCGGTACAGGAACTGCATGTCCTGGCGCTCGACGATCGCCTGTTCGACTCGGATGCCGGCGTTGAACGTGCGCTCCAGCACGCTGCCCGTCCTGACGTTGCGCAGCTTCGTGCGCACGAACGCCCCGCCCTTGCCGGGCTTGACGTGCTGGAAGTCGACGACCTGGAACAAGCCGTTGTCGAGCTGCAGCGTGATCCCGGTCTTCAGGTCGTTGGTCGTGATGGCAGGCATGGGGTGTCCTTGGACAGATGGGTGAGCGTCCGGCAGCCGTCGGCCGTGACCGCGACGAGGTCCTCGATGCGGACACCGCCGAACCCGCCACGATAGAGGCCCGGTTCGACGGTCACGACGTCGCCGTCGACCAGTCGATCCTTCGACACGGTCGAGGAGAACGGCTCCTCGTGGATGTCCAGGCCGACCCCGTGACCGGTGCCATGGATGAACCAGTCGCCGAGGCCGGCATCCTCGAAGACCTGCCGGCAGGCGGCGTCGATGTCGCGCCCATCGACGTCCGGGCCGACGGCGGCCAGGCCGGCCAGCTGGGACGCCAGCACGAGGTCGTAGATCTCGCGCTGGCGATCGGTCGGATCCCCGACGACGAACGTGCGCGTCATGTCGGAGTGGTAGCCGTCGACCAGGGCGCCGACGTCGATGATCACCGTGTCGCCCTCGACGATCGTGCGGCGCCCGGTCTCGTGGTGCGGTCGCGCGGCGTGCTCGGGTCCACTGGCGACGATCGTGTCGTAGCTCGGTCCGTCGGCTCCCAGCCGGCGCATCCGGTGCTCCAGCTCGTCACGGACGTCGGCCTCGGTCGGCCGTTCGGAGAGCAGCGGCGCCACGGCGCGCAGCGCGGTGTCGGCGATCTCCGAGGCGCGGGCCATGCGGGCCAGCTCGCCGGCGTCCTTGACGCGGCGCAGGCGGACCATCGTCCCGGTGTCTGGTTGGAGGTCGAGGTCGCTCGCCAGATCGAGCCACGCGGCGTGCGTCAGGTGGGCGGCTTCGGCGACGACCTGCGACTGGCGGCCACGCCTGGCCGCCGCCACCACGTCGTCGCGGATCTCTGGTCGGGTGCGGCTGACGACGATCTCGGGGCGGACGCCGGTCGTCTCGGCGTCGGCGGCGGCCCGCTCGGCGTAGCGGCCGTCGGTCACGAGCACGAACTGGTCGGGACCGATGATGACCCAGCCGAGCGTGCCGCCGAACCCAGTCAGCCAGCGGATGTTCGAGGGCGTCGACACGATCAGCGTGCGACCGTCGAGCGCGGCCCGCGTCGGCGGCCGGGCGTTCGGCGTACCGATCGGGAGGGAGATCGGTCATCCGCACGTCCTCTCGTCGGCTCGGCCAGGCGCTCGGCCACCGCCCGTACGGCGAGGTCGTAGCCGAGGCCGCCGAAGCCGGCGATCGTGCCGTCGGCGACCGGCGCCACCACGCTCGTGTGCCGCCACGGCTCGCGACCGTTGGGGTTGGAAAGGTGGACCTCGACGATCGGGCCGTCGAACGCCGCCAGCGCGTCGTGCAAGCTCCACGCGTAGTGGGTGAAGGCACCGGGGTTGATGATGATCGCGGCGTGCCGGGAGCGGGCGGCGTGGATGGCGTCGAGGAGGTCGCCCTCGTGGTTGCTCTGCACCGCCTCGACGCGCAAGCCGTGCTCGGCCGCCGCCCGCTCGGTGCGGGCGACGTGATCGGCCAACGTCGCCGTGCCGTAGATCTCTGGCTGGCGGGTGCCGAGGAGGTTCAGGTTGGGGCCGTGCAGCAACAGCACGGACGGCGCGTCCACGGCTGCCACGGTACCGCCGCGCCGGCGAGCAGGGCGCCGTCAGCGGCGCCAGGCGTGGCGGTGGTGGCGACCGCCGTGGGGGTCGTCGATCCACGTGCCGAACGCCAGCCGGTACAGCACGTGCGCGCCGCAGCGGGCTGTCCACGGTGGCACCCGGATGATCGAAGTCACCCTCGGGATCATGGGTCATGCCGAGCTTCTCCATCACCCGTCGGGAGTTGCGGTTCGTCACGGACGTGAACGACACGATCTCGTCGAGGCCGCGCTCGCCGAACCCGAAGGCCAGTGCGGCGCGACCGGCCTCAGGCGCGTAGCCGTGCCCCCAGTGCGCCGATGCCAGGCGCCAGCCGACCTCGACGCACGGTCGGCCGGCGGCCGCCATGGCACGGGTGAACGGCGCCTCGAACCACGGCGTGTTGAGCCCGGTGAAGCCGATGCATTCCCCGTCCAGATCGACGCACCACCAGCCGAAGCCGCGCTGCGCCCAGTGCGCCGACATCTGGTCGATCGAGGCATCCGACTGCTGGCGCGTCTGCAACGGTCCCAGCGTGGCCCGCACCACCGGGTCGGCGTTGATCGCCGCCCACGCCGGCCGGTCCTCGTCGCTCCAACCACGCAGCAGGAGCCGCTCCGTGTGCACCGCAGGAACCGTCAAGAGAGAAGGTCCAGCGCCTTGCGGACGGCCTCCTCAGGAACGCCGGTGACCAACTCCACACCGTGCGGACCGTCGAGCACGAACGTCAGCCCGTCGAGCGCCTTCTTGTCGCGCTCCATCAGGCTGATCAGGTCCTCGGTCGGCAGGCCGTCGGGCACCGTGGTGGGCAGGCCGTAGGTGCCGGCGACGATCCGCCGGTGGTCCTCGACCCGCGCCGCGTCGATGCGGCCGAGCAGGTGGGCCAACGTCGCCGCGTAGACCAGCCCGATGCCGACCGCCTCACCGTGCGTGAGGTCGTGGCCCGTCGCGATCTCCAGCGCATGGGCCAGGGTGTGCCCGTAGTTGAGCAGTGCCCGCGACCCGCTCTCGCGCTCGTCGTTGGCGACCACGGCGGCTTTGATCTCCACGCACCGCGCGACCCGCGCCGTCAGGTCCATCGCCTCGAGGTCGTCGCCGGACAAGAAGTGGTACTTGGCCATCTCGCCGTCGCCTGATCGACGTTCACGCGGCGGCAAGCGTGGCCAGCGCGTCGAGGTCGCAGATGACGCCGGCCGGCTGCCAGAAGGCGCCGATGAGGTTCTTACCGCCCACACCATGATTGTCGGCGGGCAGGTTGACGCCGGTCTTGCCCCCGATGGCGGCGTCGACCATCGCCAGCAACGTGGTGGCGACGTGGACGACCGGCACGCCGCGGTGCCACGTCGCGGCGGCGAACCCGGCGACGTCGGTGACCATGCCACCGCCGACGGCGACGACCACGTCGTGGCGGGTCAGGCCGTAGCGGGCGAATGCTCGCCCGAGCTCCTCCACCGTGCCGAGCGTCTTGTGCGCCTCTCCAGTCGCGATCTCGATGCGCTCGAACGGCACCGGCAGGTCGACCGCCGACGGCACGCCATGGTTGGGTGACGACGACGGCGCGTCGCGCGCTGCCCGGCAGCAGGCCGGCCAACTCGGCGACGGCGCCGTGCCCGACGACGACGTCGTAGGTGCGTTCGCCGAGCGGCACGACGACCCGGCGCAACGTCGTCACTGCGGCACGGCCTCCGCAACGATGGCCAGGATCTCGTCGACGACGTCCTGCAACGACCGTCCGCTCGTCTCCACGACGGCATGGGCGACCTCCGCGTACCAGCGCTCGCGCTCCGGCAGCAGGCGGCGCAGGGCAGCTTCCGGATCGTCGCCGAGGAGCGGGCGGTGCCCGTCGGCGGTGACCCGATCTGCCAGCACGGAGGGGTCGGCCTGCAGCCAGAAGACGAGCGCGCCGGAGTTGCGCAGCGCGTCGCGGTTCTCCGGCCGCAGCACGACGCCGCCGGCGGCGGCGATGACGAGCGGTTCCGGCTCGGCCAACGCCTCGACCAGCGCAGCTGTCTCCAGCGCCCGGAACGCCTCCTCGCCGTCGGCCTCGAAGATCTCGCGGACCGTGCGCCCGGTGCGCACCTCGATCAGCTCGTCGGAGTCGACGAATGGCCGCCGCAGCCGACCGGACAGCGCCTTCCCCACGGTGGTCTTGCCGGCGCCCATCATCCCGACGAGCACGAGGTGGCGGTTCGTGGTCACGGCAGCGTGGCGCGGAACGCCTCGGCGTTGCGGGTGAACTCGGCGACCGAGTCGCCGCCGAACTTGCGTTGCGCCTCCGAGGCCACGACGAGCGCCACCATCGTCTCGGCGACGACACCCATCGCCGGCACCGCCGTGACGTCGGTGCGCTCCTTGAACGACACGGTGGCTTCCTTGGTCGCCGTGTCGACGGTCTCCAGCACGGGCACGTTGAGCGTGGCCAGCGGCTTCATCGCCGCCCGCACGACGAGCAGCTCCCCGGTCGACATGCCACCTTCGATCCCGCCGGCCAGCGTGGTCTCCCGGCGGTACGCCTCCGCCTCGGCATCCCAGCGGATCGCGTCGTGGGCCTCGCTCCCCCGGCGCCCGGCGACCTCGAACCCGTCGCCGAGCTCGACACCCTTGACGGCCTGGATGCTCATGACGGCGCGAGCCAGCAGGGCATCGAGCTTGCGATCCCAGTGGACGTGGCTGCCGAGCCCGACCGGCACGCCCTCGCCCAGCACTTCGACGATGCCACCGAGCGAGTCGCCGTCCTTGGCCGCCGCCTTGACCTCGAGGACCATCGCCTCGGTCCCCGCCGGGTCGAAGCAGCGCACCGGGGAGTCGTCGATCTGCGGGAGGTCGGCGAACGTGGGGCGGCTGGCGGTGGAGCGGGCCTGGCCCATCTGGATGACGTGGGAGAACACCTCGACGCCGATCGTCCGCAGCAGCAGCTTGGCCAGCGCGCCGGCGGCGACGCGGGCCGCCGTCTCCCGGGCGCTGGCCCGTTCCGAGACGTCCCTGGCGTCGTCGAACCCGTACTTCTGCATGCCGGCCAGGTCGGCGTGCCCGGGCCGCACCTGGGTCAGCGGCGCGGCGGTGGCGCCCGGCGCGGCGGCCATCTCGGCATGCCACTTGTCGCTGCGCGTCCACTCGGTGTTCTTGATCTCGATGGCCACCGGAGAGCCCAGCGTGCGGCCGTGACGGACGCCGCCGATGAAGCTCAGCTCGTCGAGCTCGAAGCGCTGCCGAGGCCCACGCCCGAAGCCGAGACGGCGACGGGCCAGCTCGGCCTGGATGTCCTCGACGGTGACCGCCAACCCGGCCGGCAACCCCTCGACGATGACGACCAGGGCCGGCCCGTGCGATTCGCCGGCGGTCAGGAAGCGGAGCACGACCCAACGCTACTGCTCGCCCTCTCCGACCTGCGGTGAGCGGTGAGCGCTGCGCTGAGCGCGCTCACCGCTCACCGCGGCGGGCCAATTCGGCGAGCGGCGGCGGCGCGCATCGGTGCCGGGTCGGGGCGGATGCCGGTCCACAGCTCCTGCTGCAACACGGCCTGGTGGACGAGCATGCCCAGCCCGTCGACGGTCCGCGCACCGGCGGCCGCGGCCGCCCGCAGCAGGGCCGTGTCGAGCGGGTGGTAGACGAGGTCGGCGACGACCTGGCCGGCATGCAGGAGCGACGGGTCGAACGGCACGTCGTCGGTCCCCATGCCGACGGTCGTGGCGTTGACCACGACGTCGGCGTCGGGGATGTCGTCGAGCGCGCCGACCCGGGCACGCGGGCTGAGATCGGCGACCGCTGTCGCCCGACCCGGGGTCCGGTTGACGATCACCACCTCGGCGGCGCCGGCGCGGCCGAGTGCGTCGACCAGGCTGCGGGCCGCCGCGCCGGCGCCGACGACCACGAACTGTGGCGCCGTCGACGGCCACGCCGGCCTCGTCCAGCGAGGCCACGAACCCGTCGCCATCCGTGCTGTGGCCGACGAGGTGGTCGCCGTCGCGAGCAACCGTGTTGACCGATGACAGCGCGGCGGCGGCCGGCGCCAGTCGGTCGACGGCCGCAGCCACCTCGGCCTTCAGCGGCGTCGTCACCGACAACCCGAGCAGGCCGAGTGTGCGCATCGCGTCGACGGCCGCGGCGCCCGAGCCGGCCGGGACGTCGAAGGCGACGTAGGACCAGTCGAGACCGGCGGCGTCGAAGGCGGCGCGGTGCACCGCCGGCGACAGCGAGTGGGCGACGGGCGAGCCGATGACGGCCGCCACGAGCATCGACGGGCTGCTCAGTCGAGGAGGCCGGCGACGGCCGCCGCGTTCACGTCGGCCTCGAACTGCTCCTGGGTGACCGAGAACTTGTGGTTGCCCTCCTCGTCGGCCAGCACGTAGTAGAGGTACTGGCAGGCGACGTCCTCTGGCAGGTCGGCGCACAGCGGATCCCCGACGCTCGGGTTGGGGGCCGGGTTGAGGGCGGCGCGGATCGACGCCCGACCCGGGTTGGCGATGGGCGTCGGCGGCAGCCCCTCGTGCAGGTACGTGTTGTACGGCCCGTCGATGTTGCGCTGCTCGCTGAACGGGACCACGTCGGGGTCGAGGCCCTGCTGCAGTGTGCCGTACCGCACGGCGGCGTCGATGGCCAGCGGCATGCCGATCGCCAGGCGGTTGTAGATGACCCTGGCGATCTTCGGCCGGTCCTCGGCGGTCTTCGCTTCCCGCTCGATCATCGAGGCGATGATGAGGATGCCATACGGGTTCTGGAACAACCGCTCGCCCTTGGTGACGATGTCCTCCTGGCTGCCGACGCGCTCCATCTGCGAGAGCATGCGGCTGATCACCTGGGTCTCGCTCTCGCCATTCGACACCTGGTAGGTGTCGGGGAACAGCAGGCCCTCCAGCGTGCCGATGCCGGGGGGCCGCAGGTTGACGACGAGCGACGGGTCGACGGTGGCGGCGTGGAACCCGTCGGCCGTCATCGGCACGACCTTCTCGTCGAGCCGGGCCGCCATCTGGGCGACGGTGAAGCCCTCGGGGAACGTGACCTTGTTGTACGTCTGGGCCGGCGGGGTACGCAGCCGGGCCAGCACGTTGCCCATGTGGTCGCTGGTGGCGATCTCGTAGTAGCCCGGGGTGATCTCCAGGCCGCCGTTGCGTTCGACGTACCAGCGGAACACGCCGGCATCGACGATGAAGTTCTCGATCTCCAGTCGTTCGCTCAACGATTCCAGCGTGTCGGTGGCCTGCACCGTGAAGCTGACCGGATCGCCGGTCTCGCCCTCGGGGTTGATCTGGCGGATGTACCACCATCCGGCGGCGCCGGCGACGAGGATCAGTGCGATGACGACGACCATCGCGGTGTAGGCCACCCACTTGACCGAGCGCGTCTGCCAACGCAGCCGTTCGACGACGGAGGCGACGTCCGGGTCGTCCCACGGGTCCGTGCTCCAGTCGAGCATCTCCAAGCTGTCGAGCGAGTCGAGACCATCGATGCCCCTGGGATCGCTGGGATCGCGCGCCCCGGCGGCCCGCTGGGCGGCGCGCTCCCGAGCCAGCTCGTCGGCGATCGTCATTGGGGCTCCGCCGCTCGTCGGGCGTCGAGCCACGACTGCAGGATGACGGCCGCGGCGACCTGGTCGACGACCTGCCGACGGGCCTGCCCGCGCACGCCGCGCTCCCGCAGGACGCGCTCCGCGGTCACCGTCGTGAACCGCTCGTCCCACGTCTCGACAGGCACGTCGACCACGCTAGCCAGCGCACTCACCTCGGCCTTGGCACTCACGGCGGCCGGCCCTTCGGCACCGGACAGGCTGCGCGGCAGACCGACGACGACGAGCTCCGCCTCCTCTGCGGCGACCAACCGGGCGATGCGCTCGTGGTCCTGCCGTCGGCTGCGACTCCGCTCGATCACGGTCAGTGGGGAAGCGATCGTGCCGGAACGGTCGCTGACCGCCACCCCGATCCGCTTGCTGCCGAGATCGAGCGCCAGCGCCCTCATCGCACGTCAGGACGTGGCGCGGGCCGATTCGATGGCCGCGGTGGCGATCTGCAGCGCGTCGTCGAGTCCGGCCGGGTCCTTGCCGCCGGCCGTCGCCACGTCGCCCTTGCCGCCGCCACCGCCGCCGACGGCCTTGGCCGCGTCGCGGATCAGACCGGCGGCCTGGATGCCCGTCTCGGGGCGCACGGCAGCGACGATGCTGACGCCACCCGTCGTGGCCTCACCGGCCAGCACGACGATGTCGACGCTGGCCTCGTTGCGCACGGCCAACGCCAGGTCGCGCAGGTCACCGGGGCTGAGGCCATCGATGCGCTGGACGACGGCGCCGTCGACGGCCGTGCTGGCCAGCTCGCCGGCCCGGCCGGTGGCCAGCCGCGCCCGCAGGGCCTTGATCTCGTCCTGCGCGGCGCGCAGCTCGTCGAGCTTGCGCTGGACACCGTCGACGAGCTGCTCGGTCGAGGCACCGACGAGCTTGGCGACATCGGCCAGCGCCCGCTCGTCGCGCTGCAGCAGGGCGACGCTGGCGTCTCCCGTGACGGCCTCGATGCGCCGCAGGTTGGAGCCGATCGAACCCTCGCTGACGACCTTGATGGCACCGATGTCACCGGTGGCGCGGACGTGCGTCCCGCCGCACAGCTCGATCGACGGTCCGGCCTCGAGCACCCGGACCACGTCGCCGTACTTGTCGCCGAAGAAGGCGATGGCGCCGAGCTCCTCGGCTTCCGCCTTGGACGTCTCGAAGGCCCGAACGGTCGTGTTGGCCAGCGTCTCGCTGTTGGCCAGGCGCTCGATCTCCTCGATCTGCTCGACCGTGACAGGCTCGTAGTGCGAGAAGTCGAAGCGCAGACGTTCCGGAGCGACCAGCGAACCGGCCTGCTTGACGTGGTCACCGAGCACCTCGCGCAGCGCGTGGTGCAGCAGGTGGGTGGCGGTGTGGTTGCGCCTCGTCGCCTCGCGGCGGGCCACGTCGATGGACGCTGTGACGACCTGTCCGGGCGTCAGCTCACCGTCGACGACCCGGGCGGTGTGCCGGCGCAGGTTGGGCAGGGCGAACGTCGTGTCGAGCACCTCCACCGTGCCGGTGGGCCCGGTGATCGTGCCGCGGTCGCCGATCTGACCGCCGCTCTCGGCATAGAACGGGGTTCGGTCGAGAAACAGCTCGAGGAGCTGGTCGTCTCCGGCAGCGGGCAGCACGGCAAGAACGCGGGCTTCCGTGGTGTCGTCGGTGTAGCCGACGAACTCGGTGGTGCCGAACTGCTCGACGACCTCCCGGTAGGCATCCAGGTTGGCGTCATCGGCGCCGGCCCGCCGGGCCGCCTTGGCCCGCTGCCGCTGCGCCGCCATCTCCGCCTCGAAGCCCGTCACGTCGACGGTCACGTCGCGCTCGCCGGCGATCTCCTGGGTCAGCTCCAGCGGGAAGCCGTACGTGTCATGGAGGGCGAACGCCGTCGATCCCGACAGCTGCCCGTTGCCCGAACCATCCATCAGCTCGTGCTCGAGGATCGTCAGGCCGTTGCGCAGCGTCTGGCGGAAGCGCTCCTCCTCCTTGCCGAGCACGCCGACGATGAAGTCCCGCTGGCGGGCGACGTCGGGGTAGGCCGTGCCCATGACGTCGACGGCGATCTCGGCGAGCCGCGGCATGACGAGCGTCTCGGTGCCGAGGAGGTAGGCGTAGCGGACGGCCCGGCGGATGATCCGCCGCAGCACGAAGCCGCGGGCCTCGTTGCTGGGGAACAC
The DNA here is from genome assembly GCA_963719775.1 of uncultured Acidimicrobiia bacterium. Classification (GTDB taxonomy): domain Bacteria; phylum Actinomycetota; class Acidimicrobiia; order Acidimicrobiales; family Ilumatobacteraceae; genus JALZMG01. The sequence continues at coordinate 189,732 of CAVRCY010000008.1, forward strand.
GCCGTCGCCGACGAGCATGGTGGCCGAGCGGGCGTGCTCGGCGAGGACGCGCACGGCGAAGCTGTCGCGGTCGTGGTAGTCGCCCGACCGGTAGGTCCGCCCGGTCGCCGAGCAGGCCTCGTCGATCAGCGGGGCGAGCAGGTCGGTCTCCCACACGCCGTCGACGCCCTGCAGCAGGCAGAGGACCCGCTCGAGACCGGCGCCCGTGTCGATCGACGGGTTGGGCAGCGGCGTCCGCGTGCCGTCGGGCGCCTGGTCGTACTGCATGAAGACCAGGTTCCAGAACTCCATGTACCGGTCGCCGTGCGGATCGAGGCGGGGACCACCGTCCGGACCGAAGGTCGGGCCACGGTCGATGTGCAGCTCGGAGCACGGGCCGCATGGCCCCGTGTCACCCATCTGCCAGAAGTTGTCCTTGTCGCCGAGGCGCTGGATGCGCTCCATCGGCACCCCGACCACGTCGTGCCAGATCTTCTCCGCCTCGTCGTCGCTCTCGTGGACGGTGATCCAGATGCGATCGCCGTCGAACCCCCACCCCTCGGTGACCAGCTCCCAGCTGTACGGGATGGCCAGTTCCTTGAAGTAGTCGCCGAAGCTGAAGTTGCCCATCATCTCGAAGAACACGAGGTGGCGCTTCGTGCGGCCGACGTCGTCGAGGTCGTTGTGCTTGCCACCGGCGCGGGCGCACTTCTGCGAGCTGACGGCCCGCCGGAAGGGTGGCGCCTCGTCACCGACGAAGTACGGCTTGAACGGCACCATCCCAGCGACGTTGAACAGCACCGTGGGATCGTGCGGGATCAGGCTGGCCGACGGCACGGGCGTGTGGTCGCGAGCGGCGAAGAAGTCGAGGAACGACTGCCGGAGCGCATCGGCGGTGCGAGGTGGGGTGGCGGCCATACGTCCTGGTGAGCCTACCGGTGGGGCTCTGACGGGCTCGCTAGGTTGGCCGGTGTGAGTGGGTTGATGGCCAAGGATGTCCATGAGTGGATCAGCTTCGACGACGAGCACGAGCAGCGGACGTGGGTCTTCGATGCCACCTTCCTGCGCTCCAACTACAAGTGCATCTACGGCGAGGGGTGCCTCGGGATCCTTGACGTGCCGGCGCCCGAACGGCAGCTCGGGTGCTGCAGCTTCGGGGCCCACTTCGTGGACGAGGAGGACGTCGCCGACGTCGTCAAGGCCTTCGTCCGCCTGCGCCCGGACCAGATGCAGCACCACGCCAAGGCCAGGCGGGGCGGGTTCCTGCGCCCTGGCGACCCAGCTGAGGACGGCGCCGAGGTGACGATGACGAGGCTCGTCGAGGGCGCCTGCATCTTCCTCAACCGGCCCGGGTTCGCCGGTGGCGCCGGGTGCGCGCTGCACATCGGCGCGCTGGCCAGCGGCGAGCGGCCGCTCGACTGGAAGCCCAACGTGTGCTGGCAGGTGCCCCTGCGACTGGAGCACTCGACCGACGAGAACGGACACCTGACGTCCCGCCTGCGCGAGTGGAAGCGCCGCGACTGGGGTGAAGGGGGCTCCGACTTCCACTGGTGGTGCACCGAGTCCCACGAGGCGTTCGTCGGCAGCGAGCCGGTCTACGTGACGTCGCGGGACGACATCATCGAGCTCGTCGGTCAGCCGGTCTATGAGACGTTGGTCACGCAGCTGGAACGACCCGGCTGGGTCCCGCTCCCCCATCCTGCGATCCGTCGCCGCTGAGCGGCGCGTCGAGAATCAGCCGGCGGCAGGTGGTCGTCTGCGTGAGGACAAACGTCGGGCGGATGTCGTCATCGCACACACAGAGCCAGACGGCGCGGTGGCCGCGGGCAAGTGGTCGCCTGCGTGAGGACAAACGTCGGGCGGATGACGTCATCGCTCACACAGATCAGTGGGCGTCAGTCGTCCTCGGCGGTGTCCTCGTCGTCGAACTCGACCCCGTACTTCTCTGCGAGGGCGGCGTAGTCGTCGTCCTCGCCGTCGCCGTCCTGGGTCGTGGTCACCGCCTGTCGGCTGCGATCCCCCAGCCCGAGGTCGAAGGCCCCGGGACCAGATTGCTTCAGCTTGCGCGCTTCTTCGAAGCGGCGATGACGACCCTTCTTCACGCAGGGCTCCCAGGACTAGTGAGTTGACATTGGCACTCATCCTACCTGGTCGATCGCTCGGCGGGCGGTATCCACGGCATCCGGGGGTTTGCCGCGCCCCCTCCCGGGACGGAAACCCTCGGGTGCGCTGAAAGCCTCGGATCGATCAGATGTCGATGAGGCGCAGGGAGCCCTTGCCGTCGAACGTGAGGGCGCTGTGGCCCTCCATCAGGCGGCTGATGCCGTCGCCGAGCAGCTCGGCCCGCCACCCGTGCGACAGCCGGGCGTCCGGGGCGCCGCGCAGCACCGCGAGGAGATCGGCGCGCGTCGCCAGCAGTGCGGTGTCGATGCGGGCGTCCCGGGCGACCTGGCTGACCCACGCCGAGATCAACGTCACCGCCGGGCGCTTGGAGCGATCCAGCTCCTCGACGGCGTCAGGGACCGATGGTGGGTCGGCGGCCTTGGCCCGCACGACGGCTTCGATCAGCTCGCGCCCGATCCGCCCGCGGCGGTGTCGCTCGTCGACGCCGCGGGCTTGGACCAGCTCGTCGAGCGACGTCGGCTGCCGTTGGGCGATGCCGAGGACGGCCAGATCGGGCAGCACCTGACGCACCGGTGTGTCGGTGGCTGCCGCCTCCCGCTCGCGCCAGGCCGCCACGCCCTGGGCGACGGCACGGGCTCGCGAGCGCAGCGACTTGGCGTCCTTCAGCTTCAGCCAGGCGAGCTCGGGCGGGGTCGCCCCCGTCGGCCGCGTACGCAGCTCCTCGCAGGCCTCCTCGACCCACGACAGGCGGCCCAGCAGCTGCAGCTCGGCGGTCAGGCGGTCGTGCAGTTCGAGCAGCCACGCCACGTCCGACTCCGCATACGCCTTCTGGGTCTCCGACAGCGGGCGGCGCAGCCAGTCCGTCAGCCGGTCGCCCTTCGCCGGCGTGACCTTCAGCTCACCCTGCAGGAGGGCCGAGAGCGAGGGCGTGCCGTAGCCCACGAAACCGGCCGCCAGTTGCGTGTCGAACAGGTGGCTCGGGATGGCGCCGACGGCGTGCATCAGGACGTCGAGGTCCTGCTGCGCGGCGTGCGCCACGGCCACTGCCGGGGCGTCGAACAACCTTGCCAGCGGCCCGACGTCGAGGACGAGCGGGTCGACCAGGGCCAGGTCCGGTTCGCCGTTCAGCGTCGCGCCGTCCCACGCGAATTGCAGCAGGGCGAGGCGTGGGAAGTAGGTCCGCTCCCGGTGGAACTCGGTGTCCATGGCGTACCGGGGCTGGACGGCCAGCTCGTCGATCAGGCGGTCGAGCTCGTCCTGGCGCTCGACCCAGCGGTGGGTCACGAGGGATGGTCCCCGCTGACGGTCTCCCGTCGGGACGCGATCCAGGCCCCCGTTCCGCCGTCGACGTTGGTCGCGTCGATGCCGTATTGGGCGACGAACTCGACGGCCCGCCGGCTGCGCCCTCCGCTCTGGCAGATCACGTAAACGGGCTCGTCGACCCGGAAGGCGTCGAGGTGCTCGGGCACGGTGGCCAACGGGATGGAGACCGCGCCCGGCACGTGTCCGTTGGCGTACTCGTCCGGCTCCCGTACGTCGATGACCAGCGCGCCGGCGTCCACCTGTTCGGCGAGCGCCTCGACGTCGATCTCGGGCGCAGTCACGACCTCACGCTACCGATCCCGCGCCTCGGCGGTCAGGTCGGCCACCGTGTTCACGTTGCGCATCACCGCCGGGTCGACGGCCACGGTGCGGGCGCCAAGCGTGGCGATCGCCTCGTGCAGCGCCCGGACGCCGCCCGTCCACCGGTCGAGGAGCGGGGCGCTCGCTCGATGGCTCCACCAGGCCAGCATCGGCTCCAGCCGACCGGTCGTCGCGACGACGACGTCGACCTCATCGTCGGCCGCGTCGGCGGCGGCGCCGAGCACGGCCCGCACGGCGGCGGCGTCGAGGTACGGCAGGTCGCACGCCGCCACGAGGACGTCGGTTGCGCTCCATCGCAGCGCCGTCAGCACGCCGCCGAGCGGGCCGTCGCCGGGCCACAGATCGGCGATCGTCGGTCGTCCGAACCGGGCCAACAGCGCGCCGTCGCCGCCGACGAACACGACCGGCGAGCAGCCACCGGCGTTGAGGGCGCCAGCCACGCGCTCGGCCATCGGGATGCCGTCGACCTCCACGAGCGCCTTGTCGGTGCCCATCCGGCGGCTGGCGCCACCGCACAGGACGGCGCCGGCGGTCACGTCGCCGGGCGCGGCCCGTCGGGATCGAGCTGCACGAGGAAGGTGGCGATCCGCTCGGCCTCGTCGGACTCGCCGATCGCCTCGGCCATCGCACCGAGGCCGGCGAGGGCCCGCAGGAACCCCTGGTTCGTCGGCTCTGACCAACGGACGTACCCGGAGCCGCGCCACCCGTTGGCCCGCAGCGCGTCGAGGCCGCGGTGGTAGCCGACGCGGTAGTAGGCATAGCGCTCGACGTCGTCACGGCCGGCGTCGCCGAGCTCGGCCCACGCGTCGAGGAACCGGGGAGAGCTGGCGGCCACGGCGGCCAGGGCATCGCGGCGGGCCACCGGGTCGGTGGTGCTCATCGCGGTGGTCAGTGCCTGGCGGGCTTCCGGATCCGGCGGCGGCAGCACGGTGGAAGGCAGGCCGTGCGACATGGCGATCGGTCGCTCGTCCGTCATCGCGTCGAGGGTAACGCCGGCGTGCCCTGCCGCTGCTCTACCGTTCGACCGTGGTCGCGCTGTCGCTCGACACCGCACGGGACACGGCGATCGTCGTCGTCGGTGGCGCCGTCGTCGTGGCCATCGTGCTGACGTGGGTGCTCAAGGCCGTGCTCTCGAAGGTGCTGTCGATCGTCGTGCTCGGCGTGCTGGCGGCTGTCGTGTGGTCGCAGCGCACCTCCGTCCAGGAGTGCGCCGACCGCGTGCACGCCACGCTGGCCGTCGACGACGGCGTCGAGACGCCCGCCGACCCGACGTGCACGTTCTTCGGTCGCGACGTCACGGTCGACTCGCCGTTCGGCTGACGAGCGCGGCGACGATCGCCGCCACCTCCTCCGGATGGGTGTTCGGCCCGAAGTGCCGAGCGCCTCCGATGTCGACGACCGTGCCATCGGCCAGCACGTCCGCGAGGTGGGCGGTCGACCGCCGGTGGTGCTCGGCCCCGTCCGACCCCCGCATGGCGATCACGGGCACGTTGATCGCTCCGGCATCCCACGGCGGACGGCTGCGGAGCTCGTCGAGCTCCTCCACCATGGCCCGTCCCTCGGCCCTCCGTGCAGCCCGTGTCGTCGGTGGCAGTCGGGCCCAGCGATCGTCGCCGATGAGCCGGCGCATGAACCGCTCGGCGGCTGCCTCGGGGTCGCCCCCGCTGGCCAACGCGTCGCCTCCGGCCGTGCTGCGCGGCCACCAGTCGAGCCACGACAGCGGCGTCTCGTACACGGCGACGGCGGTGGCCAGCTCGGGGCGACGGGCCGCCAGGGCCAACGCGACGTGGCCGCCGTAGCTGTGCCCGAACAGCACCGCCGGCCGATCGGCCAGCACGTCCTCGAGGTCGTCGACGTGGCCGTCGATGTCGAACGGCCCGTCGTGCGGGGTCGAGCGACCGTAGCCACGCCGGTCGTAGCGGGCGACCTGGTGCGTTCCGTCGAGGCGTCGCGACAGCTTGAGCAGGCCGGCCGACCGGTCCATCGAGCCGTGCACGAGCACGACGAGCGGACCGTCGTCAGGTCCCGCCGTGTCCGTCCACAGCGGACCCACCGGCGTCAGGACACCCGGACGATGCGCAGCACGTCGGCCGCCGCGCCGCTGTGGCGGTCGGGGGCACCGGCCAGCACGAGCACGATGTCGTCGCGAGCGACGAGGCCGTGCTGGAGGGCGGTCTCGACGGCGAACCAGACCATCTCGTCGGTCGTCCGGTACTCCTCCACGTGCACCGCCTCGACGCCCCAGGAGAGCGTCAGCGCGTTCACCGTCCGCGGGTCCGGGGAGAGCCCGACGAGCCGGCAGTGCGAGCGGAAGCGGGACATCGCCTTCGCCGTGCGCCCGGTGCGCGTGCAGCACAGGATCGCTGTCGCGTCGGCTCCGAGTGCAGCCTGCCACGCGGCGTGGGTCACGGCGGCGGTGATGCGGTCGACGCCAAGGTCGTCCGACCAGGTGCGCTGCTCGCGGCCGAGGCGCTCGGCCCACTGCCGGTAGCTGGCCTCGGACTCGGCGCGCGCGGCGATGCGGGCCATCGTGGCGACGACCCCTGGCGGGTCGTGGCCGATCGCCGTCTCGCCGGAGAGCATCACGGCGTCCGTGCCGTCGAACACGGCGTTGGCGACGTCGGTGACCTCGGCCCGTGTCGGCGACGGCGACTGGATCATCGACTCGAGCATCTGGGTCGCCGTGATCACGGGCCGGCCGATCTCGACGCAATGGCGGATGATCCGCTTCTGCAGGTGCGGCACGTCCTCCAGCGGGCAGTCGATCCCGAGGTCGCCGCGGGCGACCATCAACCCGTCGGACGTCTCGGCGATCTCCGGTAGCTCGGCGAGGGCGGCGCTCGTCTCGATCTTGGCGACGATGCCGGCTCGCTGGCCGACGACCTTGCGCAGCTCGCGCACGTCGTCGGCGCGGCGGACGAACGACAGGGCGACGAAGTCGACACCGGCCGACGTCACGGCCTCGGCCAGCTCGAGGTCCTCGCTGGTCGGCGCCCGCATCTGCAACCGTTCGCACGAGAGGTGCACGCCTGGGCGGCCCTGCGCTCGCCCACCCGACTCCACCTCGGCGAGCAGGGCCACCGACGTCACCGCGGTGACGCGCATCGAGATGGCGCCGTCACCGAGGATCACGCGATCGCCAGGGTCGACGTCTTCGAGCAGGGCCTCGTAGCCGACGTTGATCAGATCGGCGTTGCTGGGGCCGAACCCGGGCACGAGCTGCATCATGCTGCCCGGCGTCAGATCGACCCCTCCCTCGGGGAACATGCCGGCCCGGATCTTCGGCCCGGGGAGGTCGGCGAGCACGCCGACGGGGCGGTTGAGCGCCGCCGCCACTTCGCGCACCATGTCGAGGCGCTGGAGATGTTCGTCGATCAGCCCGTGGCTGAGGTTGATGCGGATGACGTCGGCGCCGGCGCGCAGGACTGCCGACAGCTTGACGGGGTCGTCCGATGCCGGTCCGAGCGTGGCGACGATCTTCGTGCGGCGGGTCACACCTGCTTATCTAGTCCTTTCATGGACCTCGTGCTGAGGTTGCCTGCATGAGCGACGGGACAGATCCCACCGCGCCCCTGCGTGCGTACCTCGACGCGTCGCCGTCGCCGTGGCACGCCGTCGCCACGTCCGCCGCCAGCTTGGCTGCGGCGGGGTTCGTCGAGCTGGACGAGCGCCAGCCGTGGAACGACCTCCCGGACACGGGTTACGTGATCCGTGGAGGGGCACTGATCGCCTGGCGGCGGCCCGCAACGGCCGTGCCGCAGGCGATCCGCATCGTCGGTGCCCACACCGACTCGCCTGGCCTGCGGCTCAAGCCGAATCCGGAGACGGGCAGGGCTGGCTGGCGCCAGCTCGGTGTCGAGGTCTACGGCGGCGTGCTGTTGAACAGCTGGCTCGACCGCGACCTCGGCGTGGCCGGCCGGGCGCTCTGGCCCGACGGTTCCTCGACGCTCGTGCGCGTCGACGAACCGGTGGCCAGGGTGCCGCAGCTGGCCATCCACCTCGATCGGGACGTCAACGAGCGCGGTCTCGTGCTCGACCGGCAGGCGCACATGACACCGGTGTGGGCGACGGATGCCGCGGTGGACTTCGCCGACTGGCTGGCCGCTCGGGCCGACGTCGGCGAGCGCCCGGCGGGATGGGAGCTCTGCCTCTACGACGTCCAGCCGGCCGCCGTGCTGGGCGCCGACCGGTCGTTGCTGGCCGGCGGGCGACTCGACAACCAGGTGTCCTGCTGGGCGGCGACGACAGCGCTCGTCGGCGCGGCACCGTCCGACGATGTCGGCGTGATCGCCCTCTTCGACCACGAAGAGGTCGGCTCGGCGAGCACGACGGGTGCGTCAGGGCCGTTCCTCGGCGCCGTGCTCGAGCGGCTCACGCCAGCAGCCTCGCGTGACGAGCTGCACCGGCTGCGCGCCGCGTCGACGTGCGTGTCGGCCGACAACGCCCACGCCGTCCACCCGAACTACCCGGAACGCCACGACCCCGACCATGCGCCGCTCGTCAACCACGGCCCGGCGATCAAGGTCAACACCAATCAGCGCTACGCCACATCCGCCGACACGGCACTGCTGTTCCAGCGAGCTTGCGCGCAGGCCGAGGTCCCGGTGCAGACGTTCGTGTCGCGCAACAACGTGCCGTGCGGCTCGACGATCGGTCCGCTCACCGCCACCCGCCTCGGTATCGCCACCGTCGACGTCGGTGTCCCGCAGCTGTCGATGCACTCCGCCCGCGAGCTGTGCGGCGGGCGTGACCCAGGCTGGCTGGCGGCCGCACTGACCGCCTACCTGGGCTGCTGAGGTCGCCCGTCGTCGACGCGGCGTTGGGCCTCGTCGAACAACCCCTGCAGCGTGCCGTGCAGCTCGTCGGTCACGTCACGGACGAGGAGGCGGGGGACGCGGGTGCTCGAAGTTGCATCGGTTGACGCCGGCGACGCCGTGATCGGGGCACCGACGATGACGTGCACCTTGCGTGGGTGGATGAACCGTGAGCCCTTGGGCATCACCCGCTCCGAGCCGCCGATCCCGACCGGCACGATCGGGACCCCGGCCTTGAGGGCGACGTAGGCCGCGCCGGCGAACAGCGGCTGAACGGTCGGCCCGGACTTGCGCTCGCCTTCGGGGAACAGCACGAGCGGCTCGCCGGCCTCGAGCACGACGATGCACCGCTTGAGGGCCTCGCGATCCGCTTTCCCGCGGGAGACCGGGAAGCCGCCGAGCGCCGAGAGGAGCCACGCCGCCGGCTGCCGCTTCCAGAGCGAGTCCTTGCCCATGAACCGCATCCGCCGCCGTGTCAGGCAGGACGCGATCGGCGTGTCCATGATCGAGCGGTGGACGGGCGCCAGCACGAAGGCGCCTGTCGCCGGGATGTGCTCGGCGCCCTCGACGTCGAGGCGGGTCCACAGTCGTGTGAAGCCGGCGACGATGGACCGGGCGATCCAGTAGGCCACGCGGCTGGGTAATCCTTGTCCCGCCATGAAGGTCTCGACTTGCGTCATGTCAACAACCCGACGATCTGCTCGACGACCTCGCCGATCGTCAGCCCGGTGGTGTCGATGATCACGGCTCCGTCGGCGGCCCGCAGCGGACCGTCGACGCGCGTCATGTCACGGCGGTCGCGCTCGGTGATCGATGCTTCGACGTCGCCCACCTCACCGCCGATCTCACCCACGCGGCGCTCGGCGCGGACGCGTGGTGTCGCCGTCACGTACAGCTTGAGGGTCGCGTTGGGGAAGACCACGGTGCCGATGTCGCGACCTTCGATCACGCCGCCGCCGCGCTCGGCCGCCCACTGCCGCTGGCGCGCCCGCAGCTCCTCGCGCACGGGCGTGTTGGCGGCGATCGCGCTGACGCCTTCGGTGACCTCCCGGCTACGGATGGCGGTCGTGGCGTCGACGCCGTCGAGCACGACCGCAGTGTCGTCCACCGTCAGATCGAGTCGGCGGGCAACCTCGGCCACCGCGGCGGCGTCGTTGACCGAGATGCCTCTGCGCAGCGCGGCGAGCGTCACCGCCCGGTACATCGCGCCCGTGTCGAGGTACTCCAACCCGAGCCGCTTGGCGACGGCCCGACCCACGGTGCTCTTCCCGGCGCCTGCCGGTCCGTCGATCGTGATGATCAGGGGTTGTTGGGAGAGTGTCACCAAGAGGTGCCTTGAGGAAGCCCTTCCTCGTACCCGGCCTCGCTCTGCACGCCGACCACCGCCCGTTCCTGGAACTCCGCCAGGTTGGCCGCGCCGGCGTAGGTGCACGCCGAACGGACACCGGCGACGATCTGATCGAGGATGTCCTCGACACCTGGCCGCTCCGGGTCGAGGTACATCCGCGAGGTGCTGATCCCCTCCTCGAACAGCTCCTTCAATGCCCGCTCGAGGCCGTCATCGGTCTGCGTCCGGTGCTTCACCGCCCGGTTGGAGGCCATGCCGAAGCTCTCCTTGTACAGCCGGCCGTCGAGGTCGCGCATCGTGTCGGCCGCTGACTCGTACGTCCCCGCCAGCCACGATCCGAACATCACGCTGGACGCGCCGCCGGCCAGTGCCAGCGCGACGTCCCTCGGCCAGCGCACGCCGCCGTCGGCCCACACGTGGCGATCCAGGCGACGGGCCTCGGCGGCGCACTCGACGACGGCCGAGAACTGCGGCCGTCCGACGCCCGTCATCATCCGCGTCGTGCACATCGCACCCGGCCCGACCCCGACCTTGACGACGTCGGCGCCGGCATCGATGAGCTGACGCGTCCCTTCGACGGTCACGACGTTGCCGGCGACGATCGGCACGTCGCCGGCCACGGCGCGAACGGCCTCGACGGCCCGCAGCATGCGCGACTGGTGGCCGTGGGCGGTGTCGATGACGAGCACGTCGGCACCGAGCTCGGCGAGCGCCTTGGCCTTCGTCTCCGGGTCGCCGTTGATGCCGACGGCGACGGCGATCATCAGCCGTCCGGCAGCATCGACGGCCGGCCGGTAGGTCACCGAACGGAGCGCCCCCTTGCGGGTCATCACGCCGACCAGGCGGCCCTCGGCGTCGACCACTGGCTCCATCGACCGGCGGTTCGCCGACAACAGCTCGAAGGCCGAGGCGGCGTCGGTCCCGTCGGGCATCGTGACGAGCTCAGTCGACATCACCGCATGCAGCTGTGTGAAGCGATCGAATCCGGTCGCATCGGCCTCGGTGAAGACGCCCAGCGGGCGCCCACCGTCGTCGACGACGACGACGGCGCCGTGCGACCGCTTGTGGATCAGGCCGAGCGCATCGCCGATCGTGTGGTGGGGCGACAGCGTGATCGGGGTCTCGTACAGCGGATGGCAGCGCTTGACGTAGTCGATCACCGAGCCGACGACGTCGAGCGGGATGTCCTGCGGCAGCACGGTGATGCCACCGCGGCGGGCCACCGTCTCTGCCATCCGCCGGCCAGCCACGGCCGTCATGTTGGCGACCACGACGGGCAGGGTCGTGCCGATGCCGTCCGGCGTCGTCAGGTCGACGTCGAGCCGGGAGCGGACGGTCGACAAGCTGGGCACCATGAACACATCGCCGTAGGTCAGGTCATGGGCAGGCGCGGGGTGCAGCAGACGCATCGGGATCCTCGATCGGAAACGGGGCCAATCAAGGTTACGGCGCCCGGGACGTGCGGCGGAGCGAGCGCGCGCCACACCGTACGCTCGATGCATGCCCGCTCCCGAGCCGCCCGTCCTGCTGGTGCACGGATGGGGCGGCTCGTTCGAGTCGACGTGGCAGCGCAGCGGGTTCACGGAGCTGCTGGCGGACGCCGGGCGGACGGTCATCGGCGTCGATTTGCTGGGCCACGGCGGGGCGCCCAAGCCGCACGATCCGGCGGCCTACGCCGACCTCACGGGCCGCATCGCGGAGGCGCTGCCGGTCGAGCCGGTCGACGTGGTGGCCTTCTCGCTGGGGGCGATCGTCACGCTGCGCCTCGCCGCCCGCGTCCCAGAACGATTTGTTCGGATCGTCGTCGCCGGGATCGGCCGCAACGTGTTCGAGGACGACCCCGAGCAGCGCGACCGGATCCTGGCCGGCGTCGAGGGGACCGCCCCGGCGGAGGACAACGTCGCCCGCCTCTTCGGCCAGTACGCCAGCCAGCCGGGCAACGACGCCATCGCGCTCGCCGCCGTGTTGCGCCGGCCGGACGACGGCCCGTTGACGGTCGACGACCTCGCCGGCGTGACGTGTCCGGTCCTCGTCGTGATCGGCGATCGTGACTTCGCCGGCCCGGCGGACCCACTGGTCGGGGCGCTGCCGGACGCCCGAATCGTGACCCTGCGCAACGTCGACCACTTCGCCACGCCGGAGTCGTTCGGGTTCATCGACGCCACGCTCGGCTTCCTCGACGCCGCGCCGTGACCCGCCGAGGTTGGTGAGGTGCTGACCACCAGCGTCGACGCCGCGGCGAGCGCGCTGGTGGGCGGCGGGCTGGTGGCCATCCCGACCGAGACGGTGTACGGGCTGGGCGCCGATGCCGACGACGCCGCCGCGGTGGGGCGCATATTCGAGGTCAAAGGCCGGCCGGCGGACCATCCGCTGATCGTCCACGTCACCCTCGGCGATGTGCCGCAGTGGGTGTCCGAGATGCCGCCGCCGGCCGAGGTCCTCGCCGCCACGTGCTGGCCTGGACCGCTGACGCTGCTGCTGCCGCGTGCGGCGCGGGTGCTCGACATCGTGACCGGCGGTCGGGACACCGTCGGGCTGCGCGTGCCGGCCCACCCGCTGACGCTGGAGCTGCTGGCCCGCGCCGGGCGGGGGATCGCCGCCCCATCGGCCAACCGCTTCGGACGCGTCAGTCCGACGACTGCCCGGCACGTGCTCGACGACCTCGGCCCCTACCTCGACCCGACCCGCGACGTGATCCTCGACGGCGGGAGCAGCCCGATCGGCGTCGAGAGCACCATCGTCGACTGCACCACCGATCCCCCGCAGCTGCTGCGGCCCGGCGGCATCCCGACGGAGGACATCGAGCGACTGCTCGACGTGGCCTTGGCGACGGGCGCCGGCATGCCGCGAGCGGCCGGCATGCTGACGTCCCACTACACGCCGGCGGCGCAGGTGGTGCTCGTCGACGATGCCCACCAGGCGGACGACCGGGCGGCGGCCCTGGCTGCCGAGGGCCACGACGTCACCGTGCTCGACGTGGCCGATGACCTCGTGCGCTACGCCCACGAGCTGTACGCCCGGCTGCGCTACGCCGACGCCGCCGGCCACGACATCGTCGTCGCCGTCCGTCCCCCACCCCATGGCCTCGGCCACGCCATCCGCGACCGACTGCAGAAGGCCGCCGCCCGCTGACGTCCCGATCCGAGTGTTGGAGCGCATCCGAGTGTCAGAGGTGCGGAAAACCGACGTTCAGCACTCCGTCGCGCTCCAAGCACTCGGATGGATTCAGTCCGGGCGGCCGAGTTGGTTGAGGTTGGCGACCCAGGCGTCGCGGACGGTGTCGATGTCGGGGAGGGGGCGGCCCTCGTGGGCGATGAGGGTCACCGCCACGGTGCTCGCTCCGGCGTCGGGGACGAGGTCGAGGCGGCACCAGCAGTCGAACGGGTCGCCGAGGTCGACGTCCAGCTGGTACGGCGGCTCGTCGACCAGCACCTCGCCGAGCCACGTGGCGACGACGAGCAGGGCCTCGAACGCCTCTGCCGGCAGCGCCTCGATCGTGAACGAGGCCACGTCGTGGGCGAAGCGCCCAGGCGCCCGCCGTGGCACCACCACCTCACTCGGATCCGGGTCGGCTTCCCGCGGTACCTCCGCCGGCCGGCGATGGAGCTCGGCCAATGCCTGTTCGAACGCCGCGTTGAGGCGCTCCATCCGCACGGTGTCGCCGCCCTCGCGGTCGGGGTGTTGGTCCTTGGCCAGTCGGCGGCGAGCGGCCCGCAGTGTCGCCTCGTCGGCGCCGGGCTCGACGCCGAGCACGGCGAACGGATCTTCAGCCACCGCCCCGCGCCCCGAGCCAGGCGGGCGCCCGGCCCCACCGCCCGTCGTGGACGAGCTCGGCCAGCGGCCGGCGGCGCAGTGGCCCATGCCGCCCGGCGGGCACGCCGAGCGTGATGCACGCCGACAGCGCCACGCCCTCGGGGATCGCCAGGAGCAGGCGCAGGTCGGCCTCGACGGGCCGGTGCCACATCGTCAGCGCCCCGCCGTAGCCCAGCGCGCGGGCGGCCAACAGCAGGTTCTGGCAAGCCGGATAGACGGAGGCGCCCTCCTCCACGTTGGGCGCCCGGTACCGCTCCAGTCCGACGAGCACGATCACCGGGACCTCTTCGAGGTGGTCCACGAAGTGCTGCATCGTCGCCGCCATGCGGGCCTGGGGGCTCCCGGGCACGAACGCAGTGCCGGCCTCCATGTCGGCCCGCTTGTCCAGCCACGACGACCGGAACGCGGTCCCGAGCAGGGCGCGGGCCTCTGCCGCCGACGGTTCGTCGCGCAGCACGATGAACCGGAACGGCTGCCGGTTCGTGCCCGACGGCGCACGAGCGGCGTACCACAGGATCTCCGCCAGGTCGGCGTCCGGAACGGGGTCGGACGTGTAGCGGCGGATGGCCCGCGTCGTCGCCAGGCCGTCCAGCAGCGAGACCGGCTGCGTCATCGAACGGTCGAGGATTGGGGCCACCGTGGAGACGGTAGCCAGCGCTCCGTTGGGGAACCTCGGTTGGAACGTTTGATCCCGCGTTCGCGGGCCGGTGCACTACGTTGTGTGGACCTCACCGACCGGGACAATCCCGTCCCGCTCACCAGAGGGGGAGAACACAACATGCAACGTACACGCGTACGACGCGTCCTTGCGTTGGTGCGTCGGCCTCTCGCTCGTCGCAGCCGCATGCGGTGGCGACGACGACGACGACGCCGAGACCACCGAAGCACCGAGCGAGACCACCGCCGCAGGCACCGAGGCGACCGAGGCCCCGGCGGAGACCACCGCGGCCGACGACCGAGGAGACCGAGGCCACCACCGAGGAGACCGAGGCCCGCCGGCGACGAGAGCACCGAGCGAGCGGCTCCGCGAGCCGGAGGCGGCGCGACCGAGCAGGCCGCGCCGTCCTGCACCGGCGAGGCCGACGGCGCGCTGGCGTATCGCCACCGTGCTGCCGGAGACCGGCAGCCTGGCCTTCCTCGGACCACCCGAGTTCGCCGGCGCCGAGCTGCGCCGTCCAGGACATCAACGCCGCTGGCGGCGTCCTCGGACGCGGACGTCACCCTGGACCAGGGCGACTCCGGCGACACGTCGACCGACATCGCCAACCAGACCGTCGACCGCCAGCTCGCTGCCGGCGCCGACGTGTTCATCGGTGCAGCGTCGTCCGGTGTGTCGTTCACGTTCATCGACAAGCTGGTCGAGAACTGCAAGATCCACTTCTCGCCGGCCAACACGTCGCCGGACTTCACCGACTACGCCGACGACGACCTGTACTTCCGTACGGCGCCGTCCGACGTGCTGCAGGGCCGGGTGCTGGCCGACCTCGATGATCGAGGACGGGCATCACCAACGCCACGTTCATCGCCCTCCAGGACCCATACGGCGAAGGCCTGCTGCGAGTTCTCGAGCGAGCCGTTCGAGGAGCAGGGCGGCGAGATCGTCGACTCGTTCACGTACGACCCCAACGCCGACAACTTCGGCCCCGAGGTCGAGCGGATCGTCAGCGGCGATCCCGAGGCGCTGGTGCTGATCGGCTTCGAGGAGTCGGCGCAGATCCTGACCACGCTCTTCGAGTCCGGCTTCACGGCCGACAGAAGGCGATCTACCTGGTCGACGGCAACATCGGCAACGACGCTCGGCGAGCAGCTGCCGCCGGGGTCGCTGGTCGGCGTCAAGGGCACGCTGCCCCAGGCCGAGCTGCAGGAGGACTTCCGGGCCCGCCTGCTCGAGGTCGACCCGGCGCTGATCGACTTCAGCTACGCCTCCGAGACCTACGACGCGATCATCATCACGGCGCTGGCCGCCGAGCTGGCTGGCTCGGACGACCCGGCGCTGATCGCCGCCGAGATCAACGGCGTGACCCGCGACGGCACGGCGTGCACCACCTTCGAGGAGTGCAAGGCGCTCATCGAGGCCGGCGACGACATCGACTACGACGGTCCGGCCGGCCCGATGACGTTCGGTCCGGAGGGTGAGCCGACGGAGGCCAGCTTCGCCATCCTCAGCTACGACGAGACCAACGTCCGTCGGCGACGGCGTGGCGACCGAGTACCGCTTCGCCCAGATCTAGGAGCGACCACTCAGTCGGAAACGGGGCCGCCCTCGGGGCGGCCCCGTCCGCGTCCCGAGCGCGACCGCCGTCAGGTCGGACGGCGACCGCGTGCTCTCGCTCGGTCGGTCAGCGGGCCTTGGCGAGCGTGCCGAGGTACAGCTCGATGACCTTGGCGTCGGTCAGCAGCTCCCGGCCGGTGCCGGTGTAGGCGTTGCGGCCCTGGTCGAGGACGTAGCCCCGGTCGCAGATCGAGAGGCAGCGGGCGGCGTTCTGCTCGACCATGATGATCGACACGCCGGCGTCGTTGACCTGCTCGACGCGCTCGAACACCTGGTCCTGGAGCACCGGCGACAGCCCTGCCGACGGCTCGTCGAGCAGCAGCACCTTCGGCTCCATCATCAGCGCCCGGCCCATCGCCAGCATCTGGCGCTCGCCGCCCGACAGGGATCCGGCCCGCTGGCCGATCCGCTCGCCCAGCCGCGGGAACAGCGAGACGACCCAGTCCCGGCGCTCGCCGAGGCCGCCCTTGCGCAGGTAGCCGCCCATCTCGAGGTTCTCGCTGACGGTCAGCGAGGGGAAGACGTTGTTGATCTGCGGGACGTAGCCGATGCCCCGGGCGACCAGCACGTTGGCCTTGCGGCCGGTGATGTCGTCGCCCTGGTAGGAGACCGTGCCCGAGCGCACCGGGATCAGCCCGAACAGCGCCTTGAGCATCGTCGACTTGCCGGCGCCGTTCGGCCCGATGATCCCGATCAGCTCCCCGGCAGCGACCTCGAGGCTGCAGCCGCGCAGGATGTCGACCTCGGGGACGTAGCCGGCGACGATGTCGTCGACGTGGACCAGCAGGTCGGCGCTCGGGGCCTCCGCCGGCGCATCCGTCACGACGTCACTCACGGCCGTCCTCCTCGTCGACCCGGCGCTCCACTTCGGCGCGGCGTTGCTCCTCGAGCTGGCGCACCTCGTCGGCGTCGGGCACGTGACCGGTGATGATCTCCTCGGTCAGCGCCGAGTGCGACGACCCGAGGTAGGCGTCGATGACGGCCTGGTTGGAGCCGATCGCGTCTGGCTGGGCCCTCGGCGATGATCACGCCCTCGGCCATCACGACGACCCAGTCGCTGATGTCGCGCACGACGTCCATGTCGTGCTCGACGAACATCACGGTGATCCCCTCGGCGCGCAGTCGCTTGACGTGAGCGAGCAGCGACTGCGTCAGCGCCGGGTTCACCCCGGCCATCGGCTCGTCGAGCATGATCAGCTTCGGGTCGGCCATCATCGAGCGGGCCATCTCCAGCAGCTTGCGCTGCCCGCCGGACAGCGCGCCGGCGAACTCGTCCTGCATGTGGACCATGTTGAAGCGCTCGAGCACCTCGACGGCCCGGCCCCGCACGTCGGCCTCCTGGCCCCGCCATCTCTGCAGCAGCCCGCGCCACATCGACTCGCCGGTCTGGTGCTGGGCGGCCAGCATCATGTTGTCGAGCACCGACATCTTGGCCAGCACCTTGGTCAGCTGGAACGTGCGGACCATCCCCTTGGCGGCCAGCGTGTACGACGGCTGACCGCGTCGCCATCTCGCCCTCGAACTCGACGTGCCCGTGTCGGGCTTGTCGAAGCCGGTCAGGAGGTTGAAGAACGTCGTCTTGCCGGCGCCGTTGGGGCCGATCAGCGCCGTGATCGCGCCGCGCTGCACCTCGAGGTGGTCGACGGACACGGCCTGGATGCCGCCGAACGAGCGGCGCACGCTGTCGGCGACGAGGATCGGGTCGGGCTTGGCCGAGCCGGGCGTCGGGTCGACGCCGTCGAACGCGCCGAGCGCCGGGTTGTCCCAGGCCTCGACGCGCAGCGCCAGCTGCTCCGCCGCCGCCGGCCGTGCGGCCGAACTCGCTGTCGGGGTCACCTGCGGGCATCGATGGCGATCTCTCGCTTGTCGCCGAAGATGCCCTGCGGGCGGAACACCATCAGCAGCACCAGCAGCAGCCCGACGAGCATGAAGCGCACCTGGCCGATCTGCACGCGGTCCATGATGCTCTCCGGGATGTACTCCTCCCCGACCAGCTGGCGCAGGAGGTTGTCGGTGAAGGCGAGGATCATCCAGAAGATCGCCGAGCCGATGACCGGGCCCCACACCCGCCCGAGACCGCCCATGATCGCCGCCGTCAGGGCGAAGAACGTGACGGGCGTCGAGTAGTTGTCCGGCTGCACCGAGTTGTTCGAGATGGCGAAGAACATGCCGGCGATCGAGCCGAACGTGCCGCCGAGGATCAGCGACTGCATCTTGAACCGGAAGACGTTCTTGCCGAGGGCGCGGGCGGCGTCCTCGTCTTCGCGGATCGACTTGAGGACGCGCCCCCACGGGCTGTTGACGAGCAGCCACATCACGAGCACGCGAGAGCAGGATCAGCGCCGCACCGACGATCAGCTCCCACAGGTCGGCCCCGGTGTACTCGAAGTTGAGCTTGCCGAACAGCTGCCCGCCGTACTCGCTGCGACGGGTTCAGCGGGTTCCATTCCTGGAACTCGTTGGCGAAGCCGTTGAGGCCGTTGGACCCACCCGTCACGTCGCGCAGCACCGCGGCGCGCACGATGATGCGGATGATCTCGCCGGCGGCGATGGTGACGATCGCCAGGTAGTCGGCGCGCAATCGCAGCGTCGGCGCACCGAGCAGCAGCGCGAGCACGACGCCGGCGGCGAGCCCGGCCAGGATCCCGGCCCACAGCGGCCAGCCGTAGGTGTACGTCGTGATGCCGAGGCCGTAGGCGCCCGCGGCCATGAACCCGACCTGCCCGAAGTTCAGCAGCCCCGTGTACCCGAAGTGCAGGTTGAGGCCGATGGCGGCGAGGGCGTAGATGATCGCGCTCGTGCTGATCCCGGCGCGCAGCGTGTTGGAGATGATCGCCCACCAGTCCACGGCGCTACCCGATCCGCTCTCGTCGACCGAACAGCCCCTGCGGGCGGATCATCAGGATGATGATCAGCACGAGCAGCGCGCCGACGTTGCGCAGCTCTGGGGCGAGGTAGAGCGTCGACATGTAGACGAGCACGCCGACGATCAGGCTGCCCGCCATCGCCCCGAAGTCGGTGCCCAGGCCACCCAGCGTCACGCCGGCGAACACGAGCAGCAGGAGCTGCTGGCCCATCAGCCAGTTGACCTGCTCCGACAGGGCGACGAACACGCCACCGAGGGTGACCAGCACCCCGCCGAGGAACCACACCGTGGTGATGATGCGGTTGACGTCGATGCCCGTCGAGGCGGCGAGGTCGCTGCTGTCGGACACGGCCCGCATCGCCTTGCCCAGCTTGGTCAGGCGCAGCCCCATCGCCACCGCCACCAGCACCACGACGCTGAGCACGATGATCAGGACGTCCTTCGGCACCAACGACACCGGGCCCAGCGTCGATCGACGGGCCTCGGTCTGCACGGCGTAGTCGTCGAACGGCCGCGAGCGGTCGCCGAACTGGTAGAGGATGGCGTAGCGCAGCAGGATGGCCAGCCCGATCGAGATGATCATCATGGCGACCAGGCCGACGCCGCGCTGGCGCAAGGGTCGCCAGATCACCACGTCGAGACCCGCGCCGAAGAACCCGCCGAGCGATCATCGCCAGGATCACGGCCGGGATCAGCTGGATGCCGAGCGTGACGTTGAAGAAGAAGGCGAACACCGCCCCCAGCGTGATCATCTCGGAGTGGGCGAAGTTGACGAGGCCGGTCGTGCCGTAGATCAGCGACAGCCCGACGGCGCACATGCCGATGATCAGGCCGTACTTGATGCCCTCGACGAACAGGCGGGCGCCTCGGTCGAACGTACTCGCTTGCTGCCGCCCTCCCGCCGCCGGCATCGCCCTCGGCCAGGTTGAAGAGCACGTTGCGGCGCTGGTTGTCGACCGACCCGCAGGGCCAGGGTGCTCGCGGTCCTCGTTGACCAGGGCGACACCCTCGGGCAGCGTGTCGACCTGCAGCTCGATGGCGTAGTCGCCGCCGGCCGGCAGGTCGAAGGAGAACGCGCCCTCGGCGTCGGTGACCACTTCGCCGACCGGTTCGCCCAGCTGCGACGACCTGGCGGCCGTCCGGCGAGAGCTCGGCCTCGTAGATGACAAGTGTGACGCCCTCGGCCGGGAGCTTCTCCTCGGCTGCCTCGTCCTCGGCCTCGTAGGTCAGCGTCCCTTGGACGCCGGCTCCGTCTTCCTGTGCGGCGGCGACGTCCCCGAGGAAGATGGCCAGCGACAGTCCGAGCAGCACGGCCACCAACGATCGAGATGATGCCGGTGCCCGCATTGGCTGCGCACTCTAGGCGGTGCGGATCGACCGGGCGGGAAGTGCCGACGGACGGGTCAGTCCGGCAGTTCGTCGAGATCGACCTGCTGGATCACGTGGCGGCACGACGGCTCGCGGCGAACGCCTCGTGCAGCGTCCCGCCGCTCGTAGCGGGAGACGGCCGGCTCGGCGACGGACATCACCTTCTCGATGGCGTTGAAGAACTGCCCGACCCGCCCTTGCACGTCGGCGTCGGGCACCGTCGGGACCACTGGCCTCGAAGTCGCCACGCTCGCGCCGCCAGCTCGGTCACGGCCAGCTCGGCGCCGTCGACGAGCTGGGTCGTGCAGCGCGCCGGCCTCCGGCGCTTCGCCGAGCGCAAGCGACTCGACATCGTTGCTGTACGTGCCGCGTCGCTGCGGCGGCCGCGTCGAAGCCGGCGATGAGGGCGGCGTACCGCTCCTCCGGTGACTTGGCGCCGATGCCCGCCACGGCGGCGTTGGCCAGCCGGCCGAGGGCGTTCGTCTGGTCGCGGAGCGCGCCGCACATGGTCGCCGCAAGGGCGTCGGCTGACGTCGTCCGGCGTGCATCGCCGTCGTCACCGCCCGAGCGACGCGCGGCAGTGACGACGAGCAGGGCGGCGGCGGACGATGCCGGTGCCGCAGACATGGTCAGACGGTGGCGACGGCACCGGGCGGTCGGGGACGCGGTGCCGGTGACCGGCGCGGTGGCCGCCGTGAGACGAGCCACACCGTCATCGCCCAGAGCGCCGTGGCGCCAGCGACGTGGACGGCGACGAGCAGCCGCCGGGACCTCGTTGAAGTACTGCGTGTAGCCGACCGCCGTCTGCAGCAGGCCGACGAAGATCCACGAGCTCAGCGGGCCCTGCAGGGCGCGGCGGTCGGCGGGCCGGCGCTGGATGAGCACGGCGAGGGCGACGGCCAGTCCGAGTGCGATCATCACCGTGATGCCGTGGAGCCGGGCCGCCGAGGAGATGGCGACGGCGAAGCGTTGGACGTCTTCGTCGCCGGCGTGCGGTCCGGCGCCCGTGACCACGGTGCCCGTCACGACCGCCACGCCGGTCGCCGTGGCCTGCGCCCACACGAGCCGGTGCGCCGTCGACCCGACGATGGTTCGACGGGGCGCACCGTCCGGCTCGCCCGCCCGGCGCACGAGGACGACGGCGGTGGCGACGAGCGCCATCGACAGGAGCATGTGGCCCTGGACCGCCAGCGGGTGGAGATCGACGAGCACGGTGATGCCGCCGAGCACGACCTGTCCGACGACGCCGGCGACGAGGCCGAGCGACAGCCACGTGAGGTCCCGCCGGCGTGGGGTGCGCCACAGCGACCCGAGCACGGCGCCGATCACGGCCAGGGCGACGAGACCGGTGAACAGCCGGTTGACCTGCTCGATGGCGGCATGGTTGGAGGAGACGTCGATCAGGCGCTCGTCGTTGCAGTTCGGCCAGTCGTCGCACCCCAGCCCGAACCGGTCAGCCGTACGGCGGCGCCCGTGATGACGATGACGATCAGCAACGCCGAGCGCGACGACCGTGATCAGCCGGTAGCGCTCGGGCGAGATGCGCACAGCGGCAGGATACGGGGGCTCGCTCGTGCGGTGAGCGGTGAGCGCGCTGAGCGCGCGCACCGCTCACCTCGAGCGGGCTCAGGGCCGGACTTCGTAGAAGGCGTTGATGGCGTGCTCGACCGGCAGTTGGCGGAAGCGGGTGAACCCAGCCTGTTGCGCCATCGCCTCGGCCCGGCTGGCAGACAGCCCGAGCGTCCCGAGGCCGGCCCCGCCCGGCTCGGAGAGCCCCGACGACAGGCACGACAGCACGCTGACGCCGTACATCAGGGCGGCCATCGGGTTGCGGCTGGCGTTCTCGGCGAACGTGTCGCGGGCCTTGATGTCGACGAGCAGCCACGAGCCGTCATCGCGCAACGCGGCGCGGATGACGCGCATCATCCCTTGCGGATCGGTCATGTCGTGGATGCAGTCGAACGTCGTGACGAGGTCGACGGAGTGATCGTCCGGCATGTGGGAGATCCGGGAGTCATGGAAGCTGGCGTTGCCGAGCGCGGCAGCTTGGCGCCGCTCCTCGGCCCGCTCGAGCGCGTGCTGCGAGATGTCGTAGCCGGCGACCTCGCTCGCTGGGAACGCCTCGGCGAGCAGCAGCACGGCGCCGCCGGCCCCACAGCCGATGTCGGCGACGTGCCCGCCCGCAGCCAGCTTCTCCGTCACACCGTCGAGCGCCGGGAGCACGGTCGGGACGAGGTGCACCCGGTTCCATGGGTCGAAGCTTCGCTCACTGCCGATGACGGCGTCGCGGCCGTGGCTGTCGAAGTCGTACCCGAGTCCCGTCCGGAAGCTGTCCGGCAACCGATCGAGCGCCTCCATCGTGCGCGGCAGTTGGTGGAACATCCCCATCCCGAAGGCCTCGTGGTCTGCCGCGGCGAGGACGGCCACGGCCTCGGGCGGCAGGGAGAACCGCTCGCTGTCGTCGACGCTGACGACCTTGGCGGCAGCCTGGTTGTATGCCCACTCGCGCACCCACCGCTCGACGAGCCCGGTGCGCGCCGCCAACTCACCCGCCGTCAGCGGGCCGTCTGCATCGGCGAGGGCGCGGTACAGCCCGAGCCGGTCGCCGAGATGGATCATGGAGGCCGTGAACGCACCGTCCAGCTTGGAGTACACGAGGAACTGATACGCCCTCAGGCGATCCGGGTCGACGTCGAGCATTGCCGGCACGATACGACGACGTGGTGGCGTCGGCCTCAGCGTGTGCGGTCGGCGGCCGGGAGGTGCTCGACGTCGGACAACGCGGTGAGGCTGAAGGTGAACCCGTCTCCGAGCGGAATGGCCTCGAGCCGGCTGACCGACGCGTGACGCAGCACCATGCGCTCCCACTCCCACGGCGTCGGTGGTAGCCCGAGGAGGTGGCAGATGATGATCGAGTTGGTGCCGGCATGGGCGACGAGGGCGATCCGCTTGCCGGGCTCGGCGATCTGCCACACCGGCAGCTCGCTCTCGACCTGTTCGACGCCCCGCTCCTGGAGGAACTTCTCGGCGCCGAGGCGGATGCGGGAGACGAACTCGCGGATGTTCTCGCCGCCCTCCAACCCCTCCCAGCGATCGAGCGACGCCCGGCTGCTCAGCTCGCGGTACGCCTCGGCGGCCCGTTCGGCCGGCGTGCCGTGCCACTTCGGGTCACGGATCTCCTCGAGCCAGATGTCGACGTCCTCCGGCCGATCGAGCGCCTCGAGCATCGGCGCCGCCGTCTGGCGGGCCCTGGTTAACGGTGAGACGAGCAGCTCGTCGAAGTGCTGGCCGGTCATCGCCGCGGCCAGCGCTCGTGCCTGGCGATGCCCGAGCTCGGTCAGTGGCGGGTCGATCACGTTGAGGCCGTCGCGCACCCATTCCGGCTGGGCGTGGCGGATGAGGACCAACTCCACCGCCACAAGGGTACGTCTACAGTCAGCTCGGTGAGCGGGTGGTATCCCGATCCGGCGAGGCGGTTCGACTACCGGTTCCACAACGGCGACGTGTGGACAGCGGACGTCTCCAAGGCCGGGCGCCGCTATGTCGACGGGTTGCCGATCGAACCGCCACGCCGACGCGGCAACGGCCTCGCCGTGGCCGGGATGGTCTGCGGCATCACCGGTCTGACCATCGGGTGGCTGCCGTTCATCGCCTTCCTCGGGCTCGTCACGTCGGTCGTCGGCATCGTCTGTTCGCTCGTCGGGTTCGCCCGCTCGCGGACGACGGGTGCCGGGAGGGGTTTCGCCGTCGCCGGGATCGCCACCAGTGCGCTCGGTATCGTGGCCGCCGCGGTCGGGATCCTGCTGACGGTCGTCCTGGTCCGGATGATCGACGAGTTCTACGAGCCGGGGCCCGTCGAAGCTCGGCTGACAACGTGCACGGTGGGCGGCAGCGACGTGACGTTCACAGGTGTCGTCCGCAACCAGAGCGACGAGGAACGGACGTACTCGGTGCTCGTCGAGGTCGACGTCGGGCTCGTGGAGCGGCAGCGGCGGGTCACCGTCGACGACGTGCCCGCCGGCGCCAGCGAGGAGTTCACGCGGCCGCGCCCGGCTGGCCGTCCCCGTCGACGAGGCGCCGGCCTGCCGCGTCGTCTCCGTCGACGGGCCGCTCCCGTTCGGCCTCGACCCCACGAACTTCGACTGACTCGCCGGATCTGGGCGCAGTTCTTCGCGACCCTCGGGAACGAACGCGCCCAGAAGCTGATTCGCTGGCTCGCTGCGCTCGCCAGCGCGGACGGTCAGATCGTTGTGCTGGTGGCGGCCATCCACGCCGCGTAGAGGGCGGCGTAGACACCGTCGGCCCGCACCAGCTCGTCGTGGTGGCCGTCCTCCACGAGCTCGCCGTCCCGGAGGACCAGCACGCGGTCGGCGCGGGCCGCCGTGGACATGCGGTGGGCGATGGCGATCGTCGTGCGGCCTTCGGCCAAGTGGGACAGGGCGCGCGAGATGCGCACCTCCGTGAGCGCGTCGACCGACGAGGTGGCCTCGTCGAGCACGAGCACGTCGGGGTCGGCAACGCCCGCCCGCAACAGGGCGACGAGCTGGCGCTCCCCCGCCGACAGCTGGCCGCCCCGCTCCCCGACGTCGGTCATCAGACCGTCCGGGAGGGCCTCGATCCACTCGTCGAGGTCGAGCCGTGCGACGACGGCGGCGATGTCGTCGATCGACGTTCCCGGCCGGGCGAATCCGACGTTGGCGGCGATCGTCCCGTTGAACAGGAACGGCTCCTGGGCGACGACCACGAGCCGGTCGCGCAGGTCATTGTTGTGTACATCACGTAATGGCACGCCGCCGAGGCGGATCTCACCGAGCGTCGGGTCGGCGAAGCGGGCGATCAGCCGGCCGAGCGTCGTCTTCCCCGAACCGGTGGCGCCGACGAGGGCGACCTGCTGGCCGGCCGGGATGTGCGCGGTGACGTGGCGCAGCACGGCGTCGTCGGAGGAGGAGGCCAGCCCGCGGGTGGAATAGGAGAACGTGACGTCGCGCACGTCGATGTCGAGCCGCCCAGCGGGGAGCGGGCGAGGGTGCTCCGGCGCCGGGTGGGCCGACGGGCAGGTCGAGCACGGCGAGCGACGCGACGCAGGCCGGCGACAGCGGTCTGCGTCTGGTCGAGCACCTCCGTGAACTCGGCGATCGGCTCGAGGAACCGGTAGGTCAGGAAGATGAAGCCGATCATCGCCCCTGCCGTGAGTCCACTCTCGGGCCCCCGGATCACGCCGACCACGATCACCGAGGCCACCGTCAGCACCGAGAACACCTCGCCCGACGGGAAGAGGAAGGCCCCGATGACATGGGCCCGGATCTGCGCCCGGACGCGCCCGTCGATCGCCTCGTTGGCCTCGGCGCCGAGCGCAGTACCCGCGTGGTAGGCGCGGATCGTCTCCGCACCGGTGACGACCTCGGTCACCGTGGCGAGCATTTCTCCGTTGCGCTCCCTGGCCCGCTCGTAGGCCGCCACGAGGTGGCGCTGGACGAGCCGCAGCACGATGGCCAGCGGCGCCGCGACGGCGAAGGCGACGACGGCCAGGATCCAGTCATAGGCCAGCATGACGGCGGCGACCATCAGCATCAGCGGACCGTCGAGCAGCCAGGCCAAGCCACCCCACTGGAAGAACTGGGCGAGGGTCTCGATGTCGCTCGTCACGCGGGCGACCAGCGCCCCCCGCCGCTCCTCGTTGTGGTCGGCCAGGCTGATGCGGTGGATGTGCGAGATCAGGCGGGTCCGGAGGTCGTAGAGCGCCTGCTCGGACCGTTGTCCCAGGCGGACGACGGCCTGGCGCTGGGCGATGCCGGCGATGACGAGCGCAACGGCGGCGACACCGGCCAGCGCGACGACCAACCCGACGCGCACGCCCTCCGAGGTCACGATCCCGCGATCGATGGCCTGCTGCAGCAGGATCGGCACGACGACCCGGCCGGTGGCGCCGACGGCCGCCAGCAGCCACGTCAGACCGAGACCCTGGCGCAGCACCGGTGCCTCCTGGAGTCCCCGGTTGATGGTGTGCACGCCGGAGAACCGGCCGATCGGCTCGGTCATGAGGACACCACCGGCGACGCCGGCGGGGAGCTCGGCCCGGTCGCTCTCGAACGCCTCGACGAGGGCGCGGTAGCCGGGCAGCCGCGCCATCAGCTCGTCGTGCGTGCCGTGGTCGGCGACGCGACCGGCGACGAAGAACACGACCTCGTCGGCGAGGCGGATCGTCGAGGGTCGCGAGGCGACCATCAGGACGGTCGTGCCGGCCAACGCCCCGCGCATGTTGGCCAGCACCTCCCCCTCGGTCGTCGGGTCGAGCGCCGAGGTCGTGTCGTCGAGGAGGAGCAGCGACGGGCGGCGGACGAGTGCCCGGGCGAGCGCGATGCGCTGACGCTGCCCGCCACTCAGGCTGACCCCCCGCTCGCCGACGACCGTGTCGAGCCCGTCCGCTGTCTCGGCCACGAAGTCGTCGGCCCGGGACAACCGCAGCGCCTCCCACAGCTCCGGCTCGGGGATCGACCGGCCGAGCACGAGGTTGTGGCGGATGGTGCCCGAGAAGAGGAAGGCCTCCTGGAACACGATGGCCCGGTGGCCGTCCGCCAACCGGACGTGACCGGAGCCGGGCGGCTCGAGCCCGGCGATGATCTCGAGCAGCGTGGTCTTGCCCGCTCCGGTCGGGCCGACCACGGCGACGATGCGCCCGGTCGGCACGTCGAGGTCGACACCGTCGATGGCCGCCCGCTGCTCGTCGGGGTGGGTGAACCGGATGGCGTCGAGCTGGACGGCCAGACCGCGCGGTGCGGCGGTGATCGCCGCCTGTGGATCGGCTTCGATCGGTTCGTCCAACACCGCCCGTACCCTGCGCCATCCGGCCAGCGAGTGCGGCAGCTCCGACAGCGCGTAGCCGATGAGCCGCAACGGGAACACGAGCAGCGTGAACAGGTAGATGAAGCTGGTCAGCTCTCCGACGGTGATGGCGCCGGCTTGCACGCGGACGGCCCCCAGCACGACCAGCCCCACGTTGGCCAGCGACGGCAGCACGTCGAGCAACGCTTCGAACGTCCCGCGCAGGCGGACGGCGCCTACGCGTGCCGTGCGCAAGTACCCGGCAAGGGTCGCCAGCCGCTCCGTCTCGCGCTGCTCAGCGCCGTACGCCTTGACGAGCTGCACGCCGTCGAAGCTCTCGTGGACGCCGGCCGAGAGGTCCCCGAGGTGACCCTGGGCGGCGTCGTAGTAGGTCTCGACGCGCCGCTGGTAGTGGATGTTGAGGCCGATCAGCACTGGGAAGACGGCCACCGCGGCGGTGCCCAGCACGAGGTCGGTGGCGAGCAGCCAGATCGCCGACACGACGAGCAGCAGCACCGTGCCGGTGGCGAACGGGATCGGCGCCAGCACCGAGACGGCGGCGTCGGCGTCGACGCCGGCGCGGGCGACGAGGTCGCCGTCCGGCCGTCGCTGGTGCCATGCCAGCGGCTGGCGCACGAGCCGGTCGACGACGCTCTCGCTGAGCGTTCCGGCGATCTGCCACTGCGCCCGACCGGCCCACGTCCTGCGGACCACCACACCCGCAGCCCGCAGCAAGCCGATGCCGATGATGAGCGCGACGGCGATCACCACGTTGGACGGCGCCACCTCGCCCTCGTCGAACCGCGGCACGATCACGTTGTCGATGACCCATTCGACGGCGATGCTCGAGGCGACCGTGCACAGTGCGAACACCGAGGCGCCGAACACCGCGATCACGAACGGCCGGGGGTGCAGCCGCAGCTGGGCGGCGATCATGCTCATGCTCTCCCGGGCGCGCCCGAAACGCCTGCCGCTCGATCCCACCTGCCCGTTCTACCGCCCAGACCACGTGACCATCTGGGCGCGATCCTTCCCACGCGCCAATCTGGGTACCGAAATTTCCGACAGTCGCGAAGGAACGCGCCCAGATGCTCGGCCCGGTGGCCCCAGTACCCTGCCTTCGCCGCGATGATCGACACGCCGCCAGCCCCTGCACCACCCACACGACGTCGCGGGTGGCGACTCGTGTTGACCGTGGTCGTGGTCGGCCTCGTCGTCTTCTGGGTCTGGGCCCTCTTCTTCGCATCGAAGGAATCGGTCAACAAGATCGACGACCGGGCGTGGGCCGCCCGTGCGGAGGCGATCTGCGCCGACGCCGAGGTGCGGCGACAGGCCCTGGCCGACTTCCGGCCGGTCGACGACGACGACCCGACGATGGTCGCCGAGCGCGGCGAGCTGGTCGACCAAGCCACCGACGTCGTCGAGCAGATGCTGGACCAGGTCGTGGCCGTCACCCCGAGCGACGCCAAAGGGGCGGACCTGGTGCCGCTGTGGGAGCGCGACTACCGCACGTACCTGGAGGACCGGCGGCAGTACGCCGACCTGCTGCGCACCGGTCGCAACGACGCCTTCACGGAGACAGCTGTCGACGGCATCCCGATCAGCGAGAAGCTGGAGCGCTTCGCCGGTGACAACGAGATGCCCTCGTGTGCCCCGCCGATCGACCTGTAGGGGTGCGAGCTCAGTGCGGGCGGAGGTGCTTGATGATCCGTACCGGGTTGCCGGCGGCGACCACGAAGTCCGGGATGGTCCCACGCACGACGCTGTTGGCCCCGATCACGACGTGACGGCCGATCGTCGCGCCGGGCAGGACGACGGTGCCATGACCGAGCCACGAGCCGTCGCCGATGCGCACGGGCTGCTCGGGCATCATCTGCTGGGAGATCGGCCGGTCGAGATCGTCGTAGCCGTGGTTCTGATCGGTGACATACACGTGATGCCCGGTCCAGACGTCGTCGCCGATCTCGATGCACAGGTGGCCGACGATCCCGCTGCCGCGCCCGATCAGGCATCGGTCGCCGATGCGCACGACCGGGTCGGTCACGCACTGCTGCCCGGGGGCCATGCCGGCCGACAGCGACACGTGCGGGCCGATGACCGTGCCGGCGCCGATCCAGATGTATCGCTCGTTGACGATCGCCGTCGGGGGGAAGCAGATCACGCTGCGCGCGCCGAACGCCCCGAAGCGCCGTCCCCGCCTGGTGTCCGGACCGATGGCGCCGAGCGCGCCGAGGCCCTCCCAACCGCGGTGCACGAGCTCACCGGCGGCGCGGCGGACGGGTCCTGTTGCACGGCGCCACGCCGCCGACCGTCCCGGAGCGCGCTGCAACACGGCCGGCGACGCTACCCCTGCCGTGCCACGATGAGGCCGTGGCGGTGACCACCGACCTGTCCGTTCGGGTCGTCCAGATCACCGACACCCACTTCTCGGCTGCCGCCGGTGTGCCGGCGCAGTGGCCGCCGACGCTCGACTGGCTGCGCGCCGACCCGCCCGACCTCGTCGTGCACACCGGCGACATCGTGCTCGAGGATCCGGACGACGAGGCTGACCGGTCGTTCGCTCGCCAGCTGCTCGACGACGTGCCGGCACCCCTGGTGTGCATCCCCGGCAACCACGACATCGGCTTCTTCGGCGAGGACGCCGCCCGCCCGCGCCGGCTGGCCGCCTTCCGCAGCACCTGGGGAGGCGACCGGTTCGTGCTCGACCTCGCCGGATGGCGACTGGTCGGCGTCGACGTGTACCTGCTCGGGTCGCCCGACGACGACGCCTGGCTGCACCGGGCGACGCGCCCGCCAGCCCCGGTGCTGGCCTTCGTCCACCAGCCGCTGCTCGGCGATCAGGCAGACGGCTGGGAGATGCCAGCGAGCGCCCGCCAGACGTTCGACGCCGCGGTCGAGGGCGCCGACGTGCGGGTCGTGGCGTCCGGTCATCGCCATTGCGCGGCACGCTTCGGTCGGGCGGCCTGGGCGCCGTCGCTGACCATCGAGGGCACCGCTCGCGAGGGCACTGATCCGCGGTGCGGCGTCGTCGAGCACCGCCTCAGGCCCGGCGGCCGGCACGCCGATCGGGTGGTCCGCCCGTGGACGTGAGCCGACGGCCCGTCAGGTCAGCAGGACGATGGTCATCACGATGGCGTTGAAGATGCCGTGGGCGATGATCGTCGGGCCGATGCGGCGAAACAGGTAGGCGGCGCCGCCGAGGGCCACGCCGACGGCCGCGAGGATGAGGGCCAGCCCGATGTTCCCACTGCCGCGCACCGGGTCGACGTGGGCCAGTCCGAACAGCACTCCTTGCGCGGCGACGGCCGGCACGACGGCCATCGCGCTGAGCAGCCCGCGCAGCACCAGGCCGCGGAAGACCATCTCCTCGACGAGGGGTGCGGCGACGACGGTGGTGACGAGCAGGGCGAGCACGTACGTGCGGTCGGCACCGAGGTCCTCGATGCCCTCGGTGTTGCCGACCAGCGGGATGCCGACGATCTCGACGACGAGCACCATCACGAGCTGGCAACCCAGCGCGACGAGCCACACGATCGGACCCCATCCGGCGTCGGACCAGCGGAACCGCAGACCGAGATCGGCGATCGGGCGACCCGATCCCCATCGGTGGCTGGCGTACAGGCACCACCAGACGGAGGGGCCGTAGCCGGTGACGACGGTGATGGCCACGTAGACCGCGAGGGGCCACTCGAAGCGGACCAGCGCGTCGACGAGGAAGCGACTGCCGACGACGGAGGCGATCAGCACGCCCACGGCGCCGACGGCGACGCCCAGCGGCAGCACCGGGTGTTCCTCGACCTCCCGCTTGGCGGTGAGGATCCCGGTGGTGTGCTGGGTCCACCGGAGCCCGTCGTGGTACCGCATCAGCGGGAAGCCGGAGGGGTCGCGATACCACCCGGCCCGCGGGCCCGTCGGGGGTGGGAGCGCGACCGGCGGCGGCAACGCGCTCGGGATGGCGCCGGTTCGCGCGCTCGAGGTGCTCACGGTGACGCCGGCAGCGTACCGGCGTCAGGATCCCGCGGCGCTGGACGGTGAGGGGCCGAGCATCGCCAGCCGGGTCCCGTCGACGGTCTGGCCGACGGATGGCAGTTCGATGTGGGCGACCCCACCGCTGGCCCGCAACCCCCGCGGACGGCCATCGAGGCGCACCCGGGCAAGCTCGTCGAGCGTCAGGCGGTCGAGCAGCACGAGGACGGGTGGTGACCCGTGCCCGCCGCGTCCGGCGACGTACACGAGCCCTGCGGCGGCGTCCACGGCGACGTGCCACGGCCGCACGCCGCCAGGCAGCGGGATCGTGCGGTCGACCGTGTGGCGGCCCGTGGCGTGACGTTGGATGATCGTGAGCGCCTCGATCGCGGCGCGGCGCGATCGGTGCGCCCGAGTGACGTAGACCCGCCGCAGGGTGGGGTCGACGGCCAGACCGCGTGGCCCGACGAACGAGGCGTCGCCGACCGTGGCCAGTTGTCGGTGGTCGTGGGCGTGCAGCACATGCACTCGGCAGTGTGGCGGGCAGGAGACGTAGACCAGTCCCGCCGATCGGTCGACGGCGAAGGTGGGAAGCCTCGCGCCGAGCGCGCAGCCCGGATAGTCCGTCACACGCTCGTCTCCGTCCGCACTCGTCGGGGGGCGACGACGACCTCGGTGATCGCCGAGATGTGGCAGCCGCGAACCGAGAGCGGCTGATAGCGGACCAGCGCGAGGTGCAGCACGGCTCGCTCAGGGACGGCGAGGCGGATGTCGGCGACCCACTGGTCGAGGGCCTCGTCGAACCGCACCGGGAGCCCGGCGACGCCGACCTTCGATCGGCTCGGAGCGCCGGGAACGGGCACCGCGGTGACGACGTCGGTTGCTGCAAGGACGTGCCCCGCGTCGACGGAG
The DNA here is from genome assembly GCA_963719775.1 of uncultured Acidimicrobiia bacterium. Lineage (GTDB taxonomy): Bacteria > Actinomycetota > Acidimicrobiia > Acidimicrobiales > Ilumatobacteraceae > JALZMG01. The sequence continues at coordinate 221,660 of CAVRCY010000008.1, forward strand.
CCGATCGCATCGTCGAGCTCCCACCAGGACGACGCCGGCGACGTCACCTCCCACGGCGCACCCGCTGCCGGTCCGCGCACGACGACGCCGAGCAGCTCCCCGTCACCTGTCGCCAACCACGGGCGGCGGATGGCCACCCGTACCTCCCGATCGCACGGTCCGCCCACGTCGTCGCTCGCCAGGATCGGCAGGACCGGCGGCCGCCCACGGTTGGGAACGTGCACGACGAGCTCATCACCCGGACGCTCGAGTGCCGACGGATCGACATCGAAATGCTCGCCGAAACGCGAAACGGCGATGGCCCGAAGCGTCACGGTGCGGCGACGAGTGTCATGCAGCTCGTGTCGCACTGCCAGGTCCACCAGGTCGGTACGCCGACCGACGGTCGTCGAGACCAGGCGAGCGCTGCCAGCGACCGAGTGCAGCGGACCGCTTTCGCTGTCGACGATGTCCTTCCACCGTGCGTCGACGTGCAGCACGCCCGTCGAGGCGCCGTCGACGTCGAACGTCGCCGAGCAGCGGATCGCGGTGTCGTCGCGGCGAGGTGCGGGCTCGAGCCTCGGCCCGTCGACGACGCAGGCTGCACGTCGCGGTCGTTGGACGGCATGGACCACTGACACCCGGCGGCGACGGCAGCGCAGCAGCGCGGTGCCGTCGAGCAGCGTCGCGGGAGGGAGCTCGCCGACGTGGAGGTGGCGCAGGGCGTCGCCAGCGACAGGGCTGGCGATGTCGAACTCGGCTTCCACGGCCGGGGGCACGAGCAGCTCGACGAGGGCGGAGCCGGGCTCATGGTCGATCGAGACGGCGGAGTCGTCGACGACGTCGTCGGCCACCGCCGCCCGCACGACGAGCCGCAGCGGGGCCTTGGCCGCACCGCCGGTGTAGGGCACGACCACCGGCGTGGGATCGTCGTTGAGCCCGAGGATGGCCAAGCCGGCGGCGGCCGGATCCGGCACCAGCGTTCCCGGCACCAGCGTTCCCGGCTCAGGGGCCTCGACTCCATGACGGGCCGCCGTGGCCGGCGCGACATGCGGCCGGGCGACGATCCAGGCCGGCTCGTCTCCGAGCGCCGTCCCGTCACCGTCGCTGCGCACGACGCATCGCAGCGCAGCACCGTCCGCCGCGCCGTCGATGATCGGCGGGTCGAGCGCCTCCCGCCGGAGGTACCGACCGGCATCGACGATCGACTCCGCACCGTCGACGACGTTGCCGGCCAGGTCCACTGGGCACACGCGGAATCGATGCCGGCTGCCGAAGCGAAGGGGCGAGCGCTCGCTCCCCGCCCACGTCAACACTGCGCCGACACCGACCGGCTCGAACGGGCCGTCGTCCACGGCGACCTCGACGCGCATCCTGGTCGTGACGTCCTCGGCGAACAGCTCGCCGGTCGCCTCGGCCGCCGGATGACTGCGCAACGCGATCGTGATCGCGCCGTCCGACGCTTCGGGGACGACGGCCACGCCGGAGGGGGTGGCCAGGTCCTGCGCCAGCGCAGCGAGCCGGGCGCTCAGGTCGCGGATGGGCAGCGGTGAGACCATCACGTCCAAGCTCGGCGCCCACCCACCGTTGCGTGGCACGACCGTGAACCGCCGCGCCGCTCGGTCGCTGGAGACGCGCGTCCACCGATCGAGCACCGGCTCTGCACCGTCCGACGACTCGTCGGCGCACACGACACGGACAGAGTGCTCGCCGTCGAACGCCGGGACGGTGGCGTCGATCCGCACGCCGAGCCGCCGATCCGGTCGCCTGCCACGCAGGCCCGGCGATCGGCGTGCCTGCTCCGCCAGCCGGGCGACGGCGTGCGACGGGATGCGGCCCCGCCGCCGCGTCTCGAGCATGTCACCGAGCCACGACAACGCGTGGCGGTCGGTGGCGTCGGGCCATCGGGTCGGGGCAGCCCTGGCGACCACCCGCTCGAGCTCCTCGAGCTCCCCCGCCGCCTCGGCGATCAGCGCCGCATCGAGGGCCGGCTCGTCCGGCACGACCGGGCCGATCACCTCGCGCCAGGACGCCCGATCGGGAACCGCCGTCACGGTCACGGGAAGGTCGAGGACGCCGTCGGCAGACACGAGGCGGCGCGGGGCGACGGTCCAGCCATTCGAGCGGCACAGCATCGTCCTGGGGCACGGCGAGCAGCGACAGCGCCAGCTCGTCGTCACCGGCGACGCCGTTGGGCAGCACGATCCAACCGACGCTCGTGGTCATCGTCCTGAGCGTGCGCTGCCGCGGGAGCCAGGTCGTCCGGCGTACTCCTTCTTCGGGGTCTTAGCCGTGTGATGTTGCAGCTCAGCTGTCAGCGCGGATTGGTTCAACTCCTTCGACCGCTGTTGGTCGAAGAGCTCTTGAAGTGGGGGTGACCCGTGCAGCACGGCGCGACCCGGCCGATCTGGGCGCGGAGGTTCTCGAAAATGGGACCCTCCGCGCCCAGAAGGCCGTTTGAGACGCTGCGCGCCCAGATCGAGGGCTACCTCCCCCAGGAGCTCTCCCGCCGAACAAGACACCACGCCGTACGTCACGTGCGCGCCGGCGCCCCACCGATCCGCGACCATGGAGCGCAGTGTCCGTGGTCCGCACCCCGCAGGCGCCGCTGGTCGGCCGCGACCGCGCCGCCGCCACGCTGCACGACGTCCTCGAACAGGCGGGACGCGGCCGGGGCGGCGCGGCGATCGTCGTCGGGGAAGCCGGCATCGGCAAGTCCCGCCTCGTGCGCCATGTCACGGCGGACGTCGGCACCGTGTACGAGGGCCGTTGCATCGCCCTTGGCGGCGAACCGCTGCGCCACGCCGCCCTCGTCGACGTCCTGCGCAGCGCCGGTCCGCGGGATGCAGCGCTGGCTGGGGCGACCACCGAGCAGCTCCTCGAACAGCTGCTCGGCGTCGTCGACCGTCACGGCGACGCCGTGCAGCCCGAACCCCTGGTACTGGTCGTCGAGGACGTCCACTGGGCCGACCGGGCGACCTGCGAGGTGCTGATGGTGCTGGCCCGGCACGTCGGCAGCCGCGCCGCCTGCCTGTTCATGACGTGTCGCGATGACGAGCTGCCCCGCGGACACCACGTCAAGCTGTTGCTGGCCGAGCTGGTCCAGGCCCAGCTGGTCACGACCGTCCCGCTGCGGCGCCTCGGTCCGGCCGATGTCGCCCAGCTCATCGAGCACCTGTCGGGAGCCGTCGACGACGTCACGGCGGCCGCGATCTACCACCGCTCAGCCGGCAACCCGCTGCTCGTACGGGAACTCTGCGCCGGTGACTTCGGCCGGCCGGACATCGCGGTGCCGATGCTCGACGTGCTGCTGGCCCGGGCCGAGCGGCTCTCTGCGGCGGCCCGCCACGTCGCCGCCGCCGTCGCCACCGCCGGCCGACCGGTCGACGTCTCCGTGCTGGCCGACGTGCTCGCCGATGGGCCGTCCGGGGACGCCTCGACCGCCAGCGGCCTGCGCGAGGCGCTCGACCACCACCTCCTCGTCCGCACCGGTGACGCCGTCGAGTTCCACCACGGGCTGGTGGCCGACGCCGTCGCCCGCAACCTCTTGCCGACGGAGCGCCGGTCGTTGCACCGGCGCTGGGCGGAGGTGCTGCGGGCCGAGTCACCGCCAGGCGTGCTGGCCCACCACTGGGCGGAGGCCGGCGAACCGCGCCGGGCCTTGTCGGCGAGCATCACCGCTGGGGACCTGGCGGCTGCCGACCTCGCGGCGCAGGACTCGTTCGGGCACTATCGCCGGGCGTTGGAGCTGTGGGACGTGGTGGACGACGCCGCCAGCGCCGCCGGGTGCTCGTTCGTCGACCTCAGCCGGCGCGCCGCCGAGGCTGCCAACCGGTCCGGGCAGCGGGATGCGGCGATCCACATCATCGAGGCGGCCCGCCGCTCGATCGACGACGCCGCCGATCCGACCACCGCCAGCGTGCTGGCCGAGCGGCGAGCGTGGTACCTCCTGCGGCTCGGCCGCAGCGTGGAGGCCGACGAGAGCTATGGCGAAGCGGTGCGCTTGCTGCCGGCCGACGCCCCACCGGCCGTCCGGGCGGCGGTGCTCTCCGGCAGCGTGCGGGCCGCCGAGCAGCGCCTCGACGCCGTGGCCGCCCTCGAGCGGGCCCGCTCCCGCTCGACGCCTCGGAGACTGCACCGCAGGTGCAGGTCCACGCCCACTACATGCTGGCGAGGGCGCTCCTGGTGGCCGGCGAGTGGGCGGAGGCCGAGCAGGAGCTGGTGGCCTCCGTCGGTGCCGCCGAGGCGTATCTCGAACCGGTGACGGGTGCCGTGGCGCTGGCCGATCTGTGCGAGCTGCTGGCTCCGCAAGGGCGGCTGGCCGACGCGTTGAACCTCGCGGTCGCCTCGGCCGGCCGCCTGCGGGCCGGCGGTTGGGCCGATCCGAACGCCACGCTGGTGGAAGGCGTGGCGGCGGCGATGGAGCTGCGGCGCGGCGACGTCGCCGCGGCGCGTACCCGGACGACACGGATCCTGGAGGACGCGCGGGTCTCCGTGACGGTCGCCCTGGGCCACGTGCTCGCCGGCTGGTGCGACCTCGAAGCCGGCGCGCTGCCGTCGGCCAGGGAGCACGTCGAGATGGCCCGCTTCCTCGCCGCGCCGCTGCTCGACGGCCGACTCGGTGGCACCCTGGCCGTCGTCCGCGCCGAGATCGCCATCGCCGAGGGGCACGGTGAGCGGGCGCGGGCGGCGATCGACGAGGGCATCCGGATGGTGTCGACGACTGGCGACGACGAGGTCCTCGGCCAGCTCGGCATGCTCGGCCTGCGCATCGTGCGTGAACGGGCCCAGCACCTCGACCGGCGCACGTCGGCGGGCGCCAAGCAGCAGCTCGACGAGCAGCGGGCGCACTTCGAGCAGGTCGTCGAGGCGGCCGCCGCGGGACGGCCGAACCGCGCCGCGACGGCTGCCCTGCTCGCCGAGCTGGCCGCCGAGCGGGCCCACCCGGACCCCACAGCCTGGCTGGCGGCAGCAGCCCGCTGGTCCGACGTCGCGTGGCCCCGGCTGGCGGTGCGCGCCCGGCTGTCCGCCGCCGTCGCCTTCCTCGACGTCGGGGACCGGACGAGTGCCGGGGACGAGCTCGACACGGCCGCCGCCATGGCGGCCGGTCATCGGGAACCGGACGCTCGCCGCGGAAGCCGAGCGCATCGGTCGCCGCTCCGGTCTGCGTGTCGCAGCGACCGTCGGACCCGCCCCCCAGGCACCTGGACTGCAGCGGCTCACCGCCCGCGAGCTCGAGGTGCTCGACCTGCTGTCCGGCGGAGCCACGAACCGCCAGATCGCCAAGGCGCTGTACATCAGCGAGAAGACGGCCAGCGTGCACGTCTCGAGGATCCTCACCAAGCTGGGCGTGGCGTCGAGGGCTGATGCCGCCGCCGTCGCTCGACGTCACGGCCGCAGCGGCCCACCGTGAGGTCGCTGTGGGAGGCGACGATGCGCGACGGCGAGCGGGTCCGGACGGCGCCGTTGGGTGGCGACGTCGACGTCGATGTGGCCGTCGTCGGCGCTGGGCTGACCGGCCTGTGGACGGCCTACTACCTGGTGGTCGCCGATCCGTCGCTCCGCATCGCCGTTCTCGAACGCCACCAGGTGGGCTTCGGGGCCAGCGGTCGCAACGGCGGCTGGTGCTCGGCGTTGCTGCCCAACAGCCTGCGCACGCTCGAACGTCGTCACGGACACGCCCGTACCGTGGCGATGCAACGGGTGATGCACGGCGCCGTCGACGAGGTGGCCCGCGTGCTGGCCGAGGAGGGCGGCGGCGCCGATCTGGCCAAGGGCGGCTCGGTGACCGTCGCCCGTACGGCCGAGCAGGCGGCCCGTTTGGCCGACGAGCTGGCCGAGGCGCGAGCGTTCGGGCTCGACGAGGGCGACCTGCGCCGCCTGACCATGGACGAGCTGGCTGCGCGGTGTCGGATGTCGCGCGCCCGCGCCGCGCTCTACACGCCGCACTGTGCCGCCCTGCACCCCTTGCGCCTGGTCCACGCGCTGGCCCGCTCCGTGCAGCGCCGAGGCGTCGCCGTGCACGAGCACACGGCACTGGTCGACTGGTCACCCGGTCGCGTCGTCACTGACGCGCGGACGCGTCAGCGCATCGAAGGTGGTGCTGGCGACGGAGGCTTACACGGCAGCGCTGCCAGGTCGCCGTCGAGACCTCGTGCCGCTCTACTCACTGATGGTCGGGACCGAGCCATTGACCGACGCGCAGTGGGCGCAGGTCGGGCTGGCCGACCGCGAGACGTTCCACGATGGCCGCCACCTGATCATCTACGGCCAGCGCACGGCCGACGGCCGGCTGGCCTTCGGCGGTCGCGGCGCGCCGTACCACTTCGGGTCGCAGATCGAGGCCCGGCTTCGACACCGACGGGCAGGTGCGGACGATGCTCGTCGAGGCGCTGCGCGAGTTGTTCCCCGTCGTGCGTGACGTCGAGATCCCGTACCACTGGGGAGGTCCGCTCGGCGTGCCGCGGGACTGGCAGTGGTCGGCGCGCCTCGACCGCGCCACCGGCGTCGCCTCGGCAGGCGGCTACGTGGGCGACGGCGTGGCCACCACGAACGTCGCCGGGCGAACGCTGGCCGACCTGATCACGGGCCGGGAGAGTGAGCTCACGTCGCTCCCGTGGGTCGACCACCGCGGGACCGCGCTGGGAGCCCGAACCGCTGCGCTGGCTCGGCATCAACCTCGGACGCCACGCCGCGGCCCGCGCCGACGCCGCCGAGCAGGACGCCGGCCGCTGGGCCCCAGCCCGCGCCCGCGCCTGGACCAGCGCCCTCGCCGCCCTGACCCGTCGCTGACGACGTACATCTGGGCGCGATCCTTCCCAACCGACCATCTGGGGCTGGTTTTCCCGGATTCCGGAACGAACTGCACCCAGATCGGTCAGCCCGGGTACTCGTCGGGGACGTCGGCGGCGAACAGCCAGGCGTCGAAGAACGCCATGAGGTCGCGCCCGGCGACCTCGCTGGCCAAGGCGATGAAGTCCTCGGTCGTGCGTGACGTGCCGTCGTTGTCGGCGACCCAGCGCTGCAGCAGTCCGAAGAACAGCGTCGTCGCCGAGCTCGCGCCGCAGCGCGTGGACGACGACCGCACCGCCGTCGTAGCGCTCGAAACCGAACAGGTTGGCGACCGTCGGCTCGCCGGTCGGCTCGGCGAAGTCCTGGCGGAACGCCAGGTTGGAGTTGGCCTGAGCGTCGAGGGCGAACAACCCGACGTGGCCCAGCCACATCCACTGGCCGTACGTGGCGAAGGCCTCGTTGAGCCACAGGTCGCTCCAGTCCGCCGGGGTCACGGCGTTGCCGAACCACGCGTGAGCCAGCTCGTGGCTGAGCAGCAGGTGCTCGATCGCGCCCGGCGAGCCGCCTGGGAAGTCGTCCCTCGAGAACAGCGACCGGCCCTGGGTCTCCATGGCCAGCCCAGGGAAGCTGTCGGTGAACGCCAGCCCGTAGCGATCGAGCGGATACGGCCCGAACAACGGCTCGAAGTACGCCATCTGGTCGTCGGTCAGCTCGAAGTACGGCGCCATCCGCTCGATGTCGTCGGCCAGCGCCACGTTGACGATCGGGACGGTGCCCGCCGTGCCGCCGTCCAGCACCTCGTAGTCCCCCGTCAGCAGCTGCACGAGGTACGTGGCCATCGGCTCCCGCTGCTCCCACACCCAGGTGTCGCCCTCGGGATCGGCGCGCTGCTCGACCAGCTCGCCGTTGGCCACTGCCGTCGTGCCGCTCGGCACGGTGATCTCGAACCGCCACGTCGCCTTGTCGGACGGGTGATCGTTGCTGGGGAGCCACGTGTGGGCGCCGTCGGGCTCGTTGAGCACGTACGAACCGCCGGGCGTCGAGAACCAGCCGGTCTGCAGGCCGACCGCCGACGAGATCGGGTCGGCCCGGTCGCGGTAGGCGACGTCGATGCACGACGGGCTGGTCCGGACCGACCGGTGCGGCGGGGGCGATCACGAGCTCACCGCCAGACAGGTCGTACGGCGCCGTCGTGCCATCGACCTCCACGGCGACGATCTCCATCCCGTCGGCATCGAGCACGAGCTCGGCGGTCGCCGCGGCAACGGCCGCGGTGATCGTCACCTCGGCCTCGAGGGCCAGCGTGCCCGGGTCGTAGCGCAGGCGGAGGTCGTAGGACTGGACGTCGAGATCGTCCGTGCCGAGCTCGGGGAACAGCGAGTCGCCAGCACCCTCCCCCGCCGACGGCGGGCCGGCCGGCACTGTCGTCGACGGCTCGGAGCCGGGCTCGCTCGTGCTCGGGAGCCGCCGGCGGGACGGTCGTGGCAGGAGCGGGAGTCGGCGGAGGCGTGGGTGGGGCCGACGAAGGCGCGGCGGTGGGCACCGTCCGCTCGACGGCGGCCTCGGAGCGAACGTCGGCACTGCTGCACGCGGCGAGCGTGGTGAGTGCCGCGGCGGCAACGGCGAGGGCGACGGCGCGGCGCATCAGCGGTGCACGTCGGGATCGATGACGTGGGCGCGGTGGCGGACGGTGAACACGGACTCCCCCGAGAGGATCCCACCGCGGGCCAGCATCCGGCCGCCCTGCCAGTTGGACAGGCCGAGCTCGGGCTGGTCGAGGGCGTACTGGCCGTCGACCCAACGGGTGAAGCCGTCGCCGACGAACGGCGCGTCGATGGCCGCGTAGAACCGGCGGTGCTCGTCCTCGTCGTCGCTGATCAACGACACGATGAAGTGGGGGCTCAGACGGTTGCACAGGCCGATCGCCTCGTCGAGGTCGCCGGTCACCACGAGCGACACCTCAGGGGCGTCCTCCCATTCCCACTCCCGGCCGAGGTCGTCGGCGTCGATGAGGGAGGCCGCTGCTTCGAGGTGCTCTCCGTCCGACCGGCGGATCTTCACCTCTGTGGCGAACCGCTCGGCGGGGATCAACGCCGCCGAGCCCGTCTCGACGTGAAGGCGCGCCGAGGTGGCGCGACGAGACGCCGCTTCGTCGAGGGCTGCGAGGAAGACGGGCACGAGATCGGCGCGGGCGGCAGGGATGCAACAGACGTTGAGCGTGTTGCAGACCTTGCGGTCGAGGGAGTGGATGACGCTGGTCCGGAAGCGCGCGGCATCGGCGGCCTGGCCGGCGAACAGCCACGCCCCACCGGTGCCGTGGAGGCTGACCGGTGTGCCGGCCTGCCGGGCGACGGCGCCGAGCTGGGCGACGGCAGCACCGGATCCTCTGGCGACGGCCAGGGAGAGCCGCTGGTCGTCGAACAGCGCCCAGCCGGCGGCGCGGCGCCGGCGACCGGACGAGGCTGACGGCCCCGCTCGGCAGCCCGGCCCCAGCCAATGCCGGCCGCAGCGCGTGGGCGGTGATCGCCTCGGCGGTCTCGAGGGCGGCCGAACCGATGCGCATCACGACCGTGTTGCCCGGTGCGCAGCACGCCTGTGGCGTCGGCGAACACGTTCGGCCGGCTCTCGAACACGAATCCGACCACGCCGAGCGGCGCCCGCCGGGCCTCCACGGACCAGCCGTCGTGGTCGACGCTCCGAAGGGCCTCCTCGCGCCGCAGCGGCGAGTCGCGCCACGCCCGCAGTCCGGCGACCATGTCCGCCCGCATGCGGTCGGTCAGGACGAGGCGGGTCGTCGACTGGCCGAGCGCGCTCGGCCCTCGCGACGTCCGAGCGGTTGGCCTCGAGGATCGGCAGGACGAGATCGTCATCGGCGAGGCTGGCGGCGAACTGCTCGAAGAACTCGTCGATCTGCGCGTCGGTCACCCGACCGAGCTCGGCGAAGGCGGCGGCCGCCGCGCCGACCGCCTCGACGGCGGCGCGATGGTCGGCGGCGGGCACGTGCAGCAGAGCGCCGGTCTCCTGCACGACGATCAACCGGTCGCCGGCCACGAACGCCTCGGCGAGCTCCTCTGGGACGTGGGTCAGGCGATCCCCGCCGAACACGATCGGCTGCCCCGGCACGAGCTCGGTCAGGCGATCGGCGGTCACTGGTGCACCATCTCACTGACACGAGCGAGCGAGCGCCGCCGTGCTCACCGCGTCCCCTGGTTCGCTCACCTTGCGGGCCTCACGAAGATGCAGCGTAGGAGCCGACGCCTGCTGCGCCCTGTCAGTACCGTGAAGCCGTGCCGCCCCTCGATCGCCTGTACTTCCGACAGCTGCTGTCGGGTCGCGACTTCGCCGTCGACGACCCACTGGCGGCGCAGATGGTCAACTTCGTGTACGTCCTCGGGGATCGGGCGACGGGCGAGTGCGTCGTCGTCGATCCGGCCTATGCCGTCGACGACCTCGTTGACGCCGTGGAAGCCGACGGCATGGCAGTCGGTGGCGTGCTCGTCACCCACTACCACCCGGATCACGTCGGCGGCTCGATGATGGGGCACACGATCGAGGGCGTGACCCGGCTCTTGGAGCGCGTCAGCTGCCCGGTCCACGTGCAGCGGGCCGAGGCACCGTGGGTGGCCCGCACGACCGGCATCGCCGAGAGCGAGCTGGAGCTGCACGACCCGGGCGATCACGTGCGCGTCGGGAACGTCGACATCGAGCTCGTCCACACGCCGGGGCACACGCCCGGCAGCCAGTGCTTCCTCGTCGACGGCCGGCTGGTTTCCGGCGACACGCTGTTCCTCGAGGGTTGTGGGCGCACCGACCTGCCGGGCAGCGACGTCGGGCAGATGTACGAGAGCCTCCAGCGGCTGGCCACCCTGCCCGGCGACACGATCGTGTTCCCCGGACACCGCTACTCGATGCCGTCGAGCGCCTCGATGGACGCCGTCCGCGAGCAGAACTACGTGTATCGCCCGGCGACCAAGGAACAGTGGCTGACGATGTTCGGCAGCTGACGGCGATCATCTGGGCGCAGATCGTTTCAGGGGTCGCGAATATTCCGCCCCAGATCGGTCGCTGGGAAGGATCGCGCCCAGATGTTCAGGTGAACGCGGCGAGCAGCGCGGACAGACCGGCGACCGTCAGCAGGACGAGCACGAGGCGGCGGAAGCGGGGCGGGTCGAGGTGGCGGCGGAGAGCTGTCCCGGCGATCGCGCCGAGCGCCAGGCCGGGCAAACCCACGGCGATCGCCGCCAGCACGTCGCTGTCGATGTCGCCCGCCGCGGCGAACACGACGACGCTGACGATGTCGAGCACGGCGAAGACCGTCGTGATCGTGCCTCGGAACCGGTCTGGCCTGAAGTGGCGGGCCTGCAGGACGAAGACCAGCGGCGGGCCGTTGACGCCGGCCGACATCGTCAGCGCGCCGGAGACGACGCCACCGCCGACGTCGAGGGCCGGCCCGGCGTGGCGCAGGTCGAGGCCGGCGGCGATCACGGCGACGGCGACGAGCACGGCGACGCCGATGAACACGCCGAGCACTCGATCATCGGCCCACAGGAAGATCAGCAGGCCGACCGGCAACCCGACGGCCGCGCCGGCGAGCAGGCGGCCGACCACGCCCCGGTCGGCGTGGTGTCGACCTGTCCACGCCTGATAGCTGTTCGTGAACGTGGCCAGCCCGAGGGCGACGATCACGGCATCGTGCGGGTCGAGGACGACAGCCAGGAGCGGCACGGCGGCCAGGCCGAACCCGAACCCCGCGGAGAGCTGCACGGTGGCCGCCACAGCCACGACGACGGCCACGCCGATGTAGGCGGCGGCGCTCACCAGGTGTCGATGTTCGGGCGCTTCTTGCCGTCTCGCCGCACCGGCGCCGGCGCGGCGTCGAGGATGGCGGTGATCCACCGTCGGGTGTCGGCGGGATCGATCACCTCGTCGATCTCGAAGTACGAGGCGACGCTCAACGCCTTCCCGACCGAGTACATGCGCTCGACGAGCTCCTGGAACAGCTCGTCGCGGGCTTCGGGATCCTCGGCCGCGTCGAGCTCACGCCGGTAGCCGAGGCGGACCGCACCCTCGAGGCCCATCCCGCCGAACTCGCCAGTCGGCCAGGCCACACACGCCAGCGGCGCCTTCGTCGACCCACCCATCATCGCCTGGGCGCCGAGCCCGTAGGCCTTGCGCAGCACCACGCTCACCGTGGGCACGGTGACGTTGGCGCCGGTGACGAAGAGGCGGTTGCAATGGCGCACCAGGCCGGTCTCCTCGACGTCCGGGCCGACCATCATCCCGGGCGTGTCGCACAACGTGACGATCGGTAGGTCGAAGGCGTCGCACAGCTGCATGAAGCGGGCCGCCTTGTCGGCGCCCGGCGTGTCGATCGCTCCCGCGAGGTGTCCCGGGTTGTTGGCGATGATGCCGACCGGCCGACCCTCGAGGCGGGCCAGCGCGGTGATCATGCCCGAGCCCGAAGTCGCCGCGCAGCTCGAGCACGGAGCCCGTGTCGAACAGCAGCTCGACGGCCCGGCGAACGTCGTAGCTGCGCAGGCGGTCGGCCGGCACGACGTCCCGCAACGCCGTCTGGTCGGCGCACGCCCACTCGTCGATCCGACCCTGGAAGTACGAGAGGTAACGCTTGGCCACGGCGACCGCCTCGGCCTCGTCGGCGACGACGACGTCGACGACGCCGTTGGCCCGCTGGACGTCGATCGGACCGATCTCGGTTGGCTCGAACAACCCCAGCCCGCCGCCCTCGATCATCGCCGGGCCGCCCATCCCGATGTTCGAGTCCTCCGTGGCGATGACGACGTCGCAGCAGCCGAGGATGGCCGCGTTGCCGGCGAAGCAGTAGCCGGCGTTGACGCCGACCAGCGGGACGAGCCCCGACAGTTGCGCCAGCCAGAGGAACGCCAGGCAGTCCAGGCCCGATGGCCCGGTCCCATCCGTGTCCCCGGGCCGGCCGCCGCCACCTTCGGTGAAGAAGACGATGGGCAGCCGCAGCCGCTCGGCGACCTCGAACAACCGGTCCTTCTTGCGGTGGTTCTGCAGGCCTTGGGTGCCAGCCAGCACGGTGTAGTCGTACGACATGGCGATGCAGCGTGCGGCCGGCCCGTCGAACAGGGCGCCGTTGACGGTGCCGATGCCGCCGACGAGTCCGTCGGCCGGCGTGTTGGCGATCAGGTCATCGAGGTCGCGCCGTCGGCGCTGGGCGGCGATGACGAGCGGCCCGTACTCGACGAACGATCCCTCGTCGAGGAGGTCGGCGACGTTCTCTCGTGCCGTCCGCCGACCCTTCTCCCGGCGGCGGGCGACGGCCTCGGGGCGGGCCCCGTCGAGACCCATGCCGTGCCGCTCGATGCTCTCGGCGAGGTCCCGACGGACGGTGCCGGCGGCGACGGGCGCGGCACCCGCAGCGCCGGCGGCCTCGTCGACGCCAACCTGTGCGGCGACCGGTTCGACCCTGACGAGGAGGGCGCCGGGCACGACGGGCGCACCGAGGCCCGCCAGCAGCTCCGTCACCCGCCCCGCCTCCGGCGAGGCGACGTCGTGGTGCATCTTCATCGACTCGATCAACAACAGCACGTCACCGGCTCGGACCACGTCACCCACGGCCACCTCGACCGCCACGACTGTGCCCTGCAGGAGGCTGCGGATCTCCGTCATCGCCCGGCACTGTAGGAGGGCTCATCGCTTCGATCGCTCGTCTGCACGTACTGTGCGCACATGGGACGACGGGCGTTTGGTGGGTTGGTCATGGTGGCAGTGGCCCTCGCCGCCTGTGGCGGCGCGACGTCGAGGGGCGACGATGCGCAACGCGCGCAGAACGAGCAGCTCGTGGCCTTGACGTCGATCGTGCAGCTCGGCGACTCGATCGCGTCAGGCGAAGGGACGCTGTACGGCTACCAGTGGGATCCTGCCGGCCAGGACTGGATCGGCGGCGATGTCAACGCCAAATGGCCCGAGCCGTTCCCCGACTGCCACACGTCGCAGTACGCGTACGGCGTGCTCGTCGCCAACTACTTCGCCGCGGACTTCCGCCAGTACGCGTGCACCGGCGCCACGTTCGCCAACGGCATCTCCGCGCCTCGCACGTCCGACGGCACGGAATACCGCCCAGCGGAGTTCGGCGACTGGGCCAACCAGACGGACCTCAACCCCAACTACGACGAGGCCGCCGCCCAGCTCGTCCTCGTCACCCTTGGCGCCGACGACCTGCAGTTTGCGACGATCATCGAGGATTGCATCGAGAACGGCTACGAGTACTACATCGGGTACGCCGACCTCGAGTGCACGGCGACGAAACCGGGCTCGTCGATCGAGACCGACTTCTTCGACTTCCTGCCGACGCTGGAGAAGAACTACGGAACGCTGGTCGACTGGATCGAGGCCCGCGCCAAGGCCAACGGCGCACCCGACCCGAAGATCGTGTTCACCAACTACGCCAACCCGCTGCCGGCGGACGGCACCATCTGCACAGACACGAACTACTTCTACGCCCAGCAGGTCAAGTACCTGTCGAGCCTCGTCGACAAGGTCAACGACGTGATCGAGCAGACGATCAGCGGCCTCGACAACGCCAATGTCGCACTGGCCGACATCTCAGGGGCCTACTCAGTGCATGGCGCCTCGCACATCTGGTGCTCCGACGACCCGTGGGCCTACGGGCTGTCGATCTACTCGGTCACCGACCCGACGTCGTTCAGGAGCAACGCGCCGTTCCACCCGACGCCCGAGGGCCAGGAGAGCATCGCCGAGCACGTCATCCCGGTCGTTCGCCAGTGGTTCGCCAAGCCAGGCGACGAGCTGGCCGAGACGACAACGCCGTCGACGGAGGCGCCACCGACGACGGGGTGAGTCTGCGTGAGCGAAGGGCAGGGCCCCGCGCTGTTCCCTCACGCAGAGCCCGGATTGCTGCGCGAGGGCCGCTGGGACGGCGCTAGCGGCCGAGGATCCGCCGGAAGTACTCGGCCGTGTGGACGAGCCCTGTGCGCAACGGGATCGTCGGTTCCCAGCCGAGCCGGCTGCGGGCCAGCGTGAGGTCGGGCTGGCGCTGGGCCGGGTCGTCGACCGGCAACGGCTCGAACACCAGCTCCGACGACGAGTTGGTCACCTCGATGGCCATCTCGGCCAGCTGGCGGATGGTGAACTCGTTGGGGTTGCCGATGTTGACCGGCCCGGTGAGGTCACTGTCCAGCAGCGCGAGGAAGCCGCGCACCTCGTCGTCGACGTAGCAGAACGAGCGCGTCTGGCTGCCGTCGCCGAAGACCGTGATCGGATCGCCGCGCAAGGCCTGGACGAGGAAGTTGGACACCGAGCGCCCGTCATCGGCTCGCATCTGAGGCCCATAGGTATTCTTCGCCAGCAGCCCCGTGCCGGCCCAGAAGTTCTCGTGGCCCGGCACGCAGAAGTCGTAGACGAGCGGTGTCGCCTCGACCGGAACGATCGCCTTGACCGATGCCCAGACGATGTCGCCGTGGCGGCGCGCCTGGAGTCGTTGCTCGACGCCACGGTCCCAGTCCAGCGGACTCCAAGGTCGTACCCACGGGATCGTCAGTCTCCAGAACGGATACCGCCGATCGCCGGTGCGGCCCTTGAACGTGGTCTCGTATCGCCCGACGCTCGGGCAGATGCCGAAGCGTGCGAAGGCGACGACGAGGTCATCCTTCAGCTCACTCGAGACGGTGGAGAACTCATGGCGCACCCCGTCCTCGAGGTGCCGCCCCGAGTGCACGCCGTCACCCTCTCGATACCCCTCGATGAACCACTTCAGCCGGTGCAGGGGGAGCCCGAGGATCCAGCCGGGAATTCGCTTTCGATTGTGCTCGAAGCCGAGGTGCGCCCACAGGTCCAGCAGCAGCCCGCTGTGAACGAAGATCGACCCAGCCCGCTCCGCGCTGCCCGCCTGCTGCACGACATGCAGGCCGAGATCGCGCTCGAAGAGCTTGCGGGCCCGCTTGAGCAGCTCGCCATCGCCGCTGATGGTGACGTACGCATCGTGCGCCGATACGTGCGAGCACCCTTCGGCCACCCACAGCCCGATGAGCCACAGCAGCTCCTCCGTCACCTCGAGGCGGGCCGGTAGCCACGCAGCACGGCCTGCCGTGAACAGGCGAACTTGCGCCTCCGCCCAGGGGATCGAGATCCCGAGATGGCGGACCTCGGCCAGCGAGAGCGTCGAGCGCCGTCGGGCGGAAACCAGGCGAGGCCAGTGCGAAGAACGCCGAGACGCGGAGCCGTCACGGCCGGCGGCGACCGAGAGCAGCTCCTGGCGGCGCTCCCACGCGATCTCACCGAGGCCTTCCCACCTGAGCTGCAACTTCCAAGGGTCGCCACCCTGGGCGTCCCACATCTCGATGAGGGACACGCGTTGGCGATCGCGCTCGGGTACGTCGAGTCGACCGGCGATGGCGACCCGGTCCCCGACCGACAGCTCGACGACGGGCCGCGCCACCGGACGCCCTCCCGGACCCTCGACGAAGAGGCTGTGATCACCGGTGACCCGGATCGAGCGGCCGTAACGCGTCTTGACCTCGAAGCACGGCGCAGTGGTCGGATGCCCAAGGAGTGCGGTCGTCGGTCGATGAGTAACCACCCCTTCTTCGTCGAACGCCGGGACCGTCCAACCGTCGATCCCGCCGAAGCGGGCGGCAGCGTCGGCGACACGTTCTCGGCGGAGCTCGACACCATCGTCGTAGAGCACCTGCTCGTCGGCCAGGATCGAGTTGAAAATTCGTACGATTCGCACATCGAGGCCGTGGTGGCGGTGGTAGGCCATCGTCATCGCCTCGGCGAATCGCTTGGCTTCGTCGTAGACGCCGCGGGGGCCGATCGGGTTGACGTGGCCCCAGTACGTCTCCGGCTGCGGATGGACCTGCGGGTCGCCGTACACCTCGCTCGTCGACGCCAGGAAGAACCTGGCGTCCTTGGCTTTGGCCAGACCGAGGCAGTTGTGTGTCCCGAGGCTGCCGACCTTGAGGATCTGGATCGGGATGCGCTCGAAGTCCGCCGGGGAGGCCGGGCTGGCGAAGTGCAGCACGGCATCGACGTTGCCTGGCACCCACACGTACTGGCTGACATCGTGCTCGACGAACGTGAACCCGCGCTCGCCGAACAGCTCCTCGACGTTGGACATCGAGCCGGTCACGAGGTTGTCGACGGCGATGACCTGCTCGCCGCGGTGCCAGCAGCGCCCGGCAGAGGTGCGAGCCGAGGAACCCGGCGCCGCCGGTGACGACGATCCGCGACACGCTTGCTACCTGCCGATGCCCTGGTAGTCGAAGCCGGCCCGCCGCCACTCGTTGCGGTCGAGCAGGTTGCGGGCGTCGACGACGGCCCGTCCGGACATCGCCACGGCGACCTTGCCGGAGTCGAGCCAGCGGTAGTCGTCCCACTCCGTCAGCACGGCAAGGACATCGGCGCCTTCGCAGACCTCGTACGGATCGCCGACGACCTCGACGCTCTCCGGCAATCCGGGCTTGCGACCCGGCACCGTCGGGTCATGGCCGCGCACCGTGGCGCCCTGCGCGAGCAGCCGCTCGATGATCGCCAGCGACGGCGACTCCCGGAGGTCGTCGGTGCGGGCCTTGAACGTCAGGCCCCACACGGCGATGGTCTTGCCGCTGACGTCACCGCCGACGGCGGAACGGATCTTCTCGGTGACCCGGTCGAACTGCTCGTCGTTGACGGCGATGACACCCTCGAGGAGGTCGAAGTCGTACCCCGCGTCGACGGCGATCTTGAGCAGCGCCCGCGTATCTTTCGGAAAACAACTCCCACCCCATCCAGGGCCTGGGCGCAGGAAGTCCTGGCCGATGCGCTTGTCGTAGCCGAGCCCGAGGACGACATCGTTGACGTCGGCGCCGACGCCTTCGCAGATCGCCGCCACGGCGTTGACGAACGACAGCTTCGTGGCGAGGAAGGCGTTCGCTGCGTACTTCAGCGTCTCCGCCGAAGCCGGATCCGTGACGATCACCGGCGCGGCCACGCCGAGGTACAGCGACGACACCTTGATCGCCGCCGCCTGGTCCGTGCTGCCGACGACGATGCGGTCGGGATGGAGGAAGTCCTGCACCGCCGAGCCCTCGCGCAGGAACTCCGGGTTGGACACGACCTTCACATCCGGCCGGTCGAGCACGCGCTCGACGACCCGGGTCGAGCCGACCGGGACCGTCGACTTGTTGACGACGACGCTCTCGTACGGCAACTCGGTGGAGATCTCCCGGGCGGCCTGCTCGATGTACGAGAGGTCGGCGCTGCCGTCCTCCCCCTGCGGCGTCGGCACGCACAGGAACGCGATGTCGCAGTCGCCCACGGCGTTGGCCGCCCCGACGACGAAGCGCAGACGCCCGGACCGCAGGCCTTCCTCGACGAGGCGGTCGAGGCCGTGCTCGACGATCGGGATCTCACCCCGGGCCAGGCGAGCGACCTTGTCGGCGTCGACGTCGGCGCAGATCACCTCATGGCCGAGGTGGGCGAAGCAGGCTCCGGTGGTCAGCCCGACGTAGCCAGTGCCGACGATGGCGATCCGAGACATGCGCGCGAAGCTACTGCTCACGTCCGCCGTCCGCGTGGGCACATGCGCCAGGCGGGCGCATGTTCTCGCTGACCGCGGCCGACCGTTCGCTCGGGATTCGCTGGCTCGCTGCCGCACGCCAGGCGGTGACTCACTCGGGTCATGGCGCCGATGGCCGCACCGATCCCGGTCGACCCGCTGGATCCCGAGCTCGTCGAGGCCTGTGGCGAGGAGCCGGGCAACGTCTGCGAGCAGGTCTGGGACTGGACCGGCAACGCCACCCTCGCCGAGCTGTCCGACTGGTTCATCGGCATTCCGCTGACCGTCCTGCTGATCGTCTCGGTGGCCTGGATCGTGTCGCGGCTGATTCGGCGGGCGGTGCGCAAGACCGTGTACCGGATCGTCGTGACCGACCGCCAGACCGCCGCGTGGGCGCTGCAAAAGGTGACGCCGGCCGTGGCCCCGGGCGCCGCCCCGGCCGAGGACCACGCGCCGTACGGCCCGGGCGCGGTCCATCTCGACCGTCGTCGCCTCGACGGCCAGCGTGGCGATCTGGGTGATGGCCCTCTTCCTGGTGCTCGGCGAGCTGGGCATCGACCTCGCCCCGCTGATCGCCGGCGCCGGCATCGCCGGCGTGGCGCTCGGCTTCGGCGCCCAGAGTGTGGTCAAGGACTGCCTGACCGGGCTGTTCATGCTGATCGAGGACCAGTTCGGCATCGGTGACGTCGTCGACCTCGGGGAGGCCTCCGGTGTCGTCGAGCGTGTCTCGCTGCGGGCGACGGTGCTGCGCGGTCTCGACGGGACCGTGTGGCACGTGCCGAACGGCGAGATCCTGCGCGTCGGCAATCGCTCGCAGCTGTGGTCGGTCGCCGTGGTCGACGTGCTGATCGGCTACGACGCCGACGTGGACGCGGCCAGCCGGCTGCTCACCGAGACAGCCAACAAGCTGGTCGAGAGCGAGGAGTACGCCGGTGACGTGCTGGAGGCGCCCGAGCTGCTCGGCGTCGAAGCGGCGTCGGCGGAGGGCGTCATGTTGCGCCTCACGGTCAAGACCTCCCCCGGCACGCAGTTCCGGTTGCAGCGGGCGCTCCGCCAGGCGGTCAAGGTCGCCTTCGACGAGGCAGGGATCGCGATGCCGCCGCCCACCCGGGTCGCACCCTGACGAGGCCGTCGGCGGCGCGCAGCAGCCCGGTGCCCGTCACGTGACGTCCTTGACCGATTCGGCCGGGGCCCGTGCGCAGCCGTCATGCCATCGATCGAGCGCGCCGTGATCGGTCGGTGTTCGGCGGCGCGGGGGTGAGCCCAATCGTCGCCTTCTTCACGCGTCCCGATGTCGGGTCGCTGTGGTGGTCGATCATCCTGCTGATCCTCACCATGGTGCTCCTGGCGCGGGCCGAGGTGGCCACCCGCCCGCCGCGCCTGACGGCGTCGACGACGTCGGCGGAGCTCGGTGCCGAGTCGCCGGCGGTGACCAGCCTCCTGACGAACGGGTTCGTCGTGACGCCGCCGGCGGCCAACGCCACACTGCTCGACCTCGTGGCCCGCGGCTGGCTGCGCGTCGAGCAGGCCGAGCACGAGGTCGTCCTGCTCACGGACCGCCGCGGTCGCGCCGGTGACGTCTTGGCGCGCTACGAGCAGCAGGTCCTCAACCACGTCCACAAGTTGACGGCCGGGACGCTGACCGGCGTCTCCGGGGCCGGCATCGAGATCGCCGGTCTGCGCCTGCCGCGCCGCTGGTGGCGGCGCTTCACGAAGGCCGTGGTCGCCGACGCCAAGCGGCAACGGTTGTCGAAGCGGCGGTGGGACATCCTCGCCATCGGGCCGCCGGTCGTGACGTGCGTCCTCGCCGGCTTCATGTGGTGGCGGTCGGTGCGCACCGGCGAACCGACGGCGGTCGTCGACTCCCTGCAGTCGCGCGGCATCGCCATTGCGGTGGCCATCGCCATCCTGCTCGTCGCCCGCCGACTCCTCAAGCGGGTCCGGTCGAAGGCCCAGCGCCCGACGGATCTCGGCCTCGAGCGTGCCGAGCACTGGCTCTCGGTGCGGGCGTGGATGGAGCCGCGCGGCTTCGAGGGCGCCTCCTCGGCGGCGGCCAACAGCACGAGCCGTGCGTTGGCCTACGCCGCCGCCCTCGGCCTCGCCGAGCGAGCAGCGGACGAGCTGCCGATCGTGCCGGAGGACGACCGGCTGGCGTGGAGCAACGCCACCGGCGAGTGGCACGTCGTGCGCGTGCGCTATCCGTTCCGGCCGGGCTACGGCCGCCATCCCTTGCTGATGCTGGTGCTCGGTCTGGCGGTGGGTGCCGGCCTCCTGTGGCTCCAGCGCTTCCTCCTGCGCGTTGCCCGCGGAGACGCGCTGACCGGGATCTTCGAGGACTTCCCCGACCAGGCCGATCTGATCGAGCGCACCGCCCTCGTCCTGGCCGGCGTCGTCGTCATTCCGCTGCTGTGGATGGCCTGGCTCGTCGTCGCCGGCTCATTCGACCTCTTCTCGACGATCGAGCGCCAGGGCGTGGTCGTCAGAGCGCGCCGACCGCAGCGTGTGGTGCCCTTCCCCCGGCTGCTGCGGCCGTTGGCTCGGCGCGACCGGTTCTCGCTGTTCATCGCCGTCGATGACGGCCGCTCCGATCGTGTCAGTGCGTGGCTGTCGAACGAACGGACCGCCGTGCCCCAGGGCGCCCGCGCCCGGGTGCAGGCCACGCCCGTGCTCGGCTACGTCCGGTCCTCGGAACCGATCGGCACCACTCGCTGATCCGAGCACGATCGGCCCGTGGCCTCGTAACGTCCATCCATGCCTCGACTGCTGGTGACGAACGACGACGGGATCGACTCGATCGGCCTCCACGTGCTCGCCCGCGCCATGCTCGAGCACGGCGACGTCGTGGTCGCCGCCCCCGAGTCCGAGCACTCTGGCGCCGGCGCCGCCCTCGGGCCCTTGCACCTCATGCGTCCCGAGGTCCGGCGCGTCGAGATCGAGGGCATCGGCGAGGCGTGGGCCGTCAATGGCCCGCCCGGGCTGTGCGTGATGTTCGCCCGGCTCGGCGTGTTCGGACCGCTCGATCTGGTGGTCGCCGGCATCAACCCTGGCGCCAACGTCGGTCGGGCGGTCTACCACTCGGGCACGGTCGGAGCCGCGCTGACGGCCCGCAACGGCGGCCTCAGCGGCGTCGCCGTCAGCCAGGCCGTCGCCGGGTTCGGCGTCGAGGGCCAGGGGTGGGACGAGATGATCGCCGACCAGCAGTGGGACACCGCGGCGCACGTGGGGAGCCACGTCGTCGGCGCCGTGCTGGCCTCGGCGCCTGAGGAGCCCGTGGTCGTCAACGTCAACGTGCCGAACCTCCCCATCGACCGCCTGCGCGGGTGGCGGCACGCCGAGATCGGCCTGCTGCCGCCCCGCGCCGTGGTGCGCGGCCGGCTCGACCCGATCGCCGGCCGAGAAGGCGTGTTCCGCGTGCACATGGAGTGGGGGGACGCCGTCGAGCTGCCCGCCGACACGGACGGCGGCGCCATCGAGCGCGACGAGGTCACCGTGACGTACGTCAGCCGGCTCCTCGCCGAGCCGCGACCCGAGCTCGCCGCCGTCGACCGTGCGCTCGACGACCTGCTGTCGGTGGCGCCTCCTACACTGCGGCCGTGATCGAAGACCGCACCGCCGAATGGGACGAGCTGCGGGCCCGGTACATCCGACCCCACGGCGAGCGACCGCCGACGACGGCCCGGGGCGTCCACCACACCGCCCACATCTCCTCCGACGTCGAGCGGACGATCGAGTTCTACCAAGGCCTGCTCGGCTTCCCGCTGACCGAGCTCTTCGAGAACCGCGACTACCCCGGCTCGACGCACTTCTTCTTCGACATCGGCAACGGCAACGCGCTGGCCTTCTTCGACTTCCCCGGTCTCGACGTCGGTCCGTACGCCGAGGTGCTCGGCGGGCACCACCACCTGGCGATCAGCGTCGAGCCGACGCAGTGGCAGGAGCTGCGCCGCCGCCTCGACGGCGCCGGCATCGAGTACCTCGACGTCGGCGGCGTGTCGATGTACTTCCGCGGGCCGGACGGCGAGCGCATCGAGCTGATCTCGGACCCGCTCGGCGAGATGTACGGCACCCCGGTGTTGTGAGCGAGCGTCCCGGTCGAGCACGGCGACAACGCCCGAGCAAGCGAGCGAACGGGCAGCTGCGTCGAGCGTCCCCGGTCGAGCACTGCGGCAACGCCCGAGCGAGCGAGCGAACGGGCAGCCGTCGAGCCGCTGCGACGGCCGACCGATCCGGCTGCAGGCGTACCGGGCGAGCATCGACAACATCGACGCCGCCTGGTCCACCTCCTGGCGGAGCGCTTCAAGATCACCCAGGCCGTCGGGCGGTACAAGGCGGAGGCGGGCCTGCCGGCGGCCGACCCGGTCCGCGAGCAGGAGCAGATCCGCCGCCTCCGCGCGCTGGCCGAGGAGTCGGGCCTGGATCCGGCGTTCAGCGAGAAGTTCCTCCGCTTCATCGTCGACGAGGTCATCCGCCACCACCACCGCCAGGCCGCTGCGCCGTGACCTGGGTCGCCAGGTCGAGCACGGCGGCGGCGTGCGTCGCGGCCTCGGCGTCGCTCAGCGTCGGGCCGAGCTCGACGATGAACGCCGCGCCGTCCTCGACCGTCCGGCGCTGCCACGTCGCGGCGACGCCGGTGTACGTGCCGCCGGTGATGTCCAGCAGCGGCAGGCCGGTCAGCTCGGCGTAGCGCGAGCGCAGGTCACGGTCGGACCCGGACCCCGGCGCGATGCGGAACAGATCCTGGTGGTACCAGATGCCGAGGGCCGGCCGGATCGCCGAGATCAGTCGACCATCGCCTGCGTCTCCGGCTCGCTGGCCGGGCCGGTGCCGGCGTACTCGCTGTCGCCGGGCTGGCCGAGGGGTGCCCAGTCGTAGGGGAAGTTGCGGTTGAGGTCGACGAGGTTGGCGTTCGTCCGCCGACCGGCCGGCCTGGCCGTCGGGGTTCATCGACTCGACCAGCCACAGGTCGACGCCGGCCGGCACGTCGGCGCGTGGCCAGCCGCTCGAGGATCGCCACGCCGTCGTCCTCGTCGCCGTGGATCACGCCGATCACGAGCACCACGGCTCCCCCGGGCATGCCGCGCTCGATCGCCGTGATCGGCCGTCCCTCGACGCATGCGGCCGATCTCGACGACCTGGACGGCGTCGTCCACGACGGTCCGCGAGCGCCGGTCGGCGGCGACGGTCGAGGTCGTCGTCGTGCGTGGTCGACGTGCTGGTCGTCGACGATGCTGGCTTCGGTGGTGGTCGACGTGCTGCTCGTCGACGTGGTCGGGCTGACGGGCGCTGGTCGCCGTGGTCTCCGCCGAGGTACGTCCGACGGCGCCATCCGCCACCGCTCGTGCAGGCCGCCAGCGCGAGCACGACGAAGACCAGCCGCCGAGCCACGGCCCGACGGTACCGGTGGCCGGGGACGCGGTAGCGGCGGCCGTCAGACGGCGTCGGGCCCGCGCTCCCCGGTGCGGATGCGAACGAGGTCCTCCAGCGGCGGTGACCCAGATCTTGCCGTCGCCGATCTTGTCGGTGCGCGCCGCCTCGATGATGGCGTCGACCACGCTGTCGACGATGCCGTCGTCGACGACGATCTCGAGCTTGACCTTGGGGACGAAGTCGATCTGGTACTCGGTGCCGCGGTAGGTCTCGGTGTGCCCACCCTGGCGGCCGAAGCCGCGGACCTCGCTGACGGTGAGGCCGACGACGCCGACGCCCTTGAGGGCGTCCTTCACGTCGTCGAGCTTGAACGGCTTGATGATGGCGGTGATCAGTTTCATGTCGTCTCCTCCGTCACGTCGCGCCGTGGTAGGCGGTCTCGGCGTGCTCGGCGAGGTCGAGGCCCATGACCTCTTCCTCCTCGGACACCCGGACCCCGATCGTCGCCTGCAAGCCCTTCATGATGGCGAACGTGAGCGCGAACGACCACACGATGGCGACGGCGTTGGCCAGCAGCTGCTCACCGAGCAGGCTCGAGCCCACCGCCGTAGAACAGCCCCTCTTTGAACCCGAGCTCGAAGAAGTCCGGATTGGCGAAGAAGCCGATCAGCAGTGACCCGACGAGCCCGCCGACGAAGTGCACGCCGACGACGTCGAGGGCGTCGTCGTACCCCGCCTTGAACTTGACCTTCACGGCGTAGCAGCAGAGCATCCCGGCGAGGCCTCCGATGACGAGCGGCGCCGGCCCCGACACGAACCCCGCCGCTGGCGTAATCGCCACGAGGCCGGCGACGATGCCCGAAGCCGCACCGAGATTGGTCGGGTGGCCGTCGCGCAGCCACTCGACCACCATCCACACCAGGCCGGCGGCGGCGGCGGCCAGGAACGTGTTCATGAACGCCTGGGCGGCCTGCCCATTGGCGGCTAGGGCGGACCCGGCGTTGAAGCCGAACCAGCCGAACCACAGGATGCCCGCACCGATCATCACGAGCGGCATCGAGTGCGGCGGCTCGGCCTCGTGGGGCCAGCCCTTGCGTTTGCCGAGCACGAGGACGGCGGCCAGCGAGGCGATGCCGGCGTTGACGTGGATCGCCGTCCCGCCGGCGAAGTCGAGCGAGCCGCGCTGGCCCAGCCACCCGCCGAAGACCCATTTGAAGATCGGGATGTACACAAGGAAGAGCCACAACGGGACGAACAACGCCCACGCCGAGAACTTGATGCGGTCGGCCACCGCTCCCGAGATCAGCGCTGGGGTGATCACGGCGAACATGCCGAGGAAGGCGACGATCGCCAACCTGCCGCCGTCACCGGCGACCGTGATGTTCTTCAGCATGAACGCGTCGTCGAAGCTGCCGATGAAGTCGTTTGTGGCCGGATCGAAGGCCAACGAGTACCCGATGATCATCCACAGGATCGGCACGATCAGCAGGCAGTAGAAATTCATCATCAGCATGTTGAGCACGTTGCGGCGCCGGTCCATACCGCCGTAGAAGAACGCCAGTCCCGGGGTCATGAACAGCACCAGGGCGGCGGAGACCAGCACCCAGGCCAAGCTGCCTGCTTCCATCTGGTTCCCTTTCTGTTGTCCGAGCCGCAAGGGGCGCGCGGCTCCCGCCGGAACGTAAGGTCGCCGTGTTTCGCCAGTGTTTCCGGCTCGTGCGGGCTCCGTTACGGGCGGAAGCGAAGGATCCGACATGACCCCTGATCTCGCTGCCGTGACCGCCGCCCTCACCGCTCCGGGGGCGCTCTTCGAGATGGAGGACGTGGACGTCCGTGGCGTCGCGCTCCGGGCGTGGAAGCACGCCCCACCGACGCTGCGGGAGGTGCTGACGGCCAGCCGCGCCCACGGCGACACCGATTTCCTCGTCTACGACTCGGCGGCACCGGGCGCCGTGGCGGGACGTTTCGACCGCCTCTCGTTCGCCGACCACGCCGCCGCCGCCGCCACGTTCGCCCACCGCCTCGTCGACGAGTACGGCATCGTGCCCGGGGATCGAGTGTCCATCGCCATGCGCAACCTGCCCGAGTGGAGCATCGCGTTCTGGGGCGCCACCGCCGCCGGGGCGGTCGCCGTCCCCCTCAATGCCTGGTGGACCGGCCCGGAGCTGGCCTACGGTCTGGCCGACTCGGGCAGCCGCATGCTGATCGCCGACCGCGATCGCGCCGAGCGGATCGCCGAGCACCGGGCCGAGCTGCCAGACCTGCGGGACGTCATCGTCGTCCGCGCCGGCACGGCGGGCCCGCCTCCCGGGACGATCGCCTTCGACGATGCCGTCGGCGACGTGGCCGCCGACCGTGAGGTCCCCATCGTGGCGATCGGGCCCGAGGACGACGCGACGATCTTCTACACGTCCGGCACGACCGGCCAGCCGAAGGGTGCGCTCGGGACGCACCGCAACATCTGCACGAACCTGGTCAGCCTCGGCTTCTGCGCCGCCCGGACGGCAATGCGCAGCAACGACACGGCGTCGCCATCCGGCGCCCCGGGCCGCAACGTGTACCTGCTGTCCGTGCCGTTCTTCCACGTCACGGGTTGCCATTCGGTGCTCGTCGCCAACCTGGCGGTCGGCGGGGGGATCGTGATCATGCACCGCTGGGACGCGGCGCGAGCGCTGCAGCTGATCGAGAGCGAGCGGGTCACCGTGTTCGGCGGCGTGCCGGCGATGGCGTGGCAGGTGCTCGAACACCCCGACTTCGACCGCCACGACCTGTCCTCCGTGCGGGCCATCGGATACGGCGGCGCCCCGGCGGCTCCGGAGCTCGTCCGCCGCCTCGATGCCATGTTCCCCGGCCGCACGCCCTCCAACGGCTACGGGCTGACGGAGACGTCGTCGGTGACGACGATGAACGGTGGGGCCGACTACCAGCGCAAGCCGGACAGCGTCGGCCAGCCCGTACCCGTCTGCGACGTGCAGGTCGTCGATGGCGATGGCCGGCCGCTCCCCACCGGCGAGGTCGGCGAGCTGTGGATCAAGGGACCCAACGTGATCAAGGGATACTGGAACAAGCCGCAGGCGACGGCGGCGACGATCGACG
Source organism: uncultured Acidimicrobiia bacterium (assembly GCA_963719775.1). Classification (GTDB taxonomy): domain Bacteria; phylum Actinomycetota; class Acidimicrobiia; order Acidimicrobiales; family Ilumatobacteraceae; genus JALZMG01. The sequence continues at coordinate 248,436 of CAVRCY010000008.1, forward strand.
GGGGCTGGTTGCACTCGGGCGACGTCGCCCGCATCGACGACGAGGGGTTCGTGTACATCGTCGACCGGGCCAAGGACATGATCATCCGCGGCGGCGAGAACGTGTACAGCGTCGAGGTCGAGGCCGCCTTCTTCGAGCACCCGGCTGTCACGGACGCCGCCGCCATCGGCATCCCCCACCGCGTGCTCGGGGAGGAGGTCGGCGTCGTCGTCCACCTGGCGCCGGGGACGTCGGCCACCGAGGAGGAGCTCCGTTCGTTCGTCGCCGAGCGCATCGCCGCGTTCAAGGTGCCGGCGCGCATCTGGTTCAGGGAGGATCCGCTTCCCCGCAACCCGAACGGCAAGATCCAGAAGCGCGACCTGAAGTCCGAGCTGCTCGCCGACGGCTGACCACCCGAGGCTTTGGCGGCACCCGAGGCTCTGGCTCGCCCCCTCCGGTCCGCCCGCCCTCGGGTGCACGAAGGCCTCGGGTGTGGGCCAGCCGTAGAGTTCGGGCGTGGAGCTGACCGTGGCGGCCATCCAGATGGCGATGGGCGACGACCTCGAGTCGAACGTCGAGACCGCCGAACGGCTCGTCCGGGAGGCCGCCGGGCGGGGCGCCCAGCTGGTCCTCCTGCCCGAGCTGTTCGAAGGGCCGTACTTCTGCAAGGACATGAAGCCCGAGCACTTCGACCGGGCCCGGCCCGTCGAGGGCCATCCCACCGTGAGCCGGCTGGCCGCCCTCGCCGCCGAGCTGGCCGTCGTCCTGCCGTTGAGCGTCTACGAACGGGCCAACCGGGCGACGTACAACTCGGTCGTCATCGTCGACGCCGACGGCGCGGTGCTCGGTACGTATCGCAAGAGCCACATCCCCGACGGGCCCGGCTACACGGAGAAGTACTACTTCAACCCCGGTGACACCGGGTTCCGCGTGTGGGAGACGCGACACGGCACCGTCGGCGTCGGCATCTGCTGGGACCAGTGGTTCCCCGAGTCGGCCCGCTGCATGGCCCTGCTCGGCGCCGACGTGCTGTGCTACCCGACGGCCATCGGCAGCGAGCCGCCGGATCCGGCGTGGGACTCGAGCGGGCACTGGCAGCGCGTCATGCAGGGCCACGCCGGTGCCAACTTGACGCCGCTCATCGCTTCCAACCGCGTCGGCCTCGAGGTCGGCGAGACGACCGAGATCACGTTCTACGGGTCCTCGTTCATCGCCGACGCCACGGGCGACAAAGTGGCTGAGGCCGGCCGGGACGAGGAAGCCGTGCTGACGGCCACGTTCGACCTCCACGCCGGCCGGCGCGATCGCCACTCGTGGGGGCTGTTCCGCGATCGCCGCCCCGATCTGTACGGGCCGCTGCTGACGCTCGACGGCGTCACCCACCGGAGCTGACCGCGTGCGCATGCCCGCCGAGACGGCGCCGCACGAGCGCACGGTGATGTGCTGGCCCACGCGCGTCCCTCTACGGCGACCTGCTGCCCGACGCCGAGCGAGCCCACGCCGAGGTGGCGTCCACCATCGCCCGCTTCGAGCCGGTCACGATGATCGCCCCACCGGCGTTGGCTGCAGCGCGCCGCCGCCCAGTGCGGTCCTGGCGTCGACGTGGTCGAGCTCGAGACCGACGACTCGTGGTTCCGGGACACCGGGCCGATCTACGTCCTCTCGGAGGACGCATCACAGCGCCTCGCCCTCGACTGGACGTTCAACTCGTGGGGCGAGAAGTACCTCCCGTGGGAGCGTGACGCCGCCCTGGCGAGGGCGTGGGCCGAGCACCACGGCGACGAGGTGCGTTCGTTGTCGATGGTGCTGGAGGGCGGTTCGATCGCCGTCGACGGCGACGGCACGCTCGTCACCACGACGCAATGCCTCCTGCACCCCAACCGCAACCCCGACCTGTCCCGGGCGGAGATCGAGCAGTGCCTGCGCGCACGAGCTCGGCGTGGACGTCATCGTGTGGCTGCCCCACGGGCTGGCCCTCGACGACGACACCGACGGCCACGTCGACAACGTCGCCGCCTTCGCTCGCCCCGGCGTGCTCGTGGTCCAGGGCTGCAACGACGAGGGCGAGCCGGACTGGCTGCGCGGCAACATCAACCGGCGCAGCGCGGAGCGTGCCCTCGACGCCGGCGGCCGAGCGCTGGAGGTCATCGAGGTGCCGGTCCTGCCGTTCTCCGAGCTCGGCGGACGGCGAGCCGCCGTGCCGTACCTCAACTACTACGCCGGCAACGGCTTCGTCGTCGTGCCCGTGTCCGGCCACGAGGCCGACGCCGAAATGGTGGCGATCATCGCCGAGCAGTACCCCGAGCGGAAGACGCTGGCGCTCGACGTCGGCGCCATCCTCGCGTTCGGTGGGGGCGGCATCCACTGCATCACGCAGCAGGTCCCGGCGCTCAGCACAGTCCTCCGCCTGAACGTCAGGCCTCGTACGGCGGGTCGAAGTCGTCGCCGATGACGGGCGCGCCCATCCCGTCCGGCGTGATCACGATGCTGGTCACGGTGTCGCCGTCGAAGTGGTGCTCGACGACGCCGGTGACCTTCTCACCGATCGCCGGTTGCCAGCGCTCGGGGAGGACGGCCCAGGTCGACGGCGCCCACACGTAGGCCCGCCCGTCGACCACGACGCGGCGCCACTGGTGGACGTGGCCGCTGGCGACCAACCGCACATCGGCGTCGTCGATCGCCGCCAGCAGGCGGTCCCGAACGATCGCCGGCGCGTACCGGTGGGGTGCCTCGCCGGTCTCGTCGGCTCGCTGGAGGAACAGCGGCCGATGGAGGAACAGTGCGGTTGGCCGACGGTCGGACATCTGCACCCGCAGCCACTCCCAGGCGGCGGGTGCCTCGGGCAGGGGCGACCCGAGGAGCTGCACGTCGACGCCGACGAGGCGCCAACCGCCCAGCTCGACGCACCACTGCGCGTCGGTGAACGTGTCCCCATACCGGCGCCACCGCTCGTCGTCGATCGGCACGGTGGTCTCGCCGATGTCACCGATGTCATGGTTCCCCGGCACGGCCAGCCATGGTGTGGGCAGCTCGTCCATGCGCCGTCGCGAGTGGACCAGATCGGCCACGTCGTTGGCTCCATCGAGGCTGATGTCACCGGTGTGCACGACGAGATCGGGCATGGTCCGCCGTGCGTGCTCCACGACGGCGGTCCAATGGGCGTCGGCGAAGGCGGCGCGCGGCGACAGGTGCGAGTCGCTGACCTGCAGCACGGTGGTCATCACTGCTAGACAAGCACGCATCGCTGAACGGCGCGTGACTCGACGGTGACCATGCGTCGAACGACCACCACGGCGTTCCACGGCCACGCAGGCCGCCACGGCGTTCCACGGCCACGCAGGCCGCCACGGCGTTCCACGGCCACGCAGGCCGCACGGCGTTCCACGGCCACGCAGGCCGTCGCCGGGCCGGCCTGTGGGCGCCGTCTACGCTCGCCGGTCGTGTCGCGCTCCGTCTACCTGACGGCGATGGGTCCGGCCAGCGGCAAGTCGATCGTCGCCCTCGGGCTCGCCGAGCTGTTGTCCCGGCGAGTCAGCCGTTTCGGGTTCTTCCGCCCGATCGTCCAAGCGATACCGGACAACGACATCGAGCTGATCCGCACCCGGTACCGGTTGGCCGACAACCAGGTCGGTTTCGCCTTCACGGCCGACGAGCTGCGGGGCCTCGTCAGTGGCAGCCGGGAGGTCGCCGATGCGGGCATGGCCCAGGCCGTCGCCGCCTACAAGGAGCTCGAGGCGCGCTGCGACATCGTCGTCATCGAGGGGACCGACTTCACCGGTCCGTCGTCCCCGCTGGAGTTCGATTTCAACGCCCGCGTGGCCGGCCACCTCGGGGCTCCCGTGGTCGCCGTGATCAACGGGCACGACCGCGGGGTGAAGGCGATCTCGGAGACGGTGCGGGTCAGTGAGGAGACCCTGGCGGGCCAGGGCGACACCGTGCTGGCGCTGATCGTCAACCGCGTCGCGCCCTCCATGCTCGACGACGTCCAGACGGCGCTGGCCGGTCGATCCGCCGATGCGCCACCGGCGTGGGCCCTCCCCGAGGACGACGGGCTGCGCCATCCCTCGCTGGCCGAGCTGGGCGACGCACTGGGCGCCGAGCTGGTGGCCGGCGAACCCGACGACATGACCCGTGAGGTGCGCCACGTCAAGGTCGCCGCGATGTCGGTGTCGAACCTCCTCGACCACGTCGAGGACGGGACCGTCTTCATCGCCCCCGGCGACCGCCCCGACGTCCTCGTGACGGCCGCCCTCACCCGCCACTCCGGCGCCTATCCGAGCGTCGCCGGCGTGCTGCTGTCCGGCGGCCTCCGGCCGGACGTCCGCATCGCCGGACTGATCAACGGGCTCGGCGACGGCGGCAAGCCGCTGCCGATGCTCGCCGTCGGCGACGACACGTTCACCACCGCCACCGCCGCCGGCCAGGTCGAGGGTGCCATCACGCCGGGCAACGAACGCAAGATCGCCGCCGCCCTCGGCCTCTTCGAGGCCCACGTCGACCTGACCCGGCTCGAGCAGCGCGTCCAGCTGGCCCGGTCCACCGTCGTCACGCCAGTCATGTTCCAGTACGAGCTGATCGAGCGGGCCAAGCAGGCGGCTGCCCGCGTCGTCCTCCCGGAGGGCACCGACGACCGGATCCTGGAGGCCGCCGAGCGGCTGCTGCGGCGCAAGGTGTGTCAACTCACGCTGCTCGGGCAGGAGGCCGCCGTGCGGCAACGGATCTCCGAGCTCGGGCTGGCCTTGGACGATGTGCCGATCATCGACCCGCTGACATCGACGTGGCTGGAGGCGTTCGCCGAGCGCTATCGGGAGCTGCGCGCCCACAAGGGCGTGACGATCGACCAGGCCCGGGACACGATGACCGACGTCAGCTTCTTCGGCACGATGATGGTCCTCACTGGGTTGGTCGATGGGATGGTCTCGGGGGCCGTCCACACCACCGCCCACACGATCCGGCCGGCGCTCGAGCTGATCCGCACCCGGCCCGACACCTCGATCGTGTCGAGCGTGTTCCTGATGCTCCTCGCCGATCGCGTGCTCGTTTATGGCGACTGCGCGATCAATCCGGATCCGAACGCCGCCCAGCTGGCCGACATCGCCATCTCGTCCGCTGCGACGGCCGAGCTGTTCGGCATCGAGCCACGTGTGGCGATGCTCAGCTACTCGACCGGTGCGTCCGGGTCGGGCGCCGACGTGGACAAGGTGCGGGCAGCCACCGAACGGGCTCGATCGCTGCGGCCCGACCTGATGATCGAGGGACCGATCCAGTACGACGCCGCCGTCGACGCCGGCGTCGCCCGCACGAAGATGCCTGACAGCGAGGTGGCGGGTCAGGCCACGGTGTTCATCTTCCCGGACCTGAACACAGGCAACAACACGTACAAGGCGGTGCAGCGCTCGGCCGATGCGGTTGCCGTCGGGCCGGTGTTGCAAGGGCTCAACAAGCCGGTCAACGACCTCTCGCGGGGAGCCACGGTGACCGACATCGTCAACACCGTGGCGATCACGGCGATCCAAGCTCGCGGCGACGCCGGCTGATGCGGGTGCTCGTCCTCAACACGGGCAGCTCGTCGATCAAGTACCAGCTGATCGATGCGTCGAGCGGCGGGCGGATCGCTGGTGGGATCGCCGAGGAGGTGGCCGACCACGCCGCTGGCCTACAGCGTGTCGTCGCCGACCTGGGCGACGTCGTCGTCGATGCGGTCGGCCACCGCGTCGTGCACGGCGGGGAGCAGTTCACGGCGCCGACGATCGTCGACGACGACGTGCTCGACGCGCTGCGGTCACTCGTGCCGCTGGCGCCGTTGCACAACCCGGCGAACGTCATCGGCATCGAGGTCGCCCGGCAGCTGTGGCCGGGCGTGCCGCAGGTCGCCGTGTTCGACACCGCCTTCCACCGGACGTTGCCCCCGCACGCCTATCGGTACGCCGTGCCCGGCGAGTGGTACGAACGTCATGGCGTGCGCCGGTACGGGTTCCACGGCACGTCGCACGAGTACGTCGCCGGTCGGGCGGCGGTGGCCCTCGGCCGGCCCCTGTCCGACCTCGACCTGATCGTCGCCCATCTCGGCAACGGGGCGTCGATGGCGGCCATCGCCCGCGGCCGCAGCATCGACACGTCGATGGGGCTGTCGCCGCTCGAAGGCTTGGTCATGGGATCCCGCTCGGGGGACGTGGACCCCACGGTGATCACGCACGTGGCGACGGCGACCGGCCGCGCCTTCCCGGACGTCGCCACCGACCTCAACAGGGCCAGCGGACTGCTCGGCCTCTGCGGCGTGTCGGACATGCGCGAAGTCATCGCCCGGGCCAACGCCGGTGACCACGACGCCCAGCTGGCCATCGACGTCTTCGCCTACCGGATCAAGAAGTACGTCGGGGCCTATCTCGCCGTGCTCGGCCGCTGTGACGCGTTGGTGTTCACCGGCGGCATCGGCGAGCACAGTGCCATCGTCCGGGCCGGCGTCTGCGCCGGGCTCGACGGGATGGGCATCCTGCTGGACCACCCGCGCAACGAGCGCAACGAGCAACTCGTGTCGGCAGAGGGCTCGCCCGTCTCCGTGCTGGTCATCGCCACCGACGAGGAACGCGCCATCGCCGAACAGACGGCGGCCGTCGTGGGGCGCTAATCAGGCGTCAGGCGCCGTGGACGTTCCGTTCCTCGCGTAGGGCGGCGAGGATCTCGACCTCGACCCTGTCCTTCGGACGGCCTGCCGCCCGCTTCATGCGGATCAGATCGTCCAGCGTGGCCACCAGCACGGAGGTGTCGCCGAGGTCGACGACGGCGGCCGAGGCGGCGAGCTCCTCGTAACCGGCGGTGCCGGCCGGAACGGCGAGCACGTCGAGGTCACCGAAGTCAGTGGTCAGCGTGAAGCTTCCGCCGGCGCGGAGGGTCCTGGCATCGAGGAGGAAGGGAACGTCGTCATCGACGCCGCGCAGCTCGGCGTGCAGCTGTTCGAGCACGGTCGCCAAGCGGTCGAGGTTGGAGCGCTCCCGGGAGTGGCAGATATCGACGTCACGGGTCAGCGTCGGAGACCCGTGCAACCTCGCGGCGACGCCACCGATCAGGACGAAGTCAACCCCGGCCGCCTCGAGTGCCCGCAGCACCGCCAGCGGGTCGAACGCTGGCGGCTCGCTCACTGGTGCACCATCCATTCGTGCGACGCGTTCGACTTGATCGAACGCACGGGGCACCAGTGAGCGTGAAGACCGTGATGCTGATTCGCTCGCTCGAAGACTCGCTCGCTCACTGGTGCACCATCCATTCGTGCGACGCGTTCGACTTGATCGAACGCACGGGGCACCAGTGAGCGTGAAGACCGTGATGCTGATTCGCTCGCTCGAAGACTCGCTCGCTCACTGGTGCACCATCCATCCGTGCGACGCGTTCGACTTGATCGAACGCACGGGGCACCAGTGAGCGTGAAGACCGTGATGCTGATTCGCTCGCTCGAAGACTCGCTCGCTCACTGGTGCACCATCCATCCGTGCGACGCGTTCGACTTGATCGAACGCACAGGGCACCAGTGAGCGTGAAGACCGTGATGCTGATTCGCTCGCTCGAAGACTCGCTCGCTCATCCCCGCACGGCCAGCTCGAACCGGCGCAGGCCGGCGACGTCGTCGCGCAGCAGATCGACACGTTGGCGCGGCGTCAGGCGGAGCAACTCACGGAGCTGCCCGCGGTCGACACCGGCGCCGGTGCCGCCGCGAGGCGCCACCACGAGTGATTCCCCGCAGGCCGACAGGAGCCGATCGACGTGTGCATCCGAGGGTCGACGAGCCCGGACTCGATGCGGGCGATGGTTGGCTGGGCGACGCCGGTCCGACGGGCCAGCTCCCGCTGGGTCAGCCCGGCGCGGGAGCGGGCGTCTCTGACGATGGCACTCGTGGGCACCTCGCCATGATAGCGTATTCGCTATCAGTGAGCGGTGAGCGGTGAGCGCGCGAGGACGTCGATTGCTCACCGCGAGTGGAGTGCTGGCGTGAGATGAGCGATCAGCGCCCGGAAGTCGGGCAAAGCGTGAGGAAGTACGATTCCGTCGTTCCAGCATCCGAGGGGGGTTTCGTGTCGCCGCTTCCAGTGGGGTCCATCCATCACGTCCGCATGACCGTGACCGACGTGTCCAAATCGATGGCCTTCTACACCGAGGTCCTCGGCTTCGAGGTCGCCATTGCCGAGCCGCCACCACCCGACGACCAGCACCACGACGCGCTCGCCGACTCGCTGCAGGGTGGCGTGATCCTGATGCACCAGGGCATCTTCTTCGGGCTGCGCCCGGTCGACGACGAGCGCCGCGCCGCCGCCGACCGCTTCGACCCCTTCCGGGTGGGCCTCGACCACCTCAGCTTCAGCGTGCCGTCGAGAGCCGACCTCGAAGCGGCGGTCACGTCGCTCGACGAGCGAGGCATCGAGCACGGGCCGATCCGCGAGCTGGCCCCGATCGGCGTGTGCTTCTTGGCGTTCTTCGACCCGGACGGCATCGCCGCTGGAGCTCAGCGCGCCCATCGCCGACCCGCCCTGAGCTCGGCCGGCAGGCCACCGCACGATGACGGGCCGCCCGCTGCGTGTCGGCGTGCAGCTTCCGGAGGTCGAGCGCGTCGTGGGCTGGCGGGAGTACCTCGCCATGGCCCGAGCTGCCGAAGCGGCCGGCTTCGACTCGATCTGGCTCGGTGACCACCTGCTCTATCGCGACGATGGCCGCGAAGAGCGCGGGCCATGGGACGCCTGGAGCCTCCTCGCCGCGCTGGCCACGTCGACGGCGCGCGTTCGCCTCGGCCCGCTCGTTGCGTGCACGGCGTTCGCTCCTCCCGGTCTGCTCGCCCGCAAGGCGGCGGCGATCCAGGAGATCAGCGGCGGGCGGTTCGTGCTCGGGCTCGGCGCCGGCTGGCACCAAACGGAGTTCCACGCCTTCGGTCTGCCCTTCGATCACCGCGCCACGCGCTTCGGCGAGTCGTTCGAGATCATCCGCCGCCTGCTGGCCGGCGAACGAGTGACGTTCGACGGGCGGTTCGAGCACGTCCGAGACGCCGTGCTCCTCCCCCGCCCGGACGTGGCTCCTCCCCTCCTGGTCGGTTCGACCGGGGAGCGCGTCCTGCGGGCGGCCCTTCCACACGTCGCCGCGTGGAACATCTGGTACGACTGGTTCGGCAACACGCCTGCCGGGTTCGCCTCCGAGAACGAGCGGGTCACCCGCCTGGTTCGAGAAGTCGGGACGCCGCCCCTCCGATGTCCTCCGCACCGCCACGGTGCTCGTCGTGTCGGAGGGCGGCCAACGGGATCGACCGCACACGCAGGACGTTCCGGCCCTCTCCGGCCCACCGGTGGCGATCGCCGACGCCCTCCACGAGTTCGCCGCGGCCGGGGTCCAGGAGGCGATCCTCGTCGTCAGCCCGCTGACGGAGCAGTCGATCCGTACGCTGGGCCAGACCGTCGCCGCGCTCGACGGGTGACTACTGCATGGCGACGCCGGCTCGTTCCTCAGCGCCGAGAGTCCCGATGCTCGAATCCCTCGGTCTCGACGACGACCCGCGCCAGCGCGCCCTCGGTGAAGGCAAACGGTGACTCGTACGTGGGCGCCACTGGCGTACCCCGCTGGTACCCGACGGTGAAGCCGATGATGCCGTAGGTGACCGGCGTGGTCGCCGCGATGTGCCCCTTCCCGATGGGTGCGTCGTCACGGGTCAGCACGACGTCACCTTGGAAGTGTCCGGTGGGGGTGAACGTCATCCCCACGGTCGACGGGCCGGTCGGTATCCGCTCGTCGCTGGAGACCGTGGTGATCTGCGCGCCCAGCCAGTTGTAGGTCCAGTGCAGACGTCCGCCCTGCACGTAGAGGGCGTAGCCACCGGCTGCGCTGCCATGGGTCACGATCACGCCTTCGGCGCCGTGCGCCGGGACGTCGAGCTCTGCGCTGATGCGGAAGCCGCGGTTGCGGACGTTGGGTGCCACCGCCGCCGGGAGCACGCCGATGCCGGCGTGGTACACGTTGCGGTGGCGGCGGTGCCGGCGGTCGGCGTGGCGGCCCGGCTGGTTGGTCAGGGGCAGGACGTCGTTGCGCTCGGCCTCGGCCCACCACAGATCGATGAGGGCGCGCAGCCGCTCGGGTTCGTCGGCGGCCAGGTCGATCGTCTCGGAGAAGTCGTCGGCGACGTAGTACAGCTCCCAGTTGTCCTCCTCGAACGGCCTCCTCGGGTCGCTTCCGTCGTAGGCAAACCCGGGCATCGGGTGGAAGGTGACGGCCTTCCAGCCGTCGTGGTAGATGGCCCGACAGCCGAGCATCTCGTAGTACTGCGTCGACCGCGGGCTCGGCGCCTCGGAGTCGGCAAGGGTGTCTCGGAAGCTGGCACCGTGGATCGGTCGCTGCGCGACACCGCCGACCTCTGCCGGCGGTTCGACCCCGATGACGTCGAGCAGCGTCGGCATCACATCGATGGCGTGGACGTACTGGTGGCGGACCTCCCCGGCGACAGTCACGCCGCGCGGCCACCACACGATGAGCGGATCGGTCACGCCGCCCTGATGCGTCTCTCGCTTCCAGCGCTTGAGCGGTGTGTTGCCGGCCCACGCCCAACCCCACGGATAGTGGTTGTGCGCGTCCGGACCACCGAGGTCGTCGATGCGCCGCAGGTTCTCGTCGAGGCTCTCGGGGACCAGGTTGAAGAAGTAGTTCTCGTTGAACGACCCTCGGGGCCCGCCCTCGGCGCTGGCCCCGTTGTCGCTCATGACGAGCACGATCGTGTCGTCGAGCTCACCGAGCGACTCGACGAAGTCGATCACGCGGCCGACTTGGGCGTCGGTGTGCTCGAGGAAGCCGGCGTACACCTCCATCATGCGGGCGTAGAGACGGCGCTCATCGTCGCTCAGCGCATCCCATGGCTGGATCCACGCCGGCCGCTCGCTGAGACGTGTCCCGGGCGGCAGGAGCCCCGAGGCCTGCTGGCGGGCGAAGACCTCCTCCCGCCACCGGTCCCAACCGTGATCGAACCGCCCTCGGTACCGGTTGCGGTGCGACATGGGAACCTGGTGCGGGGCGTGGCACGCGCCCGGCGCCAGGTAGAGGAAGAACGGCCGGTCCGGCGACACCGCGGGAGGTCCTTGAGGTACCCGATCGCGCGATCAGCCAGGTCCTCCGTCAGGTGGTACCCCTCCGCCGGGGAACGCGGGGGATCGATCTGGTGGTTGTCGTGCACGAGGTCGGGGTGGTACTGGTCCGTCTCTCCGGCCAGGAACCCGTAGAAGCGCTCGAACCCACGCCCGAGCGGCCACCGCTCGCGCGACGCGCCCATCGCCATCTCCGCCGCCGGCGTGAGGTGCCACTTCCCCACGGCGAAGGTGGCGTAGCCGTTGCGCACGAGGATCTCCGACACCATGGCGTTGGCCTTCGGCATCGTCGCGTCGTAGCCCGGGAACCCGGAGGAGAACTCGACGATGCGCCCCATGCCGTTGGCGTGGTGGTTGCGCCCGGTCAGCAAGCACGCCCGCGTCGGCGAGCAAAGGGCGGTGGTGTGGAAGTTGCTGTAGCGCAGACCGCCGGCGGCGAGGCGATCGAACGTCGGCGTGGCGATGTCCGAGCCGTAGCAACCGAACTGTGCGTATCCGACGTCGTCGAGCAGCACGAGGACGACGTTCGGCGCACCCTGCGGTGCGGCCGGCAGCGGCGGCCACCACGGGGTCGACTCCTCGAGCGTGCGTCCGGCCACCCCTTGGAACTGTCCTGGCTCCATGCCCGACTCCCCCTCTCGGCTCGTCGCCACGGTACTCACGGCCGCCGACGGCGAGCGCCGCGTGGATGAGATGGTCAGAACTCCTGACTCTCGACCTCGGTCATGGCGAAGAACCGGCGGGTCACGTCCACGGCGCGGGCGGCGTCGAAGCGCTTGCACGTGAAGACCACCAGCGCCAAGAAGCGGGAGGACGTCCACACGTACAGCGAGATGCCGGAGTCGATGAGCGGGACGAACGCGTCGTAACCCTCGTTCTCCTCCCGGCCCGCGCCGGACGGTGAGAAGATCGTCGGCGGGCCGTACGTGCGCAGCTCGAGCTCGTGGGTCACCTGCTCGAAGAAGCCGCCGATCGACGCCTCGTCCACCTCCGCCTCGTAGAAGCCTTCGACGAGCAGCCGTTGTCGTGTGATGGACGGTGCGAGGTCTCTCACGGGCGGAGTGTAGGTGCGTCGAGGGAGCAGATGACCGCGTTGGGCCGCTCGCCGATACCGTCGCCACCAGTGACCGATCTGCTTGCCGATTCCATCGCCTTCCCCGAGCTCGACGACGAGCAGCTGGCCGTCGTGATGGGGCTCGGCGAGCGCCGCCGCGTCCGGGCCGGGGACGTGCTGTTCTCCCCCGCCGACGACCACTACGACTGGGTCGTCATCCTCAGCGGGAGCGTCGAGGTCGTCGGGCCGAACGACCAGGTGATCGCCCGCCATGGCGCGCGGCGCTTCCTCGGCGAGGTCAGCCTCGTCACACGGCAGCGTCCGTACCTGTCGACCAGGGTGGCCGAGTCGGGCGAGGTGCTCGTCGTGCCGGCCGATGTCTTCCGGGCCAAGGTGCTGACCGATGTACGGCTCAGCGACACCGTCCTGGAGGCGTTCCTCGCCCGGCGGACGGCGCTGATGTCGTCGGCCGCCGACACGCTGCAGATCATCGGCTCGGAGTACACCCCGGCCTCGATGGCCCTGCGCGAGTACGCCGCCCGCAACCGTCTGCCGCACAACTGGATCGACGCCGACACCCACCCGGATGTCACGGCCCTGCTCGAGGGGCTCGGGGTGACCGCCGCCGACTTGCCGATCGCCATCACCCAGCGCGGGCTGCTCAAGCGGGCGACGCCGGGCGACCTGGCGTTCCACCTCGGCATGACGGCCGACGCGCTGCCCGAGCGCTGCTTCGACGTGGTCGTCGTCGGCGCCGGACCGGCCGGGCTGGCGGCGTCCGTGTACGCCGCATCGGAAGGGCTGCGCACGCTGACGGTCGACGTCGTGTCGATCGGTGGCCAGGCGGCGACCAGCTCGCGGATCGAGAACTACCTCGGGTTCCCGACCGGCATCTCCGGCCAGGACCTGACGACGCGGGCCTCGATCCAGGCGCAGAAGTTCGGCGCCGTCATCACCAGCCCGTGCGGGGTGAGCTCGCTCGACGACGTCGCCGGGCATGTCGTCGCCACCCTCACCGACGGCTCCCAGGTCGGCGGCCGGGCCCTCGTCGCCGCCACCGGCGCGCACTACCGCAAGCTGCCGGTGGAACGGCTCGATCACTACGAGATGGCCGGCGTGTACTACGCGGCGACCGAGCTCGAAGCGCGACGGTGCGCCGGCGCGCCGGTCGTCGTCGTCGGTGGCGGTAACTCTGCCGGTCAGGCGGCGATGTTCCTCGCCGAGAAGAGCACATCGGTGTGTGTCGTCGTGCGCCGACCGCTGGCCGACACGATGTCCAGGTACCTCGTCGATCGCATCGAGTCCCATCCCGCCGTGAACGTGCACGTCGGCAGCACCGTCACGGCCCTGCACGGCGACACGACGCTGGAGCGCATCACCGTCACCGGCTCCGATCAGCAGGTCGACGTCGACTGCGCGGCACTGTTCTCGTTCATCGGCGCCGAACCCAACAGTGCCTGGCTCGACGGCGTGGCCGTCGACGAGCACGGGTTCGTCCTGACCGACCGTGCCCTCGACCACGAGCGGCTCGGGGACGCGTGGTGCGCCATGGGACGCCACCCGCTGCCGTACGAGACGAGCTGGCCTGGCCTGTTCGCCGTGGGCGATCTGCGCTCCGGATCGACCAAGCGCGTCGCCGCCGCCGTCGGCGAGGGCTCTGCGGCGATCCGCTCGGTGCACTCCCACCTCGCCCTCCGCTGACCCTGGAATCCATCCCGCCGTGGACGACGACAGCACACGTGACGAGCTGACGCGCCACCTGGGCGGGATCTCCGCCGGCACGTGGCTGAGATCCCGCCCGGAAGCAGCCGCGGGAGGTGTCACTCGCTGTAGGAGTAGCTCTCGTCGTCGCTCGTGGTGGACACGGTGATCTCGGAGTACGAGCCGCCGTCGTCGTACGAAGACGAGGTGTCGGTGTCCGAACCGGCATCGTCGTAGGATGGACGAGGAGTCGCTGTACGAGCTGCCGTCCTCGGCCCACGCGGTGTCGGTGTACGAGTCACTGTCGTCGTCGGTGGACGAGGTGTCGGCGTACGAACCGCTCGTCGTACGACGACGTCTCCTCCGCTGGCGCCGGGTCGGCGGCGGTGCCCTCCCCGGGCATGGTGTCGTCGAGGAGCGCTTCCTGGTCGGCGGATGTCGTCGTCTGGGCCGCGCCCTCGTTGAACGGATCAGTGAGCTCGGTGCGGTCGACGGCCAGCTGCATCGTGGCCTGCGCGGTCATGGCGGTGGTGGCGCCGTCGCTCGACAGGACGTCGGAGGCCAGGTGGGTGCCAGCGGCAGCCATCGACGTGCCTGTTTGGAACAGGTCGCCCTCGGACGGTTCAGCGGCTTGTGCCACCTCGTCGTCAGTGGCCGCCGTGCTCGTGTCGTCCTGGCTCGTCGGGGCGGCAGGTGGCTGCGCCTGATGCGGGGAGACGTCGGGATCGTTCGGATCACTGTTCCGCCGCCGCTCGTCCCAGTTCGTCACACCGTCGCTGTCGGAGTCGGCGCTCTGCTCGAACTCAGGGATCACTGCGGCGTGCGTGTAGAAGCTTCCGGGGTCCAGTTCGCTCACCCGGCCGGTGCGCTCCGACACGTCGATCACCCTTCCGTCGCCGAGGCTGATCCCGACGTACGACCGCGCCGGATCGACCGGACGTGGCCAACGGGTCCGACGAGAAACCGAACACCAGCGCGCCTGGAGTCCCCAACGTGTCCTGCACCGTGACCGAACCGCCGGCCTGGTGGAGGTGCTTGTACTGGTTCCACGACCCGTCGGGCAGATTCACGCCGGCCCTGCCCGCCGCCCACTGCACGAGCTCGGACGAGTCGAACGCTTCGGGGTTCTCCTGTCCGGGCGTCGTCTCGGCGCCGAACTTGTACCGGTCGCCGATCTGGATGCGAGCGTGCTCGACGAACTGCGACCGACGCGTGAACACCTCGGATCGGGCGTCGTCGAGGTCGTTCGACGCATCGCCTGGTTCGTCGCCGAACCGAGCCTTCGGGTTGGTCCCACGGATCGTCTCGACCGAGTCGCCGAGGCCGTCGCCGTCCGTGTCGGGATCGTTCGGGTTGGTCCCGGCCAATCCCTCCATCATCGCGTCGAGCCCGTCGCCGTCAGGGTCGTCGGCTGTCGGGTGATACGGGCGATCGCGCGCCCCGGACGGGTTCGGCGCGGTCGGGGTTCCACGGGCTGCGGCGTTGCGCCACCTCGGCTCCATCGGCAAAGCCGTCGCCGTCGGTGTCGTAGTTCTTCGGGTCCGCCCCGAGCTTCCCCTCGGCACCGTCCATCAGCCCGTCGTTGTCCGTGTCCTTGTCCAGCGGATCCGTCCCGATTGACCGCTCATGCTCATCCGTGAGCCCGTCCTTGTCGGTGTCAGCCATCGGCGCGTCCTTTCGCTCGCCTCTCGACGAGACTCCTCGATCTTCAGAGAGAACGCCGAAGGTAGGAGTGGCCGCGCATCGTGTCATCGGGAGGATCCCCGATTCGCTCCCCCACCAGCGTCCGCGCCCGACCCGTCGGGCGATCTGGGCTCCAATCGGGAGTTCTCCCGATGACACGCACGGCGGCGACATCGATGATCGGAGCCCACCAGACCGACGAGGGAACAGAGATGGCCGACCAGTTCGACAACGACAAGCTCAATCTTCGGGCCGACGACCTGCACGAGCTGGCCGTCCGGGCTCGGGCTGCCTACCAGACCCGGCTCGTCGACGACGGCGAACGCCTCGGCGTGTCTCGGGATCGACTGGCCCGCATCGCCCACGGTGAGGAGCAGGAACGGGCCGCTGCCGAGCTGCAGTCGAGGCGAGAGCTGGCAGCCGCGGAGAAGGCCGACCGGTCGGCCGCCGACCTCGAGCGCAAGGCCGGTCGAGCGGAGTCGTGGAACTCGGCATCGGAGGAGCTGCGCGAGCAGGCGGCTGAGCAGCGGGCACTGGCCGAGGTTGCTCGCCGCCGGGCGCACGCCGCCGACCTGGAATCCGACCGCCTGCGCCTCGCCGCCCGTGACCACAAGGTGGAGGTCGAGGCGCTGGAAGCGCAACTGAAGTCGAACGACCGGATGAACGCAGTCGAGCGCGAGGTCGACAACCTCGAGTGGCACGCCCGCAACGCCGGGTCGATGGCGGAAGCAGCGCAACGTGTGAGGACGCTCGACCAGGAGATCGCCGACGCGACCGGGCGAGGCGAGACGAAGCTGGCCACCAAGCTCACCGCAGAGGTGAACCTGCAGCGCCTCATCGTCACCGGGAACGGACAGGTCGAGGCGATGGGGGCCGTTCCGGTCGACGCCGCCCGCCTCGCCGAGATCGGCATCGAGCTCCCGCCGACCTTCAGCGAGGTGCCGGGTTTCACGCCGGCGCCGGCTGCCGATGCTCCGACGTCGATGCAGCCGGACGCGGGCGACGAGACCGCGCAGGTTGACAGCTCGGCGGCGGCCGCTGACGCCGCCGCCGACCCAACGTTCGAGGAGGCACCAGCGCCGGACGCCGAAGCCTCGACAACCGGCGCATCCGACACCGCGGCGGCAGCCCTGAGGCCGACGCCGACCCGACGTTCGACGCCGCGACGGCAACGAACACTGGGTTCGAGGCGGGCGCCGGCGACGAATTCGCCGCATCCGACCACCTCGTGTCGGCGCCCGTCGAGGAGCCGAACGACGACACCCTGTTCGGCGGGCCGGTCGACCAGCAGATCGACACGTACGGCACGACCTCGGACGTCGCCACCTGGAACCAGTTCGATGCGGCGCCGGCAGAGGAGCCGAGCGACGCCGCCGAGGCGTGGTCAGAGGAGCAGCCGGAGCCCAGCTTCGCCACGGACGACTCGTCGGCCGCGCCCGAGCAGAGCTACGACACGTTCGCCGAACAGGACTTCGCCGCCGAGCCCGCCGATGACGGTCAGTTCGTCGACGTCGGCTGAACGGTGACGTCGATCACAGATCTGCGTGAGGGAAGAGGTCGTGCCCGCGCCTCTTCCCTCACCCAGAACAAGGAGTTGCGGTACGTAGGCAGCGTGCGCCCACCCGAACATGGATTGCGTACCGATTGCGGATGCGCGGGTCGAGCCGCTCCCCCATGATCGACCAGGATGGAACGAGACACCGGAGCAGCAGCGTGAGCCCCGACGACGTGGCCGTCGTCGAGCGCTCCTGGGACGAGCTCCGGCGGGGCCGGGGCGCCCTCGTCGAGCGCCTCGCCAGGTCGTACGGCATCGTCAGTCCCACCTGCGACGCCGAGGCGCGTGCAGGGTGGCTCTGCGATGCCGTCGCCGAGCTCGTCGGGCTGCTCTCGGCGCCCAGTCAACTCGAGCTCCGCGCCCGCCAGCTCGCCGACACCTGGCCGGATCCAGACTCGGCGCCGAGCTTCCGCGTCGACGGAGTCAGCCTGGATGCACGCGGCCGCCGAGGTGTGCCCGACATGGACCGCCAGTTCCGAGCGGGCATGGCGGCAGGCGTGGCTGCTGTTGTCTGACGTGCTGGCCGAGGAGTCGCTGTCGCCCTTCGCCTGCCCTTCGCACGATGGTGCGCCGCCCTGAGCGCGTGGTGCGGCGCGTACGTAGGTCTCGCGTCGCAAAGTACGTAGTCGCTCCGGATGCGCTGACGACCGCGATGGCGCACGCTCTCCCTCACGCCCCCGCACCTTGCGGTGCAGCGCCCTCATCGCCCGCGGCCTGCGGATGACTGTGCGCGGCGCGGCGACACGAGACGACATCACAAGGACGGGCAACGACATGTCATACGCGCTGGGACTCGACCTCGGGACGACCTACACCGCAGCAGCGGTGTGGCGGGCCGGAACCGTCGAGATGGTCGGACTCGGAACCCATGGCCATGTGATCGCGAGCGTCGTCCACCTTCGCGAGGACCGGCAGTTGATCACCGGCGAAGCGGCCGTGCGCCGCAGCCTGACCGATCCAGGTCGGACGGCTCGCGAGTTCAAGCGACGGCTCGGCGATCCGACGCCGATCCTGCTCGGCACCTCGCCCTTCGCCGCCGTCGACCTCATGACCGCGCTGCTCCGCGACGTCCTCGCCAGCGTCGGCGAACGCGAGGGCGGACCGCCGCTGACCGTTGCACTGACGCACCCGGCGAACTGGGGCGAGTTCAAGGTCGACCTGCTGCGCCAGGCAGCCGACGCGTGCGGGCTGCGCGACGTGACGTTGGTCACCGAGCCGGTGGCCGCCGCGGTGCACTACGCCGCTGGTGCCAACGTGCAACCGGGACAGATCGTCGCCGTGTACGACCTCGGCGGCGGCACGTTCGACGTCGCCGTGCTGCGACGCACCGAGGACGGGTTCGAGACACTCGGCGAACCGGCCGGTCTGGAGCGCCTGGGTGGCGTCGACTTCGACCACGCCGTGATGGCGCACGTCGAGCGGGCGCTGGCCGAGCCGCTGGCGTCGATGGACCGCGAGGATCCCGAGGTCGCCACTGCGTTGGCCCGCCTCCGTCAGGAGTGCGTGGCCGCCAAGGAGGGTCTGTCGGAGGACAGCGAGGTGGCCATCCCGGTCGCCCTCCCCGGTCTGTGGACCGAGGTCCGTCTGACCCGCCGCGAGTTCGAGACGATGATCGCGCCGGCGCTGATCGAGCCCATGCGGGCGTTCAACCGCGCACTGGCGTCAGCGGGCGTCACCGGAGCCGACATCCACACCGTGTTGCTGGTCGGAGGCTCGTCGCGCGTGCCGCTCGTCGCCGAGACCGTCGCCGGTGCGCTCGGCCGACCCGTTGCGGTCGACACCCACCCGAAGTACGCCGTCGCCCTGGGCGCGGCGCGCATCGTCGGGACGGCGTTGACCCGGCGCGACGAGCCGGCCAGGAGATCTGCCGCCCCGACGGCCGCGATGCCGCCGGTGGTCGAGGCCACCGATCCGCCGGCGCCGTCGGAAGCACCTGTCCCGGCGCCGACGCGTGCGACGCGACCACGACGCAAGCGCCGATCAATGGTCTACGCGGGCATCGCCGCCGCCGGCCTGGCCGTCGGGCTCGGGAGCGTGTTCGCCTTCGGTGCGCTGGGCCAGTCCAGCTCACCGCCCCCGGACACCAGCGGCGACGTCGCCTCGTCGACGACAACTCCGGTGACGACCCCGGCGACCGCTCCGGTGGTGGCCGACGAGGAGAGTGAACCGACGCCCACGACGCAGCCGGCGCCGCCCGCCGTGACATGCGGTTCGTCGAGCGGGCTGTGCGCCTTCATCACGGACATCTCGCTCGACGGCGACCGCTACATCGCCGACTACGCGACCTTGGGGTTCGAACCGCTGATCCCTGGAGAGGACGCCGGCGCCACCGACGACGACCACCACGTGCACTTCTTCTTCGACACGACCGCGGCGGGCAACGCCGGGGAGAACGGCAATCCGCCAGGGTCGTGGGAGCTGTGGGGCCTCCAACGCGGCGGGGGCCGCAAGGTGTTCGACGCGTTCACGGTCGCCGACGCCGACGCTGCTGGAGCAAGCCAACTCTGTGTCGCCGTCGCGACGCACCATCACGAGGTGCTGTCGGACGCCGACCGCACCGGCAACTGCGTCGAGCTCCCGGCGTGAGCGCAAACGTGGAGAGTCCCGTCGACGCCGTTCCGCTCGTCATCGGCACGGCGGATGCCATCGCCATCAGTGCCGCCCTCGACCGCGCCGCCGGTGGACGGGCGACGCGGGTGGCGATCTGTGGCGCCGCCGGCAGCGGCCGCACCCATCTCATCGAGCACGCCCGCCGGGACGCCGAGCGGGTCTCCATGCGCGTCCTGGCGACGCACGGCCGCGTCGGTGATGGCGACATCCCGTACTCCTCGATGCTCACGCTCCTGCACCCCGTCGCGGATCGCCTCACCGAGCTCCCGGCGAGCGAGCGGGACAGCCTGCAGGCGGCGCTCGAGCTGCGGGCGACCGACGTCGACGCACGTGCGGCGCGGACCGGCCTCTGGCGGTTGCTGACCCGCCTCGGCGAGGAACGCCCGCTGCTCGTCACCGCGGACGACAGCGACCTCATGGACGACGCCAGCCTCGACGTGCTGGCCTTCGCCCTTGGCCGCATGGACGGCCAGCCGGTGGCCGCGTTGGCGACCGCCGACTGCCATCGGTCCCCCAACCCGTTGGTGGCGATCGGCGACGAGATGATCGTGCTGGACGGCCTCGACGCCGAGTCGCTGGTTCGGTCGGTGCAGGCTTCCGTGCCAGCGACCGATTGGGCGACCCGACGCATGGCGTCCTTCGCCGGCGGCAACTCGGCCCTGGCGACGCAGCTGGTGCGGTCCCTGACCGCCGACCAGCGGGCCGGCCGCGTTGCCTGCCCACCCGTGCCGATCCCTCCTCGAGAGCTCGTCCGTGCGCTCACGCCGATCCTCGACCCACTGGACGCGACGGCTCGCGCCGCGCTCGTGATCATCGCCGCCGACACCACCGACGACGTCGATGTGATCCGCGGCGCGCTGCGGGCGACCGGCCATGGTGGAGACCCGCTGACCCTCCTCGAGCAGCAGCACGTCATCGCCATCCTCGGGACGTCGGTGCGGATGCTCCACCCGATGCTGGAGGTCGTCGCCTATGACCGGCTGGGCCCGCGGGAACGGCGCGCCGTCCACCGTGCGTTGGCATCGGTGATGACCGCGCCGCAGCACGAGGCAGCCCGGGCGTGGCAGCTCGCCGCCGGCGCCGACGGTCCCGATGGTCGAGTCGCCCAGGCGATGGCCGATGTCGGCCGCGAGGCTGCCGCCCGTGGCGACCTCCGGGTGGCGGCGGTGGCCCACGACCGGGCTGCGGCGTACGCCGAGCTCCACGAGGAGCGCTCGCGCCAGCTCGTCAGCGCGCTGGGCCTGTGGACGACGTTGGGCGACGAGATCGCCGTGCGCAGGCTGCTGGCCGAGCCGCACGACGATGCGGTCGCCACACGAGTGGCGCGCAGCGCAGCGCTGCGCTGGCTCGACGGTGATGCTGCCGCCGTCGCCGAGCTGCGGGCGGCCGCCCCACGAGCGACGGATCGCGAGCGGTCGCTGCTGGACGCCCTGTTCGCCGACGCCGCGCTGACGTCTGGCCACGCCCGTGAAGCGATCGAGGCGGCGCGACGGGTGCTGCGGAGGAACGAGCGCGGTCCGGCCCACAACCTCGCCGAGGGCCTGCTCGTGCTCGGAGGTCTGGCGACCCCGGCCTCGCTCGCCCCGCTCGAGCCGATCGGCGACGGCGGGAGCACCGTGGTCGGCGTGCGGGCCGCGCTGCGCCACGCCCAAGCGCGACTCCGCTTCGGCGACGTCGGCGGCGCCGAACAGGCGCTGACCGAACTGGAGCACGCTGCGCCGCTGCCGTGGGACCCTGCCGAACGGACGGCGACCCGAGCTCGACTGACCACCGCCCAGGGTCATCCGGCCGCCGCCCAACACCTCCTGTTCAGCGCGCTCGACCGCCTGCCGAGCACGGCCACGATCGCCCGGGCGGTGCTGCGGGAAGCGATCGCCGAGACGCAGTTCCTGCTGGGCGACGGCGAGGCGGCGATGGCCGCCCTCGACGAGATCGTCCCGGTCTTCCACGAGGCCGGGATGGTCCGCCTCGAAGCGTCGGCACAGTGCACGGTGGGTCGCATCGCGTGGTCGGTCGGCGAGACCGGCGTGGCGGTGGCGTGCCTCGAGCGGGCCAGGCGCATCGACCCCTTTGCGCCGATCGGAGACCTCGTCGCCCTGCTCAGCGCCCTCGGGCGTGACCACGACGCGGGTGCGTGGCTGGCCCGCATCGACACCCGGCCTGGCGAGCCCACCGCGCCGATCGACATCCTGCGCGGTCGGGCCAACGCGGCGACCGACACGAAGGGCTTCCAGCAGGCGGTGGACGTCCTGCGCCGGGGGCACCTGGTCGTCGCCGAGGCCGAGCTGATGATCGACCTGGCGGCCTGGCATCACCGTCGCGGCCGTTGGGCCGATGTCTTCCGAGCTGCCGAGCAGGCGGCGCGGCTGCTCGTGCCCAGCGGCGTGCGGGGGTGGATCGACCGCCTCGACGGCCTCGAGCCGCCAGCCGACGCCCCCTCCGGCAACGTCCCAGCGGTGCTCGTGCCGCTGACTGATGCCGAACGGCGAGTGGCGCTGGCCGTCAGCCGTGGGTCGACGAACAAGGAGGTGGCGGCGCAGCTGTTCGTCAGCATCAAGACGATCGACTCGCACCTCCAGCGGATCTATCCGAAGCTGCAGATCCGCTCCCGGGCCGAGCTCGCCGCGCTGCTCAACGGTGCGATGTCCGGCGTGTCGGGCGCGGGAATCGGGGGTCTGACCGGGAATCCGCCCGACGCCGCCCGCTGAGCAGGGCCGTACGTTCGCCTCCAGGCACTGGACGAAGGGTTCTGGACATGCGACTTGGAGTTGACCTCGGCACGACCTGGACGGCTGCCGCCATCCACGGCGATGAGGGCTGTGAGGCGGTCCAGCTGGCCCAGCACACGATCGCCATGCCATCGGTGGTGGCGATCGCCGACGGCCAGCTCGTCGCCGGTGAGGCCGCCGAGCGCCGCCTGGCCGGCGATCCGGCCGCCGGGGCACGAGAGTTCAAGCGACGCCTCGGCGACAGCACCCCGTACGTCCTGGACGGCGCTCCGTACGGCGCCGAAGCATTGATGGGCCATGTGCTGCGACACGTGATTGCGGCGGCCGAGGCGCAAGCCGGAGCGCGCCCCACGGAGGTCACGCTGACCCATCCCGCGAACTGGGGCGAGTTCAAGCTCGACCTCCTGCGCGAGGCGGCTCGGATCGCCGGACTCGACGACGTCGACCTCATGTCCGAGCCGGAGGCAGCGGCCCGCCACTACGCCAACCTCGGCCGCCTGGAGCCAGGCCAGGCCGTGGCCGTGTTCGATTTCGGCGGCGGCACGTTCGACGCCGCGGTCGTCCGCAATGGCGACGACGGACCGGAGCTCCTCGGCACGCCGGAGGGCCTCGAGCGGCTCGGCGGGGTCGACCTCGACCACGCCGTGCTGGCCCACGTCGACGCCACGCTCGACGGGAAGCTCCGCGACCTCGACACGACGGACCCCGCCGTGCGGGCCGCCGTCGCCCGCCTGCGCGTCGAGTGCACGGCAGCCAAAGAGGCGCTGTCCTCCGACACCGAGGCCACCATCCAGGTGGCGGTGCCGGGAATGGAGACGCAGATCCGTCTCTCCCGTGGGGAGCTCGAGCAGGTCCTCGGCCAGCGGATTGACGACATGTTGGGCGCGCTCGGGCGGACCGTGTCGTCGAGCGGCCTGGCGATGGAGGATCTCAGCGGGGTGCTGCTCGTGGGCGGATCGTCGCGCATGCCGGCCGTGGCCGAGCTGGTGGCCAAGGCGACGGGGCTGCCGACGCTCATCGACGCCGACCCCAAGCTGGTCGTGGCCGCCGGTGCGGCCTGGCCACGCGGTGCGATCCCCGCCGGCGGCGCGGCCGGGGCAATGCCTGGAGACGCCGCCAGCGTCGGCGCCCAGGGGGCATCGCCTCGAGGCGCAGGCAAGGGCACCGGAGGCCCCGCCGCCCGACGGAGCGAGATGCTGCGCCGTGCCGTCGCCCTCGGCGGCGCGACGGCGGCCATCGGGGCGGTCGCCGTGGGTGGCTACTTCGCCTATCAAACGTGGATGGACGACGACGGAACGGTCGACGCCCTGTCGGCAGCCGACGAGGCCGCCGCCGACGAGCTGGTCGAGAGCCTCTTCGCCGATGCCCTCGGGTCGCCGGACGCCGAGGCGGATTCGCTCGACGCCTTCGAGGCCGCCGGCGGTCCCGGACTGCCCGGTCCGGGCGGCCCGTTCGCTCCTCCCGGCGCCGGTCCGTTCGGCATGCCACAGGGTCCGCCGGCGGGCGGTCCATCGTTCCCACCACGGCTGCCGCCTCCGCCTCCGCCGCGTTCGTCGCCCAGCGCACCGCGCCCGCGGCCGCACGACGATGACGGCCCGGATCGTCCGAGCCGGCCGCACATGCCGGAGCCCTCCCGGCCGAGCCACCAGCCGCCGCCTCCGCCGCCCAGCGATCACGAGCTGGACTCTGTGCGCACCCAGCTGCGCGAGCGGGTGGCCAAGCTGGACCTGCCCGACAACACCGACCCGGCAGACGCCGCCAAGCTGCGCGCCGACCTCGACGGGCTGCTCGATCGCTACAACCCCTCCTCCGGGCAGTCGATCGACGATGCCGTGGCCGGCCTGCGGTACGAGTTCGAGGATCGAGTCCGCGACTTCGCCCAGGATCAACGCATCAAGGCGTTGATCGAGGAGCAACGCGAGAAGGACGCCGAGGAGGCCAAGGGCGGCGACGCGGCGGAAGACGGCGCGCTTCCTGACGTGTTCGACGACGTCCTCGAGGACGACCCGCCCCCGCCGATGCCGGATGAGGAGCCGATGACCGTCCCCGGTGACATGACGGACGAGCCGCCGGTGCCGGTCAACGAGGGGCCGCTCCCACCATCGATGAACGACGACGACCTTGAGACGTGGACGCATGAGGCCGATGACGTGCTCGGCACGGGGGCGGTCGACGATGCCGTCAACGCGCCGGCGGGGACCGACCCGCTGATCCTCACGGCGCCTGCGCCGCCGGCGCCCGAGCCCTCGATGCCGGCGGCGCCGGAACCACCGGCCGGCGATGCACCGGGACACACGGACGACGCGCCCAGTGATGCCGCTGCCGAGCCGAGCGAGCCCGACGTGCCCGATCCCGTCGACGTGCCGGACGAACCGGACGCGATGGACGACGGGCCCGCCGAGCCCGAGCCGATGGACGCCCTCGCCGACCCGCTCGGCGTCTGACGCCTCAGGCCGTCGCGCCCCCGCACATCTGGGCGCGATCCGTCCCACTCGGCCTTCCGGGTGCAGATCTTCCCGGAATCCGGGAGACGAACGCGCCCAGATCCGTGCCGGTCAGGGATCGGGAACCCGATTCGGGAGCGCTCCCGATGCCGGGTCGGCCGCCGATTCGTACGTTCGAACCACGTTCGGAACACCGAACGGCCAATTGCACGAGAGGAACCCCCCGATGGCCCTGGGTTGGCTGAAGAACCGGCTGAAAGACGTCGCCGACGCGGCGTGGGACGCCGTGACGGAGGTCGCCGACGCCGCCGTCGACGCCGTCGGCGAGGCCGCCGCGGCGACGGGTGACGTCGTCGGTGCCGTCGGCGGCGTCGTGGACGCGGCGACGTTGGGGGTCGCCAGCGACGTGCTCCACGTCGTCGACAACACCGTGTTGGACGCCGTCGACGAGGTCACGGGCGGCATCATCGACGTCGACTACGACGGCGGGAACATCACCGCTGGCGTCGGCGTCGAGGGTGTGCTCCACGTCGGCGCAGCGGTCGGCGAGGACGGCATCCGCCACTCGGCATCCGCGGTGAATCAGGGGTTCGACGTCGGCCTCACCGACGCCGGTCTCGAGGCATCAGGTGAGGCTGGCATCGACTGGGGGCCACTGCCGTACGCCGGCGGCGACCTGACCATCGGCGCGGACGGTGACGTCGCGTTCGAGGGCCGCGCCCAGGGCACCCTGCCGACCCCGTACGGCATCTTCTCCGGGGAGGCCGAGGCTGAGTTCGTCCGCGAGGGCGAGGACTGGGGAGGACGGTTCGACAGCGACGGCTCCTGGACCCTGCCCAACGGGTCGACCCTGGGCGGTGGCCTCGACGTCGGCTACATGGAGGTCGGCGACGACTCGGCGTTCAACCTGGATGTCGATGGCTCCTACACGATGCCGGGTTACGGCACGGTCGGTGGGTCGTTCGGCTACGAGCGGGTCGAGGCGGGAGGCGTGCTCGCCCAGCAGTACGACGCCGACGCCTACGCCACCGGATACGGCGTGCGGGTCGAGGCAGGCGTCAGCCACACGAGCGTGACCACCGCCGAGGGTTCGACGAGCGACTGGGACACCCGCGGCGGGGTCTCGGTGCCGGTCCTCGGCGACGTGTTCGGCGAGACGACCGGCCCCGCTCAACAATCGCCGGCGGAGCCGGCACCGATGGAGCCTGCCGGGGGCGACGAGCCGCCCACGTCGTTCGACCAGACCATCGCCGCCGCCGACGACGTCGAAGCGAGCGTCGACGACATGTTCAGCGATCTGGGCTGAGCCCGGTCGCCCACAGGACCAAGAAACACACACACACAACACACACATACCGAAAGGACACAGGATCATGGGTTGGTTGGATCGATTGAAGGATTGGGCCGAGGACAAGGCGGAGGACGCCACGGACTGGGTCGAGGAGCAAGTCGGTGGCGACGGCGACGGTGAGGGTGGCGGTGGTGGCATCTTCGACACCGTCCGCAACCTCGTCGGTGGCGACGATGACGGTGAGGGTGGCGGTGGTGGCATCTTCGACACCGTCCGCAACCTCGTCGGTGGCGACGATGATGGTGAGGGTGGCGGTGGTGGCATCTTCGACACCGTCCGCAACCTCGTCGGTGGCGACGGCGATGGTGAGGGTGGCGGTGGCGGCATCTTCGACACCGTCCGCAACCTCGTCGGTGGCGACGGCGACGGTGAGGGTGGCGGCGGCGGCATCTTCGACACCGTCAAGAACCTCGTCGGCGGTGACGACAACGGCGAAGGTGGCGGCATCTTCGACACCGTCAAGAACCTCGTCGGTGGCGACGACAACGGCGAAGGCGGCGGCGGTCTCCTCGACGACGTCTGGGATGCCGGCACGAACATCTTCGCCGGGAACACGGGCGTCGCCGGGGGCCTCGGCATGACCAGTCAGCCACTGGACCCAGCCGCTTCGACGATGTACGCGAACAACGTGCGCCCGGCGGTGATGCCGGAATCGCCGGAGATGGGGGCCGCCGAGTACCTCATCGCCAACCAGCCGGCGAACCCCGACTTCATGACGGCGATCCCGGTCACGATGGAGGCCGCCGTCCAACCGCCGATGGCCGAGCAGCCCTCGCTGGAGGCCATCTCCATGCCGGCGCCGGTCGAGGAGCCGATGGTCACCGTCGAGTCCGAGCCGACGCAGTTCGAGTCGTCCGTCGCCGCCGCCGACCAGGTCGAGAGCTCGGTCGACGACATGTTCGCCGACCTCGGCTGAGTGTTCGCGCGATGACCGCCACCGCGCCCGTCGCCACGTCGGCGGCGGACGCCGTCCGCAGCGGTTCGGTCGAGCTCGTTCGCCTGTTGAACCAGCTCGACCGACCCGACCTCGTGGGTCGCGTCACCGCCGCCGCGGCGCGGCTGCAGCGACCGGCGACGATCGTCGCCGTCGTCGGTGAGTTCAAGCAGGGCAAGAGCTCGCTCGTCAACGGCCTCCTTGGGCAATCGGTCTGTCCCGTCGACGACGACCTCGCCACGTCGGCGATCACGCTCGTTCGCCACGGCGAGCAGCCGGGCGCCGTCGTGCGCCGCAAGGACGGCGCTGGGCCAGCCGCCGGACCGATACCCGTCAGCGAGCTCCCCAACTGGGTCTCCGAGGTCGGCAACCCCGGCAACAGCAAAGGGGTCGAGCGGGTCGAGATCACCGTTCCCAGCGCGATCCTCAAGCAGGGGCTGGTCATCGTCGACACGCCGGGCATGGGCGGCCTCGGCGCCGGCCATGCCGCCGCCACGCTTGCGTTCCTGCCGTTCGCCGACGGCCTGATCCTCGTGTCCGATGCCTCGTCCGAGCTCTCCGGACCGGAGATCGAGTTCCTTCGACGGGCCGTCGAACTGTGCCCGACCGTGCTGTTCGCCCAGACGAAGATCGACCTCTACCCGGCATGGGAACGGATCGTCACCCTCAACCGGGGCCACCTCGAGCGGGCCGGCATCCGCATCCCCATCGTGGCCGTGTCGAGCCAACTGCGCATCGTCGCCCTCGCCCACAAGGACCGCCAGCTCAACGACGTCAGCCGGTTCCCGCAACTGATCACCCACCTGGGCGACAAGGTCATCACACCGGCCAAGGAGCACGCTTCCACCCGCTCGTCCCAGGACGTGCAAGGGGTCGTGCGGCTGGTTCGCGCCGGCCTGGAGCAACAACGCGAGCTGCTCGACGACCCCGGCGCCGTCGCCGGAGCAGTCGCCGCCATCGAGCAGGCCAACGCCCGCCTGGAGCACCTGCGTGGTCCGGGAGCGCGTTGGTCGGTCCTCGTCAACGACCGCATCTCCGACCTGACGAACAGCGTCACCCACACGCTCCGCGGGGGCATGCGCGAGATCTCCCGGGAGATGGACGGCCACATCGAGACGCTGACCAAGGGCGATCAGTGGGACGAGGTCACCCGTCTCCTGCAGACGCGCGTGGCCGACGAAGTGACCCGTGCCTTCGTCGCCGTCGAGCAGGGCGAGCGGGCGATCCGCGCCGAAGCCCAAGAGCTCCTCGCCGAGGAGCAGCTGGAGCTCGGCGGCGGGCGAGCGGCGGCCGGGCGCCGCCTCGACGTCGGTTCGCTCTGGCGCGACAAGGCCCTCGAAGGCGCCGAGACCGGCTTCAAGGCCGGGTTCAAGACGGCCCTCACCGGGGCCCGCGGCGCGCAGGGCGGCGTGATGATGTTCGGCATGATGGGCAGCTTCCTGCCCGGCGCCGCCGCCGTGCTGATCGCCGCCAACCCCGTGCTGCTCGGCGCCGGCGCCATTTTCGGCGGGATGCAGATCATGGAGGATCGCAAGCGCAAGGTGGCCCAGCGACGACAGAGCGCACGCCAGCAGGTGCGCCAGTTCATCGACGATGTCCAGTTCGAAGTGACCAACGAGCTCTCGGGTCTCATCCGCCAGGCCCACCGAGAGATCCGCGACAGCTTCACGTCGCGTCTCACCGAGCTCCAGAAGACGTACACCGGCGCGGCTCAACGGGCCCAGGCCGATGCCAAGCGGACGCAGGAAGAGATCGGTGGCCGACGCGCCGAGCTGGATCAGCAGCTGACCTTGCTGGCCAAGATCGACCAGGTCGTTGCCACGGGAGGTGCCAAGTGAGCGACGCACAAGGACGTTCCCCCGGAGCGGGAGTGCACAACGTCGCCGGACGAACGCTCGAGCTCGCCCGCAACGTCGAACGACTCGTCCAGGGGACGCCGTACGTCGGGCGGGCGAAGGCGATCGTCGAGCGGCTGGACGGACCGATGCGGGTGGCGATCGCCGGGCGCGTGAAGGCCGGCAAGTCGACGTTGCTCAACGCGCTCGTGGGTGAGCGTCTGGCGCCCACCGACGCCGGCGAGTGCACTCGGGTCGTCAGCTGGTACCGGCACGGGACGGGCTACCGGGTGGCCGCCGTGCTGCCGTCCGGCGATCAGCGGGAGCTCTCGTTCAGCCGCGACGACGGCGCCCTCGACGTGCAGCTCGGCGGGCTCTCGGAGCGCGACGTGACGGCGCTGGAGATCCAGTGGCCAGCGTCGGCGCTGAAGCAGGTCACCCTCATCGACACACCAGGTCTCGCCTCGATCAACGACGACAACTCGCGACGCACGCGCGACTTCCTCGAACACGACGAGTCGAACCCCACCGACGCCGACGCCGTGATCTACCTGATGCGACACCTCCACCGCTCGGACGTCGAGTTCCTGGATGCCTTCATGGATCGTTCCGTGACGGCGGCGTCGCCGGTGAACGCCGTCGCCGTGTTGTCGCGGGCCGACGAGATCGGTTCCTGCCGCCTCGACGCCATGGAGTCGGCGGGGCGGATCGTCGAGCGTTACCGCAACGACGAGTCCGTCCAGCGGTTGGCTGCGACGGTCGTGCCGATGGCCGGGTTGCTGGCCGAGACGGGGCTGACGCTGCGCGAATCAGAGGCCGCCGACCTGCGCGCCCTCGCCTCGACCCCCGACGACGTGTTGCAACGGATGCTGCTCGCCGCCGACACGTTCTGCGATCTCCACGCCAGCGACCTGACCGTCGAGGCCCGCCGCAACCTGCTCGATCGCCTCGGCATGTTCGGGGTCCGTGTCGCCGTCGGCGAGGTGCGGGCGGGCCGGGCCACCGCCGCCCAGCTCGGCCCCCGGCTGGTCGAGATCTCCGGGCTCGGCGAGTTGCGCCGAGTCATCGCCCATCACTTCCTGCCGCGTGCTCGCGTGCTCCAGGCGCGCTCTGCGCTCGCCGCCGTCCGCGGTCTTGCCCGCGAGCTGCGCTCCGTCCATGCCGCCATCGCCGGGCAGATCGATCGTCATGCCGAGCAGATGGAAGCGAGCGCCGTCGAGTTCGGCCAGATGCGCGCCGCCCACCTCATCGCCACGGGTCTCGTCCGGGTCAACGACGGTGAGCGCCGCGAACTGCAGCGGCTGCTGCTGGGCGACGGGACGCCGCAAGCGCTCGGGCTCGACGCCGCCGCCGGCCCAGACAACGTGCGGGCCGAGGCGCTGCGCGCCGTCAGTCGCTGGCGTGCACGCGCATCGGATCCGCTGGCCGACCCGCGCTTGGTGGAGGTCGCCGAGGTGGCCGCCCGCACGGGCGAGTCGCTCTACGCCGCGGCGACCCCGCGGTGACACTCACCACTCGAAGGCGGTGCGCCCCGTTTGGATGTCGCAGAGCGCGGCGCGCAGCTGATCGGTGCGCGGCGATCGCCCCGTCGCCCCGACCGGGTGGGCGACGCCGTCGACGACGAGCGTGCCAACCGACGCCACCACCGCGGCGGTACCGGTGAGGGCCAACTCGGCCTGCGGCCGGGCGATCCACTCGACGCATTCATCGACGCTGAGCTCCCGTTCCTCCACCATCCAGCCGAGGTGACGGGCGAGGCGCAGCAGCGAGTCGCGGGTGACGCCGTGCAGGAACGACTGCGGTCAACGCCGGCGTCACGACGTGTTCACCGTCGACGAGCAGGACGTTCGACGCTCCCGTCTCCTCGACACGACCGCCGGGTGCGAAGAGCACCTGGTCCGCGCCACAGGTCTCGCGGGCGGCCATGATCGGCGACAGCGCCATGGCGTAGTTGGCGCCGCTCTTGACGACACCGAACTGCGGCGTGGTGCGCGGCGTCTGCAGTCTCCACGGCGACCGTCAGCCTGCGGGGCGGGAGGTAGTCGCCGACGGGGCAGGCCAGCACGTAGAGGACGGCGTCCCGGCTGGGCGACGCCGCTGCGCCGATCGTCACGTCCGTGCCGAGCATCGTCGGTCGCAGGTACAGCGAGCCCGGAGGATCGGGCGCAATGTGTCTCGTTGGCCTCGACCGTACCGGCGACGAGGTCAGCGACGAGCTGCGCCGGCGGCGTCGGCAGCCAGAGTCGAGCTGCGCTCTGCCGCAGCCGCTCGACGT
This sequence comes from uncultured Acidimicrobiia bacterium, assembly GCA_963719775.1. Classification (GTDB taxonomy): domain Bacteria; phylum Actinomycetota; class Acidimicrobiia; order Acidimicrobiales; family Ilumatobacteraceae; genus JALZMG01. The sequence goes on from CAVRCY010000008.1 coordinate 279,688, forward strand.
GCACGTCGGCGCGGAACGGCACGACACGCCCGTCGGGCTGACGATGCGCCTTGAGCCCCTCGAAGCACGAGCTGCCGTAGTGCAAGGCATGCGTCCCGGGGTGCAGCGAGAACGAATCGAGGGGGACGAGCTCGCCGGCGGACCAGCGGCCCGATGCGAAACGGGCCACCGCCATCGTCGCGCCGAAGACCGTGCCGAAGGGTTCCGTCGGCGCTTCTACGATCGCTGTGGCCCCGCGTGTCACCATTTCCTCCTGACGGTCATGACGTGCACCACTACAAGTCTGCCGCCGTGTTCCACCATCCGGGTAGTACAGGCACCACCAGGCGACCCAGCTACGCGGCGGCGACCGCCTCGACCTCGATCAGCCAACCCGGCTCCAGGAGCCCGGCGCAGACCACGGTCCGCGCCGCCTGGTGGGCGCCGAGGTGCGACTTCAGGATCGCCACGTTGGCCGGGTCATGGGCCGGCTCGGCGAGGTAGAAGCGGAGGCAGACCAGGTCGTTGTACGACATGCCGGCGCTGGCCAGCACTTGCCCGAGATGCCGCCACACCAGCTCGGCCTGGGCCTCGAAGGTCGCCGGCATCGTCGTGCCGTCGTTCTCGAAGCCATTGATGCCGCTGACGTACAGGGTGCGCGGCGTCGGCCGGAACCTCGACGGCGTGGGCATAGTTGGCGTACGGGGGGAAGACGCCCGCCGGATTGTGCTGCGTGATGGCCATCCACGCATTGTGACGATCCTCGGCGCCTCTGCGTGAGGGAACACGTCGGGGCTTCGGCCTCTACGCTCGCGCAGACGAGCTCTGGCAGTTGGCGATCAGCTCGTCAGGAAGCCCCCGTCGACGGGCAAGGTGACGCCGGTGACGTACGAGCCGGCGTCGCTGGCGAGGAAGATGAGCGCGGCGCAGAGCTCGTCAGGCTCGCCAGGCCGTCCGACCGGTGCACGCACGATCTGTGAGTCGATGTAGCCGTCGGGGTACTCGTCGGTCATCTCGGAGGCGAAGAATCCGGGAGCGAGCGTGTTGACACGGATCCCCTTGCGGCCGGTCCACTGCTGGGCGAGATCCCGTGTCAACCCGATGATCGCCGCCTTGCTGCTGACATAGGCGGCCTGCGGCAGTCCCGCAGTGGTCGAGCCGAGAACGCTGCCGATGTTGACGATGCTGCTCCCTCGCGGCATCACTCGCCCACACGCTTGGGCCATCCAGTACGACCCGTTGAGGTTCACGTCGATCACCGCCCGGAACTGCTCGGGGGTCTCCCGGGTGGCCGGGTAGGCGGTGCCGATGCCGGCGTTGTTGACGAGGATGTCGACCTTGCCGAAGGCGGAGACAGTAGCTGCGACGAGCTGCTCGCAGTCGTCAGGCTTGGACACGTCGGTGGCGACGGCGATCGCCCGGCGGCCGGTTGACTCGACCAGCTTGGCGGTGTCAGCGAGCCGGTCCGCCCGGCGGGCGCCGAGGGCGACATCGGCACCGGCCTCCGCCAATGCGTGGGCGAAGGCGACGCCGAGTCCGGAGGACGCGCCGGTGACGATGGCGGCCTTGCCGTCGAGGCGGAACTTGTCGAGGATGGTCATGAAAGAACCTCACCGTGGAGACACACGGTGCCGGCGCAGCATAGGTGGCGGGCGAGATTCGGGCGGCCTTTCCGAAGTGGTCTCGAGGCATCGCGACGACTGCGCCGTCGTGGCGGCCGACGAGCTACGAGCGGCGGGAGCGGAACCGACTCAAAGTCAAGGCCAGTCTTGGCCGCGAAATCCACGGAGAACCGCGGCGCCCGTAGGAGTGCCCAACGAGCACAATCGGCCCGGGGGTCTGATCGATGACGCTGCGCACGTAGGCTTGGCCACGCGACCTGAAGCATCGTCAGGTCCGACGATGTGCGGACCCACGCGCTGTGCGCACCCTGCTGACACGCAACCGCAGGAGGACAGCACCGTGGGTTTCGTCACCACTGCCGACGGCGCCGGCATCTACTTCAACGCGCAGCGCCCCGACCCGGGGTTCCACACGAAGGGAAATCACCATGAAGACAACACCGATCAACGTCGTGCTGGTCCACGGCGGGTTCGTCGACGGCTCCGGCTGGCAGGCGGTCTATGACCTCCTGCGGGACGCCGGATACAACGTCAGCGTCGTGCAGAATCCGACGCTGTCACTCGAGGGTGACGTTGCGGCCACCAAGATGGTCATCGACGCCCAGGACGGACCGGTGATCCTCGTCGGGCACTCCTATGGCGGAGCGGTCATCACCGAAGCGGGCACCAATGTCAAGGTCACCGCGCTCGTCTACATCGCAGCCTTCGCGCCCGACAAGGGTGAATCGGTCAACACGCTCATCGCCAACCCGCCGCCCGGTGCACCAGTGCCGCCCATCGTGCCCGCAGGCGACGGCTTCCTGCTGCTCGACCGGGAGCAATTCCATGCCTCCTTCGCCGCCGACGTGAGCGAGGAACTGGCCGCCTTCATGGCTGACTCGCAAGTCCCCTGGGGCGTCGGCGCCCTGGGCGGGACGATCACTGATCCTGCCTGGCGCGCCAAGCGGAGCTGGTACCTGGTCGCCACCGATGACCGGATGATCCCGCCGCCCGCGCAGCGGGTGATGTCCGAACGCGCCGGTTCCACCGTCGTCGAAGTCACCGGCAGCCACGCCATCTACGTCTCCCAGCCAACAGCCGTCGCTGAGCTCATCAAGCAGGCAGCCGCGGCGGTCACCACATCCACGACTTCGTAGCCGCCTGACCCCGGCCGCCGCCACGTCGGTCGCGGTGCACAGAGCGCTGAAGCTGATCTGGGCGCGATCCTTCGCGACGTCTGAGAGTTTCTGCACCCAGGTTCGCCCGTGGCAAGGATCGCGCCCAGATGCTGTCGATCACCGGGCCGACGCGCGGCAGCGACCAACCTTGTTGAGTCCGCCCTCCCGCCGAGGGTGCTGAGCCCGCTACGAGCCAGCCGTGCTGGCTCCCGTCAGCACTCGACGACACCAACCCCAACCAGTCATGGCGATGACTGGTTGGGGTTGGTGGCTGCGGCCAGGGAATCATCCCCATCGATCTGGGCGCGCGTCGCATTCGAGAACGGGCTGGCGGCGCTGCTGACATGTGCCGGTCCTGGCGCCCAGCCGGCCGCGGCGCGATGTCATACGTTCGCGCCCGGTCTCGAGACTCCACCGAACGAGGCCTCGAGCTTCTCGCGGTGAGCGATACGCGCTCCTGGGGGGCCCACATCGCTCACCGCGCTTCGGCCACATCCAGGTCGGGCACATCCTGGGGCACCACCAGACGCTCATCATCGGTCGTCGGTCATCGGCTGCTCGGCCCGGACCAGCGGGTACGTAGTCGTCAGCGTCCGAGGTTACGTAGTGACTCCGGATGCGGGGACGGGCCGCGGTGGCGCACGATCAATGCGGGCCGGCGATGACCAACGAGCGCTGACGACGGACCCGACCGCCGGAGCGTCCGTCTCGTCGCCGATCCGACGGCGGTCGCGCCACGCCCGGGGCCGTCGCATTACCCTGCGGCGATCGGGCCCTCTGGCCTGATCAGCCACCACGGCCGACGAGGTTCCAGCCCCGCCGCCCTCCCTATCCGAGGAGCCCAGCGTGCCCCTACCGCTGCTCCTCGCCGGACCGATCCTCCGGCGAGTCGAGTCGAACCTCGTGACGGTCTGGCTCGCCCTCAGCCAGGACGCGATGGTCACCCTCTCGGTGTGGGAAGGCCGGGTCCCGGCTGGCGCAGGAACGCCGTTCGTCAGCAGCGCACCGGAGCGGACGTGGCGCATCGGCGACCAGCTGCACCTGGGGCTCGTCACGGCGCGGATCCCCGAGACGTCCGGCAAGAGCTTCCAACCGGACGTGCTGTACTCCTACGACGTCGCGATCACCGCCGGTGGCAGCACGCACACCCTGCAATCGCTGCACATGCTGCGCGACGCCAGCGCCGCTGACTCCCCCGACGGCATGGCCCACGCCGCGCTGGGCTACGAGGCCGACCAGCTCCCCAGCTTCGCCCCGCCGCCATCGCAGCTGTCCGATCTCCGCATCCTGTACGGATCGTGCCGCCGGCCAGGGCACCGCGACCCGGATGCCATGGTCTGGATCGACGACGACGTCGCCGACCACGTCGCCGACCCACGGGCACGTCCCCACCAGCTGTTCCTCGGCGGCGACCAGATCTACGCCGACGATGTCGATGCGCTGTTCATGTTCGGCCTGATGGATCTGGCGATCGAGTTGATCGGAACCGACGGGACCGGCATGCCGAAGGAACGGGTGCGGGTGGACCAGATCGTGCGCCGCAAGCCGTCCGTGCCCACGCCGGACCCGAACAAGCTGTTCGACGCCTACGTCTTGGAGGTGCCGAATCCAACGGGAGACGCCGCGCGGCTGCCGATCGACAAGGCCCACTTCCCGCCCGGCCACCGGCTCGAGCTGACGAAGCGGGCGGCCAAGTTCACCAGCTCCGACGGCAGCAGCCACCTGATCTCGCTCGGCGAGTTCGCCGCCATGTACCTGCTCGTCTGGAGCAACGCCTGCTGGACCGACGCCATCCCGGGTGCGACGTTCGTCGCCGACATCGACAACCCGGGTCAAGCGCAACCACTCCACTGGTCCTCACCCGTCACGAAGAAGAGCCGCATCGATTTCCCCGCCCTGACGTTTCCGGAGCGCGTTCCGCGGCACCTGTTCCCGGAGCCGGACCCGAACGCCAAGCCCGCCACACCGCCCTCTCCCGCCGCGCAGCAAGAGCAGCAGGCCAACACCCAGAAGTCACGGCGCCGCAGCCATCGCCGGCACGCCGAGTTCTTCGCCGGGCTGCCCAGGGTGCGGCGGGCGCTGGCCAACATCCCGACGTACATGATCTTCGACGATCACGACGTCACCGACGACTTCTACCTCAACCCGATGTGGCGCGACCGGGTCCTGTCGACCGCACTCGGCCAGACGATCCTGCTCAACGGGATGCTCTCCTACGCCCTGTTCCAGGACTGGGGCAACAACCCGCTGCGCTACGACAGCGGACTTCCCGCGGAGCTGAGGACCCGCGCCCTCGAGCTGTTCCCCGCGGGCGCCACCGCTGGCCCGGCGCAGGCACCGTTCGAGCGGCTGGCCCAGCTGTTCGCCCACGACCAGCGCAACCAGCCGACCGCCGACGGCCGGTACAGCGGTCTGACGCCACCCATCCTGTGGCACTTCACCGTCGACGGACCGACGCACCGCGTGATCGCGCTGGACAATCGGACCCGGCGCAGTTACGGCTCTCGTCTCGGGCCGCCTGGCAACGTCTCCTTCGACGCCCTGGTCGACCAGATCCCGCCGCCGCCATTGCCCGCCGGGCGCAAGGTGCTCGTGGTGATCGCGCCGCTCCAGGTGCTCGGGGCGCCCGTGCTCGACGACCTCGTCGCGCCGCTCGCCTACCGCGTCTTCGATCTCGCCGCGGCGATCAAGGACGAGGACCTGTCGACGCGCAGCATGACCGGTCTGCGGCAGATGACCGGCACCCACCCGGATGCCATCGAAGCGTGGGCCTTCGACGTGGTCACGTTCGAGCACCTCCTCGAGCGGCTGGAGCCGTACCAGCAGGTCGTCCTGCTCTCGGGCGATGTGCACAACTCGGCGGGCGCCGCGATGAGCTACTGGCGAGGGGCTGCCGTCCGGCCGGCGCGGATCGTCCAGTTCACGTCCAGCGGGTTCAAGAACGTGATGCCGACGATGATCATCGCCGTCGACCGCAGCGCGGCGTTCGCCCAGCAGATGGTCCGCGCCAACCTCGGCACGGAGCGGATCGGATGGGACCGACCGCAGGACGACCTCGTGCTGCTCCCGCCCGGGCGCACGCCGGTCGACCTCGTCCCGAACATGCGCGCCCGGCTCGTGTCGACTCCGGTCACCGATCCCGACGTGGGGGTGGCCCGACGACAACGATCCCGATCCGACGGTGCCGTTCGACCCGACCAAAGCCACCCGGCTGAACCCGGCGACGCCCCCCGACTGGCGTTGGCGCCTCACGCCGCTGCTCGACCAACGGGCCGACGCCGATCGGCCCGAGTCGATCCGGCCACTGGCCATCGACGTCGACCAGGTCGACGCCGACCTCGCCGATCCGGCGACCGTGGTGAACGCGTACCAGGCGATCGCCGCCCGCCACCAGCACGCCCTCGGCCACCTCCGCAACGCCCGCCAGATCCTCTTCCGCAGCAACTTCGGCGTGTGCCGTTTCAACGAGCTCCCCGATGGCCGGCTCGAGGCCGTCCACGAGGTGTACACCGCGTTCGCCGACCCGGACAACCCGGTGGCCGAGGAGCCCAAGGCCGAGGTGTACCTGTTCCAGACGGCCTCGCTCGGACCGGACGACGAGGCACCCCCGTCGCGGCTGCGCCAGCTGGCGATCGAGGTCCCTCGTGGCTGAGAAGACGTTCTTCCAGACGCTGGCCGGCGAGGCCGTGGCGTTCTTCGAGTTCGTCAAAGACCTGTTGGGAGAGGACGTCGCCCGGCGGGCGTTGATCAAGGACCTCGGCGGGAACGACGACCTCGACCCGACGACGCCGGACTTCCCGACGTCGTCGCTGGAGGCGATCAAGGCCTACCAGGACGCCGCCGACCCCGGGATCGACGCCGAGCTGGCGGTCGCCGCCGACGTCCTCCTGCTGCTCGATGCGATCGCCAGCAACGTCGAAGCTTGGGCGCTCGACGACCTGGGCGAGGGGTTCGACCAGCTCGGGCAGTCGCTGCTCGACCTGGTCGCCAGCAACTACTTCCGGCTGCGCTTCCCCCGCCTGTTCCTGATCCTGCAGGCCGTGTCGGCGATCGAGGAAGCGACGACGACGTACGGCGCCGGCACGAACAACCTCGTCCGGGTCGGCTCGGCCTTCAAGACCATCGGGATCTTCCTCGTCAGCCCCGGCAAGCTCCTCGACGACCTCGACCCGGGCGCGCCGGCACCGGTGCCGAACGACCCCGACCGCCTGCGCGTCGACCAGATCGCCGTCGACGGCGCCCTGCGCCTGGGCGCCGCCGTGCTGGGCTGGATGCACAACAACGACAAGATCGGCATCACGGGTGACCTGCTGGCCGGCTGGGACGCTCGCGGGCTCGACATCGACTCGGCGGAGCGGCCGTCGCGAGCCGATGTCATCTCCAACCAGATGGTCTCCTTCTCGTTCGCCACGGATCGCAGCGACGACGACACCGACGTCGAGACGGCCGAACCGCTCCTGCTCAGCCTCGCTTACGTGCCGGCCCACCGTGGGGGGCCGAGCGTGTTCGTCGCCTTCGGCGGACACCTCGAACGCGAGGTCGAGCTCAGCGAGCGCTGGACGTTCTCGGCCAAGCTGCGCAGCGACGCCGGTATCGCCGCGCTGATCGGAGGGGACGTCGTCTTCGACGGTGACCTCGCCGACGGCAACTTCGCGGCGAGCGTGGGCTGGGCGTCCCGGCCCGATCCGACGACCAGGCTCACGTACACGGTGCCCCGATCGACAGGTAGCCGACTCGAGATCGGCCAGCTCTCCTGCTCGCTCGCCCTGCGGACCGACGGCGCCGAGGTGCGGGCCAGCGCCTCCGACTCGGCCCTCGTGATCGACAGCAGCGACAACGACGGCTTCATCCGCCAGCTGCTCGGCGGCTCACCGCTGCGCCTGCCGTTCAGCGTGACGGTCGGTTACGCGACCGGCCGCGGCCTCATCCTCGAAGGCAGCCTGCCGTCCGGGAGCCCGACCGCGCCAGGAGTCCAGAACTCGCCGCTCGCCGGCGACGGACAGGTCGGCACGCCGGTGATCGCCGCCACGTTGCCGATCGGTCGCCGCTATGGCCCGATCACCGTGATCGAGGTGGCGTTCCGGCTCGCCTTGCACGAGTCGACCCCCGACGGCGGCACGGATGGCGTGAGCCTGGAGGCGGACACCACGTTCAGCGCCCAGATCGGGCCGGTGTACTTCCGGCTCGACCGCCTCGGGCTCGGGCTGGTCCTCGACACCAGCCAGCCACCTGCCGAGCGGAACCTGCGCTTCGTCGATGCCCGGCTGGCCATCAACCCACCGCTCGGCATCGCCGTTCAGGTCGACGCCAAGCTCGTCAGCGGCGGTGGGACGATCTTCCACGACCCGGCCCAGGGGATCTACTTCGGCGTGCTGGCGCTGCGACTCGGCAAGCACCTGACGCTGAAGGCGTTCGGCCTCGTCGCCACCCGCAACCCCGACGGTACGCCGGGGTCGTCGTTCATCATCATCGCCACCCTCGAAGGGCTCGGGATCACCCTCGGACCGGTGACGCTCGACGGCCTCGGGGTGCTGTACGCCTCGAACCGCACGTTCGACGAGAGCGCGATGCGGGCCGCCCTCCCCACCGGCCAGCTGAAGCACCTGCTGTTCCCGACCGACCCGGTGCACCACACCACCGAGATCCTCCGGCCCCTGGCGACCTTCTTCCCGGCCAAGCCCGGCAGCTACCTGTTGGGGATCCTCGTCAAGCTGACGTTCGGTGCCCCACCGATCGTCCGCCTCGACCTGGCGCTGATCGCCCAGTGGGGCGACTCGGTCTCCAACCGGCTGATCGTGCTCGGCCGGCTCAGCTCGATCCTGCCCTCCGAGTCCGTCCGGATCGTGCAGCTGAACCTCGACGCCGTCGGCATCTTCGACCCCAGCCAGGGCACCGCCGCCCTCGACGCGGTGCTGGTGGACTCCAAGCTGTGCGGCCGGTTCCCGTTGACCGGCGCGGCCGCCTTCCGCCGGGTCGCCGGCGTCAAGGGTTTCGCCCTGGCCGTCGGCGGCTTCCATCCGCGATATCCGGCGCCGCCCGGGTTCCCTGCCCTCGGGCGGGTCACGGTGGCGCTGACCAACGGCGACAACCCGAAGCTGGTCTGCCAGGCCTACCTGGCGATCACCGCCAACACCGTGCAGTTCGGAGCCGAGCGCGTCGCTGTACGCCGCGGCCTGCGGCTTCAGCATCGAGGGCAACGTCGGCTTCGACGTCTTGATCCAGCTCTGGCCGCCGCACTTCCTCGCCGAGTTCCGGGCCAGCGTGCAGCTCAAGCGGGGCTCGACGCAACCTGTTCAAGGTCTCCGTCGCCGGCGCGTTGGAGGGCCCGTTCCCGCTGCGGGTCGCCGGCAAGGCGACGTTCGAGATCCTGTGGTGGGACTACTCGATCGGCTTCGACCGCACGCTGATCGGTGGCGCGACACCGAACGAGATCCCGCTCGTCGATGCGACGGCGCAGCTCGTCGCCGTGCTCAACGACCCGCGCAACTGGCGGCCCGAAGCGCCCGAGTCGGCGGCCCAGCTCGTCACCGTCCGGCGCGACGACCGGCCGGACCAGATCCTCCTGCACCCGATGGGCACCCTGGCGGTGCAGCCAGGGCGTCGTGCCGCTCAACCTGCGCCGCGACATCGACCGCATCGGCGAGTCTGCGCCCAGCGGGGCACGGCGGTTCGCCGTGACCGCCGCGGCGCTGGGCTCCGTCGGTCAATCGACCCGCCCGGTCCGGGACCTCTTCGCCCCGGGACAGTTCTTCGACCTCAGCGACGACGATCGGTTGGCCGCCCCGTCGTTCGAGCAGATGGATGCCGGGGTCGCCTTCGGCGAGGACGGCTACACGTTCGCCAGGACCTCCGTGGTCCGGTCACCGTTCGACTACACCGACGTCACGATCGGCCCCGACGGCACCGCCACCGTCGAGCCTGACCCCGTCCCGCTCGACGGGCCCCTCGTGCTGGTCCTCGCCGGGTTCGGCGCCGCCGCCCTCGCCCCGCTCCGGCAGCAGGCCGCCACCAGGTTCGACTCGTCACCCTCCGCGGAGGTGCCGGCCATGCGGGCGCCGGGATGGGCCGTCGCCGAAACCGCCACGACGGCGACGCCGGACGCCGTGCTGACGTGGGCCGAGGCCAGCGAACTGCTGCACGCCACGGCCACGCTCGGGTCGAGCGTCGTGCTCGTGCCGAGCGCGAGTGGGGGACTGAGGCCGCGATGCGCCGAAGCCGACCTGATCCTGCTGCCGTGGCTGCGGCGCGGCGGTGCGTCGGCCGTCCAGCAGCCGGACACGCTCGACCGCGACCCAAGCCGGCGTCGCCGGAGCGCTCGCCTCGCTGGCCGTGAACGGCACCCCGGCGGTCTCCGTCGGCGTCCGCCTGATGGGCCCGGGCCACGTCACGGGCCTGCAGCCGGTACAGGTGATCAGGACCGACCCGACCCGCGGGTCACGGGCGTTCGAGCCGAACTACTTCCCACTGATCGAGTTCGACGAGCCGAGCTTGCCCTGGCTGTTCACGCCCGCGTCGGCCAACGCCCAGCAGCAGCTGCGCCCCTGGCTCTGCCTGGCGGTGGTGCGCAAGCAGCCCGGCGTACGGCTCGACCCGCCGCGTCGTGGATCACTGCCCGTGCTCACCATCGCCGAGCCGGCCGACCCGTCGACGGAGCTCCCCGATCTCGCCGACAGCTGGGCGTGGGCGCATGCCCAGGTCACCGGCCAGCGGCCGGCAGGCGGGGCTGGTGGCGAGAGCGACGAGTCCGTCGCCGAGATCAGCGGACTGCTCGACCAGCGGCCGGACCTCACCCTCTCGCGGCTCGTCAGCGGGCGGATCCTCGAGCCCGGCACCGACTACCTGGCGTGCGTGGTGCCGACGTTCGAGCTGGGCCGGCTGGCCGGGCTCGGTCTCGACATCCCGACGGCGGAGGAGGGCCGGCTGCAACCCGCCTGGACCGTCGGCGACGCGCTGACGTCCGTCGAGCTGCCCGTCTACTACTTCTGGGACTTCGCCACCGGACCGCACGGCGACTTCCAGTCCCTCGCCGTGCTGTTGGAGGCCAGGCCGTTGCCGCAGGGCGTCGGCGAGCGACGGATCGATGTCACCGAGAGCGGCGTGGGCGTGCCCGTCGCGGCGGGCACCACGATCCCGTTCGGCGGCGCGCTGCGTCCGGTCACCGCCGCACCGACCGGCTGGCCGGACGAGATGGTCCACGACGCGTTCCGCGCCGAGCTGGCGGCCATCGCCAACGCGCCGGACGCCATGCCGACCGACGCCGCGTTGTTGGCGCCGCCTCGGTACGGCGCCGCGCAGTCCGGTCTCGTCAGCCTCGACCCGGCCCGCCGCGATCGCTGGTACGAGCAGCTCAACCTGGAGCCACCGGCCCGGGTCGCCGCCCAGTTCGGCACGCGCATCGTGCAGGATCAACAGGAAGCGCTCGTCGCCGCAGCCTGGGACCAAGCCGCCGAGCTCGAGCAGGTCAACGCCGTGCTCCGGCAGGCCCAGTTCAACTGCGCGGTCGGTTGGAGCCTGCATCGCCGCCACCTCGCACGGATGACCCCTGACGCCGGGCTCCAGGTGATCGCGCCGGCGCAGGCGCAACTCTCCCGGAGCCAGGCCGCCAACGAGCCCGGCACCGGAATGGTGGCGCTGCTGCAGGCGGCGCACGTGCCGATGTCGGCCTACGGCACCACGATGCGCCGGGTTGCCCGACCGCAGGGTGCGATCGGCCGCCGCGTCGGCGCGAGTCCTGGGACCGGCGCCCGAGCTCGTCGTGCGCACCCGCTCGATCCTCGCCAGCCTGCAGCCGGCGGCCCTCATGTCGCGGGGCTTCACGGCACCGAGCAGCGATGGCCTCGTCACGATCGAGCGCGTCGCGCTCTCGCTGACGCCCTCGCGTACTGACATCACCTGGCTCGAGGCCAGCGCCGACGCGGTGAACGGCGCGCCGCAGCGGCCCGGCTTCGTGCTGCAGCCCGTTGGCGGCCTGCCGCCGGACCTGCGTCCGCCGAGACCCCGTCCGCCATTCCCCTTCCCGACGCGGCCGGGCCGTGTGCGCCCGACCGTCGATCGGCTCCGACCCATCGACCCGGACGGCCCGATCGACCCGTTCCCCGAGCCCGACCCCGAACCGGAACCCGAGCCCGACCCGTTCCCCCGCCCGCCTCGCGTGGACAGCGCCGACGCCCGCGCGTTCCGCGCTGCCGCCAGTGCCCACCTCCAGCGGTTCGACCCGCGGCCGCCGCGACCGCCGACGGACTCGACGCTGCCGGTCGACCTGTCCGTCGTGTTCCACGCCGCCCTGGCGCGAGTCGAACCCACCGAGACGTTCGCCGCCCAGCTCCGCGTCATCGTCGACCGCAGGGCGGCCCAGACGACCGACCAGCAGGCGCTCGACCCGGTCGGCTTCGCCCCCCGCTTCCCGCAGCCCCTGGCACCCGCGCTGGCCGCCCTCGGCCAGGACCTGCTGCTGCCCGGTCTCGAGGGTGTTCCGCCGAACACCGTCGTGCCGTTGCGTACCAACTCGCCGTTCGTCGAGGCCTTCCTGGTCGGCTTCAACACCGAGCTCGGCCGCGAGCTGGTGTGGCGCGAGTTCCCCACCCCGCTCAAGGCCACGTACGCCGACCGGTTCTGGGATCCCGGTGCGGTCGAGCGGCCACCCGACATCCCGCCGCTCGCGGCGTGGGCCGATCGACCGCTCGGCGGCAGCACGGCGGCTGACGAGCGTTTCGTCGTGCTCCTGCGCTGCGAGCTGTTGCGCCGCTACCCGCACGCCGTCGTCTACGCCACCAAGCCGGGCGTCGACCCGGCGACCCCGATCTTCTCCGGGGCGATGGAGCCGGACGTGCGCTTCTTCGGCTTCGACATCCCCGCCGACGAGATCGCCGACTGGTCGATCGTCGTCGCCGAGCAGCCGACCGCACCCCGGTTCGGTCTCGAGGTCGACGAGGTCCCGGCCGACGCGTCCCACGCCCCGGTCACCGACCTCGACGCCGCCCGGCTGGCGCGGCGCGTCCGCCAGCAGCCGGTGCGGGTGACCATCCCGGCGACCGTGCTCCTCCGGGAGTGGTGCAGCCATGACCATCCCGCTCGTCGACCTCGGGCCGTTGCTCGACCTGGCGGCCAGCGTGCCGGAGCTGGCGACGGAGCTGGCACCGTCCACCCATCCCCTCGCGTTGCTGCCCGTCCGCCTGGAGACCCGCTTCGTCGGCCGGCCCGACGGTACGAGCGAGCTGCGCGTCCGGGTGTTCCCCGACCAGATCCACATCGACGCCCACGACCCGCGGCTGAGCGCCGAGGAGGTGGCCTGGGGCGAGCGGTACTGGAACCTGCAGTGGCGGGCCGGGTCCGAGGGTCCGCGGCTGCGCAGCGCGTGGCGGATGCTCACCGATCGCTTCGAGCCGGGCCGGGCAGCCTGGATCGCCCGCCGGATGCAGCCCACCAACGCCGGCGAGCGACCGACCAGCGCCATCGGGGAGGACGAGCCGCTGGCCCGCCCGCCACGGTTCCCCGATCTCGGCGAGCCGGCGGCGGTGGTCCGCACCCCACGCGCCAGGGCGCTCCCCTCCCGCTGGACGGCCACCGCCTACCGGGACGGTCGGGTGGTGGCCGTCGCGACCGGCCGGGAGATCGTGGACGATCTGGCCGTCGGGCCCGACCCGGACGAGGCACTCGCGCCGGCGGACGACAACCCGGCGACGTTGGCCATCGACGACGGCATGCGGTGGATGGTCGACTTCGAGCGCGCCGAGGCCGTCGGGATGGCGCTCCGGCTCGCGCTCCCCGAGCCGGTCGAGTCCGCCGCCGTCGACGTGCTCCTCGTGGCCGGCGTCGCTGGTGGCACGGCGGGCGATGGCGCCGAGCGGTTGGCCGCGCTGCTCGACGCCCACCACTACTCCGACGGGTTGGCCTTCCTGGCCCCGCGAACGCCCACGAACAACAGCGCCGAGGAACGGGCCGGGTATGTCAGCCGCGACCGGCGCGGCGAGTTGAGCTTCGCCGTCGAGTGGCCCGACGCGCCGCCCGATCGTGGGCGCCACCACCGACGCCGGACGGCTCGGCACCGCGCTGGGGCTCCGCGCCGACGAAGTGAGCTCCACGCTCGGACACGTCGCCGGCGCCACGGCCGGCGACGAACCGCTGGCCGAGGCGATCCAGACCGCCCTCTGGCCTGCCACATGGGGGTATTACCTGTCGCAGTTCGTGGGCACCGTCGACCAGGCCGCACGCGATTGGGCCCGCGCTCACGCCCGGCACCACCTGCGCCCAGCCGGTCCCCTGCCGACGCTGCGCTGCGGGCGCCAGCCCTATGGCATCCTGCCCGCGACCTCGCTGGGTGGCTGGACCGGCATCGACGCCGACATCGCTCCCGCCGAGGGGTTGCGCCGCCTGCTCGTCGGGCTCCGGGATCAGGTCTGGCGACCGGCCGCCGATTCAGCCGCAAGGGTCGGTCGGACGCGCAACCCCGACGCCGACCTCGTCGACGTGTTGCGCACCGACGCCGCCAGCGACGGGTACGCCGTCCGCCGGGCGCTCGGCCCGCACTACCTCCGCCACCTCCGCCTGCTGCTCGGCGAGGACCTCGACGCGCTTGGCTTCTTCGCTCGCCTGCAACAGCTGACGCTGGCGTTGCCCGGGCGAGTCGGGCTCACCTCGGCGCCGTCACTGTCGCTGGTCGTGCACGAAGGCCAGGCCGAACCCGTCACGGTGCCGCTCGTGCGCCAGCCCGAGGCCGGCTTGGAATATGTGCGCGCGCTGCTGGCCAGCGATCCGGACGCCCTCGCTGCGCCGGTACCCGACCAGGCCGTGCCGCTGCTCCACGCGCTGCTCCGACACGGGCTGTTGCGAGAGCATGCCGACGCCGCGGCGCGTCTGCTCGGCGGTCCGGACCGGCCCCCTGCCCGGCTGCTCGTCGACGCCGAGCTGATCGATCTCGTCACCGCGCCGGAGCCGAGCGCCACCTGGGCGTGGCAGCGGAGCCAGCCGGTGCCCGGTGCCAGCCCCCCGCGGACGATCGGCGAGCACCTGCGGCAGCCGAGCGGCGCCTCGGCGCCGGAGGTCCGCTCGCTCGGCGAGTTCCGAGACGCGCTCGGCGTGCTCGCCGCAGCCGACCCCGCGGCGGTCGAGCGCCTGCTGTCCCCGGCCCTCGATGCCACCTCCTACCGGCTCGACGCCTGGGTCACGTCACTCGCGACGCGCCGGCTGGCGGAGATCCGCGCCGCGCAGCCGACCGGAGTGCTCATCGGCGCGTACGGCTGGCTCGAGAACCTGCGGTTCGAGGCTGGCACACCGATCGCCACACTGCCGCCGGACGAGCCGGGCCCGCTGTTCGCCGCCGTCGACGACCCCGGTTTCATCGTGGCGCCGTCGCTGACCCAGGCCAGCACGGCGGCGCTGTTGCGCACCGCCCATCTGGCCCACGGCGGTGGCGACGACAGCCCGTACGCCGTCAAGCTCACGTCCGATCGGGTGCGCCTCGCCGAGCGGCTGTTCGACGGGGTGCGCCAGGGCCAGTCGCTCGGGACGTTGCTCGGCTACGACGTGGAGCGGCAGCTGCACGAGGTCGGCCTCGAGGAGTTCATCGACGACCTGCGGCGGTTCGCGCCACGCGTTGGGGAGGACGGCGACGAGGCGGCCAGACGCCGGCTCGTGTTGGACGGGCTGCGGCTGCACGAGGAGTGGCGCACCATCCGGGACCACGTGTTCGACCACCTGGACGGGCTGCCCCAGTCGGATCCTCGGCGCGCACCCGCTCGCCGGCGTGCTGTCCGGGCTCGACTCCGCCGTCGACGCCGCCGCCGACGCAGTGACTGCCGAGAGCGTGTACCAGATGGCCCGCGGGAACCTCGGCCGCGGCGCGGCCACGCTGGACGAGGTGGCCAACGGCCAGGCACCGCCGCCGCAGCTGGAGTTCGTGCGCACCCCCCGCACGGGCACCGCGATCACCCACCGGATCGCGTTGGTGCTGGATGCCACCGACCGGGTCACGCCGGCGACCGGCTGGGCCGACGGGTCACGGTCGGCCCGGGCAGCCGCCGAGCCGCGGCTCAACGCCTGGGCGGCGCGACTGCTCGGCCCGGCGAGCGGCGTCGACGTCCGGATCGCCGTGCTCGACGCCGGTGGCGCCGTGGTCGACGAGCACGCGGTCCCGCTCGCCTCGCTGGCTCTGTCGCCGCTGGACCTGGTGTGGATCAGCGGCGATGCGGGCGCTGCCGGCGAGCTGGCGCGGCGCGCCTACGTCGCCGCCGTGCCGGACCACCGAGATGCCCCGGTACCGCTTCTCCGGCTGGACGTATCAGCTGCCGCCGACCGGGGGCGGCGCAGCATGGCCGACCTCCTCGAGTTGGCGTCGGCGATCCGACGACTCCTGGCCGGCGCCCGACCGCTCGACGGTGCCGACCTCCAGCCAGCGCACGCCGACCCAGACCGGCGATCCGACCTGGACGAGCTGGAGGGACGCGTGGCGGCCGCCCAGGGGGCGCTCGCCGATCTGCGCCAGACGCTCAACGTCCTGCTGGACGATCCGGCGGCGACCGTCGGCCGCTACCGGCAGGCGCTGGCCGCGACGGCCGCCTTCGGCGTCTCGGCCGGCCTCAACCCGCTGGCCGGGGCTGACGACGACCCCGCGCCTACCGGCTCGGCTGCGGCGGCCATCGCCGCCGCCGTCTTCGCCGATGTCGCCCGCCGGCTCGCCGACGCCGACCGGGAGTCGTCGGCCGCACCCGGCGAGCCCGAGGCCGGCCGGCGGGACCGTCTGGTCCGGCGGCTGCAGGCGGTGTTCGGCCCGGGGTTCGTCGCCGTCCCGGTCTTCACGGCGGCGACCGCCGCCGACCTCGATGCGGCCCGGCGCTCCCCCGCGATGCTCGGCGGCGATCCACTGGCGGCGCACACCTGGCTGACCCGCATGGAGCGCGTCCGGCCGAACCTCGCCCGCATGACGATGGCCTACCGGCTGGCGGAGGTGCTGGCGACCGGGTCGGCGCTCGAC
Organism: uncultured Acidimicrobiia bacterium; assembly: GCA_963719775.1. Classification (GTDB taxonomy): domain Bacteria; phylum Actinomycetota; class Acidimicrobiia; order Acidimicrobiales; family Ilumatobacteraceae; genus JALZMG01. Next base: position 296,415 of record CAVRCY010000008.1, read on the forward strand.
CTGGCGGTGACCCAGGTTCCACACACCGAGGGTCGGCCCTGGATCGGGCTCACGCTGAGTGATGGGGTGCCGCCGGACGGGCTCGCATCGATCGTCCTGCAGGGCGCCGCCAACATCGACCTCGATGGTCCGCTCGCCGGCCTGCTGATCGACGAGTGGACCGAAGTGGTGCCGAGCCGCAACGAAACGGCCGGACTCGCCTTCCGGTACGACCCGCCGGACGCCATGGCTCCTCAGGCTGTGCTGCTCGCGGTGCCGCCGGTGCTCGAGCAGCCGTGGACGATCGGCATGCTCAACCAGGTGCTGCTGGAGACGCTCGACCTGGCCCACCTGCGGGCGATCGGTCCCGAGTCGCTCGGGGCCGCCGGGCAGTACCTCCCGGCCACGATGCTGGCGTTCAACCGCGAAGGCGACGCCGTGTCCACCGACCCCAACATTCTGATCGGCTGAGAGGAGCGGGCGTGCCGTCGATCACCAGCTGGTCCCGGATCGAACCTGTCGGCATCCGCGCCGACCCCGCCGCCGGGCTCGCCGCTCGGGTCGCCGATCCGTTGTGGCTGTTGGCCCGCCAGTGGCAGGTTGGCGAGTTCGAGGCGGAGGACGGTGGCACCCCGATCGTTGCGCGGTGGCGGGGTGACGTCGCTCCGCTGACGCGGTACCACCTCGGCCCGATCCCCCCGAACACGCGGCTCGTGGCGCCGAGGTTCGATCCCGAGCAGGTCCCGGTCGAGGCGTTCGCCGAGCGCCAGCCGGTCGCTGTCTCGGCGAGCGATGCGCCGCCGGCCGACGGGCTGCGGCTCGGGGTCGAGATCGGGGCTGCACTTCCTGCGGATGCTGGCCAACCAGCCCACGGCGCAGGACTACCGGCCGGCGTTCACCCGCGACCTTCGCCGTGCGGCCGCTGCCCGACGACGAGCTGGCCCGGCTGGACACGGCCAGCCAGGGATATCTCGGACTCGTCTCCGGCCGTGCCCTCGATGGCCGACGGCTGCGGGCCGCGCTGGCGGTGTCTCCCCTCCCGGACATCGGAAGCCCGATCGCGTCAGCGGATGCCGCCGAGGTCCGAGCCACCTGCCTCGCCTGGCTCGCCTGGGGCGATGAACTGTTCAGCCGATCCGACGAGCACGCCTGGCAACGGGAACGGATGGAGTACGCGTTCTCCGTCGCCTCCCGGCTGACTCCCGATCCGTTCGACGAGTGGACCCTGACGGCCAGCCAGTACGGCGGTGGGCCCCTCGACTGGTACAGCTTCGACCGCAACGGCGAGGTCAACGTCGGCACGACGCCGGCCGAGGTCGGCGAGGTGGTGACGCAAACCGTTGTGCCGGCGCCGGTGACGCTGCGGGGCATGCCGGCGCCGCGGTTCTGGGAGCTCGAAGACGCCCTGCTCGACCTCGGTGCGCTCCAACCAGGCGGCACCGAGCTCCCGCAGCTCCTGATGATCGAGACCATCAGCGGCTACGGCAACGACTGGTACGTCATCGGGATCGACTTGCCGACCGGGTCGCTCGTGCGCACCCGCTCACTCGTGGTGACCGACACGTTCGGGGTCGAGACCCTGCTGCGACCGAACGGCGACCAGGCGACCGTGGCCAGCTCGGAGTGGGCGGTCTTCCAGCTGGCGATGCCGTTCGAGGACGGCGCCGAGGGGGTGGCGATGACGAACGCCTTCTTCATGCCGCCGAGCCTCGTCCAGCCGCTCGAAGGGCCGCCCATCGAGGAGGTGCTGCTGCTACGCGATGAGCAGGCCAACCTGGCGTGGGCGGTCGAGCGGCGGCTCGAGAGCCCGCTCCAGCAAGCAGTCGATGCGAGCAGCGACCTCATCTCGATCGGCGATCAGCCTGTGCTCGCTGCGCCGCGTGACGTGCCGGTGTACCGGCTGGCCACCGAGGTGCCGCCGCACTGGGTGCCGCTGCTGCCGGTGCGGCCGGATCCCGACCGACCCGAGATCCGGCTGGCCCGCGCCGCCGTGCTCGACCACGACACGGGACGGCGGATCATCGAGAGCCGAGCCGCGTTGCTCGGTGATCCGACGGACCCGCTGCTGATCCCCGAGGAAGAGGTGCCGCCCGAGGGAGCGGTCGTCAGGCGCAGCTTCCAGGCCGCCCGCTGGCACGACGGGCGGCTGTTCGTCTGGCTCGCCCACCGCAAGTCGGTCGGGCGCGGTGAGGGATCGAGCGGGCTGCGATTCGACTCACTCGCCGAGTAGCGCGGGAATCGTGCCATCGCGCCGTCTGGGCGGGATCTCTGCCGGCACCTGGCAGAGAACACACCCAGAACGGGCGGCCGTCGCGGTCACCGTGCGCGCACTGCGGTCGCGACGGCGATCACCGAGTCGACGTCGTCGTCGGCATGGTCCCGCATCGCGTGCTGCCACCGGTGGGCGATGGCTTCGGTGACTGGAAGTTCGAGGCCCTGCGTGCGAGCCGCCTGCAGGGCGAGCCCGACATCCTTGAAAGCGAGTCGCAGCGCGAAGCCGGGCTGGAAGTTCGCCTCGAGCATCGCTCGTCCCTTGCCGACCGCATAGGAGGATCCGAGCGGGCCGTCGGCGATGGCGTCGATGAAGCGGCGCGGGTCGAGTCCCATCGCCTCGGCCAACGCGATCGTCTCGGCGATGCCTTCGACCTGCGTGGCGAGCCAGGTGTTGAGAGCGAGTTTCAGCCGCGTCCCTTGTCCGGCGGGCCCGAGCCACAGCGTTGTCCGACCAACGGCGTCGAAGACGGGCTGCACCCGTGCCCGCACCCCTGGCGAGCCGGAGGCGAGGATGACCAGTTCGCCCGTGCGTGCTGGACCGTCGCTTCCCGAGACGGGGGCGTCGACGTACTCGAGGTGGTGGTCGGCGGCAATGTCTGCGAAGTGCTCGGTCCAGACCAGTCCGACCGTCGCCATCTGGATCCAGACGGTGCCGGACCTGACACCGGCGAGAATCCCGCTCCTCCCATTCAAGACGTCGGCGACAGCGTTGCCATCGGCGACCATGGTCACCACGATGTCGGCCCCGGCGGCAGCATGCGCCGGCGTCCGCGCCGCAGTCGCGCCGGCTTCGACGAAGGCGGCGACGGGTTCGCGCTCCCGGTTCCAGACGACAACCGGGAAACCGGCGGCGATCAGGTTGTGAGCCATCGGGGCGCCCATCCGTCCCAAGCCGAGCACCGCGATGGTGGGCGGACTCGTGTGGTCTGCGAGGTTCGTCATCTCTGTTCCTTCGTCAACTGGAGGGCATCAACTCAGGCGCGGGACCGCTGAAGGCCATCGCGCCCGCCGTGATGCGATCGATGCGGTCGAGCTCCCGCCCGCCGAGATGCACGTCCGTGGCGGCGACCGCTTCCTCGATGTGCCTCGGCCGTCGCGCTCCGACGATGGCGACGCCCACCGCAGGGTTGGCCAGCGTCCACGCCACCGCCAGTTGCGCGACGGTGCAGTCCAGCTCATCGGCGGCATAACGCCGCAGCTCGCTGACCGTCTCCAGGTTGCGCTGGAACGTCTCGCCCTCGAACGAGGGATTGTCGCCGCGCCAGTCGCCGGGCGAGAAGCTGGTGTTCTCGTGGAGCGCGCCGGTGAGGAGTCCGTGAGCGAGTGGTCCATAGGCGAGGATCCCGATGTCGTGCTCGGCGGCGTACGGCAACACGTCGCCCTCGATGTCGCGACGGAACACGCTGTACGGGACCTGGTTGGTCTCCACCGGCCGCGTGCGGGCGAACTCGGCCATCTGGGCGGCGCTGTAGTTGGAGACGCCGACGTGGCGGATCTTGCCCTGCTGGACGAGCTCGTCGAGCGCATCGGCGGTCTCGGCGAACGAGACGTCGGGGTCGGGCCAGTGCACCTGATAGAGGTCGATGTAGTCGACGCCGAGTGCGCGCAAGCTGTCGTCGACGCCCTGGCGCAGCCACTCCCGGCTCGAATCGCGGACCAGACCGTTGTCGGTCATCCGCAGTCCACCCTTCGTGGCGATCACGATCGCGTCGCGATGCGCGTCGAGCTCGGCGCGCAAGGCGTGCGCAAGCAGGCGCTCCGAGGCTCCGAACCCATAGCCCTGGGCGGTGTCGAAGAGGTTGATGCCCAATTCGCGGGCGTGGCGAATGGCGTCGATCGCCGTCGGTTCACTGAACGTGCCCCACTCACCTCCGAGCTCCCACGTGCCGAAGGCGATCGGAGCGACCACCAAGTCGGTCATGCCAAGCGTGACGGCGTCCATTGCATCCTCTTTCCACTGCGACTCGCGGGAACCACGAGCGACCTCGAACCGACGATCGCGCTCATCGGGCTCGCCGTCTTCGGGACCAGCCGCCATCTCACGCCCCGGCCAGCGGGAGTTCCGCCATCCCTGCTGGCTGCAATCGGGTCAGTTGATGATGCCGGCGACGATGTTGATGACAGTGGCGATGATCACCGTGCCGAACGCGTAGGACACCATCGCGTGGACGAGCAACACACGCCGGAACCGGGGGCCGAGGAGTCCGGTGTCGGAGACTTGATAGGTCATTCCGACGGTGAACGCCAAGTAGGCGAAGTCGTGGAAGTCGGGCGTCTCGACGCCGGGGAAGTCGATGCCGGCGCTCGGCGCGGCGTGGTAGAGGTGGGCGTATCGCAACGTGAAGTCGGTGTTCACCACCAGCCACGACAGCACCACGGTGATCACGGCGGTGGCCGTCAGCGCGGCGGCGGTTCCGGGGCGCGCCGAGCTGGCCTCGTGGAGGGCGAGGGCGGCGCCAACGAGCGACGAGGTCGCGGCGATCACGACGATCAGCCCGGAGACCGCCCGGCTGTCGTCTTCGACCGTGGCGAGCCGCTGGGTTCGGTCGCCGTCGGAGGTCAAGATGATCCACCAGGCGCGGACGAGGTACGTCATTGCAGCGGCGATCCAGCCGACGAGCGCGGCGAGCTGCCATGGTCCCCACCAGACGACGCTGACCACGCCGATGACACCGACCGCGACCATGTCGCGGAGTCGACTGAGCGAGGGAGAGCGAGTCCCGCTCATCTCGGCGAGTGTGACCCGGTCAGCGGTCGTTCCGACATTCCTGCTGGCTGCAATCCCATTCGGCCGCTAGCCCTGATGACAGACGGGCTCCGCGATGACGACGATGCATGCGATGTTCGCAACGCCATCCGACCAGCGGCCGCCAGTCGTCGCCAGTGGCGAGATCGAGATCGCCGCTGCTCCCGACCTCGTGTGGGAAGTCCTGACCGCCTTCGATCGCTGGCCGGAGTGGAACCCTGATGTGACGTCGATGTCGATCAGTGGACCCGTCGCGGTTGGAACGACGTTCCGCTGGCGGGCCGGCCCATGGAGGATCACCTCGACCATCCAACGCGTCGAGCCCCCCGAGTGATCGCCTGGTCGGGCAAGACGCTCGGCATCAAGGCGCTCAACGGCTGGCTCCTGCAGCCCCGGGGAGTCGACACGATCGTGTGGGAGGAAGAGTCGTTCGACGGGCTCATCGCCCGGATCTTCCGAACGCCGCTCCAGACCTCCCTCCGCCGGTCGCTCCAGAACGGACTGCAGCACCTGAAGGCGGAAGCCGAGCGACGCACATCCGGTGGCGACGAGGCGACGTTCCAGCACCTCGACCCTGATGATCAAGGAGTCAAGCCATGACCACCACGCACACCACCTCGCAGTCGATCAACAACGGTGACGCCGCGGGTTGGGGAAGTCAGCCACTCATCCACCAGCGCGGACACGAGACGCAACGGTTCGGGACCGTGCGGCTGTTTCCCATCGCCTTGTCGTACGAGGCTCGCATCGAGAGCTGCCAGCTCCTCAATCACATCCTCGCCGACTCGATGATCCTGTACAGCCTCTACAAGAAGCACCACTGGTTGATGCGCGGCCCGACCTTCTACCAACTCCACTTGCTCTTGGACAAGCACGCCACCGAGCAGCTCGAGCTGATCGATCTGATCGCTGAACGCGTGCAGACCCTCGGCGGCATTGCGATCGCCGATCCTCGGCACGTCGCCGAGGTCACGAGCATCCCGCGCCCCCGAACGGTGCTGAGGAGGTGCCGGTGATGCTCTCGCGAGTGCTGGAGGCGCACGAGCTCATCATCGGCGAGGTGCGCAACGCCATCACGGCGACCGCAGCGAACCGTGATGACGGGAGCAACGACATGCTCATGGGCGACGTCCTCCGCCGCCACGAGCTGCAGATCTGGTTCCTCGCCGAGCACCTCGTCGATACGCCGGTCACGCAGGCCTGACTCGATGCCCGCCTGCTCTCGGCGGCGCGAGGCTCATGCCTGGATGAAGGCCAGCAGGTCGGGGTTGATGACGTCGGCGTGGGTCGTGCACATGCCGTGCGGGTAGCCCGGGTACACCTTCAGGGTGCCGTTCGCGAGCAGCTTGATCGACAGCTCGGCGGAGTCGGCGATCGGGACGACCTGGTCGTCGTCGCCGTGCATCACCAACGTGGGTACCTCGATGGCCTTGAGGTCTTCGGTGAAGTCGGTCTCGGAGAACGCCTTGACGCCCTCGTAGTGGGCTTTGGCGCTGCCCATCATGCCTTGCCGCCACCAGTTGTCGATGATGCCCTCTGACACCGTCGCGCCGGGACGGTTGAACCCGTAGAACGGTCCTGCCGCGACGTCGCGGTAGAACTGCGCCCGGTTGAAGGCGGTGCCTTCGCGGAAGCTGTCGAACACCTCGATCGGCAGCCCACCAGGATTGGCGTCGGTCTGCAGCATCAGCGGCGGGACGGCCCCGATGAGCACCGCCTTGGCGACCCGGCCGGCCCCGTGCTGGGCGACGTAGCGGGTGACCTCACCGCCTCCGGTCGAGTGGCCGACGTGCACGGCGTCGCGCAAGTCGAGATGATCGACGACGGCCGCCGCGTCGGCGGCGTAGGTGTCCATGTCGTGGCCGCCCGAGGTCTGCGTCGAGCGGCCGTGACCGCGCCGGTCATGAGCGACGACGCGGTAGCCGCGCAATACGAAGAACATCATCTGGGCGTCCCAGTCGTCGGAGCTGAGCGGCCATCCGTGGTGGAACACGATCGGCTGACCGCTGCCCCAGTCCTTGTAGAAGATCTCCGTGCCGTCCTGGGTGGTGACGAAGGGCATGTCGTGCGCTCCTGGTTTCTGCGGGTACTCGGTCTGGTCGTGATCGCATGGTCGCACGCGCCGGCCGCACGTCTCGACCGGGTGCCGCGCGGGCTGGGTTACGGTGGCGCGATCTCCCAATGAGTGAGGGGTGGGGTCAGAGCTACCACCACGGACGCACCCACATCCGGCCGGCTGCCACGCACCGGCGGTGGCGGCGGAGAGCTGACCACGGCCGGACTGGTGCTCGTCGGGGTGGGCACCCTGGCCGTCGTCACGAGCCGCCGCCGCCGTCGGCTGGCGTAACGGGCTTTCGGCCCCGGACCGGAATCGATCCGGCAAGCTCAGCGGAACCGGGGTGCTCCCTGCCGCGCCGCAACTCACTCGGGTGATGATCGCGCGGGCTCAGCAGCGTCTCGATGCGGTAGGCATGCGTGTGGTGACCGGTGTGGACGGCGATGACTCGCTCGGTGAGCGGCTGCGGCTGTACGAGCCCACGATCTCGGAGGCTGGTGACGTTCGCCGAGTACGCCGGCTGCTGGCTTTTGGCTCGCCGTGGGATCGCCGCGCACCCATGCACATCACAGGCTCAGCGCTCGTCGTTCATCCTCCGTCTCGGCGGGTACTGCTTCGATGGCATGCGCGGCAGCAGGCCTGGTTGCAGACCGGTGGCCACGCTGAGCCCGGCGAGCGTGACCCGCTCGCCGTTGCCGTGCGGGAGGGTCGGGAAGAGACCGGGTTGACGGACCTCGAGCCGTGGCCCGATCAGGCGTTGCGGCACGTTGTCGTGGTGCAGGTTCCGGCGAACGACCGCGAACCCGCTCACGAGCACGCCGATCTGCGGTTCGTGCTGGCGACGCAGCGCCCTGACGCAGCCAGACCCGAGCGTGCGACGGCCATGCTGCGATGGCTCTCGATCGGAGACGCCCTCGACCTCACCTCCGAGGAGAACGTCCGCGAGACCATCCGGCGTGTCGACCGCCTCTTTGCCGCGCACGACTGACAGTCGATGGCGGTAGCGGGCGCTCAGGGTCCATGGCGCCGCCCGCGGGACGAGACACAGTCACGGGTGACCGATGGTCCACGGGGGATTTGAGCGGTGGCGGTGACGGAGCGGTCGACCATGCTTCTCGGCGACGATGGCCGGCTCGTGTGCGCTCTTTTCCTCAGCGGCGAGCGCGGCACGTACCGGGGCGCGGGGTTGTCGGCCAAGGCCAGTTGTCCTGCACGGCGCCGGTGATCAGGTCGTCGGGCAACATCAACGCAGTCGCAGGGAACGTTGCTCACGCTCAGCGAGACGACCGTTCCGTGCCTGGGCCCGCGGTCGCGCCGTCAGGTCACACGGCCGGCCGGAGCGGAGGGTTTCTCATCTCCGGGCGGGCGAGGATGTAGATCAGCGCGCCCAGCAGTGGCAGCACGATGATGAACAGCGCCCACCCGGCCTTCGCCAGGCCGCTGTGGTCCGAGCGCCGAAAGTTGTCGATGAACGTGTAGATCACGACGAACCCGACGATGACGAACATGAACAGCAACATGAGCGACCAGAAGATCCCCAGCAACGGATAGTCGTAGGCAAGCATCGCAGTCTCCTCGGCAGGCTCGAGCGGGTCGAACTCACCCAGTCTGTAGCTGATCCGGGATTCGAGTGGGGACCGAGTGGTGGCGGCCACGTTGCACGGCCCGTCGGACATTCCGCGGCGAGGACCGGCGCGTGTACGGTGCGCGTCGATTGTGACTGTCGAGGGGGACGGAGCGGGTGGCCGGGACCGATGGCGCCTCGTGCCGATCGTCGGCTGGATCCGTTCCTACCAACGGCGCTGGCTGCGCGGCGATCTGATCGCCGGGTTCGCCGTCGCCGCCCTGATCGTGCCGAAGAACCTCGGCTATGCGGGCATCGCGGGGATCCCGCTGCAGAACGGCCTCTACGCCGCGGCGGCGGGCGCGATCCTCTACCCGATCTTCGGGACCAGCCGGCAGATCTCGACCGGTCCGAGCTCGGGATTGGCGGCCGTCGCCGCCAGCGCGGTCGCCGTCGCCGGCATCACGGGGACCGACGACGTCGCCTCGTTCGTCGCCCTCATGACCCTTGCCTCGGGTGCGCTCTTCCTCGTGCTCGCGGTGCTGAGGATGGGCTGGATCGCCCAGTTCCTCTCGCGGGCCGTGGTCACGGGGTTCCTGTTCGGAGCGGCGATCGACGTCGTGATCGGTGAGCTGCCGAAGCTCACCGGGACCGAGGCGAGCGGCTCGAACTCGCTGCGCGAGCTCGGGTCGTGGTTCCGGACCCTCGGCGACACCCAACTGGCGACGGTGGTGGTCGGCGCCGCTGCGCTGGCGGTCGTGTTCGGACTGAGGTTCATCGCGCCCGCCATCCCGGGCGCCCTCGTCCTGGTGATCGGCGGTCTGCTGGCGTCCCGGCTGTTCGATCTCGCCGCTCGCGGGGTCGCCCTGGTGGGCGACGTGCCACGAGGCCTTCCGACGATCGAGGTCCCCGACACCGCAAGCGCTCGGCGACCATGCCGGAACGATCGCCGCTCGCCGCCGTCGCGCTCGTCCTGATCGGCTTCTCCCAGACGGCCGGCGATTCCAGGACGTTCGCCGCCCGGCACCGCTATCGCATCGACATCAACCAGGAATCGGTCGCCCAGGGCATGGCGAACGTCGGTGCCGGCCTCGTGCAGGGGATGCCCGTCTCGACGAGCCTGTCGGCGAGCTCGTTGAACGACCACACGGGAGCACGAACGGGCCTCGCCTCGATCACCTCCGGCGTGATCGTCCTGCTCACCCTCCTCTTCCTCGCGCCACTGTTCTCGGACCTGCCCAAGCCGGTGCTCGCGGCGTTGATCATCGAGGCCGTGGTGATGGGGATGATGGACGTCCCCGAGATGCGCCGCCTCCTCCGGGTGCAGCCCTTCGACTTCTGGATCGCGGTGGCGGCCATCGCCGGGACCCTCCTGCTCGGTGTGCTCGCCGGGGTGATGGTCGGGATCGGGCTGTCGTTGATCTGGCTCATCTCGGTGGCGACACGTCCCCCGATGCCCCTGTTGGGGCGGGATCCGGAAACGCAGTACTTCCGCGAGCTGGACGAGAACCCGGGAGACGAGCAGTTCCCGGGCCTGGTGGTGCTCCGGCTGGACGGCGGCCTGTTCTTCGCCACCTCCGACGCCCTCGAGGACCGCGTCCGGGAGGTCGCCTTGTCGACACCGGACATCCGCGGGATCGTGCTCGACTTCGTGGCCGTCGACTTCATCGACTCCCAGGGGTCGGCGAAGATGCACGAGATCCTCGCCCTCACCGAGCAAGCCGGCGTCACGCTCCGCCTGGCCCGCGTGAAACCGGCCGTCCGGGACGTGCTCCGACGTGACGGTGTCCTCGAGCGCCTCGGTGACGAGGGCTCCTACCTCAGCGTCGCCCAAGCGGTCGAGGCCCACGTGAGCTCATCGGACGAGGACGAGCCAGAGCGCGCCTCACCCGACGTCGACCAACGCTGAACGGGCGGCGGGTCCGTGGTCGACCACCCGTGTCACTGACGCGCCGACGGCCCGAAGCGCTCGCCGAGCAGACCGTGTCGCAGGCCGCGGTCGCTCACCGTCACCGTGTGCTGTCCCAGCAGCTCCATGACGGTGCGCACGATGCACGCCCCGGCGAGGATCACGTCGGCCCGCTTGGGCTGGAGCCCGACGATCGTGCGACGGGCGTCGAGGTCGCGGGTCCGGTACATCTCGATCTGGCGGTCGATGTCCGCACGCTCGAGGATCGCCCCCTGCACGGCGTCGGGGTCGTAGCGGTCGAGGCCGAGCTTCACGGCGGTGATGTTCGTCATCGCACCGCCCATCCCGACGAGGGCGTCGGGCGCCGGTCTGCCCTCCAGCCGGTGGAGATCGGAGGCGATCGCGTCCATGGCGGCGTGGAGCGTCTCGGTCGACACCGCCGCGTCGAGCCCGAAGCGCTCGGTGTAGCGCACGGCGCCGACATCGACGCTGAAGCGGTCATCGACCTCGGCGCCGTGGCCGAACGTGAACTGGGTGCTGCCGCCTCCCGTGTCGAAGACGACGAGGGCGCCATCGCCCGACCTGAGGTCGGCGCGGACGGCGAGATAGGCCAGCCGGCTCTCCTCCTCACCCGAGATGGTGGCGACCGTGATCCCGGTCGCCGCCTCGATCGCCGCCACGACCTCGTCCCGGTTGCCGGCCGCGCGCAACCCGGCCGTGCCCACCGCCACGATCGCCTGGGCGTGGTGCTGCCGTGCCTCCTCGACCATGCTCGCGATCGCCGCCGTCGTGCGCTCCACGGCGGCAGCGGAGATCGTCCCCGACCGCGCCAGCCCGTCGCCGAGCCTGGTCGTCTCGGCCCGATCGACCACCCTCCGCCACGTCCCGTCACTGGTCTGCTCGCCGACGTGGAACTTCACCGAGTTCGTGCCCACATCGATCACCGCGTACCGGGGGCGCTCGTCGCTGACGAGGGCGAGCAACCCCCGAGGCACGCTCGTGTTGACGCGGTCGCCGAGCCCGAGGGCGGTCACCGTGGCCCAGACGGCGGCCGGGTCCTCGGCCTCGATGGCGAGCGTACGGGTGCGGCGGTCACCGACCGCGATGTCGGTCAGCTCGACCATGCACTCGTCGAACGTGTAGCGGACCCGTCGCTTGTGAACGGACACGAGCCGGACCGCCGCGCCGGGCTCGACGAGCTCGTCGAGGAGCTCCGCCTGCGAGTACGCGTTCGAGGCGAGCGTCGGGAGCGGCTGTCGAAGCGCCTCGAACGTGGCCGCGACGTCCGCGGCGGTCGAGCGGAAAGGCGGCCTTGAGCACGGGTTCCCACTGCTGGAGGCCGTGGCGGTCGACGGCGCGAAGCGCCTTGATGTCCATGAGCTCGGCGCGGATCTTGACGTTGTCACCGTCCTCGGACAACAGGTAGAGCTCGTCACTCTCCTCCACACCCGTCGGTGTCAACCCGGCGAAGATCTCGTCAGCCGCACCGAACGACGCCCCGAACGTCCGCCACTCCCAACGGGGCACGATCAACGACATCGCCGACCAGCACAGGACACAGCGTCGCCCTTGGCGACAACGGTGACGGCGCGACACACCCTGGTCCGCCGCGTTCCCCCGATCGCCAAGCCGGGACTCGACCATGGAGCGAGCCCATCGGCCGTCTCGGACTTGGGAGGTTTCAAGCGCGCCCTATCAACGTCTGGGTCCAAGTCCGTAACCATGCGTTTCGTGATCGACCGAGCGGTTCGTGTCGCAGTGAAAATCATATCCGCTGGGCCTGAGCTGGGGTTTCACGACGACTTGTGTCGGAGGGTGGACTTGTACCATGACCCCACGCCCCTAGTGATCAGCCGGCAGACACGCTGCGTCGTGGAGCCTCCTTTCCAGTAGCCGAGGGACGCGCCGCATTCCCGAGCCGCTCCCCCACCGTGACGTGGACGTCCACGCCGCCATGGTGGAGAAGGGACGTCACGGACTACTACCCACCGCCGACCTCGGGCGCCACCCGAGCCGGCCCGTGCGGCATGCAGTGGGCCGCCACAACGCACGACGGTTGCCAGAGGGTCCTGGTCCCGAGCAGCACCCTGCGACGTCACGTCAATTCGGCGACCCTGGCTGCTGGGGCGGTTATCGGGCACACCGTGCAGCATCGTCGGGTTGCGCCCCGTAGGGCACATCTCCGACGGTCCGTCCACCGCCGGCAGAGCCTGCTGGAACCGCGGTAGACCGGTTGTGCGCACCGAGGGCCGGCTCTGGGCGCGGCGCGCCTTCGAGGTCGGTGTCGTCCTGTGCGCTCGCTGGTCGCTCGCCCGGAGGGGCCTGAGCGGCTGCGAACACCGCGACGCGGTCCAGTTCGTACCGATGCCGATTCCGCTTCGCTCGACGACGTCGTTCGGCGTCCGACCGGCTATGAGACACCGCGACCCGATGCTGGAGGCGCCGGGCGAGCGCCGGGCCCGGGTGCGAGCCAGAGGCTGAGTGAGCAGCGAGGATTCGATCCCGAGCAGACTGGCCGGGCTGGGACGATCTCGTCGAGGTAGGCGACTTCCGCCAGGGCGAACACGCGATTGGCGGCGTCGACGGCGGGAGTCGGCGCCGGCTGGCACTACGGTGGTGTCGACGCCGGGGGGTGGCTCGCTTGTTGGCACTGCACATCCACCGCCATGCAGGAAGGATGCCCGTCATGGGGAACGTGGCCGTTTCGACTCGGATCGGCGCTGTGTTCCTTGCAGCGGTGCTCGTCGCCGGGTTCGGTGAGGTCAGCGCCGGCGCGCCGTCTCGTCTCCGTCGTCCCCGGGCGCTGGAGCGCAGTTGCCACCCTTCAACTTCGAGATCCACACGCTGTCCAATCGCGCCGACCTGGTCAGCGACGGCGACGCGCTCGTCGAGGTGCGGGTGCCCAAGAACGTGCCGATGCACAAGGTGATGCTCACGCTCAACGGCGCCGACGTCAGATCGTCGTTCGTCTCTGACGACTCGGCCCGGACCTTGCGCGGTGTGCTCGAAGGCATGGAGCCCGGCGAGAACTTGTTCGTCGCCGATGCCAACGGCCAGGGCCGCGGCCGGCCTTGGGCCAGTCTGACAATCACCAACCACGTGCGCGGCGGGCCGATCCTGCTCGGCTCGCAGGCCATGCCGTGGGTCTGCGCCACGCCGACGCCGGTCCCCCAATCGGGAAACACGCCGGCGTCGAACGCGAGCGGTCTGAGCACCTTCGCCGTCGACGCCCAGTGCAACATCGCGACCGAGTACAAGCTGTTCTACCGGACGACGACCACACCCTGCTCCACCGCATTGCCCGACCCGAGCCCTCCGGCCGCCCCGCCGACGAACAACTGCTTCAAGCCCTACACGCCCGGGTCGGTACCCGACGATCTCGCGACGACGACGTCGACAGCGGGAGACACGGTTCCGTACATCGTTCGCGTCGAGCGGGGCACGATGAACCGAGGCATCTACGACATCGCCGTGTTGTTCGACCCGACCAAGCCGTGGACGGCGCTCGCTCCGCAGTCCGGATGGAACGGCAAGATCGTCTACAGCTTCGGGGCGTCCACGGGTCAGCCGCGGCTCCAGTTCCGCACCTCCCAGAACTGGGCCGACGACACTGCGCTGTCACGCGGCTTCATGGTGGTGGACAACAGCGTCACCGACTCCTCGCGCAACTCCAACCGCACGCTGGTCGCCGAGACGGTGATGATGATGAAGGAGCACATCGTCGACACCTACGGCGAGGTCGCGTACACCTTGGGCAACGGATGTTCGGGCGGGTCGATCCAGCAGAACACCGTCGTGTCGATCTTCCCGGGTCTGCTCGACGGCATCCAGCCGAGCTGCAACTACCCCGACTCGATCACGACCGGCCTGGAGGTCCTCGACTGCGTGCTGCTCGTGAACGCCTACGTGTCGCCGGAGTGGAACGCGCTGATGAGCGGGTTGACCCAAGCGGAGATCAATGCCAAGAAGACGGCGATCAATGGGCATCTCGACCATCTGGGTTGCCAACAGTGGAACAACGCGTTCGGCTTCAACAACAAGCCGGGCAACTACGTGCCCGTCCTCGTCATCAACCAGACCACGGAGCGCTCGCGCCCGTAGGCGCACCGCGGAACAACTGCCTGCTGCCGGCCGCACTGGTCTACGACCCGATCACCAACCCGAACGGCACGCGGTGCGGCGACGCGGATCTGGCGACCGCCGTGTGGGGTACCACCGCGGGCGTCGCCCCCGGCAGTGTTCGGGCCCAGCCAGACCTTCGACAACGTCGGCATCGCGTACGGCCTGGAGGCGTTGCGGTCAGGTGCGATCACCCCGGAGGAGTTCGTCACGCTGAACGAGAGGGTTGGCGGCCTCGACGCCGACTCGAACCGCATGCCGGCGCGTACGGCGGCCGACCCGCCGGCCCTCGACATCGCCTACCGGGCCGGCATCGTGGCGAGTGGCACGAACCTCGGCAAGGTCCCGATCATCGACTCGCGCGGCTGGGACGAGCAGGGCATCCACTACATCTGGCGCACGTTCTCCGAACGGGCGCGGATCGACGCGGCCAACGGCGGCAACCACGGGAACCAGGTCATCTGGCGTTACGGCACCGGTCTGCTCCCCGCTACGGCGGCCCAGGTCACGGCGGTGACGCTGCAGTCGTTCCTGACGATGGACACGTGGCTCTCGGCGCTCAACCTGTCGTCGCCCAAACCCACGGTCAACTCGGTGCGGACGCAGGCCGACGTGATCGCGGCGAAGCCGGAGACGGCGCACGACCTGTGCTACCTGACGGGCGACCCCAGCTTCACGACCCCCGTCACCGACATGGACGTGTGCGACGCCGACCCGAGGCTCGCCAAGCACGAGTCGCCCCGGCAGGTGGCCAGCGGGTCGCTGCAGGAGAACGTGCTCAAGTGCCAGCTCAAGCCCGTCGAGCCCGCCGACTTCGCGCCGGCCGTCCTCGACGCGTTGCAGTTGGAGCGGCTGAACGCCGTGTTCCCCGGCGGTGTGTGCGACTGGACGAAGCCCGGCGTCGGCCAACAAGAGGCGATCTCGCCCCTGACCTTCGCCGCGGGTCCCGGCGGACAGCCATTGCCGCCCGCTCCCGTGCAAATGTCGCAAGCCGGCTGAACCATCGCAGCGGGAGCAGCGGAGCTCCGCCGCGCGAGGCGCAACGCACCGAGCTGCGCGCCCGAACGCCGCAATCCGGCTACCGGCGCGGGCCCGAACACCGTCATGTCGCCCCCTCCGATGACCGGTCCCAGCACCTCACGACGGCTCGGCGCTCGCCTGGGACGGCGTCGCGAACGGCGTCGAGATCAGCATTGTGGCCGACACCCCACCAGGCGGACGCACGCCGTGTTGAGCGCTCATCAGATTTCGCGTTCTGTGATCAGCGAAAGTCGCGGTTGGCGTCTGCGCACAACCCACCACCTCGTCCTTGCCGACATCGAGACCGGCGCACCGCTCGACGATCACCTCCATCGCAACCTCCCTTCACCGACACGAAAGATCTGGCAGGGCCGACCGATCTACGAATCTGTAAGGGACCTGCGCGGATTGGTGGACACGTTCACCCGCTCGATCCCGCGTGGTCGAAGCAGCTCTTGAAGGTGGAGGGTGTCGCGGCCAGCCGACGCGACCCGGCGGGCTAGCCCTCGATCTGGGCGCGGTGCGTCGCATTTCGCGTTCTGGGCCGCGTTTTTCCCGACAGTCGCGGACGCAGACGGCCCGAGGACTTGAGAACGTCCGCGCCCAGATCGGCCGGGGTCGCCTAGCGTCGCGTTGCGCGGGCCCCCCCACTTCAAGAGCTTTTCGACCAACCAGCGACCGAACGAGGTGAACCAATCCGCGCAGCTCGTAAGTCGTGCTCGAAGCAACACATCGCGGTGCCGGGACGGGCCCTGGCATCAATCTCATCAACGGGCACGACAGCACCAAGCCGACCGGCGGAGCGCAGTGCGACGGGCAGAGCCGCCAACTGACCTCGAGGATCGTGTCGTTCCCGTCGGCCGTCGCCGACCAACGCCACTCCGCGTACGACAGGTTGCCGTCGTCCGTCCCGGAGCGGAACACGAACACCATCGAGTGCGGGTCGTGCTCCACCACGGTCGAACTGCTGATCCAGCGGAGCGCGCCGTCGCGCATGGCGACCTTCCACTCGGCGCCGGGCTCGAGGGCGGGCGGTCGGCTCACCACGCGGGTGATCGCAGCGTTCCAGCGGGGGAGTTGGTCGAGGTCGCACACGACAGTCGAACACGGCGGACGGGGCGATGCCGGGCACGCGGAGGCGGGCTCGGTTCTTCGGCCGTTGAGGGCCGTCGGGCGGAGAGTCGCGTCTGTTGTACATGTCGTCGAGCGTGAACGACGGGCCTGATCGTTGCTTGGAGCCTCGATGGAGAGTGCGTGGAGCCTCGGGCAGTCCGCCGCTGCCAGACTCTTGAGCCGTGCGCACGCATACGCCGTTCCTGGGTCGCTCGAGCGAGTTGGATCTGCTCGACGAACTGGTGATGGAGCACCGGCTGATCTCGCTGGTGGGCCCAGGAGGTATCGGCAAGACGAGGCTCGCCCGCGAATTCGCGCTCGCGAAGCAGGCCTCGCTCGACGGCAACATCCTCTTCGCCACTCTGGCTGGAGCCACGGCACAGGACGACGTCGCCGACCTCGTGGCCCGCAACGCAGGTCTCGCCTCGGTCGAGGCGCTGCGCTATGGCTCGGTCGACCGTGCACGTCTGATCGTGCTCGACAACTGCGAACCAGCGCTCGTCGGGGCAGCCGAGCTCGCCCGGTCGCTCATCGAGACCGACCGCACGACTCGGGTGCTGGTCACCACCCGCATCCCGTTGGGACTCCCCGAGGAACGGGTGGTCATGGTGGGTCCGCTCGCCATGACGGTGGACGACGACCCGCACCACGCCCGGTCGTCACCCCCGGTGCAGTTGTTCGTCGATCGATCGCAGCGTGCGGGGGCCCTGTCCGAGCTCGATGACGACACGGTCCTCGATATCGCCCGGTTGGTCCGGCAGCTCGACGGCATTCCGCTGGCCATCGAGCTGGCAGCTGCCCGCACCCGCGTGCTCAGCCCGCGCCAGATCTCGCTCCTGCTCGACGACGACCTCGGTTTGCTGCACCGATCCAGTGGCGGCGTCGACGGGCACCAGAGCATGCGTGCGGTGATCGCGGCGTCGTACCAGCCGCTGGCGCCACAGGTCCAGCGCGGGTTCCGAGCGCTGTGCGTCTTCAACGCACCGTTCGACATCGACCTCGCACATCAGCTCATGTGCACGCGCTCCGAACTGGAGGCGGTCGAGGTGATCACGGAGCTCATCGACTCCAGCATGCTCGTCCTGACGGTCGGTCAGGGGTCGGCCAACCGGTACCGCGTGCTCGAGCCGATCAGACGGTTCGGGCTCGAACGGCTGGAGGCTGACGGCGAACTGGAGGCCACCGTCGATCGCTTTGTCGACGTGATGGCCGGCTACGCGGACGCGTTCGTGGGGCAGGTCCTCACCGAGTTCTCGCCGGAGCTGTTCGGCCGCGTCACCGAACGGTTCGCCCACTTGGTGCACGCCATCGAACAGTGCATCGAACACGATGCCACCGCGGCTCGGGCGAACCGGCTGTTCCTCCCGCTCTTCGGCACGGCGCGCAACCGTGGCGAGCAGATGGCCCTCGCACGGAAGTTCACCACCACCTGGCACGCGCGGGCGCCGCTCCACCTGGAGGCCGTGAGCGTGATGGGGAGCGTGGCCACGTTCGGAGGCGACACGCCGCTCGCGATGCGGTTGGTCCAAGAGGTGCTCGACGACGACACCGCCACCGAACTCCCGCGACTGCTCGCCCATCGCAGCCTCGGGTTTCTCGAGGCGTATCGCGGGGACCTGGCATCGGCTCGTGCTCACTTCGCGGATGCGCTGGTGCTCGCCCGGAGCCTCAGCCCGGCGTTCGCTCGCGAGATCGAATGTTCGAGAGCGGCCACGAGCAGCACGCCGGACGAGATCACCGAGTCGTTGGTGGTGCTGGATCGAGCAGCATCCGACGCGACCAGCTCGGGGTCACCGATCATCGCCCAGTGGGCGCACACCATCGCTGCCGAGCTGTGCGTTCGGCAGGGCGCGATCGAGGCGGCGCTCCAGCACGCCGACGCCGCGCTCGTGTTGTCGGCCGACACTGGCTACGCATGGTCGGTCGGCTCTGCGCACAAGACCACTGCGATCGCGTTGGGTGCCCGTGACGGGTGGGAACCGGCGGCACGCCACTTCCGGGTGTCGTTCGACGCCCACATGGCGAACGGCGACATCGCCGGTGCTGCCACGGTGGTGAGGGCGGCCGCGGCGCTCAGCCTTCGCGTGGGGAACCGGCAACTCGCCGACCAGTTGTGGATGGCGTTTCCGACCCACTTGGGACGTTCCGTGGTGTCGCCTGCGTTCGGTGAGGAGGAGCACCAGCTGGCCGGTGCTCACGGTGTCCGGCCCGACGCGGACATCGCGGGCTCGGTTCGTGCCGTGCGCGCGCTGCTCGGTGGGTTCGTGTCCGCCGACTCGCGGACGCAGGAGGTCGTGACCGTCGGACGGGCCGATGACTCGGTGGTCCGCTTCGAGGATTGCGAACTGGATCTCGGTCGTTACGAACTCCGCCGCAGGGGCACCCGGATACCGATGGAGCCACAGGTGTTCGACGTGCTGTCGCTTCTCGTCCAACACCGATCCCGACTGGTGCCGAAGGAGGAGTTGCTCGACGAGATCTGGGGTGACCGCTTCGTCAGCGAGTCGACCTTGACGTCGCGCATCAAGGCAGCACGGCAAGCCACGGGCGACGACGGTGAGGCGCAGCGGGTGATCCGCACGGTGCGCGGTCGCGGCTACATGTTCGTCGCGACCGTGGCGGGTGACTAGGAACCCGTGTCGGCCGATCGTCCACGACATGCCGGTCCGGGCACGCCGAACGCGGGCTGACGCGTTGCTACGCGACGTTCCTTCTTCCGAGGTGGGCGTCGATCCGCTCGGCCAGAGCCTCGGCATCTGCACCGGCACCGTCGATGAAGGACGAGCGTCGACGCCGCAGGAACGGAAGGCCCAGCACGTACAACCCGGTCGTGCCCACGACGCCACCGTCGTGCACGAGTCGCCCGAGTCGGTCGAACACCGGGGCGCCGATGTCGGGGAAGGTCGGGGCGTGCCCGGTCGCCCAGATCACGGTGCGCAGCGCGGCACTTCGGAGTTCGAGGAGCGGTTCGGGAACTCTGGTGCGTTCCGGACGCCACGGGTCGGTGAGGCCGTCGAGGCCGCGTGCGGACGCGAAGTGGTCGAATTGTGAGAGCAGACGCTCCAACTTGAGGTCGGCAGACGCGCAAACGTTCGCGAGCGACCCGGAGAAGATCGCCCGCTTCCGCTCGCTGCCGACCAGGCGGCCGGCCAGCCGCACGCCTCGCGACTGCAGGGCATCGAGGTCGACGCTGCGTCCGTCATCGGATCCGACGAGCTGGAACGACGGTGTCGCCCGGACTCGGCGGATGTCATCGACCGTGTCGTACCGCTCGTCCAGCAGTCCGGTGCGGTCGAGCCACCAATAGAGATCGTGGCCGCGGTACGACCGGACCGCCCGGACGTGCTCGCCAACTGAAAGGACGACGCTGCGGCCGGCCCTCGCGAGCTCATCGGCGATCTGTGTCCCTGACGCGGACGCTCCGACCACCAGCACGCCACCGTCCTCGACATCGTCGGGGTTCTTGTACTCCAGTGCACCCATCGTGTGGAGCGCTGCCGACAGCGCGGTCGCGGCAGCCGGGATCCGCGGGGTCGTGCCGGGCCCGGTCGCCAGGACGACGGCTCGAGCGCCGATCGCTCCGGCGGATGTCGACACGCGCCATCCGAAGGCGTCGGGCTCGATGCGCTCGACCGCGCAGCCGCCGACGACCGGTGCACCGATCGTCGATGCGTACTTGCGGAGGTGCACCGCCACGTCGGACGCGGGCGCGAACCCATCGATCGGACCGTCGAACGGATCGGCGCCCGGAAGGCGCGTCATCCAGTTCGGGGTCAGCAGGCGGAGTGAGTCCCAGCGCTGGTGGACCCAGGCCGAGGCGACCTCGTGGCGTTCCAGAATGACGTGGTCGATGTCGCGGCGGGACAGGCAGCGGCTCATCGCCAGACCTGCCTGTCCCGCACCGACGATCACCACGTCGTGACGTGATGTCGGCATTTCGTATGGCCGCGTTCAGACCACGGTGACGGTGACCGGCGTCGGGTTCGTCATGATGTCGTAGACGGCGGAGCGCTTCTGCGACTGGGCGACGATCGCCTCGATCTCGGCCGACGTGGCGTCGGCCGCGATCTCGTAGGCGACGCGGACGTGTCCGAAGCCGTTGCGGGCCTCGCGCTCGATGCCGAGGATGCCGGCCAGGTCCATGTCGCCCTCGACCGTGGCCCGCACGGAGCGCAGCTGGATGCCCCGACGGGTGGCCACGGTCGCGACCCCGGCGGTGAGGCACCCGGCCAGGCCGGCGAGGACCATCTCGACCGGGGTCACACCGCGATCGGTGGCCGCGAAGATCTCCGGGTGGTCCGTGTCGAGGGTGAAGGCGTGGCGGTGCGACTGCTCGGCGCCGACGCCGCGGAAGTGCTCGATGGAGGTCCGCGTGTGGACTCCATCAACCCAGGTCGACGTCGCACGCCACTGGAACTCGGCCAGCTCCGGCATGTCGGTCATCGCCTCGCGAGCGCCGAGGAGCGCTTCGACGTTGACGCCGTTGTCGACGGTGGGTGAATCGGCTGTGGTGGTCATTGATTTCTCCAAGGTGAAGCCCCGTGATCGGGACGGTGTGTGTCGGCGCTCATTGATCGCACGACGTCGCCGGGACTGCTTGGAGAGCGGCGGGAGATCGGCTGGATTCCGACGCTTGCCGCACCTCCACGCAACCTCCACGTGCTCTCCGAGACAGCCGTGTCGTGGTCCGTCACGCTGACCGGGCACGACCGGCACGAGATGCCGACCCGAGAGGAACGACCATGGAACTCACTGCACGGACCAAGCCCGGCTCCCACCTGGTGGAGCTGGCCGAGGAGCTGGCCGAAACGTTCGCCGACACGGTCGGCGCGCACGATCGCAGCGGCGCGTACATCCGCGACCACCTGACCACCCTGGTCGACAATGGTTGGCTGTCGGCACCGGTGCCGGTGGAGTTCGGAGGACGAGGGGTCCGGTCGATGCACGACCTCCTCGTGGCGGCCAGCCGTCTCGCTCGGGGTGATGCGGCCTCGACGATCGGCGTCAGCATGCACGTGGTCGTGGCCACGAACATGGTGCGTCAGTACCTCGCGGCGGACGCGGAGGAACAGGCAGCACTGGGTGCTGTCCTGGACCTCCTCGTGGCCGGTCGCGTGGTGATGGCCGCGGCCATCAGCGAGCCCGGCCAGGATCTGACCAGACCGTCCACGGTCGCAGTCGAGGAGGGCGGCCGCTGGACGATCAACGGGTCGAAGATCTTCTGCACGATGTCGCCGGCAGCCGACGTCTTCCTGGCTTCCGTGACGGTCGGTGGACCGAAGGGGGAGCGGTACGCCTACGTGGCGATCCCCTCCAGCTCACCGGGCGTCGTGGTGCACGACGACTGGGATGCCCTCGGGATGCGAACCTCGGGGAGCAACTCGGTGACGCTTCACGGACGTGAGGATCGACGCATCGGCCTTCATGGGAGGCTTCCCGAGCGGCTCCACCGTGGGCTACGCCTCGCGCAACCTCGCATCCGGAGGGTTCCACGCAGCGGCGTCGCTCGGTATCGCCGAGTCCGCCCACACCCTGGCGGTCGAGCGGCTGCGCGGTCGCGGCATTTCCGATGGCAGCACTCGATCCCTGGTGGCCGACAACGAGGTCGACCTCCACTCGGCGCGAGCGGCGCTCGCACGGGCCGGCATTGTGCTCGACGAGCACGACGAGGAGTTCCAGGGTCGTCGTGCGGGCGATGACCACGTGCTCGCCGTGTTCGGCGAGGTGCAGGCGGCGAAGGCCGTGGTGAGTGCTGCCGCGATGCGCATCGTCGATCGATCGCTGCTGCTCAGCGGCGGTGCCGGCTTCAGGGCGGGCTCACCACTCGCCAGAGCGGTCGGCGACGTCCGCGCCCTGATGTTCATGAATCCGCTCAACACCACTCGCGCGGCGACCTTCCTGGCAGACCTCGCGCTCGGCGCCAGTCCGACGCTCGCGCGTGAGGAGACCGACGATGAAGCGCACGGGCGGTAGATCGCGACCCGTTTCGCACATCGCGACCATGCCGAGTGGGTTCGTGGCGGGTGGTTTTCGGGGTGACGTCAGGGCGTCAGGTCGGCGTGAAGGTGAAGCGGACCAGTGGGGTGAGGTAGCCGCCGGCCCGGCGGTCCTCCACCAGCCTTCAGCGGCGCCGAGTTCGGTGCGCGCTCGATCCGCTCCGCCGTGCCTCGAGGACCTCTCGGGCGAACAGTCGGGTCGTCCCGTTCCCGCTTCGAGGCTCGCGCCCGACCCGTCGTTATACGGGTGATCACCGACACGGTCGCCGACGTGCCGGAGCGCTTGCTGCGTTAGGCAAAGCTGCCCGCCACGTACCGGCACATCAGGGATGCTCCGGCAAGCGCCACGGGCGCGCGTTCGGGGATAGCCCGTTGAACCCGCTGCACCGATGGCGGGCCAATGCATCGTGCTGCTGAAAGGGTGGCCGCTTGCGTTGGCCACGGACAGCCGCGCATCACCGCAGTCGGCCGGGGCAGGATCAAGCGCGCCACCTCAAATGCAGTTCGAGGATCGTCGCGCCGCCGGAATGCAGGGTTGATCCAGTCGGCGCCCACGTCTTGGAGTTCGTGGAGAGCCGGCCCCGGGTGGGTTGAGGGGTGTCGAGCAGGCTGACGCGGGAGGCGTAGATGGTTGCCTCGGCGCGGCCTCGGACGCGAGCTCGTGCTAGGTGGCCATGCTGTGGTGCATTGACGGGCCTGGGGGTGATCCCGAGCGCCGCGGCGAGCACATGTTCGGCCGCGGGCTCTCACCGCCGCCGTCAGCTTCGAGGCTCACCACTTCGCTCTCGCGACGATGCCGGGTGACGAGCCGACCGCCGGTTCATCGATCATCAACGCGACGGGCGGGTTCTGGCCTCTGCCGTCACGTTGTCCCGCCGAATCAGGTGGCCGGCTCGTTGCCGGTGGTGGGCTCGCCATTCCGGAACGAGGCGACCAGGATGTGCAGGCTGAACACGAACACCCAGACGGGGAAGACGACCTCGATCCAGGGGATGAAGCCGGCTGAGAGCAGCAGGATGACACCGCTGGCCAGGCCGAGGATGGTGAGCCAGCGTGGAGCGAGTCGGAGGCGGGTGGCAATCGTGGTGGTGGAGATGGCGAAGACCGCTGCCATCCGCATCGCGTAGACGGTGAGCAGCGTGTAGGACACGCGACGGCCGAACGACCACACGCCGGGGGTCGGAAGGTCCTCCCCGGACAGCACGAGGCCTGCGACCACCGCCCCGGTGGCGAACAGCATGGCGACGAAGAGCAGCCCACTGCCCAAGAACACCGTCGCGAAGAACCGGTCCTCGCCTTCGCCGATCCGGTCCCGTACCACCCCGATGAACCAGAGAAACGCGATGCCGGCGAATGGCAGCAGGTTGAGGGCTAGGAGCACAGCGGCTTGCTTGGAGCCATCGGCGAGCCAGTCCTCAGCGTCGTTCGGATCACTCGGTAGTGCGACGCGGACGAGCACCATCGCTGCCATGAGCAGCCCCGAGAAGGCGATTCCGGCGACGGCCGCCGCCCGGGGCGTCCTGATCGCCTGCCTGGTGATCGAGGTGGGATGCGTCATGGGTCGTCGCGGCCTCTCGTCGTGAGCTCTGACCGGGCGATCAAGGGCGGACGGTGGGTGGCAGACCTGGCGCGCACTTGTTGCTCGCAGGCTCGTGGGCCAGCTCAAACCTTCTCGGACTGCTGTTGTCGACGCCATGGAAGCGTTCCTTCGAGCTCGATCTCCAACGAGAAGCTCAGGAACGTTCGAACCAACACGATGAGCCCGAGGATGACGGCGCTCTCGAAGGTCGGATCGATCGTGACCGTCTGCACGATGTCGGCGATGATCAGGACTTCCAAGCCGAGTAGGACCGAGCGGCCGATTCCTTGTCGTGCCGTTTGGTACGCCGCGTGATGTTCTCCTCGCGCCAAGACCGGTCGCGGCTCGCACGAGTGTGACGATCGATCCGACGGCGAGCATGACGACGCCGGCGATCTCGAACGCCTTGACGACGTTCTCCATCCACTCTTCGAAGTGCATCGTCGTTCAGTCCGCTGACGGGTCCGAGTCGGTCACCGCCCCGAAGGGCCTAGAACCGCCGCCGACGTCCAGGGGTGACCGCAGCCGCGACGACAGCGGTCTTGGCTACCGGTGAGGGTCCAGGGGAAACCGCGCTCGCCACAACTGCGGCCTTGGCGACAGGGGCAGGTCCGGGCGTCACCGCTGCGGCGACCACCGCGGTCCTCGCTACCGGTGCTCCGATGACGCCGGCTCGTCCGGCTCGGGCTGCTCTCATGGGCATGTCATGCTCCTTCGCTGCTCATCGCTTCGTCCGCCTCGATGGCGGCGATGATTCCCTGGATCGGGATCCGTCCGTTGGCGATCAGTTGACCGCCCGATCGGCGTGCTGCCGAGGCGAACGGCGCCGCCCACAGGTTCTCCCAGATCAGCACGCCTGCAGTGCTTCCCGGCTCCATCGCCGCAGCGAGGTTGACGACGTCGTCCTCAGCCAACATCTCGGCGAGCTCGGCCTCGACGGTCTGCAGTTCGCCGAGCTCGTCGAGGTCTTCGAGCTCGACGACATCGATCCCGCCGTCGGCGTCCTTCTTCAGGATCAGCATGTCGATGACGCGAATGGTCCCGCCCTCGACGAGCGCCGTCAGCTCCTTCAACATCTCCCCCGTGAAGTTGCTCGCGTTCGCCGGAAACTCGACCACGAGGTAGTCGACCGGCCCTAGTTGATCAATGGACACATCGCTCATGACATCTCGTTCCTGGGTTCGTCGGCGAGCAGCGACACGTACTGCTCGCCGACCACTGATGCGGTCCGATCATCGTGCGCCCGCCGTCGTGCCGTGTCCTCACCTCCGGATGGGTGAGCCGAACACGTTCCGGCCGCATCCCGCGGACGCAGGGTCACCCACCCCGTGGTGATGCGCAGTCACGCGGTTCCAATGATGCTGGACGAGTCCCAGCTCGTGCAGCTCGCGGAGCCGAAGGACCAGGGCGTTCTCACCGAGGATGAGCTCGCCGCTCAGAAGACCATGGCTCTCGGCTCGTGAGGAGCCGCCACGGCTACCCACGTGTCGCGCACGCCGGCGCGACCTCCAAAGGAGAAGGCGCAGATGGCACGGGAAACGATGATCGGCCGGCAGAACCTACCCATCCCTGATGCGCATCAGCCATATCCGGGTCTGGTCACGTACGACGCGAAGGATCCGGCGACGAGCTTCGCGCCGACCGAGGAGCTGCGGCCGCCCGCGGGCGCGCCGAACGTGCTCGTCGTGCTCCTCGATGACGTCGGCTTTGCTGCCTCGAGCGCGTTCGGCGGGCCTTGCGACACTCCGGTCGCGGAACGGCTCGCCGCGGGAGGGCTGAAGTACACCCGGTTCCACACGACTGCGCTGTGCGCGCCGACGCGCCAGGCGTTGCTCACCGGCCGCAATCACCATGCGGTCGGGATGGGTTGCATCACCGAGCTCGCGACATCGGCGCCGGGCTACACCGGGATCCGCCCCAACACGGCCGCGCCGCTCGCGGACATCCTCAAGCTGAACGGGTACTCCACCTCGCAGTACGGCAAGTGCCACGAGGTGCCGGTGCACCAGTCGAGCCCGATGGGCCCGTTCGACGCATGGCCCACCGGTGGCGGTGGTTTCGAGTACTTCTACGGCTTCATCAGCGGCGAGACGAACCAGTACTACCCGGCGATCTATGAGGGCACGACTCCGCTCGAGCCCCCCAAGACTCCGGAGGAGGGTTACCACTTCACCGAGGACATGACCGACAAGGCCATCTCATGGGTGCGTCAACAGAAGTCGTTGATGCCCGACCGGCCGTTCTTTGCGTACTTCGCGCCCGGCGCGACGCACGCCCCTCACCACGTGCCCAAGGACTGGATCGACCGCTACCGCGGTCGCTTCGATGCGGGCTGGGACGCGCTCCGGGAGGAGATCTTCGCCCGCCAGAAGGCGCTCGGGGTGATCCCTGCCGACGCGGAGCTCACCGCGCGACCCGCGGAGATCCCGGCGTGGGACGACATGGCCGATGAGCTCAAGCCCGTCCTCGCACGTCAGATGGAGGTGTACGCGGCGTTCCTCGCGCATACCGACCATCACATCGGGCGGCTCATCGACGCGATCGACGGTCTCGGCGTTCTCGAGGACACCCTCGTCTACTACATCATCGGCGACAACGGCACGTCGGCAGAAGGCGGCATCAACGGCACGTTCAACGAGACGTTCGCGTTCAACGGCGCGGCGGTCCTCGAGACCGCCGAGTTCATGTCCTCGAAGATCGACCAGTTCGGAGGGCCCGAGGCCTACAACCACTTCGCCGTCGGTTGGGCGCACGCCATGGACACGCCCTACCAGTGGACCAAGCAGGTCGCCTCGCACTGGGGCGGTACCCGGAACGGAACGATCGTGCACTGGCCGAACGGCTTCACCGCCCGCGGCGAGCTGAGGTCGCAGTTCTGCCATGTCATCGACATCGCCCCGACCGTTCTCGAAGCCGCCGGACTCCCCGCGCCATCCTTCGTGCACGGCGTCCAGCAGATGCCTCACCACGGCACGAGCATGATGTACTCCTTCGACGATGCCGAGGCTCCGGAGCGCCACGACCTGCAGTACTTCGAGATGTTCGTCAACCGCGGCGTCTACCACCAGGGATGGGCAGCGGTGACGCGTCACAGCACACCGTGGCTGCCCGAACCACCGCCCGCGATCGAGAACGACGCCTGGGAGCTCTACGGCCCCGACGACTGGACGCAATCCCACGATGTCGCCGCCGACAACCCGGCCAAGCTCGCCGAGCTCCAGCGTCTGTTCCTCATCGAGGCGACCAAGTACAACGTCCTCCCCCTCGACGACCGCCGCGTCGAACGCTTCAACGCCGACCTCGCGGGTCGGCCCGGCCTGATCAAAGGCAAGACCCAGCTGCTCTTCGGTGGCATGGACGTCTCAGCGAGAACTCCGTCCTGACGACCAAGAACAAGTCACACGCCGTCACCGCGAACGTCACCGTGGCCGAGGCTGGTGCCGAGGGCGTAATCATCGCGCAGGGCGGCGCGTT
This sequence comes from uncultured Acidimicrobiia bacterium, assembly GCA_963719775.1. Taxonomy (GTDB): domain Bacteria; phylum Actinomycetota; class Acidimicrobiia; order Acidimicrobiales; family Ilumatobacteraceae; genus JALZMG01. The sequence continues at coordinate 324,244 of CAVRCY010000008.1, forward strand.
CGCCGGCTGGTGCATGTACGCCAAGGATGGGATCCCGAAGTACTGCTACAACCTGCTCGGGCTCGAGCGCTTCACCATCGTCGGCGACGAGCCTCTGCCTCCTGGTGACCACCAGGCGCGCTGGAGTTCGCTTATGACGGCGGCGGTCTCGCCAAGGGCGCGACCGTCACGCTCTACGTCGACGGCGGCAAGGTCGGCGACGGTCGCCTCCCCGCAACCGTCC